>NZ_CP152412.1:3825827-5182490 GCF_038957035.1 Bradyrhizobium sp. B097
TGATCGGATTGTCGCAGATCGCAGGCGCCCAATTCCTCAACGTCTATCAGCCGCGCAACTGGATCAACGCCGGGCAGGCCGGTCCGCTCGGCTGGACGCTGCCCGCCGCGCTCGGCGTGCGCGCCGCCGATCCCGGCCGCGACATCGTCGCGCTGTCCGGTGACTACGATTTCCAGTTCCTGATCGAGGAGCTCGCGGTCGGGGCGCAGTTCAATCTGCCCTACATCCACGTCGTCGTGAACAATTCATATCTCGGGCTGATCCGCCAGGCGCAGCGCGGCTTCGACATGGACTATCACGTCCAGCTCTCGTTCGAGAACATCAACGCGCCTGAGATCGGCGCCTACGGTGTCGACCACGTCACCGTCGCGGAGGGGCTGGGCTGCAAGGCGATCCGCGTGACGGATCCCAACGACGCACAGGCCGCGTTCGCGACCGCGCGCGAGCTGATGGCCAAGCATCGGGTGCCCGTGGTGGTGGAGTTCATTCTCGAGCGGGTCACCAATATCGCGATGGGAACCGAGATCGACAACATCGTCGAATTCGAGGAGGTGCTCGATCTCCCGCTCGATGACCTGCCGAGCGCACAACGATCCGGCACGCTGTTGCCGGCCTGACGACATCATTCAGCGCTGCCCCAAGCGGAGATATCACCCGTGCCTCAATTTGCCGCCAATCTCACCATGCTCTTCAACGAGCTGCCGTTCCTCGATCGGTTCGCCGCCGCCAAGGCCGCCGGCTTCAACGCAGTCGAGTATCTCTTTCCCTATGACTTCGAAAAGGGCGCGTTGCGCGAGGAATTGGCACGCTGTGGGCTGACCCAGGTGCTGCACAACCTTCCGGCCGGCGATTGGGCCACCGGCGAGCGGGGCATTGCGATCCTGCGCAACCGTGTCGATGAATTTCGCGACGGCGTGGTGCGCGCGATCGACTACGCGAAGGCGCTGGATTGCCGGCAGCTGAACTGCCTGGTCGGCATCGCGCCCGCCGGTGCGGATGCGTCAGAGCTGCGCGAAGTCCTGGTCTCCAATCTGCGCTTCGCCGCCGGTGCGCTCGGCCAGCACGGCATCAAGCTCCTGATCGAACCGATCAACACGCTCGATATTCCCGGCTTCTTCCTGAGCGGGACGGAACAGGCGGCGCAGCTCATTGCCGACGTGGGCTCATCCAATTTGTTCATCCAGTACGACATCTATCACATGCAGATCATGGAAGGTGATCTGGCGCGGACGCTGCAAAAGCATCTCGACCGGATCGCGCATGTCCAGCTCGCCGACAATCCTGGCCGGAACGAGCCGGGGACCGGCGAGATCAACTATCCCCATTTGTTCAAGCATCTCGACAGCATCGGGTATCGCGGCTGGATCGGGTGCGAATACAAGCCGCGGACGACCACGCTCGAGAGCCTCGCCTGGCACGCCGCGCAGACCTTCGTGACCTAGAGATTTTGCGTTCCGATCTTACCGGAACGGAGCTCTGGACTTTGTTTTGATGCGTTTTCCGCTTCGCTGGAGAACGCTCTAACCCGCCTGACAGGAGCGACGACAATGAAAGACATCGGATTTATCGGGCTCGGCACCATGGGACGTCCGATGGCGAGCCACCTCCTGGCTGCCGGCTATCGCCTGTTCCTGCACGACGTTGCGCCCATTCCGCCGGAGCTGATTGCAGCCGGCGGCGTCGCCTGCGAGTCCGCGAGGCAAGTGGCGCAGGAAGCGGACGCCGTGATCATCATGGTGCCGGATACGCCGCATGTCGAAGCCGTGCTGTTCGGTCAGGGCGGCGTCGCGGAGGGGGTGTCCAAAGGCATGATCGTGGTCGACATGAGCTCGATCTCGCCGCTGGCGACGAAGGAGTTTGCACGCAAGATCGATGCGCTCGGAGCCGACTACCTCGACGCGCCGGTTTCCGGCGGCGAGGTCGGTGCAAAGGCGGCAAGCCTGACCATCATGGTCGGTGGCCGGGAGCGGGCGTTCAACGCGATGAAGCCCCTGTTCGACGCGATGGGAAAGAATGTCACGCATGTCGGCGGCAATGGTGACGGCCAGACCACCAAGGTCGCGAACCAGATCATCGTGGCGCTGACCATCGAGGCGGTGAGCGAAGCCCTGCTGTTCGCGTCCAAGGCGGGCGCCGATCCTGCGTTGGTGCGCAAGGCGTTGATGGGGGGCTTTGCGTCGTCCCGGATCCTTGAAGTGCATGGCGAGCGCATGCTGAAGCGCAATTTCGATCCGGGCTTTCGTATCGAGCTGCACCAGAAGGATCTCAACCTGGCGCTGGAGGGCGCGCGGGCACTCGGACTGTCGCTGCCGGGCACCGCAGCCGCCCAGCAGCTGTTCAACGCCTGTACCGCCCTCGGCGGCAAGGCCTGGGACCATTCCGCAATGCTGAGAGCGCTGGAAGTCATGGCGGATCACGAGGTGGCGGCTGCCTGAGCTTCATGCAGGTGCTGATGCGGGGAAAGGCGGTAGCCTTCCCCGCTACGAATTTCGCGATCTTGTACGGCGAAGGCGCCTCAAGAAGCCACGTAGCCCGCGGAAAAGCGACTATGACTTGACGGCACCCGCCGTCATGCCGTCGATGAAGCGACGCTGCAGCAGCACAAAGGCCAATACGACCGGCAACACGATGATCACGGCTGCAGCCAGCATCTCGCCCCAATCCGTCGAATACTGTCCGGTCAGATTGTAGAACTTCACGATCGCCGTGACATTGCTGTCGTTCTGCAAGAACGTGACTGCGATCACGAATTCATTCCAGGCATTGAGGCCGACGATAATCGCAACTGTCAGAAGTCCAGGCCGCATCATCGGCAGGACGACGTAGTAGAACTTCTGCCAGGCAGTCGCGCCGTCCACCTCCGACGCCTCTTCCAGTGCGTAGGGGATTGCGACCACATAGGTGCGCAGCAGGAAGATCGAGAATGGCGAGAACATCGCCGTGTAGATCAGCGCTACTGCCGGGATCGAGTTGACCAGTCCGAGCTTGGCGAAGATGAAATACAGCGGATAGAGATAAAGCTGCACCGGGACCGTGATCGAGGCCATGAAATAGAACGTGAGGAGCCGGAAACCTCGTCCTCGCTGCCGTGCAAGGACGTAGGCGCAAGGTGCCGCCGTGGCGCAGACCATGACGATGGTGAGGGCGGCGACTTCGGCGCTGTGCAACAGGCTGGGGCCGAGTGCGGCATTGTTCCAGGCTGCAGTGAAATTCTCCCAGTGCAATTGGCGAGGGGGCGCCAGTGGGTTCGTGCTGATTTCCACCGTTGTCTTCAGTGCATTCATCACCGCGAGCACGATGGGCAGCAGGGAGGCGAATGACGCCACGCCGATCAGGATCAGGCAGAGGGTCCGGTTCAGGCGGCTCTCGGTCATGCGGCGTTGGCACTGTCGCGGGTTTGCAGCCAGAGATAAACCGCCGTCGCGCACAGGCCGAACAGGCTCATCACACAGGCCGCCGCCGTCGCCTTGCCGATATCGCCTGCGAAGAACGCGTTGCGATAGGCGAGCGTGGCGAGCACGTCGCTGCCGTTGGCAGGACCTCCCTGGGTCACGATGTAGATGAAGTCGAAGACCTGGAATGACCATATCACGGTGAGGATCATCATCAGCACGAGCGTCGGCCGAATGCCGGGCAGCAGGACATAACGCAGCAGTGCGAAAAAGCCGGCGCCGTCGAGACGGGCGGCCTCGATCTGATCGACGCTGATCTGCCGCATGGCAGCGAAATAAACGACTGCGAGAAAGCCCCACCAGTGCCAGATGTCGACGGCCGCAACCGCATAGAGCGAGCGGTCAGGATCGGCGAGCGGATCCGAGATGGAAAGACCATGCCCGTTCAGCCAGCCCACCAGTCCGGTGACCGGGCTGAAGATCATGCCTTGGAAGACCCGGCCGGTGACGGCGGCGGCGAGAATCCGGGGCAGGAAGATAATGGATTGCACGACGATGCGCGACGAAGGAACCATCATCAGCGCGGCCGCCATGACCAGCGCGAGACACATCGGTACGATCAGGAAGATTGCGGTCCAGATGAAGTTGTTGGTCAGCGCGGTCCAGAACACGGGATCGTCGAACAGGTTGTGGAAATTCGCGAGCCCAGCCCATGCCGGCGTGCCCACGCCGTCCCAGACGAAGAACGCCGCCATCAGCGTGAGAAGGCCGGGAATCAGGATGATGCACACGTTGATCAGCAGCGCGGGAAGCGCAAACAACCACATTCTGCCGCTCACGCCGTGCGGGGAGGGAGTGGGGGCACCCTGCCGGCCTTGAGCTCCTCGGCAAACACGGTCTGCAAGCGGTTGAGATAGCCATCGGCGGTGATCCGGTTGAGCCAGACCTGCTCGATCCCCTCCGTGACATAGCTGTTTGCGGCGTTCGGCCAGAACGTCCAGGTCGTGAAGCCGAAGCGCCCCTTGCTGAACGCCTCGTGCAGGCTGGCGATGGTCTTCTCGAACAGCGGATATCCGATGCCCTGCAACAGATCGGGGGGAAGATCCTTCACCGGCAGCGCCCATTTGCCCGGCCAGTCGCGATTCATGCTTTGGTAGAACTGCCGCGACAGCATGAACTCGAACACGGCTGCCGCGCCTTCAGCGTTCTGCGAAGTATTCGCGATCGAAAGCGTGGCGCCGCATGCAAGATGCGAGAGCGGCTCGGTCACCCTGTCGCTCAGGCCGGGGATCGGTACCACGTCCATCACCGTATCGGGCTTCGACATACCGAAGGACTTGGTGCCGAACGACCAGGTGCCGTTCATTGCCATGGCTGCCTTGCCGTTCACCACCTGCAGAAAGCTCTGCTCGTTGGTGAGGGAGAAATAGTTCTTTCCGAAGTAGCCCTTGGTGTACCAGGCCTTGGCGAGTTCGACGGCTTCGACGAAGGGGTGCGCGGTCCACGGCAACTCGCCGCTGAGTGCCTTGCGGACATTGTCGGGACCGGCGACGTTGTTGAAGAACACCGTCATCAGCCACTCGTTGACGCCCTTCCAATCTGCATTGCCGGCGCTGAACGGGGTGATGCCCTTGGCCAAGGCCGCATCCGCGAGCGCTTCAGTTTCGACGCGATTGGTCGGAACCTTCCAGCCGTTCTGGCTGAACACCTGCTTGTTGTAGAACAGGTGCATGGATTCATAGTCGCGTGGCAGGGCGTAGAGCTTGTCGCCATAGACGCCGGTATTGAGCAGCGCCGGCAGGAAGCGCTCCTTCCATCTGTAGCGGGCCGCGAGATCATCGAGCGGTAGCAACTGGCCGGCATTGGCGATCGCCGTGAGATAGGAGGGGCCTGACGTCTGCACGATGTCGGGTCCGTTGCCGGCAAGCAGCGCGACCTTCAGGAGATTGTTGACCGCAGCGCCCTTTACCTCGAGCTGAAGCAGATATTTGTCTTGTGAGGCGTTGAACGCGTCGACGAGGTCGTTGCGCAGCGCCGTCTGGCCATCGGAATTGGCCTGCGCGAACCAGAACGTCACCGCCTTGCGTCCGTCCTGTGCCCGTGCGGGCGCGCGAGGCAGGCTGGCCACGACAGCGGCGGCGGGCAGGGCGGCAACGATTTGGCGTCGGGTCACTGGCATGGCGGCGCTTCCTCTTTCCCGGGATGGCGGAATTATGATTGTTGATATTCGCTATAGTAATACGTATAATTAAACGAGATGAGATCGTCAACACAAACACCGCGAGGCGGCGAAGGCGGCGAGCGCTTCAATCCGCGCACGACGCAGAAGGACATTGCGTTGGCTGCCGGCGTCTCGCAGGCCGCCGTGTCGCTGGTGCTCAACAAGTCTGAGACGCCGTCCGTCCCCGATGCGACGCGCGCGCGCATTCTCAAATTCGCCGGTGAAATGGGGTATCAGCCGCACCATCCCGCACGGATGCTGCGCCGCGCCCGCACCATGGCGCTCGCCTGCGTCGTGCCTGATATCACCAACCCGTTCTATCCGGGACTGGTGCGGGGCGTGCAATCGGTGGCGGCGCCTGCCGGTTACGACGTGCTGATGTTCGATACCGATGGCCGTGAAGAAGGGGAGGCGCGCGCCCTCAGCTGGTTGTTGCAGGGCCGCGCGGATGGCGTGGTCGGTACGTTCTTTCACCTGCGTGTTCCGCAACTGTCGACGCTTGCCGGACAGAGTGTCCCGATCGTTCGCCTCGAAAGCCGGTACAAGGCGGCCGGCGATTTGCCGATCGACAGCGTCTACATCGACAACGCGGAAGCATCGGCCGCCATGACGAGATATTTGATCGAGCGGGGACATCGGCGGATCGCGATGATCCTCGCCGAGGTTGGGCCGAGCCGGCAGCGGGCCCTCGGCTATGCAGCGGTGATGCGCGCGGCCGGTCTCGTGCCGGATGTGGTGACCGACAGCCGGTATTCGGAGGAGTCGGGCGCTCGCGCCATGAGCGAGATCCTGGCGCGCGGCCGGGACCGCCCCACTGCGGTGTTCTGCGCCAACGACATGCTAGCGATCGGTGCGATGGTCAGCGCGCGAAGCGCTGGTTTGTCGGTCCCGGACGATATCGCGATCGCCGGCTTCGACGATATTCCGGCCGCCAAGCTCCTGGGTTTGACGACGGTCCGGCAGCCCGAATTCGATCTCGGTGCGCTCGCAGCACGCACGCTGCTCGAACGGTTGCAGCCGGGCGGCTTGAATTCGCGCGGCCAGAGCCGCGAGCTGAAGTTTGAAGTCATGACACGTTCGTCGGCTTGAGGCTGCGGACGAAGGGAGTGCGACGTGCCGACGATACCAGGTGGTTATGCCGAACGGGTCTATGCGGGCGTGCTCGGCAAGTTGATCGGCGTCTATCTGGGACGCCCGTTCGAGGGCTGGACCTATGATCGGATCATGCAGGAGCTCGGTCCGATCAACTACTATGTCAACGAGCGCCATGACGTTGCATTGCGGTCGCACCATCTCGTCGTCACCGACGACGACGTTTCGGGCACTTTCGCCTTCCCGCGGACGCTTGCCGACTGCGGCTTTCCCGAGCGGCTGACGTCGCAGCAGATCGGGAACGGCTGGCTCAACTACATCGTCGAGGACCGTTCGGTCCTGTGGTGGGGCGGCATCGGCAATTCGACGGAGCATACGGCGTATCTGAGGCTGAAGTCCGGAATACCGGCGCCGCGCAGCGGTTCGATCGAGCTGAACGGCAAGACCGTCGCCGAGCAGATCGGCGGACAGATATTCATCGATGGCTGGGCGATGATGAGCCCCGGCAATCCCGAACAGGCGGCTTATCTCGCCGAGCAGGCAGCCCGCGTCAGCCACGACGGCGAGGCGGTGCATGCGGCGAGGCTCCTGGCCGCGATGGAGGCGCAGGCCTTCGTCGAAGCGGACGTTCAGAAGCTGGTCGACATCGGCCTCGGGTTCGTTCCCGCCGATTGCTTGATCCGGCGCGTGGTCGATGACGTGCGCGCATGGCATGCGGGTGACAATGGCAACGACTGGGAACGCACGCGGGCGCTGATCGCCGGGCGCTATGGCTATGACAAGTTCAGTGGCAATTGCCACGTCGTGCCCAACCACGCCCTTGTCATCCTCGCGACACTCTACGGCGCCGACAGCTTCCAGGACGCGATGCGGATCGCCAACACCGCCGGCTGGGACACCGATTGCAACGCCGGCAATGTCGGGTGCCTGTTCGGCATCAGGACGGGTCTTGCGGGCATCGACGCCGGGCCTGACTTTCGCACGCCGGTCGCCGACCGGATGTACATCTCGACGGCGGATGGCGGCGCTTCGATCACCGATGCCGTGATCGAGGCCAATGCGTTGATCCAGGCCGGCCACAGGCTGGTGGGATCGAACCCGCCCGCGCGGCCGAAGAACGGGGCGCGCTTCAACTTCGATTTCCCGGGTAGCCTGCAAGGATTTTGCGCGAAGTCAGGGGAGGCCGCCAGCCTGCACCCATTGCAGGTCGGCAACGTGGAGGGGCACAGCCGCGACGGGCATCGCAGCCTCGCCATCGACTTTCGACGTCTCGCGCGCGGACGGGTCGCGCGCGTGGCGACGCCAACGTTCTTCGACAAGGACGTCTTCACGATGCCGATCTACCAGCTACTGGCCTGTCCGACGCTGCATTCCGGCCAGCTTGTCGAGGCCAGGGTCGAGGCTGGTTCAAGCGTCAGAGACGTTTCCGCGCGTCTCTATGCAAGCGTCTACGATGAGCGCGATGAACTCGCCCCGATCTTCGGCGACCGGCTGCCATTGCAGCCCGGTCGGGATGCCGTCCTGACCTGGCGGATTCCCGATACCGGCGGATATCCGATCTTCGAGATCGGGCTCGAACTTGAAACTGAAAGCCCGCTTGGCGCGGATGGCACGCTCTACCTCGATTATCTGACCTGGTCCGGCGCGCCCGAGACCAGGCTCTATCGTCCGGACGACAATCTGAGCACGATGTGGAAGCATGCCTGGGTGAACGGCGCGAGCCAGTTCCAGACCCGCTGGGAAGGATTGCGCGTCACCAATGGTGAAGGCATCGGCTTCGTCTCGCAGGGTTCGCGGGATTGGCGTGACTACCGCGTCAGCTCAGTGATCACGCCGCTGCTCGCCCGGCGCTGGGGGCTCGCGGCCCGCCTGCAAGGGCGCGAGCGCTACTACGCGCTGATGTTCGACGCGGTCGACGGCGGCCGCGTCACGCTGCTCAGGCGCGACCACGAGGAGACGGTTCTTGCCAGCAACCGTTTCGCCTGGGAAGTCGACCGGCCATACGCCCTTGAGCTTCGGCTGCATGACGTGGAGATCCTGGCCTTCATCGACGGTCGTCAGGTGTTTTCGGTTCGCGACGAAGGCAGGCTGCCGCTCCTCGGTGGCGCGGTCGGACTTGTCGTCGATACCGGGTCGATCTCGACCAAGGCCGTCGATATTTCCCCGCTTTAAGGAGCCGACATGCAAGCCAGCACCTCCAGCCGGTTTGAGACCCACGTTCTGGCTTGCCTGACGTTCGGCGTGATCGGCGACGCCATGGGAACGCCGACCGAGAATCTCGAGCCGGCCGAGATCGAGCGGCGCTTCGGCTGGGTGGATTCGTTCGAGGGCGACGGAACCGACGACACGATCATGCGCGACTTGATCGCATCCGCGCTCATTCGGACCGGCGGGTATGCTGATGCCGATCATTGGGCCGAGGAGTGGCGTGACCGGCACGAACTGATCTTCGGCAGCAAGGTCGGTCGTTTCTTTCCGTCCGTGCTGCATGCGGCCGCCAAGTTGCGCCACGGCTATGCGCCGCGCACGATTGCCGAGGGCACGATGCCGAGCTCGAGCGCCGCGATGGCGATCGCACCGGTTGGAATCGTCAATGCCGGAAATCCGCGCGCGGCGGCGGCGCAGGCCATGGAGATCGCGAGCCTGCTCCACGTCACGGACCTCGCGTTCTGCCAGGATGGGGCGGCGGCGATCGCCGCCGCCGTGGCCGAGGCACTGATGCCGGAGGCGACGGTCGAATCGGTCCTGAAAGCGTCGACGGCTCACCTGAAGCCGTGGAGTGGCAAGGAAATGCTGGCGCTGATCGCAGCCGCGCTCGAGCTTGCCGGCGAGGCGGCCGACTACAAGATGTTCCGCGAACGCTATCACGCCAAATTCCGTCGGCAAATCGCCTGCGACAGCCGCGAAACGGTCCCCGCTGCACTGGCGATCGTTCGTCTTGCCGGGGGCGATCCCCGGTTGGCCGCCGCCCTCGGCGCCAATTTTGGCCGCGATGCCGATACGGTTGCCTGCATGGCCGCCGGCATCTGCGGCGCATTAAGCGGCATTTCACCTCTGAATGCGGAATTGATCGACCGTTTGCCCATCGAAGCGCAGCGCGCTCAGGCCGAACTGGCCTCGCGACTGTCGGTCGTCACACGTGCCAAGATGGAGCGCGACCTGAAAGCTGTCGCTCGCTGCCCCGTAGGCGCTTCGTAATCGCGCTGGCACGAGGATCCGGCACCACGGAGCTGCGCGGGGTCCTTCGGTTCTATCTTCGGCGCGATCTTTGGCTCCTTGACACGGTAAGTAAAAATATTATTACATATCGTGATTGGGAGAGACGACCGATGTTGCAGACAAAACGAAGCTATGGCGGCATGGTGACCGCGCCGCACCACCTGGCGGCGCAGGCTGGACTCGCGGTCCTGTCGGAAGGTGGCAATGCGATCGAGGCGATGATCGCCTCGGCCGCGACGATTGCCGTGGTCTATCCGCATATGAACGGCCTCGGCGGCGACAGCTTCTGGCTGGTCGGCCGCGCCGGTTCGATGCCGGTCGGGATTCAGGCTTGCGGACGTTCTGCGATGGCTGCGGATCGCGGCTGGTATCGCGAGCGTGGCTGCAGCAGCATTCCTGGCCGCGGCCCGCTGGCCGCGCTCACCGTTGCCGGTACCGTCGACGGCTGGCAGAAGGCCTATGAGCTCAGCCGCGATCGTCATGACGGTCGGCTGCCGATGGCGCGGCTGCTCGAGCCCGCAATCCGGCATGCCGAGGAGGGCGTCGCCGTCACCAGCACGCTGCATGAGAACATCCGCAAGAAGCGGCATGAGCTCGAAAACGTGCCCGGCTATGCCGAGGTTTATCTGCCGCAAGGCACCCCGCTCGCGCTCGGTGCGCGGCTGCGGCAGCCGCGTGTCGCCGAGACGCTGCGGCGTCTGGCCAAGGCCGGGCTGTCTGATTTCTATCGCGGCGAACTGGCGCGCGCGATGGCGGCCGACCTCGAGCGAGTAGGGAGCCCGCTGCGGCTCGCTGATCTGGAGCGGCATCAGGCATCGCTGGTGACGCCGCTGTCGGTCGAGGTGTCCGGACACAAGGTCTTCAACATGCCTCCGCCGACGCAGGGGCTGGCCTCGCTCCTGATCCTGGCGCTTTATGCCCGGCGCATCGCCGGCGAGGCCGATGGCGTCGATCATCTGCACAGGCTCGTCGAATGCACGAAAGCTGCGTTCCGTATTCGCAACGGCCATGTGACCGATCCCGACTACATGAAGCGGCCGGCCGCCGAATTCCTGTCCGAGGAGTCGCTCGCCGCGCTTCACGAAACGGTCTCCGACCGCCGCGCCGCGCCGTGGCCCGATCCGTCCAAGCAGGGCGATACGGTGTGGCTCGCTGCGACCGATCGCAACGGACTCAGCGTCAGCTTCATTCAAAGCGTCTACTGGGAATTTGGTTCGGGCGTCATCCTCCCCGAGAGCGGAGTGACCTGGCAAAATCGCGGAACGAGCTTCAGCCTAAACGAGACCGATACCAATCGGCTGGATCCCGGACGCCTGCCATTCCACACGATCCAGCCGGCGATGGCCGAACTCGGCGACGGGCGGCTGATATCCTTCGGCACGATGGGCGGAGAGGGGCAGCCGCAGACCCAGGCCGCCATCTTCTCCCGTTACGCCATGCACGGCCAGGAGCTGCAGTCCGCGATTACGGCGCCGCGCTGGTTGCTCGGTCGCACCTGGGGCGAGGAAAACAACAATTTGAAGATCGAATCCCGCTTCGATCCCGCGATCATCGAACAGCTCCGCGCGCTCGGCCACGACATCCAGGTGACCGGCCCGTTCGAGGAATTCATGGGACACGCCGGTGCGATCGTCTGGCATCCGGATGGCCTGATGGAAGGAGCCAGCGATCCTCGCAGCGACGGCGTCGTTGCGACCCGCTGAAGGACATTCCCGGCGCGTGATCCGCACGATACCGCGTCGTGCGGCTCGCCCGCTAGCGGGACGGCTTGCCGAGGCGTGCCGTCGCCTTCGATCCGGCTGACCTGTCCTTGCGTCCTCCGGCAGGGGCCGTCAGCCAGGTCAGGATCATGTCCTGCGCATGCTCGCGGCGCAGCTCTAGCCAGTCCGACGCGCCGAGGTCCTTGTCGAACATCGCCGACAAAGTGTACCGGTTGGAAACGTGGAAATAGCTCATCGCGGTGATTGAGACGTAGAGCTGGATGGGATCGACGTCACCGCGAAACAGGCCCGCCGCCACGCCGCGCCGCAGAATGCTTTCGATGCTTGCAACCAGGGGCAAAGTGAGATCGGCAATCTTGCGCGACTTGCGCATATTGCGCCCGCGCTGAAGGTTCTCGGTGTTGATCAGGGCGATGTAGTTCTGGTGCTGCCCGAAGAACGTGAACGTGAAATCGATCAACCCGCTCATTGCGGCGATCGGCTCGAGATCATCCAGGTTCAGCCGCTGTTCGGCGGCGCGAATTTCGGTGTAGACGTCCTCGAGGACGGCAATGTAGAGCCCGTTCTTGTCGCCGAAATAGGCGTAGAGCAGGCGCATGTTGGCCTTGGCGCGCTGCGCAATGGCCTCGACGCGTGCGCCGCCGAGGCCATTGTGACAGAACTCGAAGGTCGCGGCGCGCAGGATCGCTTCCTTGGTGAGCGCGGAGTCGCGAGGCCGCTTTCCGCGTGTGGTGCTGCGGGTGGGGCTGGTCGGTGCTGTCGTCTCTGTCACGGCGTCAACCTTGCCTGGGCTCGGGTATTCACGCAGGGCACGTCCGCATCAGGCCACATCGGGCAGCGGACCGGTTCCCGGCGCAAGCAGCTGGGATTGAGATCGGCATTGCGACTGTTCGTCAAGTGCGATTCCTCCATGTTCACTGCTTCCGGGCGCCGGCTGCCATCACCGCGCCGTTGTGCGCGACGAGTCGGCCAGCCTTGTAGACATCGCGTGGCTTGGGACGAGCGACCACGGCTTCCTGGACATGCCGGGCGTCTAGCACGACGAAATCCGCCGTCCCGCCGACCGTGAGGCCGTAGTCCTTGAGGCCAAGCGCGCGCGCTGCGTTGGTCGTCACCATGTCAAAGGCCGCGGCCAATTGATCGTCCGTGTTGAAGCCGGAGCGATAGCCGACCATCATCGCGCGTTCGAGCAGGTCGCCGTCGCCGTAGGGCCACCAGGAATCGCGGATGTTGTCGTTGCCGGAGAACACGGTGACACCGGCATCGCGGAGCAGCAACACGGGCGGAAATGCGTGCGCGCCCGGGGCATTGGTCAAAATAGCAACGCCGGCCTCGGCAAGCTGCTGCGCGGTACGTTGAGCCACGTCAACAGCCACTTCGCCGAGCGCATAGGCATGACTGATCGTGACCTTGCCGCCGAGGCCCGACGCCTTGGTGCGTCGCGCGATCTCCTCGATCTCCGAGATGCCCTGCAGGCCGCCGTCATGCAGGTGAATGTCGATGCCTACGCCATGCCGCTCGGCGATCCCGAAGACGACGTCGAGATGCCCGGCGACGTCACCATCATGGCCTGCGGGATCAAGCCCGCCGACCAGATCGGCGCCGGCGCGAACGGCTTCCTCGAGCAATCTGGCCGTTCCGGGCGACGTCAGGATGCCGCTCTGGGGAAACGCGACGATCTGGATCGAAAGCTTCTCCCGGTGCGCCTCCCGCGCGGCGGCGATCGGTTCGAAATGTCGCAGGCCGACCTCGGCATCGACATCCACATGGCTGCGCATGTGAGTGGTGCCCTGCGAGACGCAAAGGTCGATCAGGGCCGCGGCCCGAACCGGGATCGGCTTGGCGCCGGCGAGCGCTTCCTTTTCGAATTTGACGCGCTCGCGCACGCTGAAGCCGGCGGTGCAGGGCCGGTGCGGCTTCCAGTCGTCGCCGATGAAGCATTTGTCGAGGTGGATGTGACCTTCGACCATGCCGGGGAGCACCAGGCGTCGGCCAAGGTCGCGCCTTTCGCCGACTGCGCCGTAGCTTTGCGGGGACGACGCGATCGCCACGATCTTGCCGCCGCGGATGGCGATTTCGACCAGCTGGCCGTCGGTGAGCCGCGCGTTCTGAAAGAGTGTGTCGATGGCAGTCAATTCGAGTCTCCAGTTTTTTATGTCGGGACGATGCCGTCGGGCAGGGCGCGGGAAAATGCCGCGATCTCACCGGCGGTGGTGATCCAGATGTCCTCGCGCCTTGCGACGATCGCCTGCAGGGCGCGGCGCAGCGGCCGCAGCCGGTGCGGTTGGCCGACCAGGTATGGATGCAGCGCGATGCCCATCACCAGCGACTGCTTGGCGGATTGCGTCAGCATCTCCTCGAATGTGTCCGTGATCATGGTCGCAAACTGCTCGCCGCTGTCCTTGCGCCCGACAATCGAGGGGATGTCGTTCAGTTCCTGTGGATAGGGCACGGACAGGATCCGCCCGCCACCCCTTGTCGAGAACCACACCGGCTGGTCGTCCATGCACCAGTCGAGCAGATATTGGTAGCCCGCTTCGGCGAGAAGGTCCGGCGTCACGGCGGATTGCGAGATCCACGGACCGAGCCAGCCGAGCGGCCGTCGCCCTTCGGCACGCGCGATGACATCCGTTGCCTCCGCGATCAGTTGCTGCTCCTCGGCAGGTGAGAGCACGCCTTGCCGTTCGGAATTGGTCCGTCCATGGCCGACGACCTCGTCGCCGCGCGCGCGAAATGCGTCCATGACTTCCGGGCAGTAGTGATAGATGCTGCTGTTCGCGAGCACGGAGACCGGCAGTTTCAGCTGGTCGAACAGATCGATGAGCCGCCAGACGCCGACCCGGTTGCCATAATCGCGCCAGGCGTAGTTGAGGACGTCCGGATGCGGGCCGCCCGGACAGAGTTCGGCGCCGAGTCCATCGCCGAAAGCGAAATGCTCGAGGTTGAGCGCGATGTAAACCGCGAGCCGCTTTCCGTGTGGCCAAACGAAGTCGGGGCGCCGCGTGATCGCGCTGTAGCGATAGCGGTCATGGGAGACGAGACCCTGCGTTGGATCCGCCGCTTGCGCGGATGTTGCACCGCCGAGAACGCCAGGTGAGGTGGCCCGCTCCGGTTCCGCTCCAGTCTCCCGTTGCATTGCAATCTCCATTCGGCGCGCGATCAGCCGCTTGACATTCGTCAATTTGTGAAGAAAGTTTTTACTTCCGTCAAGGCCGCGGAGACAGCGGCAGCGGACCAGAGGCGGCTGAGGAGCCGTCGGAGCGGGAGGAATTGCAGAAATGAGCTACGCTTGTACCCCCATTACCCGGTTGTGCCGCCGCGTCGTCTTGCAGGGCGCGCTCGCCATTCTCGTCGGCGCTGTGCCGCTTGCGGAGCGGGCGCGGGCCGCCGAGCCGATCAAGATCGGGCTGGTCACCGCGCTGTCGGGCCAGTCGGCGCGCGCCGGCGAAGCATTGACGCGCGGCGCCACGATCGCGATCGAGGAGATCAACGCCAAAGGCGGCGTGCTCGGCCGTCCGCTGGAGCTGGTGCGCCGTGACGATGAAAGCAATCCCGCGAAGGGGTTGACCGCCGCGCGCGAACTGATCCAGCGCGAGAAGGTCGCGGTGCTGCTCGGCGGTCTCGATACGCCGGTCCAGCTCGCGATCGTGCCGTTCGTCAACAACGTCAAGATGCCGTTCGTGGTGCCATGGGCGGCCGGAACCAACATCACGCAGAACGGCGCCGCCTCCAACTATGTGTTCCGCGTCTCGGCGATGGACGACGAGGTCGACAAGGCGATCGTCGCGTTCGCCGGCAAGACCTTCGCGGCCAAGAAGCCGGGCCTCATCCTGGTCAACAATCCCTGGGGCGAATCGAACGAGCACGGCCTGCGCGCGGCGCTGAAGGCGGCCGGGATCGAGCCGGCGGGTGTCGAGAAGTTCGAGGCGAACGATGTCGACGTGGTCGCGCAATTGTCCCGGCTCAAGCAGGCCGGCGCCGACTCCCTGTTCCTGGTCGGCAATGTCGGTCCATCCTCGCAGGTCGTGAAGTCGCTGGACCGGATGGGCTGGGCGCCGCCGATCGTGTCGCATTGGGGACCGGCGGGCGGCCGCTTCACCGAGCTCGCCGGGCCGAGCGCCGAGAGCGTCGTGTTCGTCCAGACCTACAGCTTCTTCGGCAACCTTTCGCCGGTCGGCAAGCGCGTGCTCGCCGAGTTGCAGGCGAAGTATCCGGACATCAAGGGCCCGGCGGACGTGACGCCCGCAGTCGGCTTCGCCAACGCCTATGACAGCGTCTTGGTGATCGCCGGCGCGATCCAGAAGGCCGGCAGCACGGATCCGACCGCCATTCGTGACGGCTTCTACGGAATCGACCGGCTGGAAGGCCTGATCAAGACCTATGAGAAGCCGTTCGCCCAGGACAAGCACGATGCGCTGACGGCGCAGGACTACATCTGGGCCCATTTCGAGGACAACCACATCCTGCCGTTCAAGAACTGACGGCAGCGGCCGTCCAGCAAGCAGATCGGGGTGATCATCGATGTCGTTTCTTTCGGCGATAATAACCGGAATGGCGCTGGGGAGCATGTACGGTCTGCTCGCGCTGGGCTTTCACGTCACGTACGCCGTATCCGGCACGGTCAACTTCTCGCAGGGCAGCTCGATGACCCTGGGAGCCGTTGCCGGATACTTCTTCCTCATCGTGTGGGGCTGGCCGGCCGCGATCGGCATCCCCGCGGTGCTGCTGGTCTGCGCGGTTTACGGCGTCCTGATTGAACGCTTCGCGGTTCGTCCGTTCGTGCTCCGCGGGTCGGACAACTGGCTGATGGCGACCGTTGCGGTCGGCATCATCGTCGACAATGTGATGCTGTTCGTGTTCGGCAAGGAGCCGCGCAGCTTCCCGTCGATGCTCGCGGCCAAGCCGATCCAGATCGTGGAGGGGGCAGGGGTCTACCCCCTGCAGCTCCTGATTCCCGTGGTCGGCCTGTTGCTTGCGCTGGCGCTGCATCTGATCACCCGCCGCACGCGGCATGGCGTCGCGATGCTTGCGGTGGTGCAGAATCCCAATGCCGCGCGGCTGATGGGCATCAATGTCAGTGGCGCCATTGCCGCGAGCTACGCGGTATCGGCCATGCTGGCAGGTGTCGCCGCGCTGCTGATCGCGCCGTTGTTCAACGTCTCGTCCGAGATGGGCACGCTGTTCGGCATCAAGGCGTTCGCCGCCGCCATCATCGGCGGTCTTGGCAGCGCCTGGGGCGTCATGCTGGCCGGATTGTGCCTTGGCCTGATCGAGGTGTTCGCGACCAACTATCTCGGGTCGGTCTACACCCAGATCATCACGTTCGCTTCCGTCATCGTCATCCTCGTCGTCATGCCGCACGGGCTGCTCGGCCGAGCTGGAGTTAAGAAGGTATGACCTCGCGCGCCTCCCTTCTCGTCGCGGTCGCGGCGTTCGCGATTGCCATCGGCTATGCCGCGGTCGCGGACAGCTATTCGGTGTTCCTGATCGCAACGATCTCGCTGACGGCGATCGGCTGCATCGGCCTCAACGTCCTGCTCGGTCTCGCGGGCCAGATCTCGCTCGGCCATATCGGCTTCATGGCGATCGGTGCCTACACCACCGTGCTGCTGATGGAGAAGGCCGGCTGGCCCTACCTCGCCGCGACGGCGGGAGCCATCGTGCTGGTCAGCATCGTCGGCGGGCTGCTCGCGATGCCGGCGCTGCGCGTGCGCGGGCCGTATCTGGCGATGGTGACGATTGCCTTTGGCTTCATCGTCGAGCATGTCACGATCGAGTGGCGCGACCTCACCGGCGGCGGCAACGGCCTGATGCTGAGCGCGCCGCCGAGCGTGTTCGGCTATGCGCTGTCCGAGCGTTCGCTTGCCATCGCCGGCGTCGCGCTGGTGTTTGTCGGCCTCATCCTGTTCGAGCGGCTGAAGCGCAGCGGCTGGGGCTATGCGATGCGAGCCGCCCGCGATACCGAGGTCGCGACGCGCTCGCTCGGCATCGATCTGGTGCAGGTCCGCGCCGTGGCCTTCGTGATCTCGGCGGCCGCGATGGCGCTGGCCGGCGCGCTGTTCGCGCCGCTGCAGGGCTATATCAGCCCGAGCTCGTTCCCGTTCCTGCAATCGGTGCTGCTGTTGTTCGCCGTGATGGTCGGCGGCGCCGGCTCGGTGCTCGGCCCGGTGATCGGCGCAGCACTGGTGGTGCTGCTGCCCGAAGCGCTGTCGGATCTCGCCGAGTATCGCCTGCTGGCTTTCGGCGTGCTGCTGTTCGTCGTGCTGCGCGCCGCACCCTCCGGCATCGTCGGACTCGTGGAGCAGCTCGCGGCAAAATTCCTGCCGGCGCGCAAGCCGGTGGCCGAGCCCGCGATCGCGGCGGCGAATGCCGATGCCGCGATCCTCGAGACCCACAACGCGGCGGGGCTCGACGTGACGGATCTCTCGATCTCGTTCGGCGGCGTGCGCGCGGTCCAGGGCGTATCGTTCAAGGCGGCGCCCGGTGCGGTCACCAGCATCATCGGTCCCAACGGCGCCGGCAAGACCAGCGCGCTCAATCTGCTCTGCGGCTTCTACCGGCCGCAGGCGGGGACGGTGAAGCTCGGCGATCGCGATGTCACGGGCATGACGTCGCATTTGCTGGCGCGGGTCGGCGTGGCGCGCACGTTCCAGACCACGCAGCTGTTCGGCTCGCTTACGATCCTGGAAAACGTCCTGCTGGCCGAGCGGGTCGGCCGTCTCGGCGGCGTTGTCTCCGCGCTGCGTAACGCGGAGACCGAGAGTTTCGCCCGGTTCCTGCTGCGATTTGCCGGTGTCGACGGCGATGTCGACCGTCTTGCGGATTCGCTGTCCCATGGCGAGAAGCGGCTGGTCGAGATCGCGCGCGCGCTGGCGTTGCGGCCCCGCATCCTGCTGCTCGACGAGCCCGCGGCGGGCCTCTCGAAGGGCGACAAGCAACGCCTGACTGCGCTGTTGCGCCGGATCGCCGATCTCGGGATCGCCGTCATCATCGTCGAGCACGACATGCCGATGATCATGTCGCTAAGCGATCTCATCGTCGTGCTCGACGGCGGCAAGCGCATCGCGATCGGCGATGCGGCGGCGATCCGTAACGATCCGCTGGTCCGCAAGGCCTATCTCGGCGACGCCACGCCCGGTGAGAAAAGCCGCGCGCCGCGACCGGCGCGGCAGGGCACCGCACTCGAGGTCAAGACGCTCGATTCGTTCTATGGCCTGTCGCGCGCCTTGAACGGGATCGATCTGGTGGTCGCGCCCGGCGAGGCGGTCGCCGTGCTCGGCGCGAACGGCGCCGGCAAGACCACCCTGATGCGGTCGATCGCCGGTCTCGAGCCGCCGCGCTCCACGGGCGAAGTGCGGCTCGCCGAGACGCGCATCGACCGGATGCCCGCGCATGTTCGTGCCCGCAATGGCGTCGTGCTGGTGCCGGAAGGGCGGCAGGTGTTTCCGGAGCTGACGGTGAAGCAGAACCTGCAGCTCGGCGCCTATGCGCGCAAGGGAATCGACCTCGATGCCGAGATCGAGGCGATGTTCGTGCGCTTCCCGCGGTTGAAGGAGCGCATCGATCAGCGCGCCGGCCTGTTGTCGGGAGGCGAGCAGCAGATGCTCGCGGTGGCGCGCGGCCTTCTGACCGGGCCGAAGATCTACATGCTGGACGAGCCGTCGCTCGGGTTGGCGCCGCTCGTGGTCGATGAGTTGTTCGCGTCCTTCGAGCGGCTGCGCAGCGAGGGCATGACCATCATCGTGGTCGATCAGATGGCAGGCCACGCGCTCGCGCTGGCCGACCGGGCCTATCTGCTGGAGACCGGCGCGATCCTGAAGAGCGGCGCTGCCGACATCATCGCCGAGGATCCGCTGCTCGAGGCGGCCTATCTGGGCGGCGAGGCCCAGGCCGGCGCGCCACAACGGCTCGCGGCACAGGCACGCTGAGGGAGGCGAGGGCGGATGTTGATCGAAGGCCGCGAAGCTGACGGAAGGCAGCCGGGTCGCGCAAGTGCATCGGGCGAGCGGCGTCCCGAACCCGCCGCGACGATCTGTGCCGATGTGGAAGTGGGGCTCCTTGCCGACAGGGCGCTTCGCGATCGCGCCGCGGGCCAGGTCGTCGCCGTGTTCGAACGTTCGTTCTACGCTGTGATCGACGGGATCTGGATCTGCGTTGGACGGATCGGCATCGGATCGGGTCCGTTGCAGGTCGTCGGCGACTTCCGATGGCCGGGATTGGCGGTCGGCGATCCGGTGCGGGTCGCGGACTCCGTTCTGTGGATCGGAGCGACGCCGCTTGCGAATCTTGCCGCGCGGTCGGTCTGGGCGCCGCCCGCTGCACCACACTGGTCGACGGCTAGCCTGCGACGCGGCCTTGATGCCGTCGACGAGGTGTGGGGCGGTGATCTGATTGCGGAGGGCCTCGCCGTGGCCGGGTCCGGACGAGTTCCAAGCGACGGCCCTGCGCTGGTTCGGGCTGCCATGCCCGGTCTCGCCGCGCTGGAGCTAATCCTCGCAGGCTCGGACGACGATGCGGATCGCGAGTCCGGGCTTGCCAGCCTGATCGGTCTCGGGCCGGGGCTGACGCCGTCCGGCGACGACCTGATCGGCGGTGCGCTGATTGCGCTGGCAGCGCTCGGACGCATCAAATGTCGCGACGCATTGTGGGACCGTTGCCGCGCGCTGCTCGACGGCACCAACGACATCAGCCGAATCCATCTGCGCGCGGCGGCGCTGGGTTACGGCGCGGCGGCACTGCACGCTGCCATCCATGCAACGATGAGTGGCGAGGCTGCCGGATTTCGTCGCGCCCTCACGGCCCTGACCGCGATCGGACATTCATCCGGACTGGATGCATTTTCCGGCAGTCTGATCGTCCTGCGCCACGCCCTTCGCGAACGGTGACGCCGTTGCAGACCGAATTTCGAGTTCTCCCAGACTGCTCCGAACGAAGTTCGGAGCACTTTTTTTAAGGCGCGATCGCGCTTCGACCGGTCCGCTGTTCGAGGGTTGCGGAAATCCGCATTCTTCGAGAATCCGGTCTTGACGAAGTAAGTGTTTTCTTATTAACTCGACACAACGAAAACGAACTTGGTTAGGGCGGAGACGATGACGGATCAGGATAGGCCGCAGTATCAGCAGTTGCTGGCGCGCAAGGTCGAAGTCGTGAATGTCGGGCTTGAGGGGTTCGTGAAGGACCTCAGCGACTGCGGCATCGAGGTCGTTCACCTCGACTGGAAGCCGTCGGCAGGCGGAGATCCGCAGATGGCGGCCCTGCTCGCGAAGCTCGGTGTGTGAGGGCGCACCGATGAAGCTGATCGAAGACGCAAACCAACAGGCGCTCACCCGGATCCTCGAAGGGGAGCCGCGGCTGATCGATATCGTTCCCGCCCGCGAATTGATCCCGGGCCTGCGCGAACGGATGATCCTCCACGCCGGACCGCCGATCTCCTGGGACAGGATGTGCGGCCCGATGCGCGGTGCGGTCGCGGGCGCCATCGTGTTCGAGGGATGGGCGCAGGATCTGCCGACCGCGACCAAGCTCGCCGCCAATGGCGAGATTGAATTTCACCCGAACCACCACTTCGGCGCGGTCGGCCCGATGACCGGCATGACGACGATGTCGATGCCGCTGTTCGTGGTCGAGAACGCGCGCTTCGCCAACCGCGCCTATTGCGCGATCAACGAGGGGCTCGGCAAGGTGATGCGCTTCGGCGGCAACGACGCCAGCGTGCTGAAGCGGCTCGCCTGGTTGCGCGACGTGTTCGGGCCGACGCTCGGTAAGGCGATCCGTGCCGCCGGCGGCATCGACCTGAAATCGATCGTCGCGCGGGGCCTGTCGATGGGCGACGAGCTGCATCAGCGCAATCTCGCCTGCTCGAGCGTTTTCCTTCGCGAGATCGCGCCCTGGATGGCGCGCACCTCGACCGACAACGCCGTTCTCGCCGAATGCCTCGCATTCATCGGGCAGAACGATCAGTTCTTCCTCAACATCGCGATGGCGATGGGCAAGGCGATCACCGATCCCGCCAACGGCATTCGGGGCTCAACCATCGTCACCACCATGTGCCGCAACGGCACCGATTTCGGAATCCGCGTCAGCGGGCTCGGCGAGCAATGGTTCACTGCGCCGGTCGAAATGCCGGAAGGGCTGTACTTTGCCGGCTATTCCGAGAAGGACGCCAATCCGGACATGGGTGATTCCGCGATCGTCGAGACGATCGGCCTGGGCGGATTTGCGATGGCGGCGGCGCCGGCCGTCGCGGGCTTCGTGGGGGCGGGCGCGCCGTCCGAGGCAGGCAACTTCACCCGCTCGATGGGCGAGATCACGGTTGCACAGAATCCGGAATGGACCATCGCCGCAATGGACTTCGCGGGCGTGCCGACCGGCATCGATATCCGCCTGGTCGTCGATTCCGGGGTGGTGCCCGTCATCAACACCGGCATCGCGCATCGCGAGCCCGGCATCGGCCAGGTCGGTGCCGGCGTGGTCAAGGCGCCATTGGCGTGCTTCCAGCAGGCGATCGTCGCGATCGCCAAGGATTTGGGTGTGTCATGAACGTCGTTGTCCTGAACGAGGTCCGCAAGGGATTCTATCTCGACTCGGTCGCGCTGATGCGGCTGTCGCGCGAGGTGGCCAGCTCGCCCGGTGTGATCGAGGCGGCGTTGATGATGGGAACTCCGTCGAACGCTGCGATCATGCGCAATGCGGGGCTGCTGGAGGAGGGCACTGCCGTGAAGGGCAATGACCTCGTGATCGCGGTCAAGGCCGCCTCCGAGTCCGCTGCCCGCGAAGCCCTCGACAATGCGATCAAGTCGCTCGACAAGCCGAAGACCCAGGGCGACGCGCAGGCTGCCTGGCGGCCGCACTCGATCGCCGCGGCTGTGAAGGTCAGGCCGGAGATCAATCTTGCGCTGATCTCCGTTCCCGGCGAGTTCGCTGCCGCCGAGGCCCGCAAGGCGCTCAATCGCGGCCTGCATGTCCTGATGTTCAGCGACAACGTGTCCCTCGAGGACGAATTGTCGCTCAAGCAGCAGGCGCGGGCGGCCGGCCTCCTGATGATGGGACCGGACTGCGGAACGGCCGTGATCGGCGGCGCGCCGCTGGCGTTCGCCAACAAGATCGGGCGCGGCAGGATCGGCATCATCGGCGCGTCCGGGACCGGAACGCAGGAGGTCTCGTGCCTGATCTCGGAAGCCGGCGCGGGAATCTCCCACGCCATCGGGGTCGGCGGGCGCGATCTGAAGAAGGATATCGGCGGCATCACCACGCTGATGGCGATCGATGCCTTCGAGTCCGATCCGGAAACCGATCATGTGGTGCTGATCTCGAAGCCGCCGCATCCCGATGTCGCCAAATCCGTCCTTGAGCGGATCGGCAGAAGCCGGAAGTCGTACACCGTGTGCTTCATCGGTGCTTCGGAGATCGAGCTGCCGCCGAACGCCCGCTTCTCGCCGACGCTGAAGGGCGCCGCGGAGCTGGCACTGGGAGACAAGAAGATCGGCGCGGGCTTCGACGCGAACGCGGTCGCGTCGCGGCTTCCGCGCAGCGGCCGCGGCGGGATCGAGGGCTTGTTCGCCGGCGGAACGCTGTGTGCCGAAGCTCAGGTGATCCTCGCTGCCGCAGGCCGGAAGGTGGCGTCGAATGCCGCCATCCCCGGCGTGGTCAAGCTCGGCGTCGAGCCGAACGCCGGACGGGATCGGCTGATCGACCTCGGCGACGACGAATATACCCGTGGCCGGCCGCACCCGATGATCGACCCCTCAGTGCGCGACGATGCGTTGCGTGCCGCGCTGAAGAACCGCGATCTTTCGGTGGTCCTGCTCGACCTTGTGCTCGGCTATGGCGCGCATGCCGATCCCGCCGAGCATCTGACGAAGATCGTCGCTGATCGCGGGCAAGATGCGCCGGCGCTGATCGCGTCCGTCGTCGGCACAGAGCAGGATCCGCAAGGCCGCTCCGCGCAGGTCAAGAAACTGGAGCAGGCCGGAATCCTCGTTGCGCCGTCGAATGCCCAGGCGTGCGAGCTTGCGGTTGCCATCGTCCAGAATGCCGGGAGGTAAGGAAATGCGTACACTCAATGACGTGCCGCGTCGCCTGGTGGTCGCGATCGGTGGCAATGCGGTTCACCCCGAGGATATCAGGGGCACTTCCCAGGAGCAGAAGTCCGTCGCGCGGATCACTGCGGAAGCGCTGCTGCCGCTTGCGCAACTCGACAATGAACTGGTCATTACGCACGGCAACGGGCCGGTCGTCGGCAAGATCATGATGCGCCAGATGCTGACGATGAGCCGAATTCCGCCGATGGACATGGACATATGCGTCGCGCACAGCCAGGGCGGCATCGGCTATCTCCTGATGCAGGCGATCGAGAATGCCCTGCGCGAGCAAGGCAACCAGCGACATGTGGCAAGCCTGCTGACCCAGGTCGAGGTGGACAAAGACGATCCCGCGTTCAAGAACCCGACGAAGTTCGTCGGACCGTTCTTCTCCGAGGACGAGGCGAAGAAGATCAGCGCCGAGCTCAATTGGGCGATGCGTGAGGATTCAGGGCGTGGCTGGCGCCATGTCGTGCCGTCGCCAAAGCCCAAGCATGTCTGCGACATCTCGCTGGTCGATGCATTGGTCAAGCGGGGAACGATCGTCATCGCGGGGGGCGGCGGCGGCGTTCCGGTGGTTCGTGATGCAAAGGGCGTGCGCACCGGCGTGCCGGCGGTCATCGACAAGGATCTGACATCCGCTCATATCGCCAATGTGCTTGGTATCGAAGAGTTGCTGATCCTGACCGCAGTCCCGCGTGTCGCGGTGAATTTCGGCAAGCCGAACAAGAAGGAACTGGACCAGGTCAGCCTCGAGGAGATCAAGGCCTACCACCGCGAGGGACATTTTCCTCCGGGAAGCATGGGACCCAAGGTCGATGCGGCAATCCGGTTTCTCGAGGGAGGCGGCAAGCGCGCGATCATCAGTCACCTCGATTGCGCCATGGCGGCGCTGCGGGGCGAGACGGGGACGCACGTCGTTCAGTAACCACCGGGATTGGCGCATCGGTGGGACATTCGCCCGCGCCAATCTGCATTCGAGCGTCGAGCAAGATGGCGGTCCGATCCTGATGGCTGCAATGGCGCCCGCGCTCACCGAGTTGAAGCAGTTGAGGCGCGTCGGCGCCTCACTCTGATCAGGCGATCGAGCTGGCCGCTGGCTCAAGCTCACACATACAAAACAAACAAGCAGCCTGCGGGATTCAAGGGAACGACAAGGCGATGGCCATTCAATCCAGCATAAAGGCGAATCTGTACAAAGATTCCGTGTCGTTGATGCGGATCTCGCAGGTCACGGTCGCGCGGACCGGCGTGCAGCGGGTCACGCTGCTGATGGGAACGCGCAGCAACAAGGAGTTCCTGCAGCAGGCCGGGCTGATGAGTCCGGCGCTCGAGAGCGCCAAGCCGGGCGATATCATGATCGTTGTGGCGGACGATGCGCCCGAAAAGCTCGCAGCCGCGGAGCGCGAGATCCACTCCCTGATCGCCGGCGAAGAACCGAAGGGCGGATCGACTGAAGCCGCGGCGGAAGCACCGCCGCGCTCGATCTCCGGCGGCGTCGCGATGGCCGATCATGCCGACCTCGCACTGATCTCGGTGCCCGGCCCCTATGCCGCCGCCGAAGCCTTGAAGGCGCTGCGCCAAGGCCTCAACGTGCTGCTGTTCAGCGACAATGTGCCGATCGAACAGGAGCAGGCCATCAAGCGCGTTGCGGCGCAGAAGGGCCTGCTGGTGATGGGACCGGATTGCGGTACGGCCATCATCAACGGAGTGCCGCTTGGATTTGCCAACGTCGTTCGGCGCGGCGCGATCGGGCTCGTCGGAGCGTCCGGCACGGGCCTGCAGGAGGTGATGTGCCAGATCCATCGTCATGGCCAGGGCATCTCGCAGGCGATCGGCACCGGCAGCCACGACGTTTCCAGCGAAGTCGGCGGCATCACCATGTTGCAGGGCCTGGAGCTGCTCGCCGCCGACGCGCAGACCAAAGTTGTCGCCATCGTCTCCAAGCCTCCCGCGCCCGATGTCCAGAAGCGGGTGATCGAGCGCGCTCGCGCGATCGGAAAGCCGGTCGTGATCTGCTTCCTCGGCGGCGAGCCGGCAGCATCCGCCGGCAATGTTCACCGCACATCGTCGCTCGAGGAGACGGCGCGGCAGGCCCTCGCGCTTGCGGCGCCCGGCCAGCCCGAGCGTAACGAAGGCGCGATCGAACAGTTGGCAACACGGGTTTGTGCGTCGCTGGCACCCTCGCAGCGCCACCTGCGCGGTCTCTACTCCGGCGGAACGTTTTGCTCGGAAGCCCAGACCATCTGGCGGGCGGCGGGCATTCGTGCCCGGTCGAACGCGCCGCTTGCCGGCGCAGATCGCCTCGCCGACGTGGAAGAGAGCCACGGGCACACGGCGATCGATCTCGGCAGTGATGAATTCACGGTGGGGCGTCCGCATCCGATGATCGACTATGGCGTCCGGATCGAACGGCTGCTGAAGGAAGCGGACGATCCGACCGTTGCCTGCATCGTCATGGACGTCGTGCTCGGTTACGGCAGCCACCCCAATCCGGCAGAGCTCCTGGCCCCGGCGATCCGGCGGGCGAAGGCCGCGGCGCGAGCGCAGGGGCGGGAGCTTCCCGTGGTCTGCTTCGTCTGCGGCACGGGTTCCGATCCGCAGCCCTACGAGACCCAGAAAGCCATGTTGGCGGACGCCGGCGCGGAGATTGTCGGCAGCAGCACGGCCGCAGCGCTTGCCGCGCAAGCCATCGCGAGCCGTATGGCCGCGGACGACAACGCCACGGGGCGTCGCGTGATGCAAGGTGGAGAACGATGATGAACGCAGCCCCTTCCGCGCTCCAGCACAAGACCTCGGTCATCAGCCTCGGCGCCTCCGGCCTCGACCGCGGTGTCGAGAGCAGCGGGGCCCCGCTGGTGCGTCTGCAGTGGCAGCCGGTCGGCGACGGAAGTCCCGAAGTCGCCTGGAATCTCGCGCAACTGGTTGGCGATGACGGCGATGCCGACTGCCTCGGATCGTGGATCGATCGCGCCAATGCGGAAGTGCTCGAGCGCATCCTGACCGCGCAGCCGGTATGGGTCGACGTCGCGGCGCACGCGTCCGAAGTCTGGCCGGACATGGGCCGGACGCTGCTCCACGCCGGTCCGCCGATCGCCTGGCGCGATATGTGCGGCCCGATGAAGGGGGCGGTCGTCGGCGCAATTCTCTACGAGAAATGGGCGACAACCCAGCAAGAGGCCGAGCAACTCGTCGCGGCAGGCGGCATCCGCTTCGCGCCGTGCCATGAATTCGGTGCGGTCGGGCCGATGACCGGGATTATTTCGCCTTCGATGCCGCTGTTCGTGGTGCAGAACCAGACCACCGGCAATCGAGCCTATGCGCCGATGATGGAATCCGGCGGCGCCAAGACATTGCGTTTCGGCGCTTTCGCGCCCGAGGTGATCGAAGGCCTCAAGCTGATCGAAAATGTGCTGGCGCCATGTCTGAAGGCCGCGGTCGCCGGCATCGACGGTGGATTGCCGTTGAAGCCGCTGATGTCGCAGTCGCTGCACATGGGCGACGACGTCCACAATCGCAACACGGCCGCGACCCTGCTGCTGTATCGCGCCGTCACGGAATCGCTGCTCAAATCCTCGATCTCGCGCGATCTGGTCCATGAGACGCTGCGGACGATCGGGGCGGACGACATGTTCTTCCTCAGCCTGTCGATGGCGGCATGCAAGGCGACCATGGATGCCGCGCACGGCGTGCCGTTCAGCAGCATCGTGACCGCAATGGCGCGCAACGGCGTGAATGTCGGGATCAGGGTCAGCGGGCTGAACGGGCAGTGGTTTGTCGGTCCGGCCGACATCCCCGTCGGCCTGTTCCTGCCCGGTTTCAGCGAGGCCGATGCCAATCCCGATATCGGCGACAGCGCGATCACCGAGACTGCTGGCCTGGGCGCGTTCGCGATGGCGGCGGCTCCGGCGATGGTGCAGTTCGTCGGCGGCACGCCGCAGGACGCCCTGCGTTATTCCCGCGAGATGGCGCACGTCACGATCGGCCGCAATCCCGGCTTCACCCTGCCGATGCTCGACTTCATCGGAGCTCCGGTCGGCATCGACGTCCGCAAGGTCGTGGACGAGAGCATGCGGCCGGTGATCAACACCGCAACGGCGCACAAGGAGCCGGGCATGGGGATCATCGGCGCCGGCGTCGTGCAGGCTCCGATGAAGTGCTTCGTCGACGCCGTCGGCGCGCTGGCGACGGTGGCCGGAGATGACGTTGCTTCGAGTCTGAGAACGACGGCAGCGGTCGCGCTGCCGATTGAAAAAATACCGCAACAAAGATTGCGGCAACACCGGGAACGAACAGGAGGAAACAGATGAACGGTACCCGTCGTGCATTTCTGCAAACAGGCCTGCTCTCGGCAGCCTGGATCAGTTCATCAGGGCGGCTGGCCTTCGCCGACGATGCGGCGAAGCCGCTGCGCATCGGCATTCTCATTCCGGGGTCGCGGGCAGACCATGGCTGGATGGAGTCGGCCTATAACGGCATGAAGGCGGCCGAACAACGCCACGGCAACAAGGTCGTGATCACGTCGATCGAGAACGTCAAGTTCGCCGACATGGAGCAGGCGCTCGTTACGCTCGCGAGCAAGAATGACATGGTGATCGGCGCCGCGGGGCAGACCCAGGCATCGGTGCTCAAGGTCGCCAAGCGATTCCCGAAGGTGAAGTTCTCTATCGTCGGCCCGACCGGACAACCGACCGAAAACGTCGCGCAATACGACGTGCTGCAGGCCCAGATCGGCTTCATTGCCGGCGCGGTCGCCGCGATGATGTCGAAGAACGGTGCGGTGAGCTACGTCGGCGGGCTTGAAATTCCGGCCATCGTCAACACCGGAACGGAATTCGCGAACGGCGCCAAGCACGTCAAGCCGGACACCAAATGCTTCGTGACCTACACCGGCGACTTCGACGACGTCGCCAAGGCGAAGGAAGCGACCCTTGCTGCGATCGCGCAGGGGGCCGACGTCCACTACAACATCCTCAATCTCGGCGTGCGCGGAATGGAGCAGGCGGCGCGCGAGAAGGGCACCAGGATGATCGGGAGCTATACCAACTACTGCTCCGACAACAACCCGCTCTACATCGCCTACACGGTCAGCGGCATCGGGTTCATGGTCGAATATGCCATCGACCAGGCCGTCGCCGGAACGTGGCACCCGGAGTACAAGCAGTTCGGCCTCGCGATGGGGCCACGTTCGGCCGACATCGAGATCTGCGCCGGGGCAACGCCTGAGATCCAGGCCAAGATCAAGGAGCTCAAGGACGGCCTGCTGTCGAACAAGATCAAAGTCAAGGTGGGCTAACCGTGGCGCTTCTCGAACTGTCTGGCTTGACCAAGCGCTTCGGGGCTTTCACCGCGCTCGACGACATATCGCTGCTGATCGAGCGCGGCGAGGTGCATTGCCTGCTTGGCGAGAACGGCGCCGGCAAATCGACATTGTGCAATCTGGTGTTCGGGGTGCATCGGCCGGATGCCGGCACGATGACGCTCGGCGGAGAGCCGTTCGATCCGCGCGGCCCGGCGGAAGCGCTGCAGCGCGGCGTCGTGATGGTGCATCAGCATTTCAGCCTGGTGCCCAACATGACCGTGGCCGAGAACCTGATGCTCGGCCGCGCCAGCGCGGTGTTGAAGCCGCAGGACATCATCGTGCGGATGGAGCAGCTCGCGGCGGAATACGGGCTCGAAATCGACCCCGAAGCGCGGATCGACGAGCTTTCGGTCGGTGAGCGGCAGCGGGTCGAGATCATCAAATGCCTGCTCGGCGATCCGCAACTGCTCGTGCTTGACGAGCCGACGGCTGTTCTGCAGCCAGACGAAATCGACGCGCTGCTGGCGATCTGCCGCCAGGTGGCGCTGCGCGGAAAGTCCGTGATCCTGGTGACGCACAAGCTCGGCGAAATCAGCCGCGTGGCCGATCGCACGACGGTGCTGCGGCAGGGCCGGATCATCGAGACCGTGGCGATGGAGGGCGCCGACATCCGATCGCTGGTGCGCTCGATGGTCGGCCGCGACGTTCAGTCGGCAGGTTCGGTGCTCGCCGCCGCCGTCGACATCGAGGGCAAGACGCCGGCGAAACCCGCAGAAGCGGCCGGTCCGGTGTCGCCGGGCGAGGCGGTGCTACAGATCTCGGACCTCGTGTATCGCGACCCGCATGGGGTGCCGCGGCTCGACGGCCTGAGCCTCACGGTCGGCACCGGCGAGATCGTCGGGATCGCGGGCGTCGAGGGCAACGGCCAGACCGAGCTCGGCCTGATCCTGGCCGGGCTCGCCTCGCCAAGCGCCGGTGCGATCGTGGTCGGCGGCACGCCGGTGGCCGGTTGCACGCCGCAAGAGATCACGGATGCGGGTGTCGGCATCGTGCCCGAGGATCGCCATGCGCTGGCTTGCATCAAGGAGTTGTCGGTTGCCGAGAACCTGTTTCTCGGCGCGATCGGAAAGTTCAGTCGCTTCGGCCTGCTCGACAAGTCCGCGCGCCGCAAGGCGGCGGAGGCGATGATGCGCGACTTCGACGTACGCGCGAGCAGCCCTGATGTTTCGATGGCGAGCCTTTCCGGCGGCAATCAGCAGAAGGCGGTGCTTGCACGCGAGCTCTCGCTCGATCCGCTGGTGTTCCTGCTGGCCGCGCAGCCGACGCGAGGCCTCGACGTCGGTGCGATCGAGGCCGTCTACAATCGCATCCGTGCCGCGCGCGATGACGGTCTCGGGGTGCTGTTGATCTCCAGCGAGCTCGAGGAGCTGATGGCGGTGTCGGATCGGATCGCGGTGATCTACCGCGGAAAGCTGGTTGGCGAGCTCGCGGCCGGGTCGTTCAGCCGCGAGGCGATCGGAGCGATGATGTCGGGGCACGCGCATGTCTAGGTTGGCCATGGTCATGAAAAATCCGAAGCTTGCGCGGGTCGCGCAGGGCGCGCGGCTCGAGCTCGTGCCGTTGCAGGTTCTGGTTCCGGTGGTAGCGACCCTGATCGCGCTCGGGATCGGCCTGCTCATCATCGCCGCCACCGGCGCATCCGTCCTCGAGGCGATCGAAGCCTTCTGGGACGGCATGGCGGGCAGCGATTTCAACATCGGTGCGTCGATCAATCGCGCCATCAGCCTCGCGCTGGTCGGTCTCGGCTTCATCTTCGCCAGCCGCGCCAACCTGACCAATGTGGGAGGCGAGGGGCAGATCGCGATGGGCGGCATGTTCGCGACGGCCGCGGCCCTGCACGGCGCCGGCGGCTTGCCGTTGGGACTGGCGTTTATCGTGCCGCTCGCCGTGGGGACTATCGCCGGCGCTGTTTGGGGTGGCCTCGCGGGCTTCCTCAAGGCCGCACGCGGCACCAACGAGGTCATCAGCACGTTGCTGTTGAGCTTCATTGCGCTGCCGCTCGTCTACTGGTCCGTGGAGTCGTTTCACCTGCTGCGCAAGCCGATCAGCGACGTGTCTTCGCTGCCGGAATCGGCGGAGATTCCTGACACGACCAAGCTGCCGCTGCTGTTCCCGGACAATGGATCTCCGCTCCATATCGGTCTGCTGATCGCGGCGATCGCGGTCGTCGTGGTGTGGCTGGTGCTCAAGCACAGCACGCTCGGTCTGCGGCTGCGCGCCGTCGGCCTGAATGCTATGGCCTCCCGCCGCGCGGGCATGCGAACGAGCTTCTACGTGATCCTGGCCATGACGGTCTCCGGTGGCCTGGGCGGTCTCGGCGGTGCCATCATGATCCTCGGCCAGCAGTTCTATCTGACCAGCGATTTCTCGTCGGGTTACGGATTTGACGGCCTGGTGGTCGGCCTGCTGTCGCGCGGCTCGGCCGTCGGCGTGGTGATCGGTGCGTTGCTGTTCGGATTCCTGCGCTCGGGATCCATCAACATGGAAATCTCGGCGCACGTCCCGTCTGCCGTGGTCCTGATCTGTCAGGGCCTGATCGTCATTGTCATTGCAGGCTCCGCAATCTTCACCAACCGAAAGGTGACCCGATGATTGACGAACAAATGGCCGTGTTCATCGGTTCCGGACTGCGTCTCGCGGTTCCGATCATCTTCGCCGCAACCGGCGAGATGCTGAGCGAGCGCGCCGGCGTGCTCAATCTCAGCCTCGATGGCATGATGCTGATGTCGGCGTTCACGGCGGCGCTGGCGTCGTGGGCGACCGGCTCGCCGCTGCTCGGCGTGGCGGCCGGCGTATTGGTCGCGATGGCGGTTGCCGCGGTGCAGGCCGTGTTGAGCGTGACCTTGCGCGCCAATCAGCTGGTGGTGGGGATCGGGTTCAACATCCTGGCGCTGGGAACAACGACGTTTCTCTACCGCGAGATCTTCGGGCCGCTGTCGCGCGATCCGATTCCCGGCTTCGCGCAGCTCAATCTGCCGTGGCTCGCCAGTATCCCGGTGATCGGGCCGGCATTGGCGAACCAGACTGGGCTTGCCTATGTCAGCATCCTGATGGTCGTCGTGACATGGTTGATCCTGAAGTACACGTCGTTCGGGCTGGCGGTGCGGGCGGTCGGCGAGGATCCGCGCGCCGCGGACAAGGCCGGCATCAGCGTCGCCAGGACGCGCTATCTCGGCGTGCTCTACGCCGGCATCCTGGCCGGCCTCGGCGGCGCCTTCATGTCGGTTGCGGACAGCAATACGTTCACCGAGAACATGACCAAGGGCGCGGGCTATCTTGCGATCACGGCCGTGATCTTCGGCGGCTGGAATCCCTGGTACACGCTGGCGGCATGCCTGCTGTTCGGCTTCGCGACCGCGCTGCAATTCCTGATGCCGGCGTTGCAGATCGACGTGCCGGTCGCGTTGCTGTTGCTGCTGCCATATTTGCTGGCGCTGGTCGCCATCGCGGGCTTCGTCGGAAAGAGCAGGCAGCCCTCAGCCCTGACCATTCCGTTCGAACGCGGCGGCTGATCGCAACGGACGTCAAGAAAACATAGGCAAGAAAACATAGCCAAGGGAGGACAATCCGATGACGAGTTCAACTTTAGCAAAGGCCGCGGAATCCACAGCGCCCAACACCGCCAATCCTCTCGGGTCTGCTCCCGGCTACAAATGGCTGGTCGACGACGCCAACGTCAACATGGCGATGGCGCCGCCGCCGCCCAAGGCGGTCACGATCGACGCGCAGCCGCAAACGGTGACGGTCGATCTGCATCGCACCGCTCTCATCGTCGTCGACATGCAGAACGACTTCTGCGCGAAGGGGGGATGGGTCGACCATCTCGGCCTCGACCACACGCCGGATCGGGCGCCGATCGAGCCGCTGCAGAAGCTTCTCCCGGTGTTGCGGAACGCCGGCGTGCAAATCATCTGGCTGAACTGGGGCAATCGGCCCGATCTGAAGAATATGGCGCCGAACCAGCTCCATCTCTACAAGCCGAAGGGTGTCGGCATCGGCCTTGGCGAGCCGTTGCCGGGCAGTGGCGCGCGCGTGCTGCAGAAGGACAGCTGGGCCGCGGCCGTGGTCGATGAATTGAAGCAGGAGCCCGAGGACATTCACGTCGACAAATACCGGATCAGCGGCTTCTGGGACACGCCGCTGGACAGCATTCTGCGCAATCTCGGCACCAAGACGATCCTGTTTGCCGGCGTCAACACCGATCAATGCGTATTGCATTCGCTCACCGACGCGAACTTCCTGGGCTACGGTTGCCTCCTGGTCGAGGACTGCTGCGCAACGACCTCGCCGGGCTACTGCGTTGAAGCAACCCTGTTCAACGTCAAGAAGTGCTTCGGCTTCGTGACGCATTCGTCAGATGTCATCGAGGCCATTTCAGGAGCACATCCGACGGCGTGACAGATCGGTCGCGCTCCGAGCGCACAGACTAGCCTTGTGACGCCACTTGCGATTCTCGTCCGCCTGAGCCCAGACGCGGCTCGGTCCCGGCCAGCAGCCGCTGAATGTTGGCACGATGACGCGCGATCACGTAAAGGCCACCTGCGATGACGAGCAGCCGATATGGCAGCGGCTGCTCCAACGCGCAGACCAGTGCGATCGCAGTGAGCGCCGCCAACATTGAGCTCAGGGAAACGATCCGGGAAATTGCCAGCACAACGCCAAAGGCTGCGGCGGCGCCTAAACCGACAGGCCAGGACAGCGCCAGCAACACGCCGAGCCCCGTCGCCGCGGATTTGCCGCCCGTAAAATTCAACCAGATCGAACGGCTGTGGCCCAGCAATACCGCAAGCCCGGCCAGGCAGACTGCCCAAGGCTCCAAGGTTTGCAGATCGATCGCCGTCGGCGGCGTAACCGACGGCAACGTCCGGAGCCAGGGATAAAACCAGCGGGCAAACGCGATCGCCCCGGCGCCCTTCAGGACATCGACCAGGAGGACCGCCAACGCGGGCCACTTGCCCAGGGTACGCAGCACGTTTGTGGCCCCGGTCGACCTGGAGCCGTGCTCCCGGATGTCGATACCCCTCAGCAGTTTCCCCGCGAGATAGCCCGCGGGTATGGAACCGAGAAGGTAGGCAGTCGCCAATCCAGCCGCACTCGCGATCCAAAAAACCATAGGCCTCTCCTCGATGCGCCAGTGTCAGGCAAGCGTCATCCGAAGTCTACCGCCATGCGACGGCCGATGTCGTGGATACGAGGGATCGATTGCCTTACCCGCTCCAATGCCCTTTGGAATAGGCTGGCCTTGCGATAGATACCGCGATCGACTTGCCGATCAATCGGCCATGCTGCCGCGACGGAGACAGGACACGGAATGACGACGCACTCAATCGAGATTCGCCGCCTCTTGCCTGCGGACGCTGCGCTTTATCGCGACATCCGTCTCGAGGCGCTGCGCTTCAGTCCCGAGGCGTTCGGCAGCGCGTATGAGACGGAGAGCGTGCATTCCGTCGAATGGTTCGTGGAGAGGCTCGCGCATGGGGCGGCGATAATTGGGGCGTTTCGTGGCGGCGAACTCGCCGGCATCATCGGTTTCATCGCGGCGCAAGGGCCGAAACAGCAGCACAAGGGCATGCTGGTTGGGATGTATGTGCGGCAGCAGGCGCGACGCGCCGGAGTCGGCCGGCTCCTGGTCGATGCGGTGCTCGAGCTTGCCGCGCAATCGGTCGAGCTGTTGCAGCTCGCCGTGGTGAAGGGCAACGAGCCTGCCTGCGGGCTCTACCGGCGCGCCGGCTTTGTCGAGTACGGGCTGGAGAGGCATGCCCTGAAGATCGACGGCCGCTACTACGACGACATCCTGATGGCAAAGGATCTGGTCGGGCGCGACTGACGTCGTACAAAGCGAACCGACACAATTCCGGCGGCCCGTTGCGATAGCCGCACATCCACGCTTGGGGCCACGCATTCGTTTGCTGTTATCGCCTCGGAGACGCTGCCATGCCGAAGATCGATCTGACAAAGGTGCCGGAACGTAAGGGGACCGGCTATCCGGCCGAGTTCGCTGCACCGTGCGCGGAACGAATCCGGCAGCGTCTCGGCGACGCCGGCGGGCTCGCCGATTTCGGCGTCAATCTGATGCGGCTGCCGCCGGGCAACTGGTCGAGCCAGCGCCATTGGCATTCGGACGAGGACGAGTTCGTCTATGTGCTTGCGGGCGAGGTGGTGCTGATCGAGGACGGCGGCGAGACGGTGCTGCGCGCCGGCGATTGCGCGGCTTTCCGGAAGAATTCCAGCAACGGGCACCACATGATCAACAGGTCGCAGATGACGGCGACCTATCTCGAGGTCGGCTCGCGCTCGCGTGCCGACGTCATCACATGTTCCGACATCGACATGATGAGCCCGAGCTCCGACGGCCGCTTTCTGCACAAGGACGGCCGGCCATACGAATAGGCCCCGAACCGCGGGCAGCCATGCCGCCGCGAAAATCGGCGTTGCGGATTGGCCGGCGAAGGACCAATCTTCCGGCCAGGGAGATTTGGTCGCGTCCATGACGGAATGGTATTTCATCTGGATTGACGGTCCGCGCGGACCCGAGCCGCAGAAATGGTCGTCGGACGCGCTGTGGGGGCAGGTGGCCCGTCAGGATATCATCGTCCGTTTTCCCTTGAGCGATCGCGAGGCTGGCCTGTCGCTCGATCAGCTGGCGCGGCTGCATCCGGTGCCGCAGTGAGCTGCGCCGCAAGAGCGTGCGGCAGTCTCACACCACCAGCCGTCCTTCGCGGTCCGCGACCGTGATCTGGGCTTCCGTTCCCGAGTTGAAGTCGAGCCGGTCGGCCTCGATGCCGTCGCTGAAGATGACGCCGTTCTCCGGCATCAGCGAGCGGACGCTGAGGCGCTCGGCGCGTTCGAGGCTGCCGCAGACCAGCGCGACCTGCGAGGTGCGGCTCGGAAACGGCTCGCGCGACGGTGTTCTTCGCGCGTACGTTCAATCCGCCGGGCTGACCGTCAAACCGAGAGATCGAAGCCGGGCGTCGCGACGTCGGTCAGGAACGAGGCCAGGAACATTTTTCCAAGCACATGCTTTGCCGCCGGCGTGTCGTTCTTGAGCCGGCCGGCGCCGGTCGCGGCTGCGAGTTCCGTCAGTGTCGGTGCCACGAGACTCGTGTCGGGTGCGGCGCGCGGCGCCGTCGCGGATGCACTGAACAGCACGCCGGCATAATAGAGACGGGTGAGGGCGCGGACCAATCGGAGCTGGGTGTGCAGCGCCGCGTCGAGCGGCCGGCCGAGCCAGGCGCGATGCAAAATCTCCTCCAGCTCCGGCGTTCGCGCGAAGCTGTCGCCAACGATCGCGAGATCGACCAGCGGATCGGTGCGATAGGCGGATTCCCAGTCGATCATCCAGAGCCTGTTACCGTCGAACAGGATATTGGCGGGAAGCGAGTCGTTGTGGCTCGAGACCGAGTTCGCCTCATCCCAGACATAGCCCGCGCGAATGCGTTCGAGATGTTCGTTGCACTGGTCGAGTACGCCGGGCGCGAACAGGCCGTTGCGGCAGACATGGGCCCAGAGCCGAGCCACGATATCCGGATAACGCACGAAAGCCGGAAAGGTCGGCGTCGCCTGCAACCGCGCCAGCAATTCGCCGACCGCCTTTGCCAGCGCCGGCAGCCCACCGGGATAGCGACCGAGCGGCTGCCGCTGGATAAAATCCATCACCGCGACGCGCGACGTCTCGTCGACATAGTAGAGTCGCGGCGCGATGCCTGCTTCGGCGGCGATGCGCAGCGAAACATATTGATATGGATTGCGCAGTGGGCTCGGTACGCCTTCGATTCGTAGCAAATAATTCTTGCCGCCCGCGTCGATCCGAAACAACCGCGCCGACGTGGCGCCGCCTGCGATCGGCGTCACGGCGTCGATCGTTACCGTACCGATCATTTCACGCAGCGCAGCATGCGCTGCATCGCGCTGTTCCGGTGGAAGTGCATCGAGATCACTCATGCGCAAAAAGTTAGCATGACGGCTATGCGTGCCGAAATCGCATTGATGTTGGGTTCCCGATCTTCAATCGCTGGTCGCGCGCGACGAAGCGTGAAACAATGCCGCAAAAATCATGCTGGGAGAAAACTTGATGTCGTTCGAGCGGGGGTTGCATGGCGCCGTTGCGTGCAGGATCGTGAAGCGCAGATCATGGATGGCGTTGCCATTATTCTGCCTGATCAGCACGTTCGGAGTGGTGCATCACGTCGTCGCGGACGAATCCTTGCAGATTGTGGATGCGCGCGTACCGGCTACGGACAAAGAAGGCGGAGACCTTCCCTTGACGATGACGATCAAGAATGAGGCCGACAGCGCCGACGCGCTACTCCGTGTCCGGTGCCCGGTTGCGAATTTTTCCGAACGCCACATCGTTGATCGCGGCGAAGGCGCGCCCGCCATGCGCTCGATATCCAATATACCAGTCCCGGCCAAGGCGACGCTCGAGCTGAAGCGCGACGGTTATCACGTCATGCTGCTGCAGTTGCGTCAGGCGCTCGCGCCGGGCGAGACCTTCAAATGCGCAATCGTTTTTCAGAAAGCAGGCACCATCGAGACGGAGGTACAGGTCCAGAAGTGACCGAAGACAAGTTATGACAAGTGACTAAGGAAGACGGCGGGCGGCACAGCCGATCGCCGGGACTCAAGGCTTCTCGCGCGGCCACCCGTATGTGACGGGCGGTTCGATCAATGAAGAACGCTGGATCCGGAGGAAATGAACTCATGACAAGGTTGAATTGGGTTAAATCGCACATGCTCGCGGCGGCAGTAGCATCCGCCGCGACCTTCGCGGGCTCTTTCGCGCTCGCCGACGATGTCAACCAGGATCGCCTGCTCAATGCTGACAAGGAAGCAGGCAACTGGCTGCACCACCACAAGAACTATTCGGCGACCCGCTTCTCGTCGCTGGCGGATATCAACAAGGACAACGTCAAGAACCTGAAGGTCGCCTGGACCATGCATCTCGGCGGCGTCGAGGGCGGCGGAATCTGGGGGCACGGCGGCCTGGAGGGAACTCCGATCGTCGAGAACGGATTCATGTACGTCACCGACGGCTGGGGTTCGGTCTACAAGATCGACGCGCACGGCGGCAAAGGCGTGCTGCTCTGGAAGATGGATCCCAAGACCGACCACGACTGGGCCGGCGCGGTCGCCTGCTGCGGCGTCGACAACCGCGGCGTCGCGCTGTGGGACAACCTCGTGATCTCGCACACGCTCGACGGCCGCCTGATCGCGACCAACAAGGAGACCGGGCAGGTCGCCTGGCAGCGTCAGGTCGCCGATCCCGACAAGGGTGAGGTGATCACCGGCGCGCCGTTAATCGTCAAGGGCATGGCGATCACGGGCGTCGCTGGCGCCGAATACGGCATTCGCGGCTGGATCGCTGCGACCGACCTGAAGAGCCAGAAGGAAGTCTGGCGTACCCACACCATCCCGGGCAAGGACGAACCCGGTTCCGAAACCTGGAAGGACGACAAGAACGCCAAGGCAAGCGGCGGCGGATCGACTTGGGTCACCGGCAGCTACGACCCGTCGACCAACACCATCGTCTGGGGCGTCGGCAATCCCGGACCGGACTGGGACAACGAATACCGGCCCGGCGACAACCTCTACACCGACTCCTCGCTCGGTCTCGATGCCGACACCGGCAAGATCAAGTGGCACTACCAGCACACGCCGAACGATCCTTATGACTATGACAGCGTGGCGGAGAACGTGCTGGTCGACGTCCCCGGCCCCAACAACACGACGCTGAAACTCGCGCTCGAGGCCGACCGCAACGGCTTTGCCTATGCGGTCGATCGCAACAGCGGCAAGTTCATCTGGGGTCTGCCCTTCGTCAAGAAGGTGACCTGGACCAAGGGTCTCGACCCCGAGTCCGGCAAACCGGTGGAGTATGATCCGAAGCAGGGTGTGCAGAAGTACAACGCGTCGGTGACGCCGAGCCGCACCAACAAGGAGACGGATATCTGCCCCGGTAACATGGGCGGCAAGAACTGGCCGCCGACCGCCTACAATCCGAACCTGAAGCTCTGGTACATTCCCGTCATCGAGAGCTGCAACCACATCAAGGTCGAGGAGATGACGCCGGACAAGGTCAAGGCGCGCGAGTTCTTCACCGGTGGCGGACCGAGCCAGCCGGTCAAGATCACCGGCAGCGTGACCGCGATCGACGTCACCACCGGCAAGGTGGCAGGGAAGGCGGAGACGCAATTCCCGAACCTCGGCGGGATCCTGGCGACGCCCGACCTCGTGTTCTCCGGACAGCCGTCCGGCGAGGTGATCGCCTACGACGCGAAGTCGCTGCAGCAGCTCTGGCAGTTCAACACCGGCGGTGGCGTCAATGCGCCTCCGATGACGTTCTCGGTGGACGGCAAGCAGTATGTCGCGATCCTGGTCGGCCTCGGCGGTGCCTGGGACAAGTGGTTCATCGATGCCACGCCCGAGCTGAAGCGGATGCAGCCGGGCTCGATGCTCTACGTGTTCGCGCTCTGACATCGCAGACGCGGGAGGCTTCACTGAGAGGCCTCCCGCGTCGATCTGACCGAGAGAAATAAGACAAGAAACAGAACAAATGAAGCAATCATGGCTGGTTGGCGCGTGGCTCGGCTGCGCGCTGGTGATGGGATTTGTCAGTATGGCGCAGGCACAGTCGGCGAGCGATCCGACCGATGCGGGCAAGGCGGTGTTCAAGCGCGGCAATTGCGTCGGCTGTCACAAATGGCACGGCAATGGCGGCGGCGGCTATGGCGGCGATGCGCTGTCGCTGCGCAAGACCGAGCTGACGCGCGAGCAGATCATCGAGACCGTGACGTGCGGGCGGCCGGGCACCGGCATGCCGTTCTTCGTGCGCGGCTCCTATGACACCACGAAATGCTACGAGATGACCCGCCAGGATGTCGCGGACCGCATGCCGCCCGAGGCGAATGTGTTCCTGCGGCCGAACGAGATCGAGGCCGTGGCCGACTACGTGCTCGCCCACGTCAAGGGTAAGGGTGAGCCGAGTTATGACGAATGCATCGCCTTCTTCGGCGACGGTTCGCGCGTCTGCAACATCTACAAGGAGGCCGGCCACGCCGCCGCGTCGTCCGACCAGAGCGAGAAGGCAAAGCCATGAGCAAGCAGGGATCGGCAATCCGCGGGTTGGTCTTCGCCGCGTCAGTCACCGCGGCGGTGCCGGCGATGGCGACTGCGGGAGACTTGCGCGACATCAATGTCGGCATGGACGTCAGCAGCGTTCCCGACGCGGGATATATCAACCTGACCTGCGTCGGTGAGACGACGCACCGATTGGCGGAATGGGCGCAGTGGGCGGCCTGCCCAGCCGGGCCGGACCAGCTGCGCGGCATCCGCTTCGAGTATGACCGCGAGACCGCGCGGGAAGGCACCATGGTGGGCGGCCATCCGGCGATCCTGACCGTGATGATCGACAAGGATGCCAGGATCGCGGCACTGACGATCGAGACCGATCCGAAGGCGCGGCTCTATCTGCGCAAGAAGGCGTTCCTGCTCGGCCTGCAGGCGAAGTCACGCTACGGCGAGGACGGCTGGACCTGCACGGAGGCCAAGCGGGGCACCGACAAGCAGGAGGTCGGCGGCGTATTCGTCGACGAGACGTGCAGCAAGACCACCGATGGCCGAACTGTCGAGATCGAGCGTCACCTCTATCGTGAGCCGAACAAGGAGCTCAAGGACATGACCGACGAGACCCGGATCACGATCCGCCGCGCGGGGTCGTAGGAACATCGATCGGGCGCGTTTGCGCCTCGTAGCCCGCCCGATCTCAAGTCTCGACCGGTGGCGCGTCGACGTCGATCTGCGGCAGCAGGCCGGGCGACTGCCGTTCGACCAGCTCGCGCATCTTTCCGATGATTGCCTTGCCTTCCGCCGAGACGATCGAACTCGGGCCTGCGACGGTGATGACCAGCGGGGGCGTCTGGTCGGCTTCGGTCAGCCGCATCGCAATCGCGCTCAGGCCGGGCGTCCCCATGTCGCGCGTATAGGCGAAGCCCTGCCGGCGGATGGTCGCCAGCGCATGCTGGATATCACCGAATCGGACCACGGATGACGGCGCCTCCTCGGCGTTGATCCGCTGCACGATCCGCCGCGCATCCTCGTCGTTCATCAGGCTGAGAAACACCCGGCCCGGGGTCGAGTGGGTCAGCAGCCGCCGCGCGCCGGGTTCGAGATAATAGCGCACGGGCGTGGTGCCCTGCAGCACGCGGATATACTGGCTGTAGAGCTGGTTGCGTGCCACCACGAAGGTGGTCAGCCGCGTCGCTTCGTGCAGCTCGCGCGTGATCGCATCGAGCGTGACGCCCGGCAGCCTTTCGCTCGTGAGCCAGCCGCCGAGCAGGGCGATGCGGACCGTCGGCCGGTAGCTGCGCGCCTGCCGGTCGTGGTCGAGATAGCCGAGCTCGACGAGGCTCTTCAGAAGTGCAGACGTGCTCGATGGCGGATAGTTCAGCCGGCGCGCGATCTCGGTCATCGCCGCGGGCCGTTCGATCTCGGCAAAATATTCGAAGATGCGGAGCGCGCGATGCGCCGATTTGACGATTGACGGATCGGGGCTGCCGTCGGCGGCGCGAAACAATTCGTCGTGCCTGTTGGCCTCGATCACCATCGCCGCGGGATCGTCCGCTTGCGTGCGCACGCGGTCGGCGACGATGCGCCTGCGGCCCCGCCGGGACGGGGGCTGGGTATCGGAGCGAACTCCCTTCATCTCTGCCGCTCGTGTCCTCGAACGCAGCGCTAGCTTGGTGCGCTGCAACATTCATTGTCGCCTTCTCCGGTCGAATGTGCAGCGAAACCAGCGGAGGTCAAGCGTCCGCGGTGCAGCATGACCTAGCGTGCGATCCGCATTTCTTCCACGTATCTGAAATTATTCTCGGAAGCTCGTCCGCAGATGGACATCGCCGCGATCGTTCCCGATGTTGCAGGCGAAGTTTGAACACCGAGCGATGGTGTCGCGCGCACCGCAAGGCCGCTGCGATATCGTCCCGAACAAGGAGAGCCCCGATGCAGATGAGCGCGCGCGACCTTCGCAGCTCCAACGATGCCGCCGATCCGGCCCGCCACATCTCGCATGATTGCGCAGGCCTCAACTTCTATGATCTCGATCGCGGACTTCGCGGCCTTCTGGGGCTCTATTTGTCGCGCGAGGATCGCGACAAACTGGAGCCGCACTTCAAGCGTCTCGGCGAACTGGCGGGAGGCAGGCTCGACCGGCTGGCGCGGATCGCCGACAAGCATGCGCCGGTGCTCAATCCGAGGGATGCCTACGGCCGCGACGAGGATTGGATCGACTATCACCCGGCATACCGGGAGATGGAGGCAATCGCGTTCGGCGATTTCCAGTTTCATGCCATGAGCCATCGTGCCGGCGTGCTCGGCATGGACCGGCCGCTGCCGGCGGTGGCCAAATACGTGTTCCAGTATCTGTTCGTGCAGTCCGAGTTCGGGCTGATGTGCCCGATCAGCGTCACCGACACCTCGACGCATTTGATCCGCAAATTCGGCTCGGATGAGCTCAAGGCCTATCTGCTGCCGAAGATGCTCTCGGACGACATGGGGACGCTGTGGAAAGGCACCCAGTTCATGACCGAGCGCGCCGGCGGCTCCGACGTCGGTGCCGTCGAGACGGTTGCGCGCCGGGATGGCGACGTCTGGCGTCTGACCGGCGACAAATGGTTCTGCTCGCACGCCGATGCCGACGTCGCGCTGATGCTGGCGCGGCCGGAAGGTGCGCCGGATGGCACCAGGGGGCTCGCACTGTTCGCGCTGCCGCGCCGCCTCAAGGACGGACGGCGCAACAGCTACCGGATCGTCCGCCTCAAGGACAAGCTCGGCACCAAATCGATGGCATCAGGCGAGATCCGGCTCGACAACGCGGTTGCCTATCTGGTCGGTGACCCCACGCAGGGCCTCAAGCAGATGATGGAGCAGGTCAACCTCTCGCGCCTGTCGCACGGCGTGCGGGCCGCCGCGATGATGCGGCGCTGTGTCAATGAGGCTGTCGTCAGCGCCTCGTCGCGCGTGGCGTTCGGCCAGCGCGTCCTCGATTTCCCACTGCTGCGCCGTCAGCTGATGAAGCTGATCGTGCCGACCGAGCAGGCGCTGTCGATGATGCTGGTGGCCGCGCGGGCGATGGACGATGCCAATGCCGGCTCGGCGGAGGCAAGGGACCTGCTGCGCATCCTGACGCCGCTGTTGAAGTATCGCGCCTGCCGCGACAACATTCCGGTCGCCACCGGCGCAATGGAGGTGCGCGGCGGCAATGGCTACATCGAGGAATGGGTGCAGCCACGGCTGGTGCGCGACGCCCATGTCGGCGTGCTCTGGGAGGGCACCAGCAACATCAACGCGCTCGACATCATTTCGCGCGCCGTCGGCAAGAGCGGCGCGCACCGGGCGCTCGCCGCTGTCCTTCAGTCGCGCCTCGAGGAGGCGAAGGCGTTGCCCGGGCCGTTCCGCAAGCGCCTTCGGACCGCGCTCGACCGCGCGGTCGGCTTTGCCGAGCAGGTCGCGGCCGATCCCGGCTCGGAGCACACGGCGCGGCTGGCGGCGAGCGCGCTCTACCATGCCACCTCGGCGATCATGCTCGCATGGGAAGGATCGCAGCCGGAGGTCGATGCGCGGCGGCTGTTGCTGTCGCGCTTCGTGCTCGAGCATCGCCTGACCGCCAAGGACCCGCTGGCGCCGGCCGCCGATGCATGGGAGCGCGAGGCCATCGATCTGATGCTGAGCGATGCGCCGGTCACACTCGGACAAGCGGTCAAGTCCGTGACGGCCTGACAACAAAAGAACAAGAAACATCGCGGGGAGGTTTCTATGCGATCGATTGCGGCTGCGTTCACGGCGGTCTTGTGTCTGGCTGTCGTTGGGTCCGTGCGTGCCCAGGTGTCAGGCGACGTGGTGCGCATCGGCGTCATCAACGACATGTCGGGACTTTATTCCGATCTTGGGGGCGAGGGCTCGGTGGAGGCGGCCCGGCTCGCGATCGAGGATTTTGGCCCGACCGTGCTCGGCAAGAAGATTGAGCTGATGTCCGCCGACCACCAGAACAAGCCCGATATCGCCTCCGGCATCGTGCGTCGTTGGATCGACGAGAACGGTGTCGATTTGATTGCCGATGGCGGCAACTCGGCCACCGCGCTGGCCATTCAGGCCATCACCCGCGAGAAGAAGCGCATCTTTGTGATTTCTGGGCCTGGTAGTTCCGATCTTACCGGAAAGCAGTGCTCGCCTTATGGGTTTCATTTCACCTACAGCACTTACGCTGAAGCCTCCGCTGTCACCAAGGCCATGCTCAAGAAGGGCGCGGATACGTGGTTCTTCCTGACCGCGGACTACGCCTTCGGCCATGCGCTGGAGCGTGACGCGTCAAGCTTCATCACGACCGCGGGGAGCAAGGTCGTTGGCTCGGTTCGCCATCCGCTCGGCGCGTCGGACCTCTCGTCGTTCCTGCTTCAGGCACAGAATTCGAAGGCGAAAGTCATTGCATTGGCGAACGCCGGCGGCGATACGGTCAACAGCCTGAAGCAGGCTTCGGAGTTCGGTATCGGAAAATCTGCCGACCAGAACATCGTCGCGCTTCTGATGCTGATTACGGATGTGCATTCGCTCGGCCTTGAGGCGGCCCAGGGCATCATCTACGCGACGTCGTTCTCGTGGACCCAGAACGAGGCAACCCGGACTTTCGGTCATCGCTTCATGGCGCGTCGGCACGGGCAGGCGCCGACCATGATCCAGGCCGGCGTCTACAGTGGAGTGATGCATTATTTGAAGGCAGTGCAGGCGGCCGGAACCGACGATCCTGGCGCCGTAGCCGCCGCCATGCGCAAGCTTCCGGTCAACGATTTCATGACGCAGAATGCACAGATCCGCCAGGATGGGCAGGTGATGCGTTCGATGTATTTGGTCCAGGCCAAATCGCCATCCGAATCGCGCGAGCCTTGGGACTACGAAAAGGTGATCGCGACGATTTCGCCGGACGAAGCCTGGCGGCCGCTCGCGGAAGGCGGTTGTCCGCTTGTAACGAAAGCTCAGTAACGTTTGCGTTCGCACCGTTGGCAGGCAGTTGAAGACGTCTTCCATGGCCTCGCGGCGAAGTCAGCTTCGTCGCCGCCATGGAAGACGTCTTCAACAGCCCGCTAGTGCCGCGCCAGCAGCACCACGATGATCAGCGCCAGGATCGCGCACAGCACCTTCCAGAAGGTCACGGGATCGCGGTCGTGCAGCGATTTGCGGGTCGTGACCGCGGGGCCGGCCCAGGTGGCGCCGTTTTCCAGCTCGTGCGCGAACTCGATGGCGTCGCCGAAGCGTTGCGCGGGCTCGATACTGAGCGCCTTGCCGATCACGGCATCGAGCCAGGCCGGCAGGTCCGGCCGGTAGCGTGACAGCGGCGCCGGTTTGCCGAACCGTGGCCGCGAGAACGGCTCGATCTCGCCGAACGGATAGTTCGCGGTGAACATGCGGTAGACAGTGACGCCGAGCGCGAACAGGTCGGAGGCCTCGTCGCCGGCCTTGCCGCCGAACAGCTCGGGCGCCATGTAGCTCGCGGTGCCGGGAATATCCTCGGCGGGAAAGTCTTCCAGCAGCGGCACGCGCGCGACGCCGAGATCGACGAGGCGCAATCCGCCGTCTTTCAGCAGGATCACATTGTCGGGCTTGATGTCGCGATGGATGATGCCGGCGCGGTGCAGCGCCGTGACCGCGCGTACCAGCTTGGTTGCGATCGCAATGCCTTCGGTGAGCGACAGCCGCGGCGCGCGGCCAAGCCGCTGCTCCAGCGTTTCGCCCTCGTAGAGCGGCATCGCCGAATAGAGTCTGGTCTGCCGCTCAGCCGGCACCTCGATGATTTCGCCGATCCAGAGGCTGCGCACGCGCGCGGCGACCCAGGCCTCGCGCACGAAGGCGAGGCGGTAGGAGCCTTCGCTGGCGACCCGCGGATGCGGGAACTTCAGCACGACCTCGCGGCCGGCCCGTTTGTCGGTCGCCTTGAACAGGCGGCTGTAGCGCCCGTCGGACAGCACGTCGTGGAGCGCGAAATCGTCGATCGAGTCGCCGCTCTCCGGCAAGTCCAAAATCGGCAAGGTCGCGATCGCATGCGTGAGATCGTCTCGATCCGCCGGCGGCAGGTCGACGACGTCGAGCACCAGCGCGGTCGTGTTGTCGCTGCTGCCGGCTGCGAGCGCGGCATCTACGATGCTGCGCGCCGATTCGTCAGGCGGCGTGCGTTCCTCCAGCAGCTGCTGGAGGCGGGAATCGGAGAGCGCGCCGTGAACCCCGTCGCTGCAGACCAGGAGACGGTCGTGCTGGCGCAGTCCCACCGAGGTGTAATCGAAGCGGGCGAACTCCTCGAAACCGATGGCGCGGTTGAGCAGATGGGCGAGGTCGCCGCGGCCGGCGATATGGTCCTGCGTCAAGCGCTCCAGCCGTCCGTCGCTGAAGCGATAGGCGCGGGTGTCGCCGATGTGGATCACATGGCATTGCCGCCGCGACAGGATGATGGATGAGAACGCGCAGGCCATGCCGCTGCGCGCGGCATCGACGCGGCCCTGTCCATAGATCCAGCTGTTGGCGGCCTCCAGCGCCCGCGCCGCGCGGCGGCGGACGCCGAGCGTCTCGGGCAGCGAATAATAGGCGTCGATGAAGCTGCGGACCGCGACCTCCGCGGCCTCGCGTCCGCCCTTGTGGCCACCGACGCCGTCGGCGACCGCAGCCACCACGTCGCGATGCAGCGTGCCCGGTTGGCCGAGGCAGGTCGCGACGTAATCCTCATTGGCGGCGCGTTTGCCGGTCTCGCTGGCGAAACCGACGCGAACGCCCAAATCCGGTTGCGCGCCATTCGCCACGTCCTAGCCCGTCCTTTCGGAGCGGGCCGTCAGACGCGCGCTCCCGACACCGCGCCCCAGGTAGTGCGCCAGCGGACCTTGACCATGGCAAGTCCGATGAAGCCAAGCAACGCCAGCGCGCCGAAGAACAGGAAGCCGGCGCCGAAACCGCCGGTCATACCCTTGGCGAAGCCGAGCGTCTGGGCGAGGAAGAAGCCGCCGATGCCGCCGGCGCAGCCGACAAGTCCGGTCATCAGGCCGATCTCGTGGCGGAAGCGCAGCGGGATCAGCTGGAACACGGCGCCGTTGCCCATGCCGAGCGCCAGCACGCCGATCGAGAACAGCAGCACCGAGATCCAGGCGATCCGCGGCAGCTCGGTCAATGCCCAGCCGCCCGGAGCCGGCGCCGTCGGGCCTTCGGGCATGAAGGCGATGACGAGATAAGCCGCGACGACGACGCCGAACAGGATCGACAGCGAACGGATGCCGCCGATGCGGTCGGCAATCATGCCGCCGACAGGGCGGAAGCCCGAGCCGAACGCGACGATCAGCGCGACCAGCATGCCGGCCGCCACGCCCGAGACGTGATACTGCACGGTGAAATAGAGCGGCAGCGCGTTGGCGAGGCCGACAAAGCCGCCGAAAGTGATGAAGTAGAAGAACATGAACCAGCGGCTGTCGGAATCCTTCAGTAGCGCGCCATAGGCCTGCAGCGAGACCTTCTTGCGCTCGCCCGGCGCGTCCTTGGCCGCGAATGCGTAATAGGCGAGCACCATCAGCATCGGAATCAAGAGGCAGCCGAACACGGCCTGCCAGCCCCAATGTTCGGCAATGCTCGGTGCGAGCAGGGTGTCGAGCACGACGCCCATATTGCCGGCGCCGGCGATCCCCATGACCACGCCCTGATATTGCGGCGGATACCAGCGGCTGGCCTGGGGCAGGGCGACCGCGAACGAGGCGCCGCCGACCCCGAGCGCAAGCCCGAACAACTCGATCGCGAGCTTGCTGGTCAGCCCGAAATGCCACACCGCCGCGGTCGCGGCGATCACGACGAGCTGCGCGATGATGCCGGTGCGCTTGGCGCCGATGATGTCGGCGAGAATGCCCATCGGCACGCGGAGCAGCGCGCCGGCCAGCACGGGAATGGCGACCAGGGTGAACTTCTCGTTCACGGCCAGGTTCATGTCGCGCGCGATGTAGACGATCAGCGGTCCGAGCGCGACCCACGCCATGAAACTGATGTCGAAGTACAGGAACGCGGCGAGCAGGGTCGGCCAGTGACCTGCCTTCTTGAACTCGGCTAGCTTCATCGCAACGTCTCGCGGTGATGCGGCGGAGACCGCCGCACAGGTGCGGCTCTCTCGGGCGCTGATAAATCGAATGTGGGTGAATGGTGAGTGCACTCGTCGTTGAGACGCACTCCGTCAACCGTTCAGATTAGCAATTTGCGTGCCATCGAATCGATCGCGCCGCTTTGCCTTGCAGTCGCAAGACGTTGCTGCGAGATCGCGAACCGAGTCCGGCGATCGGGACTGGCGTGGCTTGCAGCAAGCGCCGCCGTGGAAACGCGCACGCTGATGCTTTCTTGTGCGACGCGCCACGAGCGCGCGATGGCGCATCAATGGCGGGTTCACGATTGTCATCGCGGCCGGCGATGCTGTGCTGCACAAGAGATCATCGCCGTGGCTAAAAATTCGGCCAGCCGGCCGCGCGGCGCATCATCAGGCACATTTGAGGTCACGGAAAACCTGTTGATTTTGCAATCAGATTCGTTCGCCCCGAGTTGGCACGCGTCTTGAATGTCAGTCGATAACGGAACATCGGTCGTCATCGAAGACGGTCTGCGCCCGCGGCTGGGCTTCCTACAACTCCAACCTTTATCGGTGCCCATCAACGACGCACATCGCGTCGCTGCGCAGCGCCGTCGGAATTGAAAGGCAGACCATGCTCGACAAAGTGACCAAGCAGAAGCTCGTGGTGATCGGCAACGGGATGGCCGGCATCCGCACGGTGGAGGCGCTGCTCGAGCGCGCCCCCGATCTCTACGACATCACGGTGTTCGGATCCGAGCCGTACGGCAATTACAACCGCATCCTGCTGTCGCCCGTGCTCGCCGGCGAGAAGACCGTCGACGACATCATGCTCAACACCGTCGACTGGTACGAGGACAACAACATCACGCTGCGCAAGGGCGAGACGATCAGCATGATCGATCGCCGCACCTGTGAAGTCGTCACCGATGCCGGCGATCGCGTTCCCTACGACCGCCTTTTGATCGCGACCGGCTCAAATCCGATCATGCTGCCGCTGCCGGGCAAGGACCTGCCGGGCGTGATCGGCTTCCGCGACATCTATGATGTCGACCGCATGATCAAGGCCTCGACCGACTATCGGAACGCCGTCGTGATCGGCGGCGGCCTGTTGGGCCTCGAGGCCGCCAACGGGCTGATGAAGCGCGGCATGAACGTCACGGTGGTGCACCTGCTCGACACCTTGATGGAGCGTCAGCTCGATCCGGTGGCCGGCGGACTGCTGCGCAAGTCACTGGAAGAGCGCGGCATGGTGTTCAAGATGCCGGCCCAGACCCAGGCGATCCTGGGCGAGGACCGCGTCACCGGCGTGCGCTTCGGCGACGGCACCGAGCTGGCGGCCGATCTCGTGGTGATGGCGGTCGGCATCCGCCCGAACTTCGAGCTCGCCAAGAAGGCCGGGCTGTACTGCGAGCGCGGCATCGTCGTCTCCGACACCATGCAGACCTATGACGGCCGCATCTATGCGGTGGGCGAATGCGTGCAGCATCGCCGCCAGACCTACGGTCTCGTCGCGCCGCTGTTCGACCAGGCCAAGGTCTGCGCCAACCACCTCGCGATGAAGGGCTTTGCTACCTATGACGGCTCGGTCACCTCGACCAAGCTGAAGGTCACCGGCATCGACCTGTTCTCGGCCGGCGACTTCGCGCCGGGGCCGGACAAGGAGGAGATCGTGCTGCAGGACGCCAATCGCGGCGTCTACAAGCGCATCATCCTGAAGGACAAGAAGATCGTCGGTGCCGTGCTCTATGGCGACACCATCGACGGCCCCTGGTACTTCCAGCATTTGCGCGACGGCACCGACGTCTCGCACATGCGCGAGCGCCTGGTGTTCGGCGCCGCCAATCTCGGCGACGGCGGCGTCAACGGCCAGAACTCGGTTGCCGCGATGAGCGACGAGACCGAGATCTGCGGCTGCAACGGCGTGTGCAAGGGCGCGATCGTCAAGGCGATCTCCGAGAAGAAGCTGTTCACGCTCGACGACGTCCGCGCCCATACCAAGGCGTCGTCGTCCTGCGGCTCCTGCACCGGCCTCGTCGAGCAGGTGCTGGCGTTCACGCTCGGCGGCGACTATTCGGCGGCGCCGAAGGTTAAGCCGCTGTGCAAGTGCACCGATCACAGCCACGACGACGTTCGCCGCGTCATCGTCGAGCAGCAGCTCAAGACCATTCCCGCCGTGATGCGCTTCATGGAGTGGAAGACGCTGAACGGCTGCCATTCCTGCCGTCCGGCGCTGAACTACTATCTGCTCGCGACCTGGCCGGGCGAATATCGCGACGACCAGCAGTCGCGCTTCATCAACGAGCGCGTCCACGCCAACATCCAGAAGGACGGCACCTATTCGGTGGTGCCGCGGATGTGGGGCGGCGTCACCACGCCGAGCGAGCTGCGCGCCATCGCCGACGTCGCCGAGAAGTTCAACATCCCGACGGTGAAGGTCACCGGCGGCCAGCGCATCGACCTGCTCGGCGTCAAGAAGGAAGACCTTCCGGCGGTGTGGGCCGATCTTAACGACGCCGGCATGGTGTCGGGCCATGCCTACGCCAAGGGCCTGCGCACGGTGAAAACCTGCGTCGGCTCCGAATGGTGCCGGTTCGGTACGCAGGACTCCACCGGCCTCGGCGTCAAGCTCGAGAAGTTCATGTGGGGGTCGTGGACGCCGGCCAAGGTCAAGCTCGGCGTCTCCGGCTGCCCGCGCAACTGCGCGGAGGCGACCTGCAAGGACGTCGGCGTGGTCTGCGTCGATTCCGGCTACGAGATCCATTTCGCCGGCGCCGCCGGACTGCACATCAAGGGCACCGAGTTCCTGACCAAGGTCGAGACCGAGGACGAGACGCTCGAGGTGATCGTGGCGCTGACCCAGCTCTATCGCGAGGAGGGCTGGTATCTCGAGCGCATGTACAAATGGTGCGACCGCGTCGGTCTCGAGCAGATCAGAAAGCGGGTGGTCGACGACATCGCGAACCGCAAGGCGCTGTTCGCCCGCTTTGCCCATTCGCAGCAATTCGCGCAGACCGATCCGTGGGCCGAGCGCGCCAGCCGCGGCGTCGACCGCAACGAGTTCGCGCCTCTCGCCGAATTGGAGCTCGCATGACCAGCTGGATCGAAATCGGCGCGCTCGACGACATTCCGCGGCTCGGCTCGCGCGTGGTGCGTACGCCGGCCGGCAACATCGCGGTGTTCCGGACCGAAAGCGACGAGGTGTTCGCGCTCGATGACCGTTGCCCGCACAAGGGCGGGCCGCTGTCGCAAGGCATCGTGCACAACAAGCGCGTGACCTGTCCGCTGCATAATTTCGTCATCGAGCTGACGAGCGGGCAGGCGGTCGCGCCCGATGAAGGCTGCACGCATACCCATCTGGCCAAGGTCGAGAACGGCGTTGTCTGGCTGTCGGTGCGGCAGGCGGCTGCGGTGAGCTGAGCGGGCAAGGATCGGCCAGCCATGTCCGTCAAGACCACGTGTCCCTATTGCGGTGTCGGCTGCGGCGTCATTGCGTCGATGGACGCGGCGGGCGCCGTCCGGGTCGAGGGCGACGAGCAGCATCCGGCCAATTTCGGCCGGCTCTGCAGCAAGGGCTCGGCGCTCGCCGAGACCATCGATCTCGACGGGCGATTGCTCGCGCCTGTCGTCGATGGCGCGCCGGCGGGCTGGGATGACGCGCTCGATCGTGTCGCCGATGGCTTCAGCCGCGTTATTCGTGAGCACGGGCCCGACGCGGTCGCGTTCTATGTCTCCGGCCAGCTCCTGACCGAGGACTATTACGTCATCAACAAGCTCGCCAAGGGCTTTGTCGGCACCGCCAATATCGACACCAATTCGCGGCTGTGCATGGCCTCCAGCGTCGCGGGGCACAAGCGCGCCTTCGGCAGCGACACCGTGCCGGGCTGCTACGAGGATCTCGAGCAGGCCGACCTTCTGGTGCTGGTCGGCTCCAACGCCGCCTGGTGCCATCCGATCCTGCACCAGCGGATGCTGGCGGCGAAGGAGAAGAACCCGGCGTGCAAGATCGTGGTGATCGATCCGCGCCGCACCGCGACCTGCGAGGGCGCCGATCTGCATCTGCCGCTGCGCTCCGGCAGCGACTCCGTGCTGTTCAACGGGCTGTTCGCATTCCTCGCCGGCAGCAACGCGGTCGATCGCGGCTTTGTCGGCAATTGCACGACGGGGATCGTCGACGCCCTCAAGCAGGTGGCCGGCCAGACCCTGGCGCAGACGGCTGCGACGTGTGGGCTGAGCGAAGGCGCGGTCGGGCTGTTCTTCGACTGGTTCACCCGGACCGAGCGCGTCGTCACGCTGTATTCGCAGGGCATCAACCAGTCGTCGAGCGGCGTCGACAAGGTCAACGCCATCATCAATTGCCATCTGTTGACCGGACGCATCGGCCGTCCCGGCATGGGGCCGTTCTCGCTGACCGGGCAGCCCAACGCGATGGGCGGCCGCGAGGTCGGCGGGCTCGCCAACCAGCTTGCCGCGCATATGGAGATCGAGAACCCCGCGCATCGCGAGCTGGTGCAGCGGTTTTGGCGCGCGCCTGTGATTGCGGAGAAGGGCGGGCTGAAGGCGGTCGACATGTTCGACGCGATCGCCAGTGGCCGCATCAAGGCGGTGTGGATCATCTCGACCAATCCGGTGGTGAGCCTGCCCGATGCCGACCGCGCGCGCGCCGCGCTCGACGCCTGCGAGCTCGTCGTGGTGACGGATTGCATGCGCGACACCGACACCACGCGGCATGCCGACGTGCTGCTGCCGGCGCTGGCGTGGGGCGAGAAGGACGGCACCGTCACCAATTCCGAGCGCCGGATCTCGCGGCAGCGGCCGTTCCTCGCCGCGCCCGGCGAGGCGCGCGCCGACTGGCGGATCATCTGCGACGTCGCCGCCCGCATGGGCTATTCCGGCTTCGATTACGCGTCAGCCGCAGAGGTGTTCCGCGAGCACGCCGAACTGTCGGGCTTCGAGAATAACGGCCAGCGCGATTTCGATATCTCGGCGCTGGCTGCGCTCGATGACGGCGCCTATGACGCGCTGGCGCCGGTGCAGTGGCCGGTGACATCGGAGCATCCGGCCGGCACGCCGCGGATGTTCGAGAGCCAGCAGTTCTTCACACCCGATCGCAAGGCGCGCTTCGTGCCGATCGCCCCGCGCGCGGCGCGGCATGCGACCAGCCGCGACTATCCGCTGGTGCTCAACACCGGCCGTGTCCGCGATCAGTGGCACACCATGACGCGGACCGGGAAGACCGGACGGCTGCTGTCGCATGTCTTCGAGCCCTATGCCGAGTTTCACCCCGAGGATGCGCGGCAGGCCGGGCTGCAAAATGAAGGACTGGTGCGGCTGACCAGTAGTTGGGGTGAGATGATCGCGCGCGTCGTGGTCAGCGCCGACCAGCGACGCGGCTGCGTGTTCGTGCCGATGCACTGGAACGAGGAATTCGCCGGCGAGGGGCGGGTCAACGCGCTGGTCAATCCGGCGGTCGATCCGCTGTCCGGCCAGCCGGAGTCCAAGCACACGCCGGTCAAGGCCGATCCTTACGCGCCGAAATGGCACGCCTTCATCCTGAGCCGCGATGCGATCAAGCGTCCGGCAAGCGGCTACTGGGTTTACGGCAAGGCCGGCGATTGCACGCGGCTGGAGCTCGCGCTCGACGTCCGCCCGGAGAGCTGGCGCGACTGGGCGCGCGCGCAGCTCGACCTCGAAGGTGTCGAGATCGAATGGATCGCCTATCGCGATCCGGCCGCGGGCCGCTTCCGCTATGCGGCGGTGCGCGACGGCCGGCTCGAGGGCTGCGTGTTCATCGCGCCCGATCACGCGCTGCCGTCGCGGGCGTGGCTCGCCGGGTTGTTCGCGGAGCAACAATTGTCGGCCAATGCGCGGATGGCGCTGCTCGCCGGACGGCCGTTCGGCGCGGGCGAGGATGTCGGGCCGATCGTCTGCTCCTGCTTCGGCGTCGGACGACACCAGATCACCGCCGAGATCAGGAAGGGCGCGGGCAGCGTCGAGGCGATCGGTCGCTGCCTGAAGGCCGGCACCAATTGCGGCGGCTGCAGGCCCGAGATCGGCAAGCTGATCGGCGCCTCCGCGCCGGCGCGACAGGCGATCGCGTCCTAAAGGCCCGGCGCCGGCTTGAGCCGAACGAATGAACGCATGATCCGGAAAGTGCGAAGCGGCTGTATTCATTGCGTATCGCCGCAAGACGTGCAATAGTTTACTCAAGAAACTTCAGATAGCGTTCGTTCAGATGGAAGCCGCAATAAAAGATACGGTTTGCAGTATCTGGCGCTGCAGTTGCGATTCCATCAGGTTTCGGTTGATTCCGCACAATTCATTCATCGGTTTTCCGGCACTTCGATCGAAGTGCCCTGTTGCGTGCGCCAATGATTAAGGCTGAAGGCCGGCAGGTGACCCAAAGTCGGGCCGGCCTGATGAAGCTCCCGTTGCAAGCGATCGTGGAGCTACGAAAGCAGCAGCGCACAATAGGATTTTACGACAAAGGATTTTGAGACCAATTGGGATGCGACCATGGATGTCGAGGGATGGTTGCAGGAGTTGGGCCTCGAACAATATGGAACGCTGTTCCAGGCAAACGAAATCGATGCCGAAGTCCTGCCTGAGCTGACCGAGATCGATCTTGAGAAGCTCGGCGTGCCGTTGGGGCACCGCAAGCGCCTGCTCAAGGCGATCGCGAAATTGAGCGCCACGGAAACGGCGGAGGTATCGCAACCGACGTCGGCCGAACCGAGCCCGCGGGACGCCGCGGAGCGTCGTCAATTGACCGTCATGTTCTGCGATTTGGTCGGCTCGACCGCATTGTCGGCGCGACTCGATCCCGAGGACATGCGCGAGGTGATGCGCTCCTATCAGGACGCGTGCTCGGGCGTGATCGCGCGCTATGAAGGTTTCGTCGCCAAATTCCTGGGCGACGGCATCGTGGCCTATTTCGGCTATCCGCTCGCTCATGAAGATGATGCCGAGCGCGCCGTGCGCGCCAGTCTCGAGATCGTTGCTGTCCTTGCGGGGCTGGAGACGCGGGCCGCCGACCTGCTTCAAATCCGCATCGGTATTGCGACGGGGGTCGTGGTGGTCGGCGATCTCATTGGACAAGGCTCCGCGCAGGAGCATCCGGTGGTCGGCGACACACCAAATCTCGCCGCGCGGCTACAAAGCGTAGCCCACCCCGGCAGTATCGTGGTGAGCGAGCAGGTGCGCCGCCTGGCCGGAGGAACGTTCGATTACGAGGATTTGGGCGAGCTGACGCTCAAGGGCATCGCGCCCCCCACGCATGGCTATCGCATCCGCGGCATAAGCAAGACGGCCAGCCGCTTCGAAGCCGCCACCTCCGCGGGACTAACGGCTCTGGTCGGGCGGCACAGCGAGGTTTCGCTGCTGCAAGACCGCTGGGCCCAGGTGGTGGAGGGGACGGGGCAGGTGGTCTGCCTCAGCGGCGAGGCCGGCATCGGCAAGTCGCGCCTAGTTCATATGCTGCGCGCCCATGTGTCGGCTGGTCACGCCCTGTGCTTCTCGGCCAGCGGCTCGGCGTACCACCAGAACACCGCGCTCCACCCGGTCATCGATCTCCTGCAAGGGCTGCTGGGATTTGAGCCCGGCGACGACGCGCCGGCACGCCTGGCCAAGCTGCATCAGGGCCTCGCCCTGCATGGTCTCGGCGACGCCCGCATGGCGAGCGTGTTCGCCGCGTTGCTGTCGCTCCCCAGCGAAGCTGGCCAACCCGCCGCGACGGCCGGGACGCAAAAGGAGACGCTGGAAGCGATCCTCACTCTGTTGCTGGCGCTGGCCGCACACAAACCGGTCCTGCTTGTGGTCGAAGATCTGCATTGGCTGGATCCTTCCACGCTGGAACTCTTGGGCTTGCTGATCGATCAGGTGCCCACGGCCAACATCCTGTTGCTGACCGCGGCCCGACCCAACTTCCAGCCGCCCTGGGGTGCGCGGCCGCAGGTCAACGCGCTGCGCCTCGGCCGGTTGGCGCGCAGCGAGATCAGCCAGCTGGTGCTGCAGGTGACGGGCAGCAAGCCGCTGCCGGCGGAGGTGCTGGAGCAGATCATCAAGAAGACGGATGGCGTGCCGCTATTCGTCGAGGAACTGACCAAGACGGTGATGGAGCTCGGTCTGCTCAGGGACCTTGGCGAGCGCTACGAACTCGTGGGCCCGCTGACCCCACTGGCCATTCCGGCCACAGTGCATGACTCGTTGATGGCGCGCCTGGACCGTCTATCGACGGCCAAAACTGTGGCCCAACTTGGCGCCGTGCTGGGGCGCAGTTTTGCCTACGACCTGTTGCATGCGGTGGCGAAAATGGACGAGCCGACGTTGCGCCAGTCGTTGCAGCAGCTTGTCGTCGCCGAGGTGTTGCAGCAACACGGCCTGCCGCCCAGCGCCACCTACACGTTCAAGCACGCGCTGGTGCAAGACGCCGCCTATGGCTCCTTGCTGCGCAGCACGCGCCAGCTGTTTCACCAGCGCGTCGCCCAGGTACTGGTGGAAAGCTTCGCCACCCTTACGCAGGGGCAACCCGAGGTGCTGGCCTATCACTACACCGAGGCCGGCCTCGCCGCACAGGCCATCCCGCAGTGGCAGCGCGCGGCGCAATTGTCAGTTGGGCGCGCGGCGCATCGTGAGGCAATCAGCCAGTTCAATGCGGCGCTAGGATTGTTGGCCGGCCTGCCCGCGGGGTCCGAGCGGTCCAGGCAGGAACTTGAGGTGAGGCTCGGTCTCGGACCGGCGCTGATGGCGGCGCGCGGGTATGCGGCGCCGGAGGTCGAGCGGACCTACGAGCGGGCACGCGAACTCGCGAACGAACTGGGCGAGGCCGAGCAGCGGTTCACCGTCTTGTTCGGGCTGTGGCGCTACTACTTGAACCGTGCCCGCCTGGCCGCGTCGCGCGGTCTCGCCGAGCAACTCATCGCCTCGGCCGAGGAATCGGGCGTCGACACACAGTGGTCGATGGCGCGTTATGCGATGGGCACCACCCAGTACTACCAGGGCGAGATCGAGCCCGCCGCCGCCAACCTGGCACAAGCCGTGGCGCTGTACGACCCGCGGCAGCATGTCAGCGTGGCGGCGAGCGACCCGCGCATCACCAGTCTTTCCTGCGGCGCGTGGGCGCTGTGGCATCAGGGCCTGGCCGACCAGGCGCTGATGCGCAGCGAGGAATCGGTGCGCCTGGCGCACGAATTGTCGCATCTGCCGAGCCTCGCGCACGCCTTGTACTACGCCTCGCTGCTGCATCAGTTCAGACGGGCCGCGGATCGGGCGCGTGATTGCCTGCAGCAGTTGATGGCCTGCTCCACCGAGCGCGGCTTCTCCTACTGGGAAGCGCGGGGCTCCGTGCTTCAGGGCTGGCTGCTCGGCGAAGAAGGCCACACGGCCGAAGGCATCCGCACCATGCTGCGCGGCATCGAGGCGGTGCAGGCGACCGGTGCCGAACTGGCCCAGCCGAACTACCTGGCGATGCTGGCCGAGCTGTATCTCAAGAACGGCGAAGCGGCCGCGGGGTTGCGCACCGTGAACGACGCATTGGAGCGGATCGAGCACACCCTCGAGCGCCGCTGGCAACCTGAACTGCTGCGCCTGAAAGCCGAACTGCTGCTCGCCGAAGACGCCGGCGCGGCGGATGCCGCGCGGGACAGCCTGCACCAGGCGCTGGCCCTGGCGCGCCGGCAGAATAACCGGTCACTCGAGTTGCGCGCGGCGATGAGCCTCTATCGCCTGGAGCGCCATCACCGGGGACGGTGCGACGGGCATCAACTGCAAACCGCCTGTTCCGCTTTCACCGAAGGCTATGACGAACCGGATCTACGCGAAGCCCGTACGCTGCTCCAAGCATCATAAAGGGAAATAACGCCATGGAAGAGTCGCTGCTGCATGATCTGGGCGATGAGGCGCTGGACCCGATCATCAAGGAGTACGTCCAGATCGTCCAGCGGGGATTGCCGCGACCGGCGCGCCCGCAGGACGTGATCATTGTCGGCGCCGGCATGGCCGGCCTGACCGCGGCGTATCTTTTGCGCAACGCGGGCCACCACGTGCGCATTCTGGAAGCCAACACTTATGTCGGCGGCCGCGTGCACACCTTTCGCTCCTTCAGCGGCGATCTCTATGCCGAAGCAGGCGCGATGCGGATCCCGAGCCAGCACCAGCTGGTGAGCGCGTTCGCCGATCTGTTCAAGCTGCCGCGTGAACCCTTCTTCAACGTCGACATCGACCCCGCGACCCGCGACGCTGCCGACCCGGTGTCGCGCAACAATGAATGGCTATTCGTCAATGGCGTGAAGATCAGGCGTAGCGCCTACACCGCCGGCCAGTTGAACTTCCCGCTGCCGCCGGGCGAGAAAGGCCTGACTGCGCAGCAAATGCTGGACGCCGCGCTGGCGCCGCTGCGCGATTTCATCAAGGCCGATCCGGCGTCGCGATGGCCGGTGGTGATCGAACGCTTCGGCGAATTCTCGGTGCGCCGCTTCCTGAAGGAGCAGACGCTGTATTCCGAGGAAGCGATCGAGATGATCGTCGTGCTGAACAACCTGGAATCGCGATTGATGACGTCCTTCGTGCAGGCCTTCATCGAGCTTGCCATCATCAATGACAGAGTTCGTTATTGGCAGATTCTCGGCGGCAACGACTTGTTGCCGCAGGCCTTCCTGCCGGCGCTGAAAGACAGCATCAGCTTTGGCCAGCGCCTGAGCGCGCTGAGCTGGGACGGTAGCGGTGTCAGTCTGCGTACGACCAGTGGCGAGACCTTCAAGGGCGACGCGGCCATTGTCGCGATCCCCTTTTCCAGCCTGCGATTCGTGCGCACTGACCCGTTGTTCGTGCCGCAGCGCCGGCGCGCCATTCGCGAATTGCACTATGACGCCGCCACCAAGGTCTTGCTCGAATTCAGCCGCCGCTTCTGGGAGCAGGACGACGACATCTACGGCGGGGGCTCCACCACCGACCTTGCCAACCGCTACATCTACTACCCGAGCCACGACATGGGCTCCGATCGGGGCGGCGTCGTGCTCGCGAGCTACGTCTGGGGCGAGGACGCCTTGCGCTGGGACTCGCTGACGGAGCCCACGCGCCTGCAGTTCGCGTTGGACGGCGTCTGCGCATTGCACGGCGAGGGCGTGCGTAAACTGTATGTGGGTGGCACCAGCAAGAGCTGGATGCAGGATCCTTTCGCGTGCGGCGAGGCGGCCATCTTTGCGCCGGGGCAGTTCGAGATGCTGATGCCCTACCTGCTCGAGCCGGAAGGCGGCAAGATTCACTTCGCGGGCGAGCACACCTCGCTCAAGCATGCGTGGATCGAAGGCGCCATCGAGTCCGGCGTGCGCACCGCGCTGGCTGTCAGCGAAGGGCGCAAGCCGGCCGCAGCCCAACTGGGTGTCATGCGATGAACAAGTCACCCAACGCCATCGAATTCGTGCTCGGCGCGCTCAAGCAGGAAGGCATCAGCCATGTCTTCATGGTGCCCGGCGGATTGATCGACGGCTTCCTCACCGAGTTCGGTGACGTCACCGGCGTGAAAGCCATCGTCGCCGCCCATGAAGGCGGCGCGGGCTTCATGGCGGACGGTTACGCGCGGGCAAGCGGCAGGTTTGGCGTATGCCTCGGCATCGGCGGGCCGGGCGCGGCCAATCTGGTCGCTGCGCTCGCCAATGCCTACGCCGACGAGTCGCCGATCCTCGCCGTCACCGGCGAAGTGCAAAGCGACTGGGAAGGCCGCGGCTCATTCCAGGACGGCAGCGGTACGGGCATGAACGACGTCGCCCTGATGCGGCCGGTGACGGCGTTCGCCCAGGAAGTGCCGGCGGTCAGTCTGCTGCCGCATCATTTGCATGTGGCCTTGCGCACCATGGTGGGGGACTCGCCGCGGCCGGTCTTCCTGAGCCTGCCGCAAGATCTGCACGAGCGGCCCGTGACCGAGGCCTACCGCCCGCTGCAATACGGCCCGGCAACGCCGCCGCGTGTGCTGGACCGGGAGACCGCGGCCGCCGCGCGAGCGTTGCTGACGGCAGGCCCGCGCATCGCCATTCTGGCCGGAAACGGCTGCGTGAGATCCGGCGCCACAGAGGACCTCGTGCGGCTTGCCGATAGCTTCGGCATTCCGGTTGCCACCACGTTGCGCGCCAAGGGCGTCGTCCCGGAAGACCATCGCCTGTCGCTGGGCGTGTTTGGCTATGGCGGCACGCGTCATTCGACACTGGCTTTGACGCCGGACGACGACACCGGCCCCAACCCGCCGCCGGCGGCTGACATGAAGGCCGACGTGCTGTTGATCTTGGGCTCGGGCCTGAGCCAGCGGGACACCATGTCGTGGAGCCCGAACCTGCCGGCGGTCACCGTGCAGGTCGACATCGACGCTTGCGAGTTCGGTCGCGACTATGCGGTGACCGGGTCCGTGGTGGGCGACGCGCGCGAGTTTGTGCGCTGGATGTTGGACGACGAGCTCGTGCGCAGCACGCTCGCCGGCACCCGGGCGGCGCGCGACGCGTGGACCGCGCGCATACGCGCCATGCCGCGCCTGTACGATGTGGCCAACACCCGCAGCAATGCGGTGCCCATCCACCCGGCGCGCGCCGTTGCCGACCTGCGTCAGGTGGCCCCGCGCGACTGCGTGCTGCTGGTCGACTCCGGCGCGCATCGGGTCTTTGGCGGGCATTACTGGCAAAGCCATGGGCCCAGCGCCTATCTCACCGCCACCGCGATGGCGCCGATGGGCTGGGCCATTCCCGCGGCAATCGGCGCCAAGCTGGCGCGGCCGGAGCTGCCGTGTGCGGTGATCACCGGCGATGGCTGCATGCTGATGCACGGCATCGAGATCCAGACCGCGGCGCGTCACGGTCTCGCTATCGTCTACGTCGTCATCAACAACGGCGCCCTAGGCAATGTCTACCTGCGCGCCAAGCAGATGAGCCCGGCCGCAGCCGAGCTGTCCCTGCTTCGCACCCATGACTGGGTGCAATTTGCACGCTCGCTCGGTGCCGACGGCGTGGTGGTGGAGCAGCCCGGCGACCTGGTCGGCGCCTTCGAGCACGCCTTTCGTTCGGGCGGCACGTTCATCGTCGATGTGCGCTGCGACCGTGACGCCACCACGCCCGTGGGCCCCTGGAACCGCGCCAAAGGCGCGTCGCTGGATTGAAGCCATGGCACAATTGCCCGACCCGACGCCGGATCTGGACGACGAGGGCCGCGCCATCTACCGGCGCCTGGCCGGCCCGCGCGGCGGGCTGCATGGCATGTACCTGGCGCTGATGAACAATCCCGTGCTGGCTGAGCATATCGGCAATCTCGGCAGCTATCTGCGCTTTCATGGCCTGCTCAGCGCCGACGTGCGCGAACTCGCCATCCTGGCGACGGCGCGCGGGCTCGGCGTGGCCTATGAATGGGAGCAGCATGCGCCGATCGCTCTCGCCGCGGGCGTGCCCCAGGCGGTGGTGAACGCCTTGCAGGCTGGTGATTTCGCGGCTCCGTCGATGAGCGCTCTCTACGTCGACATTTGCAGCGCGGCCCGCCATGTCGTGGCGCAAGAGTCTCTGCCCGACCTCCTGCAGCAGCGCTTGCAACAGGCGTTGGGCTTGAAGGGCGTGGTCGAACTGGTGGCGCTGTGCGGCTTCTACCGCTGCATCGCCACCGTCGTCACTGCCTTCGACGTAGCCCTGCCCAATCCCGGACCGCCGCCGTTCTGAGACGGTCCCGTACAAGCCGAAAACGTCGAACCTCGGGAGCACGTGATGGACTCCCTGAAGCGCGATGACGATTGAAGCTCATCGGGCCCTAGCAGCCGCGGCAGATGCTCTTCAGCTTGCTGTTGAGCAGGCGGTCCTCTTCGTCGGAGGCCGCCTTGGTGTAAGGGTCGTCGGCGTGGCGCTTGTCGGCGGCAAATCCGCCGCCGCGACTTACGCCGCCGGCATGCATGCCGTGCAAGCCGCCGCCATGGCCGTGGCCGCCGCGCGCATCCGCCGGCGGCGTTGCGGCCGCAAGCAGGGTCAGCAGCAGCCCGACTGTTGCGATCGTCCGCATGTTGTCCTCCTCGTCGCGGTAAAATACCGCAGACGCTGCGGCAAATCGGTGTCGGCCAACTTCACAATTTCGCGTGGCGGCAATCGGCCCGATACGCGCGGCCGGTTCCCGAAGGACCCGGGCCGCTGCGCCACACGGGGATGGCTTCATGCCGACAATGCAGTGCTCGCGGCAGCAAAATGGTGTATCCGCAAGCTCTGGCGCGCTCAGGAGACGGGCAGGAAACGGGCAAGACACGGTCCGGCGCCGGATAATCAAGATTTAGCAAGATTTCGGAGGAACGTTCATGTCGGCTCTGCCACTTTCGGGCATCAAGATTCTCGACCTGACGCGGGTGCTCGCGGGCCCGCTGTCGGCCCAGATGCTGGCGGATCTCGGCGCCGAGGTGATCAAGATCGAGCGGCCCGGCGGCGGCGACGACGCCCGCGCCTTTGGCCCGCCTTATCTCGCCGATCCCGAAGGCAAGGCGAACAACAACAATTCGTTCTACCTCTGCGCCAACCGCAACAAGAAGTCGGTCACCGTCAACATCGCCAAGCCCGAGGGGCAGGCGATCATCCGCGAACTGGCCAAGTCGGTCGACGTAATGATGGAGAACTACAAGGTCGGCGATCTCAAGCGCTACGGCCTCGACTACGACACCATCAAGCAGCTCAACCCCGGCATCATCTATTGTTCGGTCACCGGCTTCGGCCAGACCGGCCCGTACGCCACGCGCGCCGGCTATGACGCGATCCTGCAGGCGATGGGCGGCCTGATGAGCGTCACCGGCCATATCGACGGCGAGCCGGGCGCGGGCCCGATGAAGGTCGGCCCCTCGATCGTCGACTACATGACCGGCATGAACACCTCGATCGGAATTCTGTCGGCGCTCTACCATCGCGACGCCAACAACGGCGAAGGGCAGCATGTCGACGTCTGCCTGTTCGACACGGTGATCGCCTCGCTGTCGCATTGGCTGCAGATTTATCTCGTCAACGGCAACATGCCGCCGCGCCGCGGCACCTGGGGCAATGGCGGCATGCCGGCCGGCGTGTTCCGCTGCACCGACGGCGAATTGATGCTGGTGGTCGGCAATGACGGCCAGTTCCAGCGCACCTGCGCCGTGCTCGGCGAACCCGAGCTCGCCAACGACAAGCGCTTCGTCAAGAACAACGACCGCGTCGTACACGGCAAGGAGATCATGGCGATCTTCGCCGGCCTGTTCCTGAAGCATCCGGTCGCCTACTGGCTGGACAAGCTCGAGGAGGCCGGCGTGCCGTCCGGCCCGATCAACAATTTCGAGCAGGTGTTCAGCGATCCGCACGTGCAGTCGCGCGGCATGCGGGTGAGGGTCGATCACCCCTTCGAGCCGAACCTGTCGCTGATCCGCAATGCGCTGACCTTCTCGGGCACGCCGATCACCGACTACCGCGCCCCGCCGCTGTTAGGTGCCGACACCAAGGACGTGCTGGCGACCATCGGCTACGACGACGCCAAGGTCGAAGGACTGAAGGCGCAGGGGATTCTGTAGGCGCACGCTGGGGCCACGCGGGCGGTCCGCTCTTCCCGTCATCCTGAGGTGCGAGCGGAGCGAGCCTCGAAGGATGAATCGGCCACCGGCCGGGCCGTGCATCCTTCGAGACGCGCTTCGCGCTCCTCAGAGTCTGACTCCAAATGAGCTGAGTATTTTCAGGGCGTAGCGAGGCGTCGGGTCAAGAGTCTGAGATGGGCTACGAGGAGCCAGGCGACCTCAGTTGAGGCGGAGCCCTCGAAATCTCTGGAGAGGCGGCGACACCTGCCGAACCACGCGAAGGTGCGCTCGACGACCCAGCGTCGTGGTAAGAGCTGGAAGCCTTTGACCCCAGGCGGCCGCTGAACGATCTCAATGGTCCATGGCCCGCAATGGGAGAGCGCGCCAACAAGCTGCTTTCCGCGATAAACCCGGTCAGCAAAGACATGACGCAGCTTCGGAAAGCGCTCTCGCACGCGCTCCAGTAAGGGGACTGCACCATGCACGTCCTGAACATTGGCTGGGTGAACGTGGACGGCCAGCAAGAGACCGTTGGTATCGGTGACGATGTGCCGCTTACGTCCGTTAACACGTTTGCCCGGATCGAAGCCGCGCGGGCCGCCGGCTTGTGTCGTCGAAGCGCTCTGACTGTCGATGACGGCCGCCGTCGGTGTCGGCTTGCGGCCGAGTTTGCGCCGTGCCTGTCGGACCAGAGCCTTCACGATCCTGTGCCATCGGCGAGTATCGCGCCAAGTATAGAAATAACCTTGCACCGTCGAGTACGGCGGGAACTCCCGCGGCAGAGCGCGCCATTGGCAGCCGGTGGACAGAATGAACAAAATGGCCTCGACCACCTTGCGCAGATCAACCTTCCGCGGGCGGCCCAATCGACGCCGACCCGGCAACTTCCTGGCTATCAGACGCCACTCCGCGTCGGTCATGTCGCTTGCATAGCGCAGTCCGTTCCGCAGATACTGAGCACGAGTGATTTTGGTCCATGGCATGGTGCACTCCCTCGAATCTTTGCAAATCCGAAGGAATCACAGCCGACTGAAATCACTCACTGCTTTTTCGGTCAGGCTCTCAGGATGACGGGGAGAGGGCTGTCTGGTCGGCTACAACACTTCGACCGATATCGAAGCATTCTTGACACGAGCCTGCTAGATTGGCGCCATCGATCCCTATCGAAGGTGCCAATCATGAAACGGGAAGTGGTCCGCGTCGAACCGATCTCAAGCTGGCTGGAGCGCTGGCAGGCGCCGGCATCGGTGGTCACGCGCGCCGGCAACATGATCTTCGTGTCAGGCCTGCCGCCGTTCGATCCGGCAACCGGCGAGATCGCCGCCGGGGCCTCGATCGAGCGGCAGAGCGAGCTGGTGATGGAGCAGCTCAGGCGGTGCCTGGAGGCTGCCGGCGCGTCGTTCGACAACGTGATGAAGTGCAACATCTTCTGCACCTCGGCAAAACACTTCGCCACCTTCAACGCGATCTACCGGAAGTACTTCGCGGATGATCTGCCGGCGCGGATCTTCGTCTGCATCCCGGAATGGACCGGGCCGTTCGACATCGAGATCGACTGTATCGCGATGGTGTAGCGCGGAAAGTCTTACAGATCCTGCCGCGTCAGCCGGCCGTGCACCACGACCGGCCGCAGCGCCGGCTTGCTCGGCACGTCGCCCATCGTCAGCGCCATCACCGAGACCGTGACCACGCGATCGATGATGGCGCGGACGTCGTCGAGATCGCATTTGCCTTCCGACAGCCGCAGCAGGCGTTCCTTTTCGCGGATGGTGTGGTGCGCCATCGCGAGCGCGAAGTGCAGGCCCCAGTACAGTTCGGTGTCGTCACGGCCGGGCATCGCGCGGCGCATCGCGGCGGCGAATTTGCGCAAGTGATCGACCTCGCGGTTCTTGATGCGGCGGATCGGCGGCACCGATTCGATCGAGGCGCGGATCATGAAGCGCGCCGCGGTCGAGCCCTCGCGATCGGGCCCAAGGCAGCCGCGCAAAGTGGGGCCGACGAGGGCGCGCATGATGTCCTCGATCGAGGCGCGTCCGCCGCCATTTTCCTCCGCCGCCTTCAATTCATTGAGACGTTCGCGGTTGGTCTGGATGCTGCGGGTGACGAACAGCTCCGCGATCAATTCGTCCTTGGAGCCGAAATGATAGTTCACCGCCGCGAGGTTGACGTTCGCCTCCGCGACGATGTCGCGCAGCGTGACGTCGCCGAAGCCGCGGTCGGCATAGAGCCGCTCGGCGGCGGCGAGAATGGCGGATCGGGTCTGGTCGCTGGCCATGGTCTTGAGCCTTTCCGTTATTCCGCGGTGCGCCGGGGAATGACGAAGACGACGGGGAGTTGCATTTCAAACATTTGTATGAAACTATCGTTTGAAGAGCCGGAAATGTCAATCCGCAGATCGCGGGGCGGCGTTCCGGCACACCACCGCCGCCGTTTCCGTGAACGCCCTTGCGGGCCGCGGAGGCGGGGTCAACAATGTTGCCCAAACCGGCCAAGGCCCAGTTCCGCGGCCCCAGTGCAAAGCCCAAGTCTAGGAAGAAACGAGGAGCGTCCCATGGATTTCACGATGTCGGCCAGGCAGAAGGAATGGCTTGAGCGCGTTCAGGCTTTCATGAAAACGCATGTCCGTCCCGCCGTGCCGATCTACGACAAGCAGGACGCCGAAGGTCCGCGCTGGAAGGTGATCCCGATCCTCGAGGATCTGAAGAAGAAGGCGAAGGCCGAGGGCCTCTGGAACATGTTCATGCCGCCGTCCTCGCATGAGGATGACGAATTCCACGGCGCGGGATTGAGCAACCTCGAATACGCGCTGCTGTCGGAAGAGATGGGCCACATCTCCTGGGCGTCCGAGGTTTTCAACTGCTCCGCCCCCGATACCGGTAACATGGAAGTGTTCATCCGCTACGGCACCAAGGAGCAGAAGCGCAAATGGCTGCGTCCGCTGATGGACGGCGAGATCCGCTCCGCCTTCCTGATGACCGAGCCGGCGGTTGCGTCCTCTGACGCCACCAACATCGAGACCCGGATCGAGAAGGACGGCGATCACTACGTCATCAACGGCCGCAAATGGTGGTCGTCGGGCGTCGGCGATCCCCGCTGCAAGGTCGCGATCCTGATGGGCAAGACCGACTTCAACGCCGCCAAGCATCAGCAGCAGTCGCAGATCCTGGTGCCGCTCGACACCCCCGGCATCAAGGTCGAGAAGATGCTGCCGGTGTTCGGCTTCGACGACGCGCCGCATGGCCATGCCCAGGTGTTGCTCGAAAACGTTCGCGTGCCGAAGGAAAACATCCTGCTCGGCGAAGGCCGCGGCTTCGAGATCGCGCAGGGCCGTCTCGGTCCGGGCCGCATCCATCACTGCATGCGCACCATCGGCAAGGCCGAGGAGGCGCTGGAGAAGATGGTGAAGCGGCTCGCCTCGCGCACCGCGTTCGGCAAGAAGATCATCGAGCATTCGGTCTGGGAGCAGCGCATCGGCGAGGCCCGCACCGATATCGAGATGAACCGCTTGCTGTGCCTCAAGGCCGCCGACATGATGGACAAGGTCGGCAACAAGACCGCGCAGGCCGAGATCGCGATGATCAAGGTCGCAGCTCCGAACATGGCGCTGAAGATCATCGACCAGGCGATCCAGGCCTATGGCGGCGGCGGCGTCTCCGACGAAGCCGGGCTCGCCAAGGACTACGCCCACATCCGCACGCTTCGCCTGGCGGACGGTCCGGACGAGGTGCACAATCGCGCCATTGCCAGACTTGAACTTCGGAAGTATGCAAACACGTCGCACTGAGCATGATGCGGAACGCATGGCGTTCGCGCTGACATCGTGCTCAGAATGAAAAAGAGAAATCAGGCTGGCGTGCCAGCCTGATTGAAGGAGCGTCCGACGGCGCTCCCCAAAAACTGAATTGAGGGAGCGTCATCGTGGCGGACGGCGTCAGGAAAGACGAAGAATTTTCCGGCACAAGGGAAGTCGAGGAGCGCCATCGTATCAACCAGGCGAACCTCGCGGCCTGGATGCAGGAACACGTCGAGGGCTATCTGGGCCCGCTCAAGGTCCTGCAGTTCAAGGGTGGCCAGTCCAACCCGACCTACAAGCTCGAAACCCCCGGCCGCAACTATGTGATGCGCCGCCGTCCGTTCGGTAAATTGTTGCCGTCGGCCCATGCGGTGGATCGCGAGTTCCGCGTCATCGCGGCGCTCGGCAAGCAGAATTTCCCGGTCGCGAAAGCCTACGCGCTGTGCACCGACGATGCGGTGGTCGGCTCGGCCTTCTACGTCATGTCGATGGAGGAGGGGCGGGTGTTCTGGGACCCGACGCTGCCGAGCCAGCAGCCCGACGCGCGCCGCAAGATCTTCACCAGCAAGATCGAGACGCTGGCGAAGCTGCACATGCTCGATCCCGAAAAGATCGGCCTCGGCGATTTCGGCAAGCCCGGCAATTATTTTGCGCGCCAGGTCGACCGCTGGACCAAGCAGTATCGCGCGTCCGAGACGCAGCACATTCCCGAATTCGAGAAGCTCGCGGAGTGGCTGCCGAAGACGGTGCCGGAGCAGAAGCGCGTCTCGGTCGTGCACGGCGACTATCGCCTCGACAACATGATCTTCCACGCCACCGAGCCGCGGGTGCAGGCGGTGCTTGACTGGGAATTGTCGACGCTCGGCGATCCCATGGCCGACTTCACCTATCTGCTGATGCAGTGGACCATGCCGGGCCTCGCCAATGCCGACCTCAAGGCGCTGAACATTCCGAGCCAGGACGAGGCGGCGCAGATCTACTGCGACGTCACCGGCATGGCTGTGCCGGATCTGAACTGGTACTTCTCCTACAATCTGTTCCGCCTCGCCGGCATCACGCAGGGCATTGCGGGCCGGGTCCGCGACGGCACCGCCGCGAATGCCAAGGCCCTCGAGTCGGCCAAGCGCACCGTGCCGCTGTCGCAGGCGTCCTGGGAATACGCGCAGAAGGCCGGCGCAACCTGATCCGAGAAACGCGGCGCGATCCCCCAGGGTTCGCGCCGCTTCTGCTTCCGCCTTACCTCGCCCCGCTTGCGGGGAGAGGTCGGATCGCATCGCAAGATGCGATCCGGGTGAGGGGGAGTCTCCGCGAGTCCATATCTCACCGAATTTGCGGAAGCAGCCCCTCACCCCAACCCTCTCCCCGCAAGAGCGGGGCGAGGGAGCAAAATCGCGCCGCTTCTGCGTGGTGCGGCATGTTTCCGCATTGTAGCCATCTGTGACTTGAGTTCGCGGCGCCGCTTTGGCAAGTCAGTCCGGTCAACGCCCGCCCTGGTCCTGATCGGACATTTTCACTTTGCCCCTTTCCCCGAATCTTCGCGGCAGCCTGTTCATGGCTGCGGCCATGGCCAGCTTCACGGCCAACGACGCCATCACCAAGGCGGTGTCGGCGGAGCTCAACATCGGGGAGATCCTGCTGGTCCGCGGCCTGGTCGCGATGGTGCTGGTCGCAGCACTTGCCTGGTACCGCGACGCGTTCCGCAGCCTTGGCGCACTGCTGATCTGGCCGGTCGGACTGCGCGTGATGGGCGAGATCGGCGGCACGCTGACCTATCTCTCGGCGATTTCGCAGATCCCGCTCGCCAATGCGTCGGCGATCTTCCAGGCGCTGCCGCTCGTCATCACGCTGGGCGCGGCGCTGGTGTTCGGCGAGCCGGTCGGCTGGCGGCGCTGGCTTGCGATCGCCGCCGGCTTCATCGGTGTGCTGGTCATCGTGCGGCCGGGGGCGGAGGGCTTCAGCCAGGCCTCACTCTTGGCGCTGGCGTCGGTCGGCTTCTGCGCGGTGCGCGATCTCGCCACCCGCCGCATTCCGAAGGCGCTGCCGACCGTGTTCATCACGCTGCTCACCACCGTGACGGTGACGACGGCCGGCGCTGCCGTTCTGGTCCCGCTCGGCGGCTGGAAGCCGCCGTCGGGCCACGCCCTCGGCCTGCTCACATTCGCCGCGGTGCTGATCCTGATCGGCTACCAATGCATCATCGTGTCGCTGCGCACGGGCGACATCTCGGCGGTGGCGCCGTTCCGTTACTCCGCATTGCTGTGGGCGATGCTGCTCGGCTATCTCGCCTTCGGCCACCGGCCCGATGTTCAGATGCTCGCGGGCGCTGCGATCATCGTCGCCTCCGGCCTCTATGCCTTCTACCGCGAGCGCAAGCGCGACAAGCTCCGCCCCGCCGCGACGGGGCCGGGCCTGCCGCCGGATGGGTTGTGAAGATTTGTAGGGCGGATTTCGCGCAGCGTCATCCGCCCTACGGCTATCGCAGGTTCAAGGCCCGATACCCGGGCATGACGAAAACAACCGCCTCAGCGGAGACCGCCCGTCACGTGCAACGTTTCGCCGGTGACGTAGGAGGCATCGTTCGAGGCGAAAAAGGCCACTGCGGCTGCGATCTCCTCGACCTTGCCGATCCGTGCCAGCGGCGTGGTGGATTCGATCCACTTGCGCATGTCGCCTTCGGCAAGGCCGGCGGAAACAACGCCTTCGGTAGCAATCATGCCGGGGTTGACGGTGTTGACGCGGATCTTGCGCGGCGCCAGTTCCTTCGACAGCACCGAGGAGATCGCATCCACCGCGGCTTTGGTCGCAGTATAGACGGCGGTGTTCGGCGGCGCGATCGTCGATACGCCGGAGCTGATATTGATGATGCTGCCGCCTGCCGTATTGAAGTGCCGCGCGGCTTCCTGCGACACCAGCAACAGGCCAAGCACGTTGAGATCGAAATGCTTGTGGATGTGCTCGGCGGTGATGCCATCCAGCGGTGCGAACTCGTAGAGGCCGGCATTGTTGACCAGGATATCGATCGGACCAAATGCCTTGACGGTCTCGGCCACCACCGACTTCACGTGGCTGGCGTCGGTGAGATTGCCGTGGACAGCGATGGCTTTGCCGCCCTTGCTGGTGATCGTATCCACGACACGCTCTGCTGCCTGTTTGCTGGCGCTGTAGTTGACAGCAACCGCGGCTCCCTCCGCGGCCAGGCGGATTGCGATCTCGGCGCCGATCCCCTTTGACGCGCCGGTTACCAGCGCCACTTTGCCCTCGAGTCTTTTGCTCATCTTCTTCTCCATTGCCCGCGCGGATGCGGAGTTTGTTCAATAGTTCAGTAATAGTGAACTATTGAAGCTGTTCAAGGGCAGCGCTATATATTTCGTGATGGTGCAGTTCGTTCACCCGTCGCGTGAGGACATCACATTGGCCGGAGTGCTGGCAGCACTCGCGGACCCGATGCGGTTGAAGATTGTCAGGAGCCTGCTCGAGCGGGACGATTGCATGTCGTGTACGGCGGCGGCGCCGTGCCCTGGCATGGCCAAATCGACGCTGTCGAACCACTTCCGCGTCCTGCGCGAAGCCGGCTTGATTCAAACCTCAAAAAAAGGCGTCGAGCATCGCAATGTGGTGCGCGAAGCCGATATCAATGCGCGCTTTCCCAAATTGCTCAAGACGATCCTGGGGTATCCGGAATAGCGCACAGGGCGGATCAACGAAGCCTAATCTGCCGTTCGTTCAACGCAGCTGCAATGGCGGATTGGCCTTCCCGCATATCGCTTCCGCCGTCGCTCTTCGAGCTATGGCGGACAAGTCGCTCATGCGGGCTACGTCTTGATCGGCGCCGCTCGCTCGTCAGTGAATGCCGGTGAACAGCCGGTTCCAGCGCACCGAGGACGGCCAGTGCCAGACTTGCCATGCCGGCGCGTCATTGCCGATCGAGAAAAAGATCACCTTGGCTTGCCCGATCAGGTTCTCGAACGGCACGTAACCGACGCCGCCGCGCGCCGGCGGCACGCGGCTGTCGGCCGAGTTGTCGCGGTTGTCGCCCATCGCGAAGAAATGCCCCGGCGGCACCACATAGACCGGCGTGTTGTCGTATTCGGAACGCTCGATGCGATCGAGCGTGTCGTAGCTGACCCCGTTCGGCAGGGTCTCGCGCCAGCGCTTGACGCGGACCGGGCGCGGCCCCTCGTCGCGATCGACATAGTCATCGACCCGCTCGCGCTTCACCGCAGTGCCGTTGATGTACAGCTGCCCGTCGATCATCTGAATGCGATCGCCGGGCAGGCCGATCACGCGCTTGATGAAATCAACGGAGTCGTCGCTCGGCAGCCGGAACACCACGACATCGCCGGGCTTGGGTTCGGAGCCGAAGATGCGGCCGGAGAACAGCGGCGGCGAGAAGGGCAGGGAGTAGTGCGTGTAGCCGTAGCTGTATTTCGAGAGGAAAAGGTAGTCGCCGACCAGCAACGTCGATTCCATCGACTCGGACGGAATGTTGAACGACTGGAACAGGAAGGTGCGGATCACCAGCGCGATGATCAACGCCTGCACGGCCACGCGGAAGGTTTCCGCGATTCCGCCTTGCTGACGTTCTTTCTCGGTCGACATGGTTCCGGGGCTCCCGTTTCACGCCTTACGCAGCAGAGCATCACTTCGCGTAACGCCCGATCAACTACGTAGCCCGGGTGAGCGAAAGCGATACCCGGGGAACTGTTCCCGCATATCGCTTCCGCCGTCGCTCTTCGAGCTATGACGGACAAGTCGCTCATGCGCGCTACGAAATCAATTCACTTCGCGCAATGCGCGATCAGCCGTGCGACGAATTCGCCGCAAGCCTCGAGCTGCGACATCTCGACGAATTCATCCGGCGTATGCGCCTGCGCGATAGAGCCGGGGCCGACCACCACGGACGGCACATCGGCCATGCTGACGAACAGGCTGGCCTCGGTGCCGAACGCGACCTTGGCGTGGTCGTTGCGGCCGGCGAGCTGCTTGGCGAGCGTGACGATGGCTGCGTCCGCCGCGGTGTCGAGCGCGGGGTAGTCGAGGATCTCCTCGAAATCGATGCCGCACTCCGGATTCCGCTTGCGCATGTCAGGCTCGATCTCGGCTTTCGCCCAGGCGATGATCGCGTCCGTCACCTGCCGGGACTCGGTGATGCCGATGCCGCGGCATTCGAATTCTACCACGCAATTGTCGGGCACGATGTTCAGCGCGGCGCCGCCATGCACGATGCTGGTGAGCAGGGTCGAGTGCGGGACGTCGTAGAGGCTGTCTCGCTCCGCATCCGTGGCCAGCAACGCGGCTCGGCGGCGGATCTCGGTGATCAGATCGGCCGCGTATTCGATGGCGTTGACGCCGTCGGGCGCGATCGAGGAGTGACGGGCGAGCCCGCGGAACGTGGCGCGCACGCCGTGCTTGCCCTTGTGGCCGATGATCACCTGCATCCGGGTCGGTTCGCCGACGAAACAGCCGAGCGGCCTGATCGGCTTGCGTGCGACCTCGCGCAGCATCGGGCGCACGCCGACGCAACCGATCTCCTCGTCATAGGAGATCGCAAGATTGATCGGCGTCTTCAGATCGGCCGCGAGCATTTCCGGAACCATCGCGAGACAGACCGCGACGAAGCCCTTCATGTCGGTGGTGCCGCGGCCGTAAAGCCGCCCGTCACGCTCGACGAGTTCGAACGGGTTGTGGCTCCAGTCCTGTCCCGCAACCGGCACGACATCGGTATGCCCCGACAGCACCAGCCCGGGTTTGTCCTCGGGGCCGACCGTGACCCACAACGAAGACTTCTGTCCGGTGTCATCGACGATGCGCTGTCCGGTGACGCCGAGCGAGGCGAGGTAGCGCTCGATGTAGTCGATCAGGGGCAGGTTGCTGCGGTCGCTGATGGTGTCGAACGCGACGAGGTCGGCCAAGAGCTTGCGGATACGGTCGGGGCGTTGATTTTGCATTGCCTGTTCGTGTGCGAGGGAGTGTGCAAGGAATTGCTGATGTGCCGGCGATCCTGCCAGCAAAGTATAACAGCTGGTTTGCCTGCCGCCGCCAAGCAAAATTCGGGCCGCTGCCTGCCGATAAAGATGCATCCGCGCCGTGAGATGATGGGTTTAGCTTCGCTCTACCCATCCTACGGCTCTCGATGCGCAGCACATTCGATGTCGTCCTGGCGAAAGCCAGGACCCATTACCCCAAATGAGAATAGTTGCACGATGCTGGGGCCGCGATCCCATCCATCATCAAATGCGGTGGTTATGGGTCCTGGCTTTCGCCAGGACGACGATGGTGTGCAAGGCACCCACACTGTCATCGCCCGGCTCGACCGGGCGATCCAGTACGCCGCGGCCCCTCGGTTCAACAACCGGCGTCTCTGGAATACTGGATCACCCGCATGCGCGGGTGATGACATCGCGTGGTGTGATAACTTGAATCGAGAACCATCCTCATCGTCGTCCCGAGCCAGTGCGAAATGCACGGGGGATGGGACGACGGTGGTGGATGTGGCGCCGTCATCGCGCCATTCCGGCTTGCGCCGCGAACGGAGAACGCCGTTGCTAGATCGGCTTGCCCGTATACGGCATCGACGCGGTGAGGCCGCCGTCGACGGGGATGGCCTGGCCGTTGACGTAGGACGCCTCATCGCTCGCCAGGAACAATCCCATCGCGGCGAGTTCGTGCGGCTGGCCGGGGCGCTTCAGCGGATTGAGCTGGCCGATCTTGTCCTGGGTGCCGCGCTCCTTGGCGCGATCGAACACCGGTTTGGTCATGCCGGTCTCGATCAAGCCCGGGCAGACCGCGTTGATGCGCACGCCGGTGCCGGAGAGCGAATAGGCGGTGGTCTGCACCAGGCTGATGACGCCGGCCTTGCTCGCGCCGTAGGGATGTCCGCTGGCGCCGGACTTCAGGCCCGCGACGGAGGCGGTGCAGACGATCGAGCCGGAACCCTGCTTGGTCATGTGCGGGATCGAATGCTTGATCGCGAGGAACGGGCCGATCAGATTGACGCGCAGCACTTCCTGCCAATGTTCCGGGGTCTGGTCGGCGAGCGGCACGAGGCCGCCGCTGACGCCGGCATTGGCCCAGATCGCATCGAGCTTGCCGTATTTCGACAGCGCCTTGTCGATGAAGGCCTTCACGTCGCTCTCCGAGCCGGCATCGGCGGTGACGGCTTCGACGGTGCCGCCGGCATCGCGCACCAGCTTGGCGGTCTCGTTCACAGCCTCGCTGCGATCGACCGCGATCAGCTTGGCGCCTTCCTTGGTGAACAGCAGCGAGGCGGCGCGGCCGATGCCGCTTCCAGCGCCGGTGATGATGACGGATTTGCCTTCGAGGCGGCCCATGGTTTTTCTCCCTGTTCACGTGGTCCGTGGCGCGTCTGCCGCGCGACGGAATTCAAACAAAATTTCAAACGTCCGAAGCACTTGAGACGATGTGCGGCGTGACGTACAGCGACGGGGGACAGTATTGAAGGGCTCATCCGATGTCCAATCCAGACAAGCCTAACGTGACGGTGACGCGGTGGTGGTGGGTTCGCCACGCACCGGTGCGCAGCGACGGCGGAAATATCTACGGGCAAGAGGACATTGATTGCGACACCGGCGATGTCGAAGTGTTCGAGGCGGTCGCAAAAATGCTGCCGCGCGATGCAGTCTGGTATTCGAGCAATCTGAAGCGCACGCACAAGACCGCGGAAGCGATCTGGGCCGCAGGTTTTCCGAAGCCGGCCAACATGATTCAGGAACGCGACTTCGCCGAGCAACATCTCGGCCAGTGGCAGGGCATGAACCGCGCCGCACTGCTCGCGAGCCAGCCACCTGGCAGAAGCTGGTTTGCCGATGTCAACGAGCCCGCACCCGGCGGCGAGAGCTTCATGGATCTCTACACACGGGTCTGCCGCACGATCGTGCGGATCACGGCTGCGGAGCCGGGCAAGAATATCATCGCGGTCGGTCATGGCGGCGTGATCCGGGCCGCGGTCGGTCTCGCGCTCGGCGGCCAGCCGGACAGGGGACTGTCGTTCGACATCGACAATGTTTCGGTGACGCGGCTCGATCACATCGCGGGCATCGGCCTGTCGACCTGGCGGCTGCCGATGGTGAACCAGCAGCCCTGGATCGCCGATCCGCGCCACGCCGCGATGCATCAACCGTCCGGACCTGAAGTCCGGCCGGCGAGCAAGCTTGCGTGATTGCCGCTATCGCAACACCGGAACGCTGCCTAAGCTCAACCGCAGAATTCAAACACTTCACACCTGGGAGAGAAACATGACCTTGTTCGACATGAAGGGAAAAGTCGCCGTCATCACCGGTTCGACGCGCGGCATCGGGCTCGCCATTGCCGAGCGCATGGCCGAGCACGGCGCCAAGGTCGTGATCTCCTCGCGCAAGGCCGACGTCTGCGAGCAGGTCGCGGCCGACATCAACGGCAAGTTCGGCAAGGGCACCGCGGTCGCGATCGCGGCTAACATCTCGTCGAAGGAAAACTTGCAAAATCTGGTCGACGAGAGCAATCGCGCCTTCGGCAAGATCGACGTGCTGGTCTGCAACGCGGCGTCGAACCCGTATTACGGTCCGCTTGCCGGCATCTCCGACGATCAGTTCCGCAAGATCCTCGACAACAACATCGTCGCCAACAACTGGCTGATCTCGATGGTGGTGCCGCAGATGATCGAGCGCAAGGACGGCTCTATCATCATCGTGTCCTCGATCGGTGGCCTCAAGGGCTCAACCGTGCTCGGCGCCTACGCGATCTCCAAGGCCGCCGACATGCAGCTCGCGCGCAACCTCGCTTGCGAATATGGCAAGCACAATATCCGCGTGAACTGCATCGCGCCGGGCCTGATCAAGACTGATTTCGCCAAGGCGCTGTGGGACAATCCGGACACGCTGAAGGCCTCGACCGCGCGCTCGCCGCTGCTGCGGATCGGCGTGCCTGACGAGATCGCGGGCGCCGCCGTGTTGATGGGCTCGCGCGCCGGCGACTTCCTCACCGGCCAGACCATCGTGATCGACGGCGGCGCGACGATCAGCTGACGCCGGCGTTGGTGCGCAAAGCGCGCCATACTCAATCTGTCATCACCCGCGAAAGCGGGTGATCCAGTATTCCAGAGGCAGTCATTATTGAGCCGAGGGGCTGCGGCGTACTGGATCGCCCGGTCAAGCCGGGCGATGACCGTCTTGGATGGAGCGAGGAGTGTCCCAATCACTCCACCGCCGCGTACACGCCGTTGCGCACCAGCGAGCGGGTATATTCGCGCTGGCCCGGGCCCTGCATCATGAAGACCGCGATCAGGTCTTCGCTCGGATCGATCCAAAAGAACGTGCCGGCCATGCCGCTCCAGAAGTACTGGCCGACCGAGCCGGAGAACGGCGCGATGCCCTGCTGCATGCGCACGGCGAAGCCGAGGCCGAAGCTGTGGCCGGGCGACACCAGCGTGCCCTGGACCTTGACGCCGGCGCCCAGGTGATCGGACGCCATGAATTCGAGCGTCTTGCGGCCGATGATCCTGGTGCCGTCGAGCGCGCCGCCGCCCAGCAGCATCTGCGCGAAGCGGGCATAGTCCATCGTGGTCGAAACAAGTCCGCCGCCGCCGGATTCCATCGCCGGCTTCTCCAGCATGTTGAACAGCTGCACCTTCTCGTTGGTCCAGGGATCGTTGGCAAAGGCCTCGGCGAGACGGCCGGCATTGGCTTCCGGCGTGTGGAAGGCGGTCTCATTCATCTGCAGCGGCGAGAGGATGCGCTCGCCGAGGAATTCGCCGAGCGTCTTCCCGCTGACCACTTCGATGATGCGGCCGAGGATGTCGGTGGAGCGGCTGTAGTTCCACTCGGCGCCGGGCTGGCAGACCAGCGGCATACCGGCGAGCATGGTGGCGTGCTCTGCATTGGTGATCTTGCGGCTGCGCAGCCGCGACTGCTGGTAGAGCTGCTGCACGGGGCCGTTGCCGGTGTGGTCATAAGTCAGGCCGGAGGTGTGGCGCAGCAGGTCCTGAATCGTCATCTGCCGCTGGACCGGGACCAGCTCGAGCTTGCCGTTGTGCTCGACGCCGACCTTGGTCTCGGCGAATTCGGGGATGAACTTCGCGACGGGGTCATTGAGGAGGAAGTGGCCGTCCTCCAGCAGCATCATGATGCCGACCGAGACGATCGGCTTAGTCATCGAGAAAATGCGGAAGATCGTGTCATGCGTCATCGGCGCGGAGGCCGCCGGGCTTTGCCGCCCGATCGCGTCGAACCAGCCGATCTGGCCGCGCCGCGCCACCAGCACCGTAAAGCCGGGCGCGGTTCCCTTGTCGACCTCGCGCTTGAAGGTGTTGGACAGCGCCTGCAGCCGCGTGCTCGACAGTCCGATCGATTCGGGCTTGGCGAGGGGGAGGGACGGGGTGGTTTGGCTGGCGGCGTGCTTGGTGGCGGTCTGGGCGTTCATGGTCTCTCCCGGGTTCTTGATTCTTGTGGCGGAGCGCCGACGTGGTGTGATGGACGAAGTCTGGCGCAGAAGTTTTGCAATGAACAGAAGCTTCACCGCTTCGCCCTTGCAAACCGGCCATGCCCTGTGCTTGAAACGGCGCGAACCGGCGGCGACGCCGGTTCCCTGCAGGAGTGTAGCTCAATTGGTAGAGCACCGGTCTCCAAAACCGGGGGTCGCAGGTTCGAGCCCTGCCACTCCTGCCAGATTTTCCCTAATCATTTGAACGTGTTGGCCGAGCTCCTGGACCCCGGCCATGATTGTATTCACTCACTTGACGAGCGGGCAGCCGCCGTCCTTCAGCGGTCGGAATGCCTGGTCGCCGGGCACCTCGGCGAGCACCTTGTAGTAATCCCACGGCGCCTTCGACTCCTCGGGCTTCTTGACCTCGAACAGGAACATCGAGTGCTCCATGCGGCCGTCCTCGCGCACCACGCCGTTGTCTGTGAAGGCGTCGCGGACCGGGGTCGCGCGCATCTTCGCCAGCACCGGCTTGGTCTCTTTGGTGCCGGCGGCCTTCACCGCGTTGAGGTAGTGCAGGGTGGCGCTGTAGGTCGCGGCCTGATTCATGGTCGGCATCCGCTTCATGCGCTCGAAGAAGCGCTTGCCGAAGGCGCGGGTGCGGTCATTGAGATCCCAGTAGTAGGCCTCGGTGATGATCAGGCCCTGCGCGAGCTTCAGGCCGAGGCTGTGGATGTCCGAGATGAACATCACGATACCAGCCAGATTCTGCCCGCCCGCCACGATGCCGAATTCGGCGGCCTGCTTGATCGCGTTGATGGTGTCGCCGCCGCCATTGGCGAGACCGACGATCTTCGCCTTCGACGATTGCGCCTGCAGCAGGAAGGAGGAGAAGTCCGGCGTGTTGAGCGGATGCCGGGCGCTGCCGAGCACCTTGCCGCCGGCGGCGCGGACCACGTCGCCAGTGTCGCGCTCGATCGAATGGCCGAACACGTAGTCGGCGGTGATGAAGAACCAGCTGTCGCCGCCGTTCTTGACGATCGCACTGCCGACAGTGTGGGCGTTGGCGTAGGTGTCGTAGGTCCAGTGCAGCGTGTAGGGCGAGCAGGATTTGCCCGTGATGTCGGAGCTCGCCGCGTCAGTCACGATCATGATCTTCTCGAACTGCTTCGACATCTCCATGCCGGCGAGCGCCGTCGCCGAGGTCGGCATGTCGATGATCATGTCGACATTCTCGGCCTCGTACCATTTGCGGGTGATGGTGGCGGCGACGTCGGCCTTGTTGAGGGCGTCGGCGGTGACGAGCTCGATCGGCTTGCCGAACATCGAGCCGCCGAACTCCTCGATCGCCATCTTGGTGGCCTCGACATTCCCGGCGCCGCCGATGTCCGCATAGACCGACTGGAAATCGGTCAGCACGCCGATCTTGAGCGGCGTCTGTTGCGCGAGCGCGGGTCCCGCCAGCGCGGCGGCGATCAGGCCGGCGGCGGACAGACTCGTGACGATGGATTTCATGGTGATGCGCCTCCCCAGGATGCTTTTATCGGTTTGTCCGACAAAGCTAGATTTGCCCGGTTCCGGTGTCAATTCGTGCCGGGCGGGTGCGACAATCCGGCCAATAACGCCGATTTGACGCACTAGATGGCTTCGCCTATCTTTTGTCCGACAAACGACAATCGGGAGCCAAGGGTGTCCACCACGCCGCTGTTCCGACGCATCGATGTCGCGCCGGCCTATCAGAAGGTCGCGGACGCGATCGAACGCGAGATCGTCAACGGCCGGATCAAGCCGGGCGAGCCGATCGGCACCGAGCAGCAACTCGTCGCGCAGTTCGGCGTCAACCGCTCGACGGTGCGCGAAGGCATTCGCGTGCTCGAGGAGGGCGGGCTGATCCGCCGCGATTCCAGCCGCCGCTTGCAGGCGTGCCTGCCGCGCTACAACAAGCTCGCCACGCGGCTGTCCCGCGCGCTGATCCTGCATGAGGTGACGTTCCGCGAATTGTTCGAGACGTCGATGACGCTGGAGGTCGCGAGCGTCGAGGGTGCGGTGGAGCGCGCGACCGAGGCGAACATCGCCGAGCTCATCGGCAATCTCGAGCGCAGCGCGGCGGTGGTCGGCAATCCCGCCGATCTCGCCGAGCTCGATGCGGAATTCCACGTGCTGATGGCCAAAGCCTCGCAGAACCGCGTGCTGCAGCTCGCCCGCGAGCCCGCCGCGCAGCTGTTCTTTCCGACCACGGAGATGATCGTCGGCGGCGTGCCGGAGGGCGGCGCCCGCCTGGTCGAGGCGCATCGCCACATCCTCGATGCGATCAAGGGGCGCGACAAGGAGGCCGGCGTGCTGTGGACCCGGCGGCATTTGCAGGACTGGCGACGCGGCTTTGAGAAGATCGCCTCGCTCGATCGCTCGGTCGAGCACACCTACATGGAACATGCCTACGCCGCCCGGCAATAGCGACGGCGCGGCGAAAACAACACAACGACAAAAAGCACATTCGGGAGGGACAAATGAGCGGAGACATCGCAGCAACCATCCAGCGCGCCCGCGAGCACAGCATCGGCGATCTGCTGCGCCGGTCGGCCAAGCGCTACCCCAACAAGACCGCGCTGATCTGCGGCGAGGTGAGCTGGAGCTTTGCGGAGATGGACGCGATCTGCAATCGGCTCGGCCGCGGCTTGCTCGCGCTTGGCATTGCGAAGGGCGATCGTGTCGCGGTGCTGTCGCGCAACTCGCATGGCTTCGCCGCGCTGCGCTTCGCGGTGGCGCGGATCGGCGCGATCCTGGTGCCGATCAACTTCATGCTCAATCCCGACGAGATCAGTTTCATCCTCGCCAATTCCGGCGCGAAGCTGCTCGCGGTCGGCCCCGATTTCGTGGAGACGGCGCACGCTGCGGCCGCCAAGGGCTCGGCGGTCGAAACCCTGATCTGGCTGCCGGGCGAGGATCCGGCCACAGCACCCGAGGGCATCACGACCTTCGACAGCCTGCTGCACAGCGACGCCTCGGCGCCGGAGGTTGCGGTCGACAGCCGCGATCCCGCGCAGATCATCTACACCAGCGGCACGGAGTCGCTGCCGAAGGGCGCCATCCTCACCCATGAAGCCGTGATGTGGCAGTATGTCAGCTGCATCATCGACGGCGGCATGGCGACCGACGACACGGTGCTGCACGCGCTGCCGCTCTATCACTGCGCGCAGCTCGACGTGTTCCTGGGGCCCGCGATCTATCTCGGCGCCACCAGTCTCATCACCGGCAAGCCGGTGCCCGACAATGTCCTGGCGCTGATCGCGGCCCACAAGATCAATGCGTTCTTCGCGCCGCCGACGATCTGGATCGCGATGCTGCGCTCGGGCGCGTTCGATCGCACCGACCTGTCGTCCCTGCGCAAGGGCTATTACGGCGCCTCGATCATGCCGGTCGAGGTGCTGCTCGAATTGCAGCGCCGGCTGCCCGACGTGAAGTTCTGGAATTTCTACGGCCAGACCGAGATCGCGCCGCTCGCGACCGTGCTGGCGCCTACGGACCAGTTGCCGAAGGCCGGCTCGGCCGGCAAGCCGGCGATCAATGTCGAGACGCGGGTGGTCAAGCCGGACATGACCGACGTCGAGGTGGGGGAGGTCGGCGAGATCGTGCACCGCTCGCCGCATCTCTTGTCCGGCTACTACAACGATCCGGTCAAGACCGCGGCGGCATTTGCCGGCGGCTGGTTTCATTCCGGCGATCTCGCGACCGTCGATGCCGACGGCTACATCACGGTCGTCGATCGCGTGAAGGACATGATCAAGAGCGGCGGCGAGAATGTCGCGAGCCGCGAGGTCGAGGAGATGATCTACCGGCTGCCGGCGGTGTCGGAGGTCGCGGTGGTCGGGCTGCCCGATCCGCGCTGGATCGAGGCGGTGACCGCGATCGTGGTGGCCAAGGCGGGCGAGAGCCTCGACGCCGAGGCGGTGATCAAGCACTGCGCGGCGTCGATGGCCCATTTCAAGGTGCCGAAGCGGGTCATCTTCGTGGATGCCCTGCCGAAGAACCCGAGCGGTAAGCTGCTCAAACGCGAGCTGCGCCAGCGCTATGTCGGTGGCGCCACGCTGGATCAGGCGGTGCAGAAGAGCTTTGCCGGATAGACCGGTTACTGGCCAGTCGTCGCAGGCGCCTTGTCCGACCACTCCGGCGGCAAGCCAAGCTTTCCGGCAGCCATGCCGATCAGGCCGGGGTTGCGGCCGAACGCCTCGCAGGCCGCATATTTCGGCTTGCCGCCGAACGAGGCGCCGATCTTGTCGAATGACGGCAGCTCCGGCACCTTTCCGAACGGCGTTGCGCCGGTGACGACGAGCTTGCTGAAATCGTCGCTGAAGGAGGACGCAAGATCGTAGGCGTCAGCGGCGCTCGAAGCCCTCGGCGTGTTGGTGAATGAATTTGCGCCGCGGGCCCAGACCATCGCCGCTTGCTGGCGGCTGGCCGGATCGCGCACCTCGGCTTCGACGGTCAGGCTGCCGAGACCGACCGGCAGCCGCGGTATCGGCACGGGCACGTTGGCGCTGAGTGCGGTCGGCAGAAAGCCGATCACCGTGGAGGCGCCCGCGGCGACCTCGTCGGTGGGCGCCGCCTGCGTGACGAGCGCGTGCACGGTCAAATCGGCTGGCTGATCTGGAGCAACGACTTCGAGCCGATCGCTGAGGCCGACGCAAAGCGATCGGTCGATCACGTTGGCGACGAGGTGCCTCTGCTCTTGCGACAGCGTCGGCGAGGCTGACTGCGAGAAGGTCGTCGGCACGATTCGCACGGTCTTCGCGGCAAGCACGTCGTCCTTGTTGACGCGAACCAGCGATTTCGCCAGCAGCCCGTCGGATGGCGTCAGCTTGTCGTAGGACGCCAGTGATCCGCCTTTGGTCATCGGCGCGCTGGCGCAGCCCGACAACAGCGCCATTGCGGCCGCAGCTCCGACGAGCGAGGACAACCGAATATACCGGCGATCGTGCCACGCCCGGCCCGTGCCCTGCGCATCAGTCGCAGCGCTCGGTAGAAACTGAATTTTCATATCACCCCTCGACGACCGCTCACCCCAGCAACGATCGCGTGGCACGATAGGGCGAGGCCGCCGAGGCCGGGATTAAGAGATATTAAGTCAGTTATAGACCGCGAAATCGCGCGACCTATTTGAGCCACATTTGGCCGCGCAGGCTTAACAAAACGCAATATTTGCGTGGCTGCGCATCCATGGCGGACGCCTCTAAAGTGCCGTGATGCAAATCCTGGAATATGACCTCGTGACTCTCTCCGTCACCAATGCGCGTATTCTCTGCGTCGAGGACGACGCCGATATCGCGCGCATGCTGGCCGAGGTGCTGCAGGACAACGGCTTCAGAGCGGTGCTGGTCGGTTCGGCCATCGAGATGGATGCGTTGCTCAAGCGCGAGAGCTTCGATCTCATCGTGCTCGATGTGATGCTGCCGGGCGAGGATGGACTGAGCATCTGCCGACGCCTGCGCATGTCGTCATCGATTCCCATCATTATGGTCACGGCGCGGGGCGAGGACGTCGACCGCATCCTCGGCCTCGAGCTCGGCGCCGACGACTACGTCACCAAGCCGTTCAATTCGCGCGAGCTGGTGGCCCGCATCCGCGCGCTGTTGCGTCGTGTCGAAAGCGGCGCCGCGTCGCGCACCCGGCCACGTCCTTTGACCTTTGCCGGATGGCGCATCAATCCAACCACGCGCGAACTGCATGACCCGGCCGGCGTGCGCATCACGCTGACCGGGGCCGAGTTCGATCTGCTACTGGCGTTCTGCCGCAATCCGGGACAGGTGCTGTCGCGCGAGCAACTGATCGAGCAGGCCTTCGGCGGTTTGATCGCATCGGTCGAGCGCAGCGTCGACGTCCATATCAGCCGCATCAGGCAGAAGATCGAGCCGGATCCGAAGGACCGCTCGATGATCAAGACGGTGCGGCTCGGCGGCTACCTCTTCACGCCTGCGGTCGAGCAGACATGATGGGGTGGGTGCAGCGGCTGATGCCGCGCAGCATTGCTGCGCAGATCATGAGCCTGGTCGCGCTGTCGGAACTCATCGGCATCACGCTCGCGGCGGCAGGCATCATTTTTTTGTTCGATTCTCCTTCGGTCAATGACACGCAGAAGTTTCTTGCGGGGCGGATCGCGGAGGTCGCACAGCTCCTGCGCTCCACGACGACGCCAACCGAAGCGGATGGGCTGCTGGCCACGGCGAGGCGCGGCGGTCTCGATGTCAGGCGCGTCGCGTCGAGCGAACTTGTGCCTCGGACGATCGGAGAGACGCGGCCGTCCATGCGGGCGTTTCGGCAACTGGCGGCCGAGCCTGGAATTGAGTTGCTGGAGGAATTGCGTCATCCGGCAGGCTCGGCGTCACAGGTGATCGTGAAGCTCGACGACGGCCACGCGCTGATGGCCGACGTCGCGACCGCCGGCGGCTTTTGGTCCTTTGTGCTCCGTCCGGCGGCAGCGATGGCGACTATCGTGTTGATCTCGATGCTGTTGCTGTCGGTCTATGCCGTGCGTTGGGTAGTCGCACCGCTGGCGGAATTGGCAAGCGCCGCGACGTCGTTCGGCCGCTCGCCGCGAGCTCCCGAGGTGCTGCACCGGCGCGGCCCGCTTGAAATTGCGCAGGTTGCCGACGCGCTGAACGACATGCGCACCCGTATCGCTGCGCTGCTCGACGACCGCACGCGGATGCTGGCCGCCATCAGTCATGATCTGCGGACGCCGCTGACGCGGCTCAGGTTGCGCTCCGAGCGGGTACGCGAAGATGCACTGCGCACAGCGATGCTGGGCGATATCGCCAAGATGACGCGCATGATCAACGAGACGCTGGAGTATCTTCGCGACGATGCGCGCTCGGAGGCGCTGTCGTGCATCGACCTGCCGAGCTTTCTGCAGACGATCTGCTCGGACTTTGCCGACACGGGCCATGCGGTGTCCTATTCCGGGTCCGCGCGACTGCCCTATGTCTGCCGGCCCCGTGCGCTGTCGCGTGCCGTCACCAATGTCGTGGAGAACGCGGTCAAGCACGGCAGCTTGGTCGTGGTGACGCTCCGCCTTGCGGAGGCCGACCACGTCGAGATCGAGGTGGCCGACGATGGTCCCGGCATCCCGCCGGCGCTGCACGACAGGGTGTTCGAGCCCTTCTTCAAGGCTGACAACGCACGACAGGAAGGCGGCTTCGGGCTGGGGCTGTCGATCGCCCAGGAGATTGTCAAACGTCATGGCGGCAGCATCGCACTGAGGCTGCAGGAGCCGAGTGGATTGCTTGTATCGATGCTGCTGCCGCCAAAGCCCGCCCCGGCCTAGACCAGCGACGGCTATCTCGGCAGCAAGCGGGGATGTCGCCGGGAGCCGGCTAAGTCCTTGATTCGAGGGGCCCCGTTCCGATCCGCCGCGGCCCCGGCCGGGATGGGGGGCGACCCCGCCGACCTTGACCTTTGGCCGGTCTCGCAGTAGATACGCGGCACTCGCAGCCGGCCCGCTTTGATCGCGGATATCCGGCGCGGCCTAATTCCCCGAACATTCGAGCTCGTTTATCGGCTCAACCTTCCAAACGAGGGCTGGGTCCGCAAGGTCGGCTGTTCGGATTCCTTGAAACGTTGCAAATCGTCCGGAGACGGGCGCGGATCTCACGATGGCTTTCAGCCCGTTCAAATTCCTGCAGGAAGTGCGCTCGGAGACCGCCAAGGTCACCTGGCCGACGCGCCGCGAGACGACCATCACCACCATCATGGTGTTCGTGATGGTGGCGCTGGCCTCGATCTTCTTCTTCGCCGCGGACCAGGTCATCCGCTACCTCATCACCCTGGTACTGGGCATCCACTGATGAGCATGGGAACTCAATTGATGGACAAGCGCTGGTACATCGTTCACGCCTATTCGAACTTCGAGAAGAAGGTCGCGGAATCGATCCGCGAGCAGGCCAAGCAGCGCGGGCTGGAAGAGCTGTTCGAGCAGGTGCTGGTGCCGACCGAGAAGGTCACCGAGGTGCGCCGCGGCCGCAAGATCGACGCCGAGCGCAAGTTCTTCCCGGGCTATGTGCTGGTGAAGATGAAGCTGACCGACGAGGCGTTCCATCTGATCAAGAACACCCCGAAGGTGACCGGCTTCCTGGGCGCTGAAAACAAGCCGATGCCGATCTCGGAATCCGAGGCGATGCGGATCCTGCACCAGGTGCAGGAGGGCGTGGAGCGTCCGAAGGCGTCGGTGTCGTTCGAAATCGGCGAGAACGTGCGCGTGGCCGACGGCCCGTTCGCCTCGTTCTCCGGCGTGGTGGAAGAAATCGACGAGGCGCGCTCGCGCGTGAAGGTCGCGGTGTCGATCTTCGGCCGTGCGACCCCTGTGGAACTGGAATTCGGTCAGGTCGAAAAGGTGGTCTGACCGGACGGCGTGGGGTATATGCCCCCCGTCAAGTGAGAGGCCGTGGGAGGGAGGAGGCGGTCGCCAGCCCCTTCAACCGAACCACGGAACCTGAAACCGCCGGCACCGTCCGGCACAACAGGAGTGATAAATGGCAAAGAAAGTGACCGGATACCTGAAGCTTCAGGTCCCGGCCGGTGCGGCGAATCCTTCGCCCCCGATCGGCCCCGCGCTTGGTCAGCGCGGTCTCAACATCATGGAATTCTGCAAGGCGTTCAACGCGCAGACCCAGAAGGAAGAGAAGAATACCCCAATCCCGGTGGTGATCACGATCTACGCCGATCGTTCGTTCACCTTCGAGATGAAGACGCCCCCGATGTCGTTCTTCCTCAAGCAGGCTGCCAAGATCCAGTCCGGCTCGAAGGCGCCGGGCCGCGACAAGGCCGGCCAGGTGACCAAGGCGCAGGTGCGCGAGATCGCCGAGAAGAAGATGAAGGACTTGAATTGTGACACCATCGAATCGGCCATGAAGATGGTCGAGGGCTCTGCCCGTTCGATGGGTCTGGAAGTTGCGGGGTAACGGGCCATGGCAATCGGAAAGCGTTTGAAGAAGGCCCGCGAGGGTGTCGATCGCGAGAAGCTCTACCCGCTCGCGGATGCCATCAAGATGGTCAAGGAGCGCGCCAAGTCGAAGTTCGACGAGACGATCGAAATCGCGATCAATCTCGGCGTCGACCCGCGCCACGCCGACCAGATGGTCCGCGGCGTCGTCAACCTGCCGAACGGAACCGGCCGTACGCTGCGCGTCGGCGTGTTCGCGCGCGGCGCCAAGGCTGAGGAAGCCAAGGCCGCCGGTGCCGACGTCGTCGGTGCCGAAGACCTGGTCGAGAAGGTGCAGGGCGGTGCGATCGACTTCGATCGTTGTATCGCCACTCCCGACATGATGCCGCTGGTCGGCCGCCTCGGTAAGGTGCTCGGTCCGCGCGGCATGATGCCGAACCCGAAGATCGGCACCGTGACCATGGACGTCACCAACGCCGTGAAGGGCGCCAAGGGCGGCTCGGTCGAGTTCCGCGTCGAGAAGGCCGGCATCGTGCAGGCCGGTATCGGCAAGGCCTCGTTCTCCGAGGACAAGCTGGTCGAGAACGTCAAGGCGCTCGCGGATGCGGTCTCCAAGGCGAAGCCGGCGGGTTCCAAGGGTACCTACATCCAGCGCGTGGCGGTTTCCTCCACCATGGGCCCGGGCGTGAAGGTCGAGCCGGGCACGATCCTCGGCTGAGGTCTCTGGCCGTGACGAGTTAGACAGGGCGGGATCGGGCAACCGGTTCCGCCCTTTGTTTTGCCGGAGCGTTTTCGCGCGAAGTGGCTGCCGACTCGCGTGAAGAAGACCCGCCAAGACAGGAATCCAAAGCCTCGTTTCGATTCAATCGGAACGAAAAGGCTCCAGGTGAAGCCTCTCGCAGGAAACAACAACAATGCCCGACAAGGTGCTGGTCTATTCACGCTTTCCCAGAAACGAACTGGTGCGCTTCGGCGAGCGCTACGAGCTGCTGAATGCCGCGGGCAAGCGGCCGACCGAGATGTTTTCCGCGGCGGAGCTCGGCGAGATCCGGGCGATGATCACGGCGGGCGGGACCCCGCTTGGCGGCGAGGCGATGGACCTGCTGCCGAAGCTTGGCGCGATCATCTGCTACGGCACCGGCTATGAGGGGATCGATCTTGCCGCCGCGGCCAGGCGCGGCATTGCGGTCGGCCACAGCCCCGGCGCCAATGCCGCATCGGTTGCCGACATCGCGGTGACGCTGATGCTGGCGGCTACACGCCGCCTGCCGGTCGCCGACAACTATGTCCGCAGCGGCGACTGGATCGCCGCCAAGCCGTCGCCGATGATGCGGCCGCAGGCCGGCATCCGCGGTCGCAAGGTTGGTGTCTTCGGTCTCGGCGAGATCGGCCGCAAGATCGCAACGCGGGTCGCGGCGTTCGAGACCGAGGTCGGCTATTTCAGCCGGTCACGGCAGGACGTGCCGTATCAGCACTTTCCGAGCCTCGAGGCGCTCGCCGACTGGTGCAGTGTGCTGATGATCGCGGTGCGCGCCGGCGCGGACACGGTCCACGCCGTCAATGCCGACATCCTGCGCCGGCTCGGCAGCAGCGGGATCGTGGTCAATATCTCGCGCGGCTCCGTCATCGACCAGAAGGCGCTGCTCGCGGCGCTGACCGATGGCGCGATCGCTGGCGCCGGCCTCGACGTGTTCGCCAAGGAGCCGCACGCGCCGGACGAACTGACCGCGCTGCCGAACGTCGTGCTGTCGCCGCATATCGGCGGCCACACCCTGGAATCGCACGTGGCGATGCAGGACTGCGTCCTCGCCAATCTCGACGCGTTCTTCGCTGGCAAGCCGCTGCCGTATGAGGTAAGGGGCGCCTGAGCGGCTGGCGGTTCCGGCCTCGGAACCGGTTCCCCGGCCGCAATGTGAAACTGGTCTGAAATTTGCTCTTGGCAAGCAGGGCGGGACCGGTTACATAGCGGCTTCCGGGCGTGCTGGCACTTGCTGGCATGTCCGTGCTCGCATTCCGAAAACCTGAGGTGATAGGAGATCATTCCTTTCCGCATGCCCGCAAGGATGCTCGAAAGGAAGGAAACCCGTCGCCTCCAACGGAATGAGAGCAGGGCATTCGGCCCCGGCCGATAGCCCGATCCTGTCCGAGACTGCAGGCGCCCGCGAGAACTTCGTGTTTTCAACGGCTTAATCGCATGGCCTGCATAGACGGGTGAAGACCGGATTTTGTGCTCCACGTCGCGGCCTGTTCGCGACTGGGAGGCTGGTTTGGTTCGAACCTCGACAGCCCATGGCCGCAAGGCTCTGGGAGGGCAGGCTTCTAGATGTCGTCTTGCCCGGCATGTCCGAAGGGTCTTGCGCCCAACGGATCAGGTTTAGGGCGGGACGATGGGTGCAACCCGGCGGTCCTGCCTTCGCGGAAAGGCCGCCAACCGGAAAGAGCTTGCTGTGGAACGAGCGGCAAAAAAAGAGGCGGTCGGACAGCTCAACGAGGCCTTCAAGGCCACGAGCGTTGCGATCGTCGCTCACTATTCCGGCCTCACCGTGGCCCAGATGCAGAAGCTGCGCATGCAGATGAAGCAGGCGGGTGCGTCGGTGAAGGTCTCGAAGAACCGTCTCGCCAAAATTGCTCTTGAAGGCACTGACGTCGCTGCCATCGGCTCCCTGCTGAAGGGGCCGACTGTGATCGCTACTTCGAACGATCCGGTCGCGGCGCCAAAGGTTGCCGTCGAATTCGCCAAGGCGAACGAGAAGTTCGTCATCCTTGGCGGCTCGATGGGTAAAACCGTCCTGAATGTCGACAGCGTGAAGGCACTTGCCTCACTGCCGTCGCTCGACGAACTGCGCGGCAAGATCGTGGGCCTCATCGTGGCGCCGGCGACCAAGCTCGCTCAGCTGTCGAACGCGCCTGCGGCCAAGCTCGCACGCGTCATTCAGGCTCATGCCTCAAAGAGCGAAGCGGCCTGACCCTTCGCTAATCTCAAAACCTGGTTCGAACCAAACGTTTAAGGAAACAGATCAATGGCTGACTTGCAGAAAATCGTCGACGACCTCTCGAGCCTCACCGTGCTCGAAGCCGCCGAACTCGCCAAGCTCCTCGAAGAAAAGTGGGGCGTCTCCGCCGCTGCCGCCGTCGCGGTTGCCGGCCCGGCTGGTGGCGGCGCTGCCGCTGCTCCGGCTGAAGAGAAGACCGACTTCACCGTCGTGCTGGCTGCCGCCGGCGACAAGAAGATCGAAGTCATCAAGGAAGTCCGCGCCATCACCGGCCTGGGCCTGAAGGAAGCCAAGGACCTCGTCGAAGGCGCTCCGAAGCCCGTCAAGGAAGGCGTCAACAAGGACGAAGCCGAGAAGATCAAGGCCCAGCTCGAGAAGGCTGGCGCCAAGGTCGAGCTCAAGTAATGCGCGATCCGGGAGCGCCGCAGGGCGCTCCCGGGCCTGCAAATGGCGTGCGACAGGTTGTCGCGTGGCGCGCCGGACACAAGAAAGTGTGGGGATCCGTGGACTTAACCCTCGAATCTCCTTTATTGCCATCCCATATCGGGTTGGCAGCGGAAAAACACGGTAGGCGGCGGGGGCGGCAGGGCACCCGGCGGAAGCCGTTGGGAGACAGTCAGATTTCGGGCTTTTTCAGTCCGTAAAGCGGAGCGTTTGGACGAGCGGGTGCAGTGATGCGCCTCGCGCGTCGTTTTGCGTTTTGGAGGTGATGGGGCCGGGCCGGGGATTTAATTCCTGACTTTGCGCTTCGTTCCTTCGGGACGATTCGAAATTCAACCCGGGGGCGATGGCAATCGCGTCCCGGAAGGTTCGCCCCACAAAGGCGACGAAAATGAGAGGCCACGATGGCGCAGCAGACATTCACCGGTCGCAAACGCGTACGCAAGTTTTTCGGTCACATCAAGGAAGTCGCCGAGATGCCGAACCTCATCGAGGTTCAGAAGGCATCCTACGACCAGTTCCTGATGGTTGACGAGCCGGCCGGCGGTCGCCTCGACGAGGGCCTGCAGGCAGTATTCCGCTCGGTATTTCCGATCTCGGACTTCTCCGGCACCTCGATGCTCGAATTCGTCCGCTACGAGTTCGAACAGCCGAAGTATGACGTCGACGAGTGCCGCCAGCGCGGCATGACCTTCGCTGCGCCGCTCAAGGTGACGCTGCGCCTCATCGTGTTCGATATCGACGAGGAAACCGGCGCCAAGTCGGTGAAGGACATCAAGGAGCAGGACGTCTACATGGGCGATATCCCGCTCATGACGATGAACGGCACCTTCGTCGTCAACGGCACCGAGCGCGTCATCGTCTCGCAGATGCACCGTTCGCCCGGCGTGTTCTTCGACCACGACAAGGGCAAGACCCATTCGTCCGGCAAGCTCTTGTTTGCCGCGCGCGTGATTCCGTATCGCGGTTCCTGGCTCGACATCGAGTTCGACGCCAAGGACATCGTGTTCGCGCGCATCGACCGCCGCCGCAAGCTGCCCGTGACCTCGCTGATGTACGCGCTCGGTCTCGACGGCGAGCAGATCCTGTCGACCTTCTACAAGAAGATCACCTACAAGCGGACCAAGGACGGATGGCGCGTGCCGTTCGATGCCAACCGCTTCCGCGGCTACAGCACCATCAACGACCTGATCGACGCCGACACCGGCAAGGTGGTGCTCGAGGCCGGCAAGAAGCTGACCGTGCGCAGCGCGCGCCAGATGCAGGAAAAGGGCCTCAAGGCGCTGCGGATGTCGGACGAGGAGCTCGTCGGCAACTATCTCGCCGAGGATCTCGTCAACCCGAAGACCGGTGAGATCTACGCCGAAGCCGGCGAGGAGATCACCGAGAAGTCGCTCAAGGTGCTGAACGAGCAGGGCTACAAGGACCTGCCGCTGCTTGACATCGACCACGTCAATGTCGGCGCCTACATCCGCAACACGCTCTCGGCCGACAAGAACATGACGCGTGAGGACGCGCTGTTCGACATCTACCGCGTGATGCGTCCGGGCGAGCCGCCGACGCTGGATTCGGCGCAGGCGATGTTCCAGTCGCTGTTCTTCGATGCCGAGCGCTACGACCTCTCCGCGGTCGGCCGCGTCAAGATGAACATGCGCCTCGAGCTCGATGCGCCCGATACCCATCGCACGCTGCGCAAGGAAGACATCCTGGCGGTCATCAAGACGCTGGTCGACCTGCGCGACGGCAAGGGCGAGATCGACGACATCGACCACCTCGGCAACCGCCGGGTGCGTTCGGTCGGCGAGCTCATGGAGAACCAGTACCGGATCGGCCTGCTCCGCATGGAGCGCGCCATCAAGGAGCGCATGTCGAGCGTCGATATCGACACCGTGATGCCGCAGGACCTGATCAACGCCAAGCCCGCGGCCGCCGCGGTGCGCGAGTTCTTCGGTTCCTCGCAGCTGTCGCAGTTCATGGACCAGACCAACCCGCTGTCGGAGATCACCCACAAGCGGCGCCTGTCGGCGCTTGGCCCGGGCGGTCTGACCCGCGAGCGTGCCGGCTTCGAAGTCCGCGACGTGCATCCGACGCATTACGGCCGTATCTGCCCGATCGAAACGCCGGAAGGTCCGAACATCGGCCTGATCAACTCGCTGGCGACGTTCGCGCGCGTGAACAAGTACGGCTTCGTCGAGACGCCCTATCGCAAGATCAAGGACGGCCGGGTCACCGACGAGGTGGTCTATCTGTCGGCGATGGAAGAGGGCCGCTACCGCGTCGCGCAGGCCAACGTGCCGCTCGATGCCAAGGGCCGCTTCACCGACGACCTCGTGGTCTGCCGTCATGCCGGCGAAGTGCTGCCGGTGACGCCGGACAAGGTCGACTACATGGACGTGTCGCCGAAGCAGCTGGTTTCGGTCGCAGCGGCCCTGATCCCGTTCCTCGAGAACGACGACGCCAACCGCGCGCTGATGGGCTCGAACATGCAGCGCCAGGCGGTGCCGCTGGTTCGCGCCGAGGCGCCGTTCGTCGGCACCGGCATGGAAGGCGTGGTCGCCCGTGACTCGGGCGCGGCGATTGCCGCGCGCCGCTCGGGCGTGATCGACCAGATCGACGCCACCCGCGTCGTGATCCGCGCCACCGAGGATCTCGATCCGACCAAGTCGGGCGTCGATATCTACCGGCTGATGAAGTACCAGCGCTCGAACCAGTCGACCTGCATCAACCAACGTCCGCTGGTGAAGGTCGGCGACATCGTCAAGAAGGGCGACATCATCGCTGACGGTCCGTCGACCGATCTCGGCGAGCTCGCGCTCGGCCGCAACGTGCTGGTCGCGTTCATGCCGTGGAACGGCTACAACTTCGAAGACTCGATCCTGCTCTCCGAGCGGATCGTGAAGGACGACGTCTTCACCTCGATCCATATCGAGGAGTTCGAGGTGATGGCCCGCGATACCAAGCTTGGTCCTGAGGAAATCACCCGCGACATTCCGAACGTTTCGGAAGAAGCGCTGAAGAACCTCGACGAAGCCGGTATCGTCTACATCGGCGCGGAAGTCCGCGCCGGCGACATCCTGGTCGGCAAGATCACGCCGAAGGGCGAGAGCCCGATGACGCCGGAAGAGAAGCTGCTCCGCGCCATCTTCGGCGAGAAGGCCTCCGACGTCCGCGATACCTCGCTGCGCGTGCCTCCGGGCGTGCAGGGCACCATCGTGGAAGTCCGCGTGTTCAACCGCCACGGCGTGGACAAGGACGAGCGTGCGCTGGCGATCGAACGGGAAGAGATCGAGCGTCTGGCCAAGGACCGCGACGACGAGCAGGCGATTCTGGACCGCAACGTCTACAACCGCCTCGCCGAGCTGCTGGAGAACCGCCAGGGCATCGCCGGCCCGAAGGGCTTCAAGAAGGATACCAAGATCACCCGTGCGGTGCTCGACGAGTATCCGAAGTCGCAGTGGTGGTTGTTCGCCTCGCCGAACGACAAGCTGATGGCCGAGATCGAGGCCATGCGGAAGCAGTACGACGAGTCGAAGAAGGGCCTCGAGCAGCGCTTCCTCGACAAGGTCGAGAAGCTGCAGCGTGGCGACGAGCTGCCGCCCGGCGTGATGAAGATGGTCAAGGTCTTCGTCGCGGTGAAGCGCAAGATCCAGCCCGGCGACAAGATGGCCGGCCGTCACGGCAACAAGGGCGTGGTGTCGAAGATCGTGCCGATCGAGGACATGCCGTTCCTCGAGGACGGTACGCACGCCGACATCGTGCTCAATCCGCTCGGTGTGCCGTCGCGCATGAACGTCGGTCAGATCCTTGAGACCCATCTCGGTTGGGCCTGCGCCGGCCTCGGCAAGCGCATCGGTCAGACCATCGACGCCTATTATCAGAAGCAGGATCTCAAGCCGCTGCGCGAGACCCTGAAGAAGATCTATGGCGAGGATGAAACCATCAAGTCGCTGAACGACAACGAGCTGGTCGAACTCGGCCGCAATCTGAGCCACGGCGTGCCGATCGCAACGCCGGTGTTCGACGGCGCCAAGGAAGCCGACATCGAGGAGATGCTGAAGCTCGCGGGCTTCGACGCCTCCGGCCAGTCGACCGTCTATGACGGCCGCACCGGCGACCAGTTCGATCGCAAGGTGACGATGGGCTACATCTACATGCTCAAGCTGCACCATCTCGTGGACGACAAGATCCACGCGCGTTCGATCGGTCCGTACTCGCTCGTCACCCAGCAGCCGCTGGGCGGCAAGGCGCAGTTCGGCGGCCAGCGCTTCGGCGAAATGGAGGTCTGGGCGCTGGAAGCCTATGGCGCCGCCTACACGCTGCAGGAAATGCTGACCGTGAAGTCGGACGACGTCGCCGGCCGTACCAAGGTGTACGAGGCGATCGTGCGCGGCGACGACACCTTCGAGGCCGGTATTCCGGAATCGTTCAACGTGCTGGTCAAGGAAATGCGCTCGCTCGGCCTCAACGTCGACCTGCACAATTCCAAGGTGGGACCGGCGTCGACGTCGGAAGCGGCCGAGTAACGCGATGATTTACGCCCGGCGCGAAAGCGCCGGGCCTTCGCGCTCCGCTCGGACGTTGAGTGGGGCGCGCGTTGAATAAAAGTTTCGAATTTGCTGCCGGTGACGATCGGCACGCGAGGAGAAGACCATGAATCAAGAGATTATGAATCTTTTCAATCCGACGACGCCGGCTCAGGTCTTCGACCAGATCCGGATTTCGATCGCGTCTCCGGAGAAGATTCTGTCCTGGTCGTACGGCGAGATCAAGAAGCCGGAGACCATCAACTACCGCACCTTCAAGCCGGAGCGTGACGGCCTGTTCTGCGCGCGCATCTTCGGGCCGATCAAGGACTACGAGTGCTTGTGCGGCAAGTACAAGCGGATGAAGTACAAGGGCATCATCTGCGAGAAGTGCTCGGTCGAAGTGACGCTGTCGCGCGTCCGGCGCGAGCGCATGGGCCATATCGAGCTGGCGGCGCCGGTCGCCCACATCTGGTTCCTGAAGTCGCTACCGTCGCGCATCGGCTTGCTGCTCGACATGACGCTGAAGGATCTCGAACGGATCCTCTATTTTGAATACTACGTCGTTCTCGAGCCGGGGCTGACCGCGCTGAAGGACCGTCAGCTGCTGTCGGAAGACGAGTATCTGAAGGCGCAAGACGAGTACGGCCAGGATTCCTTCACCGCCATGATCGGCGCGGAGGCGATCCGCGAGCTGCTCAAGGGGCTCGAGCTCGAGAAGCTCGAGGCGACGCTGCGTGCCGACATGGCGGAGACCGACTCCGACATCAAGCACAAGAAGCTCGCCAAGCGTCTGAAGATCGTCGAGGCTTTCCGCGTCTCCGGCAACAAGCCGGAATGGATGATCATGACGGTCGTGCCGGTGATTCCGCCGGACCTGCGTCCGCTGGTGCCGCTCGACGGCGGCCGGTTCGCGACCTCCGACCTCAACGACCTGTATCGCCGCGTCATCAACCGCAACAACCGCCTGAAGCGGCTGATGGAGCTGCGTGCGCCCGACATCATCATCCGCAACGAGAAGCGCATGCTGCAGGAGGCCGTCGACGCACTGTTCGACAACGGCCGCCGCGGCCGCGTCATCACCGGCGCCAACAAGCGCCCGCTGAAGTCGCTCGCCGACATGCTGAAGGGCAAGCAGGGCCGGTTCCGTCAGAACCTGCTCGGCAAGCGCGTCGACTATTCGGGCCGTTCGGTGATCGTGGTCGGTCCCGAGCTGCGTCTGCATCAGTGCGGCCTGCCGAAGAAGATGGCGCTCGAGCTGTTCAAGCCGTTCATCTACTCGCGGCTCGACGCCAAGGGTCTGTCCACCACGGTGAAGCAGGCCAAGAAGCTGGTCGAGAAGGAGCGTCCGGAGGTCTGGGATATCCTCGATGAGGTGATCCGCGAGCATCCGGTGCTGCTCAACCGCGCGCCGACGCTGCACAGGTTGGGCATCCAGGCGTTCGAGCCGGTGCTGATCGAAGGCAAGGCGATCCAGCTGCATCCGTTGGTCTGCGCCGCCTTCAACGCCGACTTCGACGGCGACCAGATGGCCGTGCACGTTCCGCTGTCGCTCGAAGCGCAGCTGGAAGCGCGCGTCCTGATGATGTCGACCAACAACATCCTGCATCCGGCGAACGGCCAGCCGATCATCGTGCCGTCTCAGGACATCGTGCTCGGCCTCTACTACGTCTCGATCATGCGCGAAGGCCTGCCCGGCGAGGGCAAGATCTTCGGCGACATGGCCGAGCTCGAGCACGCCCTGCATTCGAAGGTCATCCACCTCCACACCAAGATCAAGTACCGGTGGGAAGGCCTCGACGAGGAAGGCAAGATGTCCAAGCGGTGGATCGAAACCACCGCCGGCCGCGTCATGCTCGGCAACCTGCTGCCGAAGAGCACCAAGATCTCGTACGACATCATCAACAAGCTGATGACCAAGCGCGAGATCTCCGGCGTGATCGACCAGGTCTACCGTCACTGCGGTCAGAAGGAGACGGTGATCTTCTGCGATCGCATCATGGCGCTCGGCTTCTACAACGCCTTCAAGGCGGGCATCTCGTTCGGCAAGGACGACATGGTCGTGCCGGCGTCGAAGTGGAAGATCGTCGACGCGACCCGTACGCTGGCGAAGGATTTCGAGCAGCAGTACAATGACGGTCTGATCACCCACGGCGAGAAGTACAACAAGGTCGTCGATGCCTGGTCGAAGGCCGGTGAAGAAGTCGCCAAGGCGATGATGAAGGAGATCTCGTCCGTCAAGAAGACGGCGAGCGGAGCGGAGGCCGAAGTGAACTCCATCTACATGATGGCACACTCCGGTGCGCGTGGTTCGCCGGCGCAGATGCGCCAGCTCGCCGGCATGCGCGGCCTGATGGCCAAGCCGTCGGGCGAGATCATCGAGACGCCGATCATTTCCAACTTCAAGGAAGGTCTGTCGGTGCTCGAGTACTTCAACTCGACCCACGGCGCCCGCAAGGGCCTCGCGGACACCGCGTTGAAGACCGCGAACTCCGGCTACCTGACCCGCCGTCTGGTCGACGTCGCGCAGGACTGCATCATCACGCAGACCGATTGCGGCACCAAGCTCGGCATCAAGATGCGCGCCATCGTCGATGCCGGCACGGTCGTTGCCTCGCTCGGTTCGCGCATCCTGGGCCGTACGGCCTGCGATGACGTGCGCGATCCCGCCACCAACGAGATTGTCGTCAAGCGCGACACGTTGATGGAGGAGACCCATGTCGACGCGATCCAGCAGGCCGGCATCCAGGAAGTGAAGATCCGCTCGGCGCTGACCTGCGAGCTGATCAACGGCATCTGCGCCAAGTGCTACGGCCGCGATCTGGCCCGCGGCACTCCGGTCAACCACGGTGAGGCCGTTGGCGTCATCGCGGCGCAGTCGATCGGTGAACCCGGCACGCAGCTGACGATGCGCACGTTCCACATCGGCGGCGCCGCCCAGCTCAACGAGCAGTCGTTCGTCGAATCGAACTTCGACGGCAAGATCGTGATCAGGAACAAGGCGATCGCCCGCAACAGCGAAGGCAACCTGGTCGCGATGGTGCGCAACATGGTCGTTGCGATCGTCGATGCCGACGGTACCGAGCGTGCAACCCACCGTATTCAGTACGGTTCGAAGATGCACGTCGACGAAGGCGACATGGTCAAGCGCGGCCAGCGCATCGCGGAGTGGGATCCCTATACCCGCCCGGTGCTCACCGAAGTCGAGGGCACGATCGGTTTCGAGGATCTGGTCGAAGGCCAGTCGATCTCGGAAACGCTCGACGAGTCGACCGGTATCGCCAAGCGTGTGGTCATCGACTGGCGCACGACGCGCGGCGGTTCGGACCTGCGTCCGGCCATCGTGGTCAAGGGCAAGGACGGCAAGGTCATGAAGCTCGCGCGTGGCGGCGATGCCCGCTACATGCTGTCGGTCGACGCCATTCTGTCGGTCGACACCGGCGCGAAGGTGATGCCGGGCGACATCCTGGCGCGTATCTCGACCGAGAGCGCCAAGACGCGTGACATCACCGGCGGTCTGCCGCGGGTGGCGGAACTGTTCGAGGCTCGCAAGCCGAAGGATGCGGCGATCATCGCGGAGACCGCGGGAACGATCCGCTTCGGCCGCGACTACAAGAACAAGCGCCGCATCTCGATCGAGCCGATGGACAAGACCGAGGAGCCGCGCGAGTACCTGATCCCGAAGGGCAAGCACATCCACCTTCAGGACGGCGACATCGTCGAAAAGGGCGATTTCATCGTCGAAGGCAATCCGGCGCCGCACGACATCCTGGCGATCAAGGGCATCGAGGAACTCGCTGCCTATCTGGTCAACGAAATCCAGGAGGTCTACCGGTTGCAGGGCGTGCTCATCAACGACAAGCACATCGAGGTGATTGTCCGTCAGATGCTGCAGAAGGTCGAAGTCACCGATCAGGGCGACACCGACATGATCTCGGGCGAGCAGGTCGACAAGATCGAGTTCGACGCGCTCAACACCAAGGCCAAGGAGGAGGGCAAGAAGCCCGCCACGGGGACGCCGGTTCTGCTCGGCATCACCAAGGCGAGCTTGCAGACCCGCTCCTTCTTCTCGGCGGCGTCGTTCCAGGAGACCACGCGCGTGCTCACCGAAGCTGCCGTCAACGGCAAGGTGGACCCGCTCGAAGGCCTCAAGGAGAACGTCATTGTCGGCCGCCTGATCCCGGCCGGCACCGGCGCCTCGATGGCGCGGATTCGCGAAGTTGCGGTCAAGCGCGACAAGCTGATCCTCGACGAGCGCGAGAAGCAGCAGGCGGCGATCGTGCCGACGGCTCCGGAAGCGGAGCCGCTGGCGCTGCCGCCCGCGGAATAGGCATCCGCAAGACTACGGTAGTCAGCGAGAAGGCCGGCGTTCTGCCGGCCTTTTTGTTGCTTTCTTGCCTTGCTGCGGTGCAGGGACGCAGTTTGTTCATCTTCCCTTCAGGCAAAAAAGTGCCTTTGCTAGGGTGACTTAGACCGGCTGTTTGGCTCGTGCCGGAGACGACGGAATCGATATGCTCGACTTGGCGATTGTAGGCGGCGGCCCCGGGGGGCTGATGAGCGCCTGGTATCTGAAGCGCAAACTCGGCGACCTCTGCCGCATCACCATCTTCGAGGCGTCGAACCGTCTCGGGGGCAAGATTGTCACGCGCAAATTCGACAGCGCGCCCGCGATGTACGAGGCCGGCGTCGCCGAGATCTACGATTACTCGATGACGGGACCCGACCCGCTGCGCGAGCTGATCCAGCATTTCGGCCTGCAGACGATCCCGATGGATGCCGAGCAGGTGCAGCTCGACGGCGAACTGCTGGCCGACGTTCCCGGCATGCGCCGCAAATACGGCGCCAAGACCGCGGCCGCGATCGAGGCGTTCCGCAAGCGCTGTAGCGAGCTGGTGTCGCCGATCGAGTATTACGAGGGCGTCGGCGCCCACGACAACGAACATCCGTGGGCCTACAAGACCGCCGAGCAGATCCTCGACGAAGAGGTCGAGGACGTGACCGCCAAGCGGTTCTTCAAGGTGATGGCGCGCTCCGACCTCGCGACCGAGAGCCACAACACCAACGGCCTCAACGCGCTGAAGAACTACGTCATGGACGTCGACGGCTATATCGGCCTGTATTCGATCCAGAACGGCAACGAGCAGCTGATCGATTGCCTGCGCTCGGAGGTCAGCGCCGACATCCAGCTCAACCATCGCGTCCTCAAGGTCGGCAAGACCGCAAGCGGCCGCTACCAGCTCAACATGATGAACGGCAAGGGGCCGGAGACGCGCGACTTCGATCTGGTGCTGGTCTGCCTGCCGCATTCCTGGCTCGCGACCATGCGCTGGGACGGCGAGCAGCTGCGCAAGTCGATGGTCAAGCACGTCGCCTATTTCGATCGTCCGGCGCACTACCTGCGCGTCTCGATCCTGTTCGACGAGCCGTTCTGGGGTGAGAAGATCCCGGGCGCCTGGTTCATGTCGGAAGCGTTCGGCGGCTGCTGCGTCTACAATGAGGGCGCGCGCCACGATGTCGGCAAGCACGGCGTGCTGAACTGGCTGATCGCCGGCTCCGACGCGCTCGCCTTCGCCAATCTCAGCGACGAGGAACTGATCGACGCCGCGCTGAAGTCGCTGCCGGCCTCGCTCGGCGATGCCCGTGCGCATTTCCTCGAGGGCAAGACCCATCGCTGGCTGTCGTCGGTCAACGCGCTGCCGGGCGGCCTGCCGGTGCGCGACGTCATGACCAACCACCGCCCAGATCCGAAGCAGCACCCCGGCATCGTGGTGGTCGGCGACTATCTGTTCGATTCGACGCTGAACGGGCTGCTCGATTCCTCCGATGCCGCGACCGACATCATCGTCACCGAGATGATGCGGCTGCGCCGCGCCCGTGCGCAGGACGAAGGCGCGCTGTCCGACAAGATCGACCGCAACTATTTCGAGAATTATCGCGGCGCCGGTCCCTACAGCGAGGTCTGGCGCAACTTCACCGAGCCGGCCTATCTGACCGACCTCATCAAGACGGTGTGGGGCAGGGCGAAGGGCTACAAGCTGCTGATCGCCGGCTCCGCCAGCGGCGAGCTGGTCGGCGCGCTGCGCGAGCGGGGCATCGATGCCTGGGGCATCGAGAACAACCGCTACATCCACGGCAAGACGCCGAAGGCGCTCAAGAAGTACAACAAACTCGGCTCGATCGCCGACATGCCGTTCAAGGACAATGAGTTCGACTTCGTGTTCGAGACCTCGCTGTGCCATCTCGGCGAGAAGCAGGTCGTGCGCGGGGTGCGCGAGCTCAACCGCGTGGTCAAGACCGGCGTCGTGTTCGCGTCGGTGACCTCGGACATGGCGCCGGCCGTGATCGATCGCTACGACCTGCTGCGCGGCGTGAAGAAGCTCGGCACCTGGTGGGAATGGTCGGAATTGTTCTTCGGCAACGGCTTCGACCTGTCGATGCACCGCCGCGACTGCACCGATGCGCTGTGGACGTTGACGCTTGCCGCCAACAAGGGGCCGGGCCAGTGGTACGCCGACTCCGACAGCCTGCGCTACTCCTTCTTCGACAAGGTCGAGGCGGATCACGACGACTAGCGGCACCGGCTCGCGGGGCCGCGCACCGCGCCGTTCCAAACGCTTTGCCGAATTCATTGTGATCGCATAGGATTGTACCGGCAGCATTCGCCGCTGCGGTTTCGATTTGCGGTCATGCCGGCCGTGGAGCATCGGTTGGTTTCATGGCGCCAAGACCTCCTGCATCAGACGATCCGAATCGATCGGCCGCCGACGATCCCGAGCTGAAGAAAAAGTCTGCGGCCGCGGCCGCGGCCGGTCCGCCTGCGGCAACCGCCTCCGCCAAGCCGGCCTCCGCCAAGCCCGCTGCCGCGCCGGCCGATGACGACGATGATGAGGACGAGGACGACGAGTTCGAGCTCGACGACGATGATGACGAGGACCTCGTCGTCTTCACCGCCAGGGAAGCCGCCGGCGCGCTCTCTACGATCTTCAGCTTCGTCAAGCCGATCCTGACCAACTACAAGAAGCCGCTCGCCTTCGTCGCGATCGGCGTGCTGGTCGAGACGTTGTTCAACGTCATCATGCCGCTCAGCCTGAAATTCCTGATCGACGACGCGCTCGGCGAGGAGGATTTCCAGGCCCTTTACAAGATCCTCGGCGTGCTCGCGATCGCCGGCATCGTCACCTCGATCATCGCGGTCTGGTACGAGCGCTGGGATGCGCGGCTCGGCGCGGGCATCATCGCCGACGTCCGGACCCGCATCTTCGACCACGTCCAGAACCTGCCGTCAGCCTATTTCGCCCGCACCAAGCGCGGCGAGATCCTGTCGCGTTTCTCGATCGATCTGTCGGCCTTCGAGGGCTCGGTCAAGACCTTCGCCAACAGCGCGGCGCTGCCGGGCCTCGAGCTGATCGCCGGCATCATCCTGATGCTGTTCCTGAACTGGCAGCTTGCCGTGGTCGCCTTGCTGGTGTTTCCGATCACGCTGATCGGGCCGCGCATCCTGACGCCGAAGGCGGTGCTGGCCAATTACGAGCAGAAGCAGAACGAAGCCGCGCTGCTCGGCATGGTGCAGGAGAACGTCGCGGCCCAGGCGGTGGTCAAGGCGTTCAACCTGCAGCGCCGGGCGCTCGGCTGGTTCACGCTGCGCAACCGCGACGTCCGCGCCAAGGCCGCGTCAGCCATGTTCCTGTCGACAATGGTGGAGCGCACCGTCACCATCGCGGTGCTGCTGCTTCACCTCGTGGTGCTGGCGATCGGCGCCTATCTCGCCACCAAGGGGCAGATCACGGTCGGCACCTTCGTGACCTTCGAGAGCGCATTCTGGGAGGTGTCGTACAACATCGCCCATCTCATGCATTTCATCCCGGTGTCGATCCAGTCGGCGGCGGCAGTGCGGCATATCCAGGAGCTGCTCGACGAGCCGACCCGCGGCGCCGACCGTCCCGGCGCGCCGGATCTGCCGCGCATCACCAACGACATCTCCTTCGACCGCGTCACCTTCCAGTATGAGGGGGCGCAGACGCCGGTGCTCGACAATCTCAGCCTCAAGCTCAATGCCGGCAAGAGCATTGCGATCGTCGGTCCCAGCGGCTCCGGCAAGAGCACGCTGATCAACCTGATCCTGCGGCTCTACGTGCCGGATGAGGGCCGTGTTGCCATCGACGGCGTCGACATCCGCCGGGTGACGCGCGAGTCGCTGCGGGCCAGCATGGCGGTCGTGTTCCAGGAGAACATGCTGTTCAACATGTCGATCCGCGAGAACATCCGGCTCGGCAAGGAAGGGGCCACCGACGCGGAGGTCGAGGACGCCGCCAGGAAGGCCGAGATCCATCGCTACATCATGAGCCTGCCGCAGCGCTACGACACGCCGGTCGGCGAACGCGGCGACACCTTGTCCGGCGGCCAGCGCCAGCGCATAGCGATCGCGCGCGCGATCATCCGCAACCCGTCCGTGCTGCTGCTCGACGAGGCGACCTCGGCGCTCGACCAGACCACGGAGGCGGCGATCAACCGCACGCTGCTCAAGGTGGCCGAGGGCCGCACCATGATCTGGTCGACGCACCGACTGGCCTCGGTGGTCGAGATGGACGAGATCATCGTGATCTCCGGCGGCAGGGCGATCGAACGCGGCTCGCATGAGGAACTGCTGGCCCTGAATGGCGTCTACCGCAGGCTGTGGGACGACCAGGGGCATGTCCATCACGACGCGGACGACGAGGATGACGACGACGCGGACGATGATGAAGACGACGAAGATGAGGACGAAGACGAGGCGTGAGTCCCGCGCCGTGTCGCCGGCGATGGCCGGGCGCTGGAATCTTGTTTGACGCGCTTTCTTTACGCGAACCGGTATCCACTTCGCTCGAAAACGCTCCTGCTGACCACGCCCTTACGCCCGGTCGGCGGCGTGCGGACGTTGCCGGAAGTGATTGGCGGACCGTGTCGCTGACGCTGCCTGCGGGCCGTGCAGCCGGCGCAGCGTGCCCCGGCCGAGATAGCCGAGGAAGCGCGCCCAGCGCTGGGCCTGCCAGTAGGGCCCGCTGCCGATCGACACCTCGCGGAAGTTGAATGCCTTGGCATTCGACCAGGCGTCGCACTCCGTCTTGACCGGATCGTCGTAGAACGCCGTGATCTTCTCCTCGCCCATGCCGTCGGTCGCAAGCCAGGCCGGGATATGGACATTGCAGAGCTGGGATACGTCGGTGAACACCTTGTCGGTCCCGGTGCCGGTGACGGGGCAGGTGCTGGCGAAGGCGTCGCCGACCAGCACGACACCGGCCTGCCGATAGCCGGTGCTGACATAGACGTCGGCGGGCCTGATCTTGATGTCGCCGGCGACGTCGAACTCACCGGTGAGCCGGCGCAGCCGCGGCAGCGCAGCGTTCAGCGTCTCGACCGGATTGCGCCGCATCGCCCGCAGCCACGGATCGTCGGCCGGGCGGTAGGTGAACAGGTTGGCGCGCATCCGGTTTCCGACCGGAAACAGCGTGATGTAAGGGATGCGGTCGCTCGGCCGCTCCGAAAAGTAGGTCATGGCCGCGAACGGGAAGGCGGGGCGGCCGACGGGGACGAAATCGAAGCCGATCGAGATCGAGTGGCAGAAGCTGGTCACCAGCCGCTCGATGCCGAGCATCCGGCGCAGCCCGACATTCAGGCCGTTGGCGAGCACCACGAGGCGCGCCGAGATCTCCTCGCCGCCAGAAAGCACCAGCCGCTGCCGCTCGGAGCTGGTCGCGACATTGACGACCTTGTCGCGGATGAATTCCGCCGGCCCCGCGATCTCGGCCCGAATCGCAGTGATCAGCGCGTCGTACATGATGCCGTATTGCCGGCTCGGCTGCCGGTCGAGCAGACGGCCGAATCGCGCGATCCAGTTCTCGCCGTCGAGCGTCGCCGAACGCAGCACGGATTCGGCAATCCCGGTGCGGGCGAATCGCGCGAGCTGCAGGTCGCCACCGACCTTTTCGACGCGGAAGTCGAACGGATAGACCTGATGGGGGTCGATCAGGACGCTCGGTATCCCGGCACGGCCGAGCATGGCGGCCGCGGTCGAGCCCGCAAGACCTCCGCCGATGATCGCGATGTCGGTGTACCGCATGACGTTTTCCGTGGCCGTAGACCGCAATTTTTGCGCTGCGAATGGCAAATAAAGGCTTAGTTTCGAAATTCGCCTTCAGGTCCAAGTTGGGGAGAATTGTTTCTAATCATATTTTACCCGGATATAATATGATTCCGTTGGCGTGCCCGAGATTCGGATTCGGGCGAGGGGAGTCGCAGACGCTGTCATATTTTGACGCCCGGCGAGCGCTGCGAAATGCGAAATCTGCAAGCGCCAGAGGCGTTTCTTTGCTTGTCGTTTTGCTTGACTTCACTATCTCTCGATTATACAAGGCGCTCACTTAACGACAGGCGGTGAGCTACGCCAGCGTCGGAACGGAACACCCCAAGGCCCTTTTTCAGGCGCCGGCCGGGCACCAACCTCGACGAATGCCGCTCAAACGCTGTCGATGATAGCTAGGCAATGCCAGGACGATTTTGGTTCTCTTGAGCACGTCCTCTTGAGAGTGAATTCGGATGCATGACCTCGGTGGCGGACCGGACAGCGAACGCTGAACGGTTCGGAATCGCGGTCCTCTGTGGCGTCGATGCGCTTTCCGCTCAGTGATGAGTGGTTGGCGCGATTTCGCTTTGCGCGGGTGTTTGTTCCGTGTCGAGCGGGCCGTACGGGACGGCTAGTCCTGAGAAGAAATTTGCGGAGCCATTCTAGGTTTCCGCGCGAACTAAAGGGTGAAGGCTGCATGCCGACGATCAACCAGCTGATCGCAAAACCACGTGAAGTGCAGAAGTCGCGCAAGAAGGTGCCGGCGCTGCAGCAGTCGCCGCAGAAGCGCGGCGTGTGCACGCGCGTCTACACCACGACCCCGAAGAAGCCGAACTCGGCGCTTCGTAAGGTCGCGAAGGTGCGCCTGACCAACGGCTTCGAGGTGATCGGCTACATCCCGGGTGAAGGCCATAACCTGCAGGAGCACTCGGTGGTCATGATCCGCGGCGGCCGCGTCAAGGACTTGCCCGGCGTGCGCTACCACATCCTCCGTGGCGTGCTGGATACCCAGGGCGTCAAGAACCGTAAGCAGCGTCGTTCGAAGTACGGCGCAAAGCGTCCGAAGTAAGCGGGAAACGATCAGATGTCGCGTCGCCATTCTGCTGAGAAGCGTGAAGTTCTTCCGGATCCGAAGTTCGGGAACATCATCATTACGAAGTTCATGAACTCGGTGATGTACGCCGGGAAGAAGTCGGTCGCCGAAAACATCGTCTACGGTGCGCTCGGCATGATCGAGGCCAAGACCAAGCAGCCCCCGCTCGGCGTGTTCGAGCAGGCGCTCGAGAACGTGATGCCGACCATCGAGGTCCGTTCCCGCCGCGTCGGCGGCGCGACCTACCAGGTGCCGGTGGAAGTCCGCTCGGTGCGCCGTCAGGCGCTCGGCATCCGCTGGCTGATCTCGGCCGCCCGTGAGCGCAACGAGAAGACCATGACGGAGCGTCTGTCGGCGGAACTGCTCGACGCCTCGAACAATCGCGGCAACGCCGTCAAGAAGCGTGAAGATGTGCACCGGATGGCGGAAGCCAACCGCGCCTTCTCGCACTATCGCTGGTAACGGCGAAACACGGAATTTAAGGAACAGCCTATGCCTCGCGTTCATGCCATAGAGAACTACCGCAACTTCGGTATCATGGCGCATATCGATGCCGGCAAGACCACGACCACCGAGCGCATCCTGTATTACACCGGCAAGAGCCACAAGATCGGCGAAGTGCACGAAGGTGCCGCGACGATGGACTGGATGGAGCAGGAGCAGGAGCGTGGCATCACGATCACTTCGGCTGCGACCACCGCGTTCTGGAACGGCAAGCGCCTGAACATCATCGACACCCCCGGCCACGTCGACTTCACCATTGAGGTCGAGCGTTCGCTGCGCGTGCTCGACGGCGCCGTTTGCGTTCTCGACTCCAACCAGGGCGTCGAGCCGCAGACCGAGACCGTCTGGCGCCAGGGCGACAAGTACAAGGTTCCGCGCATCGTCTTCGCCAACAAGATGGACAAGACCGGTGCCGACTTCTTCAAGTGCCTGTCCGACATCGTCGACCGCCTCGGCGCCAAGCCGATCGCGATCCAGCTTCCGATCGGTGCCGAGAACAACTTCAAGGGTCTCGTCGACCTGGTTGTCATGAAGGGCATCGTCTGGAACGATGAATCGCTCGGCGCCAAGTTCGACTATGTCGACATCCCGGAAGACATGGTCGAGCAGGCCAAGGAATATCGCGAGAAGATGGTGGAAGCCGCCGTCGAGCTCGACGACGACGCTTTGGCTGCCTTCCTCGACGGCAAGGAGCCGGACGAGGCGACCCTCAAGCGCCTGATCCGCAAGGCCGTGCTGACCGGTGCGTTCTATCCGGTGCTGTGCGGCTCCGCGTTCAAGAACAAGGGCGTTCAGCCGCTGCTCGACGCCGTCGTCGACTATCTGCCGTCGCCGGTCGACGTGCCCGCGATCAAGGGCATCGACGATGACGGCAACGAAGTCGTGCGCCATGCGGACGACAAGGAGCCGCTGGCGCTGCTCGCGTTCAAGATCATGGACGACCCGTTCGTCGGCACCATCACGTTCTGCCGCATCTATTCCGGCGTTCTGCAGTCGGGCACCGGCGTGGTGAACTCGACCCGCGAGAAGAAAGAGCGTATCGGCCGCATGCTGCTGATGCATGCGAACAACCGCGAAGACATCAAGGAAGCCTATGCCGGCGACATCGTCGCGCTGGCTGGCCTGAAGGAAGCGCGCACCGGTGACACGCTGTGCGATCCCGACAAGCCGGTCATCCTTGAGAAGATGGAATTCCCGGAGCCGGTGATCGAGATCGCGATCGAGCCGAAGTCGAAGGCCGACCAGGAAAAGCTCGGCGTGGCGCTTGCCAAGCTCGCCGCGGAAGATCCGTCGTTCCGTGTGTCGACCGACCAGGAGTCCGGCCAGACCATTCTCAAGGGCATGGGCGAACTGCATCTCGACATCAAGGTCGACATTCTCAAGCGCACCTACAAGGTCGATGCCAACATCGGCGCGCCGCAGGTGGCGTTCCGTGAGCGCGTGACCAAGAAGGCCGAAGTCAAGTACACCCACAAGAAGCAGACCGGCGGTACCGGTCAGTTTGCCGAAGTGTCGATCGTCGTCGAGCCGAACGAGCCCGGCAAGGGCTATGAGTTCGAGTCGAAGATCGTCGGCGGTGCGGTGCCGAAGGAATACATCCCCGGCGTCGAAAAGGGCCTCAACAGCGTGATGGGCTCCGGCGTCGTTGCCGGCTTCCCGGTGGTGGACGTCAAGGTGCAGCTGGTCGACGGCAAGTATCACGACGTCGACTCGTCGGCACTGGCCTTCGAAATTGCGTCGCGCGCCGCGTTCCGCGAGGCGCTGACGAAGGGCAAGTCCGTTCTGCTCGAGCCGATCATGAAGGTCGAGGTGGTGACCCCGGAAGACTACACCGGTTCGGTCATCGGCGACCTGAATTCCCGGCGCGGCCAGATCCAGGGTCAAGACATGCGCGGCAATGCCAACGTCATCAATGCGATGGTGCCGCTCATGAACATGTTCGGTTACGTGAACAACCTGCGCTCGATGAGCCAGGGTCGCGCGACCTTCACAATGCAGTTCGATCACTACGCCGAAGCACCGGCGAACGTGTCGGCTGAAGTCCAGAAAAAGTTTGCTTGATTGTCGTTGGTTAGCAACTAACGACTGAACGGAGAGTCAAATGGCCAAAGCAAAATTCGAGCGTAACAAGCCCCACTGCAACATCGGCACCATCGGTCACGTCGACCATGGCAAGACCTCGCTGACCGCAGCGATCACCAAGGTGCTTGCAGAGACCGGCGGCGCGACGTTCACCGCCTACGACCAGATCGACAAGGCGCCGGAAGAGAAGGCGCGCGGCATCACGATCTCGACCGCTCACGTCGAGTACGAGACGAAGAACCGCCACTATGCCCACGTCGACTGTCCCGGCCACGCCGACTACGTCAAGAACATGATCACCGGTGCCGCCCAGATGGACGGCGCGATCCTGGTCGTGTCGGCTGCTGACGGCCCGATGCCGCAGACCCGCGAGCACATCCTGCTCGCCCGCCAGGTCGGCGTGCCCGCGCTCGTCGTGTTCCTCAACAAGTGCGACATGGTCGACGATCCGGAGCTGCTCGAGCTCGTCGAGCTCGAGGTCCGTGAGCTGCTCTCGAAGTACGAATTCCCGGGCGACAAGATCCCGATCATCAAGGGCTCGGCGCTCGCCGCCCTCGAAGACAAGGACAAGACGCTCGGCCACGATGCCATCCTCGAGCTGATGCGCAATGTCGACGAATACATCCCGCAGCCGGAACGTCCGATCGACCAGCCGTTCCTGATGCCGGTTGAAGACGTGTTCTCGATCTCGGGCCGCGGCACCGTCGTCACCGGCCGTGTCGAGCGCGGCATCATCAAGGTCGGCGAGGAAATCGAGATCGTCGGTATCCGCGACACCCAGAAGACCATCGTCACCGGCGTCGAAATGTTCCGCAAGCTGCTCGATCAGGGCCAGGCCGGCGACAACATCGGTGCGCTGCTCCGCGGCACCAAGCGCGAGGAAGTCGAGCGTGGCCAGGTGCTGTGCAAGCCCGGTTCGGTCAAGCCGCACACCAAGTTCAAGGCTGAGGCTTATATCCTCACCAAGGAGGAGGGCGGTCGTCACACCCCGTTCTTCACCAACTACCGTCCGCAGTTCTACTTCCGCACCACCGACGTGACCGGCGTTGTGCACCTGCCCGAAGGCACCGAGATGGTGATGCCGGGCGACAACATCGCGATGGAAGTGCACCTGATCGTGCCGATCGCGATGGAAGAGAAGCTGCGCTTCGCGATCCGCGAAGGCGGCCGCACCGTCGGCGCCGGCGTCGTCGCCGCCATCATCGAGTAAGGGTGGATCAGTCAGTTTGCAGCGGGTGGGTTCGCCCACCCGCCGCTCACCACTCGCTATTCGCTAATTGAGCGACGAAGAAAGAGATACGGCAATGAACGGCCAAAACATTCGCATCCGTCTCAAGGCGTTCGACCATCGAATCCTCGATACGTCGACCCGTGAGATCGTGAACACGGCGAAGCGCACCGGTGCGCAGGTTCGCGGACCGATTCCGCTGCCGACCCGCATCGAGAAGTTCACCGTCAACCGTTCGCCGCACGTTGACAAGAAGAGCCGCGAGCAATTCGAGATGCGCACTCACAAGCGCCTCCTCGACATTGTCGACCCGACCCCGCAGACCGTCGATGCGCTGATGAAGCTCGACCTGGCCGCCGGTGTCGATGTCGAGATCAAGCTCTAAGGTTTTGGATTTTTACGTCCGCCGCTTGCGGACAGAAAGACAGGAAGCACGCCGATGCGCTCCGGAGTGATCGCACAAAAGGTCGGGATGACGCGGGTCTTTACGGAGACCGGCGAGCATATCCCTGTGACCGTGCTGAAGTTGGGCAACTGCCAGGTGCTGGGCCACCGCACGACCGAGAAGAACGGCTATGTCGCTCTTCAGCTCGGCTCGGGCGCCCGCAAGACGGTGTACATGCCGAAGGCCGAACGCGGCCAGTTCGCGGTCGCCAAGGTCGAGCCGAAGCGCAAGGTCGCCGAGTTCCGCGTGTCCGAGGACGCGCTGATCCCGGTCGGCGCGGAAATCCAGGCGGACCATTTCGTGGTCGGCCAGTTTGTCGACGTGACCGGCACCTCGATCGGTAAGGGCTTCGCCGGCGGCATGAAGCGCTGGAATTTCGGCGGTCTGCGCGCCACCCACGGCGTGTCGGTCTCGCATCGTTCGATCGGTTCGACCGGTGGCCGTCAGGACCCCGGCAAGACCTTCAAGAACAAGAAGATGCCCGGTCACATGGGCGTCGACCGCATCACCACGCTGAATCTGCGGGTGGTTTCGACCGACGTCGAGCGCGGCCTGATCCTCGTCGAAGGCGCCGTTCCCGGCTCCAAGGGCGGCTGGATCTCGGTGCGCGACGCGGTCAAGAAGCCGCTGCCGAAGGAAGCCCCGAAGCCCGGCAAGTTCAAGGTCGCCGGCGGTGAAGCTGCCGAGGCTGTAGCCGAGAAGGAGGGCGTGTGAGATGGAACTGAAAGTCACCACCCTTGAAGGCAAGGACGCCGGTTCGGTTCAGCTGTCGGACGAGATCTTTGGTCTCGAGCCGCGCAAGGACATCATCCAGCGTTGCGTGCAGTGGCAGCTCAACAAGCGCCAGGCCGGCACGCACAAGGCCCAGGGCCGCGCCGACGTGTGGCGCACCGGCAAGAAGATGTACAAGCAGAAGGGCACCGGCGGCGCCCGTCACGGCTCGGCCCGCGTGCCGCAGTTCCGCGGCGGTGGCCGTGCATTCGGTCCGGTGGTTCGCTCCCATGCGACCGACCTGCCGAAGAAGGTGCGGGCGCTCGCGCTGAAGCATGCGCTGTCGGCCAAGGCCAAGGACGGCGGGCTGATCGTGATCGACAATGCGCAGCTCGAGGCCGCCAAGACCAAGGCGCTGCTCGGTCACTTCTCGGGCCTCGGCCTGACCAACGCGCTGATCATCGACGGCGCCGAACTGAACAACGGTTTCGCGACCGCGGCCCGCAACATCCCGAACATCGACGTGCTGCCGATCCAGGGCATCAACGTCTACGACATTCTCCGCCGCCACAAGCTGGTGCTGACCAAGGCTGCGGTTGATGCGCTGGAGGCGCGCTTCAAATGAAGAACATCGATCCGCGCCACTACGACGTCATCATCTCGCCGGTCGTGACGGAAAAGGCGACGCTCGCCTCCGAGCACAACAAGGTGATGTTCAAGGTCGCCGGCAAGGCGACCAAGCCGCAGATCAAGGAAGCGGTCGAGAAGCTGTTCGACGTCAAGGTGAAGAGCGTCAACACTCTCGTTCGCAAGGGCAAGACCAAGGTGTTCCGCGGCAATCTCGGTTCGCAGTCGGACTCCAAGCGCGCGATCGTGACCCTTGAAGAGGGCCACCGCATCGACGTGACTACCGGACTATAAGGCGCAACGACGATGGCATTGAAAACCTACAATCCCACGACGCCGGGCCAGCGCCAGCTGGTCATGGTCGATCGTTCGGCGCTCTACAAGGGCAAGCCGGTGAAGACCCTGACCGAGGGCAAGCTCGGCAATGGCGGTCGCAACAACACCGGTCGCATCACCGTGCGTTTCCGCGGCGGCGGCCACAAGAAGGCCTACCGCACCGTCGACTTCCGCCGCGACAAGGTGGACATGCCGGCGGTCGTGGAGCGGCTCGAGTACGATCCGAACCGCACCGCGTTCATCGCGCTGATCAAGTATCAGGACGGCGAGCTGGCCTACATCCTGGCGCCGCAGCGTCTGGCGGCGGGCGACACCGTGGTCGCCGGCAACTATGTCGACGTGAAGCCGGGCAACGTCATGCCGCTCGGCAACATGCCGGTCGGCACGATCGTGCACAACATCGAGCTGAAGATCGGCAAGGGCGGCCAGCTGGCGCGCTCCGCCGGCACTTATGCCCAGATCGTCGGCCGCGACCAGGACTACGTCATCGTCCGCCTGAACTCGGGCGAGCAGCGTCTCGTGCACGGCCGTTGCCGCGGCACGATCGGCGCGGTCTCGAACCCCGATCACATGAACATCTCGATCGGCAAGGCCGGTCGTACCCGCTGGCTCGGCTGGCGTCCGCACAACCGCGGCGTCGTCATGAACCCGATCGATCACCCGCACGGCGGTGGTGAAGGTCGTACCTCGGGCGGTCGCCACCCGGTTACTCCGTGGGGCAAGCCGACCAAGGGCAAGAAGACCCGCACCAACAAGTCGACCAACAAATTCATTCTCCTCAGCCGCCACAAGCGGAAGAAGTAAGGAACGCCGGACATGGTTCGTTCAGTCTGGAAAGGCCCGTTCGTCGAGGGTTCTCTGCTCAAGAAGGCAGATGCCGCGCGCGCGTCCGGCCGTCACGACGTCATCAAGATCTGGAGCCGTCGCTCCACCATCCTGCCGCAGTTCGTCGGCCTGACCTTCGGTGTCTACAACGGCCAGAAGCATGTGCCGGTGGCGATCAACGAGGAAATGGTGGGTCACAAGTTCGGCGAGTTCTCGCCGACCCGGACCTTCCACGGCCACTCGGGCGACAAGAAAGCCAAGAAGGCTTGAGGAATAGACGATGAGCAAACCAAAGCGCGAACGTAGCCTCGCGGACAATGAGGCCAAGGCCGTCGCCCGCATGCTGCGCGTCAGCCCGCAGAAGCTCAACCTGGTGGCGCAGCTGATCCGCGGCCGCAAGGCTTCGGCTGCGCTCGCCGACCTGCAGTTCTCGCGCAAGCGGATCGCGGTCGACGTCAAGAAGTGCCTGGAATCGGCGATCGCGAACGCCGAGAACAACCATGACCTCGATGTCGACGATCTCGTCGTTGCCGAGGCGCATGTCGGCAATGGCATCGTGATGAAGCGTTTTGCTCCGCGCGGCCGTGGCCGTTCGGGCCGTGTGTTCAAACCGTTCTCGCACCTGACCATCGTGGTTCGTCAGGTCGAGGCCGAGGCAAGCGCCTAAGAAGGGCGCAGGAGAAGACGATGGGTCAAAAGATCAATCCAATCGGGCTGCGTCTCGGCATCAACCGGACCTGGGACTCCCGTTGGTTCGCCGGCAAGCAGGAATACGGCAAGCTCCTGCACGAGGACGTCAAGATCCGCGAGATCCTGCACAAGGAGCTCAAGCAGGCGGCTGTCGCCCGCATCGTGATCGAGCGCCCGCACAAGAAGTGCCGCGTGACGATCCACTCGGCCCGTCCGGGCGTCGTGATCGGCAAGAAGGGCGCCGACATCGACAAGCTGCGCAAGAAGGTTGCCGACATCACCTCGTCGGACGTCGTGATCAACATCGTCGAAATCCGCAAGCCGGAGCTCGACGCGACCCTGGTCGCTGAATCGATCGCCCAGCAGCTCGAGCGCCGCGTTGCGTTCCGCCGCGCCATGAAGCGCGCCGTGCAGTCGGCGATGCGTCTCGGCGCCGAGGGCATCCGCATCAACTGCTCGGGCCGTCTCGGCGGCGCCGAAATCGCGCGCATGGAGTGGTATCGCGAAGGTCGCGTGCCGCTGCACACGCTGCGCGCCGACGTCGACTACGGCGTTGCCACCGCGTTCACGACCTTCGGCACCTGCGGCGTCAAGGTCTGGATCTTCAAGGGCGAGATCCTCGAGCACGATCCGATGGCCCAGGACAAGAAGATGGCCGAGGGCGACAACACGCCGCGTTCGCGCCGCGACGCCGCTTGAGGCAAAGCAGGAATTTGAGGGCTTAAAGCCATGATGCAACCTAAGAAGACGAAGTTCCGGAAGGCGCATAAGGGCCGTATCCACGGCGTTGCGACCTCTGGCGCGACGTTGGCGTTCGGCCAGTTCGGCCTGAAGGCGATGGAGCCTGAGCGCGTCACCGCCCGTCAGATCGAAGCCGCCCGCCGCGCGCTGACCCGTCACATGAAGCGCGCCGGCCGCGTCTGGATCCGGGTGTTCCCGGACGTACCGGTGTCGAAGAAGCCCGCCGAAGTCCGCATGGGCTCCGGCAAGGGTGCGCCGGAATTGTGGGTGGTCCGGATCAAGCCGGGCCGCGTGATGTTCGAAATCGACGGCGTGCCGGTGCAGACCGCCAAGGAGGCGCTGTCGCTCGCCGCCGCCAAGCTGCCGATCAAGACGCGCTTCGTTGCGCGCATTGCGGAGTAATCGCCATGGCCGAGATGAAAGTTGAAGACATTCGCGCGATGAGCGACGACCAGCGGGACGACGCGGTCCTTAACCTGAAGAAGGAACGCTTCAACCTGCGTTTCCAGCGCGCCACCGGGCAGCTGGAGAACACGTCGCGGATGCGGGAAGCCCGCCGCGATATCGCTCGTATCAAGACCATCGCCGCGCAGCTGCGCGCGAAGAAGAAGTAAGGGGCCAGCTATGCCGAAACGTACTCTGCAGGGCGTGGTCGTGAGCGACAAGCAAGCCAAGACCGTGGTGGTGCGCGTCGATCGCCGCTTCACCCACCCGATCTACAAGAAGACGATCCGCCGTTCCAAGAACTACCACGCGCACGACGAGGACAATCAGTTCAAGCCGGGCGACATGGTCTGGATCGAGGAATCGAAGCCGATCTCGAAGCTGAAGCGCTGGACCGTGGTCCGGGGCGAACACAAGAAAACGGCCTGATTACTTCGGCCTGGCCGAAGACATTCAGGGAAATTTTGGGCGCGCTAAAGCGCAGAAAGAGGACGAGGTGCATCAATGATTCAGATGCAGACCAACCTCGACGTGGCCGATAATTCAGGCGCACGCCGTGTCATGTGCATCAAGGTTCTTGGAGGTTCCAAGCGCCGCTATGCCACCGTGGGCGACGTTATCGTTGTGTCGATCAAGGAAGCCATTCCGCGTGGCAAGGTGAAGAAGGGCGACGTGATGAAGGCCGTCGTGGTTCGGGTCCGCAAGGACATCCGCCGCGCCGACGGTTCGGTCATCCGTTTCGACCGCAACGCCGCCGTGCTGATCAACAATCAGTCCGAGCCGGTCGGCACCCGTATCTTCGGGCCGGTGCCGCGCGAGCTGCGCGCCAAGAACCACATGAAGATCATTTCGCTTGCGCCGGAGGTGCTGTGATGGCTGCCAAGATCCGCAAGGGCGACAAGGTGATGGTGCTCACCGGCCGCGACAAGGGTCGCACCGGCGAGGTGTTCGAGGTGCGTCCGGACGAGAACAAGGCTCTCGTTCGCGGCATCAACATGGTGAAGCGTCACCAGAAGCAGAGCCAGACCCAGGAAGGCGGCATCATCTCCAAGGAGATGCCGATCGACCTGTCCAACATTGCGTATGTCGGCAAGGACGGAAAGCCGACCCGCATTGGGTTCAAGATTCAGGCCGATGGCAAGAAGGTTCGTGTTGCCAAGAGCTCGGGAGCAGAGATCGATGGCTGAGACAGCTTACACGCCGCGCCTGCGCGCGGAGTATGACAAGAAGATCCGCGGCATGATGACCGAGAAGTTCGGTTATGCCAACGTGATGCAGGTGCCGCGCCTCGATAAGGTCGTGCTCAACATGGGCGTTGGCGATTCCGTCAACGACCGCAAGAAGGCCGAGACCGCGGCTGCCGAGTTGAGCCAGATCGCCGGCCAGAAGGCGATCGTGACCTATTCGCGGATCGCGATCGCGACCTTCAAGCTGCGCGAGAACCAGCCGATCGGCTGCAAGGTCACGCTGCGCAAGGCCCATATGTACGAGTTCATCGACCGCCTGGTGAACGTGGCGCTGCCCCGCGTCCGCGACTTCCGCGGCCTGAACCCGAAGAGCTTCGACGGCCGCGGCAACTATTCGCTCGGCATCAAGGAGCACATCATTTTCCCCGAGATCGACTTCGACAAGGTCTCGGAAGCGCGTGGCATGGACATCACGGTCTGCACCACCGCCAAGACCGACGACGAGGCGCGCGCCTTGTTGACCGCTTTCAATTTCCCGTTCCGGCAGTGAGTAGCTGAGCCAAAGCCACTCAAACGCGGATACCCAGGAGCCAAGCATGGCAAAGAAGAGTTCGATCGAGAAGAACAACCGGCGCAAGCGGATGGCGAAGAACGCCGCCCCGCAGCGTGAGAAGCTGAAGGCGATCATCGCCGACAAGACCAAGCCGATGGAAGAGCGCTTCGCGGCGACGCTGAAGCTCGCCGAGATGCCGCGCAACTCGTCGCCGACGCGCATCCGCAACCGTTGCGAGCTGACCGGGCGTCCGCGCTCGAACTATCGCAAGAACAAGCTCTCGCGCATCGCGCTGCGTGAACTCGGCTCCAAGGGCCTGGTTCCCGGCCTCGTGAAGTCGAGCTGGTAAGGGGAGGGTCGGAACAATGTCTACGCACGATCCGATCAGCGATCTCATCACCCGCATCCGCAACGCGCAGATGCGTTCGAAGTCCAAGGTCTCGAGCCCCGGCTCGAAGATGCGCGCCAACGTGCTCGAAGTGCTGAAGTCCGAGGGTTACATCCGCGGCTACGCCAGCGTCGAGCATGCCTCGGGCCGCAGCGAGCTCGAGATCGAGCTGAAGTATTTCGACGGCGAGCCCGTCATCCGCGAGATTGAGCGGGTGTCGAAGCCGGGCCGCCGCGTTTACGCCTCGGTGAAGAACCTGCCGCGCGTGAACAACGGTCTCGGCATTTCGGTGTTGTCGACGCCGAAGGGAATCATGGCTGACCACGAGGCGCGCGACGCCAACGTGGGCGGCGAAGTTCTCTTCACGGTGTTCTGAGGAAGGATTTTACGATGTCACGTATCGGCAAAAGGCCGGTGGCGATCCCGTCGGGTGTGACGGCAAGCGTCGAGGGCCAGACGGTGAAGGTGAAGGGGCCGAAGGGCCAGCTTCAGTTCGTCGTGCATGACGACGTCGAGGTGAAGTTCGAGAACGGCCAGGTCAAGGTCGCTCCGCGCGTCAAGACCAACCGCGCGCAGGCGATGTACGGCACCGCGCGCGCGCAGGTCGCCAACCTCGTCGAGGGCGTCACCAAGGGCTTCGAGAAGAAGCTCGAGATCACCGGCGTCGGTTACCGCGCCGCGATGCAGGGCAAGAACCTGCAGCTCGCGCTCGGCTACAGCCACGACGTGGTCTACGCGATCCCGGAAGGCATCACCATCGCGGTGCCGAAGCCGACCGAGATCACGATCACCGGCAACGATCCGCAGCGCGTCGGCCAGGTCGCCGCCGAGATCCGCGCCTACCGTCCGCCGGAGCCCTACAAGGGCAAGGGCGTGAAGTACGCCAACGAATTCATCTTCCGCAAGGAAGGCAAGAAGAAGTAACGGAGCCGGTCATGTCACTCAAGGTTACGAATGCCCGGCGCAAGCAGCGCGTCCGCCTTGCGCTTCGCCGCTCGGCAGGCGGCCGTCCGCGGTTGTCGGTGTTCCGCTCGTCCAAGCACATCTACGCCCAGGTCATCGACGACCAGAAGGGCGAGACGCTCGCGTCCGCCTCGTCGCTGGAGAAGAACCTGCGCGACGCCGGCAAGACCGGCGCCGACATCGATGCGGCGAAGGCCGTCGGCAAGCTGCTGGCGGAACGCGCGGCGCAGAAGGGCGTCAAGGAAGTCGTGTTCGATCGCGGCGCCTACATCTATCACGGGCGCGTCAAGGCGCTCGCGGATGCGGCGCGCGAAGGCGGATTGAGCTTCTAAACGAATCGAACGATTACCAGGATAGAGGCGTCAGGCCTCCTAGAGATTGGAAAACACCATGGCAGGTGAACGCGAACGCGGCGGACGCGAACGGAGCAGGGATCGCGAGGAGCGCGACAGCGAGTTCGTCGACAAGCTCGTCCACATCAATCGCGTGGCGAAGGTCGTCAAGGGCGGCAAGCGCTTCGGCTTTGCGGCGCTGGTCGTGATCGGCGATCAGAAGGGCCGGGTCGGTTTCGGCCACGGCAAGGCGCGCGAAGTTCCGGAAGCGATCCGCAAGGCGACCGAATCGGCGAAGCGCAACCTGACGCGGGTCGCGCTGCGCGAAGGCCGCACGCTGCATCACGACATCGCCGGCCGTCACGGCGCCGGCCGCGTCTATCTGCGTGCCGCTCCGGCCGGTACCGGCATCATCGCCGGCGGCCCGATGCGCGCGGTGTTCGAGACGCTCGGCATCCAGGACGTGGTGGCGAAGTCGATCGGCTCGTCGAATCCCTACAACATGGTTCGCGCAACCTTCGACGCGCTGAAGCATCAGGATTCGCCGCGCTCGGTGGCTGCGCGCCGCAACATCAAGGTCTCCACCCTGCAGTCGCGCCGCGTCGGCGGTGACGCCGAAGTGGTGGCGGAATAACAACGCGCGCTTCTCGAAGCGCTATTCGGAGTTACTGTCATGGCCCAGGCCAGCAAGACCATCAAGGTCGAGCAGATCGGCAGCGCAATCCGCCGCCATCACTCGCAGCGTTCGACGCTGATCGGCCTCAAGCTCAACAAGATCGGCCGGGTTGCCGAGCTGCAGGATACCCCTGAAGTTCGCGGCATGATCAGCAAGGTTCAGCATCTCGTCCGCGTCGTCGGCGAGTAAGCAGAGATAAGGAGAAGGGCGATGAAGCTCAGCGATATCGCCGACAACGCCGGCTCGCGCAAGAAGCGCATGCGTGTCGGCCGTGGCATCGGTTCCGGCAAGGGCAAGACCTCGGGCCGCGGCGGCAAGGGCCAGACCGCGCGTTCGGGCGTCCGCATCAAGGGTTTCGAAGGCGGCCAGATGCCGATGCATCGCCGTCTGCCGAAGCGCGGCTTCAACAACATCTTCCGGCTCGACTTCGCCGAGATCAATCTCGACCGTCTGCAGGAAGCGATCGACAACAAGCTGGTCGATGCGAGCGCGACGGTGAACGTCGAGTCGCTGGTGAAGGCCGGCGTGCTGCGCCGCGCCAAGGACGGCCTGCGGCTGCTCGGCCGCGGCGAGATCAAGACCAAGCTGACCATCGAGGCGCACGGCGCCTCCAAGTCGGCCATTGCGGCGGTCGAGAAGGCCGGCGGCTCGGTCAAGATCCTGGCCCCCGCCAAGGACGAAGGCGAGGCGGCGTAACATCTGCGTCATTGCCCGCGGCCTGCGCGGGCAATCCGTGGATCGAATGATGGACTTATCGAGGCCGAGCACCAGATAATGTCCGGTGTCTGCCGACGGCCCCGAGGGAACGAGTTTCTTGGGGGCGTCGGCGAAGCGGGCTCCGGGAGAAAGCCGAACATGGTCTCAGCAGCCGAACAACTTGCCGCAAACCTCAATTTCGGACAGCTGGCGAAAGCCGACGAGCTGAAGAAGCGCATCTGGTTCACCCTGGGTGCGCTGCTTGTTTATCGGCTGGGCACCTATATCCCGCTGCCGGGCATCGATCCCAACATCTGGGAGCAGGTGTTCCGCAGCCAGTCCGGCGGCATCCTCGGCATGTTCAACATGTTCGCCGGCGGCGGCATCCACCGCATGGCGATCTTTGCGCTGAACATCATGCCGTACATCTCGGCATCGATCATCGTCCAGCTGCTGACCACCGTGTCGCCGCAGCTCGAGGCGCTCAAGAAGGAAGGCGAGGCGGGCCGCAAGACGCTGAACCAGTACACCCGCTATCTGACGGTGATCCTGGCGCTGTTCCAGTCCTACGGCATCGCGATCGGCCTCGAAGGCGCCGGCAATGTCGTCAGCGACCCCGGCATGTTCTTCCGGATCTCGACCGCGATCACGCTGACCGGCGGCACCATGTTCCTGATGTGGCTCGGCGAGCAGATCACCTCACGCGGCATCGGCAACGGTATCTCGCTGATCATCCTGTCCGGCATCGTCGCCGAGCTGCCGTCGGCGCTCGCCAACATGCTGGAACTCGGCCGCCAGGGCGCGATGTCGACCGGCCTGATCCTGATCGTCATCGTGATGGCGGTCGCCGTGATCGCCTTCATCGTGTTCATGGAGCGTGCGCAGCGCCGGCTGCTGATCCAGTATCCGAAGCGCCAGGTCGGCAACAAGATGTTCGAGGGCCAGTCCTCGCATCTGCCGCTCAAGCTCAACACCTCGGGCGTGATTCCGCCGATCTTCGCTTCGTCGCTGCTGCTGCTGCCGACCACGGTTGCGAACTTCAACGCCGGCAAGGGGCCGGAGTGGTTCCAGTGGCTCACCACCCAGCTCAGCCACGGCCGGCCGCTGTTCCTGCTGATGTATCTCGCGCTGATCGTGTTCTTCGCCTTCTTCTACACCGCGATCGTGTTCAACCCAACCGAGACCGCGGACAATCTGAAGAAGCATGGCGGCTTCATTCCGGGCATTCGGCCCGGTGAGCGCACCGCCGAATACATCGACTACGTGCTGTCGCGCATCACGGTGCTCGGTGCGATCTATCTCGCGATCGTCTGCCTGATTCCTGAAATTCTGATTTCCTACGCCTCGGTCCCGTTCTACTTTGGCGGCACTTCGCTCCTGATCGTCGTCAGCGTGACGATGGATACGGTGTCGCAGGTGCAGGGCTATCTGCTCGCTCATCAGTATGAAGGGTTGATCAGGAAGTCGAAGCTCAGGGGAGGCCGCCGCCGCTGATCGCGGCGCGGCTTCAAACTCAAAACACAGGTGTGCGGACGTCGCCACCTAGCCGGGGGGCGAAACAGATATGAGATTGATCCTTTTGGGGCCGCCGGGCTCGGGCAAGGGAACCCAGGCACAGCGGCTGGTGCACCGGCATGGCATCGTTCAGCTCTCGACCGGCGAGATGCTGCGCGCAGCCGCTGCCGCGGGCACCCCGGTCGGCTTGCAGGCCAAGGAGATCATGGCCAATGGCGGCCTGGTTCCCGACGAGATCGTGGTTGGAATCATCGCTGACCGAATCGAGGAGCCCGACGCCAAGAAGGGCTTCATTCTCGACGGCTTCCCGCGCACCGTGCCGCAGGCGGAGGCGCTCGACGAACTGCTCCGGAAAAAGCACCTCAAGCTCGACGCCGTCGTCGAGCTGCGCGTCAACGAGAGCGCGCTGCTCGCCCGCGTCGAGAAGCGTGCTGAGGAAACCCGCGCGCGCGGCGAGGAAGTGCGCCTCGACGATACGCCGGAAGTGCTGACCAAGCGCCTGGCGCAGTACCGCTCGCTGACGGAACCGCTGATTCACTATTATTCGGAGCGGCGGAAGCTCCTGACGGTCGACGGCATGATGACCATCGAGCACGTCACCCGCGAGATCAACCGGATCCTGACCGCGCTCGGCGCGCTGGAACCGAAGGAGCACGAAGAGGCCAAGAGCGCCTCGAAGGCGTCCAAGACAGCCAAGAAGATCGCGAAGCAGCCGACCAAGAAGGCAGCTAATTCGGCCAAACCGGCCCGCAAGGCCGCCAAGGGGGCCTCAAAGCCGGCCGCCAAGGCCAAAGCTGCCAAGAAGGCTGCCAAGAAAACGGCGAAGCAGCCGGCCAAGAAGACCGTGAAGAAGGCCGCAAAGCAGGCTGCCCGTGCCGTGAATGCCCGGAAGGGGGCAAAAGCTGCCAAAAAGGCAGCAAAAAAGCTCACGAAAAAGCGAGCTAAACGCTAGGAGCGGTTGACGAAACCGACATGAATCCTTTAATAAGCCCCGCATCCAAGTTGGATAGTTTTATGACGATGCCGGGCCCCGAAGGACATGAGGGGAAGGGCGTCGTGTTCGCGTTTGTGGACACAAGCCCGCAGAGAGCAAGAACTTGAGAAGCCCGTATCCGTGATGGATCGGCGACAGGAGAGAAGTCCGTGGCCCGTATTGCCGGCGTCAACATTCCTACCAACAAGCGCGTGCTGATCGCGCTTCAGTACATCCATGGTATCGGCCAGAAGAACGCGGCCGACATCATCGAGAAGGTCAAGATCCCGCTGGACCGTCGCGTCAACCAGTTGACCGACCAGGAGGTCCTGCAGATCCGCGAAGTCATCGACCGCGACTATCTGGTCGAGGGCGACCTCCGTCGTGAGGTTGGCATCAACATCAAGCGGCTGATGGACCTCGGCTGCTATCGCGGCCTGCGTCATCGCCGTGGTCTGCCGGTGCGCGGCCAGCGCACCCACACCAATGCGCGCACGCGCAAGGGTCCGGCCAAGGCGATCGCCGGCAAGAAGAAGTAAGTTTTACGAATTGCAGGTGGGGGGTAGCGAATCGAAATTCGCTACTCGCCATTTGCGTTTTGAGGTGTAGCCGCTGGCACTACGGCGGCGTTTGAGATCACAGGAAAGGTTTGAAATGGGCAAGGAAGCCACCCGCGTACGTCGCCGCGAACGCAAGAACATCGCCTCCGGCATCGCGCACGTGAATTCGTCGTTCAACAACACGACCATCACCATCACCGACGCGCAGGGCAACACCATCGCCTGGTCGTCGGCTGGTACGATGGGCTTCAAGGGCTCGCGCAAGTCGACCCCCTATGCCGCGCAGGTCGCGGCCGAAGACGTCTCCAAGAAGGCGCAGGAACACGGCATGCGCACGCTGGAGGTTGAAGTGGCCGGCCCGGGTTCGGGCCGTGAGTCGGCGCTCCGTGCGCTGCAGGCTGCGGGCTTCACCGTCACCTCGATCCGCGACGTGACCACGATCCCGCACAATGGCTGCCGTCCGCGCAAGCGTCGGCGCGTTTGATCTGTAAATCGCGGGCGGCTTTCCAGCCGCCCTGCGATGGTTTTTGGAATTGACCGCGCGGACTGTTCCGCGATCTCCAACGCCAGGTTCGGCCATTCGACGGGCCCGACGACTGGCACATGGGTGAACAAGTGACGATCCAGAAAAATTGGCAAGAACTCATTCGACCGAACAAGCTGCAGGTGACGCCGGGCTCGGACGCGAGCCGGTTCGCCACCGTGGTCGCCGAGCCGCTCGAGCGCGGCTTCGGCCAGACGCTCGGCAACGCGCTGCGCCGCATCCTGCTGTCCTCGCTGCAGGGCGCGGCGGTGCAGTCGGTGCATATCGACGGCGTGCTGCACGAGTTCTCCTCGATCGCCGGTGTCCGTGAAGACGTCACCGACATGGTCCTCAACATCAAGGACATCTCGATCAAGATGCAGGGCGAAGGCCCGAAGCGCATGGTCGTGAAGAAGCAGGGCCCGGGCGCCGTCACCGCCGGCGACATCCAGACCGTCGGCGACGTCACCGTGCTCAACCCCGACCTGCAGCTCTGCACGCTGGACGATGGCGCAGAGATCCGCATGGAGTTCACGGTCACGACCGGCAAGGGCTATGTCGCCGCCGAGCGCAACCGGCCTGAGGATGCGCCGATCGGCCTGATCCCGGTCGACAGCCTGTTCTCGCCGGTCCGCAAGGTCTCCTACAAGGTCGAGAACACCCGCGAGGGCCAGATCCTCGACTACGACAAGCTGACCATGACGATCGAGACCAACGGCGCGATCACGCCGGAGGACGCCGTGGCCTATGCCGCGCGCATCCTGCAGGATCAGCTCAACGTGTTCGTCAACTTCGAAGAGCCGCGCAAGGAAGTCACGCAGGAGATCATCCCCGATCTCGCGTTCAACCCGGCGTTCCTCAAGAAGGTCGACGAGCTCGAGCTGTCGGTGCGTTCGGCAAACTGCCTGAAGAACGACAACATCGTCTACATCGGCGACCTCGTGCAGAAGTCGGAAGCGGAAATGCTCCGCACCCCGAACTTCGGCCGCAAGTCGCTGAACGAGATCAAGGAAGTGCTGGCCCAGATGGGTCTGCACCTCGGCATGGAAGTGCCGGGCTGGCCGCCGGAGAACATCGACGAGCTCGCCAAGCGCTTCGAGGATCACTACTGATTTGGTCATTCCGGGGCGGCTCGCAGAGCCGAACCCGGAATCTCGAGATTCCGGGTTCGATGCTGCGCATCGCCCCGGAATGACGTCATAGGGCGAACGCAGGATGCCCACCTGCAAAACTTGTCGCTGAACCACCGCGGCAGAATTGAAGAAGGAAGAAGTCAATGCGTCACGGCAAGGTTCATCGGAAGCTCAACCGCACCGCCGAGCATCGGCGTGCGATGTTCGCCAACATGGCGGCCGCGCTGATCAAGCACGAGCAGATCGTCACCACGCTGCCGAAGGCCAAGGAGCTGCGGCCGATCGTCGAGAAGCTCGTCACCCTCGGCAAGAAGGGCGGTCTCGCCCTGCGCCGCCAGGCGATCTCGGAGCTGCGCGACCTCGACCAGGTCAGGAAGCTGTTCGACACGCTGGCGACCCGTTACAAGGACCGCCAGGGTGGCTACACCCGCATCATCAAGGCCGGCTTCCGCTACGGCGACAACGCGGCGATGGCCGTGATCGAGTTCGTCGACCGCGACGTCGACGCCAAGGGCCAGGACTCCGGTCCGACCCAGGACAAGGAAGCCGAGGCTGCGTAGGCCCGGTTACCGAGCCAAGGTTTTGAAAACGGCGCCCTCGGGCGCCGTTTTTATTTGGCGGCGACGCTCCATCCCAGTCGTCGTCCTGGCTTTCGCCAGGACGACGTCGTCATTGGCTTCCTCACGCGTCGGTGAGATGCAATTGCGGTGCATCATGCCGCGCCCGATATCTCGGTCAGCATCAATGGAGATGACGCCATGAGAATCGACCTTTCCGGAAAGACTGCGCTGGTGACCGGCTCGACCGCGGGCATCGGCAACGCCATTGCCAGGGGGCTGGCCGAGACCGGCGCCGAGGTCGTCGTCAACGGCCGCAGCCAAGCCAAGGTCGATGCGGCGGTCGCCGCGATCGCCAAGGCGGTGCCGGGCGCCAAGGTCCGCGGCATTGCGGCCGACGTCTCGACATCGGCCGGTTGCCAGGCGTTGCTGGCGGCGCTGCCCGAGGTCGACATCCTCGTCAACAATGCCGGCATCTTCGAGCCGAAGGCGTTCTTCGATATTCCCGACGAGGACTGGAGCCGCTTCTTCGAGGTCAACGTGATGTCGGGCGTGCGGCTACATGCAGGGCATGCTGAAGCGCAACTGGGGCCGCATCGTCTTCATCTCCTCGGAATCCGGCCTCAACATCCCGACCGAGATGATCCACTACGGCACGACCAAGACCGCGCAGCTTGCGATCGCGCGCGGGCTCGCGCAGCTGACCCGCGGCACCGCCGTGACCGTCAACTCCGTGCTGCCCGGACCGACGATGTCCGAGGGCGTCGAGACCTTCGTCAAGGATCTCGCCAAGCAGAACGGCCAGTCGATCGAGGAGGCGGCCTCCAACTTCGTCAAGCAGCACCGGCCGACTTCGCTGTTGCAGCGCTTTGCCAGCACCGAGGAGATCGCCAACCTTGTGGTCTATGTCTGCTCGAAGCAGGCCTCCGCGACCAATGGCGCCGCGCTGCGGGCCGAGGGCGGCATCGTCAACACCATTGCCTGAGGTGCGGCCATGTCAGCCTATGTGATTTCCGAGGTCGACGTGAAGGATGCCGCGGGCTTCGAGGCCTATCGCACGATCGCCGCCAAGGCGATCGCGCAGTATGGCGGTCGCTATCTGGTACGCGGCGGTGCTGCGGAGGCGGTCGAAGGCGGACCGCCGCCGAAGAACATCATCGTCGTCGAATTCCCGTCGATGACGCGGCTGCGCGAGTGGTACGCGTCGCCGGAATATGCCGAGGCGCTCAAGCATCGGCGGACCGCGCTGGACCGCCGGCTGATCTTCGTCGAAGGCGTGCCGCCGAGTTAACCCTTGGCCCCGTCCAGAAACTCGCTGAATCCGGAGGGACGGTAGGGGCCGAAGCACAATTGCTCCAGCACGCCAATTCCTGTCCGGTCGCCGTGGCGGGCGCGAACCACCTGTTGCACATGCACGTTCTCGCGGGCCAGCGGGTCGAGCGTTGAAGGATCGAACGACTCGCCGCCGATCTCGAGCTCGCCCTTCCACATGCCCTGGCCCCATTGCGGATGACCGTAGCCGAGGCCCTTCATCTGGAATTTCAGGATCGGGTCGAGCGCTATCGTGCTGGTGTGGCCGTCGATGTCGACCAGGTCGATCTCGGCCGACTGCGCAAGCCGCGTGTTCGGCACGTATTTGACGCGGTGCCGCGCAGTCGCCATGCGGCGGTCGAGCCCGTCGACGACGCCGGGAATCTCGGCCTCGCTTCGGTAGAGCGGCGCGGTGATGCCCTCGCGGACCAGCGCCTCGCCCTGCGTCCCGTCGAAGAAGATCGCGTGCGAGATATGGTCGTCCCAGACCAGCGGGGCCCAGAGGAAGAACACGCTCGGCGGCGGCATCGGCGCGCCGCCGACGTCGCGTTCGCCGACATTGCGCACGCCCCAGGAGCGATCCTTGGTGCCGTAGCAGGTGTGATCGTCGACCTTGATCTCGCCGTCGGGGTGGCGCACGACGCCGCTCCAGCGGCCGAACTGGTCGAACCGGGTCGAGTCCATCGCGCGGCGGTCGCCGGACCAAAGCGTCTGACGCGCTTCCTGGATCGCGGCGGTGCGTGCGGAGAAGGTCAGGTCGCAGGCGAGACCCGTCGCATTGTCGTCGAGCACGACGCGGGTTCGCCGCATCGGCTCGATCACCTCGAGCCTGAACGGGCCGACCTGCATCTCGGTGCGTTCGAGTGGCGCCCGCCGCGAACCGTAGAAGCAATGCTGCCGTCCGCCGCGCTCCACGACGCTGAAGGCGCAATCGAGGATCTTGCGGTGCGGGTAGATCGCGATGCCGATGCCGAAATAATACGCGCCGTCGGCGGTGTAGCCGTTGAACCAGGTGCGGTCATAGACATTGCGGTCGCTGGTCGAGGGAACCGCGATCGGCTCCGGCGTCTGGTGGATGGGGAAGTCGTCCAGTTTGTTGAGCACGCCGATCCCTTTCGATGTCTTGATGCGCTGTCTTCAAGCGGAGCGTTAGCCGCTTCGCGCGATGGCGCTTCAGTCCTGCCAGTATGAAAAACTGTCGTGGTCCTGCGCTTGCGCGCAGGCGCCACGGGTCATTTTCAGGAACAGTGCGTCGCCCCGCTCGGAGCGCTGGACGCTGAGCGCCGAGACGACGCCCATCATGATGCCGTGCAGCGTGTAGCGCCGGTAATCCCGCCAGCAGTCCTCCCAGCCATAATCCTGCACGCCGCGCCGGATCAGCTCGGAATGATAGAACCGCACCAGATCGGCTTCATGGAGCCGCCGCTCGGACGGATCGACGCCGGCCGACAGGAAATAGGCGACGTCGACGATGCCTGGCCCCACCGTCAGCGTCTGCCAGTCCAGCGTGGCCATCGGACGGGCGTTGCCACGTACCTCGAACAGCATGTTGTCGAGCCGGAAGTCCGCGTGCTGCAGGGTTCGCGGCGCCGATCGATCGGACTGGTAGCGCGGTATCGCGTCGGGAAGCCGGTCGATCAGATCGAGGAATTCCGGCTCGATCACGCCGTGATAGCGCTCCTTGTAGTGGCCGATGATGGCGGGCAGCACCGCGCGAAGATCCCTGCGCCGGCTTGCGGCGACCACGAAGCATTGCACCGCTTCGAGTGTCGGGTCGTTCCATCGCGGCGCATGCAGCGCGGCGGCCTCACGCATCGCCGTCAGGCAGTCCGCGATCGCGCATCCGGCGAGCTGGTCGCCCGGGCGTGCGGGCGCCAAATCTTCCAGGATCAGCGTGAAGTCGTCGGTCGCCGGATCGATTTCGGCGAGGATCGGCCGCGGGGTGTGAATGTCGACGGTGGCCGCAAGCTCGCGATAGAACGCGACCTCGCGGACATAAAGCGTGTGCGCGGAACCGGAGCGGCGGCTGTCGGGATCCGCGGCCGGGAATTTACCGACAACGCTCAAGGGCGCGTTCGGCGCGTCGCCGTCATAGCCCAGATGAAATCGATAGCTGTCGCCGACGAGGCCATTGCCGACCGGCTTGCAGACGAGATCGATGACCTTCACGTCGTCGATCACACCGGCTGCGCGCAGCGCCCGCGTCATCCACTCCGGATCGATCCGCGACGGATCGGCCGTGAGCAAACTCATCGGTTTCCTCCCATCGCCATGTATCCCCTTGGGGCGTCACCACCGTTCCGGCCGCCTCTTGCTGCGGCCGGATTGAGGACGGGGTGATCGTTGCGCAAATCATACAGGCGATGCTGGCTTTGGCAAAAGCCACACGCCGGCCTGTGGGGATATCTCGCGAGGTGTGCAGCTGCGTAGGGCGAGTTAGCGTCAGCGTAACCCGCCGTTCGCAGAGCGAAATGATGGTGGGTTACGCTGCGCTAACCCACCCCACACATTGGAGTCCTACCAGCCCTCCAGCACGATCTTGCCACGCGACTTGCCGCTTTCCAGCAGCGCATGGGCGCGCTTGAGGTTGGCGGCGTTGATGGTGCCAAAAGTCTGGTCGAGCGTGGTGCGCAGCACACCCTTGTCGATCAGGTCGGCGACATCGTTGAGCAGACGATGCTGCGCGATCATGTCAGGTGTCTGGAACGAGGAGCGCGTGAACATCGATTCCCAGTGCACGGAGACCGCCTTGCCCTTGAACGCGGCGACGTTGAATTCGGCGGGATCGTCGATCAGGCCGAACTTGCCCTGCGGCGCGATGAAGTCGGCGATCGACTTGTAGTGCTGGTCGGTGAAGGTGAGGCTGGCGACGAGGCCGACCGGCGACAGCCTCAAGCTCTCGATCTGCTCCTTCATCGGCTGCGAGTGGTCGATCACCGCATGCGCACCGAGATCGCGGCACCACCTCTGCGACTCCGGCCGCGTCGCGGTCGCAACCACGGTCAACCCGGTGAGGCGGCGCGCAAGCTGGATCAGGATCGAGCCGACGCCGCCGGCGCCACCGGTGATCAGCAGCGTCCGCGGATCGAGGCTCTTGCCCGGCACCGCGCCGAGCCGGTCGAACAAAAGCTCCCACGCGGTGATCGAGGTCAGGGGCAGGGCGGCGGCCTGCGCGAAGGACAGCGATGCCGGCTTGTTGCCGACGATGCGCTCGTCGACCAGATGAAATTCCGAATTGGTGCCCTGGCGCTGGATCGAGCCCGCGTAGAACACTTCATCGCCGGGCTTGAAGAGCGAAACGTCGGGCCCGACGGCGTCGACCACCCCGGCCGCGTCAAAGCCGAGGATCTTGTAGCTGCCGTCGGTCGGCGCCGCGCGCTTGCGCACCTTGTAGTCGACCGGGTTGGCCGAGATGGCCTTCACCGCGACGCGGATGTCGCGCCCCTTCGGTTCGGGCTTGGCGATCTCGAAATCGACGAGCGAATCCGCCGCCTCGATCGGCAGCGATTTTTGATATCCGACGGCCTTCATGCCTAGTCTCCGTGGTGGGCGATTGCCTGCCGCCTTACCTGTCGCGCTGGCGTCCTTTTGGCAAGTACTGTAAAATCAGGGAACTAGTCCCTGTTTGTATACTATTGGGAAATTACCGATGAAACGGAAGAATTTTGCGCGCCGGCCGGGCTGCGCGGTCGAGGCAGCGCTCGACCTGATCGATGGCAAATGGAAGGGCGTGATCCTGTATCATTTGCAGGCCGGCACCCAGCGCTTCGGCGAGTTGCGGCGGCGGATGCCCGGCATCACCCAGCGCATGCTGACCAAGCAGCTTCGGGCGCTCGAGGACGACGGCCTCGTGACCCGCAAGGTCTACGCCGAGGTGCCGCCGCGGGTCGAATACACGCTCTCCGAACTCGGCGAGAGCCTGCGTCCGGTGATCGATATTTTGAAAGCCTGGGGCGAGGGCCATCAGGAACGGCTGTCCTGCGCGCCGGCGCCGGACGTCGTCGTGAAGAAGAAGCGCGCGGCCTGACCATTTGCAATGAAGAAGGCCGGGAGCGGTGTGTCGCTCCCGGCCATTGTTATCGGCGCTGATCAGATCGCGTCAGAACGCAACCTGCGTGCGCAGCGCGACCGCGTCGAACTTCGAGCCGGCATCCACAGGCGAGGTCGCCGAGGCCTGTCTGGCGATGTCGCCGTGCAGGTAGTTCAGCATGAAGCGGACGTTGTTGTTGACGTACCAGTTCAGCGCGGCGGTGTAGACGGTCTGCCGTCCGCCGGCGATGCCGACGGCCTGGCCGACCTGGTCGTTGAGGTTCATCGTGCTGACGCGGCCGGCGATTTCCCAGGCGCCCCAGCCGCCGCCTGCGAGCGAGACCGGATCGTGCGGCTTGATACCGCCGTAGGAGGCCGTTGCCGGATTGTAGGCGTGGTTCTCGCCGGTCAGCACGTAGCCGACCTGCGCATAACCGCCGTCGAATTTCAGGCTCGGCGCGCCGAATGGCGGCAGCCCGGTATTCGCAGAGCGGTCGACATTGAACCAATAGTACTCGCCCTGTGCGATGAACGGGCCATAGGTCGCGGCCGCCTCGACGCCGTAGACCTGTGCGCCCGAGACGTTGGCGATCGCACCGGTCGAGATCAGCGTCGTCGGGTCGATGCGTAGCTCGGGCCGGTCGTTCAGCGTGAGCGTCTGCGCTTGGGTGAGCTGGTTGCGCGGCGGCTGGACCAGCCATTCCGCATCGGCGCCGATATGCACCGAGTAGTTCTTGCCGCTGATCGGATTGCCGGCGACGCGGATGACACCGCCATACTGCTCGGACGTGCCGGCCGGCGCGGCTGACGACGCGGAGTGAATTGCGCCTGTCGTCGGTCCCGTGACATAGCCGCCGATCCAGAGCTGGTCGTTCCACCATCGGGTGCCGGCGCCCGAACGGAAGTCACCGGCCGCGATGTTCTGTGCGATGATGCCGACGGAGGCGCGCTCCATGAACAGGATGTCGTTGGAGCTCGTCGATTCGTCCAGCGTCCACGGGATGTCCATGATGCCGCCTTCGATCGCCATCTTGCCGCCGAACGGCTTGAAGCCGGTGTAGCTCAGATAGGCATTCTCGACGCCAGAGGTGCCGCCGCCCGGCAGTGATCCCGGTGCCGCACCGCCGAAGCCGTCGGACGAGCCGCCGAAGTCGTAGATCAGCGCGTAATTCCAGTCGCCGAAGAATTTGCCGACGATGCCGATGCGGGCGCGGCGGAGGTTCTCGCCGCTGTCGAGCTTCTGCGGCGAGGTACTTGCGGTGTTCGGACGATAGTCGTAACCGCCGACATCCCAGTGCACGCGGCTCGTGATCGCAACGCAGTTCTGTTCATCCGCAGTGCAGATCGTCGGCCGGTTGTTCGGCAGCGTCACCACGACGCCCGACGGCGCGACCGGGCCCTTGACCGGGATCGCGGCGTTGGCGCTTGCAACACGCGCGGCCTTGGCATCCGCCGCCTTCGCGTTGGCGTTCGCGCTGGCTGCGGTCGCGGTATTGGCATTGGTCTGCTTCTGCAGCTTGTCGAGCTTCTGCTCGAGCATCTTCAGCTGCTGCTTGAGCAGCGCGATCTCCGCGTCGCTGCCGCCTCCGGCCGATTGCGAATAGGCCGGCGAGGCGGCGAGCGCCCCTGCCAGCCCTATGGCGATTGCACCAACTTTTGTCGCACCCATCGTGCACCCCTGTTGTGTTTGAATTCCCCACTCACTCACTGAAACGTCCTAGGAGTTGATCGTGACTGACGCACGACAGCGCCGCCTAGCATCGCAGTTCCGCTTGTTGTCCGCAGGCAACAAGCGGAGCGGCGCAGTGAGATGACAGTCATCATAGGAGTTTGGCAGCGCGCTTCAACGCGGCTGCCGGGGGTTTTGCACCGGTCCGGCGGGGGCCAGTTATCCGGCCGGGCGCCCTTCAATTGCCCGGCGAACACGCCTATATTCCGGCGTTTCCACGAGAGGTGAGAATGCTCCGACCTGTCCGCTTCGCTGCCATATCCGCTCTGTGCACATTGGCCTTCATGGGGAATCTGTCCCCCTCCGCGGCCCAGGACCGCCGCGTGCCGTCCTCGCAGGCCGAGCTCCAATTGTCCTATGCGCCGATCGTGCAGCGGGTGCAGCCGGCGGTGGTCAATGTCTACGCGGCCAAGACGGTGCAGAACCGCAATCCGTTTCTGGACGATCCGATCTTCCGCCGCTTCTTCGGTGTCCCGGGGCAGCAGCCCGAGCAGATGCAGCGCTCGCTCGGCTCCGGCGTGATGGTCGATGGCTCCGGTCTCGTGGTCACAAACAATCACGTGATCGAGGGCGCCGATCAGGTGAAGGTCTCGCTCGCCGACAAGCGCGAATACGAGGCCGAGATCGTGCTGAAGGACAGCCGCACCGACCTCGCGGTGCTGCGGCTGAAGGGCACCAACAAGGAGAAGTTCGCGACGCTCGACTTCGCCAATTCGGATCAGCTGCAGGTCGGCGACGTCGTGCTGGCGATCGGCAATCCGTTCGGCGTCGGCCAGACCGTGACGCACGGCATCATCTCGGCGCTGGCGCGTACTCAAGTCGGGATCACGGATTATCAATTCTTCATTCAGACCGACGCGGCGATCAATCCCGGCAATTCGGGCGGCGCGCTGGTCGACATGACCGGCCGGCTCGCCGGTATCAACACCGCGATCTTCTCGCGCTCCGGTGGTTCGCAGGGCATCGGCTTTGCGATCCCCGCCAACATGGTGCGCGTGGTGGTGGCCTCCGCCAAGAGCGGCGGCAAGGCGGTGAAGCGGCCATGGCTTGGCGCGCGGCTGCAGGCGGTCACGCCGGAGATCGCAGAGACGCTCGGGCTGAAGCTGCCGACCGGCGCGCTGGTCGCCAATGTCGCGCCGAACAGCCCGGCGGCGAAGGCCGGGCTCAAGCTGTCCGATCTGATCGTCGGGATCGACGGCACGCCAATCGACGATCCCAACGCGTTCGACTACCGCTTCGCGACCCGTCCGCTCGGTGGCAGCGCGGAGATCGAGGTGCAGCGCGCCGGCAAGCCGGTGAAGCTCACCGTACCGCTGGAGACCGCGCCCGATACCAACCGCGACGAGATCGTGCTGACCGCGCGTTCGCCATTCCAGGGCGCCAGGGTTGCGAACATCTCGCCGGCGCTGGCCGATGAGCTGCATCTCGACGCCGGCGCGGAGGGCGTCGTCGTCACCGAGCTCGCCGATGACGGCACCGCCGCCAATGTCGGCTTCCAGAAGGGCGACATCATACTCGCCGTCAACAATGAGAAGATCGTACACACCAGCGACCTCGACAAGGTATCGAAGGCGGGATCGCGGATCTGGCGCATCACGCTGGTGCGCGGCGGCCAGCAGATCAACGTGACGCTCGGCGGATGAGCCCGAAGAGACCGCACGAAGCCAGCAATCTCTTTGCCGCGGCGGGGATGGAGCAGGACGCGCCACACCCGCTGCCGGATCGGCTGCGCCCGCGCACGCTGGCTGACGTCGTCGGTCAGGATCACATCCTCGGCCCAGACGGCGCGCTGACTCGCATGCTGGAGACGCGCACGCTAGGTTCTCTGGTGTTCTGGGGACCGCCCGGCACCGGCAAGACCACCGTGGCGCGGCTGCTGGCCGACGCCACCGAGCTGCATTTCGAGCAGATCTCCGCGGTGTTCTCCGGCGTCGCCGACCTGAAGAAGGCGTTCGATGCCGCACGGGCCCGGCGCGAGACCGGCAAGGGCACGCTGCTGTTCGTCGACGAGGTGCACAGGTTCAACCGCGCGCAGCAGGATTCCTTCCTGCCCGTGATGGAGGACGGCACCGTGGTGCTGGTCGGCGCCACCACGGAGAACCCGTCCTTCGAGCTCAACGCGGCGCTGCTGTCGCGCGCCCGCGTGCTGGTGTTTCATTCGCTCGACACGGCCGCGATCGAACGGTTGTTTGCCAATGCCGAGAAGATCGAGGGCAAGACCCTGCCGCTCGATGCGGAAGCGCGCGCCGTGCTGGTGCGGATGGCCGATGGTGACGGCCGCGCCTCGCTGACATTAGCCGAAGAGGTCTGGCGCGCCGCGCGCAAGGGCGAGGTGTTCAACGCCGAGCAGTTGCAGGCCATCCTGCAGCGCCGCGCGCCGATCTACGACAAGTCGGCCGATGGCCATTACAATCTGATCTCGGCGCTGCACAAGTCGGTGCGCGGCTCCGATCCGGATGCGGCCCTGTATTATCTCGCGCGCATGCTCGATGCCGGCGAGGACCCGCTCTTCCTGGCGCGGCGCGTGGTGCGGATGGCGGTCGAGGACATTGGTCTCGCCGATCCGCAGGCATTGGCGGTCTGCAACGCCGCCAAGGATGCCTATGATTTCCTGGGCTCGCCGGAGGGCGAGCTCGCGATCGCGCAGGCCGTGGTCTATCTCGCCACCGCGCCGAAATCGAACGCGGTGTACACGGCGTTCGGCGCTGCGATGCAGACCGCAAAGCAGGGCGGCTCGCTGCTGCCGCCGAAACACATCCTGAATTCGCCGACCAAGCTGATGAAGTCGGAGGGCTACGGCTCCGGCTATCAATACGACCACGACGCGCCCGACGCGTTCTCCGGCCAGGACTATTTCCCGGAAGCGCTCGGCCGCCAGACCTTCTACGATCCGCCCGACCGCGGCTTCGAGCGCGAGATCCGCAAGCGGCTGGATTACTGGAACAGGCTACGCAAGGAGCGCGGCGGGAGCTAGGCCGCGTACTTATAAACTAACCGCGTGAATCGATGTCCGCTTGTCCCCCAAGAAAGGCGCGAAAGCGGACGTTGCCGGACTTCCGAGAAGGGCCAAAAGCGGACCATCCCGACAGCGTGTGCTATTGCACGCTCGGCGGATCGCCCTCCGATTTCCGCAAATGCATATTTGAAATGAAATCTTGAAATAAATGCGGCTCACCGAAGCCTTTGTCGCGGGTGCGCCTTCTGTTATTGACTGTCGTCCTGAAGATACGGAGGCTTCACCGATGAAACGGCCGCTCGCGGCTTCGGCGGCTCTCGTCGCGATGCTCGCCTTCGCGGATGCGGCCCTCGCCTGCCGTGTCGCAACGCATCAATCCATTTTCTTCGAAGAGGGCCATCTTCCGATAATCGAAGGGACCGTGGCGGTCGAAATCGAAGTCACCGGGACCGCGTCAGCTTCCGGTCCAGTTGCCGTCCGCGTATCGCGGGTGGTGCGAGGAGATATCGATCCCGGGCCGCTGTCACTCGCGGTCCAGGTCTCGTCTTGCGGAGGATACCCGAGAGCGGGATCCAAAGGCGTGGTGGTCGGCCACGTTTCGAGACAACCCGACGGCAGCAACGTGATCGCGGCGTTGTGGAATTATCCCGAGCGATCAAAGTCGACTTCAGGGACGCCGTCGTGCCCGATCCCCGTGCCGCGTACGGAATCTGAAGTGCTTGCCCTCGGAGGAGGCCGCTCGCGCGGAATTTCGCCGATCTCCACGGTAGGACTCGACAAGATGACGACTGTTTCGAACGTCAGGATCGAGGGAGACCGGCCGCTTTATCTTGTTCTCGGAAGCCGGACACCGACGATTTGGAACCTCGATGGCAACGTGGGCCTGATCGATCGTGTGGTCGTCGAGTCGGACAAGAGTCGGGGCGGGATGTACACGTCAGCGGTTTCGGGCGTCCCGCCGGAGAAAGTCTCGTTCACGACGTGCCTTCCTATGGCGACCGGAGGACTCGAAGACGATGCGCTGAGGACAATGTTGCTGCAAGAGATCGGGCGCGCCGACCGGATCGTCCATAGCGAAGATCTGACCGGGACCAAGATGCCGTCGTTCGAGCGATTCGTTCCGGAAGACGTGGCGAAGCCGGTCCGTCTCGATGAGAATAGCATGGTCTCCGTCGGGCTACTGGAACGATATGAGGTCCTACCGGGCAGGGCCGGGTTCGAAGCGCTCATCGAAGATATGGCCGTCGAGGAAGACGTGGAAGCGTCGCGACGGCAGGGGTTACGCGGCAACAAGGTCTATCGGATTCTGAAGCCGATCCATCGTCTGCCGGCACTGAACCGATACACGATCTACACACTGCCGGCCGGTATGGATCCGCCGGTCAATGCGTCCGACTACTGCGTCTTCGACGGCCGAACCGGGCATCTGATCGACGCGTCGCTGGGTCATGAAGGCTGTAGCGTGCTCAATATCCTCACGGAGAACGGTAAAGATCCGACGGCAGTAGCCCCACCGAAAGTCCCTTCCTGCCCTCCAAGTTTTAAATGTACAGCATCGACACCGATGCCCGCGCTGCGCCCCACCGAAATCCCGTTGAGGCCGGAAGCCTACGTGAGGGTCGAATATCTGGAACAAGACCGCAGTATGCAGTCCATGCGCGGATTTCTGCAGTACGAACTGGGATTCGCTTTCAACAGGATCACTGGCGCTCCGACCGATCGGAAATGGCCGCCGCCGCCGGACACGTCGCTTGACTACCATTTCGTGATGTTCGGAAGCGATGCGTTGCCTCCTGAGGACGTCGTCCCGCTTCGTGGTTTCGCTCGAGTGCCGTACGTGCTGCTCGCCACCCCCAAACTTCCGGTACAGACGGTGGCTGATCTGGTCCGATATGCGCGATTGGAAAAGACACCCATCAGATACGTCGATAGCGGAGGGACGGCGACCAAGGTAGTGGAGAACTTTCTGAACCATTTCGACATCCAGGGCGAGCGGATCCCGGCGTCGGGTGACGACGCCTACGCGGCCGTGATCGCCGGTCGGGCGGACCTGATGATGTCGACCATTCTCCATGCGGCGGACGTGACGAATACAGGACGCGTTCGAGCGCTCGCGGTGACCGGAGCCAACCGCAACGCGCGTCTTCCGGACGTACCTGCCGTGGCGGAGTTCTTCCCGGGGTACTCCGACGGAGATTGGTACGCCGTAGGAGCGAGGAAGGGCGCCGCTGCCGAAGAAATGCTTGCCTTGGCCGACATAATGAAGACGGTCGATCATGACCCGGCTACCTCGGTCAAGTTCAGGGAACTTGGGGTCGACCTATTCGATGTCGGCCCGGAGGAAATCGCGAAACTCTTGAAGCGATAGACGATCGCGGCAGCGGCCTCCGCACGCCGACACTGGCGCGAATGCGCGCAGGCGGCCGAGCCTGCCGAAAAGAATAGGGAGTTCGATTCGGGTCATGAACGACAAAACTCAAGGTAAGCACGATAGGTCCGCTTTCGGGTGCATAGCGACCACTTGAGCCTCACGGCCGAGCCATTGACAAGCTCGCCGCCAACTACCTTGAATTTGTTCAACTCGCGTCAATCCGGTTGTGGCTGCGCCTTAGCGAGTCCGCGTGCTCGACGAGAGGCTGCGGCTGCGAATGACGCGCGTTCCCGGTCCCGCCCGCCAGCGTGGGAGCGTGAGTTGCAGAAGCTCGCAAATGTGCACGACCTTGGGCGAGGACACTTGCGCGGCTTCGGAATATTAGAAATGTATCCCTGAGTTGCCCGACGTGTCAAGTTGCCTGGTCGAACGCCGGCCGCCGCCGGCTACTGTGCATGGGGTTGTTTTCGATATTTTGGCAGCGCCGCTGCGACGGCCTGTAGCTCATATTGCTCTGGCGCGTCACTTGACGCTCTTCACGAACTCCAGGATCTCGTTGGTCAACCGCGTATCCGGCGTGTTGATCGCATAGACCTCCGACGTGTGGCTGTGCTGCGGCAGCATGAAGCTGCGGACGCAGCCGCTCGGCCGCTTGCAGCTCGCCTGCTTCAACAGCTCGAACTGCTCGACGAAGCGCGGCGGGTCGAGCTCGGCCGCGGTGATCAGAAACGGGATCGGGCTCGCGAGCAGACCTTGCAACGAGGAGCGTTCGGCGTAGCGCGACGGATCGGAGCCGTAATAGGCGAGCTCGGCATCGCCGGCGGGCGAGGCGGTCAGATCGTAGATGCCCGACACCATGATCGCGCCGGCGAGGCCGCCGCCCTTCACCTTGTGGAATTCGCTGTGCGAGACGTAGCTCGCGACATGGATTGCGCCGACCGACTGGCCCATCAGGAAGACGCGGCTGGGGTCGCCGCCGCGGCTGGCGATGTTCTCCGCGACCCACTGCACGATCGCGCCCATGTCTTCGGCGCCTGCCGGCCAGGGAAAGGCCGGGGCCAGGCGATAGGTGGCATTGACGCCGACAAAGCCGCTCTTGGCGGCCCACAGCATGACGTTGTCGTAGAACGGGCTGCCGGGGTTGCGCTTGTTGCCGGCAATGAAGCCGCCGCCGTGGATGTAGATCAGCACCGGCCGGGGCGGCGACGCCGGGTCCGGCGTGAAGACGTCGAGCAGATGGCGGTCGGCAGGGCCATACTTGACATCGCGCTCGACCTTGACGCCCTGATAAGGCTCCTTCTGCTGCAGCGGTGCGTAGAGTGCGGCCGTCTTGGGCGGGTCGATGACGCGGCCGAGTTCCAGGAGCTTCCAGGCCAAATCTTCCGGCATCGGGCCTTGCTGGCCTAGCGCCGGTCCGGAGAGCATCAGGGCCGCCGCCAAAGCCGATATCGCCAGTCTCATTCCAAAGCTCCCGTCGATTGCCGATTGCGGCCGAACATGGCCGATGTTGTGCCGGATTCGTACCGATTTCGCCGTGACGATTCGCGGCATTTGCGCTACCCACGGGCTTAACTTCGGAGTTGCAACCCCATGAGCCGCCGCGTCAAGAGACCTCTCCGCCCAGCCGCCGACCGCGCCAAAGGCGCGCGTCCCCATCGCGGCCCGGCCGCCGAGCGGGGGCCGGCGCATCGTGCGGGCGGCAAGTCAGCGGCGGTGCGCCTTGGCGACAAGCAGCGGGCGACCAAGCCATTCGTGGCCGAGCCGGAGAAGAGCGTCGCCGAGCCGCCGCCGCTGCCGACCAAGGTGCAGACCGTGGTGGTGACGGCGGACGAGGACAACATGCGCGTCGACCGCTTTCTCGAGGCGCGTTTCCCCGGCCTGTCGTTTTCCCACATCCAGCGTATCGTTCGGAAGGGCGAGCTGCGCGTCAACGGCAAGCGTGCGGACAGCAAGGACCGGCTGGAAGAAGGGCAGAGCGTCCGCATTCCGCCGCTGCGGCTCGATACGCCGAAGGCGGCCACCAGCCTGTCTGAAGCGGCGAAGAAGACCCTCCAGGACCTCAAGGACATGACCCTGTTCGAGGACGCCGACGTGATGGTGCTGAACAAGCCCGCAGGTCTGGCGGTTCAGGGCGGCTCCGGTATCACGCGCAATGTCGACGACATGCTGGAGGTGATGCGCGACGCCAAGGGGCAGAAGCCGCGGCTGGTGCATCGGCTCGACCGCGAGACCTCGGGCTGCCTCCTGATCGCCAAGACACGTTTCGCCGCGACCGCTCTGACCGGCTCGTTCCGGCATCGCTCCGCGCGCAAGATTTACTGGGCGCTGGTCGCCGGCGTGCCGAAGCCGAAGCAGGGCCGCATCTCGACCTATCTCGCCAAGGAGGAGAGCGAGGAGGACAGCATCATGCGGATCGCGGCGCATGGCGACGAGGGCGCCAGCCACGCCGTGACCTACTATGCCGTGGTCGAAACCTCGGCGACGAAGCTCGCCTGGGTCTCGCTCAAGCCGGTGACCGGCCGCACCCATCAATTGCGCGCCCATATGGCGCATATCGATCACGCGATCGTGGGCGACCCCAAATATTTCAACAAGGAAAACTGGCAGCTGCCGGGCGGCCTGCAGAACCGGCTGCATTTGCTCGCGCGCCGGATCGTGATTCCGCACCCGCGTGGCGGCGTGATCGATGCCACCGCGCCGCTGCCGCCGCATATGCTGCAATCCTGGAATCTGCTCGGGCTCGAGGCCGACCGATTCGATCCGATCGAGAATGCGCCCGAGGAGTGACGGCGGACGCCGCCTCCCGATATCCGCCGCGGACAGCAAGAACGATCAAAGCGGCTCATCGCGCCGCGGCTATGTTGCCGCGCGCCGGTCGTTGCCGGCATGCAACCATCAAAGAGGCTGTCCATGACCCGGACTTGGTTGCGCGTCGCGCTTTTCCTGATTGGCTCGGCTGTCGCCTCTGCGTCGGCACATGCCGAGACCGTGGTGCTCCGCGGCGGCACGCTTTACGCATCGGCCGATGCGGCCGCGCTGCCGGATGCGACGATCGTGATCACGGACGGCGTCATCAGCGCGGTCGGCAAGTCCGGCGACGTCAAGCTGCCCTCGGATGCGCGCCTGATCGATTGCAGCGGCAAGACTGTTGTTGCCGGGTTCTGGAACAGCCACGTGCATTTCACGGAACATGTCTGGCACAAGGCCGGCGAGGCGCCGGCCGCGCCGCTGACGCAGCACATGCAGGAGATGCTGACCCGATGGGGCTTCACCACGGTCTGGGATCTCGGCTCCGATCCACGCAACACGCTGCCGCTGCGCAAGCGCATCGCAGCGGGTGAAGTCGCCGGTCCGAACATCCTGCTCGCCGGCAATGTGTTTCCCAAGGGCGGGCATCCCGTCTACCTGCCGCCCGAAATCCAGCTCCCCGAAGCTGCGACGCCGGAGGAGGCCACGAAGTGGGCGCGCGACTGGCTCGCGATGGGCGAGGACGGCATCAAGCTGTTCACCGGCGCGTTCATGGGCGACAAGCCCGTCGTCAACATGGATCCTGCGATCGCCAAAGCGGCCGTCGAAGTCGCGCATGCGCAGGGCAGGCCGGTGTTCGCGCATCCGCAGAACAAGATCGGCGTGGAGACGGTGATCGCAGCGGACGTCGACGTGCTGGCGCACACCACGCCAAGCGAGCGGAGCTACACGGATGACCAGCTGGCGCGGTTCAAGGCGCGGGGGACTGCGCTGATTCCGACGCTGTCGCTGTTCACGACGGTGGTGCTCGACCCCAACGTCACCAACCGTCTGGTGGCCGCGACCGTCAACCAGCTCAAGCAGTTCTCCGAGAATGGCGGCACCGTTTTGTTCGGCACCGATGTCGGCTTCACCACGCTGTACGACACCACGCAGGAAGTCCAGCTGATGCACCGCGCGCTGTCGGAGCGCCAGGTGCTGGCCTCGCTGACCACAAATCCGGCGCGGTTCTTCAAGGCCACGAAGAAGGGCAAGGTGGAGCAGGGCTTTGACGCCGATCTCGTGGTGCTCGACGGCGATCCGCTCAGCGACGTCGCCAATCTCGCGAAGGTGAGCACCACGATCCGTGCCGGTCACGTGATCTATCAGAAGCCGTGAACGCCGGCCGGGGAACGGCTGCGCCAGTCTATTTGGCGGGAAGGCGCAGCGTGGCGAGATCCGAGCCGACAATGGTCGTGCCGGTAAATCCGCCTGCCTCGGCGGCGGCGCGATAGTCCGCTTCGGTCAGCGCGCCACCGGGGACCTTGTAGGGGCCGTGGTGCGTCGCCCCGACCTGCGGCGCGAGATGGGTCACCATCAAATATTTGGCGCCCACGCGCTTCGCCATGGCGCCAAGGTCGGGCGCCAGGCTCTGGCGGTAGAAGACGGGCGGCGGCATGCCGCTGTCGCGCTCCGGACCCATGATGGGATGCATGGTCGAGTGCACGATCACGTCGGCGCCTTGTGCCAGCTTCTCGACTTGCGCCGACGTCGACGTCGGACGCGGCGGAGCGGCACTGTCATTGCTGGCGTCGCCGCCGATCACGACGCTGCCCGCGGGCGTGTCGACGCGATAGGAGGCATGGCCCGCGATGTGGGTCGAGCGGATCGCGCTCACCCGGACCTCGCCCTTCGACCAGATCACCTGTGGCTCGTCCGTCGGCTCGAACGTGACGAGATGCACAAGCTCGGCAGGTCCGCCCGCCAATCGTTTGCTGTCCTCTGAAACCCGTTGTGCGATTTCGCCGGACTGAATGAAGGCGTCGCCGATATGCGCGACAAACTTGCCGCAGCTCAGGGTGAAGCCGAGCGGCGAGGGCGCATCGCTGCTGCAGACGACATCGAGCGCGGGCCCGCCGGAATTCCAGTTCCAGCGCGCGAGCAGAAGGTCGACGAGGCCCTCGGTGTGATCCGAGTGCATATGCGTGAGGAAGACGGCGTCGATCTGGCCAGGTTCGACGTCCAGTTGCGACAGCCGTAGCTCGGTGCCGCGGCCAGCGTCGAACTGCAGCTTCAGCGTCCCGCAATCGGCACTGTCGTCGCCGTAGCGCACGAGTGTGCCGGCGCCCGCGACGCCATTGAGCAAGGCGGGACCGCTCATGGTGCCGGTCAAGGTGACGAGCAGGCAGGGCGCCGATTGGGCGGGAAGCGGCAGCAGCAGCCAGATGACGGCCAGCAGGGGTATCGGAAGAATGAAGTGCCGCATGCTGTCGGCTCCCGCGTCGTTCCGGTCTTCACCGAGACTGCCAAAGTCCGCGCCGCATCTCAACGCTCGGCAGCGCCGCATCGAGGTGTTGTGATCGCGCGGCCGGTTGGTCTCGCCGCACGGTGCGGAAGCTTAGAGCATCAGCTTGTAGCCGATGTGGCTGCCGACGAATCCCAATCGCTCATAGAAGCGGTGCGCGTCGGGGCGCGCCTTGTCGGTCGTGAGCTGCACGAGATCGCAGCCTCTCGCTTTGCACTGCGCGATCGCCCATTCGAACATCTGCTGCCCGACACCCGAGCTGCGGTGCGCCTCGGCAATTCGGACCGCCTCGATCTGCCCGCGCCAGGCGCCCAGGCGTGCCATTCCGGGAATGAAGCTGAGCTGAAGGGTCCCGATCACCTCGTCGTCCAGGGTCGCCACGACCAGCAATTGATTGGGATCGGCGAGGATAGCTTTGAAAGCGTCGACGTATCGTGGGTTCGGCGGCGAGCTTGCATCCTCGCGCTGCTGCCCCAGCACGTCGTTGGCGAGGAGCGCGATGATCGCCGGAAGGTCGGCCGCTTGGGCCTGGCGGAAGGCGATTGATGTCATTGAACAGGGATTCCACGCAGACGAGATCGGTGTCGCCGGATACGTTACAGGCTCGCGCGGGTTATGGACATCCAGCCGGGTACAAATGAAATCCGCCGGCCTTTCGGGCCGGCGGATCGTTGTGTCGCGAGATGCGGTGCTCAGTGGTTCCAGTTGCCGCCTTGATCGTCGCCGTCACCATGGTGATGGCCGCCGTCGTCGAAGTCGAAGAAGTCGAACAGATCGCTGAGCGCCGGGCTGTTGACCGGAACATAGGGATTGCCAGGCGTCGCAACCGGGTTCGGGAAGTTGTCGCGGCTGCGGTTCGTGATCGGCTCCAGGCGCCAGTTCCGCTCGATGAACTTGAGGATCGAAACGTGATCGGCATATTCATGAGAGATGTGGCCGTGCCGCGCGAACGGCGACACCACGATCAGCGGAATACGGGTGCCGTCGCCGAAGTAATCGAGCGGCTGCACATAGCCGGAGTCGAAGTAGCCGCCGCCTTCGTCGAAGGTGATGAAGATTGCGGTGTCCTTCGCATAGTCCGAGGCCTGGACCTGGTCGACGATCTTCTTCGCGAAGCCTTCGAACAGATTGAGCTTGGAGGACGACGGGTGACCGTCGGTGAAGCCGCTCGGCTTGACGATGGAGACCGCCGGCAGCGAGTGCTTGGAGAGGTCGGCGTAGAGATCAACCGAGTCCTTGATATGGGCTGCGACCTGGTCCGGGTGCGACATGATCGAGGTGTCGTACTGGAACGGATTGCAGATGTTGCAGTACTCGTCGGCGTTCGGACCGGCCACGCCCCAGTTGAGCTGGTAGGGATCGTTGACGTAGTTGTTCCACTGGTCGCCGTAGTACTTCCAGGAGACGTTCCGCTCGTTCAGACTGTCGCCGATGCTCTTGCGGGTCGACGGCGGGATCGTGAACGGCGTGTTCGATGGGTTGGTGTCGGTGTAGGCGTTCTTGCCGTTGCCGAAGTAACCGGGATTGTAGTTGTTCAAGAGATAATAGTGGCCCGGCTCGCAATTCGCGTTGATGTGGATCCCCTTCAGATAGTCCAGGATCGGCTTGACGCCGGGCTGGGTCGGATCCGAGCAGTCGCTGTAGGAGCCGCCGCCGGACACCGGGCTGGTCTGGAAGGGCGGTGCGAAGCCGCCATTGCCGCCGGCGCCGTAGCCGTCCTCGGTGTACCAGTTGTTGGTGCCGGAAGCCGGGTTCGGATTCTCGATTTCATGCACGATGCCGGCGTCGGGCGTGCCGCCGAACACCTGCGTGCCGTTCGGCGGCACCGCGGCGTTGCCGTAGGTGTCGCTGAAGTAGAGCATGTCGGCATGGCCGAACATGATGTGGTTGGCGCCGGTGCCGCCATTGACGGACTGGTGGAAGTTGTCGCTCATCGCATATTTCTGCGCGAGCGAGGTGAAGTAGGGCACGTCACCCTTCTGCACGTTGTAGAAGCCGAGCGCCGTCGAACCCTCGCCCGTGGTGGTCGCCGTCGGCGAGTAGTCGGTGGAGAAGTTGGAGGGCTGCGCCGCGCCATTGGCGCCGGCGCCGACGGTGACTTCGACCCAGGCGAACAGATTGCCGCCGCAGCCCGACGGATTGTCGCGGCTGGCCGCCGAGTGGTTGCAGTTCAGCTGCTGCCACATCTGGTAGAAGCGATGCACCGGGCTTGCCGAATAGGAATCGTAGGGCATTGCATCTGTGTTGGTGAGCTGGAACGGGCCGGCCGGCAGCGCGCTGACATTGGTGATGCGCTGGTCGGGGGTCTGCGAGGTCTGACCGGTGCCGCCGCTCAGGAGGAACTGGTAGTACTCGGACGGCAGGCCGGATTCCGACTGCTGCGCCAGCGCAAGCGACGCCTCGCAGGTGGTGATCGGCGAGCTGCCGCATTTGTTCGGGATGTAGGAGACCTTGGGGCCGCCGACCAGCGGAGCCGGCAGTTGATCCTTGGGAAAGTTCTGCTTCGGCGGGCTCAGCAGGAACGCATCGTTCAGGCCGGTATCCGTCGCTGCCTGCTGATGCGCCTTCTCGAAGTTGGGGCCGGGGATCGCGTTCTTGTTGTGATCGAGCTTGACGATGCCCTGCGAGAGCAGATTGAACACGCTCTGGTCGTGCCGTTCGGGCACGTAGGTCGCGAACACGTGGTCGAAGCTGCGGTTCTCGCCGATGATGACGATCACGTGCTTGATCGGCGACCGCGTCTCGTGTCCACCGTGGTGATTCCAGTCCTCCGCAAGCACCGGGCCGGCGGTGAACTGACCTAGCGCAAGCGCGCTGAGGGTGAGGCGGCAACCTTGCAGCCAACGTGACCTGTGCTTGTCGCGCATTAGAGCTCTCCTTTTTGCTGATTGAGCGGCTTGGTGGAACTTGCAGTGTCTCGCGGCACGACCCTGATGCGTCCCATCATGCCGCCGTCCTCATGCTCGAGGACGTGGCAGTGGTAGACGAAGGTGCCGACGATGTTGGGATCGCGGAAATCCATGCGCAGCCGCACGCTCGGATATTTCAGCATCCGGCCGTTGTAGTAGGGGACGTTGACGGTATCGCGCAGGAACGGCTCGTTGACGGCGACGCCGGACCAGTCGAGCAGTTGGAAGTGCAGCTGATGGATGTGGAAATCATGCAGCTCCATCGAGCGGTTCTCGATGATCCAGTCCTCGACGTCGCCCTGCCTCACGGCGATGTCGGGAATGTCCGATTGCGGATCGAACGGTTTCGGCGTCTCTCCGTCGAGCGTCATGAAGAATTTGGTCGGGCTGTTCGGATCGTTCGGGTTCTCCGGTTGCTCGGAGAAGAACAGCTTCCTGACGCGCACCGGCGCGACGGTCCCGACCCACGGCCGCTCCGGCCGTGGCAGCGGCTCGGCGCGAGCGGGCAGCGCGGCCTGCGGTTCGTTCGCGTTGACTGAAGACGCGACCGCCAGCAGCGCGCGGTTGGGGTCGTTCTCGCCGGCGGGCCCGGTGTCGACCGCGCGCGTCACCAGCAACGCCGAGCTGCCGGCCGGCGGTCCCTCGACGATGAATTCGGCACGCGAGCCCGGCGGCAGGCCGATATGGTTGACCCATTGCACTGACGGCGATGGGCTACCCTGGAATTGCAGCGGCACCCCATCGAGCCCGACAATGCCGATCTGCTGCGGTGTGCGGCCGACCAGCAGCGCGAGGTTGAGATAGGTGATCGCGGACGCGTTCAGCACCCGCCAGAGCTGCCGCTCGCCCGGCTTCATCGTCAGCGCGGCCGGCGGATAGTTCGGATAGGGCACCGGCACGAAGTTGATGGAGAGATCCTTGGACGGCTTGCCGAAACCGGTGCCGGAGTTGGCGACGTCGCCGTCATTGTCGAGCTGGCTCTTGGTCATGACCGGCTCGGATTTCGACGGCGGCGCGTCGGGATTGACGAGATCCTGGTCGCGGATCACGAGCACGCGCTCGGGCAGGCCAGCGAGCGACGGATCAGCGCGCTCGATGCCTTCGATGATGATGGCGCCTGAGGCGCCGCCGAGCACCTGCGTCTTGCTGAAGCCGTGCAGATGCGGGTGATACCAATAGAGGCCGGGTGGCGCGTCGTCGGGGATGCGCAGGCGGTATTCGAACGGTGCGTCGTCGGGCTGGATCGAAGTCTTCAGCACGTCATCCTGGTGGCAGACCGGCGGCACGGTCAGCCCGTGGAAGTGCAAATTGGTCGAGATCGGCGTCATCGCGCCGCTCTCGCAAACGTCGGCTCGCTTTCGCGTGGTGCAGATCGGCGCGCCGGCGAGCGGGCGGTCGATCGCAGGTGTTGCCGTATCGAGGTCGACGAGGTCGTTCTTGAAATGGATGACCAGCTGATCGCCCGGCTTCAGCCGCAAGGTCGGCGACGGCTTGCCGTCCGGCGTCAGATAGCAATAGCGGCTCGTGCCATCCGGCTGCTTCTGATCGTGGATGCTAAGGTCGGTTTCGAGCACGCCATCGCGGCTGCGCAATTCGGCGGGTTCCTCGATCGCGCTTCCGGGCTCTGGCCGGGCACAAACGTCCTGTTGCGTGCGCGGCGCATTCTGCAAGCCGGTTGCGCCGAGCCAGGCCGTCATGCCGCTCACGGCAAGCCCGAAGCAAGCCGCAACGATGACACAACAAACGGTCGAAAGTCGTCGTGCCACGCCGCCCCGCCAATACGCTGCCACCGGCGCGCAAACACGCACGGACGCCACGCGTGACGTCAGTTCACGTCTTGCGACCGCAATGGTCGACCAATGCTTCTGTTTGGTGTCGGGACGCTAGCCGCGCGTTGTTGCCGGAATCTGGCAGGTTTTTAACGCGCAGATGACAGCATCTTGCGGCACTTCGACGCGGTGAGCTGGAGAGATGTTCAAACTTGCTGAGCGATCAATCGGATGAACGGTGTCCCGACTGGATTGCGGAGAGAGGGGGTAGACCCGCCAACCGCCGGATATTTTTTCGGCGTCGGCGATCCCGCCATCGAGGCTGGGGCTGCATGCGTCGGAGGTTACGCCCTTCTCATCAAGCGCACACAAAGTGGCGTTCGAATCGAACGCCGACTACCGGATCCGCTCAGAGATCCGCCAGTGGCAAAAGTAGCACACCAGGCGCAGGAACGGGAACCTTGCCCACGACGGCAATGGCAAACGGATCTCGGGTGTGGGCATGATCGTCCTGCCGGGGAATTGGAAGCGCTGAAGCAATTGCAGCTGCAGCGTTGAGCCGGCGGGCAGGGGTCGGTAATTGCGCTTGATTATATTGGCGGTCCGGAAGCGGATATTTTCCGCTCGCCTGGCCTGTATATTCGTCATGACCTTGCTTGGTGTTGTCGGCGCGACGGGCGATGCCTTCGCCCAGGCGACCTCCACGGTCGTGACATCGCAGGAAAACCCGAGCGTAGTTGGTCAAACCGTGACCCTCGTCGCAACTGTGACGGTCACGGGCCCCTTCGTGCCAGGCGGAACGGTGGACTTCTTTGATGGAATCACCCACTTGGGATCGAGTTTTGTCGGTGCCGGCGCCGCGATATTCGACATCTCATCGCTGACTCTCGGCAGCCATACCATCACTGCCACCTATAACGGCGATACCAACGGCAATTTGGTATCGACCTCGCCACCTATGACGCAAATCGTCATCCTGGCTCCCACCACGACCAGCCTGGTGTCGTCGGCCAATCCCAGCGCGCCCGGCCAATCGGTGACCTTCACCGCGACCGTGAGCGGCAGCGGCTCGCCGACCGGAACGGTGCAATTCAAGGATGGCGCCGCCAATCTCGGAGCCGTGGCGCTCGCCGGCGGTGTCGCCACATTCACCACCTCGTCGCTGGCTACAGGCAGTCACACCATCACCGCGGTGTATAGCGGCGACAGCAACAACACGGCGTCGATGTCCGCGGCGCTGACGCAGACCGTCAACCAGGCGGTGAGCACCACCACCGTCACGTCGTCGCCCAATCCCAGCACGCCGGGCCAATCGGTGACGTTTACCGCGACGGTGACCGGCGCTTCGCCGACCGGGACAGTGCAATTCAAGGATGGCGCCGCCAATCTCGGAGCGGTGACGCTCGCCGGCGGAGTCGCCACATTCACCACCTCGTCGCTGGCTACAGGCGGCCACAGCATCACGGCCGCGTACAGCGGCGACGCCAACAACACGGCATCGACGTCTGCGGCGCTGACGCAGACCGTCAACCAGGCGGCGAGCACCACCACGGTCACCTCGTCGCTCAATCCCAGCGCGCCGGGCCAATCGGTGACCTTCACCGCGACGGTGACCGGGGCCTCGCCGACCGGGACAGTGCAATTCAAGGATGGCGCCGCCAATCTCGGAGCAGCGGTGACGCTCGCCGGCGGGGTCGCGACATTCACGACCTCATCGCTGCCCGCGGGCAGCCACAGCATCACGGCCGCGTACAGCGGCGACACCAACAACACGGCCTCGACGTCGGCCGCGCTGGCGCAGACCGTCAACCAGGCGGCGAGCACCACCACAGTGACGTCGTCGCTCAATCCCAGCGCGCCGGGCCAATCGGTGACCGTTACCGCGACGGTGGCCGGCGCCTCGCCGACCGGGACGGTGCAATTCAAGGATGGCGCCGCCAATCTCGGAGCAGCGGTGACGCTCGCTGGCGGTGTCGCGACGTTCACGACCTCGTCGCTGGCGACAGCCAGCCACAGCATCACGGCGGTGTATAGCGGCGATGGCAACAACGTGGCTTCGACCTCGGCGCCGTTGACGCAGACCGTCAACAAGGCGGCGACCAGCACCAGCCTCGTATCGTCGCTCAATCCGAGCACGCCGGGCCAATCGGTGACTTTCACCGCGACGGTGACCGGCACCTCGCCGACCGGGACGGTGCAATTCAAGGATGGCGCCGCCAATCTCGGGGCGGCGGTGACGCTCGCCGGCGGGGTCGCGACATTCACGACCTCATCACTGGCGTCGGGCAGCCACACCATCACCGCGGTGTATGGCGGCGACGTCAACAACACGACCTCGACCTCGGCAGAGTTGACGCAGACCGTCAACAAGGCCGCGACGAGCACCAGCCTCGTGTCGTCGCTCAATCCCAGCACGCCGGGCCAATCGGTGACCTTTACCGCGACCGTGACCGGCGCCTCGCCGACCGGAACGGTGCAATTCAAGGATGGCGCCGCCAATCTGGCTGGGCCGGTGACGCTCGCGGGCGGGGTCGCGACGTTCACGACCTCATCGCTGGCATCAGGCAACCACAGCATCACGGCGGTCTATGGCGGCGACGTCAACAACACGCCATCGACCTCGGCCGCGCTAGCGCAGTCCGTCAACCAGTCGGCGACGACCACCACCCTGTCGTCGTCGGTCAATCCGAGCCAGGTCGGCCAGGCGGTGACGTTTGCCGCGACCGTGACCAGCGGCGGCGGCACGCCCGCCGGCACGGTGACATTCAAGGACGGTGCTGCCGTAATCGGCAGTGCAACATTGGGTGGCGGCGGCGTTGCGACATTGACGATCTCGTCCCTGACGCTCGGCTCGCATTCCATCACCGCGGTCTATGGCGGCAGCGCGGCGTTTGTCACCAGCACCTCGGCGGCCCTGATCCAGGCGGTCAGTACGCCGGCTGACAGCTTGAAGCTGCGCGCGATGCAGACGCTGGCGGCGCCGGTGGTGGCGCAGAACTCGGGTGCGGCGATTTCCGGCGCGATCGATTCCGCGATCTCCGAAGCCTTTGGCGGCGATGGCGCGTTCATGACGCCGACCGGCAGCGGCATGCGCATCAATTTCGCCGCCGATCCAGACGGCAAGTCGTTCGAAGACCGCGCGCCACGCTCGGCCGATCCATTTGCCGGCATCAACAACTCGTCCGCATCGAACGGGCGCGGCTTTGCCGCGCAGACGCTGCCGGGCAACACCACCCGTTCGACACCGCGCATCGACGACGCGTTCGGAGCGATGGCCTATGCCGCGCCCACCAAGGCGCCGCCGCGTTACGTCGAACAACGCGACTGGCTGGGCTGGGCGGAAGTGCGCGGCGCCGTGCTCGACCATTGGGGCACCGGCGCGGTCGGCACGGTCGCCGGCGCGTCGATGCTTTACGGCCACCAGGTCAACTTGATCGCCGGATTGACGCGACGGCTGTCATCGAATTTCGTGGTTGGTGTGCTCGGCGGGTATGAGACGTTCGATTATCGGTCCGACGCCTTGCAGGGCCGTCTGAAGGGCGATGGCTGGACGGTCGGCTCGTATCTCGGCTGGAAGTTGACCCAGACCATTCGCTTCGATGCGGCGGTCAGCTATTCGGGCATCGGCTATGACGGCACCGCCGGTACCGCATCCGGCAATTTCGGCGGCGAGCGCTGGATGGTGTCGAGCGGCCTGACCGGCACCTATCAGGGCTTCGGCCTGCAGTTCGAACCTTCTGCGCGCATCTACGCGCTGTGGGAGCACGAGAGCGCCTATACCGATTCCTTTGGCACGCTACAGACCGCGCGCGACTTCTCGACCGGGCGGGCCAGCGCGGGCGTCAAGGTCGCCTATCCCGTGGCATGGTCGTCGACGGTCGCGCTGGCGCCCTATCTTGGATTGTACGGCGATTACTACTTCAATTCCGACAACGCGACCGCGGCCTTGGCGGCGTCCGGGCTTCCGGGTGCGGTCGTGCTCGAAGGCTTTTCGGCGCGCGCCATCGGCGGGGTGACTGCCAGGTTCGCCAATGGCGGCCAGGTCGCGCTCGGCGCCGAGTTCGGCGGCATCGGCGGCAATGCCAGCATCTGGATCTATCGCGCCCGCGCCTCAGTGCCGTTCTGACCATCGCGTCGATCATCGCGAGGTCGCCTCAAGCATGATCCGGAAAAGTGTGAAGCGGTTTTCCGAAAAGATCATGCTCAAGCAAGAAGCTAAATCGCGATCACGATTCAACCTATTCTCATCGCGCTTTAGCGCCTGAACTGCGCGAGAAACATCCGCAACGAATCGTGCGGGCTCTCGACGTCCGCAATCACCCAGCCGTCGGCACCGTTGACGACGATGAAGTTGAGCGTGACCGCGCGGCCCTCATTGTCGAACGTGACCGTCACGTCGGTCCTGTCGAACTGCCGGCGCGGAATTGCGATCGAGACCGGGCCGAGCCGCCAGGTCGGGCTCTGCACCAGGAAATCGTAGGGCGCGTCGTGCAGGGCGGTCCAGGCGCCGCGCAGGCTGGAATCGAAGAATTGCCGGGCCGTTTCGTCGTCGCGCGGCAGGCCATTCGAGAACGCGGCGCTGCCTTTGCCGTAGTGGGCGTAGACGTTGCGGATCAGCGATTCCGGTGTGCGGAACCCGGCGTCGGCGGCGGCGGCTCCGAAAACCGTCGCAACCAGCGAAAAACCCGCGAGGAATTTGCCGCGTCCCATCAGCTTTATTTGCCGTTGCCGCTGGCATATCTTGCAGGGAAATCCTTCCGAACGAAAGCCGGCCGGCGCAATGCGCGAACTCTTCGACGACGTCCCAGACCAATCCCCGCTCGACCCGCAGGAGGCGGTGCGCCGCCACATCCGCAAGCCCCAGCGCAAGCGGTTCTACACCAGCGCCGGCGTGGCTGAGGCCGATGGCGGATTTGCGATCACGCTCGACGGCAAGCAGATCCGCTCGCCGTCCGGCAAGCCGATCGTGGTGCCGAGCCGCGCCATTGCGGATGCGGTCGCGGCCGAATGGAATGCGCAGGGCGAGACCATCGATCCCGTGACCATGCCGCTGACGCGCCTCGCCAACAGCGTGATCGAGGGGGTGATCGATCGCGTCGACGAGGTCGCCGACGATGCGGCAAAATTCCTCGGCAGCGATCTGCTGTTCTATCGCGCCGGCCATCCCGACACGCTGGTGGCGCGCGAGGCCCGGCACTGGGACCCGATCCTGTTCTGGGCCGCCGATGCGCTCGGCGCCCATTTCGTGATGGCCGAGGGGGTCATGCATGTCGGCCAGCCCGAGCCCGCGATCAAGGCGGCGCGTGCGGCGTTCCCGACCGATCCCTGGTCGGTCGCAGCGCTCCATGTGGTGACGACGCTGACCGGCTCGGCGCTGCTGGCGCTGGCGCTCGCCCATGGCGTCCGCGACGAGGACCAGGTCTGGGCGGCCGCCCATGTCGACGAGGACTGGAACATCGAGAAATGGGGAGTCGACGAGGAGGTCGCCGCGCGCCGCGCCGCCCGGCTGGTCGATTTCAGGGCCGCCGCCGGCGTCCTGAGGGAGCTCAAGTCGGCTGCCGGTTAACGGGGGGTTTACGACGCCCGGCTAGCCTGCGGCACGTCCCTCGCGCCTGGCCGAGACCTCCGACATGGCACTCGCCGTCAATCCCGTGCTGCCGGTGCTTGCCTCGAACGAGGCGGGCAGCGTTGCGCCTGATCTCACGCTGGAGGCCGGCAGCGTCGTCAATGCCCAGGTGCTGAAGGTGCTGTCGGCTGACCTGGTGCGGATCGCGATCGCGAGCCTGTCGATCGACGTCCAGACCGAGGTGCCGCTGCAGCAGGGCCAGAACCTGCAGCTTGCGGTCTCGCAGAGCAATGACGGCATCCGTCTGCAACTGGTCGGGCCGGGGGCTGACACGGGCGACGCCGTGCAATTGTCGCCGGCGGCCGCCAACGTCAGCGCCGCTCCGCAGCCCGTCGCCACGGCGCCGAAGGCCATGCTGTCGCCGCTCGAGCGCGTCACGATCACCGCGGCGGCGCAGCATGCGGCGGCGGTGCAGGGCAGCCAGGCGCCGCTGTTTGCCAATCTTGTGGCGGTCGCCGCGGCTAATCTGCCGCCGAAGCTGCAGGCCGCGATCGCGCAGGTTCTGGCGCAGCAGACCGGCTTCAACGAGAATTTGAGCGGCGATGCCGTCAAGGCCGGCTTCCAGAAATCCGGCCTGCTGCTGGAGGCGACGCTCGCCTCGGGCGTTGCGCCGGCGAGCGGCAGCGTGCCCGATCTGAAGGCCGCGCTGATCGTGCTGCGCGAGGTGCTGACCTCGCTCGGCGCCGGCGATGCCACAAGGTCTGCGTCCACGCCGCTGCAGCAGCCGGCGCTCGCCGGTGCCGGCACGGCGCCGGGCCTTGTGCCGTCAGGCACGCCCGAGCTCGAGGTACAGGAGGTCTTGCTGCCGCAGGCGCGCGTGCCGGTTGCCGAGGATCTCACCCGCGGCGCCACCCGCCTTGCAGGCGCACTCGCGGACGCGCTCGATGCCGGCCCGTCTGCGGGCGGCGCGCTCAATCTCATTCAGGAAGCGCTGCACGAGCTCGGCAACCCGGCACGGCAGGGCGCCGCGCCGCGGGAGATGCTGCCCGGCGACGTGCCCGCACGTGGCAGCACGCCGCCACCGCCGTTTCACGGCGCGCTGCCGTCGGCCCAGGCCGTTGCGGAGCCGTCGATTGCATCAGGCACGCCGCTTGCGACCGCTGCGCACCGCCTGTTGGAAAACACCGACGCGGCGCTGGCGCGGCAGACGCTGCTGCAGATCGCCTCGCTGCTGGATAGTGGCGACGGCACGCGTCCGCCGCTCGACGCCATGGTGCCGCGCTGGAATTTCGAGATTCCGTTCCTGACCCAGCAGGGTACGGCGATGGCGCAGTTCGAGATTGCCCGCGACGGCGGCGGCAACGAGATCGAAGCCGCCAAGCGGGTGTGGCGGGCGCGCTTCACGCTCGACGTCGAGCCGGCCGGTCCGGTGCACGCGCTGGTCTCGCTGAACGGCGAGCGCACCTCGGTGCGGATGTGGGCCGAGCATCCGTCGACCGCCGCGCAATTGCGCGCCGGCGCCTCCGAACTGAGCCTGGCGCTGACCCGGGCTGAGCTCGTGCCCGGCGACATCGAGATCCGCGACGGCAGCCCGCCGCAGCCTGCGCCCGCGCGCGCCGGCCATTTCCTGGACCGCGCATCATGAGCGATGCGCCGAACCAACTCGCGGTCGCGCTGCATTACGACCACGCCGGCGCGCCGCGCGTGGTGGCGAAAGGCAAGGGCGCGATCGGCGCCAAGATCATCGAGGTTGCCAAGGCCAACGACATCCCGATCGAGGAGAACGAGGTCTTGGCCGGCGCGCTCTCCAACGTCGAGCTCGGCGACGAGATCCCGGCCGAGCTCTACAAGGCCGTCGCCGAGGTGCTGGTGTTCGTGCTGCGAATGTCGGGGCGGGCGCGGTAGCGATAGCGTTTTCAAGCGAAGTGGACACCGGTTCGCGTGAAGAAAGCGCGTCAGGCAACCGAGACTTATTGCCATCCTTTCACCACGATGGCATCCACCATCGTCGCCAACCCGAACCCGCTCAGGTTCCGCCGTGAGTCCCGTCGTGATCCATCGCCGCCATGCGCTCGGTCTGTTTGCTGTCGCCACCATCCTGCCGTCGCGCAGCTTCGCCAACGTGTCGTACCAGCGCAGCGAGTTTCGCGAGGACCTGCAAAAGCGGTTCTTCGATCTCGGCACCGAGGGCACCTTCGTCGGCTACAAGGTTGACGACTATCTGATCATCGCGAGCGACAAGGTTCGCTCGGGCGAGGGCAAATTGCCGGCCTCGACCTTCAAGATACCGAATGCGCTGATCGCGCTCGAGACCGGCGTGGTGCAGGATCCCGACAAGGACGTCTTCAAGTGGGACGGCACGACACGCAGCATCGAGGCCTGGAACAAGGACCATACGCTGCGCTCGGCGCTCGCGGTGTCGGCATTCCCGTGTTCCAGGAGATCGCCCGCCGGATCGGCGCGGAGCGGATGCAGAAATATCTCGACGTCATCGACTACGGCAACCGCGACATCGGCGGCGGCATCGACCAGTTCTGGGTGACGGGCAATTTGCGGATCGATCCGGTGCAGCAGATCGATTTCCTCGACCGGCTGCGCCGCGGCGTGCTGCCGGTCGGCAAGCGCAGCCAGCAGCTGGTGTGCGATGTTCTTCCCGTGACGAAAGCCGGTGACGCCGTCATTCACGCCAAGACTGGCCTCACCGACAAGGAGCACGGCGCGCTCGGCTGGCTGGTCGGCTGGGCCGAGAAAGGCAGCGAGATCACCGTGTTCGCGATGAACATGGACTGCAAGACGCAGGCGCAGATCGATGCGCGAATGAGCGTCACGCAGCAATGCCTCACCGATATCGTCGCGCTGTGACTGGCTGATCGCTACGCAAGCGCTTTTGCGTTTGTCGTCCGCGCAAACGCCTTGCAGCGCGCTTTCAGCGCCCGATCGCGCGCTGGAGCGCCGGCATCAGTTTCGGGTCGCGGCATTGCGCGACGTTGAAGCGCATGAAGCCGGTCGCCGATTGCGTGGTGCTGAACACGTTGCCCGGCGCCAGCACGATGTTGTCGGCGAGTGCCGCGCGCGCGACGTCGGCGGAGTCGCAGCCGTCGGGCAGGCGGCACCAGAGCTGGAAGCCGCCGCGTGGCATCAGCCACGGCTCGATGCCGATGCGCTGCAGCTTCTCGCCGACGTCGCGGCGGGCGCGCACGAGCCGCCGGCGCAGCTCCTCGACATGCTTGCGGTAGAAGCCGGTCGCCAGGACGCTGGCGATGATTTCGGTCGCGACCGCGCAGGGGCCGCCGAATCCGGTCGCGACCTGCAGGTCGACCAGCTGCTCGATCCAGTCGGCGCGCGCCGCGATGAAGCCGCAGCGGAGCGACGCCGACAGCGTCTTGGAGAAGCTGCCGATCCGGATCACGCGGTTCAGCCCGTCCAGCGCCGCGAGCCGTGCCGACGGCTCTGGCTCGAAATCGGCAAAGATGTCGTCCTCGACGATGGTGAGGTCGAAGGCTGCAGCCGCGTTCAACACGCGGTGCGCGGTCTGCGGCGACATCGTCGCCCCGGTCGGATTGTGCAGTCCGGAGACCGTAATGTAGAGCCGCGGCCGCTCGGCTTCGAGCACGGCCTCGAAGCTTGCGACATCGGGGCCCGATGGGGTGTAGGGCACGCTGACGAGCTTGATCTGATGGGCGCGCAGCAGCGCCCGGAAATTGAAATAGCAGGGATCGTCGACCAGCACGGTGTCGCCGGGCCGCAGCAGGAAGCGGCAGATCAGGTCGATCGCCTGGGTGCCGGACATCGTGAGCAGCACCTGCTCGGGCGACACTTCGAGACCCTCGTCGGCGAACCGCGCCATCAGCATGCGGCGCAGCGCCAGCGAGCCGCGCGTCGCACCGTAATCGGCGAGCACGGCGTCGTCGGCCCGCGCCAGGCTGCGGAACGCGCGCCGCAACGCCTCGGTCGGCATCCAGTCGGCGGGCAGCCAGCCGCAGCCCGGCTTCAGCGCGCCGCTCGCGGCATCGAGCGATTGCCGCGACACCCAGAACGGATCGACGGCGCGGTCGTGCTGCGGCTGGTCGTTGGCCAGCGCCAGCGGCGGCAGCGCCGCCGACGAGACATAGAAGCCCGAGCCCGGCCGCGCCCGGATCAGGCCCTCGGCGGCGAGCCGGTCATAGGCCTCGACCACGGTCGAGGGCGAGACCCCCATGGTCGCGGCAAAGCTGCGGATCGAGGGCAGGCGGTCGTCGGCGGCGAGCGCGCGGCTCGCGATCCTGGCGCGGATCGCGTTCATCACGTCGGTGGTCCGGGTCGCCTTCGGCGCCAAAGCGGCGCGATAGTTGGATGGTTGCCGCAAGTGTATGCCTACCTTTGCCCATACAGTTTGGCGATATTGTACTGATCCGTAGCTGCCTTGGCCAGCCCGTCGCCGCTATCCTCGCCCGCGAAAGTCGAGGTGTGCGATGAGCGATTCAAAGACATTGCCGGGGAAGTCTCTGTCGGGAAAGTCCTGGGCGGGCGAGGCGAGTGGCGGCGCTTCGCTGGAGGGCTGGGGCAGCGGCCTGCTCGGCGTGATCATCTTCAGCGGCTCGCTGCCGGCGACCCGCGTCGCCGTGGCCGGGTTCTCGCCGCTGTTCCTGACCTCGGCGCGCGCCGCGATCGCGGCGCTGCTCGGTGCCGCGCTGCTGGCGGCGCTGCGACAGCCCTGGCCGCAGCGCAAGAACCTGGCGTCGCTGACCATCGTCGCGCTCGGCGTTGTGATCGGCTTTCCGCTGCTGACCGCGCTTGCGCTCCAGCACATCACCTCGGCGCATTCGATCGTGTTCATCGGGCTGCTGCCGCTGTCGACCGCGGTGTTCGGCGTGCTGCGCGGCGGCGAGCGGCCGAAGCCGCTGTTCTGGCTGTTCTCCTGCGTCGGCAGCGCGACGGTCGGCGCCTTCGCTCTGTCGGGCGACGGATCGGCGTCGCTGACCGGCGACTTGCTGATGATCGCCGCCATCATCGTCTGCGGCCTCGGCTATGCCGAAGGCGCGGCGCTGTCGCGCCGGCTCGGCGGCTGGCAGGTGATCTCCTGGGCGCTGGTGCTCTCAGTGCCGGTGGCGCTCGTGATGACGATCATGACGTTGCCGCCGAGCTGGCAGGGCATCGGCGCGCCGGCCTGGCTCGGGCTCGCTTACGTCTCGATCTTCAGCATGCTGGTCGGCTTCGTGTTCTGGTATCGCGGGCTTGCGCTTGGCGGCATCGCCAGCGTCGGCCAGTTGCAGCTGTTGCAGCCGTTCTTCGGCCTCGCGCTGGCCGGGCTGCTGCTGCATGAGCCGGTCGCCTGGTCGATGATCGCAGCGACGATGCTGGTCGTCGCCTGCGTCGTGTTCGCGCGCCGGTACGCTTGAGGCTAGAGCGGGATGACTTTTCGTCGAATCATCATCCCGCTCTATCCCTTTGTTTGATTTCCCCCACTGACTCGGCCGAATTGTAAAGCGCACGCTAACCATGCCAAGCGGTAGTTCATGCCGCCGGCAGCACGGCCCCGCACGGCTATGGATCAGGTTTCAGTGATCCTTAAGTCGAACCTCCGACCATGCGCGCCGACGCGACACGAGGGGGCCGATGCCATTCAGGTTGATTGCGCCTGACGCGGTCAGGTCGGAAAGCCAGCGCGCACTGCTGGCCTATTGGGATCAGCTGTCGGCAGGCCGGCCATTTCCCGCTTTCGCCGAATTGAAACCGGATCCCGCGATGCACGATCCCCGGCAACTCGTCGCATGGGCGGTCGAAGGCGAGGGACGCCTACGCAAATTCCGTGCGATGTATCAGGGCGAGCATGTTGCCGAGGCGTTCAATTCCGCCTGGGCAGGCAAGACCATGGAGCAGGTGGTCTCGATGTCGCTCCGGCGCATTACGCTGACGCCGGCGAAGCAATGCGCGACGAGCGGCTGTGCGGTGTACATGGTCTTCTCGACCATCGATGCCAACGATCGGCAAGTCGATTGCGAGCGGCTGTTGCTGCCGTTCGGCAGCGACGGCAAGAAGGTCGAGCATCTGCTGGCGTCCCTGCAATTGACCGTGGTCGGAAGTCGGCCACGCATTCTAAAGCATTTCGACATGCAGGCGGACGTGCGGCTGCAAGGCAGGATTCGCTCCGGCTTCTCGACCGGCGCGACCAGCCAAGCCGCTGGCGACCAGCGCAGGGCTCTCAGGCGCAACGTTGCGCGCGCGGCACGGATCAGCTTTGCCCGGCGCAGCATGACCTGCATCGTGCGCAACCTCTCCGCGACCGGTGCCGCGGTCGAGGCGACGAATCCCGCTGTCATCCCCGACAGGTTCAGCCTCGTGCTGGAAATGGAGACGACGGAGCGGCATTGCCGCGTGATCTGGCGCAGGAAAGGCCGGATCGGCGTCCAGTTCAGCTGAGCTTTCCTATGCGCCCGAGATGGGTGAAGCCAAACCCTGTTGAGTATTTCAGCCCGTAGCCGAGCGCGCGGTCGATCCCGATATGGGCAAGCCAGATCATCGCGATCGAGAGCACCAGCGGTCCTTCGCCGGCAAAACCCAGCGTCATCAGCGCCACCGGCGCCAGATAGGTGTGGGCGGCGTTGTAGGCGATGGCGCCGGCCCGCGGGCTGATCAGGTAAGCGGCAAAGCTGATGTCCGGAACCAGGAACAGCAGGACATAGACCAGCCACGAGCCCTCCCACTTGTAGTAGAGCACGGTCATCCCGACGAACAGCACCAGTCCCTCCAGCCGGAGCAGGGTGCGGACCCCGCCGGTGGCGGCGCCGGTCTCGGCCGTGGTCGTATCAGTCATCGCTGTCTCCCCAGATGTCGGAAAATCCTACCGTTTTTGCGCCCGAACCCGGTCACAAGCGCCTTTCCGGTTCCGAAATGGCCGTGCTAAAGCCATTCCGAACGAAGCGGGACACCGGTTCGCACCGGGACGCGGACTGTAGCTAACACGGGCGGAAACAAATGAAAGACATCCTCGACACCCTCGAAGAGCGGCGCGCCGGCGCCAAGCTGGGCGGCGGCGAAAAGCGCATCGAGGCGCAGCACGCCCGCGGCAAGCTGACCGCCCGCGAGCGGATCGAGCTGCTCCTGGACAAGGGCTCGTTCGAGGAATTCGACATGTTCGTCGAGCACCGCTCGATCGAGTTCGGCATGGAGAAGACCAAGATCCCCGGCGACGGCGTCGTCACCGGCTGGGGCACGGTCAACGGCCGCAAGACTTTTGTCTTTGCCAAGGACTTTACAGTTTTCGGCGGCTCGCTCTCCGAGACGCACGCACTGAAAATTACAAAGCTTCAAGACATGGCGATGAAGGCGAGGGCGCCGATCATCGGCCTCTATGACGCCGGCGGCGCGCGCATCCAGGAGGGCGTCGCTGCCTTGGCGGGCTATTCCTACGTGTTCCGCCGCAACGTGCAGGCCTCGGGCGTGATCCCGCAGATCTCGGTCATCATGGGCCCCTGCGCCGGCGGCGACGTCTATTCGCCTGCGATGACCGACTTCATCTTCATGGTGAAGAACACCAGCTACATGTTCGTCACCGGCCCCGACGTGGTGAAGACCGTCACCAACGAGGTGGTGACGGCCGAGGAGCTCGGCGGCGCCTCGGTGCACGCGACGCGGTCCTCGATCGCCGACGGCGCATTCGAGAACGACGTCGACGCGCTGTTGCAGATGCGCCGGCTGATCGACTTCCTGCCGTCGAACAACAGCGACGGCGTGCCGGAATGGCCGAGCTTCGACGACATCGGCCGGGTCGACATGTCGCTCGACACGCTGATCCCCGACAATCCGAACAAGCCCTACGACATGAAGGAGCTGATCCTCAAGGTCGTGGACGAGGGCGACTTCTTCGAGATCTCGGAGACCTTTGCGAAGAACATCGTCACCGGTTTCGGCCGCATCGCCGGCCGCACCGTCGGCTTCGTTGCCAACCAGCCGATGGTGCTGGCGGGCGTGCTCGACAGCGATGCCTCGCGCAAGGCCGCGCGCTTCGTCCGCTTTTGTGATGCCTTCAACATCCCGATCGTCACCTTCGTCGACGTGCCGGGCTTCCTGCCGGGTACCGCGCAGGAATATGGCGGCCTGATCAAGCACGGCGCGAAACTCTTGTTCGCCTATTCGCAGTGCACGGTGCCGCTCGTCACCATCATCACCCGCAAGGCCTATGGCGGCGCCTTCGACGTGATGGCGTCGAAGGAAATCGGCGCCGACATGAACTACGCCTGGCCGACCGCGCAGATCGCGGTGATGGGCGCCAAGGGCGCGGTGGAGATCATTTTCCGGGGCGACATCGGCGACCCCGACAAGATCGCTGCGCGAACGAAGGAATACGAAGACCGCTTCCTGTCGCCCTTCATCGCCGCCGAGCGCGGCTACATCGACGACGTCATCATGCCGCATTCGACAAGGCGGCGGATCGCGCGGGCACTGGCGATGCTCAGGGATAAGAAGGTCGAGATCCCCGCGAAGAAGCACGACAATTTGCCGTTGTGATGGAAGCGTAGGGTGGGTTAGCGCAAGCGTAATCCACCAACTTCGCTCCGCACGATCCGCGGCGGGTTACGGCTTCGCCTAACCCGCCCTACAGGTCCGAACCTGATGACCGAAGACGAGCCGACCGACGAGATTTCGGAGATCGAGGCGCAGATCGAGGAGCTTGCCGAGAGCGCCGAACGGTCCCGGCGGATCATTCTCGGCTCGAAGATCGCGATCGCCGGCGGGTTCGTCTTGTTGTTCGCTGCGCTGCTCGGCCTGTTCAGTTCTGGTGAGGCCGCAGCACTCGGATCGATTGCGCTGGTGCTCGGCGGCATCGTGTCGCTCGGATCGAATGTCAGCACGCTGCGGCAGATCGAGGCTGCCATCAGCACCGCCGAGGCGCGCCGTGCGCGGCTGATCGGCAATATCGATCTTCGGCTGGTTCATGACGCGCCGCTGAAGCTGATGTGAGGCAACGTTTGTAGATGAGCTCCGACGGTGTAGTCGTGTGGTCCTGATGCCCTAGCGGCAGGTGTCTTTTCCAATTGCGCGATGCGCGTTGCGAAGACGGTGACAAGCAAGCCCAGTCTCGCCGGGCAGAGCACGAAATAAAGCTGTAACCCATCGCGCAGGGAAAGCCGGAATGCTCCGGTTACACCTGTGGTCCTACCCCCGTGCTTTCTACTTTTGCACGGGGCCCATGGGTGCGATCGGCACCCGGCTTTCCCTGCGCCCTCTTCAAGAGCGAGGGCGAGACGAAGAGCAAAGCTCGGACGATTTGCGTCGCGAGAATGCGGACGCTCATCCTCAATGCTGTTTGAGATGTGAATCGGAATCTATCCCCGCGTCGTCCCGGGCAAGCGAAGCGCGACCCGGGACCCATAACCACAAATGCAAGTTGGTTTGCAACGCGGTGGCCACAGCGTGCTTCGACAACTCAATCCTGTGGTTATGGGTCCCGGCTTTCGCCGGGACGACGATGGAGAGAGTTTGGCTCCTTACTTCGCCGCCAGCGGCACGTAGTCGTACTCGCCGACGCCTTGCAGAACCAGGAAAGTCAGCGACGTCGTGCTGGCGTTGGTGACGAGGTGAGGGCGGGTCGGGCGGACGGCGTAGACTTCGCCGACCTTCAGGTTCACTTCCTCCTTCGGCTCCTGCAGGAACAGTCGCATCTGGCCTTCCAGCACATAGAATGTGTCGGAGATGTTGCTGTGGGTGTGCCACGGCACCTTCTGGGTCGGCGAGAGCTGCAACTCCATAATGCGGAAGCCGGGGCGGGCGGCGTGCTGGGCGCGGCGCTCGACTTCGTAGAGGTGGCTGGCATCCTTGATCGGTTGTCCTGACTTCATGACGGCCTCCCGGAGATGGTCTTGTGATGCGCGATGCTAGTTCCGTTCGGCCGCGCGTGAAACGGTCGGAATCGGCATAACGGGTAGAACGTGAGGCGGCAGCGTCGTGATGGTTGTGTGACGTCACGCCAATGCGAACGCGGCCGCGGCGTCGAATTCCCTCGAACGTGAATGCGCGGTTCAGCGAGCGTTCAGGTCGCGGCGAAAAAACTGGCTGACGCAGTTGGTCCAACTCAGCAACAAAGGGAAACTCTGATGGAACGCCGGGATTTTCTGAAGATGGCCTTCGGTGTCGCCGCCGGTGTGGCGACTTTTGCAGCAACCGCCCAGGCGGCGCCGCTCGCGCCGCTTCCGCTCACCCAGGACGCCCGCGCGCCGGCCGGCAATGATGCGCATCCGGCCGTCACCACCGGCGAGGAGGTCGGTCGTCTGAAGCCCGAGCAGGTGCGCTGGCATCACTGGCATCATCGGCGCTGGCATCACCGGCATTGGGGCTGGCGCCACCGCCACTGGCGCAGGCATCACTGGCGTCATCATCACTGGCGCCGCTGGTGACATCGGCACCACCTCAAAAAAGAAAAACCCCGCGCGAGGCGGGGTTTTGTTTGCGCAGGTGTGCCGCGATCAGATCGGGCGGCAGCGGCCGTAGCGCCAGGCGAAGCCATAGGGGCAAGCGCGAACGCGCGGCGCCACCACGACCGCGCCGGGCGCGACGACGACGGGGCGCTCAACAACGACAGGGCCGGGAGCGACGACGACGGGGCCGCGGTTCCGGACGCAGCCGCCATACGGACCGCGGTGCCAGCCGGGGCCGCAGCCGCCGGCAGCGTCAGCGGCGCTGATGCCGGCGAAAGCGGTCGTCACCAAAACTGCTGCTGCAAAAAGATACTTCATGTCTTCTCCTTTTATTTTGGGCCGCGCTGCGGCACCGCAACAAACTTTAGATTACCGATTCGCCCGGCCGGATGATTGCAGAAGCCGTGCCCGATGTCGCCGACGATAGTGTTGCGGGCTGAATGCGACATGAATGTTACGCGTCACAGCTGCGTCAGTGCGCCGCAAGCAAGCTCAGCATTGATTTGAAACATTTCGCACGCGCGAGAGCAGCACACGCCGCCGCGAGGATACAAACTGTATCGGCGAGCGAGACAAGCAAGACAAGGGTTCGCGAATGACCGCGCCGATGCGGACTTCGACGCGCGACGTTACTCGCCCGCGCCGAACAAGGCTGCGAACCGCTTTTCGCCGTTCCGCGAGAAATTGACGACGCGGCTGCCCGGCGTCGTGTCGCGCGCGGCCCACTTCAATTCCGTGAAGCGGCCCATCATCGCGGCGCCCAGCGTGCCGGCGAGGTGGTGCCGCCGCTCGCTCCAGTCGAGGCAGGCCTTGCACACCGGGCGGCGCGGATGCGTCAGCGCATCGGCGTCGATCTGCAGCTCCTCGGCCATGAAGCGCTTGCCTTCGCCGGTGAGCTCGATCGCCTGCTTGCTCTGGCGCACCAGCTTCTGCCGCTTCATGCTGTCGAGCATCTGCACGCCGAGATCGCCGGCGAGATGATCGTAGCAGATGCGGGCGCGGCGCAGCGCCGGATCCTTCGGCCCGGTGCGCACGCGCATATGGCCGGCGCGGGCGGCGATGCCCTGCAGGCCTTCGAGCACATCGGCGACGTCGGGGTCGGAGAGCCGGTAGTAGCGGTGGCGGCCTTGCTTCTCGGGCTCGATCAGGCCGCCGGCCTCGAGCTTGGCGAGATGCGAGCTCGCCGTCTGCGGCGTGATGCCGGCCTCCTGCGCCAGCTCGCTCGCGGTCAGCGCGCGGCCGGTCATCAGCGCGGTCAGCATGTTGCAGCGTGCGGGATCGCCGACCAAAGCGGCGATCCGGGAGATGTCGGGTCCTGCTTTCATAGTTCGATGATAGCCGAAGCATCGAGGTCAGGCAAGGCGGTAGTGTCCATCGTGCCCGTCGCCCGTAAAGACGAAAACACCAGGAGGCCATCAATGACCGTCACCGTCTTCATCCGCTACCAGCTCGATCCGTTCAAGCGCGCGATGTTCGAGGAGTATTCGCGGAACTGGCTCTCGATCATCCCGCGCTGCGGCGGCGATCTGCTCGGCTACTGGATGCCGCACGAGGGCACCAACAACATCGCCTTCGCGCTGATCTCGTTCGAAAGCCTCGCCGCCTACGAGGCCTATCGCGCGCGGCTGCGCCAGGACAGCGAGGGCATGGCGAACTTCAACTTCGCGGAACAAAACCGCTTCATCCTCGCCGAGGAACGAACATTTCTGCGCAAGGTCGAGCTATAGTGGTTCCACAACAACAATGCGCGGAGGCGCCCATGATTGCCGTGATCTTCGAAGTCTGGCCGAAGGCCGAGCACCGGGAGCTCTATTTCGACCTTGCCGCCGAGTTGAAGCCGATCCTGCAGGAGATCGACGGCTTCATCTCGGTCGAGCGGTTCGAGAGCCTGACCGAGAAGGGCAAGTTCGTGTCGCTGTCATTCTTCCGCGACGAGGCTGCGGTCGAAGCCTGGCGCAACACGATCGAGCACCGCCGCACCCAGGCCAAGGGCCGCGCGCGGATCTTCGAGAACTATCGGCTGCGGGTCGCGAGCGTGATGCGTGACTACGGCCTGAACGAACGCGATCAGGCGCCGAAGGACAGCCGCGCGTTGCACGAGCCGAAGCTCTAGCGCGCGCAGATGCGCGTGCCTATCTGTGCGCGGCCAATGACTCTAGGGAGCGACCAATGCCACTGCCAACTGCTGACAAACGAGCCGCCTTCAAGAAGCTGCACGACAGCGGGTGCTTCATCATTCCGAACCCGTTCGATGTCGGCAGCGCCCGCGCATTGCAACATCTCGGCTTCAAGGCGCTGGCCTCGACCAGCGCGGGCTTTGCCTGGACCATCGCCAAGGCGGACAACCGCGTCACCGTCGACGACGTCTGCGATCACCTGACCGCGCTATGTGCGGCGGTCGATATACCCGTCAACGCCGATTTCGAGGGCGGCTTCGCCGTCGAGCCGGACAAGGTTGCGGTCAATGTCGCGCGCGGCGTCAAGACCGGTGTTGCCGGCCTCTCGATCGAGGATTCCACCGGTGATGCGGCCAATCCGCTGTTCGAGCACAAGCTCGCGGTCGAGCGCATCAGGGCGGCGCGCAAGGCCATCGATGCCGACCACAGCGGCGTGCTGCTCACCGGCCGCTGCGAGGCGTTCCTGTGGGGCAAGAAGGACCTCAATCTGGTGATCGAGCGGCTGCAGGCGTATTCGGAAGCCGGGGCGGATGTGTTGTATTCGCCGGGCATCTCGACCAGAGAGGAGATTTCCGCGGTCGTGAAAGCAGTGGCGCCGAAGCCGGTCAATCTTTTGATTGGTGGCGCGTCCGAGTTGACGCTGCAAGCGGTCGGCGACCTCGGCGTGCGGCGGATCAGCGTCGGCGGCGCGCTGGCGCGGATGGCCTGGACCGGCGTCATGAAGGCGGCCAAGGAAATGGCCGAGAAGGGCACCTTCACCGAATTCGCCAACGGCTATCCCGGCGGCGAGCTCAACAAGATGTTCAAGTAGACCTCACGCGCAAAAAGAGCGGCGGGCCGCCTGGGCCCGCCGCTCGCGCCTGGTCAGTGTCGTTACACGTTACTTCGCATTCCCGGCCGGCGGGGCGGCCGGCTTGTTCATGTCCGGCTTGTTCAAGTCAGACGGCGGGGTCGACGGGTTGGCCGGCGCCGCGCCCGTGGTTACGCCGGGCTGGCTGTTCGGCTTCGGCGTCACGTCGCGCATGCCCGGAGGCGGCGCGGCCGGGTTGATCGGCTGCGTCTGCGCGGTCTGTGTCGACGGCGTCGTGCCGGCCTCGTGGACCGACGTGTTGTTCAAGCCGTAGAACAGCGCGCCGAGCACCACGGCCACCGCAACTGCGAACATCGCGACCTTGGTGCTGCTGGTCGATCCTTCCTGGAGTTCCGGATCCGGCTGCAGCTCGTTGTCCAGGCTGTTGAAGCGCGCCTGACGGCGGATTTCGTCATCGGTCAGGTTGGCGCGATACGGATCGTCAGGGTTGTAAGCCATCTCAAAGTTCCTCCGTTAGCCCCCCAAGGCTAAGCGCGTAGGCTAAACGCAGGAGACAATGGCTGGCGCGTGAGGATGTTCCGCGCCAATGTTGCAACCCGTTCATGCTGGAACCGCCGATTCCCAGGGTTCCGAACCTGTTCCATGGGGCCTTTTCAATGTGGACCATGCCGCCCACCGATTCGGTGCTGCACGTGCTCTCGTTCATTGCCGTTGCGGCGCAATCGATGACGGCGGCGCTGGCGGCGGGCAGGCGCAGCATGGATTGGGCCGGCGTCTGCATGCTTGGGGCGATCACCGCGCTCGGCGGCGGCACCATCCGCGACGTGCTGCTCGGGCATTATCCGCTGCTCTGGGTCGCGCATCCGATCTACCTTGCGATCGCGGCGGCGGGCGCATTCGCCACCATTCTGCTGGCGCGGCTGGTGGTCAGGCTCAATCTCGCATTCCTGGTGCTCGATGCGATCGGGCTTGTGGTGTTCACGATGGCCGGCTGCGACGTGGCCTGGCAGGTGGACGCCTCGCTGCCGATCGTGATCGTCGCCGGCATGATCACCGGCTGCGCCGGCGGCGTACTTCGCGACATCCTCTGCAACGAGGTGCCGCTGCTGTTTCGCAGCGAGCTCTACGCCAGCGTCTCGGTGGTGACCGGGCTGTTCTATGCGACCGCGTTCGGACTGAACCTCAACCCACCGGTTTGGACCCTGCTGACCTTCGCCCTCGGCCTGACGTTCCGGATGCTGGCGATCCGCTACAAATGGGAGATGCCGAAATTCGTGTTCAGCGGCGAGGAACGGTGATCCGCTATTTCGCCGTCCGCGCCTTTATTTCGCTGTCCGCGCCTTGGCGACCTCGTCCGCCGTCACGGCCGGTGCCGCATTGCCCCAGGCATTGCGGATATAGGTCGCGACATCGGCGACCTCCTGGTCGGTGAGTTTTGGATAGGCCGGCATCGAGCCTGCGTTCGGCGCGCGCGGCGTGGTCAGGGTCTGCGCGCCGTCGAGGATGATGCGCAGCGTGCTCGCTGGACTAGCCGATTGCAGATTGGCGTTGCCGGGCAGCGGTGGATAGATCCGCGGTGCGCCGGAGCCATCGAGCTCATGGCAGGCGACGCAGGCGCCGCGATAGATGCGCTCGCCGTTGCTCATCTGCATGGGCGAGGGCGGGGTGACTGCTGGCTCCGGCGCGCCGGCCGGCAGGCTCTTCAGATAGACCGCGATCGCGCGCACATCGGCGTCGCTCATCTTCGACGTCGAGTTGACCACCACCTCGGACATCAACGGGCCGGCATGGCTGTGCCCGTTGCGGCCGCTCTGCAGATATTCGGTGATGTCGCCCGCGCTCCAGGATTTCAACCCGCTGCGCGCCGCGCCATCGAGCCTCGGCGCGAACATGCCTTGCACCATGCTGCCGCCGAACGTCTGGTCGCGCCTGTCGGCGCCGAACGCGTTCTTCGGCGTATGGCAGGCGCCGCAATGGGCGAGCGCCTCGACGAGGTAGCGGCCGCGATTCCATTCCGCGCCCTTGCCCTGTTCCGGCTGGATGATGCCCGGCGTGAAGAACAGCGCATTCCAGGCGCGCATCAGGACGCGGTAGCACAGCGGCCAGCGCAGCTGCGGCGGCGGCGCCCTGTTGCTGACTGGCGCCAGCGTCGCGAGATAGGCGCGGATCGCCAGGATGTCGTCACGGATCAGTTTCGTGAGGTAAGGGTAGGGGAACGCGGGATAATAATGCTTCCCGTTCGGCGAGACGCCCATCCGCAGCGCGCGGACGAAATCGTCGTCGCTCCAGCCGCCGATGCCGGTATCGCGGTCGGGCGTCAGGTTCGGCGAGAACACCGCGCCGAATGGCGTGTCGATCCGTTTGCCGCCGGCGAACGGCTTTGCCGGATCGGCCGTATGGCAGCTTGCGCAGTCGCCGGCGATCGTGAGCGCCTTGCCGCGGGCGACGACGTCGTCGGCTGGAGCAGCAGTGCATTCGCCGGCCGCGAACGCGCCGCACAACAGCAGGGGGACCAGAATCGCACCGGTCGTTCGACGTCGTCGCCGCATCCATTCACCTTCCGGTCCACAAGACGCGTTACGCCGTTTCGCCGCGGGCCCATCCTGCGACAGAAACCGAAACGGCCCTGCAATATTCCCGGCACGATATTGCGATTTTTGAGCGACGGGCTTGGTCGCCCAGAATTGTGCTGCGCGGGCCGGAAAATCCGACATAGACTGGTTCTAACAAGTTCGGATGACTAGCTAAAAAGCGGGCGTCGCGACCAGCGCAAAGAGGGCTAAATGGGAATCAACCAAGGGCCTATCAGCCTCGACCAGAAGTACACCCAAGGCACCGGTCACGTCTTCATGACCGGCATCCAGGCGCTGGTCCGCCTGCCCATGGCGCAGATCAGACGCGACCGCGCCGCAGGCCTCAACACGGCAGGCTTCATCTCCGGCTATCGCGGTTCCCCCCTCGGCGGTTACGACCAGCAGCTGTTCGCCGCCCGCAAGCATCTCGAACAATACAACATCAAATTCCAGCCCGGCGTGAACGAGGACCTCGCGGCGACCGCGATCTGGGGCTCGCAGCAGCTCGCTTTGTCGCCCGGCGCCAAATATGATGGCGCGGTCGGCATCTGGTACGGCAAGGGCCCCGGCGTCGACCGCTGCGGCGACGTCTTCCGCCACGGCAATGCGGCGGGCTCCGCCAAGCATGGCGGCGTGCTCTGCCTTGCCGGCGACGACCACGGCGCAAAGTCGTCCACCGTCCCGCATCAGTCCGACCACGCCTTCATCTCCGCGCTGATGCCCTACCTCTACCCCTCCAGCATCCATGAAATGATCGAGATGGGCCTGCTGGGCATCGCGATGTCGCGCTACTCCGGCTGCTGGGTCGGCATGAAAGTGATCACCGAGACGGTCGAGACCACGGCCGAGATCGACCTCACCGACGAGATGACGCCCTTCATCATCCCGGCCGATTTTGAATTGCCGCCGGGCGGGCTGAACATCCGCTGGCCCGACGACCGTTTCGAGCAGGATCGCCGGCTGCAGGACTACAAGGGCTTTGCCGCGATCGCCTTTGCCCGCGCCAACAAGGTCAACCGCATCACCATGGATTCGCCGAACGCACGCTACGGCATCATGGCCTCGGGCAAGAGCTACGAGGACATCCGCCAGGCGCTGCGCGAGCTCGGCATCACGCCGGAGATCGCTGCCAAGATCGGCATCCGCCTCTACAAGATCGGCATGCCCTGGCCGCTGGAGCCGGAAGGCGTGCGCAACTTCGCCGTCGGTCTTGAGGAGATCTTCATAGTCGAGGAGCGCCGCGAGATCGTCGAGAACCAGGTCAAGCAGGAGCTGTTCAACTGGCGCGACGACGTGCGCCCGCGCATCGTCGGCAAGATGGACGATCACGACAAGCGCTTCCTGACCTTCGCCGCCGAGCTCAGCGTGGCCTCGCTTGCGAGCTCGCTCACCGAACGACTGCTTCGACTTAATCTCAATCCCGAAATCGCCGAGATGCTGCGCGCCAAGGCCGACTGGTTCAACGGCCGCCAGTCGTCGCAGATGCAGGCGACGGCTCCCGTCAGCCGCACGCCGTATTTCTGCTCGGGCTGCCCGCACAATACCTCGACCAAGGTGCCGGAAGGCAGCCGCGCACTCGGTGGCATCGGCTGCCACTTCATGGCGCTGTGGATGAACCGCTCGACCGAGACCTTCACCCACATGGGCGGCGAGGGCGTGCCGTGGGTCGGCATCGCGCCGTTCACCAACGAGAACCACATCTTCGCCAATCTCGGCGACGGGACTTACTTCCACTCCGGCATTCTGGCGATCCGCCAGTCGATCGCCTCCAAGGCCAACATCACCTACAAGATCCTCTACAACGACGCCGTGGCCATGACCGGCGGCCAGCACCACGACGGCGATCTGTCGCCGCAGAAGATCACCTTCCAGCTGCACGCCGAAGGCATCCGCGAGATCTACCTGGTCTCGGAAAACCCGGGTTCTTATCCGGCCGACACGATTGCGCCCGGCGTCAAGCTGTTCCATCGCGACGAGCTCGAGAACGTCCAGAAGATGTGCCGCGACACCAAGGGCACGTCGGCGATCGTGTTCGTGCAGACCTGCGCCGCGGAAAAGCGCCGTCGCCGCAAGCGCGGTCTGATGGAGGATCCGGCGCGGCGCGTGCTGATCAATCCGGCGGTCTGCGAAGGCTGCGGCGACTGTTCGGTGCAGTCGAACTGCATCTCGGTCGAGCCGCTGGAGACTGAGCTCGGGCGCAAGCGCACCATCAACCAGTCGACCTGCAACAAGGACTATTCCTGCGTGAAGGGCTTTTGCCCGTCCTTCGTCACGATCGATGGTGGCACCCTCAAGCGTCGCGCGCCGACCGAGCTTGGCGATATCGGCGTCTTGCCGGAGCCGGCCTCGAAGCCCGCGCTCGACCGGCCCTACAATATCGCGGTCGGCGGCGTCGGCGGCACCGGCGTGCTGACGATCGGCGCGCTGCTCGGCATGGCCGCCCATATCGAGGGCAAGGCCTCGATGATCCTCGACATGTCCGGCCTCGCGCAGAAGGGCGGCGCGGTGCTCAGCCATGTTCGGCTCTCCGAGCACACCGCCGACGTGACCTGCTCGCGCATCGTGACCGGCACGGCCGATCTCGTGCTCGCGGCCGACGAAGTCGTCGCGGTATCGAAGGACACCATCTCGCTGTGTGAAGCGAGCCGCACCGTCGGCATCATCAACAGCCACATCATCCCGACCGCGGATTTCATCCTCAACCGCGACTTCAATTTCCAGAGCCGTAAGGTCAACAGCGTGCTGGAGACCGAGCTGCGCAAGGACTCGGCCTTCTTCGACTTCACCAAGCCGGCCGAAGCGCTGCTCGGCGACAGCATCGCCACCAACATCATGATGATGGGCTTTGCCTATCAGCGCGGGCTGCTGCCGCTATCGGCAGAATCGATCCAGCAGGCGATCGAGGTCAACGGCGTCTCGATCAAGATGAATACGCAGGCGTTTCAGCTCGGGCGTCTGGCCGCGGCCGATCCGGCGCGCCTCGCCGCGATGATGAAGGGGCAGGACGACGACGTCGCGCCGGCAAAGTCGCTGGATGCGATGTCGCTCGACGAGATCATCACTCACCGCATGGCACTTCTGACCGGCTATCAGAACGCACGTCTTGCAAAACGCTACCGCAAGCTGGTCGACCAAGTCCGCGAGGCCGCCACCAAGGGCGGCTATGGCGAGGCGCTGCCGCGCGCGGTCGCGATCAACTACGCCAAGCTGCTCGCCTACAAGGACGAGTATGAGGTGGCGCGGCTGTTCACCGACGGCCGGTTCGAGAAGCAGCTGCGCGACCAGTTCGAGGGCGACTTCAAGTTCAACTTCAATCTCGCTCCGCCGATCCTCGGCGGCGGGCTCGATGCGCAGGGCCGCCCAAAGAAGCGCGCCTTCGGGCCGTGGATGATGCCGGTGTTCAAGGTGATGGCGCGATTCCGTTTCCTGCGCGGCACGCCACTCGACATCTTCGGCTACAACGCCGACCGCAAGCTCGAGCGCGATCTGATCGCGGGCTACGAGAAGGATGTCGCGACGGTGCTGACCCTGCTGTCGCCGCTCAATCACGACATCGCGGTCGAACTGCTGTCGCTGCCCGACCGCATCCGCGGCTACGGCCCGGTGAAGGACAAGGCGATCAAGGAGGCGAAGGTTCGCTACGCGCAACTCGCCGCCGACCTCGCCAACCCGCCGCCCGCACCGCGCCAGATGGCTGCGGAGTAGGAGCCACATATCAGCTGCGTAGGGTGGGTAAGCGAAGCGTAATCCACCATCTCGCCCGCACACCGATGCACTGATGGGTCACGACTTGGATATGGATGCGAGTCAGAGGATCGTCACGCAGACACCGCTCACAGAACTCTGGGACAACAGCGGGCTGGTGAGCGCGCGTCGCATAGAGCCGATAGGTGAGGCCGAAATTGTTCGGCTTCTGCGCGATGGTTCGGTTTTGGTGGTCGCCGACGTAGGTCTTCCGCTGTGCTGGATAGCTGCGGATGATCGCTTCGCGTTTTGGAAGAATGAAGTGAAGCGTCGTCTGGCGGAACCAAACGCGGATCGCATCGACCTCCGCGATTATCCGGCCAACTACTGCTATGCGGCATCGATGTGGTCATGCGCGTCGCTTGGCACGGTGATCGTTCTGGAAAAGCATCATTAGCCTATCGGCAAACGCTACATATTCAGTGTCGTCCCGGGCAAGCGAAGCGCGACCCGGGACCCATAACCACCGCATTTCATTGTTGGGCGATGCTGGGGCCACAGCCTTATCTCGCAACGCAGCCTGTGGTTATGGGTCCCTGCTTTCGCAGGGACGACGATTGAGTTGCGGACGCAGTCTCGCCTGACGGAATATTTCCGCGCTTGCCAAGGTCGCGCCGTCGGTTCAGAAAAACGCTGGAGCGAGAAACGCCAGCGGAGAGCGATTTGACCATCAAGGGCAAGGCCTACATTGCCGGGATCTACGAGCATCCCACCCGGCATGCACCCGATAAATCAACAGCACAGCTGCACGCCGAGGTCGCCAAGGGTGCGATCGAGGATGCCGGGCTCACCAAGGACGACATCGACGGCTATTTCTGCGCCGGCGACGCGCCGGGCGGGCTGTGGCCGATGGTCGATTATCTCGGCCTCAACACCAAGAAGCTGCGTCACGTCGACTCCACCGAGACCGGTGGCTGTTCCTATCTGATCCATCTCGGCCACGCCGCCGAGGCGATCGCCGCGGGCAAATGCTCGGTCGCGCTGATTACGCTGGCAGGCAAGCCGCGCACCGGCCCGATGCCGCCGCGCGCCTCCGGCGCCGAGGCCGACTTCGAACTGGCTTACGGGGCTACCACGCACAATGCCTATGGCATGTGTGCCATGCGCCATATGCACGACTATGGCACCACCTCCGAGCAGCTCGCCTGGATCAAGGTCGCGGCCTCGCATCACGCGCAATACAATCCGCATGCGATGCTGAAGGAGGTCGTCACCGTCGAGGACGTCTTGAACTCGCCGATGATCTCGGACCCGCTGCACCGGATGGACTGCTGCGTCGTCACCGACGGCGGCGGCGCGATGATCGTGACCACGCCGGAGATCGCCAAGAGGCTGAAGAAGCCGCTGGTGCGCCTGATCGGCCATGGCGAGGCGATGAAGGGCCCGCGCGGCGGCAAGGATATCGATCTGACATACTCCGCCGGCGTGTGGTCCGGCCCGCGTGCTTTTGAGGAAGCGGGCGTGACACCGAAGGACATCAAATACGCCTCGATCTATGACAGCTTCACCATCACGGTGCTGATGCAGCTCGAGGACCTCGGCTTCTGCAAGAAAGGCGAGGGCGGCAAGTTCGTCGCCGACGGCAATCTGATCTCGGGCGTCGGCAAGCTGCCGTTCAACACCGACGGCGGCGGCCTGTGCAGCAACCATCCCGTCAATCGCGGCGGCATGACGAAGATCCTCGAGGCGGTGCGCCAGTTGCGCGGCGAGGCGCATCCGAAGGTGCAGGTGCAGAACTGCGACCTCGCGATCGCCCACGGCACCGGCGGTCTGCTCGGCGTTCGCCACGCCGCCTCAACCTGCATTCTGGAGCGTGCGTGATGTCTGAAGCCAAGAAGTACAATGCCCCGGTGACCAACCCGGAGACCGCGCCGTTCTGGGAAGCGGCGAAGGCGGGCAAGTTCATGATCAAGCGCTGCACCACCTGCGGCGAGGCGCATTACTTCCCGCGCGCGATCTGCCCGTTCTGCTTCTCCGACAAGACGGTGTGGGAGGAGTCGAGCGGCGAGGCCACGGTGTACACCTACAGCCTGATGCGGAAGTCGCCGACCGGTCCGTATGCGATCGCCTATGTGACGCTGAAGGAAGGTCCGTCGCTGCAGACCAACATCGTCGATTGCGATCTGGAGCAGGTGAAGATCGGCCAGAAGGTTAAGGTGGTGTGGAAGCCGACCGACGGCGCGCCGCTGCCGTTCTTCACGCCGGCCTAAGAAGTACCTTCCCCCCTTGCGGGGGAAGGTGGCAGCCGAGGGCTGCCGGAAGAGGGGTGTCTCTCCACGAACAAAGTCGTTCCGCGGACGCAACCCCTCTCCCAAGTGAGTTTGTTGCGCGACCGGCGCAGCCCTCTCCCGCAAGGGGAGAGGGCGCAATAACCGGCAGCGCCGAAGAAACAACGGTTCGGGGAGAAAACAACAATGCCAATCGTGTACGAACAGCTGATGGCCCTGAAGAACCTCGGCCAGAAATACAGCTACAGCGATCGCGACGTGATGCTCTATGCCTATGGCATCGGCCTCGGCGCCGATCCGATGGACGAGAACGAGCTCGCCTTCGTCAATGAGGGCGTGCTGACGCCGCGTCCGCTCAAGGTGGTGCCGACCTTCGCGTCGGTCGCGGCCTGGGGCGCCGGTCCCGGCGAGATGAATCTCAACCGCGTGATGGTGGTCGACGGCGAGCGCGACATTACCTTCCACAAGCCGTTCGCGACCGCAGCCCACATCACGGCCGACTCGACCGTGCTCGACGTGTTCGACAAGGGCAAGGACAAGGGCGCGGTGATCCGCCACCAGACCGTGCTGAAAGACGAGAAGGGCGACAAACTCGCCACGCTGGTCGCCTCGCGCTTCGCCCGCGGCGATGGCGGCTTCGGCGGCCCGTCGGACGGCCAGCCCGAGCCGCACAAGGTGCCGGAGCGCGCGCCGGACAAGGCGGTCGACATCTCGACGCGGCCCGACCAGGCGCTGATCTACCGGCTCTGCGGCGACCGCAACCCGCTGCACTCCGATCCGGAATTTGCGAAGAAAGCCGGCTTCCCGCGGCCGATCCTGCACGGCATGTGCACCTACGGCATCACCTGCCGCGGCGTGCTCCAGACCTACGCCGATTACGATCCGTCCGCCTTCAAGCAGCACGTGGCGCGGTTCTCCTCGCCGGTGTTTCCTGGCGAGACCGTGACGATGGAGCTGTGGAAGGACGGCAACGTGGTGTCGTTCGAAGCCAAGGTGAAGTCGCGCGGCGTCACCGTGATCAAGAGCGGCAAGACGGTGCTGGCCTAAGCGGCGCGGGTGATGCTCTCCCTCGCCCCGCTCTTGCGGGGAGAGGGTTGGGGTGAGGGGCTCTCACCGCGAACTGTGACCATGGTGAGACCTGTACCCCCTCACCCGGATCGCAAGGGCGATCCGACCTCTCCCCGCAGGCGGGGAGAGGTGAAGAAAGAACAACAACGGAGAAACGACCATGGGATTACTCGACGGCAAGGTGGCGCTGATTACGGGCGCGGGCGGCGGATTGGGTGAAGCCTACGCGAAGCTGTTCGCGCGTGAGGGCGCGGCCGTGGTGGTCAACGACCTCGGCGGCCCGCGCGACGGCTCGGGCTCCGACAAGTCGATGGCCGACAAGGTGGTCGATGCGATCAAGGCCGAGGGCGGCCGCGCGGTCGCCAACGGCGCCGACATCTCGACGCTAGCCGGCGGCCAATCGGTGTTCGACGATGCCATCAAGCATTTCGGCCGCGCCGACATCCTGGTCAACAATGCCGGCATCCTGCTCGACGAGACCTTCCACAAGGCCAAGGAAGCCAACTGGGACAGGGTGATGAAGGTGCACCTGAAGGGCACCTTCTGCTGCACCCAGCCGGTGTTCAAATGGATGCGCGACAATGGCGGCGGTGTCATCGTCAACACCTCCTCGACTTCAGGTCTGATCGGCAATTTCGGCCAGACCAATTACGGCGCGGCCAAGGGCGGCATCTGGGGCCTCTCCAACGTGTTGGCGATCGAGGGCCGCAAGTACAACATCCGGATCTGGACGCTGGCGCCGGGCGCGCTGACCCGCATGACCGCGGACCTGCCGCGCTACAAGGAGAACCCGGGTGCGGCGCTGGGGCCGGACGGCATCGCGCCGGCCGTGCTCTACATGGTCAGCGATTTGTCGGGCGACCAGACCGGCAAGGTTCTCGGCGTCTCGGGCCCGCGCGGCGTCCGCGAAATGCGGATGATGGAAATGGAGGGCTGGAAGCCGCCCTTTACCGGCTGGAAAGCCGAGGACATCGCCACCCACGCCAAGGAGATCTTCTTCTCCGAGGAACAGATCAAGATGGGCGCGCGGCGGATCTGACCGTACGTCATTCCGGGGCACGCGAAGCGTGAGCCCGGAATCCATACCCCCGATCGTGGTTATGGATTCCCCGATGCGCAATTGCGCATCTGTGGCCTGCGCCAAGTGGCGCATCCCGGAATGACGCTGTATAGAGGCGGAAACAGATGAGGCACAAATGACCAAACTCACCGCCCAGGCCGCAGGAACCTTTGCAATCGCGCCGACCCCGTTCCACGACGACGGCCGCATCGACGAGGCATCGATCGACCGGCTGACCGATTTCTACACCGAGGTCGGTTGCGACGGCGTCACCGTGCTGGGCATTCTGGGCGAGGCACCAAAGCTCGATGCAGCCGAGGCAGAGCAGGTCGCGCTGCGCTTCGTCAAGCGCGCCAAGAAGCTGCAGGTGATTGTCGGCGTCTCGGCGCCGGGCTTTGCCACGATGCGCTCGCTGGCTAAGAAGTCGATGGATGCGGGCGCCGCCGGCGTCATGATCGCGCCACCGCCGCACCTGCGCACCGACGACCAGATCGTCGGCTATTTCAAGCAGGCGCAGGAAGCGATCGGCGACGATATTCCCTGGGTGCTGCAGGACTACCCGTTGACGCTCACCGTCGTGTTCACGCCCGCCGTGATCCGCAAGATCGTGATGGATTCGCCGTCCTGCGTGATGCTCAAGCACGAGGACTGGCCGGGCCTGGACAAGATCTCCACCTTGCGCAACTTCCAGAAGGACGGCTCGCTGCGGCCGCTGTCGATCCTGGTCGGCAATGGCGGGCTGTTCCTCGATTTCGAGATGGAGCGCGGCGCCGACGGCGCGATGACCGGCTATGCCTTCCCCGAGCTCCTGATCGACGTCGTCAATTTGTCGAAGGCCGGAAAACGCGATGCCGCGCATGATCTGTTCGACGCGCATCTGCCGCTGATCCGCTACGAGCAGCAGCCGGGCGTTGGTCTCACCGTGCGCAAATACGTGCTGCAGAAGCGCGGCATCATCTCCTCCAGCGCCCAGCGCAAGCCCGGTGCGGTCATCACGCCGCAGGCGAGGGCGGAGGTCGACTATCTGCTCTCCCGCGTGGCGCGCGTCGACCGTCGCGCCAATCTGCAACCGCAATCCAGTGCAGCAGGATAATTATGACCGAGATCGTTGCCGCGCGCCTTGCGTCCACCGTTTTACTGTTGCGTGACGGAACGCCGTCAGGCGAAATCGAAGTCTTCATGATGGTCCGCCATCACCAGATCGAGTTCAACTCGGGTGCGCTGGTGTTTCCGGGCGGCAGCGTCGACAAGAACGACAAGGAGATCGCCGCCGATCCCGCGCTCTATTCGGGCGGGGGAGGGCTCGACGGCGACGCGCTCGGTTTCCGCATCGCGGCGATCCGCGAGACCTTCGAGGAGAGCGGGATTCTCTTGGCACGGCCTCAGGGATCGAAAGATCTGGTCGACGCGAAGCGCGCGAACGACATCGCGACCGCGCATCGTGCGGCGCTGAACGAAGGCAAGATCAGCTTCCTCAAGGTGCTCACGGACAACGGCATGGTGCTCGCGCTCGACGAGCTCGTGCCCTATGCGCACTGGATCACGCCGGAAGGCATGCCGAAGCGCTTCGACACCTGGTTCTTCCTGGCCGCCGCGCCGCCCGAGCAGCTCGGCGCCCATGACGGCAAGGAATCGACCGACTCGATCTGGGTGTCGACGCGTGAGGCGCTGGAGGGCGGTGAGACCGGCCGCTTCAAGCTGCCATTCCCGACCACGCGCAATCTGGTCAGGCTCGGCAAGCAGCCGAACGTCGGCGCCGCACTCGCCGACAGCAAGGGCAAGCCGATCGTCGCCGTGATGCCCGTGATGACCAAGACCGCGACTGGCCGCCAGCTCCGCATCCCCAAGGAAGCGGGCTACGACGGCGAGGTGTTCGACGTCGGCGCGATGGGCTGAGCTCCCGCGGATCCGAGCCACGATACTTCGGCGGGCATCGAAATATAGCCACCAGAAGCCCGCTATAACCACGTCAATCACCGCGCTGGGCGAACGGCCCGGCGCAAAGGAACCGACGTGGCAACATCTCTCGACGCGGCAATATCTCTCGAAGCCCACCTGACGATGCCCGGCAGCGATGACACGCTGTTGTTGCGGCACTGGCCGGGCGCGGGCGATCCGGTGCTGTACGTTCACGGCGCGACGTTTCCCTTAGCGCTGTCGGTCGGCTATCGCTTTGGCAGGCGATCCTGGGCGGACGATCTCAACGCCGCGGGCTTCGACGTCTGGGGTTTCGATTTCATCGGCTTCGGCGGCTCGAGCAGGTCGCGGCAGATGTCGATGCCCGCGAGCGGGGTCCTGCCGCTCGGTCGTGCGCCGGAGGCCGCCAATCAGGTCGGTGCGGTGGTCGATCACATCCGCAAGGTGCGTGCCGGTGCGCCGGTTCATATAGTCGCGCATTCATGGGGCACGATGGCGGCCGGCCGTTTTGCAGCCGATCGCCCGGATGCGGTCGGCCGGCTCGTGCTGTTCGCGCCGATCGTCCGGCGCGAGCTGGAGGGGCTGCCACGCCCCGAGAGCATCGGTGCATGGCGCGAGGTCTCCATCGCGGATCAATTGAAACGATTTGTCGAGGACGTCCCGCCGTCGCATCCGCCGGTGCTGATCGAGCCTGACCTCGCCGAGTGGGGGCCGGCCTATCTGGCAAGCGATGCCGGCGCGACCGGACGCAACCCGCCGGCGGTCCGGATTCCAAACGGGCCGCAGGCCGACATCATTGCCGCGATGTCGGGGCAGCTTCCCTACGACCCGCGCCGCGTCCAGGCGCCGACGCTGATCGTCCGCGGGGAATGGGACAACCTTTGCCAGGATGCCGACGCAGCCTGGCTGACACATGCGCTGGGCGCCTCGCAGAAGGCCGATGTCGTCGTGCCGAGCGCAACGCATTTGATGCATCTTGAGCACGGACGCGAAGGCTTGTTTGCGGCGACCACCGCGTGGCTTGCAAGGAGTGCGTCGTGAGCGGCCCCGCGACCGGCGACGCGCGCCAGCCCCCTATGGGCTTCGAGCTGGCGCTGCTGCTCGCGCTCGCCACCCTCTGGGGCGGCTCCTATACCTTCATCAAGCTCGGCGTCGCGACCATCCCCCCGATCACGCTGATTGCGGCGCGCACCGCAATCGCGGGGCTCTTGCTGCTCGTCATCATGCGGATGCGCGGCGTGACGATGCCGACGGACGGCGCGACCTGGCGCCGCTTCATCTTCCAGGCCTGTCTCAACAGCGTGATCCCGTGGACGCTGATCGCCTGGGGCGAACGCTTCGTCGATGCCGGGCTCGCCACCATCCTGAATTCGGCCTCGCCGATCTTCACCTTCCTGTTCACGGCCGCGATCACCCGCCATGAGGCCGCGAGCCCGCGCAAGCTGTTCGGGGTGATTGCCGGCATGGCCGGCATCTGCCTGATCGTCGGCGTCGATGCGTTCCGCGATCTCGGGGAGGGCATCGTGGCCGAGGTCGCGATCGTCGCCGCCACCATCTGCTACGCCTGCGCCGCGATCTTCAGCCGCGGCTTCAAGGGGCTCGATCCGATGGCGCCGGCCGCGGGTTCGCTGATCGCGGGTGCGGCGGTCCTGATTCCGCTCAGCCTCGCCGTCGAACGGCCCTGGACGCTGACGCCATCGACCAGCTCGCTGCTCGCCTTGCTGGCGCTTGCGGTGTTCTCGACCGCGATCGCCTTCGTGATCTACTTCCGCCTGATCCAGACCTTGGGCTCGGTCGGCACCACCGCGCAGGCCTATCTGCGGGTGCCGATCGGGGTTGCGCTCAGCGTCGCCTTTCTGGGCGAACGGCTGAGCCCGACGGCGTGGCTCGGGCTCGCCTGCGTCGTGATCGGCGTCGCCGCGATGACGATTCCGGCGCGAAGGACCACCACGGCCTGAAGTCACCGCCGCGATGACGATCCCGGCGCCGAAGGTTGCCGGCGCCTGATGTCCTGTCTCCCGAACCGGCTGCCGGCCGGATGTCCCCGGATGCGTCAAGGAGGCCGGCATCCCGCCGGACGAGGCCTGACGTCACCCTGTGCCGGAATCGGCCACCGGTGGCCCCCGGGTGACACGGGTCACACCGCCGGCCGACGCGAGCGGCTTCAGCATGTTTCCCCAAAGCCCGTAATTTCCCGTATATTGGGGCGCATTGGACCCCGGCCTTGATGACATGACCGCTGAATTGCCGCCGAATTCGCAAGCGCCGCGTGCGTTCTCCCTCTCCATTGGCCAGCTCACGTTCGGCAGCTTCCTGCTGGTGCTGGCTGTGATCATCATCACGTCCACGGCCAGCGTGATCGCGATCCGGCACATCGATACGACCTTCGCCGAGCTGCAGCGGCTGCAAAGCGTCGGCGACATCGCCGAGGATATCGATCGTCGCACCAACGAGCTGCGGCTAGCGGCGCGGGACTTCGTCACCGAGCCCGGCAACCAGTCGGCCCAGGTCGCAGAGGCGGCCCAGTCGCTGAGCGAGATCCTGAAGAAGACCCGGATCGAGCTGGCGCCCGAGCAGCAGGACATGATCGACGGCGTCACCCAGCGGCTGGCGACCTATCGCAGCGGGATCGAGCGCATCTCGGCGCTGCTCAGCCGCCGCGCCGAGATCGTCGCCGGGCTGCCGCCGCTGCGCGACGCGTTCGACAAGGCGGTCGCCGCGAGCGATGATGCGCCGCTGGCCAACACGCTGTCGCAGGCGCAGAGCCGCATTGCCACCGCGCTGTTGGCGCACAACACGTCGGCCGCCGAGCAGGCCGCGCAAAGCATGCGAGCGATGACCATCGCCGAACCTGCCCTGCGCGGCGCGGTCGACAATTATGCCGAGGCGATCAGCGCGATTTCAGTGCGCGAGGGCCAGATCGCCGACATCGACCGCGAGGTGCTCGGCGCCGAAGGCCGCCTGATCCAGAAGGTCACTGAACTGCTGCGCGAGCTCAGCTCCCGCCGCGGCCATGTGCTGTCGCGCGATTTTGCGCGCACGCTGGCGGAGGCAAAATGGCAGAGCATCGTGCTCGGCACGGCCGGGGTGCTGATCGGCCTGTTCGCTTCGGTGCTGGTGGTTCGCCGCACCGTTCGCCCGCTCGCCCGGATCGCCGGATCGATCCGCAAGGTCGCGGGCGGCGAGAAGAGCGCGTTCATTCCGGGCGCCGACCTCGACAACGAGATCGGCGACATCGCGCGCGCCGCCGAAGTGTTCCGCCAGACCCTGGTCGACGCCGACAGCGCGCGCGAGGCCGCGCTGCGCGCGCTTGCCGAGCAGCGGCTCGCCGAGGAGAGCTACCACAAGCTGTTCGAGGCATCGGTCGACGGCATCTACGTCACGACGCCGGGCGGCGCGCTGCTCAACGCCAACCCGGCGCTGGCGCGGATGATGGGCTATGCCACGCCGCAGGACCTGATCAACGGCATCGGCGACATCGCCTCCACCGTCTATGTCGATCCGGCGGCGCGCCAGCAGTACCAGCAGCTGATGCTGCGCGACGGCACGGTGCGCGACTACGAGTATCAGGTGCGCTCGCGCGACGGCACCGCGCTTTGGCTGTCCGATTCCGCGACCGTCGTGCGCAACGACGAGGGCGAGGTGATCCGCTACGAGGGCACGGTGCGCGACATCACCGACCAGAAGCGCGCCGAGGATGCCATCGCCGAAGGCCGCCGGCTGTTGCAGATGGTGATCGACACGGTGCCCGCCGTCATCAACGTCAAGGAACGCAACCTGCGCTACGTGCTGATGAACCGCTACATGGCGGGCATCTTCGGCATCGAGCCGCAGGACGCGATCGGCCAGACCACCGCCGAGCTGATGGCGCGTTATGGCGCAGCCAAGACCGACGAGAACGACAAGCGCGTCCTGTCGGCGCGCCGCGAGCTTGGTTTCTATGAGGAAGAGTACAGGGACGCAGCCGGCAACATGCGGCAATGGCTCGTCAACAAGCTGCCGATCCTCGATGCCCAGGGCGACATCGAGAACATCGTCACGGTCGCGCTCGACATCGGCGAGCGCAAGCGCTCCGAACAGGAAATGCGCAAGGCAAGGGACTCCGCCGAGGCGGCGCTGCGCAATCTGCGGGAAACCCAGAATTCGCTGATCGAGGCCGAGAAGCTCGCCGCACTCGGCCGCCTGGTCGCCGGCGTCGCCCATGAGGTCAACAATCCCGTCGGCATCAGCCTCACGGTGGCCTCCGCACTGGAGCGCAAGACCGCGAACTTCGCGACCCAGATCGAGCGCGGCGACCTGCGCCGCTCGAGCCTCAACGACTTCCTGAACACCGCGCGGGATGCCTCCTCGCAGCTGGTCGCCAATCTGAACCGCGCCGCGGAGCTGATCCAGTCGTTCAAGCAGGTCGCCGCCGACCGCAATTATTCGGACCAGCGCACCTTCGATCTCGGCGATCTCACCGAGCAGGTGGTGATGAGTCTGCGGCCCGGCCTGCGCAAGCACAATCTGACGCTCAATGTCGATTGCGAGCCCAACCTGATCATGAATTCCTATCCCGGACCGTACGGCCAGGTGCTGACCAATCTGTTCCTCAACGCGGTCGCGCATGCGTTCCCGGACGGCAAAGCCGGCGAGGTCGAGATCCAGGTGCATGCCTCCGGCAACGACTATGTCGAGGTGATCTTCGCCGACAATGGCTGCGGCATGAGCCTCGACGTGCGCCGCCGCGCCTTCGATCCGTTCTTCACGACGCGGCGCGACCAGGGCGGCACCGGGCTCGGGCTGCACATCGTCTACAGCATCGTCACCAACCGCCTCGGCGGCCGGCTCTCGCTCGAGTCCGCGCCGGGCAACGGCACCCGCATCCAGATGATCCTGCCGCGCGTCGCGCCGCTGGAGCAGGCGGCGGAGTAGGTGAGCGATGAGTTGGTGGCGCCAGCTTAGCTCCGTCATCCTGAGGTGCGAGCGGAGCGAGCCTCGAAGGATGAACGGCCCCGCCGGTGGCCGTCGACCCTTCGAGACGCGCTACGCGCTCCTCAGGGTGACGGGTTGGATTATCCATATTCGATCGGCATCGATCGATGCCCGAACGGCATTGGACCGTCGGCGACAACGCTCCTACGGCTCGCTCAGCCGACCGGGGATCAACGGACGGTACGGGCAGGGAGGACAACATGATTTCACGGCGCAATCTGATGGCCGGCATCGGCGCGGGCATGGCGAGCGCAGCGGCCAGCCGCGCCATGGCGCAGTCGTTCCCGTTCAAGCCCAATCAGCGCTATCCGGATCCGGCCGTCGAAATCCTCGATCCAGCTTTTGCCAAGTACCGGCTCTACAGCTCTACGCTGGAGCAGGTTGCGACCGGCATGCGCTGGGCGGAAGGGCCGGTATACTTCCCCGAAGGCGGCTATCTGCTGTTCAGCGATATCCCCAACAACCGCATCATGAAGTACAGCGAGAAGGACGGCAGCCTCAGCGTCTTCCGCAGTCCCGCCAATTTCGCCAACGGCAACACCCGCGACCGCCAGGGCCGGCTCGTCACCTGCGAGCACTCGGTGACGCGGCGGATCACGCGCACCGAGAAGAACGGCAAGATCACCGTGCTGGCCGACGGTTTCGAAGGCAAGCGCCTCAATGCGCCGAACGACATCGTGGTCAAGTCCGACGACACGATCTGGTTCACCGATCCGGTGTTCGGTATCGCCGGCGAGTGGGAGGGCTTCAAGGCCAAGCGCGAGCAGGACAACACCAACGTGTTCCGGATCGGCACCGACGGGAAGCTGACCGCCGTCATCACCGATCTGGTCAATCCCAACGGGCTTGCCTTCTCGCCGGACGAGAAGAAGCTCTACGTCGTCGAGTGGAAAGGCACGCCGAACCGCAGCATCTGGAGCTACGACGTCAATGCCGATGGCACGGTCGGCAACAAGACCAAGCTGATCGACGCCGCCGACCAGGGATCGCTCGACGGCTTCCGCGTCGACCGCGACGGCAATCTGTGGTGCGGCTGGGGCAGCAACGGCGCGCTGCAATCGGAGCCTGTCGAGACGGGCGGCCGCAAGGTCTACCAGCTCAAGGGCAGGCCCGAGGATCTCGACGGCGTCATGGTGTTCAGCCCGCAGGGCAAGCCGCTCGGCTTCATCCGCCTGCCGGAGCGCTGCGAGAACCTGACCTTCGGCGGGCCCAAGAACAACCGCCTCTACATGGCGTCATGCCATTCGATCTACGCGCTCTATGTCGAGGCGCACGGCGCGACGTGAGACGTCGCGACGGAGAAGACGCGTGAGCGCGCACCATCGCTGTTCACCGTCATCCTGAGGAGCGCGCTCTTGCGCGCGTCTCGAAGGATGCACGGCCCGGCTGTTGGCCGTGCATCCTTCGAGGCTCGCTGCGCTCGCACCTCAGGATGACGGGTCAGATGCCGGTGCGATGACCTAATTGATATCCGCGAGCTTGTGCAGCGTGGCGCCGAAGATCAGGCTCGCCTTGCCGACCAGCGCGGTGCCACTCATGGTGCCGCGGGTGTCGGTGAAGGTGCCGGAGACGCCGATGCCGACCGGCGCGGGCCCGCCGAACAATGGGTTGTCGGTCTCGCGCGGCGTGGTGTGGCGTTGCACGAGGACCTCGCCCTTGAACGCGTCACCCTTCACCGTGTAGCTGCCGGTGTAATAGAGATAGGCATCGCCGCCGAGAATCTGCCCGTCGCGGAAAAGAATCACTCCGCTGCCCTTGCCGACGCGTCCGTCCAGCAGGGTGACGTGGATTGAGTACAGCCCGTTCTTCATAACGTCCCATGTACCGGCTGCCGCGCCCGCAGCAATCCGGATTGGTTTTTTATGCCAAAGCGAGCAACCTCGTGCAATGCGGCAGGTTGATTCCGGGGGTATCCGGACTGACCGTGAACCCTCGGTTCCTGCCAGGCGGTGTGACGGCGCGATGACAGCGGACCGTGCGCGCGAATCGAACTGGCCCGCGAAATGCATAGCTCTGGTTGCACTGGCCGGTGAGTGCTGGAGCGAACACATGTCAGACTGGATTGATTCGGGCGGCCGATTGGCGCGCCTTCGCATTGCCAATGGAACTTGGGCCCGTCGTGCGGGCCGTGTGATGGTGTCTCTCGGGCTGATGATGCTGGTGTTGGCCGCGGCCGTACAAATCGCGCGGGCGCGCGATCCCGACGGACGCTACGCCAATTCGCCGCTCAAGGAATGGTTCGACGGTCTGCGCAGCGGCAAGGGACCGTGCTGCTCGGATGCCGACGGCAGCGCGGTCAGCGACGTCGATTGGGAATCGAAGGACGGGCATTACCGCGTGCGTCTCGACGGAGCCTGGGTCGACGTCCCCGACGAGGCTGTGGTCACCGAGCCCAACCGGGTCGGCCGCGCCATGGTCTGGCCGATCAAGAGCTACATGGGCGTGACGATCCGTTGCTTCATGCCTGGCAGCATGACGTAGCGGACCGGTCTTCGCTCATACGTATTTCTGGTCGCGCTCGAGCAGTTCGATCGAGATGCCCTGCGGCCCGCGGATGAAGCAGATCCGCACGCCGGGGCGGATCGTGGTCGGCTCCTTGGTGAACTCGACGCCCTTGGCCTTGATCTCGGCCGCGACCGCGTCGATGTCCTTCACGGCCAGGCCGAAATGATCGAGCCCCTGATACGGCGCCACCGGCGGGGCGTTGACGCCGTCGCCTTGCGTCACCTCCGCGATGAACACCTTGGCGCCGCCGAGCTGGACGTCGATGCGGCCGGGGCCGCGGATGATCTCGCCGCCGAGAATGTCGCGCAGCCAGGTCGCGGTGGCCTCGGGATCAAGACTGCGCAGATGGACGTGGTCCCAGGTGACGACAGGCATTGCGATCTCCATGTTGTTCTCGCGCGCTTGAGGGTGCGGCACTCGCTCTCGGGCGGCGCAAATCTAACGAGCGGTCTGTTGGGATACCATCCCTCCGTGATGCCAGCCGCAAGATTGTCGTCCCGGAATGAAACCATTCCGGCCGTCGGTGATTGTTCTCGCGTGGCCGCTCGACCTGCGGCCGTCCCGGATGCCGCATGCTGCGATGCCTGCGGCTTCCGTGCTGGGTGGCGGCTTGATCGGGCGTCGAGGGTGAGGGCATGACGATGCGGATCGGCTTGGCGTCGTTTCGAAGGTTTACCGCCGGGCGTCTCGGTGAGGGCGGCCTTTACGTCAGCCTGCTGCTGTCGATCATCGCCGTCGCCGGAATTGCGGCGTGGTTCATGCTTCCCGAGCCGAGCGATGCCGGAGACCAGGATGTCTGGCCGGTGTCTTCCGCCGTCATCCGCACCGTGCAGGATGCATCGACCGGGGCGCAGCCGGGCCAGATCGCAAATCAAGCCGCAAAGGATGTGCCAGCCGCACCGGCAAGTGAACCGGCCACCGTCGGCGTGGCGACCGCCGCGCAGCCCGCCGAGGCGGCCAGAGCGTCCGAGCCGGGCACCGGACGATCGCCGCTGGACCGGCTGCGGATCGCCTCGCAATCCTGGCGGCGCGGCGGGCTGGGTTCGAAGGTGCTGGTCACCCTGACGCTGCGCAACGCCAATGATTTCGCGGTGAAGGATATCGAGATCGCTTGCGCCTTCATCCGCGGCGACGGCAGCCCCGTGACCGAACGCAAGCGGCTGATTCCAGACACCATCGCCATGAAGAGCCGCAAGACCTACCCGCCGATGCTGATCGGGTTCGTAAATGTTAACGCAAACAAGGCGAGATGCACGGTCGTGACCGCCAGCCGCGCCTAGAGCACTTTCGGTTCTGATTTAATCAGAACCGAAGCTCTAGCTTCTTGTTTTGACGCGTTTTCTTCACGCGAACCGGTACCCACTTCGCTCGAAAACGCTCCAAACCCTGCATCCCGAAAAAGTGACCGGGAATTGACTTGCCGGGTGAACCGTAACGGCCAGGCAGGAACTAACTAATAAGCCGACCGTTAGAGAACGACCCGGAAGCGCAGGATGGCGTCTGTCCGGGTGATCATGCGCAGACGATGAATTCGTTGCGCGATGACAAGATGTCGTCGCGTCGAGTTGAACCGCGCCCGTAGCGCGGGGGGAGCTACCAAAATGCCTGTGGCGCGTTATTTCCTGTTCGTTGGTGGCGTGCTGCTCGCGCTGCTCTTTGTCGTCAATGCCATCGTACCGCAGGAGGCCGTGGTCGCCAGCCAGGGCCTGTCGTCGCCCGGCGTCGACAGCAAGACCATGGTACGCATCAAGTCGACCCAGAAACTGCCGGAGCGGGTGGTGTACGACACCAACCTGCCGACCATCGTTCCGTCGCAGGTGAACGCGGTCGCCGCAGCGACCCCGGCGGCTGCCAGCGATGCGTCGGCGCAGGCCCGCGTGCGTGACACGTTCGCCCAGTTCATTCCGCCTGAGAAGGCTGACGCGCGCAAGGGGCCGGTCGTGGCCGAGGCGAAGCCGGCCGAGCAGCCGGTGCAGGCGCCGAAGAAGCGCAAGATTGCGCGCAGCCATGTCCATTCCCAGCAGCCGATGCGGCTGGCCCAGCCCGGCATGTATCAGCCGTACCGTGTCGCGCAGCAGCAGCCGCGCATGGGCTTCTTCGGCGGCTTCGGTACCTGGTAGACCAGGACACGCCGCAATCGCAATCGATACGCCGCCGCAAACACTTGCGGCGGCATTTTCATGTCCGCGAGATCAGGCGAGCAACCGGTTGCGGGAAAGCGTCCCCGGTTGGCCGGAAACGGTTAGCGCGGCAGGCGCGGAATCTTGTCGGCGAAGCCGTTGTAGCAGGTCAGCCGCTCGTCCTCTTCCTTGACGAACCGGCACTCGGCGACGCCCTTGGCAGGGGCGGCCTTCGGCTTGGGCTGCGGCTTGAAGATCTCGTCGTAGCACATCAGCCGCTCCTTGGTGGCGTCGTCGATGTCCTGGCAGGCCTGGAGCTTCTGCGCCACCGACTGAGGCTTGCCGGGTGCTGCGGCCTTCTCGCCCTTCTTGGCCGCCGATTTCTTGCCGACCTGGACCAGCGGCTTGTCGCCGACCATCGGTTGTGGGGCCGCTGCCGGCTTGTCGGCGGCGGGGGGTGGTGTGGTGGCTGGAGCGGTGCCTTGGGCAAGCGCGGCAGCCGGGCAGAGGAGCGCCAGCGCGAGGATGATATGTCTCATGGTGAAAATGTCCGAAGTGGCGTGATGACCGGAAGGATGGCGCCGGGGATCGGAAAAGCCCGGCAAGCGCCGAGGCTTATCGCAAGTTCTGCCCGAATCCTACCCCCGGCGGGGGCCCGCCCGGCACCGATCCACCGGCAAAAACAGGGGCAATTCCTCGCCGGTTCGCCGCAAGGGAGCGTGATTTGCGTTTGCCGGGCCGGGCGGCTATGACGGCGCCATCTGCGCGACTGGCGCTTGGATGGACCACCATCGGGGAGCGCAGAGACTGAACGCCGCGCGCCTGGGCACCGCTTCGAAACGGAGGTGCCATGACGGCGAACATTCTTGATGGGCATGCACATGCCCAAATTGTCATCGACAAGCTTGCGAGCGAACTGGACCGGCTGCCCCGCGCGCCCGGGCTCACGGTCGTGCTGGTTGGCTATGACCCGGCGAGCCAGATCTACGTACAGAGCAAGGTCAGGATGGCCGAGCAGCTTGGTCTGCGCGGCGAGGTCGAACGCCTGCCGGATGACGCCAGCGAGGCCGATCTGCTCGCCAGGATCGACGCGCTCAACGCACGCGACGATATCGACGGCATCCTGATCCAGCTGCCGCTGCCGGCGCATATCGACGCCTTGCGCGTGATGGCGGCAGTCGATCCCGCGAAGGATGTCGACGGCCTGCATGCGTTGAACGCAGGCCGGCTGTTTCACGGCGACGATGCCTTGGTGCCGTGCACGCCGCTCGGCTGTCTCCGGCTGATCAAGTCGATCCGGCCTGACCTCACCGGCGCTCATGCCGTGGTAATCGGCAGTTCCAACATCGTTGGCAAGCCGATGGCCGCGCTGTTGCTGCAGGAGCAGGCGACCGTGACGCAGACCCACATCCACACCCGCGGCATCAGCAAGATCTGCCGCCAGGCCGATATCCTGGTCAGCGCGGTGGGGAAGGCTGGGCTCGTGCGCGGCGACTGGATCAAGCCGCAGGCCATCGTGATCGACGTCGGCACCACGCGGGTCGAGAAGCCGGACGGCGGCTACGCGGTGTGCGGCGACGTCTTCTTCGACGAAGCGGTGCAGGTCGCCGGCGCGATCACGCCGGTGCCGCGCGGCGTCGGCCCGATGACGATCGCCTGCCTGATGGAGAACACCGTGAAGGCCGCAAAGGCGAGGGCAGCGCGGCTGCAATAGCCGCGGGGAGCCTGCAGCGAGACGCGAGCGGCCGGCGCCGCGCGCGTCTCGTCTTTGCGCACGAAGTCCGGCGCGCGAAGGACATGACGCCGGAGGTCATGGAAAGCCTGCAGCATTGGTCTATCGTCGCGCGACAGAACGGAGGCGCGCGATGCTGTATGCGGAAGATCCCACCGAGGGCCAGACATTCCAGCTTGGTACCTACACGATCGGCGAAGCCGAGATCCTTGAGTTCGCCGGCAAATATGATCCGGTGCCGATCCATACCGATCCTGTTGCAGCTGCGGCGGGCCCGTTCGGCGGCCTGATCGCAAGCGGCTTCAACACCATTGCGATCTATCAGCGGCTCGTCGTGGAGGCGATCTGGACCAAGGTGGCGGGCATCGTCGGGCGGAGCTTCGAGATCCGCTTGCCGAGCCCGGTTCGCCCGGGCGCCACGCTCACCGGCCAATCCCGGATCCAGAAAATCACCATCAGGCCGGAGCGGCGCGACGCCGTCGTGATCTTCAAGACGGAGCTTGTCAACGACGAGCAGCGTCCGGTTCTTGTCCTGGTGCTCGATGCGCTGATCCGCATGCGGCCGGCGGAGCAGACGTAACCCAGCCCGGATCAATCTGGCCGCCCGGCACTGCTGCGGCTACCATGGCAAGCCTGCGCCGGACTGCAGCCTATCAGTGGCGTCGCCCTGATATGGCCGGGCGGCAAATTCGTCGATGCGGTGCAAGCCGGATGGTATGGGCGTGAAGCGCAGCAAGCAGACGCGGGGCGAGATCGAAGCCAAACAGCGCAAAGCTGAGGAATGGCGTCGCACGCTGGCACAACGCGCCGCCGAACGGCAGCGCTTGCGCGACTACAAGATCGCGCTGGCGCGCGACGAGGTTCCGGTGGTCACGAGCCAGCTCGCGCCGACGAACAGCTATTCGACTCCTGATTTCGTCGAACGCGGAACCTATCGGCCCGAGCCGTTCGTCTGCAAGGATTGCGGCGTTGCCGAGGTGTGGACGCCGTTGCAGCAGAAATGGTGGTACGAGACCGCCAAGGGCGACGTGTTCACCAAGGCCGTGGCCTGCCGGGCCTGCCGCACCCGGGCGCGCGCACGCAAATCCGCCGCGCGCCGCGTGCATCTGGCAGGGCTCGCCAGGAAGAAGCCTTCCGCCTCGTAGAGAGTGGGCATGCCCAGCGTCGTGCCACACACACACACACACACAGCGATGGATGTGGAACCCGCGCGCACGCGGTCAATGCGTCGCGCGTGCGGAACGTTTCGTTGCCTGATCGGTTCGAGACTTCGAAGCCCCCGGCGAGGGGTGCGGGCGGGGAGGAAGCAGCCAGGGAAACATCCAAGGCCGGAACCAACAAAGAAGGAGCAGCGGATGAAGCTTAATTCCACGCAAGTCAAGCAGACCATGACGCAATTGAACGCGCAGGTGCTTCCGGATGATCATCCGGCGGTGGCGCAGCTGAACAGCGTGTTCGGCGAGCACACATTCTTCGTCGACACCACCGGGCTCAAGGTGCTCGAACCCGCCCAGACCTCCGACATGCCGGGGCAGACCGGCGAGGTGGTGAGCCTAGCCGAGTGGAGCGATCCGGAGCTGACGTCGCTGCGGCCGCACGAGCCCGAACCGACCGGCGTGCTCATCACGCTTGAACCCAGCAAGCACTGAAGCGAAACGCGATCACACAAAGAGATTGGAGCATGATCCGATTCAATCGGATCGTGCTTCTGAGTGCCGCATCGGACGGCACCGCAATCGGCCTTCTTGATGGCGACAGTCTCCAACGTCACATCAAGAGGTGCCAAAAGTCACATGGCAAATCAGCATCGCCTGCGTATGCATCGGTTCGAGATGGGTACCCGGGCGGTGAGGGGCAGATGGGGATCGTGCGACGCTGGAGCTCTGACGAGGACGAGAAGCTCAGAGAACTCGCCCGGGCCGGCAAGAATGCTCTCGAGATCAGCAACGAACTGACCCGCAGCGCGTCGGCCGTGCGCCGGCGCGCCGAGGTGCTGTCGGTCCTGATCATGGCAAAGGCGTTTCGCGCGCGCCCCTCGCATGTCGCGACCCATCTGGAGCGGGTCGCGATCGACGCGATCCGGCATCGCCGGCCGTTTCCCGCGGGCGTCGGCCCGAGCACCATCGCTGGAATGATCGAGAAGGGCTGGATCCTGCCGGAGATGGGGCGGAAATATCGCGTCACCGATGCCGGCGTGGAGGCCGTGCGTCGGAAGATCCCGAGCGGGTGAGACGGGCGGCGGCAAGACGGGCCATGGATGGACGCGCGATCAGCGCGGCGGGATGCAAGATTCTCCGCCCGGGAAGGGCGCTCGCGCCGTTGAAGGAGGAGGAGACTTGCCGCCAGCGCTCTCCCGTCCGTCCAACCCTCGCCCGATCGCACCGATGCTCAACGTCCAGCAAGCTCCAGAAGACCGATACCAGCGTTTCGCCGACCTTGCGCCGTTCGTGCGTGAAGCGATCAGCACCATCGCCGCATTGACGCCGTCTCAGCGGCTCGATGTGGAATTCCTCGAACGTGAGTTCATCCCTGCGCTGGGGCTCAATGACGAACTGCTTCACGAGCAGCCGCCGGAGCTTGCGCCGAGCTTCGGCAAGGGCCTCCACCTCTGGCAGTATCCGAGCAGCTTGCGCCGTATCTGGCCTGGCTCGCGCGCAACGCGTCCGGCATTTCCTCCTATATGGAAATCGGATGCCGCTGGGGCGGCATGTTCATCCTGGTTTCGGAGTGGCTGAGGCACAGCGGCGCCGACCTGAAGACCGTGATCGCGCTCGATCCAATCGCGCCGACGCCCTTCATCGCGACCTATTTCGAACTGCTGCAGGAGCAGGCTTCTATCGAGCCGGTCTATCTCCAGGCTTATTCGACTTCACCTCTAGCGGGTGCCCATGTCGATCGGCTGAAGCCCGACTTCGTCTTCATCGACGGCGATCACAGCCTGCGCGGTGCGATGCAGGATCACCTGCTGGTGCGCTCCCACGCCAGCATCATCGTACATCATGACATCCACTCCCAGGCCTGTCCGGATACGACGCTGCTCTGGAAAGCACTGAAGGAATTCGAAGCACCTGGCTTCGATGCGTTCGAATTCACCAGCCAGTATTCGTCGGTGAACGGCTCGTTCCTCGGCATCGGCGCGATGAAGCGGCGGCAAGCCTGAGCTGTTGCCCTAACCGGCGCGCGGCGCCGAAGCTGACGCACCGTTGATCGCACGCGGCGAGGGTCGGCGCGTCTCCAGGTACGAATTGCCCCAGACCCACAGCGACCGGATGACGGGCTCGAGCGAACGTCCGAGCGGCGTCAGCGAATATTCGACGCGCAGCGGCACCTCCGGATAGATCTCGCGGTGGATCAGGCCCGCGGTCTCGAGCTCGCGAAGTTGCCGCGTCAGCATGCGTTGCGAAATCCGCGACAGCCGCCGCCCGAGTTCGTTGAAGCGGATGGTGTCGCCGAGCAGGTGGTAGAGGATCACGGCTTTCCACTTGCCGTCGATCAGATCGAGCGTCGCCTCGACGGGGCAGCCGACCGCGCAGTCATAGCTCTTCGCATCAAGCCCCTTCATGGTTCACTCCCTGATACTACCGGACATTCCTGTGCGTAATTGTCAGCGCCCAAATTAGCGCGCAACGTCGATCCCGCAAAGCCGAACCTTGCCGATCAAGGCCGGTCCGGTGCGCAACGACACACCAACGATAACAGGGAGGGGACCCGCGTGAAGCGAGGGATTTTGTTGATCGCCGCGATGACGGCGAACGTAATGCTATCGAGCGCGCGTGCGGATGAGGCGGTTCGCGCCGAAATCGTGGCGCGGTTGCCCGAGTCGGTCGGCAACATCGCCATCACGCCGGATAACCAGCTCATCTTCAGCCATCACCCATTCTTCAGCCCCGAGATCAGGGTCGCCAGGCTAACGTCGCCGACGACGTCGCAGCCATTTCCAAGCGCGGAGTGGAATACGCCCCGGAAAGGCACCGACCAGTATCTCGACAACGTGCTCGGGCTTCGCTCGGACGAGAATGGCGTGGTGTGGATCATCGACATGGGATTCCGCACCAACATCACGCCCAAGCTGGTGGGATGGAATACCCGCAGCGACCGGCTCGAGCGCATCTACTACATGCCCGATCCGGTGACGCGGCCGGGCTCGCAGCCGCAGGACATCGTGATCGACCAGAAGCATCGCAAGTTCTACATCGCCGACGAGAACATCGGTCCCGGTGGCGACGGATCGCATGCCGCGATCATCGTCATCGACATGGATACCGGGCGCGCCAGGCGCGTGCTTGACGGCGACCGCTCCACGATTCCCGAGGACCTGCCGATCACTGTGGACGGCAAGGATCTCACCGTGTCGGGCAAGGACGGCAAGCCGTCCATCATCAAGGTCGGCTGCGACGGCATCACCATGGATGTCAGGTCGGAATGGGTCTATTTCGCGCCGCTCAGCGGCCGCTCGATCTATCGCGTGCGCGTGGCCGATCTCAATGACGAGAAGCTGACGCCGGCCGAGCTCAGCGCCAAGGTCGAGCGCTACTCAGACAAGCCGAACAATGGCGGGCTCTCGATCGACTATGCCGGCAATCTCTATCTCACCGCGGTCGAGAGCAAGTCGGTGGGCGTCGTCGGGACCGATCGCAAGTACCGCACCTATCTGAGCGATGCGGAGATGGTGTGGCCTGACGGAATCACGGCCTCTTCGGATGGCTACATGTACGTGTCGGCATCGCAAATCTCTGCGGCGGCAATGTTCCACGGCGGCAAGGGCGAGAACAAGGCCCCATATCTGATCTATCGCTTCAAGCCGCTTGCGGCAGGCTACGTCTCACGATGACCGCGCATCGCGCGTGCTTACGACGATCGCCCGGCCTGCTTGCAGGCCGGGCGAGACCTGCAATCACGCATTCGCCGGCCGGTCGCCGAGATTGAGCTTGCTCCTGTCGCCGCCGGCCCACGCCAGTGTCTTCGGGTCCATCACGCGGAACCAGAGCGGCGGGATCGCAGCCAGGCCGAACATGCCGGTGTAGCCGTTCGGCAGCCGCGGGATGTCGTCGAAATCGCGCAGCGACTGGTAGGGGCGCATCGGGTTGGCGTGGTGATCGGAATGACGTTGCAGATGGAACGTCATCAGGTTTGAGACGATGTGGTTGGTGTTCCAGGAGTGACGCGGCTCGACCGCCTGGTAGCGTCCGTTCGGCAGCTTCTCGCGCAGCAATCCGTAATGCTCGACATAATTGGCCTGGGTCAGCGCATACCAGCCGAGGAAATGATGCGCGACGATGAACGGCGCGACCTTCCAGCCGAACAGCGCAATCAGAATGGCCGCGACGACGAGCGTGAGCGCAAAGCCCTGCAGGATCTCGTTGTTGACCGACCAGACCGGCTCGCCGCGCCGGGTCAGCCGTTCGGCCTCATTGCGCCAGCCGCGCATGAACGCGCCCGGCAGCTCTCGCGTCGCGAAGGCATAGATCGATTCACCGAACCGCGCGCTGGCGGGATCCTCCGGCGTCGCGACCCAGGTGTGATGGCCGCGATTGTGCTCGACGCGGAAATGGGCGTAACCCACCGCGCAGTTGGCGAGCATGCCGAAGAAGATGTTGAGCCGGTCGGCCTTGTGGCCGAGCTCGTGCCCGATCAACAGCGCCCCGCCATTGATGGTGCCGACGCCGAGCAGCAAAGCGACATAGGACCACCACGGCAGCTCCTGCGTGCCGAAGAAGGCGATCAGGGCGACGTAGTTGATCCATGGAAACACCACGGTGATGCGCGCCAGCCGCAGATAATAGGGATCGGCCTCCATCGCGGCGACCACTTCCGCCGGCGGATTGTGGGTGTCTTCGCCGAATAGGACATCGAGCAGTGGGATCAGGATAAAGATGAAGACGAACGGAATCAGCGTCACCAGCGGATTGTGCGTCCGCAGGAAGAGCCAGTAGGACAACAGCGGGATCAGCGGCGGGATGAACGCGAGCATCCACAGATAGCGCTTGCCGTCCCGGTAGGTGATCGTTTCGCCAGCGGCATTGGTGCCCGTGAAGATCATCGCATTCCCTCCAGCATCTCTTGTCGAGGCGGCGTTCGCCGTTATTGCGCTCAGGATGCCGCGGGGCGGGCCTGCGCCGCCAGTTCCCAACAGGCCAATTTTGTGGCATTTTGCGCCAAGCCTGTTGGGCTGAACGCTTGCGAGGGAGGCGCCGAGGCAATGCAGGGATCGGAGGCCGATGCCCTTCGCACGCCGGTGTCCGTGAGCTATGCGCGGGCGCTGGTGCGGGCGTTCGGCAAGACGCGGGGCGAACGCGACGAGCTGCTGCGGGGCACCGCAATCGAGCAGGACGTGCTCGACCAGCCCGGCGCTCACATGCCGGTGTCGTCGCTGGTGATCCTCGCCGCCAACATCACCCGCCGGCATGGCGAGCTGTGGCCGTTGTCGGCCGCGGCGGTTTGGTCGACATCGCTGCAGGGCGCGCTCGATGTCGCGACCAGGACGGCGCCGACCATCGCGGACGCGCTCAACACCGGCGCGCGCTTCGGGTCGACCCGCGCGCCCTTCATCCGTAACCGGCTGCGCACAACACCGCGCTCGATCCAGATTGAAATCTCTCCTGCGGTCGCCATGGATGCCGCGCTGTGGCGCGCCGTGGCGCTGGCGGTCAGCCTCAACGTGCATGCGGTCTATGCGCAGCTGCTCGAGGATGCGATCGATCAGGCGACCTTGCAGTTTCCTTGGCCGCCGCCTGCGGGCGCGGAGCGGCTGATGCCGTATTATTCCTGCGCCGTGAAGTTCAACGCCGCCGCCTTCATCTTCGACGTGCCGAAGCAGCTATGCGCGCGCCCTTCGCCGTTTGCGGATCCGGAATTGCACGCCAAGGCCATCGAGGCGCTCGAGGAGATCGAGAGGCCGCGCTCGGACACCGCGGCGCTGGCGCGGATCGTCGAGAGCCTGATTGCGGCACGGCTGCCGCAGCGGCTCGGCGAGGAGGAGGCCGCGCGCCTCGTCGGCACCTCGCGGCGGACGCTGGTGCGGCGGCTGGCCGAGGCGGGCTGCGCGTTCCGGCCGCTGCTCGACGGCGTGCTGCGCGAGCGCGCCCGGACAATGCTCGCGGCCGATACACAGTCGCGCGACGAGATGGCGGCCGCGCTCGGCTACACCGACGCGACGAGCTTCAGCCGCGCCTGCCGGCGCTGGTTCGGCGACAAGAGCCTGCGGAGTTAGCTCAGCGGCGCGATCTGGCGCGGCTGCGCAGGCTCGCCACCACTTGGCATGTGAGGTTGGGCGGCTGGCGGATCGTTGCGCTTGCGCTTCGAGGTCCACGCGACGATCGGGTAGGCCAGGAGCGCCAGATAGCTGGAGGGCATTGGATGATCGACGCCAAATGTCTTGGGATTCTGCCCCTTCGGAAGGTGGGCGCTCCCGAACAGCACATCGTAGAACGAGAACAGTCCGGCGAAGTTCTTGTCCCTGGCTGCCGTCTCGCTGCTGTGGTGCCAGTGGTGAAATTCCGGCGACACCAGGATGTGACGCAGTGGTCCGTAGTTCAGGCGCACGTTGGCGTGAACCAGCCAAGTCTGCCAGAAGTAGGTGAGAAGGTAAGTGGCGATCGCTTCCGCGGAGAAACCGAGCGCGTAAAGCGGAAACAGCGCCCCGGCCTTCATGAAGATTACGTCGAGCGGGTGCTGATGAACCGCCGCGAGCCAATCCAGTTCCTCGACCGCGTGATGAACGGAATGGATTTCCCACATGGCAGGCACGACGTGCAGGATGCGGTGCGTCCAGTAGACGCCGAGGTCCGCGATCAGGATCACGATGGGCACTTGCACCAGATACGGAAGATCGCCGATCGTCTGCGTCACCGCTGCCGGCAGGATCGACCGGTTGACCAGAGTGGCCACCGCCATGATGGCGATCACGCCGCCCACCACCAGCCACCCGTTGAGAAACAGGAAGGCCATGTCGGTCAGCAGGCCACGCCTGAGAATCTTCTGAGGCCTCGCGGCGAGCAGTCGCTCGAAAGGCACGAAGATCAAAACCACCAGCAAAAGCTGCTTCAATCCCGATAAATCGTTCATTCAAAATGGCCGTTTGAAATGCCGCTAGCCTATCACCCCGGCGCCCAACAGCGTCAAGGGGAAGGGAAGCCCGAACCGCGGGAGCGTTAATCGGCCCGGTTCCATGTCGCCGAGGGGCGTCAGAAACCAGGCAAGTCCAATCGATTTGGGTGGTGCGCCAGTGGCGCGCTCGGAGAGATTCGAACTCCCGACCCTCGGAATCGAAATCCGATGCTCTATCCAGCTGAGCTACGAGCGCCGCGGGGGTCGATTATCAGACTTGGGCGGGGAGGGCCAGCAGCCTCGCGCGTCGCCGGGCGGTGTCGCGCGCTGCCCCGGCCGTTTCCCGCAAAGCCCTCAGAAGCAGGGATGCCGGCGACGATCCTGGCCGATATAGGCGGCCGAGCCCTGGTAGCACTTGTTGGTCGACGGGCCGTCGTAATAGGCGAAGCTGCCGGCGGCCGGGCCCGGGCCGTAATTGTGCAGGTAGCTGATGTGGTAGGGCAGGCCCCAATGCGCGTGGTGGTGATGCCGGTGGTGGCGCGGGGTGGCCGAGAGGTCGGCCGCTGCAGCCGGGGTGAGGGCCGGGATGGTCAGGGAAACGGTCACGGCGAGGGCGGCGAAAAGCTTGGTCTTGGTCATTGGCGGCCTCCTGGCATTCACGCTGGAATCGGCTTGCGCAGCCGGTCCAAGATCCTCTGGCGCTTCATTTAACCCGGAATCCGGCCAAAAGCTGCGGGAAATCAGCCACAGCGCGCCAAATTCCGCCTTTTTGGGGATGCTTAACGGATTGCCAACACAGTCCGGCCAGAGTCTTGCGGTCAGGTCCGCCCGGGCCGCCTCTCCCTCGGTTTAGAACATTCCATGCGCATCACGCCCCTTGTCGCTTTGCTGCTCTCGGTTCTGGCGGTCACGCCAGCGGGGGCCGTTTTGCACATCACGCGCGACCATGGCGGCTATGTCGAGGAGTACAAGGCCAAGTACAAGCAGATCCGCGACCGCCGCGAGCGCGTCGTGATCGACGGCATCTGCAATTCGGCCTGCACGCTGGTGTTCGGCATCGTGCCGCTGAACAAGATCTGCGTGACGCCGAAGGCCAGCATCGGCTTCCACCAGGCCTATTACGACAAGGCCTTCACCTTCGGCATCAAGGTCACCAGCCTCGAGGGGACCTCCGACCTGATGTCCTACTATCCGGACACGGTGAAGGACTGGATCCGCCGCAACGGCGGGCTCACCACCGAGATGAAGAAGATCAAGAACGGCGTCGATCTCTGGAAGATCGTCGATCCCTGTCCGGAAGAGTGGTAGGCGCGGACGCTCGCGCGCTCCGGACCTTCTTCCAGCGCGGCTTTGCCCGCTTGCCGCATGCGGCCAATGCCCGCGACCCGAAACCCTGCGGTCAGAATTCGGAGCCGGCAACACTGGCCATTCGTTTCGCTCATGATGCGTTCATCCTCATGATGCGATGGTTCCGAGCAGCGAGAGCGAGCCTCACCGCCGGAACGGACCGGCCTCAGCTCGCCCGCGCAGGAGGTTGTGATGGCAACCAGGTCCAATCTTTCGAAGGCTGAACTCGCCCGCGGCGTTGCCGGCGCCGCATCAGCGTTGGTGCTGAGCGCGCTCGTCCTGTTCGTCGCCGCACATCACCTGAGCGGCGGGTAAACCGGGCGGCGGGTCCACCAAGCCTGTCATGAAAACAGGAAGGTCCCGATCAGGAGGCCGGCCGCAAATGCCCAGAGTCCGAGGGTGCAGGCCGAGATGACCCGAACGAGATTGCGCAGATCCACGTCCTGCCAGCTGCTGTGGGATCGATACGTCAATTGCAGGCACCCCCTGCGGCGGCCGCCTTTGCGTCCTGGTTCCGCAGCCTGTTCCCGATACGTGCCCAAATGAAGGCAACCGGTGGTGGCGCCTGATCACGCATTTGCGAGGTGCGGCCTTAAGCGTCCGATATCGCCTTCCGGCGGCCGCAACGACGGTCCGTACCCAGGTCTCCCTGGCTATCTCGACCGGGGCGTCCGCTGGACACCGGCCTTGTCGTCGTTCGGTTCTACCACCTCGAATCTGGACCGGCTGAAGCGGCCTAATCCGCTGAGCTCGTAGTAACCGTCACGTTCGCTATCCCCCGTCACGTCGTAGACGCGCCCGAGCGAGAGCGTGTCCCGCTGCAACGTGTTGTCGACGCAGCGAACGCGAGAAATCCTGCCGGATTCGACCACGGGCCTATCCTGAATTGTTGTCTGGTTCGGTGAGGTGCCAGCTCGCAGTTTGCCATCGCGATCGCTGACCCGCTCGCACGCGGCACGTCCGATGGCTTGAAAACGCCTGTGTTGGGCGAGCGTTCCTAACTTCGGAGGCTGCGTCGGTGTGCGTCACGCCGCAAAGGCCGAACCGCCGCCTTGCACGATGTCGCTGAGATATTTCGCCGGCGGCTTGCCGAGCGCCTTCTTGAACGCGATGGCGGATGCCCGTCGGTTGTATGCGATGAAGCCGCGCGCTACAGAGACGCGTGGCAAGCAAGAGCCTGGGGAAAGTGCCGTTGAGGATATCCACCAATACGCGCATCGTGATCGGATCGACGCTTTTTGCGCTGGCGTCGAGTGCATTGCTCTATCTGGTTCCGGCAAGCCCGATCGACCGACAACTGCTGCGCGGCACCTTTCACTTTTATCAGGGGCACGCGTTTCTCGTGCCCGTCAAATACGTGGATGGCGAGATCAAGACTGCCCGGCTGTATGAAGACGATAGGCTGCTCGGCCCGGCGAATAGCACCCAGCAAGAGATCATCGACAAGGGCGCCGGCCGATTTGGACTTTACCGGGATCGCTGGGGCTATTTCGGACTGGCCTTGATGTTCTCGACAAGCGACAATACCGACCCGAACACGAACGGCAGGAAGTATCACCTCAGATGACGATCGGCGCCATGCGACGGTCGAATCGAGACCCGCGCGGGTCACATGAAGCCCGGATTGCGCGGCAGATACTGGCTCCAATTGCCGAATTCTCGCGACGACATCAGCAGCATCGGACACTTGATCCGCATTCCGTGCGCCATTGCGGCATCAAGCGCCGCCTTGCTCGCACCGGGCAGGAATGCCGATATCCGTGACGCGCCGCTCCCGGCCGCCAGGTACAACGCTGTTCTCAAGGCCGGAGCGACCGCGTTCGGCTCCATGACCGCGAGCGGTCCGATATGACCACCGGCGTCCACATAGGCATAGCCGATCCAGTCGTTTCCATCGTGGAGATTGAACCCGGTCGCCGCGCCCTCATGGAGCAGATAGCGATGATGCTTTTCGCGCGAGACACCAAGGGTCCGCTGGTCTGCCTGCGCGAGGCGGCGCAGGGTCGAGGCCTCCGGCTTGAGCGGTGTGACGTCGTATTGGGGACCGTGCAAATGACCGATCAACTGGTCGCGCGATGCACTGACACTGTAGATAGGGAATCGCGGAAGCAGTCCGTGACGGATGTAGAGCCCCTGCGATACCGTGTTGAAGCTGAAGGTGATGAGCACCCTGTTGGACGCGCCCGATTTCCCGGCGTGCTCGATGGTCCGCTTGATCAGTTCGTTGCCGATGCTCCGCCCCTGCTGATCGGGCGACACGAACAGCTGCGCCAGAAACCACATGTCGCCGCAGACCCAGCTCCAGGCGAAGCCGAGGATCCGCTCGTTCTCCTCCGCCACCCAGAGACCATCGGGATCGTCCCTCATGCAAAACAACTGGAAATTGGGTGGAGACGACACCGCCATCGAGCCGAAGCCGTGCCGTTCCGTGAGATCGTTGATGCTGGAGACGACGAGGGCGTCGGCGAATTCCAGATCCTGCGCGCGTGCCGGCCGGCAAGCCACTGACATGGGCAACTCCGTTGGTGGCCGGATGATGGTCAAAACCTCGTCGTGCCGGGATCGAGCCCGAGCGCCAGCCGGCCGGCGGTGATGTAATTGTTCGGACTCATCGCGATATGCTTCGCCGCGGCGCGGACATCGCCGACCGCACGCTCCAGGGTGCAGGTCTCGAAGATGGCGACGGCGCCTGCGCTGGCGGCCAGCATCTCGGTGATGGACGTCGCAGTCTCCGCCGCATGTGCGTTGGCGATCCGAATGTCTGCGCGTGCCTCCACCAGCCGTTGGTCGCCCGTGTCGGTTGCGGCCATCAACTCGGTCATGGCATCGATCAGAAGCGCGCGGCCGGCGCGAAGCATCGCCCTGGTCCGCCCGACCGTCGCCTGAACGATCTCGCGATCGCGGAGCGCGGCCCGATTTCCGGAGCGGCCTTTGGCGAGCTCCGTGAACGAGGTCATGGCGCCGGACGCGATGCCGAGCGGCACCCCGCAGATGCTCCACGCGAACACCGATGACGGTGGCATGCGATAGAGCAGTCCGGGCTGGGTCGGTTGCAGCCCGAGAAAAGGATGAGCGTGAGCGGCCGGCACGAAGATATCCCGCGCCTCGAAATCGCAACTGCCGGTGCCGCGCAGCCCGGATACATGCCAGTTGTCGAGGATGGTCACATCCGCCCGCCCGAGATAGCAGCAGAGAAGCGGCGAAGCCGGATCGTCGGGCCTGACGCTGGCCAGCACCATGAAGCGCGTCGCGTGATGGGCGCCGCTGCCGAACGGCCAGCGCCCGGAAACGCGATAGCCGTCTGCGACGGCGGTTGCCGTGCCGACCGCGCCGGTCGCGCTTGCGACAAAGGCGCGCGGGTCGGCATACCACTCACGTGCGACGGCCTCATCGAGGTAGCCGCCGATCCGGCTCATGCCGGCGCCATTGCCGACCAGCCAGCCGACGGAGCCATCGAGCGCCGAGGCGGCTTCAACGACGCGCATGAACGCGAAGGGAGACAGTTCGGGTCCGCCGAGCGCTTGCGGCAGCCACAGGCGGAACAGGCCGGCATCCGCCAATGCGGCGAAAACCGCGTCCGGCAACCGCCGTCCGCTGTCGAATGTGTTGCGCTGCGCAGCGATGAGCGGGGCCAACGCCTGGACGGCCTCGAGCATGCGGCAAACGTGGGCAGGGTCACCGGCATTCACTTCCGGACCGGGACGGGCCGCCGGGCCGTCCGCCTTCGCCGCATAGCCTGGATCGCGCATCGGGCTCTCCTCGAGGTTCAGCACCGCCGCAGCATGATCGTCCGCTTCCCCGAGGTCCTGAATCCATTCCGAAAAAGTTCCAAAAAATGTAGTCTCCGGAGCCATGGCAACACTCCACGAATTCGGGCCCTTCCGCCTCGACGCCGGGGCCGAGATGCTGTTCCGGGAGGCCGAACCGGTCGCGCTCGGGCGGCGCGCGGTGGTGCTGCTTCGGCTGCTTGTCGAGCGGGCCGGATCGCCGGTTTCCAAGGACGCGTTGGTGGAGGCGGCCTGGCCGGGGCTTGCGATCGAGGAGAGCAACCTGACCGTGCAGATCGCCGCCTTGCGGAAGGTATTTGCCGACATCGACGGAGGCGCGAACTGGATCGAGACGCTGCCGCGTCGCGGCTATCGCTACGTCGGCCCGCCGGTTGCGAGCGTATCCGAGCCGGGCTCCTCGGTAACGCCCGAGCCGGCGCTGTCCGGCAAGCCGTCGCTCGCGGTGCTCCCGTTGTCGAATCTGAGCGGCGATCCCGCGCAGGACTATTTTTCCGACGGGATCACGGGAGACATCATCGCGGAACTGTCGCGGTTCAGGTCACTATTCGTCGTCGCCCGTCACTCCAGCTTCGCCTACAAAGGCAGGACAGCCGAGATCAAACGGGTCGGCCGCGAGCTCGGCGTCCGCTACGTGGCCGAAGGGAGTGTGCGCAAGATCGGCAGCCGTGTGCGGGTGACCATCCAGCTGCTCGATGCCGCGAGCGGTTACAATCTCTGGACCGAGCGCTACGACCGCGATCTCGATGACATCTTCGCTCTGCAGGACGAGATTGTACGCGCGATTGTCGCCGCGCTGCCGGGTCGGATGGAGGATGCCGGCCGGGAGGTCGCCAGACGCAAGCCGACCTCCAGCATTACCGCCTATGATCTGGTCCTGCTCGGAAACGAGCGATGGCGTCAATTGACCGTGGATGCCATGGCCCAGGCCAGGGACTATTTTCGATGCGCCGTGGCGCTTGACCCGCAATATGCCCGCGCCCACGTCAACATCGCCTGGACCATCGTCTGTGACGTGTTTCTCGAATCACCCACCACCGCAACTCTGGGCGAGGCGCGGAGTGAGATCGAGAACGCGCTCGATATCGAGGACGGCGACGCCTGGTCTCATGGCGTCTTCGCCCAGTTGCTGTTCCTGCTGAAAGATGACGCCAAGGCCGAAATCCATTTCAGCCGCGCGCTCGCCCTCAATCCAAACGATGCCGATGTCGCCGCCGTTTTCGCCAACATCCTGGTCTACTGGGGACGGTGGCGCGAGGCGCTGATGTGGATCGGGACAGCCAAGCGGCTCAATCCGTTTCCGCCCAACCTGTACCACTGGTATCACGCGCTTGCCCTCTATTCAGGGCGCGAGTACGAGCAGGCGGTCAAGGCGGTGATGGAGGCGCGGTCGTTCGACAGGTGGTCGCACGGCCTCCTTGCAGCCTGCTATGCGCAGATGGGACGCCTCGGCGAGGCGCAGGCCGAGGCTGATGCGTTCGTTAGCCAACGTTGTCGCGAACTGAATGCGAATGGCAACATCGCGCCCGCGAGAACTCTTGACCTCGCCCAGGCCAGAGCCGAACGGTATCGTAATCCCTCCGACCGCGAACATTTCCTCGATGGATTGCGCAAGGCGGGTCTCACCGGTTGACGCTCACAGCCGCTTGTTTCTCGAACCGGCGGGTTGACCTGCGCTGTGTCCGGGTATCGTCACGTCGTGCGTATCACGCCCAGTTCCTTTGACCGCTGCAGAAGCGCCGGCTGGTAAGGCGGTGAGGGATCGTCGTCATCGTCGTCAGGGATGGCGCAATATCCGAACTCCTGCTGGATGCGGTGGATCTCCATGACGCGATCGTTCAACCGCTGCAGATGCTCGAGCGACCTGGCCTTCCAGTAGCGGAAAGTATCGAACGTGATCGGCACGAAGGCGGTGCCGAACAGCGTTGGATCGGGCACGATGGTCCGGCCGAGCAGCAAATAGCGGTCGTGACCGACGATGACGAGGGTGGCATACGGCCGCCCATCGCTCACCCTGAGGCCCTTCAGCGATAGTTCGCACAGCTTGCTGAAATAGGGTTCCTCGCGCCAGCGCTCGGGATCATCGAGGTCGACCTGCACATTGAGTGTATCGAGCCCGAAATGCGGCACCATGCCCGCGCTCTCGGGAAACCAGTCATCATCGAGATGGCCCTGCAGCCAGGCGCAGCTGAATGAGCGGCACTGCCGGGGACGCTCGTGATAGATCCCGCATCCGCCGCCCGCCAGGATGTGGTTGCAGAGCGTGTTGACCGGTTTGCCGAGGTCGGTGACTTCAAGCACCTTGCAGCAGAGGGTGCATGATCCGCATTGCCTGACCGTCGCAGCCACCGGAAAGCCGAGGGCCCACGCGCCCTGTCGTTCGCGAACGAGCAGCTTCTGCTTCTCCAGCGCGCCCAGTGCGCGCTCGACCTTGAGGCGGGACAATCTGGTTACGCCGATAATATCTTTCGTCGTCGTCGCGCCGCTCTCGACCGCCCGAACGACGACCAACGCCACTTGGTCCATTGTTCTTCTTCTTGTCCGGCTCGTGGCCGGTTCTTCTTGTGCAGTGTTCTTGGCCGCCGGTATTCGGTGACGGCAGATCCCTGTGATTATCCGGACCGCGCCGCGACCGATGGCTGCGAGGTTGTTCAGGGAGCGTATCCGCGAGGACAGGATGCTGCATCCGACAAACGCGCATGGCATCCCTGAGGACAAATGGTCGTGATTTGTGGCGAACAGGCGCAACAGTTTGCAAAGTCAGAGCGCGCTCAGGCGACAAAGCAACCCGGCGGAACGAGATACAAAGCTCGGACGGATTATGTCGCGAGAATGCGAAATGTGACCAACAGACGGTGCAACACGTTCAGTGTCGTCCCTGCGAACGCAGGGACCATAACCACCGATGGTCATCGTTGAAGTTCGCTGGAACGACGCGTTCCTTTCACAACATCCGCCGCGGAGTATGGGTCCCCGCTTTCGCAGGGACGACAGCGTGCCTGGGGCGCTCGTCCGGCTAACGCGCGAAAATTCGCGATTGCCCGCTGCCTCATCTTCAGGCAATGACGGCCTGCAATGAACAAGAGCTTCGAGGAAACTGCCGCTCGGCTGGCGCCGGCGATTTTTGTCGTGCTGTGGAGCACGGGGTTCATCGGCACCAAATACGTCATCAACAATGCGGAGCCGCTGACCTATCTGGCGATCCGGATGGCGTTCGTGGTGGTGGTGATGGCGATCATCGCCGCGGTCGCACGGCCGAAATGGCCGGACCGGACAGGTGTTTTCCACAGTGCGCTGGCCGGCATCCTGGTGCACGGCTTCTATCTCGGCGGCACCGCGATTGCGATCGCGCATTCGATTCCCGCAGGCCTGTCGGCGTTGATCCCGGGCCTGCAGCCGATCCTGACCTCGACCATCGCCAACCGCTGGTTCGGCGAGCGCGTCACGCCGCTGCAATGGGGCGGACTCGTGCTCGGTCTCGCCGGGGTCGTGCTGATCCTGCACAACCGGCCGATGACGGGTGACGCGGGGTGGGGCTGGCTTGCCTCCGGCGTCTCGCTGATCAGCATCACGCTTGGCACGCTGTACCAGCGCCGCTACTGCAACCAGATCGACTGGCGCGCCGGCAATCTGGTGCAGTACGTCGCGGTGACGATCTTCTTCGGCATCGGCGCCTGGCTGTTCGAGACCAATGTCGTGCATTGGACTAGCGAGTTCGTGCTGGCGATCGCCTGGCTGGTGTTCGCGCTGTCGATCGGCTCGATCGGATTGCTGTATTGGCTGATCCGTCACCATGCTGCGACCTCGGTCGCGAGCCTGTTCTATCTGGTGCCGGCGGTGACCGCGTTGATGGCCTATGTGCTGTTCGGCGAGCGGCTGGATTACGTCGCCATGGCCGGCATGGCCGCCTGCGCCGCCGCGGTGCTGCTGGTCAACCGCCGCTCCTGACCCTTGCTCTAATCCTTGCCGCGGATTTTTGCATACGCCGCAAGCGCGCGTTCGCGTCCCTGCTTGTGATCGACGATCGGCGGCGGATAGGTCTTGCCGAGTTCGACGCCGGCGCTCGCCAGCTCGATTGGTGTTGCAGTCCAGGGCTGGTGGATCAGGTCGTTGGGAAGCTGCGCGAGCTCCGGCACCCAGCGCCTGACATAGGCGCCGTCCGGATCGAACTTCTCGCCTTGCAGGATCGGATTGAAGACGCGGAAATAGGGCGCGGCATCGGCGCCGGAGCCGGCGGCCCATTGCCAGTTCGCCGGATTGGAGCCGGCATCGGCGTCAACCAGCGTGTCCCAAAACCATTGTTCGCCGGCGCGCCAATCGATCAGCAGGTGCTTCACCAGGAACGAGGCGACCACCATGCGCACCCGGTTGTGCATCACGCCGGTGCGCCCGAGCTCGCGCATGCCGGCATCGACGATCGGGTAGCCGGTCAGGCCGCGTTGCCAGGCTTCCAACGCACGGGCGTCGCGCTTCCATGGAAACGCGTCGAACTGCGCCTGCAGATTCCGATCCGCAATGTCGGGGACGTCGAACAGCAGATGGCGGCAGAACTCGCGCCAGCCGAGCTCGCTGAGGAACTTGTCGATATCGCCAGAGAGCCGCGGATGCTCGGCGGCCGCAAAGCGGGCGGCGTGCCAGACCTGGCGTGGGCTGATCTCGCCGAAGCGCAGATGCGGGGAGAGCCGCGAGGTGCCGTCGCGGCCGGGCCGGTCGCGGTCGTCGCTGTAGCCGCTGATATTCTCGTCGAGGAACGCCTTCAGTCGGGCCTGCGCCGCGGCTTCGCCCGGAGACCAGGTGTCGCGCAGGCCGCCGGCCCAATCGGGCCGGGTCGGCTCGAGGCCCCAATCGTCGAGGGCTTCGCTCGCGACGCCGCCGATGGATGCGAGCTTCTTCGGTGCCGGCAACGGCCTTGGCGGATCGCCCAGCGCCTGCACGCGCCGCCAGAATGGCGTGAAGACGCGCAGGCCACGGTTGTCCTTGTTGCGGATCGCCCTGGGTTCGGCGAGCAGGTCGCCCGGGAAAATCTGCGAGTCTATTCCGTCGCTTGCGAGCGCAGATTCAACGCCCGCGGCAATCGCCTGATGCGGCGCCTGCGCGATGTCGTTCCAGAACACGGCGCCCGCATGGATGTCGCGCGCCAGCGTGGCGATCACGGAGGCGGCTGGTCCGGTGCGCAGCACCAGCGTGCCGCCTATCACCTCAAGGCTTTTGCGGAGTGCGCGCAGCGACTGCGCCAGCCACCAGCGCGTCGCGCCCCCGAGGGGGCGCGACGCTGGAGGTTTCAGGGCACGGCTTGCTTCGTCGCGGACATAGAGACCGACCACGGGCGCGCCGCGGCTGGCCGCTTCATGCAGGGCCGGGTGATCCGACAGCCGCAGATCGTCGCGAAACCAGACGATAACAGGCTGTGCGCAGGTCACCCGGACGTGCGTGCCGGCCGTTACTTCGGCTGCGGCACGATGCGGATGTAGGGCTTCGGTTCTTTCCAGCCCTGCGGATAGATCGTCTTGGCCTCGTCGTTGCTGACCGAGCCCGCAATGATCACGTCCTCGCCCTGCTTCCAGTCGGCGGGGGTGGCGACGCGGTGCGTGGCTGTGAGTTGCAGCGAGTCGATGACGCGCAGGATCTCCTGGAAGTTCCGCCCCGTGGTCATCGGGTAGACCAGCACCAGCTTGATCTTCTTGTCGGGGCCGATGATGAAGACGTTGCGGACCGTCTGATTGTCCGCCGGCGTGCGGGTGAGGGGATCGCCCGAGGTCGAGGCCGGCAGCATGTCGTAGAGCTTCGACACGTTGAAATCGATGTCGCCGATCATCGGGTAGTTCGGCGCCGCGCCCTGGGTTTCCTTGATGTCCTCGGACCATTTGGCGTGACGGTCGACCGGATCGACCGACAGGCCCATCAGCTTGACGCCGCGCTTGTCGAATTCGGGTTTCAGGCGGGCGAGCGTGCCGAGCTCGGTGGTGCAGACCGGGGTGAAGTCCTTGGGATGGGAGAACAAAAGCACCCAGCTGCTGCCGATCCAGTCGTGGAACTTGATCTTCCCTTCGGTGGTCTCGGCTTCGAAGTCGGGGGCGACGGCGCCAATCTGAAGTGCCATGATTTTACCTCATCTATTTGATGTTGCAGACAAAATTGCATTTGAGGTGGTCGGTTCCCAGTATAGGACGCAAGAAGGCTTAAGTGAACGGCTTCTGAAAAAAGGTGAGACATTTCTCCTTGAAGGTGGAATTCCAAGCAATTTGTTTTGATCCATACTCCTGCGGCGAAATATCAGCTGCGGCACAAAAGCTTGGAAATGCCCCGATAAAGCCGCTTATCGCCGTCATCACGCCGACCCCGGCTGCTATAGGACTGAACCGTGACGGCGTTTAAATCGACCAAATAGCAACCATCTAAAAATCTCGGAACCCAAGTTCCGAATCGTTAACCACTCGTTTACGCCCGCATGGAAAAGCTGGCCTCAGATAGGAATTGAAAGCTCCCACAATGTCTACCCCAAGTACCAAGACCGCTGAGGTTCTCAGCGGTGCGTTGCATCCGTCCTGCCGCAAGACCGCCGCCCATGCGCTGACCATCGTGCGCGACGGCGTGATCACCGGCGAGGGCCCGACCACCAAGGGCCGTATCCATTTCTCCCGGTCGCTCGATGCCGATGACGCTGCCTGGTGCGCGCGCATCCTGACTGCGGCCGCGGTCGAGCACCAGCCGGTCAGCCGGGCCGAGATCGAGGCGCTGTTCGCGATCAACGAGGCTGCTGCCGAGCGCAGTGATGGCGGCCGGTTCGACGACCTGCTCGCCAAGGCGATCGCCCATCATGCCGCGTCCGAATCCGGCCTGCCGGTGCCGCCGCGCACGGTGGCGCTGTCGCCGGATACGAACATCGATCGCTGGGCGCCGACGCAAGGCGCCAAGATGGACACCAAGGTTCTGGAATGGATCGCGGGCCGGATGCGCGGTCAGCGCCGCACCGGCCGTGCGCTCGCGGCGATGGTGGCGACGCTGGTCGGCGCGACTGCGCTGCCGCTCGCAGTCCAGCTGCCCAACGTGTTCGACATCGGGATGATGTGACCAGTCGGGATGATGCCTGTGCATCATCCCGAACCAATGGCTTCAGGCGAGAGCGGCGGGGATCACTTCCCCGCCGTTTTCTGTGTGCCGCCGCTCTCCTCGAGCCCGAGCGTCCGCCCCGGGAACCCGGCGACGTCGAAATAGCGGGTCGAGAGTACGCGCTGGAATTTCAGCACGGTGCGCAGGCCGTTGGCCGAAGGCTTCTTCGACATGATGGTGCCCTCGGCCATCTTCGGCACGATGCCGTTCGGCAGTGCTTCCGACATCACCCGGCCGATCAGCCCGCCATTGTTCGGCGCGCGCAGGCCGAGCAATTGCGCCGCGGTCATGCCGACATCGGCGTTGCTGACCGGCAGCGGATCGACATAGCCCGCCTTGAAGTCGGGGCCGATCGCCGCGGTGAAGTTGTAGGTGTCGCCGCGGCTGAAGCTGCCATGCATGCCCTGGCCCTGGCGCAGCACGGTGTCGGCGATCTGCACCGAGCAGTTGGTCGGGATCTCGCAGCCGCTCGACCAGGAGCGGAAGTTGACCACGATCGACGGGTTCGGCGTCACCGCCTTGCCCTTCAAATTGAGGTTCGACATCGGCAGCGTTCCGGGGAAGGTGCCGAGCTTGTCGTCGACGAACAGGCCGCTGACATAGTCCTGCTCGAGCAGCGCCGTGATGACGCGATCGGCGAGCTTCTTGTCGCGGTTCGGCAGATAGATCAGGTCCGAGCCGCCATTGGTGGCGATCACGACATCAGGCTTGGCCGGATCCTGGCCGAGCACGCCGTTGCCGGCCTTCGGATGGGCATTGTCGGCGACCTTGGCGTTCTTGTCGTTGGGGTCGAACAACGGCAGGTTCAGCGCCTTGGCGAGATCGATCGCCAAAAAGCCCATCGGCAGGAAATCCTTCGGCGTGTCGTCGTAGGCGATCTTGGCCGAGGGGCTGGTCTTGCTCTCCTTCGAGATCGTCGAGAAGCCGTGGTCCGAGGAGACCATGATGTTGGTGTTCGCGGCGAGCCCGAGCTCGTCGAGCGCCTTGCGGAGCTGGGCGAGGTTGTTGTCGGCATTCTTGATGCCGGCCATCGAGGTCGGGCCGTTGATGCCGGGCGTGATGGTGTTGAGGCTGTCGCCTGTGTTGTGCTGGCTGCCGTCCGGATCGCGCGACCAGAACACCAGCACGAAAGGCTTGTTGCGCGCCTTGAACATCGGCAGCACGACCTTGGTCGCGACGTCGGCCATATAGGCCTGCTGTGCAACGTTGGCGACCGTGGTACCTGGCGTCTTGGCATCGCCGGCCTTGGCATTGTCGCCGCGGCTCGGAGTAGCGAGCGGCAGGCCGGCCTTGGTCAGCGCGTCCTTCATCTCGTCGGAGAGCGGCACGCCGGCCTTGCCGCCGGTGGAATCGTCGACCACGATGGTGTTCTTGCCGCGGTCGGTGTGGTCGAACAGCAGGGTCGGGCCGAGCTTGCCGATGGCTGCAGTGCTGAAACCCTGGCCGCGGGCCATCTTCAGCAGCGTCTCCTCGTTGAGGTAGTCGCCATTGAAGTGATCGTCGATATCGGCGAGCACGGCGTCGTTCTCGATGAAGGGGACAACGGTGTCGCCGGCAGGCACCGAGGTGTAGCCGGTGAAGATCGTGTTGGAGAAGGTGCCGGTGTCGCCGAGATAGTGGCCGGTCGAGAGCGCCGAGCTGTTCGCCATCGTGAAGGTCGGGAACAGCGAATGCGAGTTCTTGAAATGGACGCCCTTGTCGCGGATCTCGGCCATCGCAGGCGCCGACTGCGGCGTCACGATGCCGCCGCGCAGGCCGTCGGGGACGAACAGGATCAGGTTGCGGGGCTTTGCATTTTGCGCGGAAGCGGCGCCGGCTGAAAGCGCGATCATGCTCGCGGACAGTAATGTAATGGCACGGCGCATTTTGTTATTCCCCCTGATGAAGCCCCGCGGCAGCCCGCCGCAGCTTTCGTTTAGTTTTGCCACATGACAGAAATGTTACAGCGCCTGCCGGGCGCTGTAACTGCCGGATTTTTCTTGGCGACGGCCGGTCAGCCGGCCGTCATTCCGCGGGCTGGGGAGCGGTTCTCACTGCGCGCAGCGCTGCCGGCATGCCCGTACCGTGCATAGAGCGCGGGCAGCACGGCAAGCGTGAGCAGGGTCGCGCTGATCAGGCCGCCGATCACGACGGTGGCGAGCGGCTTCTGCACCTCGGCGCCGGTGCCGGTGGCGAACGCCATCGGCACGAAACCGAGCGAGGCCACCAGCGCGGTCATCACCACGGGGCGGAAGCGGGTGAGGGCGCCTTGCTCGATGGCCTCCCGGATCGGCACGCCGCGCTCGCGCAATTGCCGGACGAAGCTCAGCATCACGAGCCCGTTCAGCACCGCAACGCCGGACAGCGCGATGAAGCCGACCGCCGCCGAGATCGAGAATGGCATGCCGCGCAGCCACAGCGCGGCGACGCCGCCGGTCAGCGCCAGCGGCACCGCGCTGAAGACCAGCAGCGCATCGCGCACTGATCCCATCGCCGCCAGCAGCAACAGGAAGATCATCGCAAAACAGGCCGGCACCACGACGGCAAGGCGCTGGCGCGCCGCGGCGAGATTTTCCGATTGGCCGCCCCAGGTCATCCAGTAGCCGGGCAGCAGCTGCACCGATTGCGTGACCTTGGCCTGAGCTTCCTCGACCACCGAGCCGAGATCGCGGCCCCGGACATTGGCCGTCACCACGATGCGGCGCTTGCCGTTCTCGCGGCTGATCTGGTTCGGTCCCTCTGTGAAGGAGAACTGCGCGACGCGGTTGAGCGGCAGGCTCTGCACGGGCGAACTCGGCGTTGCCTTCGGCAAGGCGACCGGCAAATTGCTCAACGCTTCGAGATCGGAGCGGACGCTCTCCGGCAACCGCACCACGATGTCGAAGCTGCGATCGCCCTCGTAGACGACGCCGGCATCCTGGCCGCCGACCGCGGCACCGATCACGTCCTGGACCTCGGAGACGCTCAGGCCCCGCCGGGCGATCGCCGCCTTGTCGACCTTGATCTCGAGCACGGGCAGGCCACCGGCCTGCTCGACCTTGACGTCAGTCGCGCCGCGGACGCCGCGCAGCGCGGCGGCGATCTGGTTGGCGGCCTTCTGCATCGGCTCGAACTCGTCGCCGAACACCTTGACCGCGATGTCGCCGCGAACGCCGGCGAGCAGTTCGTTGAAGCGCATCTGGATCGGCTGGGTGAATTCATAGACGTTGCCCGGCAGCCGGCCGACCGCCTTCGAGATCTCCTCGATCAACTGCTCCTTGGTCAGCGATGGATCCGGCCACTCTGCGCGCGGTTTCAGGATGATGAAGGTGTCGGACGCGTTCGGCGGCATCGGGTCGCTCGCCACCTCCGCGGTGCCGGTCTTGGAGAACACGAACGACACCTGCGGAAAGCGGCTGACGGCCTTCTCGACCGAGAGCTGCATCGCCTGCGACTGCGACAGCGCCGTGCTTGGAATTCTGAGCGCGTGCATGGCGATGTTCTTCTCGTCGAGCGAGGGGATGAACTCCTGGCCGAGGCGGAAGAACCCGAACAGGGCGGTCGCGAACAACACGACCGCCACCGCGATGACGGGCAGGGGCGTTGCGACCGCGCGCCGGAGCAGCGGGCTGTACCCGCGCTTCAATGCGGCAACGAGCCAGTTCTCCTTCTCCTGCACGCGGCCGGTGATGCCGATCGCGATCAGTGCCGGAACCAGCGTCAGCGACAGCACGAAGGCGGCGGCGAGCGCGAGGATCACGGTCAGCGCCATCGGCTCGAACATCTTGCCTTCGACGCCGGTGAAAGTGAGGAGCGGCACATAGACCAGCAGGATGATGGCCTGCCCATAAAGGCTCGGCTGCACCATTTCCACGGCGGACGCCCGTACCGTCGCCAGCCGTTCGTCGCGGGTCAGCACGCGACCGAGCGCGTGCTGCTTCTCGGCAAGATGACGCAGGCTGTTCTCGGTGATGATGACGGCGCCATCGACGATCAGGCCGAAATCCAGCGCACCGAGGCTCATCAGATTGGCGCTGATGCGGCCCTGCCACATGCCGATCGCGGTCATCAGCATCGCGATCGGGATCACCAGTGCCGTGATCAATGCGGCGCGGAAATTGCCGAGCAGCACGAACAGCACCGCGATCACGAGCAGTGCGCCTTCGCTGAGGTTCCGCGCCACCGTACCGATCGTCGCATCGACCAGCTGGGTGCGATCGAGCACCGTCTCGACTGCGACGCCTGCCGGCAAGGACGGCGTGATCGCGCGCAGCTTGGCATCGACTGCGGCCGATACCGTGCGGCTGTTGGCGCCGATCAGCATTAGTGCCGTGCCGACCACGACCTCGCGGCCGTTCTCGCTGGCGCTGCCGGTGCGCGTCTCGCCGCCGATTGAGAGGGAGGCGAGGTCGCGAATCCGGACCGGGACGCCACCGCGGGTGGTGACCACGACGGCGCCGAGCTCTTCGATGTTTTCGAGGCGACCGCCGGACCGCACCACGAATCCTTCGCCGTTGCGCTCGATATAGCGCGCACCGCGGCTGACATTGTTGCTCTCGATCGCCTTGGCGACGTCGGCAAAGGTGAGGCCGAGCGCGATCAGCTTCGCTGCATCGGGATGGACCTGGTACTGCTTGAGGTAGCCGCCGATCGAATCGACGCCGGCAACACCCGGCACCATCTTGATCTGCGGCTTGATGATCCAGTCCTGCACCGTGCGCAGATAGGCGTCCTTCTCGACCTCGCTTTGCAGCACCTGGCCGTCCGCCGTCAGGAATCGGCCGTCGCTCTGCAGGCCCGGCGCGCCGTCGCCCTGTACCTTTTGGTTGGAGTAGTGGACGGTCCACGTGTAGATTTCGCCAAGACCCGTCGTGGTCGGGCCAATTCGCGGCTCGATGCCCTGGGGCAGGCGCGCGCGAACTTCGGTCAGGCGCTCGCCGACCTGCTGGCGGGCGAAATAGATGTCAGTGGCTTCGCTGAACACCGCCGTGATCTGCGAGAAGCCGTTACGCGACAGCGACCGCGTGCTCTCCAGCCCCGGCGCGCCCGCCAGCGCCGTCTCGATCGGGAAGGTGATCTGCTTCTCGATTTCCGCCGGCGACAGCGCCGGGGCGACGGTGTTGATCTGGACCTGCTTGTTGGTGATGTCGGGCACTGCGTCGATCGGCAGCTTCGTCAATGCGAGGCCGCCGAGGAACATCAGGATCGCCGCCAATGTGACGACCACCCAGCGCCGCTGGATCGCCAGACCGATGATGCGCTCAATCATGGCCGTGCTCCGCTTCGTCCTTCCCGACCTCGGCCTTCAATGTGAAGGTGTTCTGCACCGCGATGGTCTCGCCGGCGGCAAGACCCGCGACGATTTCGATGTCGTCATCGTCCTCGCGACCGGTCCGTACCGACCTCGCCTCGAAGCCATCGGCATCACGCACGAATACGGTCGGCGTCCCCTTGATGGTTTGAATGGCCTTCTTCGTCACCATCACGGTGGACGGCGCGCCAGACAGCGGCACCTCCGCGGTCACGAAGGTGCCCGGTTTCCAGCGGTGATCCTTGTTGGGCAGGGTCGCGATCACACGGGCATTGCGGGTCTCGCGGTCGAGCAGAGGGCTGACGAAGATCACGCCGGCACTGGCTTCATCCTCGGTGCCGATGGCGCGGATCTTGACCGACACGCCTTCGCGGACCGCGCCGATGTCTTCAGGCGAAACCGCCAGATCGACCCAGATGTCGTCGAGATTAACGATAACATAAAGCTCGCTTTCCTGGCCCTCGCGCCCGATCAGGCCGCCGAGATCGACGCGCCGTTCAGACACCCGGCCGCTGATCGGCGCGCGCAGGAACTGCGTCCGCAGGCTTTCGGGCGGCTGGTTCGGCAGATCGGTGATCTCGCTTTCCGACAGACCGAGCGCAAACAGTTTCTGCCGCGCGCCGTCGAGCTTGATCTGCGCGTCGTTCGCGGTCAGTCGCGTGCGCAGGAACTCGTTTTCCGAGACGATGCGCGTCTCTACCAGCGTCTTCTGTCGCGCGTAGAGCGTCTGCTGCAGGTCGTTGGTGAGCCGCGCGGCGAGGTATTCGCTCTTGGCGTCGGCTACCTCACGGCTTTCGATCGCAGCGACGATCTCGCCTTTCTCGACCACGTCGCCGAGACGCTTGCGCAGTTCCGTGACCGTTGCGAGCACTCGGACCGAGACGCGGCCGATATGATCGGCGTCGGGGATCAGCGATCCCGGCGCGAGGAAATGCCGCTTCAGCATGCCGCCGCTGGCCGGTGCGAGCGTGATGCCGGATTCACGAATCTGGTCTTCGCTGAGCTCGATATGTCCGGGGGCCTCATGCCTGGCCTCGGCTTTCGGTGGATCTGCGCTCGCCGTCTCCTGCGTCGTGGCCGGGAACTTGACCGGCCAGCCGATCCATCCGGCCGCCAGAATGATCAGTGCAATGCCGGCAGCCACGCCGGCGAAAAATAGAACAACCCGTTTCATATGCGCCTCTCCGCAGCGCATGCCGATGGCCCTGCGCTGTCGCGACATCGATCTGTGCGGAAGCGTGCGCGCTACCGGATGGCAGCGGCGCACGGCCGGTCATGCCGACCGGATCAGGCGCGGGGTGGTTTGAAGGGGGAGAGGCGATCGGCTGACGCCGGCAGCCCGATGCTGCCGTCGCCATAGCTATGCGGCGCATAGGCGATCGGGAATGCGGTCTCCTGCGGCGCCACCGAGGCGACGTGGGTCAAGCAGTGATCGCCGTGCAGTGAGGCCGGATGCGCGGGAGCCTTGCCGCCGGTGTCGTTGATCGACTGCGCGATCGAGAAGCCGGGAGCCGCATCGTCATCGCCATCGAAGGCCCAGCCGTGGAAGAACGACAGCACCAGCGCAAGCGAAATCAGCCCCGCAAGCAGGCTGCGCCAGCGGCGCGATCCTGTTGCATGGGCGGAATTCTGAATCATGGTGCGCGAAGCGTCCATGGGCCCTAATTAGCGCCGCGACCGCGCGCATTCAAGTTCGACGCCGCGACAGAATTGCCGCGGATACTATAACGTTACACCCTCTCAGCGGTTCGGCGCATCAGCCAGCGGCGCGCTGCGACGACGGCCCAGATCGCTTCGACCAGCCCGAACGGCCAGGCGCCCTGCAGGAAACCGTAGGCCGAGCCGAGCGCGCAGGAGACTGCGAAGGCCAGGATGAACCACGGGCTGCGGTCCTCGGCTGCGTAGCAGACGAGCATCATCGTCACGGCGAACAAACCGAACAGCGTGAGCGCATCCATTCCGCAGCAGGACTCCTGTTGTAACGCTGTTGATATCTGAGCATGCTTGGGCTGGAATATCCATCCAGCGTCGGCGCCCGAAAGGATTGCCTCCCATGAAGCGCATGCATGTTCACGTCGCCGTCAAGGACATCCACCAATCGGTCGACTTCTACTCGGCGTTGTTCGGCGCCGAACCGACGGTCGTGAAATCCGACTATGCCAAATGGATGCTCGACGATCCCCGGGTCAACTTCGCGATCTCGACCCGCGGCCGCGAGCCGGGGCTCGATCATCTCGGCATTCAGGTCGAGAGCGCCGAGGAACTCGGCGAGGTCTATGGCCGGCTGCGCAAGGCGGGCGGCGAGGTGATCGAGCAGGGCCAGACGGTGTGCTGCTATGCCAGGTCCGAGAAGTCATGGACCGACGATCCCGCGGGGATCGCGTGGGAGACCTTCCATACGACCGGCGAAAGCATCGTCTACGGCGACGGCAGCGGCGAGCGGTCCGCGCGCGTCGCGCACGAGAAGCTGGACGGGCAGCAGAGCGCCTGTTGTGCGCCACAGCCCGAGGCCGCGCCGCCCGGGGCTTCGGCCTGCTGCAAGGCGTGAGTCGAAGCGGCCGCGCGCACCAGGGGTCGAAGTTTCTTGTAGCCCGGATGAAGCGCAGCGAAATCCGGGAGCCGCCAACCGTTGATACAGGTCCCGGATTGCGCTGCGCTTCATCCGGGCTACGCATCGCCGGGCCAGCCGCCGCAGCCGGCTACCGTTGTAAGCAAAGGCTTAATGCCTGCGACATATTATCCCAGCGACGACTCCCCTCCGTGCTAACAGCCCCCTAACCATGCGGCTTTTGCCAATCAAGGATCCTGAGCGGTCCTGGCGTCAAATCAAGGCACAATGGAAGAAGGACGCTGAAGGCGTCGGAGAGGATTTTGCCACCTTTGGCGGCATCGGCGCGTTTGAAGCGCTGACCGCCAGGGAAGGTGACAGTCAGGGGCTGTATCACCTGACCGACGGCGAGCGGGTCCACGCGGTCTGCCAGGTCAGACGTCTCCTGATGAGCCGATATACGTCGCCGGCTCTCAGCGCGCGTTTCATCAATGTGTCTCCGATCTACGATCTCGGCCTCTCCGATGTCAGCGATTACGCGCAGATGCTCGTGGCGCTGTTCTCCGGCGTCGTCTGGCTGTCGCGCGATGCGCTGGCGGCCAGCCACATCCGTTTTCTCCTCAAGAGCCCTGGCGACTCGCAATTCTTCGCTGCGCTCAAGGCCGCGACGCCGTTCTCTCCATTCTCGAAATTCAGCATTGAGGGCGCGTTGATCGAGTGCAGCCTGAAGGAGGCGACCGGGTCGCCTGAGGCGGTCGCGTTCTGAGGCATCCCGTGCTGATCGCGCTCAGCTACTCATCCGCCTTAACAATCCGATAACTGATTTTCCTAACGACCCCTTGGGTTGTGCTCCCGTACAAGGGCACCCGCAGGGGCAGGAAAATGTCGGTTATCTCAACGAACAGCGTGAAGCCGGAGCACCGGCGGCTGTCGATCAAGGGTGTGCTGCGCGCCACCAGGATGGGCGCCATTCAGTGGCTCGTCCTGAGCGCCGCGCTGCTGGTGCTCGCCATCACGCTTGGCACCGGCTATCTCGCGCTGCAGTTTCGCGAGCGTGCGCTGGAGATGTCCGAGCGCGAGCTCAACAACACCGCGCTGCTGCTGTCGCGGCATTTCGACCAGCAGCTCAGCGACCTCCAGCATGTCCACGACGACATCGTGAACTATCTCCGGTCGGAGCAGGTCGAGACCGCCGATCAGTTCGAAAAGAACATGTCGCTCCTGAGCGCGCACGAGATGCTGCGCACGCGGTTGGCCGCGCTGCCGCATGTCGGCGGGCTCAATCTGTTCAATGCCAAGGGATGGCTGATCAACTCGTCCGAGATGTGGCCGGTGCCCGACGTCAGCATTGCCGAACGGCGCTATTTCCAGGAGTTCACCTCGGGACGGCCGACGTCGCCGGTGATCGTCGAACCTGCGATGAGCAAGGTGACCGGCAACTGGACCACGATCTTTGCGCGCAAGATCACCGGGCGCAACGGCGAGATCATCGGCTTCGCGAGCCGCGGCGTCGAGCCCAGCCATTTCGAGGATTTTCTCGCCTCGCTGGCATTGAGCGGCGACACCGTGATTTCGATGATCCATCGCGACGGCACCATCATCGCGCGCTATCCGCAGGATGCCGGCGTGATCGGCCGCAACATCATCAACTTGCCAGTGTTCCAAAAGGTCATCAGCTTTGGCGGCAACACGTCGGGACGGTTCGTTGGCGCTTCTGGCGAGGAGAACGTCGGTGCGGTCAAATCGCTGTCGCATTTTCCAATCCTGATCCTCGCCACCACGAAGACCTCGAGCGCGCTGGAAGACTGGCGCGCCCAGACCAAGCTGCAATTCTGCGCGGCTGTGTTGGCGGTACTGATCATCAGCTTTGCGGTCTTCCTGATCGTCCGCCAGCTGCAGCGGCAGCACGATGCGGCGCAACGCCGGCTGTCCGAGAAGAGCCAGCATCTCGACACCGCGATCAACACCATGACGCAGGGGCTCCTGCTGTTCGACGCCTCGGCGCGGCTCGTGATCTGCAACCAGCGATACATCGACATGTTCGGCCTGTCGCCCGATGTCGCCAGGCCCGGCTGCCATCTGCGCGATCTGATCCTGCATCGCCAGGCGCTCGGTTCATTCGTCGGCGATGTCGATGAATACTGCGCGCGGTTCACCAATCCCAGGGGTGATGAAATCCGGGACTCGGTGATCGTGACGCCCGACGGCCGCAGCATCCGCCTGATCTACAAACGCGCACCCGACGGCGGCTGGGCTACCACGCTCGAGGACGTCACCGACGGGCGGCGTGCGCAGGCGCAGATCGAGTATCTCGCGCATTACGATGCCCTGACCAATCTGCCGAACCGGACGCTGTTCCAGCGTCACGCGGAAGAATTGTTGCGCGAGGCTATCGTCCGCGAGTTCGCGATCCACTACATCGATATCGACGAGTTCAAGCGGATCAACGACACGCTGGGCCATCCGATCGGCGATGAATTCCTCCGGCGCGTGGCCGACAAGCTGCGCCAGTCGGTCGGATCGAACGACTTCATCGCGCGCCTCGGCGGCGACGAGTTCGCGATCGTCCAGCATGACATCACGTCGGACGACGACGTCAGCGATCTGGTCGCGCGCGTCTATCAGTCGCTGCGCACGCCGTTCGACTGCCACGGTCATTGGCTGTCGAGCGACGCCAGCATCGGCATTGCGATCGCCCCGCGTCACGGCTCCGACCTGTTCGGCCTGCTCAAATGCGCCGACCTCGCGATGTACGCGGCCAAGGCCGCCGGCCGCAGGACCTACCGCTTCTTCGATCCGGCGATGGAGAAGCAGGCCAACCTGCGCCGCGCACTGGAGGCCGATCTGCGAACAGCGTTGGCGGAGGACCGCTTCGAGCTGCACTATCAGCCGCTGGTTGACCTGCGCAGCGACGAGGTGACCGGCTGCGAGGCGCTGCTGCGCTGGCGGCATCCGGTGCGCGGCATGATCTCGCCGGCGGAGTTCATCCCGGTCGCCGAGGAAACCGGGCTGATCGAGGAGATCGGGCAGTGGGTGTTACGCACCGCCTGCATCGAGGCGGCGGCATGGCCGGCGCATGTGCGCCTTGCGGTCAACGTGTCGCCGATCCAGTTCAAGTCGGAGACGCTGGCGCTGAAGGTTGCGAGCGCGCTCGCCGAGAGCGGGCTCGACCCGCGCAGGCTCGAGCTCGAGATCACCGAGGCGGTGCTGATCGCCGACGACGATGCGGCGCTGGTCACGCTCGGCCAGCTGCGGGCGCTCGGTGTCCACATCGCGCTCGACGATTTCGGCACCGGCTACTCGTCGCTGCAATATCTGCAGCGCTTTCCGTTCGACAAGATCAAGATCGACCGCAGCTTCGTCAAGGAAGTCACCCGGAACAGCGGTTCGGCTTCTATCATCCGCGCGGTGGTCTCGATCGCCGCCGACCGCAACATGATCACGACCGCCGAGGGCGTCGAGACCGATCAGCAGCGCGATACCGTGCAGATGCTCGGCTGCACGCAGATGCAGGGCTATCTGTTCAGCAAGCCGGTTCCGGCGCAGGATCTCCGGACACTGCTCGCGGCCGATAGCGTCGAGGACGCCGCCTGAGCGGCTCTCACTGAAAAGTTCCAAAAAATCGACCTGCCGACGTGTCGGGCGCGGAACCGAAACGGTGGAACCGCGTTCCATTGCGGGGCTCGACCGGCAGGCAATCAATGAAGACCGCAGTAACGTCCGCGGCCATGCTGCTGTTTACCTCATGCATGGCGAACGCAGAGAGTGGCCTTGCGTCCTATTATCATGGCATCGGCAGGAGTGGCGAGATGACCTGCGCGCATCGCAAGCGGCCGTTCGGCAGCATGGTCACCGTGTCCTATCGCGGGAGGTCGATCCGGTGCCGGGTCAACGACCGTGGGCCGTTCGTTCGTGGACGGATCATCGATGTCTCGACCACGGCGGCGCGCGCGCTCGGCATCCTTCAGCTCGGCGTCGCGCATGTCGTGATCGAGTAGCGCGGCCGGCGGTGGGATCAGGGTTTTGAGGCGGTCGCCCGCTGCTCGGCGATCGCCTTGCGGAGCGTGCGCGACAGCGCCTCGACCGAATAGGGTTTCTGGATCAGCTCGAAGCCGCTATGCGCATTCTCGGCGAGCACGTTGCTGTAGCCGCTGGTCAGCACCACCGGCAGGCCGGGAAAGCGATCGCGGATCACGCCGGCGAGTTCGACGCCATTCATGCCGGGCATGATCACGTCGGAGAATACGAGGTCGGCGGCGAACTCGTTCTCGGAGAGGATCGACAGCGCTGCGTTGGCATTGGCAGCGCGCTTGACTGAATAACCGAGATCCTCGAGCAGCTCGGTGGAGAACTGGCCGACATCGTCGTTGTCCTCGACCACGAGGACGCGATAGCCGCGGCCGATCGAGGCCTGCTCGATGCCGGCGCTGGCCGCGACCTTGGCGTCCGCCGGGCGCATTGCCTGCGGCAGATAGATGGTGAAGGTCGCGCCGTGCCCGGGCGTGCTGGTCACCTCGATATCGCCGTCGGATTGCTTGACGAAACCGAATGCCTGGCTCAGCCCGAGGCCCGTTCCCTTGCCGACCTCCTTGGTGGTGAAGAACGGTTCGAAGATCGCGTCGAGATTTTCCGGCGAGATGCCGGTGCCGGTATCCTGGATCGAGACCGTCACGAAATCGCCGCTGCGCGAGGCCTGGGCGCGCAGGGCAGGGATGTGCTTGACCTTCCTGACGCCGATCGTCAGCTGGCCTTCGCCGTTCATGGCATCGCGGCCATTGACCGCAAGGTTGATCATCGCGGTCTCGAATTGACCGATATCGGCGATCGCAAAGCAGTCGGGATCGTCGATCCTGACCTCGATGTGAATCCGCGCGCCGACCAGCGGGCGGATCAACTGCACCACGCTATCGACCTGCGTCCCGACATTGAACACTTCGGGATTGAGCGGTTGCCTGCGCGCGAACGCCAGGAGCTGCGCGGTGAGCTTGGAGGCCCGCTCCACGGTCTCGGAGATCGCGTCGATATAGCGGCGTCGCCGTTCATCCGGCAGCTCGCGGCGGCGCAGGAAGTCGGTCGCCGAGCGGATGATGGTGAGCAGATTGTTGAAGTCGTGCGCGACGCCGCCGGTGAGCTGGCCGACCGCTTCCATCTTCTGCGACTGCCGCAGGGCTTCCTCGCCGAGGCGCCGTTCGGTGATGTCGACGGCTTCCGGCACCGCGCCGACGATCGTGCCGTGCTGGTCCTGCAACGGGCGCATCGCGAAATCGAAATAGCGCTCGCCGATCGGCAGCTGCAATTGCAGCTCGATCTTGACCTCTTCGCCGCGCATTGCGGTCGCAAAGGCATTCTGGATCACGCGCGGCATGCCGTCGGTCGCAGTGAACCATGGCGTGTCCCAGAACGGTTTGCCGACGACGTCGGTGGCCTCGGCGCGGATGCCGGCCAGCGCGGTCTGGTTGGTGTAGAGCAGGTCGCCATCCCGGTTGAGCAGCATCTGATATTGATGGCTGGTTTCCAGGATCGCGCGGGTCTGCGCTTCACGGGATTCGAGCTGGGCGGTGCGCTCCAGGATGCGCCGCTCCAGCGACTCGTTGAGCTTGCGCAGCTCGATCTCGGCTTCCTTGGCCGCCGTGATGTCGTGGGCGACGCCGATGAAGCCGATATGCTTGCCGTTCGGGTCCCAGCGCGGTTGCGATTCCGAGCGCAGCCAGCGCCAATCGCCGGCGGCATTTCGATAGCGTGCCTCGAGCACGAACGGCTTGAGCGACAATTCGCCGGTGATCTGCTCCTGCAGGATGTTCGGCAGGTCATCCGGATGCAGTGCCTTGCGCCAGTCGAACACGACCGCTTCCTCGAACGGCAGGCCGAGGAAATCCAGATAGGCCTGGTTGGCGAAGGAGCGGGTGCGGTCGAGCTTGGTCACCCAGATCGGCACCGGCGCGCTGTCGGCGATCAGGCGGAAGCGTTCCTCGCTCTCGCGCAGGGTTTCCTGCGCCAGCATCTGATCGGTGACGTCGAGATCGGCGCCGACCAGCCGCAGCGCGCGGCCGTTGCGGTCGCGGTCGATCTTGGCGACGACACGGATCCAGCGGCTCTCGCCGTCGTTCGGGCGGATGATGCGGTACTCGGCGGTGTAATCCTCGCCGCCGGCCTTGAGCACGCCGAACAGGTGCTTGATGGTGCGCTCGCGGTCGTCGGGATGGATGCGCGCGACCCAGTTCTCGTAGGTCTCGTTGACCTCCTCGGACGGCAGGCCGTGCACCAGCAGATATTCGGGAGAGCGGCGGTTGCGCACGCCGTCGCGGAAATCGATCTCGAGCCCGCCGACCCGCGCGATACGCTGGATCCGGGCCAGCTCGGCCTCGCGCTCCTGAAGCTCTCGATGGGCGCGGTCGCGTTCGCGCGCGATCTCCTCAAGGTGCTGCCGCAGCCGTTCGGCTGCCGCAGCTTCGGGAAGCACATCAGCGGGATCGGGTGGGGTCATACGCGCCGGCAACCTCTAGGCGCAGTTTCACACAGGACGAGGCGGCTTTTCCAGCGTGATTTGCGGCGATCACTTGGCTCCGTCATTCCGGGGCGATGCGAAGCATCGAGCCGAGATTCCGGGTTCGCTTCGCGCCCCGGAATGACGGTGTAATCCACTTGCCCTTCATTTGCCTTTGGGCGGGCGGCAATTGTAGGCCCTGCGGAACCCGGCGGCCTGCGCATCCTCCTCGGAGCAGAACCAGCGATCCGGATTGCCGAGGCCCGGGTAACTGCGGCACGCCTGCAGGTGATAGATGCCGACATTGCCGGTGACGCGGGCGCGTACGGCATACTTGCCCTTGATGTTGCAGCTTGCCGGCATCGGCAGGTCGTCGGGGAAGAGCGCATTGCGGATCTGCGTGTCACGGTCGGCCGGGCAGGCGTTGCCGAGCAGGGCGCCGTCCTTCTTGCCGAGACGAAAATCGCGCGGCGCCACGAAGCAGCCCTTCCACAGCCCCGCACGACTGTCCGTGGCGGTGGCTTGATCCGGCTTGAATCGGCCAGTGGCCGATGTCTCGACGTTGAGGGCGTAGCCCTTCTGCACCATCACCTGGCTGAGGCTGGTCGGGTCGCCCTCGAGCTTGCAAACGCCGAGGCGGCGCTTCTTGAAGGTCGGGTCGACGCCGATATCGTCGCAATGAATCGGTTTGCCGCCAATCAGCTTTGTCAGCTGGTCGCGCGCTTCAATCCCGCAGGTCCAGACGTCGGCGTGCTCGTCGATGCAAAGCTGGTCGGCCGCCGGCGCGTCGATGCCGTCGAGCCGATAGACCGTATTGCCGAGCTGAACCGTGCCGGCGTCCTTGACGATCGCCGTGGCCGAGGGGCCACCGGTCGCAGACAGCGCAGCCGTCGCAGACAGGACAGGGCTCGCGGACAGGCATGTCAGGAGAAGCGTCGTGATGACCGGATTCCGAAACCGCATTTTCTCACTTCAGATCTTTGGCGGGCAGCCGAACTTCTAGCACAGGCAGGTACGATCCAACCAAGGACTGTTCGCACGCGATGCGTGCGCGCCGTCACATCCTGATCGGCATTCCGCGACGTAGAACGGCCGGACATTGCTATCGAAGGGATGCTGACATGGCCGAGTTCATCATCAACCTCATTGCGGATGTCATCACCGACATCTGGACCCTGCAATGCCTCGTGCGCTGGCGGCGGAAGCGAGAGGGGCCTCGGCAGACAGCTTCCGAGCAAAGATCCGATTGACTTCAGGAGAACATAATAGGAACATGATGTGCCACCTGAATCCCGGATACCCCATGATGTCTGCACGGCCCGAATCTGATGACGATGACGGGCTGGAGGCGGCTGTCGATCAGGCGATTTCCGCCTGCGGCGGCAATTTGCGTGCGACCATCCGGGCGCTGATCGTGGCCAATGAATTCCTGGAGAATGAGGTCAGCGAGCTGATGAAGGCCGTCGCGAAGGCGCATTCGCGCGGCCGCTTCAAGACTTATTCGGGCTGAAATACCCCTCCGGCTACCGCCAAGAACCGGCCAAGGATCGGCCAAGCGCCGGGCCCGGTCTGCATTTGCCTCCGGGGCATTTTGCTGTACGACGGAGTGGTTACGCCAATCGCCCGTGCCGGATTGCGCGGGGAGGAATCCTGCCCAAAGCCCAAGCAAGAAGAGCATGTTCAAACGAATCCTGATCGCCAACCGCGGCGAGATCGCCTGCCGGGTCATCAAGACTGCGCGCCGTATGGGGATTGAGACGGTTGCCGTCTACTCCGAGGCCGACCGCGACGCGCTGCATGTCGAGATGGCCGACGACGCCGTGTTGATCGGCCCGCCCGCCGCCGCCGAGAGCTATCTTCTGATCGACAAGATCGTCGACGCCTGCCGCAAGACCGGCGCACAGGCGGTGCATCCCGGCTACGGTTTCCTGTCCGAGCGCGAGGCGTTTCCGCGCGCGCTGGAAGCCGCCGGCATCGTCTTCATCGGCCCGAACCCCGGCGCCATCGCCGCGATGGGCGACAAGATCGAATCCAAGAAGGCCGCGGCCAAGGCCAAGGTCTCGACCGTGCCCGGTCATCTCGGTGTCATCGAGGACGACAAACACGCCGTCCAGATCGCCGACGAGATCGGCTACCCTGTGATGATCAAGGCCTCCGCCGGCGGCGGCGGCAAGGGCATGCGCATCGCGCATTCGAAGAGCGAAGTCGCCGAAGGCTTCAACCTCGCCAAGGCCGAGGCGAAGTCGTCGTTTGGCGACGACCGCGTCTTCGTCGAGAAATTCATCGTCGATCCAAGGCACATCGAGATCCAGATCCTCGGCGACAAGCATGGCAACGTGATCTATCTCGGCGAGCGCGAGTGCTCGATCCAGCGCCGCAACCAGAAGGTCATCGAGGAAGCGCCGTCGCCGCTGCTCGACGAGCAGACCCGCCGCAAGATGGGCGAGCAGGCGGTCGCGCTGGCCAAGGCGGTGAATTACGATTCGGCCGGCACCGTGGAATTCGTCGCCGGCCAGGACAAGAGCTTCTACTTCCTGGAGATGAACACCCGTCTGCAGGTCGAGCATCCCGTCACCGAGCTGATCACCGGCATCGACCTCGTCGAGCAGATGATCCGCGTCGCCGCCGGCGAGAAGCTTGCGCTCGCGCAGAAGGACGTCACGCTGACCGGCTGGGCGGTCGAGTCCCGCGTCTATGCCGAGGATCCGTTCCGCAACTTCCTGCCGTCGATCGGCCGCCTGGTGAAATACCGTCCGCCGGCCGAGGCCAGCCATGACGGCATCACGATCCGCAACGACACCGGCGTGCAGGAGGGCGGCGAGATCTCGATCCATTACGATCCGATGATCGCCAAGCTCGTCACCCACGCCCCGTCGCGCGCCGCCGCGATCGAGGCGCAGGCGACCGCACTCGACGCTTTCTATGTCGAGGGCATCAGGCACAACATTCCGTTCCTGTCGGCGTTGATGAACCATCCGCGCTGGCGCGAAGGGCGGCTCTCGACCGGCTTCATCGCGGAGGAATTCCCGAAGGGGTTTTCGGCGCGTCCGCCCGAGGGCGAGATCGCGCGGCGGCTGGCGGCGGTCGGTGCCGCCATCGATCACGTGCTGGGCGAGCGCAAGCGGCAGATTTCCGGCCAGATGGGCGGCCGCGTGGTGCAGCGCGAGCGCCGCCGCGCGGTGTGGCTCGACCGCGCCGAGATCGCGCTCGACGTCGCGCGCGAGGATGACGCCATCGCGGTGCGCTTCATCGGCGCCGACGGCTTGCCGGGCAATCCACACAACCTCGTGTCGAGCTGGGCGCCGGGCGAGCCGGTGTGGCAGGGCACCATCGACGGCAATTTTGTCGCCGTGCAGGTGCGGGCCATCAACAACGGCTTCCGCCTCGCGCATCAGGGCTATGAGGTGCCGGTTTATGTCTTCACCGAGACCGAGGCGACCTCGGCGCGGCTGATGCCGGTGGTCTCGGCCGCCGACACCGGCAAGAAGTTGCTGTGTCCGATGCCCGGGCTCGTGGTGTCGATCGCGGTGACCGAGGGCCAGGAGGTCAAGGCCGGCGAGACGCTCGCGGTGGTGGAAGCCATGAAGATGCAGAACGTGCTGCGCGCCGAGCGCGACGGTACGGTGAAGAAGATCCACGCCGCCGCCGGCGCCACGCTCGCGGTCGACGCGCTGATCCTGGAGTTCGCATAGCACCGTCATTCCGGGGCGATGCGAAGCATCGAACCCGGAATCTCGAGATTCCGGGTCTGGTGCTACCGCACCATCCCGGAATGACGAGAATGGGGACATAGCAAATGGCTTTCCGCAAACGCCGCGAAGCACTGCGATCGATTCTCAACGGATCAACCTGCATTCGCCCGGGTTCGGTCTATGACGCGACCTCGATCCGGATCGCGGAAGATCTCGGCTTCGAGCTAGGCATGTTCGGCGGCTCGGTGGCGTCGCTCGCCGTGCTGGGCGATCCCGATATCGCGCTGATCACGCTGACGGAATTCGCTGAGCAGGTACGCCGGATGTCGCGTGCTTCGACCCTGCCTGTGTTGGTCGATGCCGACCACGGCTACGGCAATGCGCTCAACGTTCGCCGCACCGTCCAGGAGGTCGAAGGTGCCGGTGCCGCCGGCCTCACCATCGAGGATACGCGGCTGCCGCAAGCGTTCGGCCAGGCCAAGGCGCAGCTGATCTCGCTAGAGGAAGGCGTCGGCAAGATGAAGGGCGCGCTTGACGGCCGCAGCGATCCGTCGCTCGTCATCCTGGGCCGGACCGGCGCCGTCTCGATCACGGATCTCGACGATGCGATCGCTCGCGCCAGGGCCTATGAGGCGGTCGGCGTCGATGGACTGTTCTTCACCGGCATCACGTCGCGCGGGGAGCTCGAGGCGCTCTCGGCCGCCACGACGCTGCCGATCGTGCTTGGCGGCGCGCCGGAGGAGATGACGGCGCTGGATTATCTGGCAAGCCAGCGCGTCAGGATCGCGCTGCAGGGCCACGCGCCGTTCGCGGCCGCAACCCAGGCCGTCTACGAGACGTTGAGGGCGCTGCGCGAAGGCACCTCGCCGAAGAATCTGAAAGGCATCGCCTCGTCCGAATTGACCAGCCGCGTCATGCGCGAGGCGGAGACCAAGGCGCGCAGCGGCGAGTTCCTCGGTCTGAAAAAATGAGCGGCGCGATCCGCCACGTTACCATCAGCGGCCGCGTCCAGGGCGTCGGCTATCGCGCCTGGGTCGACGAACAGGCGACCTCGCGCGGCCTCGAAGGCTGGGTCCGCAACCGCCGCGACGGCAGCGTCGAAGCGGTGTTCGCCGGAGCCGATGATGTAGTCGCCGACATCATCGCGGCCTGCGGACGCGGACCGTTCTCTGCGCGGGTCGATGCCGTGCACGCCGGAACAGGCAATTCCGATCTTCTGAACCTGCGCCGGGCAGGGGAGCGGTTCTCGGTCCTGCCGACGGTATGACGCGTGGTCACGCAACAGCCGTGATCACCAGCGCCTGAATGCGGCCTTCGATCGCGCCCTTGCCGAAGCGCCGCGCGAGCGCCGATGCGGCGTGCTCGGTCGCGGCGTCGAGGCCGATCCCGCCGCGCGCCTCGATCTCGCCGCGCAGCGGTGAGCCCTGGCAAAAACCGATCGCCGGATCGTGCGGCGCATTCGCCCGGCTTTGCTCCCGGACGGTGTCGATCTCGATCTTGCTGAAGCCGGCGGCCAAAAGATCGGCCCGGATCGGGTCCGCCGAGTAGTGGCCATGGGGCGTGCGCGCCAGGAAGCGCGGCGGATCGGCCGGGAAGACCTCTGCCAATGCCTGGGTCACCACGTCGGCAAACTCGTTCGCTTCGATGCGATCCCACATGCTGAACAGGAAACGGCCGCCCGGCTTCAGGACACGGCGAGCCTCCGAATAGCCCTTGGGCTTGTCGGGGAAGAACATCGCGCCGAACTGGCAGGCGACGACATCGAAGCTCGCATTGTCGAACGGCAGGTTGAGCGCGTCGGCCTGCCGCCATCTGACATCAGCCGCGTCCGGCATCCGCGATTTCGCCCGTTCGAGCATCGGCTCATTCAGGTCGGTCGCCACGATGCGGGTGTCGTGGCCGAGCGCTGCCGACAGCGCGCGGGTGACAGCCCCGGTGCCCGCGGCCGTCTCAAGCAGGTCGCGCGGGCCAATGGCCTTGGCGCGTTGTGCGAGATCGCGTGCGTAGGGTTCAAAAATCATCGGCACGAGGAGCCGGTCATAAAGTTCTGGAATGGACCCAACGAACTCCTTGTCGGACGCGGGCATCGCAAGCTCCTTGTTGGCCGTGAAGCTGGCTCATGTCGACAGCCCGCGATCCGGCCGAAAAATCGTCCACCCGGATCAGCTTGGACGAAGACGCGGGTCGCGACAAAGGAAAATTCGTCATCTGTGATGATCACCTTCGCTGGGGTCACACAGGCGAGAGGGGCACGCTGCGTCGCGCGGCGTCCCTGGCGGCAGCGATGACCCTTGACTTCTGCTCCGAACAATCTGATATTTCTGTCATGACAGAAATAACCGCCAAGAAAAAACTTCCCGCCGCCGTCGAGCGCTTCATCCTGCATTGGGGCGACATGGGCGACGAATGGGGCGTCAACCGCTCGGTCAGCCAGATCCACGGGCTGCTCTACCTCGCCGAGGCGCCGATGACCGCGGAGGACATCGCCGACACGCTCGGAATGGCGCGCTCCAACGTCTCCAACTCGATCAAGGAATTGTTGTCCTGGGGATTGATCCGGCGGGTGCCGATCCTCGGCGACCGTCGCGACCATTTCGAGGCCGAGACCGATATCTGGGAGGTCGCGGCCAAGATCGCGGCCGGGCGCAAGGAGCGCGAGATCGATCCCGCGCTGGCGGCGCTGCGCGCTTGCGTCTCCGACGCGGCCGACGATCCCGCCATCAGTCCGCTCGCCAGCAAGCGGCTGAAGGAGATGCTGACATTCACCGAGCTGGTCGACCGCTGGTACACGCAGATGCTGAACGTACCGCGGCCACGCCTGGTCGCGCTGATCAGGCTCGGCGAGAAGATCGTGAGTTTCCTGCCGACAGGCAGGGCCAAATAGGGGCAGCGGCGTAGCGGGAGTGTGCGATGGCGTCAGCAAGGATATCCACCTTAAAGACAGCGCCGGCTTCCGATACGAAACTGTTCGACGACCATCGCTTCCGCGCGTTGCTGCCCGACGAGGATTGGGGCCGCCTGCCGGTTGCAATCTGGCGGCGCTTCTCGAAGCGGTTCGAGGACGGCAACACCGTCGTCTATGTCGGCGAGGTCGAGGAAGCCTCGAGCAGCCGCGCCGGCTGGTGGCTGGCACAGGCCGCACGGCTGATCGGCGGACCGCTTCCGACCGGCACCGAGACCGGCGTGCCGATGATCGTCACCGTCACCGAGGACGCCGCGAGCGGCGGCCAGATCTGGACCCGCATCTGCGCGCGCCGCGACGGCTTCCCGCAGGTGATTCATTCCGCCAAGCGCTTTGCCGGGCCGACCGGGCTCGAGGAGTATGTCGGCTTCGGCGTCAGCATGGCGTTGCGGATCGCGGTCGAGCACGAGGCGCTGGTGTTTCATAGCGTCGGCTATTCGCTGCGGCTCGGGCCGTTTCGGATGCAATTGCCCGATTGGCTCACGCCCGGCGATCTCACCGTGACCCATTCCGATCTCGGCTGCGGCGACTTCCGCTTCACGCTGGAGATCATCCACCCACGTTTTGGCCGGCTGATCCGTCAGTCCGCCGTGTTCAGGGAGGCCTCGTCATGACGCCGCTGCTGTGGACCCTCGTCGCGATCCAGATCGCGATGGGCGCGTTCGATACCTTCTATCACCACGAATTCACCGAGCGGCTGGCCTGGCGTCCCTCGCAGCGCCACGAGCTTCAGCTGCACAGCGTGCGCAACATGCTTTATGCGCTGCTGTTCCTCGTGCTCGGCTGGCTGGAGGTGCACGGCATTCTTGCGATTGCCATCATGGCCATGCTGGTCGTCGAGGTCGTCATCACGCTGATGGATTTCGTCGAAGAGGATCTGAGCCGAAAACTGCCGCCGAGCGAGCGGATCAATCATACGCTGCTCGCGATCAACTACGGCGCCATCCTGGTGCTGCTGGTGCCGGTGTTGATCGGCTGGGCGATGCTGCCGACGGCTGTCATGCCGGCCTATGCGGGTGCCTTAAGTCTGTTTGCGACGGTCGCGGCCTTCGGCGCCGCGCTGTTCGGTGCGCGCGACTTTGCTGCGGCCAGGCGGCTGGGACGGATGGTCAGCGTGCCGGCCGCCTCCTTGGTCGAGAAATTGCCGGCGCGGCAGACCGTGCTCATCACCGGTGCAACCGGATTCGTCGGCAGCCGCCTGGCCGCAAGCCTCACCGCATCCGGCCATCAGGTGATTGCGCTGATCCGCAACCCGGCGAAGGCCGAGATGCTGCCGCCGCCGGTGACGCTGATCACGAGCCTTGACCAGGTGCCCGCCGATTCAGGGATCGACGCCATCGTCAATCTCGCGGGCGAGCCGATCGGCAACGGTCTTTGGACCGAGGCCAAGCGGCGTAAGATTATCGCCTCGCGTGTCAACATGACGGCCGAGGTCGTCGGGCTGATCGCGCGGCTCGAACGCAAGCCGTCGGTGCTGGTGAGCGGCTCCGCGATCGGTTGGTACGGTCTCTGGCAGGACCAGGTGCTGACGGAGTCGGCGAAATCCCACGCTTGCTTCAGTCATGAACTGTGCGAGGCCTGGGAGAATGCGGCCAAGCCCGCCGCCGACCACGGTGTGCGCGTAGCGTATTTGCGGATCGGTCTCGTGGTCGGCACCGACGGCGGTTTCATCACGCGGATGCTGACGCCATTCGAATTCGGTCTCGGCGGCCCGCTCGGCTCAGGCAAGCAGTGGATGTCATGGATCGAGCGCGACGATCTGGTGCGCCTGATCGCGCATGTGATCGCGAAGCCGGAGCTCGCAGGCCCGATCAACGCGACCGCGCCGATCCCCGTGACCAACACGAAATTCACCGAGGAGTTGGGACGGCGCCTGCACCGGCCCGCGATCTTCCGCGTGCCTGCCGCGCTGCTCCGCGCTGTCGGTGGCGACTTCGCCAATGAGCTATTGCTCGGCGGCCAGCGCGTGCTGCCGAACAAGGCGCTCAGCAACGGCTTTGTGTTCCGCCACGAAACCTTGCGCAGCGCGTTCGAAGCGATCTTGTGAGGAGGCCAGTATGTCCAGCATCTGTACGCGCGCGTTCGGAGGGTGGCTCGCGGGCTGTGGCGCCGCAACCGCGGTGATTTCCGCGGTCGGTCAGACCATTCTGATAGTGACTTCGCACGGCGATGTCGCGCGGCTGCTGTACGGCATCGTCCTGCTGCTGATTCCATCGGCTGCGGTGCTCGTCATCACCTGTCTGCTCACCGCAATTCCGGCTGCGATCGTCGTCTGGCTCACTGAGGAGTTCCAGATCCGCGACGCTGGCTTCTTCGCCTGCGCCGGCGCCGCGATCGGCGCGCTGAGCATCAGCGTGCTGATCCGCTCGCCGGCTGTGTGGACCTCCGGACTGGTTTGCCTGTTCGTCGCCGCCGGATTTATCGCGGGCCTCACCTACTGGTTCGTCATGCGCGAACTGGCGGCCGGCGAGCACTCCATGTGAGCCCGTGCGGCATGCTCATGTTATGCTGCAGAGGCCACGCTGCGGAACGTCGCTGCCAGCGTCCGCAACGCCGCCAGCTTGGCGGGATCGCTGACCTTCGAGTGTAGCATCACCTTTGTCGTGCCGAGCCGCGGTAGCTTGTGCGCGGGTCCGATGTCTATCAATCCGGGCGGCGCGATGCGGCGGACGAGGGGCGCAACGGCAAGGCCTGCGAGCGCGGCGGCGACCACCGCCGTGACGCCGCCACCGACGAAGCTTTCGGTCCACGCGATGCCGGCCTTGTCGAGCGCCCGCACGGCGAGGGCGCGCACCCCGCACGGCGGCGCCAGCGTAGCGAGCGGCAGCACATCGCCGCGCGGCCAGACGAAGCGCTTGGCGGCGAACCAGCCGAATTCGTCTTCAGTCAGTTTCTCGCCGCCGCGCCGGCTGCCTTCCTGCCGCACGATCACCGCATCGAGTTCGCCGGCGTCGTAGGCATCGAGCATCGCGCGCGAGAAGCCGATGGTCACGGCAAGCGCAAGCTGGGAGGCCATTGCGTGCAGCCGTTCCAGCAGCGGCACCAACTCGGGGCCCGCGGCGTGATCGCTAATTCCCAGCGTGAGTTGCTGTCGCGCCGGTGTCTCGCCCGAGAGCGCACGGTCATGCACCTCGATCAGCGCGCGGGCGTGGTGCAGGAAGGCCGCGCCATCGGCGGTCAGCCGCACCGCGCGGGGCGAGCGCTCGACCAGCCGCTTGCCGAGCACGGTTTCCAGCCGCTGCAATTTCATGCTGATCGCCGCTTGCGTGGTGCCGAGCGCCTCGGCGGCGCGGGTAAAGCCCTGCAGCTCGGCGACGAGGAGGAAGGCCTGCACGGTGTCGATATCGAGTGTCGCCGTCATAATCAATAAACGTTATCATTGCTATCAATATGGATAAGATATCAAGATGATACGCAAAGGTCTAGCTAGAGGAGGCGCGATTGACCCGCCAACCGAATTCAAGGAGACCGATCATGCCGCTCATCACCGTCACCTATGCGACCTCCCGCGAGAGGCCGTCGCTAAAGTCCGACATCGCCGCTGCCGTGTCGGAGCTGACCGCGGGGATCCTGCACAAGGACCCCAAGGTCACGGCAATCATCGTGAAGTCCGCCGACGCCGCCGACTGGTTCGCCGGCGGCAAGTCGCTTGCCGAGCAGGGGCTCGCGAGCTACTGGCTCGACATCCACGTCACCGAAGGCACCAACACCAAGGACGAGAAGGCGGCCTATCTCGCGGCACTGTTCAAGCGGATGGGCGAATTGCTCGGGCCGCTCCACACCGAGAGCTACGCCCATGTCGACGAGGTGAAGGGCGATGCCTACGGCTTCGGCGGACTGACCCAGGAGCGCCGCTACATCGCCGGCAAACTCGAGGTGGCGCCGCAGAAGGCGGCGTGAGCCTTACAGCGTTGCTTCCGGCAGGCGCGCCGCGGTGTCGCCGAACACCTCGGAAAATGCCTGCCGGAGCGCGATGTCGACATCGGCCATCGTGACCGGCAGTCCGAGATCGACCAGCGAGGTCACGCCGTAGCGCGGATCGACCACGCCGCAGGGCACGATCGCCTGGAAGTGCGAGAGGTCGGGCTCGACATTGATTGCGATGCCGTGGAACGAGACCCAGCGGCGCAGCCGCACGCCGATCGCGGCGATCTTGTCCTCATGGCCCGGCCCCTTGTCCGGGCGCCTCACCCAGACCCCGACGCGGTCCTCGCGGCGCTCGCCGCGGACGTTGAAGGCGGCCAGCGTTCGGATGATCCATTCCTCCAGCGAGGCGACATAGGCGCGCACATCCGGCCGGCGCCGCTTGAGGTCCAGCATCACATAGGTCACGCGCTGGCCCGGGCCGTGATAGGTGACCTGGCCGCCGCGGCCGCTCTGGAAGGTCGGAAACCGTGGGTCGAGCAGATCGTCGGCCTTGCCGCTGGTGCCGGAGGTGTAGAGCGGCGGATGCTCGAGCAGCCACACCAGTTCCGGCGCCGCGCCCTCGGCGATCGCCGCCACCCTTGCGTCCATCTCGGCGAGCGAATCGGGGTAGGGCACAGGACGGTCCGAGATCCGCCATTCGACCGCTTCGCTGCCCGAAGGGCGCGCAAAGGTCGTCAAATCGAGGCTTTGGCGGTCGTTAACCATTAGCTAACCCTAACGTGGTCAGGTGAACCCACAATTTAGTTCCCGTTCGGTGGTTCAGAAGTGCCCACGCTTGATAAAGTCAGCGTAGATCTCATGGTGGTTCTCGGCACGACCACCATGCCGATTCACCAGGTCATGCGGCTGTCCCGCGGCGCCATCATCGAACTGGATGCCACCGAGGCGGACGAGGTCAAGATCCTCGCCAACAACCTGCCGGTGGCCAGCGGCGTCGTCCTGGTCGACCGCAACCGGATTGCGGTCGAGGTCAAGCAGATGCTGCCGAAATCTCCCGGGGTTCGCAGTTAATTCACGCATCAAGCGCCTTGTCCCTGCATCCGTGATTTGTTACATGGCCCCCTCGATGCGGCGGCGCCTTAGGGTTCCATCCGACATCCTTAGCGCTCGTGGCGGAATTGGTAGACGCGCTGCCTTGAGGTGGCAGTGGGTAACACCGTGGGGGTTCGAGTCCCTCCGAGCGCACCACACCTCAGCTGATCATTGAAATCGCTGGACTTTTCGAAGGCGTGCCGGCCCCGCGCCCTGGGGCAGGTCCGACGAGTGCCGGCCGGCGACGTGAAAGCGCCGGTCGATGCGGTCCTGTAACACCGGTCAGGTAGATTCGCGGATGCATGGCCTTGCCGGTGTGGCGCTGCCGACTGGAGGCGGCCGCGTCTCCCGACCGCGCGGCGCGAGCCTGCCCCAGCCGGAGACCTCGATGATCTTTGCTAGCTACGCCTACCGTATCCTCTCCAACTTCGTGTTCCTGGGGCTGGTCTACTTCACGCTGAACCTGCTGGAGAAATACGAGCAGCGCGCGACGGTCGCGATCCTGGTCCTGGTCTATGCAACGATGCATGCTCTGTCCGGCCTGCGCTCGTTCTATTTCTTCCAGCGTATCGAGCGCCTTGAAGGCGAGACGCGGCGGCTAGCCGCTGCGGCCGGCGAGGGGCCCAATGCGGTGGCCTCGCGCAAGCAGATCGTCGCCGATGTCACCACACTCAGGCACGCCGGCGAGATCAAATCCTACATCGACATCTTCTTCCTGGCGCTGGTGATCCTGCTCTGCGTCGCCAAGATCGTGGTCAGCTAGATCGCGCTCTAGTCAGGCACGCGCTTGCTGGCCGCCGAGGCCTCCGCGCGCGGGGCGCGCTTGGCGACGTGGACCGACGCATTGCTCGCGGCCGGCGGTGCGACATGCAGCGGCGCGGCGTGAAGTCGGCCGTGAGCCGCAGCGGGGATCTGATGCGCGGCCTGCTTCGGGTGCCTGGCCTGGCGCGCCGAGATCGCCTGCGCGCGCGGCGCGCCGACGCCGGGGACAGCTGTCGCGCGCTGTGCGAGACGGCGATCGGCCGCCGAGCGGGCCGCGAGCAGGGTCAGGTCCAGCGCTTCGGGAATGCGAAACACGTCAGCCGCCGGGATCGGCAATGTCGAGACCGACGCGAGCTGGGTGAGCTGCGGCTGCGGCCACAGCGTGCGCACGGATGCGCCGACGCGCGCGCGCTGCGCGTGATCGAGAACGTCGGCATCGCGCCAATCCATGTCGGCAAACACCGGGGCCGGCAGCGTCCGCGTCGCGGTGAAGACGAAGTTCGGAATTTTGGGCCAGCGCGTGATCGCGACCGTCTCGGTCGGCGGACGCATGAACCATTGCTGCGGCTCGGTCGGCGTCGCCGGGCGGTCCGCTGTCGCGGGCACGACATGGACGATGCGGTAGCCGCGCTCCTTCAGCGTGTTGAGGATGCGCGGCAGCGCCGCGACGGTGCGCGGCTGGATGTCGTGCAGCAGCAGGATGCCCTTGTGCTTGGCCTCGATCCGCTGGATCGCGAGGTCGTAGACCCGCTGCGGCGAGACGTGGCGCCAGTCGTCGGCCGGGAAGTCGGCGCTCCAGACCTGGATGCCCTGTGACGCCAGATAGGCTTCGGGGATCTCGGCGCGCATCAGGCCGGGGATCCGGAAGAACGGCGCGAGCTTGCTCCTGTCGCCGTTGAGCGCGGCGAGTGTCGAGGCGATGCCGTCGTCGACCTCCTGCCGCACGCGCTCGAGCGGCATCTTGTTCATCGTCAACGGATGGTTCTGGCTGTGCGTGCCGACGGTATGCCCCGCGGCGATCAGCTTGCGCACGCCTTCCGGATTGAACCGGGCCTGTGAGCCGATGGTGAAGAAGGTCGCCTTGACGCATTGGCTGGCGAGGATGGCCAGCACTTGGTTGCTGTATTTCGGCAGCGGTCCGTCGTCGAAGGTCAGCACCACCTCATGATCGGCGAGCGGCAGCGTCTCCGGATACTGCATGGTGCCGATCCGCGGATGCTCCCTGGGATCGACGACGATGGTCCGCGAGGTGCCGAGCGCGTTGGGGTTACCCGGGCAATCCGCGGCGAGGGCGGCCTGCGGCGTCATGAAGCAGCAGCCCAGCAGCGCCGCGCCGACCACGGTCCGCGACCGCTTCCGGATTATCACCAGGACGTCTGCAATCATCGATCTCGGCCGCATTCCAAACGCACTGACGAATCCTTAGGTGCGGCCCCATGAATGCCGCCTTAACGGTCTGTAATCCACCTTGGGTCCCGGGTTCAATGTGTCCGGTCAGACACGGTTTTCAACGCCGCCGGGACGATGTGGACGACGTGATAATTATGCTCCTGCAGGTACCTTAGGAAGGCCGGCAGCATCTCGGCTGTTCGCATCTGCGGGTCATGCAGCAGGATAATTCCTTTGCGATGGCCCTCGAGCCGCCCGATGAGCAGCTTGAGTTCCTCCTCGGGGGTCATCTTGTTCCAGTCGCTGGCCCAGAAATCGGCGCCGAACACCGCGATACCGCGCTTTTCCATGCGCTCGAGCAGGGCGGGCGTCGACTCGAAATAGGGGAACCGGAAGAACGGCGTGCTCGGGACCGTGCTCGCGGTGCCGCGCAGGGCGGTCTGGACCGCTTCGATCCCCCGATTGATGTTCGCCTCGGCCTGATCCGTCGGCATTTTGTTGAGATGCGGATGGTCCCAGCTGTGATAGCCGATGCTGTGGCCGAGCCGCGCGATCTTGCGGACCATGTCGGGATGATCGGCTGCATTGCGGCCAACCATGAAGAAGGTGGCCTGCACGCATTCGGTTGCCAGCGCCGTCAGCACTTTGTCGGTGACGCCAGGCGTCGGCCCATCGTCGAAGGTCAGCACGACTTCGCCATCCCGCAGCGGCAGGGTCTGCGGAAAGCTCTTCTGCCCGACGCGCGGATAGGTCGCAGGGTCGACCTCGAGCACGCGCGAGGTGCCGAGTGCGTCCTTGCGCGGGCATTCGGCGGCCTTCGCCGAGTTGATCAGCGCGACAGGTGCGAGCGCGATCAGCGCCGCGACAATGTTCAGGATCGGTCGCGGTGCGCTCGACATCTTTCTCATTGCACTGGGCCCCACCGATTAGGTAATCCGTTCCGCACTCATCAGAGCAGTTTTTCCCTTCCTGTCAAACCGGCGAAACACGGCATGGCCGAGAATATCGACGTTGCCGAACCCGCCGAGGCCGACCCGCTCGCCCGGATGCCGATGCGGGACGAGGAGGGCCAGCTCCGCCCCGAATTCGTCACGGAGATCACCCGGGCCATCCATGCCGCCGACCGGCCCCTGCTGTGCGAGGTGGTGGCGGAACTGCACGAGGCCGATCTCGGCGACCTGATCGAGGCGCTGGAACCGGACGACCGCGTCACCCTGGTCGAGATCACCGGCACGGACTTCGACTTCTCGGCGCTCAACGAGGTCGACGAGACGGTCCGCGAGGAGATCCTCGAGGAACTCGAGCCGGAGACCGTTGCCGAGGGCGTCCGCGAGCTCGAATCCGACGACGCCGTCGAGCTGCTGGAGAGCCTCGATGAAGAGGACCAGGAAGAGATCCTGGAGAAGCTGCCGGCGGCGGAGCGCGAGGACATCGAGCGCAGCCTGCTGTATCCGGAGAATTCCGCCGGCCGGCGGATGCAGACCGAGTTCATCGCGGTGCCGCCGGACTGGAATGTCGGGCAGGCGATCGACTACATGCGCGACACGCCCGATCTGCCGGACCGCTTCTACGAGATCTATGTGGTCGACGCCAACAAGCATCTGCTCGGCGCGGTGCCGCTCGACGTGCTGCTGCGCACGCGCCGCCCGGTTCCGGTCAAGGACCTGATCGACGAGGACCGTCGCCGGGTCTCCGCGCTGGAGGACCAGGAAGAGGTCGCGCGGATGTTCGGCAAGTACAATCTGGTCGCGGCTCCCGTGGTCGACACCACCGAGCGGCTGGTCGGCGTGATCACCATCGACGACGTCGTCGACGTGATCGAGGAGGAGGCCGACGAGGACCTCAAGGCGCTGGGCGGCGTCACCCACCCGGAAGAGCTGTCCGACACGGTCTGGACCATCGCCCGCGGCCGCTTCAACTGGCTGCTGGTCAATCTCGCCACCGCGTTCCTGGCCTCCTCGGTGCTCGGCCTGTTCGAGGGCCAGCTCGAGAAGATGGTGGCGCTCGCGGTGCTGGCGCCGATCGTGGCGAGCCAGGGCGGCAATGCCGCGACCCAGACCATGACGGTCGCGGTGCGCGCGCTCGCCACCCGCGAGCTCGGTTCGTTCAACGCGACGCGCGTGGTGTTGCGCGAGACCATGGTCGGGCTCGTCAACGGGCTCGCCTTTGCCGTCATCACCGGCATCGCCGCGGTGGCCTGGTTCAAGATCCCCGGCCTCGGCATCGTGATCGGGCTTGCGATCATCTGCAACCTGGTCGCCGGCGCGCTCGGCGGCATCCTGATTCCGATGGTGCTGGAACGGGTGCGCGCCGATCCCGCGGTTGCCTCCGGCACCTTCGTCACGACCGTCACCGACGTGGTCGGCTTCTTCTCGTTTCTCGGCATCGCCACGCTGTGGTTCGGGCTGAAATAGCCCGGCGCCTGCGGGCGCGCTTATCGTTAATCGCGCCTTAACGGGGTTGGCGGATGATGGTCCTATCTCCAAAGGGGCCATCACGGGGGCCATCATGCAGCGGTTGCGGCTCAAGGCGGACGGACGGATCGTCGAATTGCGCGACGGGCAGGAAATTCCGCTCGTGCCGGCACATCCGGCCGAGACGGCGATACAGCCTTCGGCCGCGCAACCGGCCGTGCGCGATCTGCGCCGCCGGGCCCAACTCACCCAGCTCGAATTCGCCGCCAAGCTCGGCGTGCCGGTGGAGACCATCCGCAACTGGGAGCAGGGCAAGCGCGCCCCGCGGGGACCCGCCCGCGCGCTGCTCGCGGTGATCGCCCATTCGCCGGAGACGGTATTCGCCGCGCTGTCGAGCGAGCCGACGGCGGCTTGAGCGGGTACGTCGCGCGCGACGTTGATTGTCAGCCGATCGATCGCGCTTGCAGACCACAACACCGGTGTCGTCCCTGCGAACGCAGGGACCCATAGCCACCGCATGTGATTGTGAAAGGGATTGGGGCCCCAGCGTCGCGCAGCAATGACCATTTGGGGTAATGGGTCCTGGCTTTCGCCAGGACGACGATGAGGATGGTTCTTGCGCGATATGACGCACCGTCATTGCGTACCATCTCGGTGTCATCGCCCGGCTCGACCCGGCGATCCAGTATTCCAGAGACGCCGGTCACGGGGCTTGCCAGGAAGGCGGTTTGGCCGCTTTAATCGAAGGATTGCAGTAGGTTTTCATTTTGAAGCGTGGATTTCCCCCATGAAGGCCATCGAGCAGATCATCGCCGGCTACGTGTCGCTGAAGAATCGTCAGGCGCTGGAACAGCTGAGAGACCATCGCCAACACCTACTGGACGATGTTCGAACGCACAGCGTCCCCGGTTTCAGCCCATCGGTCGTGAACGAGACCCTCGCCGAGGAGATCGAGCTCATCGAGGGAGCATTGGCTCGCCTCGACGAGGACGGGTAGCTCGCGACCGGGGGCGTCAGGCCGGCTGGTCGTCTGCTGATCAACCGCCGCAGCACGGTTGCTTGGCTTTCGGCGCGCAGCACGACTGCTGTTCCTGCAGCCATCGGTCGCGCGGCTTGCAGCTCGACGGACGCGCCGAAAGATAGACGCGGATCGCGGCGTCGTCGGCATCCATGCGTTCCGCGCGATAGATTTGCATCGGCCGTACGCCGTCGCTCACCTCGAAGGTCAGCTTGGCCTGCGGATCGAAGCCGACGGCCTCGTCGACCTTGCGGATGATCGCAAGAAACTTCCCGGCCGGCATGTGGCCCCGGTTTTCCTCCTCGATGTCCCAGAGCTGAATGAAGGTCTCGCTCCAGCTCTCGGGGTTCGCGCCGCAATCGAGCCCTCTGAATGAGCCGGTCTTGACCTCGGTGACGTGGTAGCTGGGGCGGACGTCCCGGCCGTCGTAACTGAAGATCAGCGGCTTCTCCCTGTGCGCCTCGAGGCTGGAAAGCAGCGCTGCGGACGAGAGCTCTTCGACCGGCAGCAGGGCGCCGACGGTCGATCGGGTATTGGCAAGCGTGTTCACGGCTGCTATCCTCATTTCAATGATTATTGAATTGTAGGATTATCGAAAGATGGAGGAGCGTCAAGCCCGAACCGCCTTCGCCGCGCTGTCGCAGGAAACGCGGCTGCGGATCGTGCGGTTGCTGGTGCAGGCCGGCCCCGATGGTATGGCGGCAGGGGCGATTGCCGAGGCGGTCGAAGTATCGCCATCCAACGTGTCGTTCCATCTGAAGGACCTCGAGCATGCGGGCATGATCGTGCCGCGCCGCGAGGCGCGTTCGATCATCTACTCGGCGGATTACACTGGCCTCCGCGAACTCATTGCCTTCCTGATGAAGGATTGCTGCGCGGGCCACCCGGAAATCTGCGCGCCGGCGCTCGCCGATGTTCAGTGCGGGCCGTCCACGGCCAAGAAAAAGGCGCGCGCCTGATGCACGGCTTCGACCTGCCGCGGCGCCTGGCGGCCGAGGGCCTCGGTACGTTGCTTCTGGTCGCAACCGTCGTGGGCTCCGGCATCATGGCCGAGACGTTGACCAAGGACGTGGCGTTGGCGCTGCTCGGCAACACCCTTCCGACCGGTGCCATTCTGGTGGTGCTGATCACGATCCTCGGACCGATATCCGGCGCGCATTTCAATCCGGCGGTCACGCTGGTGTTCATGCTCAAGGGCGAACTCCGTCCGCCGCATGCCGCGCAATACGTCGCGGCGCAGGTGCTCGGCGGAATCCTCGGCGCAATGGTCGCGCACGCCATGTTCGGCCTGCCGCTCCTGGAATTCTCGGCGAAGGCAAGGACGGGATTTCCGCAATGGTTTGCCGAATTCGTTGCCGCGTTCGGATTGATCGCAACGATCATCGGTGGCCTCCGGTTTCGTGAGGCCGCAATTCCATGGCTGGTCGGGCTTTACATCACGGCCGCGTACTGGTTCACGGCATCCACGTCTTTCGCCAATCCGGCCGTTGCCATCGCGCGATCGTTCACCGACACGTTTTCCGGCATCCGCGCGCAGGATCTGCCGGGATTCGTCGTCGCCGAAATCTTAGGGGCCGTGGTCGCGCTGACATTCATGAGCTGGCTGCTGCGCCACGCTGAAACCACAACGGAAGTCACCCAATGACGATCACGATCTACCACAACCCCGATTGCGGCACGTCGCGCAACACCCTGGCAATGATCCGCCAAAGCGGGGAGGAGCCCGAGATCGTCGAATATCTCAAGACTCCTCCCTCGCGCGACAAGCTGATCGCGCTGATCGCTGCCATGGGCATGACACCGCGCGCGCTGCTCCGCGAGAAAGGCACGCCCTATGCCGCGCTCGATCTCGCCAATCCGAAATGGAGCGACGACGAATTGATCGATTTCATGATGGCGCATCCGATCCTGATCAATCGGCCCATCGTCGTCTCGCCGAAAGGCGTGAAGTTGTGCCGGCCGTCCGAGGCCGTCCTCGATCTCCTCGCCGTTGCCGACATCGGCCGGTTCGTCAAGGAAGACGGCGAAGTGATTCCGCCGGGGACGCCGGATGCGCACGCTGAATGAGCCGCCGTGCAGATAACCTCCTGATCGTCGCGCTCGGCACCACGCAAACCCTGGCCTGGGCGTCGAGCTACTATCTGCCGGCCATTCTCGCGGACCCGATTGCGCGGGACCTCGGCATATCCACGAACTGGCTGTTCGCCGCGTTCTCGATGGCGCTCGTGATATCAGGACTGCTCGGTCCGCGCGTCGGCCGCCAGATCGACCGCATGGGCGGGCGCGAAGTGCTTTGCGCGTCCAATCTTATCCTGGCGTCCGGCCTGATCCTGCTCGGGCTTTCGCAAGGCCGCGTTCTGATGGCCGCAAGCTGGCTGCTGCTCGGCGTCGGCATGGGCCTAGGCCTGTATGATGCAGCCTTCGCGGCGCTCGGGCGCATCTATGGCAACACGGCACGCCGCTCCATCACCGGCATCACCTTGATCGCGGGGTTTGCCAGCACGATCGGCTGGCCGCTCACCGCGTGGGGCCTCGCAACCATCGGCTGGCGCTGGACCTGCTTCGGCTGGGCGGCGGCGCACGTTCTGATCTGCCTGCCGCTCAACGCCTTCGTGGTCCCCAAACTGAAGAGCGAGCATCGGATCGCGGCTGACACGCCAAAGCCGCACATTCCGATCGACCGCGCGATGATGCTGCTCGCGTTTGCCTTCGCGGCCGCCTGGAGCGTCACGTCGGCGATGGCGGTTCATTTGCCGCGAATTCTGGAGTCACTCGGCGCGACGCAAACGCAGGCGATCGCGGCAGGCGCGCTGATCGGCCCGGCGCAGGTGGTGGCACGGATTGTCGAGGCGAGCCTGCTGAAGCGCGTCCATCCACTCTGGTCGGCGCGATTGGCCTGCATCACGCACCCCTTGGGCGCCTGCGTCATCGGCCTGTTCGGCGGAGGCTCCGCCGGGATCTTCGCGCTGCTGCATGGTGCCGGAAACGGCATCCTGACGATTGCGCGCGGCACGCTGCCGCTCGCAATATTCGGCCCGAAGGATTACGGCTACCGGCTGGGGCTGCTCGGCGCGCCGTCGCGGCTGTCTCAAGCCATTGCGCCCCTGGTATTCGGATTCCTGATCTCTCCGCTCGGCGGCTATACGTTCGCGGTCACGTCGGCTCTCAGCCTCGCCGCGCTGCTGGCGTTGTTCGCACTCAAGGCCGAACCGAAGAGCCTCTCGCGGTAGCGTCGCGACCTTTCATCCGCCGAACAGTATCGATGAAGGCCTTGATGATCGGGGAGTGGCCGCGCCCGCTGTGATGGGCGATGCTGTACTGGGTCTTGATGGTGCGGTCGCTGATCTCGAGCGCGCGCAGGTTGGGATGCGGCACGAATTCGAAGTCGGCGACGACGCTGATGCCGAGCCCGCGCTCGACCGCCTTCCACACACCTTCGCGGCTTTCGATCTCGAACACCGGCTCGATCCTGATGCCCTCGGCCTGCATCGTCGCCTCGAACGCGCGCCGCGTGGTCGAGCCGCGCTCCCGCAGCACGATGGGCTGGTCGGCGAGCTCGCGCAGCCTGACCGATTTCCGCTTGAACCAGGGATGGTCGCGGTTGACGAACACGATCACGCGGTGCGTGCGATAGGGGATCATGGTGACGCGCGGATCCTCCGGGACCTCGGCCAGAATCGCGACGTCGGCCTCGAAGTCGACGATGTGGCGGAGGGTGCGTTCGGAATTACCGAGCAGGGTCGAGATCTGAACGTCGGGGTGATCGCGCTTGAACGCCGCAATGATCTCGGTGGCATGAAACGGCCCGACGGTCGCGACCCGCAGATGGCCCTTGGTCGCCTTGCCGTGCGCGGCCAACAGTTCGTGTGCCTCGTCGCAGAACGTCATGATGCCGCGGGTGATCTCGAACAGCGCGGCGCCTGCTTCGGTGAGCTCGGTGTGCCGCGGCTTGCGGATCAGAAGCTCGACGCCGTAGGTCTCTTCCAGCTCCTTGACCTGAATGGTCAGCGTCGGCTGCCCGACATTGAGCACGCGCGACGCCGCGGTGAAGCCGCCATGCGCGGCGACTGCATGAAAGGCGCGAAGCTGGCTGAATACTATTGACATAATCAATAGAACGCATCCGAAGAATGAATTTGTCAATACCAGCCGGGGCCGTACGTTCGCGCCAAATGGAGGACGCGCGAATGGACTGGAGTTATTCCAACCCGGTAAGAGTCGAATTCGGAGCCGACAGCTTCGACAAGCTGCCGGCGCTGATCGGCAAGCGTGCCTATGCGCTCGTGACCTATGGCGAGCCGGTCTTCGCCGAGCTCGAGCGGCGACTGCGCGCTGCGGCGGGTGCTTCGGTCCTGACCATTCGCGACGTCGCCCCCAATCCGGACTACCGCCTGCTCACCGAACAGACCGCGCGCTTTGCCGGGCTCGCCAAACAGCCCGAAGTGATCGTCGCGCTCGGTGGCGGCTCGGTGATCGATTCCGCAAAGGTGTTCGCGGCTGCCGGCGGCGACTTCGCGACCGTCAAGACCTATCTGGAAACGCAGCAGGGCGCCGATCGCTTGTCCGCCATTCCGATTATCGCGGTGCCGACCACGGCAGGCACCGGCAGCGAGGTGACGTGCTGGGGCACGGTGTGGGACGAGGCCAACGGCAAGAAATACTCGCTGGCGCGGCCGTCGCTCTATCCGACCCATGCGGTGATCGATCCGCGCCTGATGCTCGGCAAGCCGCAGCTTCTGACCATCAGCACCGGGCTCGACGCGCTGTCGCACGCGCTGGAGAGCATCTGGAACGTCAACAACAATCCGGTGTCGGCCAACCATGCGGTGGCGGCGGCGCGCGGCGTTCTCGACGTGCTGCCGAGGCTCGCCAATGATCTGGGCAATCTCGAGCTGCGCAGCCGCATGGCGCAGGCGGCGCTGTTCGCTGGCCTCGCGTTCTCCAACACCAAGACCGCGATCGCGCATTCGTTGTCCTATCCGATCACGCTGCGGCACGGCGTGCAGCACGGCATCGCCTGCTCGTTCTCGCTGCCGATGGTGTTGCGCAGCGTGAAAGGGGCGGGCGGGCTCTGCGAGGACAGCCTCCGGCAGATCTTCGGCGCCGACCTGGCGCGCGCAGCCGACGATCTCGAAGACTTCATGGCGCGGCTCGGCATTTCCTGCAATCCGGCCGCCTACAGGATCGAGCGCAGCGAGTGGCACGCGCTGATCGCGGATTCGCTCGAGGGCGAGCGCGGTCGCAACTTCCTGGGGTCCAAGGAACGGCTGATCGAGGCATCGCAGACGCTGCGGATGCCGAGCGCGGCAAGTGCGTGACGACGGCGCAGTGACACGGAGAGATATCATGCAAGACAATCGCAAAACCATCACCGTCAACGGACGCCATTACGACGCGCCGACGCGGCCGACGGTCGTGATCTGCCTCGACGGTTCGGAACCCGGCTATATCGAGCAGGCGATCGAGGCCGGCGTCGCGCCGACCTTCGCGCGCTTCATGAAGGAGGGCGCGCATGTGCATGCCGCCAGCGTGATCCCGAGCTTCACCAATCCGAACAACCTCTCGATTATCACCGGACGGCCGCCCGCGGTGCACGGCATCGCCGGCAATTATTTCTACGACACGGCGAACGACGCCGAAGTCATGATGAACGATCCGAAGTTTTTGCGCGCGCCGACGATCCTCGCCGGCGTCCATGACGCCGGCTACAAGGTCGCCGCGGTCACCGCCAAGGACAAGCTGCGCACCTTGCTGGCCTACGGGCTCGACTATGCGAGCGGCCGTGCCATCGCGTTCTCGTCGGAGAAAGCCGACCAGGCCACCAGGGCTGCCAACGGCATCGACAATGTGCTCGACTTCGTCGGCCTGCCGCTGCCCGGGGTCTATTCGGCCGATCTGTCGCGCTTCGTGTTCGCGGCCGGCGTCAAGCTGGTCGAGCGTTATCGTCCGGACCTGATGTACCTGTCGACCACCGATTACATCCAGCACAAGGTCGGGCCCGGTACCAAGGTCGCCAACGACTTCTACGCGATGATCGACGGCTATCTCGCCAGGCTCGATGCGCTCGGCTGCAACATCGTGGCGACCGCCGACCACGGCATGAACGACAAGTTCTTGCCCGACGGCAAGCCCGACGTGATCTACCTCCAGGACGTCATGGACGACTGGACGGGTACGGGCGCCGCGCGCGTGATCCTGCCGATCACCGATCCCTATGTCGCCCATCACGGCTCGCTCGGCTCGTTCGCGACGATCTACACGCCCGATGGCGCCGACGTCGACGCGCTGCTGATGCGGCTGCGCGACATCAAGGGTATCGAGGTGGCGCTGCCGCGCAAGGATGCCTGCACCCGGTTCGAGCTGCCGCCCGACCGGATCGGCGACATCGTCGTGATCTCGACCAGGCACAAGGTGCTCGGCACTAGCGAATCTCGTCACGATCTGTCCGGCCTGACCGAGCCGCTGCGCTCGCATGGCGGGCTGACCGAGGAGCGGGTGCCGCTGATCGCGAACCGCAAGATCGCGTTGCCGGCCGGTCACGCCTTGCGCAACTTCGACGCCTTCGACGTCGCGCTTAACCGCGTCCAGTGACATCCGGACCTTAAGGATACCACCATGAACATCCAGAGCCCGGCCGTTCGCCATGAGCAGATGCGGATCGCAGGCAGCCTCATTGACACCGATGAGCATGTCGAGGTTTTCAATCCCTACACCAACAAGGTGGTCGGCACCGTGCCGGCGGCGCGCCCGGAGCATGTGCGCAGCGCCTTTGCCAAAGCGGCGGCGTTCAAGCCGAAGCTGACGCGTTACGAGCGCCAGCGCATCCTGCTGCGCACCGCCGAGATTTTGGCGGGCCGCAAGGAGGAATTCGCGCGGCTGATCACCGCCGAGTCCGGCCTGTGCTGGAAGGACTCGCTCTACGAGGCCGGTCGCGCCTACGATGTCTACTCGTTCGCCGGGCAGCTCGCGATCAAGGACGACGGCGAGACGTTTTCCTGCGACATCAGCCCGCAGGGCAAGGCGCGCAAGATCTTCACGACGCGCACGCCGCTGCTCGGCGCGATCTCGGCGATCACGCCATTCAACCATCCGCTCAACATGGTCAGCCACAAGATCGCGCCGGCGATCGCCACCAACAACCGCGTGGTGCTGAAGCCGACCGAGCTGACGCCGCTGACCGCGCTCGCGCTCGCCGACGTGCTGTACGAGGCCGGGCTGCCGCCGGAGATGCTGTCGGTGGTCACGGGCAATCCGCATTCGATGGGTGATGCAATGATCAGCGATCCCGACGCCGATCTCGTGACCTTCACCGGCTCGGTCAGGGTCGGCAAGCACATCGCCGACAAGGCCGGCTACAAGCGCCTGGTGCTCGAGCTCGGCGGCAACGATCCCTTGATCGTGATGGAGGACGCTGACCTGGAGAAGGCGGCCGAGCTTGCGGTCACCGGGGCGACCAAGAATTCCGGCCAGCGCTGCACGGCCGTCAAGCGCATCCTCTGCGTCGAAGCGGTCGCCGACGATTTCGCCGCCCTCGTGCTGAAGAAGGCGCGCACCCTGAAGTGCGGCGATCCGATGGACCCGACGGTCGATGTCGGCACCGTGATCCATGAGGGCGCGGCGAAGGAGTTCGAGCGCCGGGTCAACGCTGCGGTTACCGACGGCGCCGAGCTTTTGCACGGCAACGACCGCAAGGGCGCGCTGTATCCGCCGACGGTGGTCGACCGGATTCCCTACACCAGCGAGCTGGTGATGCAGGAGACCTTCGGTCCGGTGATTCCGATCATCCGCGTACCCAACGACATCGAGAGCGTGATCCGGATTTCAAACGCGACCGCGTTTGGACTGTCGTCCGGCGTCTGCACCAACCGGCTCGACTACATCACGCGGTTCGTCAACGAGCTCGACGTCGGCACCGTCAACGTCTGGGAAGTGCCCGGCTACCGGATCGAGATGTCGCCGTTCGGCGGGATCAAGGACTCCGGCCTTGGTTACAAGGAAGGCGTGCAGGAGGCGATCAAGAGCTTCACCAACGTCAAGACCTATTCGCTGCCCTGGCCCGTCTAGGAAAGCGTCCGACGAGGGCCACACGCGCACAACAAAAACAACGCGGCGGCCGACTGCAATCAACGAGACAATCAGGGGAGGCTGCAATGTCGATCACGTTCAGTCCGGCGAGCGTCGGCTCGGTCGGAGTCCAAAATCCGGAGCTTGCGACATCGTTCCGCCGCGCACAGTGGCGGATGCTGTTCGCGGCGATGTTCTGCTATCTGTTCTTCTACACCGGGCGGCAGACCTTTGGCTTCGCCATTCCCGGCATCCAGACCGAGTTCGGCGTCAGCAAGGAGGCGCTGGGCTGGGCCAGCGCGGCGCTGCTGTGGTGCTACGCAGTCGGGCAGGCCATCAACGGCAATCTCGGCGACAAGTTCGGCGGCCGCCGCGTGATGAGCGCGGGCGCGATCCTCTCCTTCATCATGAACTGGGCGACCAGCCTCTCGACCGGCATCGTCAGCCTCACCGCGTTCTGGGGCATCAACGGCTATTTCCAGTCGATGGGCTGGGCGCCGGGCAGCCGCCTGCTGTCGAACTGGTGGGGCCGGCATGAGCGCGGCACGGTCTACGGGCTCTACACGTTCGCGGCCGGTCTCGCCTCGGTGCTGTCGTTCGTCACCTCGCTGGTGGTGGTCGGCTATTTCCAGCTCGACTGGCGCTGGATCTTCCGCATCCCGGTGGTGCTGCTGCTGCTCGGCGGCATCGCGTTCTATCTGATCGCGCGCGAAAAGCCCGAGGACATGGGCTTTGCTTCGCCGCATGACGAGACCGACGACGTCACCGCAACCGACGCCGCGGTCGACGCCAATGAGGGCTCGCTCGCGCGCTACAAGGCGGTGCTGTCGAACTGGCGCCTGCTCGTCGCCGGCGTCTCGATCGGATTCCAGAACGCGGCGCGCTATGGCCTCTTGGTGTGGGTGCCCGTGCACTTCCTCGGCAGCAACTGGGCCAAGGCCGGCGCCACCTCGGCGATCGATCCGCGCTGGATCAGCATCGCGCTGCCGGTCGGCATGGCGGTGGGTGCGTTCAGCAACGGCTGGGTCTCGGACAAGGTGTTCGGCTCGCGCCGTTACCTCGCCATCGTGCTCTATATGGTGCTCGCCGCGGTCACCGCGCTGTGCATGTACGCGATCCCGACCACCGAGATCTATCTCGGGATGACGGTGCTGTTCCTGTGCGGCTTCTTCACTTACGGCCCGCAATCCTCGTTCTGGGCGCTGTGCCCGGATCTGGTCGGCCACAAGCGGGCAGGGACCGCAACCGGGGTGATGAACTCCTTCGCCTATCTGTTCGCAGGTCTCGGCGAGCCGATCATCGGCCACTTCATGGACAAGCATAACCAGACCTCGCTGGTGTTCCTTGTGGTCGCGGTCTGCGCGACCTCCAGCGCGGTGGTGGCGGCCTTTATCCGGCGCTAGTTCACCCACATGCGTCCCGGGTGACTGCCCGGACGCCGCCATCGGGGCATGTGTAGCCCGGATGAGCGAAGCGATATCCGGGGTTGCTGTGGTTCCCGCATGTCGCTTCGCTCATGCGGGCTACGCCTTTTTGCAGCTAGCGGAACGCAGCCGCGCGCGAGCGCTGGAGCCCAAACACCGCGCCAATTCGCTGAAAATCGCCTCGCCGAGCCGGCGGACTGACGCCCAATTCCTCGCCATGGGCTGGCCAACAACCAGGCAACCGAGATATAATATCTATAAATATCAATATGATATATAAAATTGCATGCAGAATACAAAATGTGCTTGCCGCCTCGTGCGGCTTGAAGCAGACTTTGCGCGGGGCAGGAGAGGCCCGATGACCTTCGATGACGAAGGTCGCATGGGGCAAAAACAATCTGCCGGCAGAGGAGCGAGCAATGAGCGATCAGGTGTCCACCATCGCAATGGCAGATACGGCGAAGCCTTCCGGCGTGCGCTGGAAGATCTTCCTGCTGATGCTGTTCCTGATCTCGATCAACTATATTGATCGCGCCTCGCTCTCGGTCGCGATGCCTGTGATCGCCAAGGAGTTCGACATCGATCCGGCAATGCAGGGCTTGATCCTGAGCTCGTTCTTTTGGACCTACGCGCTGATGCAGGTGCCGGGCGGCATGCTCGCCGATCGCTTCAAGCCGCGGATCGTGATCGCGCTCGCGACGCTGTTCTGGGGCTTCTTCCAGGCGCTGGCGGCGCTGTCCACCAGCTGGATGCTGCTGCTGCTGACCCGGCTCGGGCTCGGCGCGTCGGAAGCGCCGATCTATCCGGCCGGCGGCAAGCTCAACGCGATCTGGATGACGCAGACCGAACGCGGCCGCGGCGCCACCCTGCTGGACGGCGGCGCGCCGCTCGGTGCAGCGCTCGGCTCGATCGTGATCGCCTGGCTGATGGCGGCGTTCAGCTCCTGGCGCGTCGCCTTCGTCGTCGCGGGCATCGGAACCATGCTGTGCGGCCTGTGGGCCTGGTACTACATCCGCAACGCGCCGCGCGAGCATCCGTCGGTCAATGAAGCCGAGGCGCGCTATCTCGAGGAGGCGCATGCGATCGAGGACGCCGCGACGCCGCCGTCGTCGGGCGCGAGCGGGATGGCGTATTTCCGCTTCCGCTCGGTCTGGTGCATGTGCCTGGGCTGGATGTTCTTCAACACCACGTTTTATGGCCTGCTGACCTGGATGCCGACCTATTTGTTCAAGGTGCACGGCTTCGACATCAAGGCGCTCGGCGGCGCATCCTTCATCATCTTCTTCGCAGGCTTCGTCGGCGAACTGGTCGGCGGCTGGATCGGCGACGGCTGGCGCGCGCGGGGCGGGGCGCCCAACACCGTGTTCCGCACCCTATTCGGCATCGCGGCGATCATGGCGACCGTGTCGATCTTCCTCGTCGCCTACGTCACCAACGCGGTCGTGGTCGTGGTGCTGCTGTCGACGACGCTGTTCTTCCTGCGCTGGTGCGGCATGTACTGGGCGATCCCGTCGGCGCTGGCGGGCCGCGGCAAGTCCGGCTTCCTCGGCGGCTGCATGAATCTCGGCGGCAATATCGCCGGCATCACGACACCCTTGATCGTCGGCTTCATCGTGCAGGCCACCGGCTCCTACTTCCTCGCTTTGATGTATTTCGCCGCCGCCGGAATTGCGCTGTTGATCTGCTCGACCCTGATCGATTACAGCCGCAAGCTCCCGGTCTAGAACTGATACGGCCGAATCCTTACGAGGGCTCGGCCGCTTGATGAGGTCCGCCAATGACACGTCCCGTCCGGCTCGGCATGCTGACGCCGTCGTCGAATACCGCACTGGAGCCGATCACCTGCGCGATGCTGACAGGCGTCGAGGATGTCTCGGCGCATTTCTCGCGCTTCAAGGTGACGCAGATCGCGCTGTCGGAACAGGCGCTGCGCCAGTTCGACGCCAGCGAGATTCTGCGCGCGGCAGAGTTGCTGGCGCATGCCAAGGTCGACGTCATCGCCTGGAACGGCACCTCGGCAAGCTGGCTCGGCTTTGACCGCGACGAGAGCCTGTGCGAGCAGATCACTGCGGCAACCGGGATCAAGGCCTGCACCACGGTGCTCGCCTATCGCGACCTGCTGCGGCGGATCGGCGCCAGGCGCATCGGGCTGGTGACGCCGTATCGCAGGGATGTGCAGGACAGGATCATCGCCAACTGGAATTCGGCTGGGCTGCATTGTTTTGCCGAGCGGCATCTCGCGCTGCAGGACAATTTCTCCTTTGCCGAGGTCAGCGAGGTCGAGGTCGCGGGCCTGATCGAGCAGGTGGTGCGCGAAGGCTGCGATGCCGCCGTCGTGCTCTGCACCAACATGCGCGGCGCGGGCGCTGCCGAACGGCTGGAGCGCGGTTTCGGCGTGCCGGTGCTGGATTCGATTGCGGTGACGCTGTGGGCGTGTCTCACGGCTGCGGGCTGCGATCCGTCACGCGTGCACGGCTGGGGCAGCCTGTTCACCAACCCCGATCTGCGCGCAGCGACCGCGATCCCCGATCATGACGATAAAGGCGTGCGGTGACTGAAGCCAAAACCAAAGCCAAGACCACCAGACGCAGCAAGGAACCCAAGCGCGCCATCACGGCGCAGCAGCGGCGACGTCTGCGCGTGCCGCGGGTTGGACTGCACGAGCAGGCGGCGGCGCGGCTGCGCACCATGATCGTGCGCGGCGAGCTGGCGCCGGGACAGTCGCTGGGGGAGGCGGACCTGTCGGATGCGCTGGGTATTTCGCGCACCCCGCTGCGCGAGGCGCTGAAGCAGTTGGCGAACGAGGGTCTGGTTGAACTGCGGCTCAACCACAGTGCGGTGGTGGCGCCGTTCCGCCGCGCCGAGCTGACCGAATTGTTCGAGGCGGTCAGCGGCATCGAGCGCTGCGCTGCCGAGCTCGCCGCGCTGCGCATGGAGGATGCCGACTTCGAGCGGCTCGACGCGCTGCAGGACAAGATCGAGTGGCATCACCGCCGCGGCGAGCTGCGCGACTATTTCCAGGCCAACCAGCAGATCCATTCGGCGATCGTCGGCTTCGCCCGCAACGCGGTGCTGAAGGCGACGCACGAGGCGCTGCTGGCGCGGGCCGAGCGCGCGCGCTTCTTCGCGCTCTCGGTGCTCGGGCGCTGGGATGAATCGGTGCGCGAGCACCAGGATATCCTGGCCGCGCTCAGGCGCCGCGACGCGGCGCGGGCCGGGCAGATGCTGGCCCACCATGTGCGCCGCACCGGCGAGATCGTCGCCGAGACGCTGGATGGCAAGGGAGATGAGGCCGCGGCTGTGGACGCTCCCGCAAAGCCGCGCGGCCGCAAGACGAGGAACGTTGCGCCATGAAGATCCTGCTGCTCAATCCCAACACGACCGCGGCGGTCACGGATTTGCTCCATGCCGCCGGCAGCAAGGCGGCGTCGGCCGGCACCGAGCTCGTGCCTGCGACCGCCTCGCGCGGCGTACCTTATATCGCGACTCGCGCCGAGGCCCAGATCGGCGGCGCGATCGCGCTGGAGATGCTGGCCGAGGCCGGCCCCGGCATCGATGCCGCCATCATCGCCGCGTTCGGCGATCCCGGCCTGTTCGGCGCGCGCGAGCTGTTCGCGTTTCCGGTGGTGGGATTGGCGGAGGCCGCGATGCTCACCGCCTGCATGCTCGGCCGGCGGTTCTCCATCGTGACCTTCGCCGGCGCGCTGGCGCCCTGGTACGAGGAGTGCGTCGCCATGCACGGGCTGAGTTCACGCTGCGCCGGCATCCGCACGCTCGACGGTGGCTTCCAGTCGATCTCCGACGTGCAGGCCGAGAAGGAAGAGCTGCTGGTCGCGCTCGCGAACCGGGCGGTCGAACAGGACGGCGCCGACGTCGTCATTCTGTCAGGCGCGCCGCTCGCAGGCCTTGCCGCAAAGGTCCGCGACCGCATTCCGGTGCCCGTGGTCGATCCCGTTGCGGCCGCCGTGCGCCAGGCGGAGACGCTTGCCGTGCTCAAGCCGCGCAAGGCGGTCGCCGGCACCTTCCGGCGGCCTGATCCGAAACCGACGCTCGGGCTGGCGGAGCCGCTTGCTGCCATCATCGAACATCGCTCGCCGAAAGAGGGGACGGACTGATGTCCTTCGACACCATCATCCGCGGCGGCACCGTCGTCACCGCTGCCGACACCTTTGCCTGCGACGTCGGAATCCGTGACGGCAAGATCACGGCGCTCGGCCACGATCTCGGCGATGCGGTCACGATCATCGACGCCACCGACCGGCTCGTGCTGCCGGGCGGCATCGACAGCCACGTCCACTTCGCCCAGCCGTCAGGCGACGGCATCGTGATGGCCGACGGCTTCGCCAGCGGCACCCGCTCGGCGGCGTTCGGCGGCAACACCACCGTGCTGCCGTTCTGCCTGCAGGAGAAGGGCCAGACGCTGCGCGAGGCGCTCAAGCACTACCATTCGCTGGCCGACGGCGAATGCCATGTCGACGTCGCCTTCCATCTGATCGTCACCGACCCGACCGAGCACGTGCTAGGCCAGGAGTTGCCGGCGCTGGTCGAGGACGGCTACACCTCGCTCAAGGTCTTCATGACGTATGAGGGGATGGCGCTGTCGGATCGCGAGCTGCTCGAGACCATGTCGGTCGCGCGCGAGACCGGCGCGATGCTGATGGTGCATGCGGAAAACTTCGACGCCATCCGCTTCCTGACCGACCGGCTGGAACGCGCCGGCAACACCGCGCCGCGCTTCCACGCGACCTCGCGGCCGATTCCGGTCGAGCGCGAGGCGACGCACCGCGCGATTTCGCTGTCCGAGCTCGTCGATGTGCCGATCATGATCGTGCATGTCTCGAACCGCGAGGCGATGGACGAGATCCGGCGCGCGCAGCAGCGGGGCTTGCGGGTGATGGGCGAAACCTGCCCGCAATATCTGATGCTGACCGAAAAGGATCTCGATCAGCTCAACATGGAGGGCGCAAAGTACGTCTGCTCGCCGCCGCCGCGCGATGTCGCGAGCCAGCAGGCCTGCTGGGAAGGCCTGCAGCAGAAGGTGTTCTCAGTGTTCTCGTCGGACCATTGCCCATTCCGCTACGACGACCCGCAAGGCAAGCTCGCGCCGAAGGGGCGCACCAGCTTCCGCTGGGTGCCGAACGGCATCCCGGGTGTGGCGACACGGCTGCCGATCCTGTTCTCCGAAGGCGTCGTGAAGGGCCGCATCGACCTCAACAGCTTCGTCGCCTTCAGCGCCACCAATCACGCCAAGATCTACGGCCTCTATCCGCGCAAGGGCACCATCGCGGTCGGCTCGGATGCCGACATCGCGCTGTGGGACCCAAAGCGCAAGGTGACGATCCGCCACGACCTGATCCATGACGGCTCGGACTACACGCCCTATGAGGGGCTCGAGGTCACCGGCTGGCCGGTGCTGACCATGGTGCGCGGCAAGGTGGTCGTCGACGACGGCACCCTTGTCGGCAGCAAGGACCACGGCACATATTTGCCGCGCGCCAAACCTCCAGCGGGGGCAACCATCCCGTAACACCCAAAGTAACCCGTATTACCCAAAGCAAGAAGGCAGGAGACCACCATGCCCTACGCGACAACAGACGACGGCGTGCGGCTCTATTTCGAGGAAACCGGATCCGGCCATCCGGTGATCCTGGTCCATGAATTCGCCGGCGACCTGCGCAGCTACGAGCCGCAGATGCGGCATTTCGGCAAGCGCTTCCGCACCATCGCCTACAATGCGCGCGGCTTTCCGCCGTCTGACGTGCCCGAGCAGGTCTCATCCTATTCGCAGGCGCGCGCCGCCGACGATATCCTTGCCGTGCTCGATCATATCGGCGCGCCGAAGGCGCATATCATCGGCCTCTCGATGGGCGGCTTTGCAACGCTGCATTTCGGCATCCGGCATCCGGCGCGCGCCTTATCGCTGTGCGTCGGCGGCTGCGGCTATGGCGCCGAGCTCGACAAGCGCGAGACGTTTCGCGCTGAGGCCGACGTGATCGCGGGCATGATCCGCAAGGAAGGCATGCCGGCGTTCGCCGAGCGTTACGCCTACGGCCCGACGCGCGTGCAGTACGAGAACAAGGATCCGCGCGGCCACGCCGAATTCAAGGCCATGCTGGCCGAGCACTCGGCGGTGGGATCGGCCAACACCCAGCAGGGCGTCCAGAAGGAGCGTCCCTCGCTCTACACGCTGGTCGACGAGATGAAGCGCATCACCGTGCCGACGCTGATCATCACCGGCGACGAGGATTGGCCATGCCTGCTGCCGGGCATCCTGATGAAGCAGAGCATCCCGTCGGCCGCGCTCGCGGTGATGCCGAACTGCGGTCACGCCATCAACGTCGAGGAACCCGACGAATACAACCGGATCGTCGGCGAATTCCTGGCGCAGGTCGAAAGCGGCCGCTGGCCGCAGCGCGATCCGCGAGCCGTCAGCGCCTCGATCACGGGGATGAAGGACTAGGCTCGGGGCGCAATTGCCCCGTGCTCAAATGCTCGTGCGCAATCAGCCAACCGGATTGCTCTTTGCGAAAGACTCTGGTTCCTCGGCCATCTCCGCCGATGTTCTCGCCGCGGACCCTGCCGGTCCATGCGAAGCTGTAGATGACGGCGGCCGAGGTGTCGGATTGCGTGACCCAGATCGATTCCAGGGTCGCGTAGTTGTAGTCATCGACCAGCTTCCAATTGGCCTGCATTGTGGAGGAGAAGGCGTCCCTGCCGCATATTGCCGTTCCGTTGCTGTAGAACAGCACGACGTCATCGGTGAGAAATGTCAGCGCGGAATGGATGTCCCTCTCGATCAACGATGCAGTAAAATCGGCCATGCAAGTCTGTGGCGTGTTTGCGGGCATGTCTGCTCTCTGTTCTCAGATTGCGATGGGAGAAAATCGGCGCAATGCGGCGAGATCCTCGGTGATCCCGAGACCGCTTCCCTGATTGGCCTCGGTGACCAAGGTGACGCATTCGTCTTATGTAGCGGTCTCCGTTCCTACGCTCGACTCTCCGCGGCCCAGATCACGGCGTCGGCGCCGGCGGGGATACGCATCGGGCTCGACGGATCGGTCACCGCGCGCCACACCGCTTCGGCAACGTCCTGCGCGGTGGTGACCGGCCCCGGTTCCCCGAATCTTGCGAAGACGCTCTGCACGAGCTCGGCATAGGCCGCGTGATCGAGGCCCTGCGCGCGGGCGCGTGCAGTATCGCCGAAGCGGGTCTCCGGCGAACGGCCCGGCAGCACCAGGCACGCGCGCACGCCGAACTGCGCGAGCTCCAGCGCCATCGACTCGGTGAATGCGTTCACCGCTGCCTTGGTCGCGGTGTAGGACGCGATCAGAGGGATCGATCTCAACGTCACGCTCGAGGTGACGTTGACGACAACGCCGGTCCTGCGTTGCCTGAACTGCGGCAGCACTGCCTGGGTGACGGCCATCGTGCCAAATGTGTTGGTCTCGAACAGCTCGCGGATCGTTGCCATCGGCGTGGCTTCGAATGGCGACGCTGCGCCGAAGCCTGCGTTGTTGACGAGGGCATCGATCGGTCCCGCGGCCTCGACGGCGCGATGGATGCTGTCGGGATCGGTGACGTCGAGCGCGAGCACGCGCAGATGCGCCGAACGCGGCAGCACCTCCTCGCGCGGCGTGCGCATCGTCGCGATGACCTTCCAGTCGCGGTCGAGAAAGTATTTCGCGGTTTCAAGTCCGAAGCCGGACGAGCATCCGGTGATCAAGATGGTGTTCATGGGGGCTCTTGGAAGTGATTTGACTGACACAGACGATAGGTGTCAGTGGCCGGACTCTCTATGTTTGAAAGTCCAAGAGTCATTTGCAGGAGTCCGGACATGATCGATCCGCTTGCGGAGGTCGTTACGCTGCTGCAGCCAAGTGCCCGGTTCTCGAAGGCCGTGGTCGGCGCCGGGGCGTGGCATGTCCGCCGTTCCGATGCCGGACAGCCGTTTTATTGCGTGGTCCTCGAGGGCGGGTGCCGGCTTGAGGTCGACGATTACGAAGCGATCGAGCTAAAGGCGGGCGACTTCATTCTGGTCCCCGCGGCCTATGACGTCGCGATGTCGAGCCTCGCGCGGTTTTCCGAGCCGACCGCCGAAACACGTCCCGTCGCGCTCGCCACCGGAGAGTTCAGGATCGGAGACCAGGACGGTCCAACCGATCTGCGGATGCTGATCGGCCATTGCAGCTTCGGCTCGGCGGACGCGAACCTGCTGGTGTCGCTGCTTCCCCAACTGGTGCATGTGCGCGGCGAACCGCGGCTCGCCACCCTGATGCAGTTCGTCCGGGACGAATTCTGCGAGAGGCGCCCGGCGCGCGATGTGATCCTGGCCCGCCTGCTCGAGGTTCTCCTGATCGAGGCGTTGCGCTCGACGGCGGGCACCGCGGCGTCGCCGGGTCTCGTGCGCGGGCTCGCCGACGAGCGTCTCGCTGTTGCGATCCGCCGGATGCATGAGAGCCCGACGCGGGCGTGGACGGTCGCGCAACTGGCGAAGGAGGCGGCGCTGTCGCGTTCGGCATTCTTCGACCGGTTCAGCCGCGCTGTCGGCGTCGCACCGATGGAGTATCTGCTGGCCTGGCGCATGGCGATGGCCAAGAACATGCTCCGGCAGAATGAAAGCGGCATCGCCGAAATCGCCGAACGCGTCGGCTACGGTTCAGCGAGCGCGTTCAGCGTCGCGTTCACCCGCCATGTCGGATTGTCGCCGACGCAATATGCGCGGGAGCAGATCGCGCCGTGACGCGCGTGCTGGCGTCATCGAGATAGAGATCAATCCAACATCCTTCGCAAGCGCTGCAGCCGACGCGTGAATCGGACGCGCGATGATGAATCGTTGTGATGAAACTTACACAGGGCTGTCATCGGCGATGGATAACTTGTCGCACGTCGACGTCATAAATCCTTAAAAAATGGGGCAAGAAGTGAAGGCGAAATTCCTTTCAACGGTCGGAGTCTGCCTGGTTGCTGCTGCTGCAGTTGTGTGCAGCGCCGCCGCTCACGACGATGATAGAGATCACGATCATCGTCATCCGCACGACATCCACACCGCAACGCCGATCAAGCATCTCGTCGTGATCTTCAACGAGAACCGCTCGTTCGATCACTATTTCGCAACCTACCCGAATGCGGCCAATCCGACCGGCTCGATTCCGTTCACGGCCAAGCCGCATACGCCGAAGGTCAACAACCTCGTTAGCGCCAATCTGTTGACCAACAACCCGAACACCAATCCGGCCAACGGCACCGGCGCGACCAATCCGTTCCGCCTCGACCGCACCCAGGCCAACACGCGCTCGCAAAACCACGCCTATACGCCCGAGCAGCAGGCGGTCGACAACGGCAACGAAGACCTGTTTCCGAAATTCACCGGTCGCGGCACCGCCGGCGGCGTCGGCGCCTTCGGCACCAACGGGCAGGTGATGGGCTATTTCGACGGCAACACCGTCACCGCGTTCTGGAATTACGCCCAGAACTTCGCGATGAGCGACAACAACTGGACCGACACCTTCGGTCCGTCGACGCCCGGCGCGCTCGAGGTGATTTCCGGCCAGACCAACGGTGCGCAGAACATCGTCGGCACCTCATCGTCGATCGCCGACGGCCAGGGCGGCCTGACGCTGATCGGTGATACCGATCCTGCCTACGATTCCTGCTCGAGCACGACCAGCCAGGTCCTGATGACCAGCAAGAACATCGGCGACCTGCTCAACGCCGAGCACATCAGCTGGGGCAGCTTCATGGGCGGCTTCGACCTGACGCTCAAGAACAGCAACGGCACCACCAACTGCGCCCGCAGCACGTTCTCGAGCAACGTCAACGGCAGCATCGTGGACTACATCCCGCACCACGCCTGGTTCCAGTACTACAAGTCGACCGCCAACCCGACCCATGCGCGGCCGAGCTCGGTGAGCGCCGTGGGCCACACCTACGTGCCCGGCAGCAAGACGCTTGATCCGGCCAATCATGCCTACGATCTCGAAGACTTCTACGCTTCGGTGAAGGCCGGCAACTTCCCGGCGGTCTCCTACATCAAGATGCCGGCCTATCAGGACGGTCATCCCGGCAACTCCGATCCGCTCGACGAGCAGGTGGGCAATGTCGAGCTGATCAACTTCCTGCAGAAGCAGAAGGAGTGGCGCGACACCGCGGTCATCATCACCTATGACGACTCCGACGGCTGGTACGACCACCAGTACACGGCGCCGATCAGTGCCTCGTATGATCCGACCGCCGACCAGGTCAACGGTCCCGGCCAGTGCGGCCGCGGCATCGGCAAGCAGACGCAGCCGAATGGCCTGAACGGCCAGCCGGTGAACGGCCGCTGCGGTCCCGGCACGCGGACCCCGTTCATTGTGATCTCGCCTTACGCCAAGAAGAACTTCGTCAGCCACACCCGCATCTCGCAGGCGTCGGTCGTGCGCTTCATCGAAGACAACTGGCTGCACGGCCAGCGTCTCGGCGGCGGCGCGTTCGACGACAGCGTCGAATCGATCACGGACATGTTCGATTTCGATCATGGCCACGATCACGACCACGACGGCGACGATCAGCAGAAGCTGTTCCTCGATCCGACGGCCGGCACGGTCATCGTCAGCCCGTCTGACGATCATCACCATCACTAACGCTCTGGGATCACTGGACGTCATATGAACGGCCGCATGTTGTGGCTTCTCGGCGCCGGCCTGCTCTGCATGGCCGGCGCCGTTGCGGCAGTCGAGACCCAAGTACTAGCGGGGACAAATCCGAACCCGGTGCAGCTCAGGCGCCCGCCGGTCGCCCCGCTGTCCGGCATGGCGCAGCTTGGCCAGAAGATCTTCTTCGACGCGTCGCTGTCGTCGTCGGGCGCATTGTCCTGCGCCTCCTGTCACAGTCCGGACCACGCCTACGGACCGCCCAACGATGCGGCGGTGATGTTCGGCGGCCCCGCGCAATCGCGGCAGGGAACGCGCGCCGTTCCGGGACTGACCTATCTGGAACGCCAGCCGAATTTCAGCATCGGACCGGAGAAGGACGAGGACGACAATCTCGTCGACTTCGCGCAACTGGCCGCGGCAGGTCAGCAGGCTGCGCGTGCGAAGAAGGTCGCGACCGGGACCGCGGCGTCGGCGGTCAACATCGTGCCGCAGGGCGGACTGTTCTGGGACGGCCGCGCCGATACGCTGCAGGACCAGGCGATCTTCCCGCTGCTCGATCCCAATGAGATGGACGGCGGCAGCATCGAGGTGGTGGCGCAGAAACTGCGCCGGGCGAGCTACGCCCCGCGCTTTGCCGAACTGTTCGGCGCTCAGGTCTTCGACAATATGCGGCTGCTGGTCGCCGAGGCGATGTTCGCGGTCGCGCGCTATCAGGTCGAGGAGCCGAGCTTCCATCCCTACACCAGCAAGTTCGACTACTGGCTGGAAGGCAAAGCGCGGCTGAGCGAGAGCGAGCTGCGCGGCCTGCAATTGTTCAACGATCCGGACAAGGCCAATTGCGGCGGCTGCCACACCTCGGCGCCGACCCGCGACGGCCTGCCGCCGCTGTTCACCGACCATCAGTATGAGGCGCTCGGCGCGCCGCGTAACGCCGCGCTCGCCAGCAACCGCGATCCCAACTATTTCGATCTCGGGGTCTGCGGCCCGTATCGCACCGACATTGCCGAGCAGACGCAATATTGCGGGATGTTTCTGACGCCGACCTTGCGCAACACCGCAACCCGCCGCGTGTTCTTCCACAACGGCGTCTTCACGAGCCTCGAGCAGGTGCTCGATTTCTATAACTTCCGCGATACCAATCCGGAGAAAGTTTACCCCCGTGCAGCTGACGGTACGGTGCGGAAATACGACGACCTGCCGGAAAAGCATCACGGCAATGTCGACGTCGCCGATCCGCCGTTCGAGCGCCATCTCGGCGACACGCCTGCGATGACCGCACAGGACGAAGCCGACATCATCGCCTTCCTGAAGACGCTCACTGACGGTTACCAGCCGGAACGGTGAGCGGTCGCGACGGCTCATCGCGGAACCCATGCGTGAGTTGGCAGGTCCTCGTCGTGCGCGCATAATGGGCGTATGAATGTGGTCGAAGGCAACGGTGCCAGAATTCCCGCGATCGGGCTCGGCACATGGGAGCTGCGCGGGCGGACCTGCGCCCGTATCGTCGAGCAGGCGCTGCGGCTCGGTTATCGGCACATCGACACCGCCCAGATCTATGACAATGAGCGCGAGGTCGGCGAGGGGCTGCGTGCCTCCGGCATCAAGCGCGACGATGTGTTCCTGACCACCAAGGTCTGGACCACACATTTCATGGCGAGGGATCTCGAACGTTCCGCCAAAGAGAGCCTGGCGCGGTTGCGTCTGACCGAGGTCGATCTGTTGCTGCTGCACTGGCCGCATCCGCACGTGCCGCTTGCCGAGACGCTCGGCGCGCTGGCGCGGGTCAAGCAGGCGGGACTGGCGCGGCATATCGGGGTCTCGAACTTCAACGTGGCGCTGATCGAGGAGGCGGTGGCGGCGTGCCCCGAGCCGCTCGCCTGCGATCAGGTCGAGTACCATCCTTATCTGGGCCAGGGTGACGTGATCGAGGCGTGCACGCGCCATGGCATGGCGTTCGTCGCCTACAGCCCGATCGCGAAGGGACGCGTCAAGGGCGACCGCGCGCTGGCGCGGATCGGCGACCGTTATCGCAAGACGGCTGCCCAGGTCTGCCTGCGCTGGCTGGTGCAGCAGAATGTCTCCGCGATTCCGCGCACCTCGAAGCTCGAGCGGCTCCAGGAAAATCTGGACATCTTCGACTTCGAGTTGTCGGATGAGGACATGCGCGAGATTTCGGCAATCGGGAGCGCGGCCGCGCGCTAACGGCCCACCTAACGGCGCATCTGAACGCCCATGGTGCATTGGGTCCTTGCCTGCGAATCGCTGCGCGGAAAATGGCTGGGCAGCGGTCCGGATCATGCTATTGCGGCGCTTGCCGATTGCGGTTTTGCATCGAATGGGGATTGAGGCAGGCGGGTTCCACCCGGTATTGTGGCCGGCGGGGAGACGACACTGATGTGATCGAGTGGGATGAAGTTTCGGCCAAACGCGGATCTGATGGCATCGGTGTTCGTGCACCTGATGCTGCTCGCGCTGATTTTCCTGTATTCGGAGGTGCATCAGTTCGATCCGGTCGCCGCTGACACGGTGCCGGTCGAGATCGTGACGCCGCAGGAGGTCGCCAGGAGCGAGATCACAAGCGAGGTCAAGCCCGATCCAGTGCCGAGCCCGTCGCCGACGCCCGAGCTGCAGTTGCCGTCGCTCGACAAGCCGGTCGACACCGCCAAATCCGAACCACCGGCGCAAGCCCCGGCACCACAGCCGCAACAGGCCCAGCAGCAACCGCCGCAGAAGCAGGCGACGCCGCCGGAGCCCAAGCCCAGCCCGGCTCCGCAACATGCCGCGGTCGAGCCGCCGGCACCACAGGCGCCGGCACCGCAGACGCCGCCGATGCCCCAGCCAATGGCGCAGCAAGCGGCGCCGCCGTCGCAACCTGCCTATGCGCAGCCCGAGCCTGACCTGTCCGTCAAATACAATGTCATGCTCGGTTTGCCGCCCGACATTCCCGTCAAGCTGCCGGCTGAAGCGCCGCACGGCCCCGGTCCGGGCAAGGACAATTTCGACGCTGCGGCCACCGAGCAGGCCGACGTCGGCTCCAGCGTGGTCGCCGAGTTCCGCCGTCATCTGAAGAGCTGCATGAAGCTCCCGGCGACGCTGAGCACCGGCGATGACGTCAGGATCAAGCTCAGGGTGTTCATGAAGCCCGACGGCAAGCTCGGCGCATCGCCGTTGCTGATCGAAGCCACCGCATCGGAAAAGGGGCCGCTGCTGCTCAAGAGCGCGACCGAGGCGCTGCAGGCCTGCCAGCCCTATGCGATGCTGCCGCGGGATCGCTATGGCGAATGGAAGGTGCTCGACCTCGACTTCACGCCGCGCGATTTTGCGTCGTGAGCGGAGGCAAGTCTCAGCTTCCCATCGCCTGCCAGGCATTCGAGGCGAACTGCCGGCGCCAGATCACGATGACGACCGCGGCGGTGGTGGCGAACAGCACCCAGGGGCTGAGGAACCAGCCGAGATAGCCGAGCGCGAAGAAGAACGCGCGCTGGCCGCGATTGAAGTGCCGGCCCGCGGTCTCGAACAGCCGCGTGGTGCGGATCACATGCGCCTCGGCTTCCGGTGTATCGCGCTGGCCGGCCGGCGGCATCGCGCCGAACAGGATCGCGACATAGTTGAACAGGCGATAGGCCCAGGCGAATTTGAAGAACGTGTAGATAAAGATCAGGATCAGCCCGATGCACTTGATCTCCCACAGTGCGGGCGAGGGCGTGAGGTTGACTGGCAATGCGCCGAGCACCGCGAGCGCGTCACTGGTCGCGCGCAGCAGCGCCAGCGCGCCGCCGATCGCGATCAGGCTGGTGGAGGCAAAGAACGCGGTGCCGTTCTGCAGGCTGGCCATGATCTGCATGTCGACCATCCGCGCATCGCGGTTGAGCAGATTCCGCACCCAGATCTCGCGATAGACATGCATCCGCGCCGACAGGCCGTCGCGTCCGTAGGCGGTGTGCTCCAGCGTGATGGCGTAGACCAGCCATTCCAGCGCAAAGAAGCCGACGGCCAGGATGTCGACCCAATAGCCGGTCATTGGTGCCTTCCTTCGTCAATGCGCGGCGGCGGGTCCGCGCCGCGCTGCATCCCGCGTCATGTACAGGTTGAACGCGTGCAATGCACTATGGCAAACTGACGTGGCAACAGGATTCACAGGCATGCTCAAGCTCGTCATCGGCAACAAGAACTATTCGTCATGGTCGATGCGGCCCTGGCTGGCGCTGCGCGCCAACGACATCCCGTTCGAGGAAATCTTCGTTCCGCTCTACACCGATCAGGCCGACAAGGACCGCATCCTCTCTTTCAGCAAGGCCGGCAAGGTACCGACGCTGATCGACGGCGACGTCACGGTGTGGGACTCGCTGGCGATCATCGAATATCTCGCCGAGAAGTTTCCCGAGGCCAAGCTCTGGCCGTCGGATCGCGCCGCGCGCGCGCATGCCCGTGCGATCTCGGCGGAGATGCACTCCGGCTTCGTGCCGCTGCGCAGCGAATGCGGCATGAACCTGCACCGGCCGATCCGCGCCGTCGCGCTGTCGGACGATGCGCGGGCCAATGTGGCGCGGATCGAGGAGATCTGGGCCGATTGCCACGCGCGCTACGGCAAGCAGGGTCCGTTCCTGTTCGGGGCATTCTCCGGGGCGGACGCGATGTACGCGCCCGTGGTGCATCGCTTCCGCACCTACGCGATCCCGGTCAAGGCCGAGGCGCAGCATTATGTCGATGCGATGATGTCGCTTCCGGCATTCCAGCAATGGACCCGCGACGGCCTGGCCGAGACGCTGGTGATCGACCGATTCGAGGACGCCTGACCGTTGCTGCGCTGCCGAATTGTGACAGCGGCGGCAAAGATCGCGGCTTGACGCCGCGGGGCCGAAGGCGTCGAATCCAAAAGACCGGTTTTGCAAGTCGTGAAAGGACTTAGACCATGGGCATTCTCGATTCCCTGGAGAACTCGCCGGAGCTGAAAGGCATGCTTGGCCAGCTCGGGGCGGCCGTCATCCCCGTCGTGCTCGGTCAGGTGATGGGCAATGGCGGGCAGGGCGGCTTGTCGGCGATCGTGGCCAAGCTCGAGCAGGCCGGCCTTGGCGAACAGGTCAAATCCTGGATCGGCACCGGCCAGAACCTGCCGATCACCGCCGAGCAGCTCCAGCAGGTGCTGGGCAGCGACACCGTCAAGCAACTCGCCGCCAAGTTCAACATTCCGGTCGACCAGCTGTCCAAGGTGCTGGCCCAGCAACTTCCGGCTGCGGTCGACGGCGCGAGCCCCAACGGAAAGTTGCCACATACCGCCTGAGGTGTGGAACCGGGTTCCGGCCGAGGTCGGCGGGCAATTTCCGGCTGGCACATAAATTGCTGCCTATCGCCCTGAAAAACCTGCAAAATCGCACCTTCGCCATGCCCCAATCTTGCTGGATTTGGGGCGGTGCGATGTGCTAGGTTGCCGCAGGGTTCTCAAAATGCCGGCTTGAGCTATCGGGACTGTCAGCTCAGCCAGCAATCTCTAAGAAAATGGAGAGGGCGTTGAAGCATAAGTACTCGATTGGCGAGATCGTCTATTTCACGGCCAGCAACGTGGCGCGCCCCGCTGCGAGCGGCACCTATGAGGTGATCCGCCTGCTGCCGACCGATGGTGACGATTGCCAGTATCGCATCAAGAGCTCGACTGAAGCTTTCGAACGGGTGGCCAAGGAGAGTCAGCTCGCGCTGTCCTGAACGCGTTGTGCGCAAGCCGGTGGCTGGAGCGGGTTCCGCGCCGTCGCCGTCAAAAGGCCCTGTTCGCAGACCCATTGTGCTGAAGGTTGGACGTCGGGATGGCGGCGTTCGGCGTCGCCGGCTGTGCTTACGCTGTGTTGAGGGACATCGCGCATGAATTGGGCTTCCTCGCTGGATCAGATCTGGCGCTCACCGACCTTCCCGATGTGGCTGACGCTGGCTGCGGCGGGCTTCTTTGGGATCGTCGTACTGGTCACGCTGCTGCGCGCGGAAAAGTCCGTCGCCAACGGCGCGCTGACCGTCATCACGCTGCTGTCGATCGCGGTTGCGGTCGCTGCCACGATCCGCGGCTTCGGGCCGGGCGGGCAGGCGGCGCCCGCCGACACACGGACGGCGCAATTCACCAGCCAGACCGCGCCGGCGCTGGCCTGCGTCGACGACCTCGCTGGAGATGCCGTTCTCAATGCCTGCGAGAAGGTGCTGTTCGGTTCGTCTGACACAGCCGCAGCGGCAGTCAGCTATGCGGCGGCGCAGATTTCGCGCCTGACCGCGCTCGGCGACCTCGCAACCGCGGAGCGCAATTCGACTACCGAGTTGCAGGCGCTGCGCCGCGCCATCGAGCACGACCGCTACGGTCTCGTGGCCTACGCACTGATGGCGCGAGACCACTGCACGCCGACCGCGTGCCCCGCGTTCCGCTCGCTGGGCGACAACCATCAGATCATCAACAACATGAACGAGCGGACCTACGAGAACCTGGTCACGCGCTACGCGGCGTCCTGGAACGCTCCGGGCGGCGCGCAGGCGTCGGCCGCCTCCGGCCTGGTCGCGGCGCTGCCGCAGTCGTTGCCCACCGGCAAGCCGACCAATGCGGAGTTTCCGAGCGCGTCGTCGACGCCGCCGGTCAGCATCATGACGCCCGAACCGGCGAAGCCGGCCGCAGCGGCCCAGCCGCCGGCCGCACGCGCCGCCGCCGCACCGCCCGCAGCCCCGAAGCGCCCCCCCGCAGCGAAGCGTCCGGTCCAGATCGCGCCGGCTGCGGCGCCAGCGCCACCACCACCACCTGCCGCGGCGAGTGCGCCGGCGGCCGCGAACCAGGAATGAGCCTGACGACGGCGGCTTGAGCCGCCGTCCTTGCACCGTTCCGGGTGGTAAATCCCGATATCCACTGCCGCTGCTATCGCTCCCTTTCCAAAGCGCGCGCCGGCCGCTACATCCGGCGCATGCCGCTTCATCTCATCAAGCTTGCCGTCGGTTGCGACTCGGTCAAGGAACTCAAGGGCTGGGTCGCCGAACGGATGGCGACCGCGAAGAAAAAAGGCCTGCCGCTCCGTCACGTCCACATCACGCGGATGACGCCGAAGCGCGAGGAGGAGATCCTCGCCGGCGGTTCGCTGTATTGGGTGATCCGTGGCGAGATCGCCGCACGCGAGAAGATCATCGCGATCGAGCCGTTCCGCGACAAGGACGGCATCGGACGCTGCCGGCTGGTGATGCAGCCCAAGGTGATCGCCGTCTCGCCGCGGCCGATGCGGCCGTTCCAGGGCTGGCGCTATCTGACCGCGGACTCCGCGCCCGCAGATCTCACCAAGTCGAGCGCAGCCAGCGTGGCGTCGATGCCGGAACCCATGCGCCGCGAGTTGCGCGACCTCGGATTGCTGTGAGCCATCGGATTGCTGTGAGCAATCGGAAGACGGCTGGCGCGGATCACTGCGTCACGAGATGCAGCCGGCCCCATTCGGACGCCGGGATCTCGACATAGCGGCCGCCGCCGGCGTTGCGGACCGCAACGTCGAGCAGTTCGTGATCGATCCCCATCTCGCCGAGATAGCGCCGGAACTGGTCGGTGAAGATCGAGGTCAGGCTTTCGCGATGCTCGGCCGAGACGTTCGGCGCGAGCCGGTTGTGGATCGCCATGCCGCTCAGCACCACGCGGCTGCCCGCCGGCAGGCTGCGATGCACGCCGCCCGACAGCACCAGCACGCAGGCAAGATCGCAGGCAATGCTGGACGGCTTCTCCTTGGCGTCCAGCGGGCCGCCGGGCCGCTTGAGCGCAAAGCACTCCTCCTCGGGCTTGCCGTTGCAGACCTCGACCTCGGTCGCCGCGACCGCGGTATCCACCCCGCGGTCGCGCAGGATCCGGCCGAGGCTGGAGGCGACGTTGAGGTTGGACTCGCCCTTGATGTTGATCACCACCGGAAGCTTTCGTCCGCCCTGCCGGTCGAGGATCGCCAACAGGCGCTTGTAGGTGTCCCATTGCACGGCGCCCTCGGCGGCGATCCAGTCCGAGCAGCCCGGGCCGCAGGCATCGGGCGCACCATGCGCGACGTAGAAGATCATCGCGCCGGGTGCGGAAATGACCCCGCCGACCGGCGGCCGGGTTTGCGCCTGCGCGACACTGATGGCCAGTAGCGCGATGCCGAGAACAATGCCTTGCCTGAAATAACTGACCATTCCGATCGCCTCTGAAAGGGGCGATCATCCATGCGTCACGGGCGCGGCGCAAGCACGACCCGGCCGCACGGATGAGGCCGGGCTCTCATTACAGGCTCGCATCCGGTTTGCGCGTGAACCGCTTCACACTTGTCCCGATCCAGCCTTAGACCGCGATGTTATCGATCAGGCGCGTGCTGCCGATCCTTGCCGCCACAAGCATCCGCATCGGACCGTCCTTCAGCGAGCCGATCGGCGCCAGCGAGCCGGCGTGGCGGACCTCGAAATAATCCAGCACGAAGCCGGCCTTGGTGATCTCAGCAGCGCCGGCGGCCATTGCGGTCGCGGCGTCCTCGCCGGCGCGCAGGCGGCCCGCCGCTTGCTTCATCACACGGTTGAGCTCGGGAGCCGCGCGCCGTTCCTCCGCCGAGAGGTAGACGTTGCGCGAGGACATCGCGAGGCCGTCGCGTTCGCGCACCGTCTTCGATCCGATCACCTTGACGCCGAGGTCGAGGTCCGCGGCCATCTGGGTCACGACCCGAAGCTGCTGAAAGTCTTTCTCGCCGAAGATCGCAACGTCGGGCCGGACTTGGGTGAACAGCTTGCCGACCACGGTGGCGACGCCGCCGAAGAAATGCGGCCGGAAGCGATCCTCCAAACCGGCGGTGGCCGGTCCCTCCGGCACGATCCTTGTGGCGAAGCCGTCGGGGTACATCGCCTTCACCTCGGGATGCCAGATCAGGTCGACGCCTTCGGCGGCGAGCTTGGCGACGTCTTCCTTCCAGGTGCGCGGATACGAACCGAAATCTTCGGTCGGCGCGAACTGGGTCGGATTGACGAAGATCGAGACGACGACCCGCTTGGCGCGACGCTTGGCCAGCCGCACCAGCGACACATGGCCGTCATGGAGCGCTCCCATGGTCGGGACCAGCGCGACGGTCGCCTTCTTGGCGCGCAGGGTGTCGACGGCGCGACGAAGGGCGGGGACGGTACGGACGACGGTGGGATTTCTCGGCATCTGGTCTCGACTCGTGGGGCAAGCTGGGTGGGGGGAATCCAGGTGGAACGTTTGGCGTTCGGCAGGTGGCGGAGCTTACCAAGTCCGAACCGTTATCGGCAAACCGCCGCGCAAGCATTACCCGATCTCGCACGCGCATGGATCGCAGGCCGCGTGCCGCCGATCGACGCAGCCGGCTTGCGCGCTCGATTCATCATTAAGGGCGCCTGCAATTGATTTCCTTGCGCAGTGATGCATTTCACTTGACCGCAGCCGTGCGCGATTTGAAGATCATTGCGGGGATTGAATCATGTTGGTGCAGGCTAGTCAGGGTCAATCCGGCTCCGCACATGTCGTGGTGCTGGGGAACGAGAAGGGCGGTTCGGGCAAGTCGACCACCGCCCTGCATATCGCCGTCGCGCTCCTGAAGGCCGGACAGCGCGTTGCCAGCATCGATCTCGACTGCCGCCAGCAGAGTTTCACCCGCTACATCAGCAATCGCCAGGCCTGGGCGCGGCGCTCCGGGCTCGATCTCGAACTCCCTGCGCATTATTGCATCAAGTACGGCGAGACGATGCAGATCGAGGAGAACGAGAACGCCGAATTCCAGCAGTTCATGGCCGCCGTGAGCGCGGTGGAACGTGCCTATGATTTCATCGTCATCGATACCCCGGGCTCGGACAGCTACCTGATGCGGCTCGCGCATTCGATGGCCGATACGCTGGTGACGCCGATCAACGACAGCTTCCTCGATTTCGACGTGCTGGGCACCGTCGATCCCGCGACCTATGCGGTGGTCGGCGAGAGCCATTACGCGGAGATGGTGCGCGACACCAGACGCAAGCGCCGCCAGCTCGACGGCGCCTCGACCGACTGGATCGTGGTGCGCAACCGGCTGTCGATGCTCGGCTCGCGCAACAAGCAGCTGGTCGCCGACGGCTTGAAGCAGCTGTCGCTGCGGCTCGGGTTCCGTTCGGTCGACGGCTTTGCCGAGCGGGTGGTCTACCGCGAATTCTTCCCGCGCGGGCTGACGGCGCTCGACGACATCGACGAGGCGACGCTCGGCACCCGCCCGAGCCTCGGGCACGTCACCGCCCGCGAGGAGGTGATGGGTCTGTTGCGCCAGCTCAAGCTGCCGCTCGATGAGCGCGGCCGCCGCCGCGCCGCCAACCGGGCCGAATGGTTCAGCCAGGTCGACAAGCCGCTGGAAGTCGACGACATCATCGGCAGCTAGGCCTTGAGGCCGGCAGTCCCGGTGGCGGCCCGGCATCGGGCAGATTCTCCAGACGATTGGTGTGCCGGTCGCAAGGCGATGAACGGGGGATCGAATGGAACGACGCCAGTTCATGTCCCCCATCGTCCGCAAGGCGACCGGACATCCGCTCGACGAATTTGCGCGCACCGCGTTGTTTGAGCCCCTGGGCATTACCAGCTTCGAATGGAGCCGGGTCATAGCAATGCCGGCGGTGGGTTGCGCCTTCGGCCGCCTGCCCGCGAGCGAGCGCAATACTCTGATCTGCATGCTGACCAATCCCGAGACCCGCCGGCTGTTTGCCGCAGGCTGGGCCGAGGAGGCGCGCAGGATGGTGGCGCAGTTCCGCAGGACTCACGACCTGTGGGCCGGGGACCCCGCCTTCGTCGACCTGCTGGCGAGGGTCCGCCAGGGCTGTCCCGAGTTCGAGGCCTGGTGGGGAACCCATGACGTCAGCAGCAGCGTTGCCGGTCGGAAGGTGCTGAGCCATCCCAGGCGCGGTCGGCTCAATTTTGAGTACGCCAGCTTCCAGGCCAACGACGATCCCGGCCTGAAGCTGATTATTTACACCGAAATCGGTTGAATCCGTGGTTTTCCGGTGATTTCGGCCACACCACGGCCAAAAAGCCGGAACAAAGCAGCCGAAATCCAGTTTCTCCTCAACGTCGATCCAAGAGCGATCCAAGAGCGATCCAAGGCTCGAACGCAACCTTGGGAACTCACGTCAAAGGGGAGAGGAGAAGCACGAGCCGTCGCGGTAAGGCGTGTGCATCTGCACAAACTATAGGTGCAGCGCACAACGTTATGCCACCGAAGCCACAATATTTGGACTTCCTGTCACGGCGCTGTGACATATATTCTCACAAGGAGGCCGAAGAGCCTCCGACCAAAATCGCCCTGTAAAGGCGGGCACCTCGAGGACGTCATGAAGCGTGGAATTCTCGTTCTGCTTTCGCTCTCCGTAGTGATCACGGGTGCGTATTTCACCGCGAGCAAGTGGGCGATCCGTCACGAAACTCTCATGTTCAAGGATCCTACCCGCGATGAGCGGCCGGTCGCGGTCGACGTTGCCGTGCGCTTCGACAAGGAGATGCAGGCCGACGCCGGCATGATCAAGCTCCCGGTTGCGATCCTCAATCATGGCAATACCGTCAAATTTACCGAATATTCCTTCCTCGCGAATGTGTTCGCGGCGCGCGGCTATCTGACCATCAGCATTCAGAACGACCTGCCGTCGGATGGACCGATGGTGACCAAGGTCGGCGAGCTCTATGTCGGGCGCCTGCCGCAGTATCAGCGCGGCATCACCAACATCAAATTCGCGATCGAGGAGATGAAGAAGCTTCAGCCGAACGCGGACTACAGCAAGCTGACGATGGTCGGCCATTCCAATGGCGGCGACATCGCGATGTATTTCGCCAAGCAGTATCCGGACGAGATCAAGAAGGTCGTCACGCTGGACAATCTTCGCGTGCCGTTCATGACCGACGGCAAGTTCAAGATCCTCTCGTTCCGGTCGCACGATCAGCACTTCAAGCCCGATCCGGGCGTGGTGCCGGACGAGGAGGAGTGCGAGAAGGCCGGCATCACCGTTGTGAACACCAACTTCCAGCACAACGACATGCGGGACACCGGACCCGAGAAGGCCAAGGACTCGATCCAGGCGATGCTCGATAAATTCCTGGCCGACACCGACAGCGATGTTGCGGCGGTCGATACCAGGAATGCGCCGCTGAAGATTCTGGAGCCGGGTCCCGTCTCGCTCTACGTGCCGGTCGAGAAGCCCCTGACCTTCGGCGAGAAGGTCAAGAAGTCGCTCTCGCTGACCAAGACCGAGACCAAGAAGGATCCGTCGGTCACGAACTGACAGGGCCGCCCGGGATTCGATCCGGGCCGGCGGGCGCGTCACGTTGACCAATCCGATGCCGCGGCCCACATAGTGTTTGCTGTACGAGGCAAGCGCTGATGGCTGGCAAGACGATCAAACCGACATCCGGAAGCGACGTGCGCCCGGCCGATGCGCCTGGCGTGCCGGCGTCGAGCGCCAATGACATCGCCGCGTTCGTGGCAAAGGCGCGCGCGATGTCGCCGCATCGCGCCGGCGCACGCGGCAGGCTGGTGTTCGCGCTCGACGCCACGATGAGCCGGCAGCCGACATGGGACATGGCATGCACGCTGCAAGCGGACATGTTCCGCGAGGCCGGCTCGCTCGGCAGCTTGGATATCCGCCTCGTCTACTATCGCGGCTTCAACGAGTGCCGCGCGTCGGGCTGGATCTCCGACAGCGCGCAGCTCGCGCGGCTGATGAGCAAGATCGACTGCCAGGGCGGCAATACCCAGATCGGCAAGGTGCTGTCGGAGACGCGCCGCGAGGCGGTTGCGGCAGCCGTGCGCGCGCTCGTGTTCGTGGGCGACGCGATGGAGGAGAACGCCGACGCGCTGTGCGCAAGCGCCGGAGAGCTCGGCCTGCTCAAGGTGCCGGTCTTCATGTTCCAGGAGGGCGCGGACGCAACTGCCGAGCAGACGTTCCGCGAGATCGCGCGGCTGACCGGCGGCGCATGGTGCAGGTTCGATCCCGGCGCGGCGGCACAACTCCGCGAGCTGCTGCGCGCCGCCGCAGCCTATGCTGCCGGCGGCCGCGAGGCGCTGCTGCAACTGGCGAAGACGACGAGCGGCGCGGCCAGGCTGATCGGCCAGATGAAATAGGCCGCTTGGCGCGTCAGGCTCCGCCCGACGTCACGGCTTTGGCAATCGTGGCGAGCAGCGCCGACATGTTGGCTGTGACCTGTCCGGTCGCTTCCGCGAAGCCATGCCGTTCGGCGAGCCAGGCCGGATCATTGTAGGAGAGCCAGCAGTCGCCGGCTTCGTCCTGCCAGACCAGCGCCTTGAGCGGCAGATCGATCCCGATGGTCTGCGCAGCCTGCATCAACGGCGTGCCGCCCTTGGCATTGCCAAACACGAACAGTTCGGTCGGACGGAGCGTAAGCCCGGCACCGGCGGCGCCCGCGGCATGATCGATCTGCGCGAACAAGGTCAGCCCGCGCGCCTGCAATTCGGCCTTGAGCCGGTCCGCGGTTTGCTTCGGCCCGACTTGGCTGCGAAGGCTGATCAGTCCGTCAATCGCCATCAAGCGTCCTCCAGCGCCGTTGCCGCAAGCTACTCAGTCGCAGGGGGCGGCGCCACGCCAAAGCATGATCCAGCGGTTTTCCGAAAAGATCATGCTCAAACAAGGAGCTAAAGCGCGATGACGAGTCTACCGGATCTCATCGCGCTTTAGGCGCTTCACGCTCCAGTGAGACGAAGCTTCGCATGCTTTTTGCCGCCGGGCCGCCTATATTCCGCGCATGCCAACCCTGATCGCCGGCGTCGTCGCAATTGTCATCCTTTACTCCGCACTGCAGATGTTTCGTGCGGCCAATCCTGCCGTGCTTGCGCGTGCGATCAAGATCGGTGGCGGCGTGCTCGCGCTTGCCGTTGCGGCCTTCACCGGCGTGCGGGGCGAACTGGCAGTGGCAATCCCGCTCGGCATCTTCGGCGCCGGATTGCTCGGCTGGTCGCCGTTCGGGAGCACCGGCTTTCCCAATTTCGGCGGCATGTTCGGCGGTTCGCGCAATCAGGGACAAAGCTCGCGGGTGCGCTCGCAATATCTCGACATGAGCCTCGATCACGACAGCGGCGTGCTCAAGGGCCAGATCGTGGCGGGACCGCAGGCCGGCCACATGCTCGACGAGTTCGACCTGTCGCAGCTTCTGGCGATGGTCCCGAGCTTCGACGCCGAAAGCGTCGCGCTACTTGAAAGCTATCTGGACCGCCGCTTTCCCGCCTGGCGTCAGGACGCACAGGGCGACCGGACAGGGGGGCAGGGCCGCGCGGCGACGAGTGGCAAAATGACGAACGAGGAGGCCTATCAGATCCTTGGCCTGCAGCCGGGAGCGTCGCGTGACGACATCGGCCGGGCTCACCGCACCCTGATGAAGAAACTCCATCCCGACCAGGGGGGCTCGACGTATCTCGCTGCCCGTGTGAACGAGGCCAAGGATACTCTGCTTCGCACGCATCTCTAACTCCGGCTACGCCACTGACGCCACAGCCGAGAGCTGCCTTCCGCTTCTGATTGATGCCCCGTGTGGCCCGCCGCTGTCCGGCGTGGCCGATCGTTCTTTCGGGAAAACTTAACCGTAAAATATTGACGAGAAGTTCTCATGGTTGCGCCGCGCGCGGAAAGGCCGGTCGTTGGCGCGGCGGCCCGCCAAGCAAAAGGGCCGGCGCTTGCGGCGCCGGCCCTTTGAAATCAGACGATCGCGTCGATCAGTTGCGAACGGTGATGCAGGAGATCTCGGCGCGCTTCAGCGTCTTGCACGCAGCTTCCGCCTGATCGCGCTCGAGGCCGGCAAAGCGGGCGCGGTAGAGCTTGCGATTGTCCTTGGCCACGACCTCGGTGAACGGGTCTGCCTTGCTGAGGAGGCCGCGGGCCGAGCTGCGCGCGAGGTCGATACGCTTGTTGGCCTCGCCTTCGGACTCGAGCGCGCCAACCTGGATGATCCAGCCGGAATGCGCGGCGCCTGGCTTGACGACGCTGGTCTGCGGCGCGGCCTGCAGGCTGCGGGTCGTCGGTTCGATCGAGGCCACCGCCTGCGGCGCCGCGACGGCGGCCGGTGCATGGACGGACGAGGCCGGCAGCACGCCGAGGATGCCGTTGCCGGTGCCGAAGTTCGCCGGCTGCGGCGGCATCTCGGGCCTCGTGGTCTCGGCAGCCCGCGCCATCATCGCATTGGAGGTCTCGGGAACTTCGCCGCGCGACGGGATGGTGCTGGTGATCGGGGGCGCGGACTGCGCCGGGCCGGCGGCGGCAAGCTTGATCTGGCCGGCCTTGACCTGCACGGTCTTCACCTTGACCGGCTTCATCGGTTCGGCCGAGCCGGGGATCGCGGCGATCGGCTGGGTCTGGATCACGCCTGAGGTCAGCGGGGCCGGCTCGGGCTTGGCCTGCGGCTCAGGCTTCGCCGGGGGCGGCGGCAGGGCGGCGGCGACGGCTGCCATCAGCGAGGGCTTGCTGGCCGGGCGGGGCGCCTGCACCGCGACGGCTGCCGCGGCGGGCTCCGACGCTGCGACCGGCGCGGTGTCCGCGCTGCGGCCGCTGTCGGCATCGGCAACCTCGATATTGGCGTCGGCCGGGTTGCGCTCGGTGATCGCGGCGGCCGTGCGGGTGGTCGCGCCCTTGCCGATGTTCTCGGCCAGGAGGTTGCGCATGATGGCGTCGCGGGAGCCGCCGCTGCGTCCGCCAAGTACGACGCCGACCAGGAAGCGATTGCCACGGTGGATCGAGGTCACGAGGTTGAAGCCGGAGGCGCGGGTGTAACCGGTCTTGATGCCGTCGACGCCTTCGACGCTGCCGAGCAGGCGATTGTGACCGGTGATCGTGTGGCCGCGGAAATTGAACGCCGTGGTCGAGAAGTAGCGATAGTAGCGCGGGAAACGATCCTGGATGGCGCGACCGAGCGTCGATTGATCGCGCGCGGTGGTGATCTGCTCGTCGTTGGGCAGGCCTGAGGCGTTGCGATAGGTGGTCCGGCTCATGCCGAGCGCGCGGGCCTTGCGGGTCATCATCCGGGCGAAGTCGTCTTCGCTGCCGCCGATCGCCTCAGCGATCACGACTGCGGCGTCATTGGCGGAGCGGGTGACGAGACCCTTGATGGCGTCTTCGACCCTGATGGTCTGGCCGGGCCGCAGGCCGAGCTTGGTCGGGTCCTGCTCGGAGGCGTGCTCGGAAACCGGCATCTCGGTGTCGAGCTTCATCTTTCCGGAATCGAGGCGCTCGAACAGCAGATAGAGCGTCATGATCTTGGTGAGCGAGGCGGGGTGCCGCAGGCCGTCGGGACTGTTCGATGTCAGCACCGAGCCGGTGTTGCCGTCGACGATGATCGTCGCGAATTGCGGGCTGTAGCTTTCGCGCGCGGGCTCGCTGTGATGGTGACGGGCGGTGTGGCGCCGGTGACGGCGCGCCTCCGCGCTATCACTGGTGATCAGGATCGCCGTCGTGACGGTAACGAGCCCAAGAACGCCAACTCGCAGCGCCCGCGAGGAGGCCAAGGTTGTTCGAAGCATCTACTTCCCCGTCCCAATTTCTATCTAGATCACTGGCTCGTGAGGCGAAATTGTGCCCGGCGGCCGTCGATCCTTGCCTGCGCAACAGACCACTTCGGGCAGAACCATCGGCCCTCGTGGCGGCTCAGGTCGCTCTTCTAGCTAAGGTGTTGTTCACAAACAGCTTTCAAGGCTGTCCGTCGGAAGGCGAACAAAGTCCAGGAATCAGGTTAGGCGGACCGAGTTTCCAAAAGATTAAGCAACCGTTGCGTAGTCCCCCGGGGTTTATCGCAAATGCTCAGGATTCGGGCAAATGTCGTTGTGCGTCGCACAATATTTGTTGACTTTATTGTGCGATGCGATATTCCGATCGTTGTCAGGGGGCCGGGAGCTTCCCGGCAATGGGAATTTGCGCCTTCAAGTCTGGGAAAAGGAATTCCAATCCATGGTCAAGATCGAAGACATTCAGAACTACGGCAAAGAGCATTTCGAGTCCGTCACTGCGTCTGCGAACAACCTGCAGAGCGGCGTCCAGGCGATCGCCACCGCCTATGGCGACTACGCCAAGAAGTCGTTTGAGGACACCAAGTCGTTCGTCGAGAAGCTGTCGGGCGTGAAGTCGCTGGACAAGGCGCTCGAGGCGCAGACCGAGTACCTGCGTTCGTCCTACGAGACCTTCGTCGCGGAATCGCAGAAGATCGCCGGCCTGTACAGCGACTGCGCCAAGCAGACCTTCAAGCCCTATGAGGGCCTGGTCTCGAAGTTCGCGCCCGCTCAGTAAGCGCCGCTAATCAAGACAAACGAAAAGCCCGGCCGTTTCGGCCGGGCTTTTTTGTTGCGCCTGAAGCGGGCGGTTATTTCGCCAGCCGCAGCTTGCTGAGCGCGGTTCCGATCGTGTTGAACGTCGTCAGGATCTGGGTCGAGCTGGTCAGCATGAAGAACTTGTCGGGGCTGCTGGCGCAGTTCTTCAGGACGGTCGAGGTCGGATCGGCGGGCGAGCTGGTGTTCACCTGGATCGCGTAGATCGTGTACATCGGCGCACCATTGGAATCCTTCGCGGCCTGCAGATTCTGGCACTGCAGGGTCTGCCGTGCATCGATCGGATTGCCGGATGCCTGGCTGCTGCCGTCGCCGTAGTCGGGCCAGCGATCCTCGGTGTTCAGACCGTCGGAAAGAATGATGATGACGCGGTTGTAGGTGGTGTTGGAGTCCTCCGCCGGCGCGTTCAGCGGACCGCCCACCAGAAGGGACTGCCACGCCCAGGCGAGGCCGACCGACTGGTCGGTGCCGCCGGTCGGCTGCATCGCGTTGACCGCGGTCTTGAGCGCGCTCCAGTTGTAGCTCAGCGGAATGATCGGCTCGAGCGGCGTCGAGACGTTGCTGTTGCAATAGGCCGTGCCGTTTTCATAGTACTCGTTGGCCGGGAACATCGTGGTGACGTCGGATGTCGTCGGCAGTACGCCGGTCGCATCGTTCGGCTGGGTGCGGTCGGTGATGCAGCCCGTCCATGTGCTGATGGGATTGGTGGAGGGCTGCTGCCAGTTGTTCACCACGGTTGGCGTCTTGTTGGTCGAGGTCCATTGGTTGTTGGTCCATCCGACGACGGCGGTGACCCGCGGCTGGTTCTTGTTGTCCACGGTGTCGTTGGGGCCCGGCTGCGTCCAGTCGTGGGTATACAGATTGCCGGAGCACGAATAGACGCCGTTCTTGGTGCCGCAGCTGCAGCCGCTTACAGCGTAGCCCGTGGAATCCGTGGGACAGGCGCACGAGCTTGAGCCGGTGCAGAATACGCCCGTGCCGGCTGGCGTGCTGACCCAGCAGCCATTGTAGAGCGTGTGCGAATTGTAATCGACGCTCGGGCAAATGTAGCCCGAATAGGTCCCGCTCGAGGGGATGTAGGTCGTGTTGGACGAATTGGTCGGGCCCTTCGTGCAGGTGAAGCCGCCGTTGCCGTTGGTCCAGGGGCATCGTGCACCCGGTCCCACCGCATGCCAGTTCATCGGCAGGGTGGCCTGGGTGCTGCCGTTGTTCGGCTGCGCGGTCGGAGGATTGAGCCAGTCGGTCCAGTCGATGTAGTTCTGGCCATAGTTGCTGGCGCCGAGATTGACGACCTTGGCGAACGGGATGACGGAGATGTAGACGTCGCCGTTGTTCTTGCTGAGCGCGCTGAGCTGGTCGATCAGGCCGCCGGTTCCGGCCACCGCGTTTCGCAGCGCGGTAATCTTGCCGTTCTGGCTCATCGATCCCGTGTTATCGAGGGCGAGGGCGACGCGCATCTTGACGTTGCCCCAGGTGGTGGTGGTCGAGGTACCGAAATTCATTTTCTGGAAATTGCCGTGGGACAGATCGGCAAACTTCATGAAATAGGTGTTGATGTAGCCGGACCCGCTCAGGAGAATGGTCGCGGCAGTGTTCGCGGTCGGGGTCGTATAGGCGGCCGAGACGGAAATGCCTTGGCCGTCCTTGTTGGTGAAGAGGCTGTTGAAATAGGTCTGTGCCTTGTTCGGGATCTGCGCGGCCGTGATGTTGCCCATGGTCAGATCCTTGGACAGCATCAGCGCGGTGGAATCGAGGGCCGACTGCATCGCGGTGCGAGCGTTGTTGGCGCGGGTATAGTCGACCGCTGCGCCCACGAAGGCGAGGATCGGCAGCATTGCGAAGGTGAAGATCACCGCGACATTGCCGTCGGTTGCCCTGGAAAACCGGCGGAGAGCCGCGCGAACGCGATTGGAAATGGCTGAACCAAGCATGGCACTCTCGTCAAAATGAATTGCGCGGCCATCTCCACGTGCGCGGCTAAACAGATGGTGAATCGGGCCGGGGAAACCCTGCGGGTGGCCCGGCGGAAGCTCAAAAAGCGGGGCAAAAGCGCGGGCTATCCTGAATGCCGTCTAAACTGGAGGCCCCAGTCCTTTGTCAAATCAGCCAGAAATGATTAACCTTCCGAGGGTTGCCGCGCCGGGAATCGGACCGGTGGGCTGCGGCGGGTCAGCGCTTGCGGCAGGGCGTCGTGAGGCCCATATTCGGGAGGTCGATCCGGCCGCCGGATCGGACCGGGAGCGGCAATCTGGAAAGCATTGCTGGGGGTTCCGCGATCAGTCTTGCGGCAATCGCGACCACCTTCCAATCGCCAACCGGTTTCCCCTGGGGAATTCGAACGCCTGAGCCATGCTGCGATACACGTTGACAGTCCCGATCTCCGAGCCGGTTTCGGCCATGCCTGCGGTGTCCGCCGCGCCGGTGCCGAAAATGAGCAATGACGACAACCGCAATGGCGCGGGCAGCGGCCCGTCGACCTCGGTCATCACCAAGGTCAAGCCGAAGACCAAGCGCCCGAACCTGTATCGCGTCCTGATCCTGAACGACGACTACACGCCGATGGAGTTCGTGGTTCACGTGCTGGAACGCTTCTTCAACAAGGACGCCGAGGCGGCGACCAAGATCATGCTGCACGTTCACCATCACGGGATCGGTGAGTGCGGCGTGTTTACCTATGAGATCGCCGAGACCAAGGTGACGCAAGTCATGGACTTTGCGCGCAAGCATCAGCATCCACTGCAATGTGTGATGGAAAAGAAATAGTTCGCGGGAACGATTGACCTGCCGCGGAAGCGGAACGGGTCTTGCATCGCGCATTTTGACGGCTGCGAGCGGCGTTCCCGTATGATCACGGGGCGCCACCGGATCACGTCCCGGCGCCTGAATTTTAGAAGAAAACCATCATCGCGGGACCGGTCTTTCGCCACGATCCGTCGTAACTATATCAATGGCGATCACGAAGGTTGTTATTGCCTGACCCGGTAATGGCGATCATGATGGCCGGGGGCCATAGAGGACGCGAATGCCTACTTTTTCCCAAAGCCTAGAACAATCCTTGCATCGTGCATTGGCGATCGCGAACGAGCGTCACCATCAATACGCGACGCTCGAACACCTTCTGCTGTCGCTGATCGATGACTCGGATGCGGCGGCGGTGATGCGGGCCTGCAGTGTCGATCTCGACAAGCTGAGGACCAGCCTCGTCAATTATCTCGAGACCGAATTCGAAAACCTGGTGACGGATGGCGCCGACGACGCGAAGCCGACCGCTGGGTTCCAGCGCGTGATCCAGCGCGCGGTGATTCACGTCCAGTCGTCCGGTCGCGAGGAAGTGACCGGCGCCAACGTCCTGATCGCGATCTTCGCCGAGCGCGAGAGCCACGCTGCGTATTTCCTGCAGGAGCAGGACATGACGCGCTACGACGCCGTCAACTACATCAGCCACGGCATCGCCAAGCGGCCCGGCGTGTCCGAGGCACGGCCGGTGCGCGGCGTCGACGAGGAAACCGAGACCAAGGGCAACGAGGACGCCAAGAAGAAGGGCGAGGCGCTCGACACCTATTGCGTCAACCTCAACAAGAAGGCGCGCGACGGCAAGATCGATCCGGTGATCGGCCGCAATGCCGAGATCAACCGTGCGATCCAGGTGCTGTGCCGCCGCCAGAAAAACAACCCGCTGTTCGTCGGCGAAGCCGGTGTCGGCAAGACCGCGATCGCCGAAGGCCTCGCCAAGCGCATCGTCGACAGCGATGTGCCGGAAGTGCTGGCGGCCGCGACCGTGTTCTCGCTCGACATGGGCACGCTGCTCGCGGGCACCCGCTACCGCGGCGATTTCGAGGAGCGGCTCAAGCAGGTCCTGAAGGAGCTGGAGGCGCATCCGAACGCCATCCTGTTCATCGACGAGATCCACACCGTGATCGGCGCCGGCGCCACTTCCGGCGGCGCGATGGATGCGTCCAATCTGCTGAAGCCGGCGCTGGCTTCGGGCACGATCCGCTGCATGGGTTCGACCACCTACAAGGAATATCGTCAGCACTTCGAGAAGGACCGCGCGCTGGTGCGGCGCTTCCAGAAGATCGACGTCAACGAGCCGACGGTGGAAGACGCGATCGCGATCCTCAAGGGCCTCAAGCCCTATTTCGAGGATTACCATCGGCTGAAATACACCAATGAGGCGATCGAGGCGGCGGTGCAGCTGTCGTCGCGCTACATCCACGACCGCAAGCTGCCCGACAAGGCGATCGATGTGATCGACGAGTCCGGCGCGGCGCAGATGCTGGTCGCCGAGAGCAAGCGCAAGAAGACGATCGGCATCAAGGAGATCGAGACCACGATCGCGACCATGGCGCGGATCCCGCCGAAGAGCGTGTCGAAGGACGATGCCGAGGTGCTGAAGCATCTCGAGCAGACCCTGAAGCGCACGGTGTTCGGCCAGGACAAGGCGATCGAGTCGCTGGCGGCGTCGATCAAGCTGGCGCGGGCCGGCTTGCGCGAGCCGGAGAAGCCGATCGGCAGCTATTTGTTCTCGGGTCCGACCGGTGTCGGCAAGACCGAGGTGGCCAAGCAACTCGCGGCGTCGCTCGGTGTCGAGCTGCTGCGCTTCGACATGTCCGAATACATGGAGCGGCACACCGTGTCGCGCCTGATCGGCGCGCCTCCCGGCTATGTCGGTTTCGACCAGGGCGGCCTGCTCACCGATGGCGTGGACCAGCATCCGCATTGCGTGGTGCTGCTCGACGAAATCGAGAAGGCGCATCCGGATCTCTACAACGTGCTGCTGCAGATCATGGACCATGGCCGGCTCACCGACCATAACGGCAAGCAGGTCAACTTCCGCAACGTGATCCTGATCATGACCACGAATGCGGGCGCGGCTGACCTGGCGCGGCAGGCCTTCGGCTTCACCCGCTCGAAGCGGGAAGGCGACGATCATGAGGCGATCAACCGGCAGTTCGCGCCGGAGTTCCGCAACCGGCTGGATGCGATCGTCTCGTTCGCGCACCTCAATGCCGAGGTGATCGGCATGGTGGTCGAGAAGTTCGTGCTTCAGCTCGAGGCGCAACTCGCCGACCGCGACGTCACGATCGAGCTGTCCGAGCCCGCCAAGGCCTGGCTGATCGAGCACGGCTATGACGAGCAGATGGGCGCGCGTCCGATGGCGCGGATCATCCAGGAGCACATCAAGAAGCCGCTCGCGGATGAAGTTCTGTTCGGCCACCTCAAGGGCGGCGGACACGTTCGCGTCGTCCTCGTCAAGGACGAGGCGACCGACAAGGACAAGATCGGCTTCGAATATGTCGAGGGCCCGGTCACCCCGAAGCCCGAGAACCTGCCGCCGCGCAAGCGCAAGCCGCCGAAGGGCGGTCCGGGTGGCGGCGGAGGCGGCACCAAGGGGCCGGCCTCAAAGGGGCCGATGGTCAAGGCCTGACGGGCTGCATAATCAAAAAGGCCGGCTCCTGAGCCGGCCTTTTTCGTGTGGCAGCCGGTGTTTTCCGCCGGTCGCGCATGCCGCCGGACCGGCGTTACACGAGGCCGGCCAGGAAATCCCGCGTTTGCGAAGTCATCGGATAGGACAGTTCGATCCGCAGTTCCTGCAAGCCGACATCCTGGGGCGTGCCGAACGTCGTGATCGTATTGAACAGGTGCAGCACGGTTCCATCTATTTTTAGCTGCAGCGGGACAATCGGGAGTTCGGCCCGCTCCTGATCGTCAGCCGCCAGGTCGCAGCCTGCGGACGGTCCGAACTCACTGAGTAGTGATGCGGAGGGTGACCGGGGATCGCCGCGCGCCTCGTTGCGAAGCCGCGCGAGCAGGCGTGGCGCCACCGCCTGCCAGTTCAGGATTCTCGGGCGCATTTGCGAAGGCTCGAACATCATGCGCATCAAATTGAGCGGGCCGTCCGCCTGCAGCGCGCGCAGCGTGGCTTCGTCGAAGCAGGCGGCGACGAGCCGCGCCGCGCCGTTATTGTGCATGACGACGCGCCACTGGCGGTCGACCACGAACGACGGATAGGGCTCGTGGTGCGTGATGATGCGCATGAGCGCCTCGCGCACGCTTGCCATCTCGGCAAGATCGAGCGACCGCTCCGGATAGAGCGCGGCATAACCGGCTGACGCCAGCAACTCGTTGCGTGCGCGCAAGGGAATATCCAGCGCATCGCAGAGCCGGATCAGCATCTCGCGGCTCGGAAGCGTGCGGCCGGACTCCAGGAAGCTGAGGTGGCGCTGCGAAATGTTGGCGGTGATCGCGAGGCTGAGCTGGCTCTCTCGCCGCCGCTTCCTCCATTCGCTCAACCGCGCGCCGACGTGATCTGCCTGCAGCGGTTGTCGTCGCTGGCGTTCAGTCATGTGCGCGATCCTGTCCGGCCCGGCGGGTGCGTCCAATTACCCGGCGGGTAATTGCGCGAATTACGCGACCGGCAGTAGTGAACGAGAAAAGCACCCGTGCAACCCCCGACATTCCGGAGCGATGCAATGTTGAAGCCGAAGATTCTGGTCACCGGAGCGACCGGCAAGACCGGCATGCCGACTGCACTCGGGCTCGCGGAGAAAGGCTTTCCGGTGCGCGCCCTCGTTCGGCGGCACGACAGGCGCGCGGCGCTGTTGCAGAGCAAGGGTGTCGAAATCGTCGTCGGCTCGCTGGAGAGCCTGCGCGATCTCGAGCTGGCCATGAAGGGCGTGAAGCGCGCCTATTTCTGTCCACCGCTCGAACCCGGCACGCTGCGGCGTGCGGTGCTGTTCGCGGCGGCTGCGCGTGAGGCCCGGCTTGAGGCCGTGGTGCAGCTCAGCCAATGGGTGGCCGACGCAAGCCATCCCGCGGTGCATGCACGTGAGAAATGGCTGACCAATCACATGCTGTCGTGGATGCCGGATATCGGCATCGTCACGGTGCAACCCGGCTGGTTCGCGGACAATTACTTCGCCGTTATCGGGCAGGCCGCCCAGTTCGGGCTGTTCGGCCTGCCGCTGGGGCGCGGCTGCAATGCGCCGCCATCCAATGAGGACATTGCGCGGGTCATTGCGGCTTGCCTGGCCGAGCCGGCGCCGCATATCGGCAAGGCTTACCGGCCGACCGGCCCCCGGCTGCTGGCGCCCGGCGAAATCGCCGAACTGATGGGCGTGGCACTTGGCCGTGCCGTAAGCTACCAGGACGTGCCGCTGCCGATGTTTCTGAAGGCCGCCGCTTCGCTCGGGCTATCCGAGTTCGTGATCTCCCAACTGTACTGGTTTCTGCAGGACTATCAGGCCAATGCGTTCGGCGTCGGTGCGCCGACCGACGCGGTCGAGAATGTCGCCGGGGTGATGCCGGAGGATTTTCTCACCATCGCGAGGCGCTACGTCAGGACGTCGCCATCGGCGGAGCGCGGGATAGCGGGAGCGTTGCGGGAGACCGGCGGCTTGCTGGCTGCCTTGCTCGCGCGCAAACCCGACATCGGGCGGATCGAAGCGCGCCTCGGCGCCCCGCAGATCGAGGGCTTCGTGCTCGCACGCCAGTCTGAGGCTTGGCTAGCGACCCATGCCTGACGGCGACACGCGTTCAGCCTTCGCTGAGCAAGGTCCCTCCTTGATCTCGCACTTCGGGCGAGCGCGATGATATCGAAAAGACTGGCTGAGCAGCCGGCTCTTTTTTGTTTGCGCTCACTCGCCCTTCAGGCGCTGACCCTCATGGACCCGCACCTGCTCGGCGCCGCGGCTGCCGGCTGAGGACAGCCGCAGCGTGCTCAGCACCGCGCCTACCACGGCAAAGCCGACGCCGACCATCAGCGAGATTCTGGTGCCGTCGGCCGGATAGCGCGCCAGCAGCATCGCCACCAGCGCGGCACCGATGGTCTGTCCAAGCAGGCGCGCGGTCCCGAGCATGCCGCTGGCGCCGCCCGAGCGCTCGCGCGGCGCGGCGGCGATCATCGTGCGGTTGTTCGGGGTCTGGAACAGGCCGAAGCCGGCGCCGGCTAGCGCCATCCGCCAGATCACGTCGATCGGTGTCGCAGTGACCGGCATGAACGCCAGCGTTCCCAGACCCAGCGCGAATAGCAGCAGGCCGATGCCGCCGAGCAGGCCGGCGGGGTAGCGCTCGACCAGCCAGCCGGCGATCGGCGCGGCGAATGCGACCGCGATCGGCCACGGCGTGATCAATAGGCCGATCTGCACCGCCGAATATCCGAAGTGGTTCTCGAGATAGAACGGCATCGCGACGAAGGCCAGCATCTGGCCGCAGAACGAGGCGATCGACGTGCCGATCGAGAGCGCGAAGATCGGAATCCGCAAGAGGTCGACCGGCAGCAGCGGCGAGGGCAGATTTTGTTGCCGCCGGTACAGCAGATGAGAAGCGACCGCGGCAATCGCAAATTCCAATGCGCAGAGATACAGCGCCTCGCCATGGCCGGCGCTGTCGATCGCGCTGATGCCGAACCCGAACGCGATCGCGCTCATCGCGGCGCTCTGCCAGTCGAAGGCGTGAACCGCGGGCCTGGTATGCGGCAGGAAGCGCCAGCCCAGCGCCAGCGTGACGATGCCGAGTGGGACATTGATGGCGAACAGATACGGCCAGGTCCCGACCGCCAGGATGAACGAGGCGATGGTCGGGCCGACCGCGGCCGAGATCGCGACCACCAGCGCGTTGACGCCGATGCCGCGGCCGAGCTGCGAATGAGGATAGATGAAGCGGACCAGCGCAGTATTGACGCTGAGGATTCCGGCCGCGCCGAACCCCTGCAGGATGCGGGCGACCGTCAGCAGCGGCAACGTATGCGATAGCGCGCAGAACAGCGACGCCAGCGTGAACAGCAGCAGCCCCGCCAGATAGACCCGGCGATAGCCGATGATCTCGCCGAGCGAGGCCAGCGGCAGCAGCGAGATCGTGATCGCCAGCTGATAGCCGTTGACGATCCAGATCGAGAAGGCGGGGCTGGCGTTAAGATCCCGCGCGATGGTCGGCAGCGCAACGTTGGCGATCGAGCCATCGACGACCGCCATCACCAGGCCCAGCGCGATCGTGAGAATGGCCCAATTGCGCTGCGGTTGCGGCAGCCCGTCGGGATGCTCGATGATCGCGGACGACATGTCGTGAAATGGCCTTTGGTTCCAGCATGGGCGGGCTTACCGGATGCTGGATTAACCTGGCCTTTGCAACCCCCGAAATGACAGATACCGGCCGCGATCGAAACGCGGCCGGGGAGCTGCGGGAGGACGCTCAGCCCTGGCCGAGCAGTTCCTTGATCCGCCGCTGCAACTGCCGTTTCTTGATCTCGCTGCGGCGGACCCGCTCGTCGAGATCGCTGACCGGGGTGTCCGAGGTCATGATCCGGAACGCGAGGCCGACCTTGTTGGCCTGGCGCCAGATCATGCGCGCCAGGAACGAGCGGCCCTTGCGCGCGACGCTGAGATTCATCTCTTCGGGCAAGTGTGCGGCGTCGCCAAATTCGACGCACGCGCCGCCTTCGCTGATATTGCGGACGATGCAATCCATCGTCGAGCCGCGCTCATTGATCTCCGCAACCGCACCGTAAAACACCTTGTCACGTGGGCTCTGGCGCCGGTCCTGCATGGGAAATCCTCCTTAAATTAACGGCAGGACTGTACCGGTCCGGACCCGCGAAAAGAAGGGTACGAACGGAACCCGTTGGAGTTAGTGTAAATTGTTTGCATCTGTGAAGGTCAGGATTCCCGGCTATTTTGCGCCGCAAACGACCCGAGAAACTAGTTCGGCACTCGGCTGTGCCGCCAATCGCGCGGCGAAAGGCCGTAATGGTCGCGGAACACGCGGCCGAAATGCGAGAGATCGTTAAAGCCCCAGGCGAATGCAATCTCGCCGATATGGCGATGCGCGTGTGCCGGCGAGGCCAGGTCGCGCTTGCAGCGCTCCAGCCGCTGCGCCAGCACGAAGCGCTGGAACGAGGTGTCCTCATCGGCCAGCAGGCTGTTGACGTAACGCGGCGAGATGCCGAGCGCCGCGGCGGTTTCGCTGAGGCTGAGCTCGGGGTTCGGCAGATGCGCGAGCACATGCGCCTTCAGCCGGTAGAGCAGGGCGGAGCGGTGCGTCGAGGCCGGTAGCGCCGCGCCGCCGAGCCGCTCGCTGATCGCCATCGCCAGCAGGTCGGCGGCCTGATCGGCGAGGCGGATCGCATTGTCAGGATCGAGCCTGTCGGCGATCTCCGAGAGCCCGCTGATGAACTGCCAGGCGAGCCGCTGCACCGGGCGATCCGATGTGAATGAGGTTGCCGTCAGGTCCTGGGTGCCGGCAAGGCGCCGGTGCAGCATCGCGCGCGGCACCTGGAAGATGGTCTGCGTAAAGTCGTCGTTGAAGCGCAGTTCGTAGGGCCGGGTAGTGTCATAGAACGCAAACTCGCCCGGCTGGATCACGGTCTCGCGGCCGTCCTGCAGCACGGCGCCACAGCCGCGTTGGCCGAGCGCGAACAGAACAAAATCCTCACTGGTGCGCGCAATCCGCGACGGCGTGCGCAGCACGCGCTGCCGGCTCGACGAGACGACGGAGCATTTCACCGCGCCGAGTTGCGCGCTGGTGATGGCGCCGTGGAAGGCGGTGCCGAGATCGGACTTGCAGTCGAGTTGGACGAACACGTCGCAGACGATGTCTCGCCAGAGCGCGAGGCGCCGATGCGTGGGCGCGCCTTCCGTGGTGAACAGGGCCGGCATGATTTCCTCCCTTCACGAGTGCAAACGCTGGCCACGCAAACAAAGCAAGCTTCGTACCGGGGACGGCCGAGGAAATCTCCTCCGCAGTCGAATTTTCCTTCCGTCCTGGTCGAACGGCGCTCCCGGTCCCGGGGCAGCATGATGTCAGAAGCGGCTGCGGCCGATCAAGTACGAACCGGCCAGAACGGCCGGCCACGAGGAGGACATCATGGGCATCGAACATCCGAAATATCGCGTTGCGGTGGTGCAGGCGGCCCCTGCCTGGCTCGACCTCGACGCCTCCATCGCCAAGAGCATTGCCTTGATCGAGGAGGCCGCCGCCAAGGGGGCCAAACTGATCGCGTTCCCCGAGGCGTTCATCCCTGGCTATCCCTGGTACATCTGGTTGGATTCGCCGGCCTGGGCGATCGGGCGCGGCTTCGTGCAGCGCTATTTCGACAATTCTCTTTCGTACGATAGCCCGCAGGCCGAGAAGCTGCGGCTGGCGGTGAAGAAGGCCGGCTTGACCGCGGTGCTCGGCCTGTCCGAGCGCGACGGCGGCAGCCTCTATCTGGCGCAATGGCTTGTTGGCCCCGACGGCGAGACCATCGCCAAGCGGCGCAAGCTGCGGCCGACCCACGCCGAGCGCACCGTCTATGGCGAGGGCGACGGCAGCGACCTTGCGGTGCATGACCGCCCCGGCATCGGCCGCCTCGGCGCGCTGTGCTGCTGGGAGCATCTGCAGCCGCTGTCGAAATACGCGATGTATGCCCAGAACGAGCAGGTCCATGTCGCAGCCTGGCCGAGTTTCTCGCTGTACGATCCGTTCGCGCCGGCGCTCGGCTGGGAGGTCAACAACGCGGCCTCGCGGGTCTACGCCGTTGAGGGCTCGTGCTTCGTGCTGGCGCCGTGCGCCACGGTCTCGCAAGCGATGATCGATGAGATGTGCGACCGCGACGACAAGCACGCGCTGCTGCATGTCGGCGGCGGCCACGCTGCGATCTACGGGCCGGATGGCAGCTCGATCGCCGAGAAGCTGCCGCCCGATCAGGAAGGCCTGCTGCTTGCCGATATCGATCTCGGCGCGATCGGGATCGCCAAGAATGCCGCCGATCCGGCCGGGCATTATTCGCGGCCCGACGTCACACGCCTGCTGCTGAACAGGAAGCCGTCGAAGCGCGTCGAGCATTTTGCGCTGCCGCTCGACATCGAAGAGATCGACGCGGCCGCGAGTTGACATATCGGGCAAATCCAACCGGAGGCGACTGCCATGGAATCCGCGATTCCTTCCCATCTGCAAACGGCGCGCTCCCGTCATCGTCGTGTGCCCGACGATTACGCGCCGCCTTATCCGTCCTTCGTCGCGCGCCACAAGCCCGCCGTCGCACGCGTCATCATGGCCTATTTCGGCGTACAGGTTCGGGGCGAGCCGACCGCTGCGGTGGCCGAGGCGCTGGCATTGATCGCAACGCGCTTTGCCGGTGAGAACGGCCCGACGCATTGGGACCGCGCGCAATATGTCGACCAGGCCGGCTTCACCAACGTCGTCTCGGTCGCCTATTGGGACGACGCCGGGCGTTTCGATGCCTGGTTCGAGGCCGCGCGCGAGGCCTGGACCGGCAGTGGCGCAACAAATGGCGTCGGCCGCTTCATCGAGGTGCTGCGGCCGCATGTCGAACGCTACGAGACGCTGTTCTCGTCGCTCGGCCGTCCGGAGGGCGTCGCGGTCCTTGCAGACGGCATGAGCGGGGAGGTGCAGGAGCACGCCTATTGGGGCGGCATGCGCGACCGCATCCCGCTGTCACAGACCGACGCGATGACGCCGGGCGGTGAGCCGCGCGTGATCCGCGACGGCGCGCGCATCCGGGTAATCGCGCATGACAACCTCTGCCTGATCCGCTCCGGTCAGGACTGGAGCGACACCGAGGCGTCGGAGCGCAAGATGTATCTCGACGATGTCGAGCCGGTGCTGCGCGAGGGCATGGATTTCCTGCGCGATGACGGCGTGCCGATCGGCTGCTACGCCAACCGCTACATGCGCGTCGTCGACGCGGAGGGACGACTGACGGAAAAGTCCTACGGCCAGAGCTGGTGGAAGAGCCTCGCGGCGCTGGAGCGCTGGGCGGAATCGCATCCGACCCATGTCCGGATATTCGGCGCGGCGATGAAGTATCTGTCGACGTTGGGACCAGCCGCAAAGCTCAGGCTGTATCACGAGGTCACCGTCGCCGCGGCCGACGAGCAGTTCTTCGAATATCTCGGCTGTCACGAACAGACAGGGATGCTGAACGCGGTGCAACTAGCGGCGGCGCCATCCGCCTGACGCGGGGCGCCTGGTCCGAGCAGGGGCCGCATCGAAGCTGCATTCAAAATATCGAAAACAACCCCATGCAAAGGAGCCGGCGGAAGCAGCAACTTGACACGTCGGGCAAATCAGCGATACTCTTCTATTATTCAGAAATCGTGTAGACGCCCTCAGCATGCTCAGTGTCATCACCCGCGCATGCGGGTGATTCAGTATTCCAGAGACGTCTGTGCTTGAGCCGAGAGGCTGCGGCGTACTGGATCGCCCGGTCGAGCCGGGCGATGACAGCGGAGGACGAGGACATAGCCTCACACCCTCTCGGGATGAGGTGATTGCCCAGCTTGCTCGGTGTCATCACCCGCGCATGCGGGTGATCCAGTATTCCAGAGACGTCTGTGCTTGAGCCGAGAGGCCGCGGCGTACTGGATCGCCCGGTGAGCCGGGCGATGACGGGCGGGGGCCTCGCACACCATCGTCGTCCTGGCGAAAGCCAGGACCCATAACCACCGTACTTGATGATGGACGGGATCGCGCGCCCAGCATCGCGCAACAATTCTCATTTGGGGTAATGGGTCCTGGCTTTCGCCAGGACGACGATGAAGATGGCCCTCGTTCAACCTGTCAAACAGCTCGTTCAGTGTCATCACCCGCGCATGCGCATGCGGGTGATGAGTACTCCAGAGGCCGCAGCGTTGGGCCGAAGGGCTGCGGCCATAGACCGTTCTAGCCAAAGTTCTACGGCCGCAGCCGGCCGCCGCGTTCCGTGATGGCCTGCGCCAGCTCTGTGGCTGGGCCGCGTCTGGTCCGTCGCGCGGTGCGGACCACGAATTCGACGCTGCCGAGCGGTGGCAATCCTGACGCCGGCAGCGCTTCCAGTCCGTCCGGGATCAAGCCCTGTGCCTGCGGGGTGATGCCGAGACCGGCGAGAGCTGCGGCGCGCAGGCCGCTCAGGCTGCCGCTGGAGCAGACGATCCGCCAGGGCCGTCCGAACCGCTCCATCGCCTCCAGCACCACGCTGCGGCTGACGCTTGGCGGCGCGTAGAGGATCAGGGGCAAAGGCTGCTCGGGATCGAGCCGCATGCCCGGCGCGGCGGTCCATACCAAGCGGTCCTGCCACACCAGCTGTCCCAGCGCGTCGCCGGGCCGGCGCTTGCCGAGCACGAGATCAAGCTCGCCGGCGTCGAGCTGCTGGTACAGCACGGCGCTGAGGCCGATCGTCAGCTCGAGATCGACCTGTGGATGGCGGCGGACGAAGTCGCGCAGCAGATCGGGCAGGCGCGAACTGGCAAAATCCTCCGCGGCGCCGAACCGGACCTTTCCGCGCACCTGCGACCCCGCGAAGTAATCGCGGGCACGGGCATTGGCCTCCAGGATCGGGCGCGCAAAACCGGTCATCGCCTCGCCGTCGGCGGTGAGCACCACCGAATGGGTGTCGCGCACGAACAGGCGGCGCCCGGCGGCGGCCTCGAGCTTGCGGATGTGCTGGCTCACGGTCGACTGCTTCAGGCCAAGGCGGCGGCCGGCCTCGGTGAAGTTCTGGGTCTGCACCACGGTGAGGAAGGTTTCGAGCTGGGTCGGGTCGAGCATGGCGGCGATCCGTCATTACGCAATGTCATGACAGTAACATCGGTAAGCGCGGTTCACAATCGGCATGGAGAGAGCCATTTTCCGGTCAAGGAAAGGAAGCCACCATGACCATCAGCCGCCTGCGATCATTTGTACCCGTCGACCCCTACATCGCCGCCATCGTCGGCATGGTCGGCCTCGCCACCTTGCTGCCGCTGCACGGGCAGGGCACCGTGATCGGCGGCTACGCCACCGACGCTGCGATCGCCCTGCTGTTCTTCCTCCACGGCGCCCGTCTCTCGACCACGGAGGCGCTGGTCGGCGCCCGGCACTGGAAGCTACACCTCGTGATCTTCCTGTCGACCTTTGCCCTGTTCCCGATGCTCGGCCTCGCGGCGCATGCGCTGGCGCCGCATCTGCTGACGCCGGCGCTGTGGGCGGGCGTGATCCTGGTCTGCATCCTGCCGTCGACCGTGCAGTCCTCGGTCGCCTTCACCTCGATCGCGCACGGCAACGTGTCGGCGGCGCTGTGCTCGGCGACCGCCTCCAACCTGCTCGGCATCGTCGCGACGCCGTTGCTGGCCGGCTTCCTTCTGTCCAGCCATGGCGGGTTCTCCGGCAATGCCGCGCTCGACATCGTCGTGCAGCTGCTGCTGCCGTTCGTTGTGGGGCAATTGTCGCGACCGCTGATCGGCCGCTGGGTCGAGCGGCACCATGCGATGCTCGGCCTGGTCGATCGCGGCTCGATCCTCCTGATCGTCTACACCGCGTTCAGCGACGGCGTCAGCCATGGCATCTGGCACCAGGTCAACGCAAGCCAAATGGCCATCGTGCTCGGCCTCGATGCAGCGCTGCTCGCGATCGTGCTGCTGATCACCAATTTCGGCAGCAAGCTGCTCGGCTTCTCGCGCGCCGACCGCATCGCCATCATGTTCTGCGGCTCGAAGAAGAGTCTGGCGAGCGGGTTGCCGATGGCGAGCGTGCTGCTGGCCGGGCAATCGGTCGGCCTGATCGTGCTGCCGCTGATGCTGTTTCACCAGATCCAGCTGATGACTTGCGCCGCGCTGGCGCGCCGGTATGCGGGCGGCGAGGAGGGGGCGTCACGTGATGCCGCCCCGGTGCACGCGTAGGCATTTCGCCTCCGCTGTCGTCCCCCGGCTTGACCGGGGGACCCAGTACGCCGCGGCTTCTCCGTGACCAACTGGCGTCTCTGGAATACTGGATCGCCCGGTCGAGCCGGGCGATGACACCTAGAGTTGGGTGAGTGATCGGGCCAAACGCAAAGCCTTACGCCACGCGAAGACCCTTCGCAATTTCCTTCTGCGCGTCGAACTCGCGGCGCAGGCGGGCGAGCTCCTCGGCGCTCAGTGCGTCGGCGTTGCTGTAGTCGCGCTTCCAGGAGGCGTCCTCGCTCCAGCGCAGCGGCGATTGCACGGTGGTCTGCGGACCGGGCGCAGTTTCCAGCACGCGCAGCGCGAGCTCCAGCGTAAAGGCCTGCGAGGTCACGTCATGCGGCTTGCCGGCGGAGTTGCCGAGCGGGAAATCCGAGACCAGGAAGCGCGGCACCGCGGCGTGCTCGACGATGTCCTTGGCGCAGCCCATCAGCACGGTCGGGATGCCGTTGGCTTCGAGGTGCCGCGCGACGAGGCTGACGGTCTGGTGGCAGACCGGGCAGTTCGGCACCAGCACCGCGGCGTCGACCTTGTCGTCGCGGCAGCGCTTGAGGATTTCGGGCGCATCGGTCTCGATGGTGACGCGGTGGCTGCGGTTGGTCGGGGCGCCGAAGAAGCGCGGGGCGACCTCGCCGATCTTGCCCGCCGCGGCGAGACGCTTGAGTTGCGCCAGCGGGAACCAGGTGCCGCTGTCGGTCGCGGTGGTGTGGGTACGGTCATAGGCGATGTGCGAAATCCGCAAATCGTGTGGCTGCGACGTGTCGCCGTCATAGACGGAATAGAACTTTGCTCCGCCATTGTATTTCGCTCCGGGACCCTGGTCGCCCCTGGCCGGATCGAACGGCGCCGCCGTCGTGATGATCGCGACGCGGGACTGGCTCAGCGGCTTCTTCAGCGGCTGGAACGGCGCGGAGGTGTAATGCGCCCAGCGGTAGGGGGTGGTGTAGCCGATCGCCGCGTAATAATCGCGGGTCCGCTTCATATAGCCGATCGGGGCGTCGTCGTCGGGGGCAAAGCCGAGTTGGTCATCCGAAGCTGCTGCCATTTTGCGCTCCCTTTTGTGCGCCATCATTTCAGTCCATAGCTAGACCACGAGCCTGCGGTGTCAAGCCGCGCCGCGCGGGAACAGATTTGCGATGCGAACAGGTCTTTGCGCCGCATGGGTCATGCTTCTGGTGCTGGTGTCGCCGGCCGGTGCGGAGGACGCGCCTGCCGCACCTCCGCCGACGTCGCCAAGCCCCGAGCAGCCCGCAACGCCGCCCGGCGACAAGCCCGCCAAGAAACCCGCGGCCGCGCCGGCGGAGCAGCCTGCGCCGCCGCCGGGAGAGCAGGCCACACCATCAGCCGGGAAACCTGCCGCACCTCCGGCGGACACGCCCACGCCACCTGCCGAGAAGCCCGCGGCGGCAACTGACAAGCCCGCGGATGACGCGCGCGAGAGCGACACCCGCGAGGCGATGTGCCTGATGATCGAATCGGCGGCGCGGGCGAACGACCTGCCGCTCGAATTCTTCGCGCGCGTGATCTGGCAGGAGAGCCGTTTCCAGGCCGACGCGGTCGGTCCCATCACCCGGAGCGGCCAGCGCGCGCAGGGCATCGCGCAGTTCATGCCGGGCACGGCCAACGAGCGCGGGCTTCTTGATCCCTTCAATCCCGTCCAGGCGCTGCCGAAGTCGGCCGAATTCCTCAGCGAGCTGCGCAACCAGTTCGGCAATCTCGGCCTCGCGGCCGCCGCCTACAATGCCGGCCCGCGCCGGATCCAGGACTGGCTCGCCGGCTCCGGCTACATGCCGCAGGAGACGCGCAACTACGTCTCCGCGATCACCGGCTCCAGCGTCGACGACTGGGTCGCCGCCGGCCGCAACGGCAAGATGCCGCAGCGTGCGCCGACCGCGAGTTGCCGCGAGCTGATGGCATTGTTGAAGCGCGCGCCCAACCCGTTCGTGGCCGGGCTCGAGCAGCACATCACGCTGTCGGCGGCCAAGCTATGGGGCGTGCAGCTCGCCGCCGGCTTCAGCCGCGACAGGGCGCTTGCGATGTATGCCCGTGCCATCAAGCGGCTGTCGAGCGTGATCGGCGATCAGGATCCGAGCCTGCTCGGCTCGCGGCTGCGCAGCCGCGGCAGCGCGATGTTCTACCAGGTGCGTATCGGTGCCGACACGCGCCCCGAGGCCGACGGCCTGTGCAACCGCATCCGCAAAGCGGGCGGGGCGTGCTTCGTGCTGAAGAACAGGGCGTGATTGCGTAGCTGCGTAGCCCGGATGAAGCGCAGCGAAATCCGGGGCCGCTCCTGCAACGCGTGAGAGCTGTCCCGGATTGCGCTGCGCTCCATCCGGGCTACTGCATACCAGCGCTGTGTCGTCGCTTGGTTGACCCTGCGTCGCGCGCGCCGTAAGCCGCCGACATTGCAAAACCATCCGGCTTCCCGTGGCGCTTCCTCCGCTCGATTCTCCGCAATGGCAGACCTCGTTCCGCGCCTTCCTGTGGGGCGCGCGGTCGATCGGGGCGACCGTGCTGACGCTGGTGCTGTTTGCGACCTATCTCGGCATCGGCGCGCTGGCGCATGATTCCGGCTTCTCGCTGGGCTGGACGCTGGCGAGCACTGCGTTCGTCTGGGCGGGCCCGGCGCAGATCATCGTGATCACGACGCTCGGCTCCGGCGCCACCGTGCTGCAATCGGCGATCGCGGTCACCGTCAGCGCGATCAGGCTGTTTCCGATGGTGGTGTCGGTGCTGCCGATGATGCGCACGGAGGACACCAAGCGCCGGCATCTGATCCTGGTGGCGCACCTCACGGCGGTGACGCTGTGGGTCGAGTGCTTCCGCTTCCTGCCGCAGGTGCCGCGCAACCGGCGGATCGCCTTCATCCATGGGCTCGGCTGCGGGCTGGTCTCGGTCTGCCTGATCGCTAACACGATCGGCTACACGCTCGCGGCCAACCTCACGCCGCTATTAGCCGCCGGCATGCTGATGCTGACGCCGCTGGCCTTCCTGTTCTCCACCGCGCGCAACTGCCGCGAGCTCGCCGACGTCATCGCACTGGTGCTTGGGCTCTTGCTGTTCCCGCTGGCGGCGATGCTGAACAGCGGCGTCGACATCCTGGTCAGCGGCGTCGTCGCCGGAACCATCGCCTATGGCGTGCACCGGGCGAGGGCAGGCATCGTGAAGGCGCGCGCATGAGCAGCTTCATCGGCGACTGGCACGCGCTCGCGATCCTGTTCGTGGCGGGCGTCATCCCCAACCAGATCTGGCGCATGCTCGGCCTGTGGTTCGGCGGCGGCATCGACGAGAATTCCGAGCTCTTGGTCTGGGTGAGGGCAGTCGCCACCGCGATCCTCGCCGGTATCATTGCGCAGATCGTGGTGCAGCCGCCGGGCGCGCTCGCCAGCGTGCCGGACTGGCTGCGTTACGGCGCCGTCGCCGCGGGCTTCCTGGCGTTCATGCTGGCGAGGAAGTCGATCTTCGCCGGCGTGATCGTGGGCGAAATCGTCATGCTGTCAGGCAAATACTGGCTCGGCTGATTGCGGCCATCGCATTATCCGTTACTCTCGTTCTCCAAGAAATAACGGGGGAACGTCATGCAGCGGCGCGCATCATCGGCCTTCATTGTTGCTTTGGCTGCCATGCTGGCGGCGGCGTTGCCGGCGCGCGCCGCGGACTATCCGTCACGTCCGATCAAGCTCGTGGTGCCCTACGCCGCTGGTGGACCGACCGACGTGCTCGGCCGCATCGTCGGCGAATATCTCGGGCGCGATCTCAAGCAGGTGGTCGTGGTCGAGAACAAGGCCGGCGCGCAGGGCGCGATCGGCGCCGAGGCGGTCGCGCGCTCCGATCCCGACGGCTACACGCTGTTCGTGACGGCGGCCTCGATCTTCGTGCTCAATCCGCTGCTCTATAAGAAGCTGCCGTACGATCCCGCCAGGGATTTCCGCCTGCTGTCCGTGATCACGGATGCGCCGATGATCATGGAGGTGAATCCGTCGGTCCCGGCCAAGACGATCGCGGAGTTCGTCGCCTACGCCAAGAAGAATCCCGGCAAGCTCAATTTCGGATCGGCCGGCACCGGCGGCACCGTTCACCTCGCCGGCGAGATGTTCAAGCAGATGGCCGGCGTCGAGATGACCCACGTGCCGTACAAGGGCGCCGGACCCGCGCTGCAGGATTTGCTGTCAGGCAACATCCAGCTGATGTTCGACACGCTCGGCACCGCGCTGCCGCCGGTCAAGTCAGGCATGCTGCGCGCGCTGGCCGTCACCTCGACCGAGCGAATCCCCGACTTGCCCGATCTGCCGACGATTGCCGAGAGCGGCTACCCCGATTATGCGGTCAGCGTCTGGTATGGTATTGCGGCGCCGTCGAAGGTGCCTGACGAGATTGCCGACAAGATCAAGGCGAGCCTCGACCGGGCCTTGAACGACGAGGCGTTTCGCGCTTCGCTGGTCAGGATCGGCTTTCCGCCGCTGCGCGTAAAGAGCCAGGCCGAGATCGACAGATTTGTGGACACCGATCGCGCGCGGTGGGCGGGCGTGGTCAAGGCGCTGAACATATCGTTGGACTGACACATGGTACGTGAAATGGAATTGCGCCAGGGCGAGGTCGCCGTCGACATGCCGACGGCGCGCGACGCCGGGCTCGTCTTCATCGGCCGCATCCGCACGCCCTGGACCTCGCGGCTGGCGACGCCGCGGCAGGGGCGGCATGACGGCCCGGTGTGCCGGCTCGAGATCTTCGAGCCCTGGGTCGCCGCGATCAAGGGCGTCGATTTCTACTCGAACCTCGAGGTCCTCTACTGGCTACACCAGTCGCGTCGCGACATCGTGCTGCAAAGCCCGAAGAACAACGGCAACACCCGCGGCACCTTCTCGCTGCGCTCGCCGGTGCGCCCCAATCCGATCGGGACCTCGATCGTCAAGCTGGTCGGTGTCGAGGGCAACGTCATCCTGGTGCGCGGCCTCGACTGCCTCGACGAGACGCCGCTGATCGACGTCAAGCCCGACCGCTGCGAGTTCACCCCGCTCGCCCCGCCGCAGGCGGGGGATTTCGAGACGGAGTAGGATTCGTAGCCCGGATGAAGCGAAGCGAAATCCGGGACGGTCTTACAATGCTGTAAGGACTCCCGGATTGCGCTGCGCTTCATCCGGGCTACGCAGCATCGCGCGTGTCGCGCGGCCTATCTCAACGCCGCAATCAGTTTCGCCGCATTCGCCTCCAGCACCTTGCCGTCTTCCTTGTGGCTGGCGGGCGGCAACAGCGCGACGCCATCCTTGCGCGGCATCACATGCATGTGCAGATGGAACACGACCTGGCCGCCGGCGGGCTCGTTGAATTGCTGCACGGTGATGCCGTCGGCCTCGAACGCCTTCATCGCCGCGGCCGCGATCTTGTGGGCGGCGCGTGCGACATGGGCGTAGTCGTCCGCCTTGATGTCGAGGATGTTGCGGGCCGGGGCCTTCGGAATGACGAGTGTATGCCCGGGCGAGCGCGGCATGATGTCGAGGAAGGCGAGCACGTGCTCGTTCTCGTAGACCTTGTAGGACGGAAATTCGCCGCGCAGGATTTTTGCGAAGGGGTTGTTGTTGTCATAGGCGGCGGGCATGGCGGCGGCTCCTTCGGATTTTAGAACGCTAATGTCTTAGTCGCGGTCCAAACGTCAAGCGTCGTCGTCGGCCGTCTTGCGGAACGGACCGGCCTCGGTCAGCTCGCGACCGACCTCGGCGACATAGTCGCGCTCGCGCTTGAGGTAATCGGCGATCGCCCGGCGCAATCCGGGATCGGCGATGAAATGCGCCGAATAAGTCGTCTGCGGCAGGTAGCCGCGCGCCAGCTTGTGCTCGCCCTGCGCGCCGGCCTCGACCACCTTGAGCCCGCGCTGAACCGCGAAATCGATCGCCTGGTAGTAGCAGACCTCGAAATGCAGGAACGGGTGGTGCTCGATCGCGCCCCAGTTGCGGCCGAACAGCGTATCCGAGCCGATGAAGTTGATCGCACCTGCGATCCAGCGCCCGTTGCGCTTGGCCATGACCAGCAGCACGTCCCGGCTCATGCTCTCGCCGATCAGCGAGAAGAACTCTCGGGTCAGATACGGCCGGCCCCATTTGCGCGAGCCGGTCTCCATGTAGAACTCGAAGAACGCGTCCCAGGCGTCCTCGGTGATATCGGAGCCGGTCAGCCAGTGGATGGTGATCCCGGCGGTAATCGCCTCACGGCGTTCGCGCTTGATGCCCTTGCGGTGGCGCGAGTTCAGCGATCCCAGGAAATCGTCGAAGGTTTTGTAGCCCTCATTGTGCCAGTGGAACTGCTGGTCGGTCCGTTGCAGGAAACCGTGTGCGCCCAGGAATTTTGCCTCGTCCTCGCGGGCAAAGGTGACGTGTACGGAGGAGGCCTCGGTGGCGTTGCAGAGCGCGCGCAAGCCCCGCGCCAGCGCCGAGCCGATCGCCTCGCGGTCGACACCGTCGCGGATCAACAGCCGCGGCCCGGTCGCGGGCGTGAACGGGACGGAGACCTGCAGCTTCGGATAATAGCTGCCGCCGGCGCGGTGATAGGCCTCGGCCCAGCCGCGGTCGAACACGTATTCGCCCTGCGAGTGCGATTTCAGGTAACACGGCACGACGCCGACGATCCGGCCATCGAGCTTTGCAATCAGATGCCGGGGGCCCCAGCCGGTCCGTGGGCAGGCCGAATTGGAGGCCTCGGCGGCGGCGAAAAAGGCATGGGAAACGAAGGGGTTATAGCTCGAACTTGCGGTCGTCTGGCAATCGCCTGCGACCGCGGGCGAGGCCAGGGTGTCGAGGTTGTGGATGCTGTCCGCATCCGCCTTCGGATTGGCGCAGGCGTCCCATTCGGCGGCCGGAATGCCGCCGATGTCCGCTACAGCCTCTAGGGTGATTTCAGACGACGCCATCGAGAGTGAAGACCGGTGCCTCTTTTGAGCATGATCTTTCCGGAACAGCTGGCTCCACTTCCGGATCATGCTCCGCATTCCGCCATCGCCGATGACGACCAACGCTTTGACCAACCCTTGCCAAGATCGTGCGTCGCAGCGACGAGTTCAAGACTGCCGGCGACATGTCAGGTTCCCGGCACGAACCCCTCGAAAATCATCTGGTCGGCGTAGCGGGCCGCGCGCTCGCGCTGTTCCGCCGTCCGCACGGTCCACGCCAGCAGTGGGCAGCCGAACACGTTGCGGGCGATCCAGGGCGCCGGCGCCGGCAGCTGGTTGACCCAGAAGGCGACGAAATGCGGCTCGGTCTTGAAGCCGTGACGCAGATACAGCATGCCGTCGCGCTGGGCCGGCGTCAGCTTGGTCCAGGAACTGTCGTCATAGCTGCGCTGGGCGGTGATGCCGCGCGGCAGGCTCGGCATGGTCTCGCGCAGCGCCAGCACCTGGTCGGGATCGAACGACATGCCGACCACAGGGCCGGAATAGGGCGACAGCACCTCGGCCATCCGCCGAACCAGCTTGCGGTCGCCGTCGAAATGGCTCTTCACCTCGACCACCAGCGGGACGCGGCCGGCGACCAGCGTGCAGAGATCGCCGAGCGTCATCATCTGCTCGGAGGTGCCTTTGAACTTCACCGCCTTCAGCTCGGCTGCGGTCTTGGTCGACAGCAGGCCGGAGCCTTCGGTGAGGCGGCCGAGCGCATCGTCGTGATGCACCATCGCCTCGCCGTCGGCGGTGAGCTGGATATCGCACTCGATCGCGAAGTTGCCCGCGACCGCGGCACTGGCCGCGGCCGGCATGTTCTCGATAACGCCGCGTGCGGCATCGTGCAGGCCGCGATGGGCGACCGGCCGTTTGGTCAGCCAATCAGGGGCGCGCATCGATCAGGAGACTTCGAACACGCCTTCGACCTCGACCGCGGCGTCCGCCGGCAGCGACGCGACGCCGACGGTGGTGCGGGCATGGCGGCCCTTGTCGCCGAACGCCGCGACCATCAGGTCGGAGGCGCCGTTCAGCACCTTCGGTCCGTCGAAGAAGTCCGGCGCCGAGTTGATGAAGCCGCCGAGCCGCACCACGCGCACGACCTTGTCGAGATCGCCAAGCGCGGCCTTGACCTGGGCCAAGAGGTTGATCGCGCAGCCCTGCGCCGCGGCGACGCCTTGCTCGAGCGTGACGCCGGCACCGAGCTTGCCCTTGGCGATCAGCTTGCCTTCGGCGTTGAAACAGACCTGGCCCGAGACGAACAACAGGTTTCCGCTGCGGACGAAGGGGACATAGTTCGCGACCGGGGAGGTCGGCTGTGGAAGTGTGATGCCCTGTGACGCCAGTTTCTGTTCGACGGTACCCGCCATTTTTGTTCCCCAATTGGAATTGCACGAAGCCTGAAACGCGGTCAGGGCCAAGTTTGTTTCGTTTGTTTCGCGCATCGTGTCGCAGGTTGCAAGCGACGGTAAGGTGAGGGCCCGCGGCGGTGACGTGTGGAATCGCACGGAAAGCTGCCAAGAATGACGGCAAACTCGCTCCTTACATTGCTATTTTGTCAGACTTGCCCCAGTTGCGGCGCAATACCACCGTCACTATTGTGGCGAATCCCTGCCTCCTCGAGGAAAAACCATGACCTTGCCGTTTCGGAATCCGTCGCGTGCCCTGGTGCTCACGATCGCCGTTGCCGCAGGAGCCGGTCTGGTTCATGGGGCAGCCGCTGCGGCCGGCGGGCCGTTTCTGGCGCATCAGGCGCTGTACGATCTCAGCCTCGTGAAATCGCGCGGCTCCAATTCGGTCAGCGATGCGCGCGGGCGCATCCTCTACAATTTCTCCGGCAGCTCCTGCGAAGGCTACACCTCCGAATTCCGCCAGGTGTCCGAACTCGACAGCGGCGAGGGCAAGGTGACGCTGTCCGATCTGCGCTCCACGTCCTGGGAGGACGCCTCTGGCAAGAGCTACCGCTTCAAGATCGATACGCGGATGAACGACAGCGACTCGTCGCCGGTCGACGGTATCGCCGAGCGTGTGGGCGATCATATCACCGTGAAGCTGACCCAGCCGGTGAAGAAGACGTTCAATCTCGACGGCAAGATCGTGTTCCCGACCGAGCAGATCCAGCACATCATCGCCGCCGCCCGCGACGGCAAATCGGTGCTCGAACAGACCGTCTATGACGGCTCCGACAATGGCGAGAAGGTCTACAACACGCTGACTGTGATCGGCCGGCCGATCGCGGGCGACCGCGCGCCGTCATCGCCCGATCCGTCGACCGCGAGCGATGCGATGAAGACCATGACGCGCTGGCCGGTGACGGTGAGCTATTACGACAGCGACGCGCGGGCCAAGGATGGCGAGCAGACGCCGGTCTACGCGATGTCGTTCGAGCTCTACGAGAACGGCGTCTCCCGCGCGCTGGTCCTGGATTACAACGATTTCGTGATCTCGGGCGCGCTGGACAAGTTCGACGTCAGGGATTCCAAGCCCTGCAAGTGACGGCTGGCGATCGCCACCCACTCGGTGTCGTCCCGGCGAAGGCCGGGACCCATAGCCACCGAAGGTCGTTATTGCGCGACGCTGGGGCCACAGCTTCCTTCAACAACTCAACCCTGTGGTAATGGGTCCCGGCCTTCGCCGGGACGACGGCGGAGACCGCACTGGCCGGAACCATCAGACACGAGTACGCTTCCCAAAACACGCGTGTCAGGGAGGCACATCATGAGCAAATCAGACCATCTTCGCCCCAGCGGCCTGCATCACAATCCGGCTTACTCCCACGTCGTGGTCGCGTCAGGGGCGCGCACGATCTACATTTCCGGACAGGTTTCCACCGACGAGGAGGGACGGGTGGTCGGCGCCGGCGATCTTGCCGCTCAGACGACGCAGGTGATGCAGAACCTCGGCATGGCGTTGAAAGCCGCCGGCGCGAGCTATTCCAATATCGTCAAGATCACGACCTTCGTCGTCGGCTACAAACCGGAGCTTCGCCCGATCATCGGCAAGGCACGCTCGGCATTCTTCGAGGGCATGGAGCCGCCGGCCTCGACCCTCGTCGGCGTCACCGCGCTCGCGGCGCCGGAATGGCTGATCGAGATCGAGGCGGTCGCGGTCGCGGATTGATACGGGGCGTCATGCGCGGGCTTGACCCGCGCATCCATCGCTCTTCGAAGAATCTTTCTGGATGGATGGCCGGGTCAAGCCCGGCCATGACGATCGATTACTCCTCCGCCGGCTTTCCCGGCCCCTCATAGGCAATGCCCCTGATCACGGCGGCGTTGCCGAACTTCTTGCGCAGATTGTCGATCGCGCGTTCGGCGTGCGCCGAGCGGCGGTCGAGCATGTCGGAATCGTTGGCCTGCGCGCCCGGGCGCAGCGCGCTGACGCCGGCGCCCATCAGGCGGAAGGCGGTGCCGTCGATCTCCTTCACCAGCATCTCGCGCGTCACCGCAAAGATCTTTGCGGCCAATTGGGTCGGCGTCTGGATCGATTGCGAGCGTGTGCGCTGGCGGAAATCAGCGGTCTTCAGCTTCAGCGTGATGGTGCAGCCCGAGAGGTCGCTGCTCTTCAGCCGCGCCGAGGTCTTCTCCGACAGCTTCCAGAGCAGTTTTTCCAGGATTGCGAAATCGCGGATATCGGTCTCGAAGGTGGTCTCGCTCGAGATCGTCTTGGCGCCGCGATCGGGCACCACGCTGCGGTCGTCGATGCCGCGCGCCAGCCGCCACAGCCTGCGGCCTTCGCTCGCGAACTGCTTCATCAGCTCGTTCTCGTCGGCGCGCTGCAGGTCGGCAATGACGCGGAAGCCGCGCTGCACGAGCTTCTCTTGCGTTGCAGGGCCAACGCCGTAGATGAAGCCGACCGGCTTGCCGGCCAGCATCTCGCGCGCCTCGTCCTGGTCGAGCGCGGCGAAGCCCCTCGGCTTGTCGAGGTCGGAGGCGATCTTGGCGAGGAACTTGTTGCAGGACAGCCCGACCGACACCGTGATGCCGATCTCGCGCTCGACGTCGCGGGCGAACTTGGCGAGCACCTTGGCCGGGATCATGCCGTGGACGCGCTGCGTGCCGGAGAGATCGAGGAAGGCCTCGTCGATCGACAGCGGCTCGACCAGCGGCGTCAGCGCCTGCATGGCCTGGCGCACCTCGCGCCCGACCCGGACATATTTCGCCATGTCCGGCGGGATCACGGTCGCGTCAGGGCAGAGTTCCAGCGCCTTGAACATCGGCATCGCCGAGCGGACGCCGTAGGTGCGGGCGATGTAGCAGGCCGCCGACACCACGCCGCGCTTGCCGCCGCCGATGATGACGGGGCGGTCGGCGATGTCAGGATTGTCGCGCTTCTCGACGGTGGCATAGAACGCGTCGCAGTCGATATGCGCCAGCGCCAGCGCGGGCAGGGTGCGATGGCGGACCAGCCGCGGCGAGCCGCAATGGCTGCATCGCTTCACCTTGATATCGAGATCGCCGAGGCAGTCTCGGCAGAAACTGAGGGGGCTGTCGGAAGCTGGCGCTGCCGTCGTCACGGCACGTCGCGCTCCCACTTCGGGTCGCCCAGCACCTGGTGGGCGGCAGCGACGTTGGTCGGGTGCAGTTCGGAGGCCGCGGCGAACGCCTTCACGGTGGCATCGTCGCGCATCACGAAATCGAGCACGCTCGCAAGAAATTGAGGATTGGACGCAGCGTTCCGCAGCGTCTCCGGACCGATTCCGGTTTCGGCCAGGAACAAGCCCAGCCGCTCGGGATCGCCGGCAATGAAGCCTAGCGCCTGAATCGCAACGATTTCAGCGACTTCCCGGGGGTTGTGAACAGGCTTTTTCAACGCGCCGGTTTGCCTTTCCGTTAACTTATGGTCTCTAATGAGAAACCCATCATGCCCGAGTCTTCCGCGTGTGTTCAAGCAACGGAAACCACGCTGCGGAAGTTGGACTACGGGTTAACGGGTTAGAGCGATTCTGGCGCTAGTTTGAATTCACATTTTCGACGCGCTCCGCGCGCGGTGCGTGAGGTGCCGCAGCCGGGCCTGTTTCCTAAGTCTGGGAGGGACGGGATGGCCAAAACCGTCCTGATCGTGGAGGACAACGAGCTCAATATGAAGCTCTTTCGCGATCTGTTGGAAGCGCATGGCTATCAGACTTCGGGCACCAGCAATGGCTTCGAAGCGCTTGATCTCGTCCGCAAGCTGCGCCCCGATCTCATCCTGATGGATATTCAATTGCCCCAGGTCTCCGGCCTGGAGGTCACGCGCTGGATCAAGGACGATCCTGACCTGCGCACGATTCCGGTGGTCGCGGTCACCGCCTTCGCCATGAAGGGCGATGAAGAGCGCATCCGCGAGGGCGGCTGCGAAGCCTATTTGTCCAAGCCGATCTCGGTCGGGAAATTTATTGAGACTGTCCGACGCTTTATCGGATAGGGGAGTTGTGGTGCCATGTCCGCGCGTATCCTCGTCGTCGATGACGTTCCGGCGAACGTCAAGCTGTTGGAAGCCCGGCTGTCAGCCGAATATTTCGATGTGCTGACCGCTTCCAACGGGACCGAGGCGCTGGAGATCTGCGCGCGCGCCGAATGCGACATCATCCTGCTCGACGTCATGATGCCCGATATGGACGGCTTCGAGGTCTGCCGCCGCTTGAAGTCGAATCCGGCGACCCATTTCATCCCCGTCGTCATCGTCACCGCGCTCGACAGTCCGTCTGATCGCGTGCGCGGCCTTGAAGCCGGTGCCGATGACTTCCTGACCAAGCCGGTGTCCGACGTCGTGCTGATCGCGCGCGTGCGCTCGCTGACGCGGCTGAAGATGATGACCGATGAGCTGCGCATGCGCGCCATCACCTCGCTCGAGATCGGCATGCAGGCGCCCGAGCGTAGCGCGATCGCCGACCGGGGCACCGGCGGCCGCATCCTGCTGGTCGACGACCGGCCGTCGTCCTACGAGAAGCTGGCGCCAATCCTTTCCGCCGAGCACACCGTCGACGTCGAAACCAATCCGGCGGAAGCCTTGTTCCACGCCGCCGAGGGCAATTACGACCTCCTGATCGTGTCGCTCAGCCTCGACAATTTCGATGGCCTGCGGCTGTGCAGCCAGGCCCGCTCGCTGGAGCGTACGCGGCAGGTGCCGATCCTTGCAGTCTCGGACGCCGACAACAACGCGCGGCTGATGCGCGGGCTCGAGATCGGCGTCAACGACTATCTGCTGCGTCCGGTCGACAAGAACGAGCTGCTGGCGCGTGCGCGCACCCAGATCCGCCGCCGCCGCTACACCGATCATCTGCGCGACAACGTGCAGAACTCGATCGAGATGGCGATCACGGATGCGCTGACCGGCCTCAATAACCGGCGCTACATGGAGAGCCATCTCGCGACCTTGGCGGAGCAGGCTTCGATCCGCGGCAAGCCGCTGGCGCTGATGATCCTCGACATCGACTACTTCAAGGCGATCAACGACACCTACGGCCATGACGCCGGCGACGACGTGCTGCGCGAATTCGCCGTCCGCATCCGCAAGTCGATCCGCGGCATCGATCTGGCGTGCCGCTATGGCGGCGAGGAGTTCGTGATCGTGATGCCGGAGACGGACTTGCATGTCGCCGGCATGGTCGCCGAGCGGCTGCGCCGCTCGATCGCGGGCGAGCCGTTTGCCGTCGACAAGGGTGGCAAGCGGATCACGGTCACGATTTCGATCGGGCTGACCACGCTGGAGCGCAAGGGCGAGCAGGTCACCGACGTGCTCAAGCGCGCCGACACCGCGCTCTATCGCGCCAAGCACGATGGCCGCAACCGCGTGGTTTCCGCCGCGGCGTAGTCAGTCTGTAGCCCGGATGGAGCAAAGCGCAATCCGGGACGCTTGTGCATTTGGCGCGATACCCGGATTTCGCTGCGCTCCATCCGGGCTACGAAGCATCCTTAACGCCCGCGCTTCACCGCGTCATAGGCCATCCGCTTGAACTCGAACGAGAACGGATGGACGAACGCCATCTGGCGCTGTGCCATCATGACGCCGGCCATTCCCGTCTTCGGCGAAATCCACCACTGCGTGCCCGCGACGCCGCCCCAGTAGAACTCACCGGCTGCGTCGGGATGATCGATCGGCGAGGGGGTGAGGATCAGGCCACCGGCAAGTCCGTGCGCCTTGCCGGGTTGCTCGCCCATCATCGCAAAGCGGATCCACTGTCCTTCGGGCAACTGGTTGGACATCATCATCGCGATGGTGTCCGGCTTCAGCAGCGTCGGTCCACCGGGCAGCAGGCTCCGGATCAGCGCGACCATGTCGGGCAGCGTCGACACCAGCCCACCGCCGCCATTGAGCCTGGCGACCGGGCGCAGATAGGCGCCGGGGAAGGGCGCATTGTCGGTGCGGGTGAGACCGGGTTTCATCGGCTCCATCAGATCTGCGCCGGCGTAGTAGGCCACGAGCCGGCCGTGATCCCTTTCCGGAACGACGAAGCCGGTATCGACCATGCCGAGGGGGTCGAGGATGCGCGCCTTGATGAACTTGTCGAAGGTCTGGCCACTGACGACCTCCACCAGGCGTGCCACCACGTCGATCGCGAGCGAGTATTCCCACGACGTGCCCGGCTGATAGATCAGCGGCAAATCGGCCAACACGTCGACCATTTCAGCCAGGGTCGTATTGGGATTGTGCACGCCGCGCTCGTTGAGCGCCTTGAAAATGACGGTGCCGGGATCGAAGAAACCGTAGCTCAAGCCGGCGCTGTGGCTCAGCAATTGGCGGATGGTGATCGAACTCTTCGCGGGCTCGGTTTGATCGATCGACGTCGCGCCTTTCAGCAGGACCTTGCGGTTACGGAGCTGCGGGATGAATTTCTCGATCGGATCGTCGAGCTGGAAACGGCCATCCTCGAACAGCAACAGCGCCGCGCAGGAAGTGATCAGCTTGGTATTGGAGAAGACCCGGAAGATGTGGTCGGTGCGCAGCGGGGTCTGCGCTTCCTTATCGGCCCATCCGACGCAGCCCGTGTCGGCGATGTCGCGCCCGACCAGAACCGACCAGGAGATTCCGGACAGCAGATTGTTGTCGATATAGCGCTGCATGGCGGCGCGCGTCGGCGCGAAATCGTAGCCGGTGGCCGTCACCTTCAGATCTTCCATGGTTGTTCCTCAGTTGTGCCGCAGGTTGTCGCGCGGTCGTCAATCTCGCCGGACGGAATATCCAATCTGGAATGCCGTCGCGTGCCTCACCGCTAACAACCAAACCGGACTTGGGTACGCAACCGGATTTATCCAGTGCGTTTCTTGTCCGCAGGCGCGGCGCCGCCGACTGTGACCCCCGCATTCGCCAGCAGCACGCGGGCGGCTTCCTTCGCCGCGCGCGCCATGGCCGGATCGTCGCGCACGAGGTCTTGCGCAATCGAGCCGTCGACCAGGAGCGTCAGCTGGGTCGCAAGCCCCTCGGCATCCGCGACGCCAAGCTGCCGCAGCAGATCGCGAAACCAGACCCGGCGGCTTTCCTTGAAGGCCACAGCGATATTGCGGACGGTGCGATCCTCGTCGTCCGGTCCGAGCTCGGCAACCGCGTTCACGAACGGACAGCCGCGAAAGTCCTTCGCCGAGAAGCGCCGCTCCAGCGAATCGAAGGTTGCGAGAATCTGCTCGGCCGGCGGCTTGTCCGAGGGGCGGGGCTGCACGAAGCGGCGCTTCAGATAGGCCTCGATCAGCGCGTCCTTGGACGGGAAGTGATTGTAGAGCGTGCGTTTGCTGATGCCGATCTCGGCCGCGATGGTGTCGACGCCGATGGCGCGAATGCCCTGCAGGTAGAACAGTTTGTCGGCGGTCTCGAGGATCCGCTCTTTCATGGTCTGTTTGGGAGGCGGGGAAGCCATGCGCCGGCCGTGATCCTCTTCGCTTGACAGGTCGCCCCCTGTATAGCCTAAGTACACAGGTCTGTGTAACCAAAACATGCGTGAATCGCAGTCCGTGGCACGCGTGCCGCGCCATCATGGGAGAATAAGAACAATGCCCCTGTTGCAGGTCCTGCGTCCCACGCTTCCCATTCTGATCGGTGCCTCCATCATGCTCACGCTGAGCATGGGGCTGCGGCAGAGCCTCGGCATCTTCATGCAGCCGCTGACGCATGACATCGGTATCTCGGTGTCTCATTTCACCTTGGCGCTGGCGGTGCAGAACCTCGCCTGGGGCTTCCTGCAGCCGCTGGCGGGCGCGATGACGGTGCGTTACGGCTTCCGCCCGATCATGATGGTCGGTGCGCTGGCCTATATCGCGGGCCTCGTGCTGATGACGACGGCGCACGGCCTCGTCGCCATCATGATCGGCGCCGGTGTGCTGATCGGCCTGTCGCTCGCCTGCACCGCGAATGCGATCGCCATGTCGGTCGCGGCGCGCGCGGTGTCGGAGACGGTGCGCTCGACAGTGCTTGGCATGGTCTCCGCGGCCGGCTCGCTCGGTGCGCTGCTGTCGGCGCCGATCGGCCAGATGCTCAATGAAGGGTTCGGTTGGCGCGTCGGGCTTGCCGGATTCGTCATCCTGTCGATCGGGATGATTCCAGCCGCGTTGTACGCCGGCCGCGTCGACAAGATCCCGCTGCCGAAGCCCTCGGCCGATGATATCGGCAACGCCACAGCGGCGACCGCGGCGAAGACCGCGTTCGGCAACGCGTCCTTCGTGGTGATGACCTGCGCCTACATGGTCTGCGGCATGCAACTCGTCTTCCTCACCACGCATCTGCCGTCGTATCTGGCGATCTGCGGGCTCGATCCGATGCTGAGCGCGCAGACGCTCGGCATGATCGGCGGCTTCAACGTGCTGGGCTCGCTGTTCTTCGGCTGGGCCGGCCAGCGCTGGAACAAGCTCGCGCTGCTCGGCGGCATCTACATCCTGCGCTCGCTGGCGCTCGCCTGGTACTTCATGCTGCCGGCGACGCCGGGCTCGACATTGCTGTTCGGCGCCATCATGGGCTTCCTCTGGATGGGCGTCGGTCCGCTGGTCGCGGGTGCGGTGGCCGAGATGTTCGGGCTGCGCTGGCAGGCGATGATCCAGGGCCTTGCCTTCATGAGCCACCAGGTCGGCAGCTTCCTCGGCGCCTACGGAGGCGGGCTGATCTACGACTCGCTCGGCTCTTACACCATGGCCTGGCGGATCGGCGTCGCGCTCGGTCTTGCCGGTGGCATCATCCAGGTCGCCTTCGCGCTGATCCGGCCGGCGCAACCGCCGCTGCTCAAGGCCGCCTAGCTTCCGATCCCGGCCAGACGGCGACTGCCCCGCCCGAAGGCAGTCGTCGGATGCTGCCTATTTTTTCATCGATCGCCTGCTACGAGAACGTGCAATGGAGCGCGACGCCGTTCTATACGCGGATTAAAGTCACAGCGTCTTCAAGCTGTTACGCCGCACGCGTCGGTGGCACGAATCTTGATTGAATTTGGCTAGAAATCGTGCCGGAAGCCGCCGCTGCGGTTCCGGCCTGGGGACCCATGGGAAGGGCTGGCCGCGATGAGGCTAGTCGCCGTCATTCTCCAGCCATCCGCGCACCACGGCCTCCGCCGCGCCGCCGAGCAGGAAGCCCTTGTGCCTTATGTCCGGCCTGATGCCGCGACGACTTCGCTGCTTCGCGCCGTCAGCAACGCGGCACTTCGAGATATCCCGACAACTGAGCGCGCAGATGGCCCTTCGGCGCTTACGCGCGGAGCGCGCTGCACCCATTCCGAACACCAGCATTTCTTGTGAAGGGAGGACGATGATGGAGTCTGGGACATATACGCGCCAGAAGCTCGTGAGAATCCTGGTTGCCTTGCTGGGAGTGGCCGTTCTTTGCCTGCTGTTCAGCGACCTCGCGCTGGCTGAGGAGGCGGCGGCGCCGCCGGCCTGCGGCGGCAAGATTCTCGAGAAGTGCACACCGAATTCCGGCGATACCGCCTGGATGCTCACGTCCGTCGCGCTCGTCCTGATGATGACGATCCCGGGGCTCGGCCTGTTCTATGGCGGCATGGTGCGCAAGAAGAATGTCGGCGACACGGTGATGACCAGCTTCGCCGTCACCTGCCTGGTCACGATCCTGTTTGCCGTCCTAACCTACAGCCTGGCGTTTCGTGCCGGCACGCCGTTTATCGGCGGTCTGGATCGCATGTTCCTCAAGGACATCCTGAGCGACATCGGCAAGGGTGGCATCGGCAATCCCAATCCGCTTGCCGCGACCATCCCTGAGTCGGTTTACATCTGCTTCCAGATGACGTTCGCCATCATCACGCCGGCGCTGATTGCCGGCGCGTTTGCCGAGCGAATGAAGTTCTCGGCGATGCTCTGGTTCATCGGGCTGTGGGCGATCTTCGTCTATGCGCCGATCGCGCATTGGGTCTGGGGGCCTGACGGGATCTTCTCGGCGGGCAACGATGCCGCCTATGTCAAGGTTCTCGATTTCGCCGGCGGCACCGTGGTGCACATCAATGCCGGCGTGGCGGGGCTGATGTGCGCCATCATGCTCGGCAAGCGCGTCGAGACGGGGCCGGCGCACAATATGGTGCTGACCTTCATCGGCGCCTCGCTGCTGTGGGTCGGCTGGTTCGGCTTCAACGCCGGCTCCGCCGTCACGGCCGGAATGCAGGCGGGCATGGCCATGCTGGTGACCCAGATAGCGACAGCAGTGGCGGCCTTCACCTGGATGCTGGTGGAATGGGCGCTGAAGGGCAAGCCGACCGTCGTCGGCATCTGCTCGGGTGCCGTTGCGGGCCTCGTCGCGATCACGCCGGCCTCCGGTTTCGTCGGGCCGGTCGGTGCGTTCGCCATCGGCATCGCCGCCGGCGTCTGCTGCTACTGGGGATGCACCGGCTTGAAGCGCTTGTTCAGCTACGATGACGCGCTGGACTGCTTCGGCGTCCATGCCCTCGGCGGCATCGTCGGGGCGCTGCTGACCGGGGTGTTCGCTGTCGAGCAGTATGGTGGTACGGCCGGCGTTCTGGAGGGAAATCCCGGGCAGTTCCTCAATCAATGCATCGGCGTCGCGACGGTTTTCGTGTATGATGCGGTGGTGAGCCTGATCATCCTGTTCGTGATCAATCTCTTCGTCGGGCTTCGCGTGACGCGAGATATCGAGCGCGAAGGGTTGGATCTGGCACTGCACGGCGAGGTCGTGCAGTAGACTTGGCGGCGTTCCGCTCAGCCGGCGTTCTTCGCCGGCTGACGCGGATCAAAGCTGTTCGAGGTGATCCGATGAACTGGTTCTATTGGAACACAGCGTGGTCGCTGTTCTTCAGCCTCATTTGGTTCATGACCATCACGCACAATCCGGATGCAGAGATCGCGGACGCGCATCTGCGTGATGAAGCGTTCAAGGGCTAGCTCCGGTAGTAGCGCCACATCCTGAGGAACGTCCGGTGGATCTCGTCGGGCGTCCGGTCGAATGGCTCGAGACTGACGCGGACCACGCCACGATGGTCCATGCGCCACGGCATGCGCATCAGCAGCCGATAGGCCGGCCGCTTGCGCCAATCGGCCACCAGCGCGCTGCCGAGCGGCCCGTTGAGCGCGATCTGCAACTCGTGAACGGTCATCGCGCGCTCGGCGATTTCGACGAGGTCGATGCGCGTGATGGCGCGCCAGCGAATCAGCCCAAAGGCCTGGATGAAGATGCCGTACTGGTTGGCACCGATGGTCGGACGACCGGCCTCCAGCAGAGGGATGTTGTAGTAGGTGAAGCCGCCCGCCGCCGCCGCCGGCGCCAGCCAATAGATCTCGCCCGTGATCCAGCTCGCGGTCAGGAAGATCGCGGCCAGGGCGGCCGTGACATAGACCGGAAAGTAGATGTCCTCGCGGCCGTAGGCGACCGAGTAGCCGCCTGCGTTTCCCTCGTCCAAGCTTGCGATCATCTGAACCCTGCACCCGGGACTGGTCCGGGAATCATGCGGGATGACGCAAGCCTACAAAGCAAAAACGGGGCCGCGAGGGCCCCGTTTGAAACATCAGAAGCAGGCGATCTTACTTGATCTTGGCTTCCTTGAACTCGACGTGCTTGCGCGCGACCGGGTCGTACTTCTTCTTGACCAGCTTGTCGGTCATGGTGCGCGAATTCTTCTTGGCGACGTAATAGAAGCCGGTATCGGCCGTCGACACGAGCTTGACCTTGATGGTGACCGCTTTGGCCATGTGCAAAACCTCGAAACTGCAGGGATATCGGGAGCCGGCCAAATCGGCCCGCGTTTGGCCGGGAAACTAGCCAGAAACCGTCCAAAGTCAAGGATTTCCGAGCCAAAACCATCCCGAATCCGGGCCGATTACCCCCCGAAGAACTGATTTTTGGGCCGCGGCAGGCCCAAATTCTCGCGCAGGGTCCGCCCTTCGTACTCGGTGCGGTAAATCCCGCGCTTTTGCAGTTCCGGCACCACCTTGTCGACGAACTCGAACAGGCCCTGCGGCAGATAGGGGAACATGATGTTGAAACCGTCGCTGCCGCGGCCGGTCAGCCATTCCTCCATCTGGTCGGCGATGGTCTGCGGCGTGCCGACGAAGGCGAGCCCGCCATAGCCGCCGACGCGCTGCGCGAGCTGGCGCACGGTGAGCTTATCGCGCGCGGCGACCTCGACGAGGCGCTGGCGGCCGCTCTTGCTGGCGTTGGTTTCCGGGATCGGCGGCAATTGCCCGTCGGGATCGAAGGCGGACGCATCGGTGCCGAGGATCACCGAGAGCGAGGCGATCGCGCTGTCGTAATGCACGCGGCTGTCGAGCAGCGCGCGCTTCTCCCTGGCTTCATCGACGCTGTCGCCGACCACGACGAAGGCGCCGGGCAGGATCTTCAGGTGCTCGGGATCGCGGCCGATTTTCTCCATGCGGCCCTTGATGTCGGCATAGAGCTTCTGTCCATCCGCAAGGCTGCCGCCGCCGGTGAACACGGCCTCCGCCGTCTCGGCCGCAAGCTGCCTGCCGTCGTCGGACGCGCCGGCCTGCACGATCACCGGCCAGCCCTGCACGGGGCGGGCGATGTTCAGCGGGCCGCGCACCGAGAGATATTTGCCCTTGTGGTTGAGCACATGCATTTTGTCGGGATCGACGAACAGCCCGGACTCGACATCGCGCACGAACGCGTCGTCGGCGAAGGAATCCCACAGTCCGGTGACGACGTCGTAGAACTCGCGGGCGCGCTTGTAGCGCTCGGCGTGCTCCATGTGGTCGTCGAGGCCGAAATTCAACGCGGCGTCCGGATTGGACGTGGTGACGATATTCCAGCCGGCGCGGCCGCCGGAGATGTGGTCGAGCGAAGCGAAGCGGCGGGCGACGTGATAGGGCTCGTCGAAGGTGGTCGAGCCGGTCGCGATCAGGCCGATATTCTCGGTGACGGCCGCGAGCGCCGACAGCAGGGTGAACGGCTCGAACGAGGTCACGGTGTGGCTGCGCTTCAACGCGTTGATCGGCATGTTCAGCACGGCCAGATGGTCGGCCATGAAGAAGGCGTCGAACTTGCCGGCCTCGAGCTTCCGGATCAGCTGCTTGATATGGTCGAAGTTGAAATTGGCGTCGGGCCAGGCCCCGGGATAGCGCCAGGCGCCGGTATGGATGCTGATCGGCCGCATGAATGCGCCGAGCTTGAGTTGACGCTTCGCCATTGCCCCGTTCCGTTCTTGATGTCGTTAGCGGAACAGATAGGGAGGCGTTTTGCGGCCCGCCATCGGGAAGATTATTTTGTTTTTGGGCACTTCCTCAACGCCGTCATTCCGGGGCGGCGCGAAGCGACGAGCCCGGAATCCATTTCTCCATTGATTCTGCGGCCCGATGGATTCCGGGCTCGCGACTGCGTCGCGCCCTCAGGTGCGCAATTGCGCACCGGGGAATGACGGGAGGATGATCACGCCCCCAACACGTCCTTGTGCATCTTGCCGCCGTAGAAATGGAAGAACGGCACCGGCGCGTCGTGACGGAGCGGGCCGGTGGCGAGACGGCGGTCGAGTTCGGCGAGCACGTTCTTGGTCATGGCATGCGCGTCCGCGAGCGGCTCGGAGCCGATCTCGACCCACACGAGCTCCACCAGCTCGGCATCGGCATGCACTACGCCTTCGACACGATGCGCGATCGTCGAGGCATCGGCGGTGAAGAAGCGCGTGTCGAAGCGGCGGACGCGGCCGGGCGGGGTGATCGCACGCGCGATCAGGAACAGGCCGGACGGATCGGGCAAGAGTCCTGCGTCGGCGAACGGCGCCCAGGGGCCATCGAGCTTCGCCGTCTTCTCGACCTTGCGGCCGAGGCAGAGCCCGGTCTCTTCGCAGGCTTCGCGGATCGCGGCATTGGCGAGCGCGCGTGCGCGGCCGGGTGTGATCTTCGGGCTGCCCTTCAACAGATTGGCTTCGAGCTCCGGCGTGATCGGGGCTGCGACCGGCACGCGGTTGTCGGCCTTGTCGACGCGGCCGCCCGGGAAGACGAATTTGCCCGGCATGAACACGACCTTGTCGTGGCGCTTGCCGACCAGGACCTTCGGCTTGGCGCCGGAACGATCGATCAGGATCAGCGTCGCCGCATCCTTCGGCCGGAAGTATGCGTGATGATCGGCTTCCTTTTCGCCCTGGTGGACGACGGCGGCAGGGGCGGCAGCTTCAGTCATTTCATCCCTTTCATTTCTTCTTGTGGCCCGGTTTAGCTAGACCGGCGGGATGTCGCTAGGGGGAATCTCGTCAAAGCCATGCATGCGCAGGGCCCATTGCAAGCCGATCACGGCTCCCTTCACCGGCTGCAACAGTGCCAGCGATGCGAACAGTGTGAACGGCAGATAGATCGCAAGTTGCAGCCACACCGGCGGCGAGTAGTCGGTCTCGATCCACAGCGCGGTCGGTACCACCATATGGCCGACAATGACGATGACGAGATAGGCAGGCAGATCGTCGGCGCGATGCGGGGTGAAATCGAGATCGCAGACCGGGCAATGGCCGTCGCATTTGAGAAACTTGCGGAACAGTTTGCCTTTTCCGCAGCGCGGACAACGGCTGAGGAACCCGCGCTTCATCGCGGTCCACACGTCGCGCTTCTCGGGCTCGACAGAGTCGCGAGTCCAGGCCACCGTCGGCGGTGTCACTTCCATGACTTGCCTCGCTTCGATTTGCCGGATGTCGGCTTCGCCGGCTTGCGGTCCTTTTTCTTGCGTGCCTTCCGTTCCTTGTGCGCCTTCTTGCTGGATCCTTTATTCGGCCCCTTGCCGAATCCTGCGGCGCGGCGCTCGGACCCTGCGCCGTCACGTTTTCTGCCGCGCGGAATTGCCTGACCTTCGGATAATAGCTCAAAACGCAGCGCGCCCGCCACCGGCGCGGCCTCGACCAGCCGCACGTCGACGACGTCGCCGAGCCGATACATGGCGCCGCTGCGCGTGCCGATCAGCGCGTGGCGGGTTTCGTCGTAGTTGAAATACTCGCTGCCGATGGTGCGGATCGGGATCAGGCCGTCGGCGCCGGTGTCGTCGAGCTTCACGAACAGGCCGGCTCGCGTCACGCCGGAAATGCGGCCCTGGAACGAAGCGCCGATGCGATCGGCGAGGAAATGCGCGATCAGCCGGTCGGTGGTCTCGCGCTCCGCCTTCATCGCGCGGCGCTCGGTGACGGAAATCTGCGCGGCGATCTCGGCCAGCGTCTCCACGCTCTCATCGGTCGGCAAGGCGCCTTCACCAAGGCCGAGCGCGCGGATGAGCGCGCGATGCACGATCAGATCGGCGTAGCGGCGGATCGGCGAGGTGAAGTGCGCGTAGCGGCGCAGGTTCAAGCCGAAATGGCCGTAGTTCTCGGCGGAGTATTCGGCCTGCGCCTGCGAGCGCAGCACCACCTCGTTGACCAGCGGTTCGTAATCCTCGCCGGCAACCTGCGCCAGCACGCGATTGAATTGCGTCGGACGCAGCGCGCCCTGCTTGGTGAAGGGCAGGTCGAGCGTCTTCAGGAATTCCTGGAGGTTGTGCACCTTCTCCTGGCTCGGCTCGTCATGCACGCGATAGATCAGCGGCAGCGCCTTCTTCTCCAGCATCTCGGCCGCAGCGACGTTGGCGAGGATCATGAACTCCTCGATCAGCCGGTGCGCATCAAGCCGCTGCGGCACGATCACCCGATCGACGGTGCCGTCGCCCTTCAGCAGGATCTTGCGCTCGGGCAGATCGAGATCGAGCGGGTCGCGCTCGTTGCGTGCGAGCTTGACCAGCTCGTAGGCCGACCACAGCGGTTTGAGGATCGGATCGAGCAGGGGACCCGTCGTGTCATCAGGCCTGCCATCGATCGCGGCCTGTGCCTGCGCGTAGGCAAGCTTTGCTGCCGAGCGCATCAGCACGCGATGGAACGTATGCGAGCGCTTGCGGCCGTCGGCGCCGATCACCATCCGCACCGCGAGTGCACCACGCGGTTCGCCCGGCACCAGCGAGCAGAGATTGTTGGAGATCCGCTCGGGCAGCATCGGCACCACGCGATCGGGAAAATACACCGAGTTGCCGCGCAGCAGCGCGTCGCGGTCGAGCGCCGAGCCGGGCCGCACATAGAAGGCGACGTCGGCGATCGCGACATGGACGGTGAAGCCGCCCTTGTTGTTCGGATCGAGGTCGACCTCGGCATGAACGGCGTCGTCGTGATCCTTGGCATCGGGCGGATCGATGGTGACGAGCGGCACGTCGCGCCAGTCCTCGCGGCCCTGCAAGGTCGCCGGTTTTGCTTCCTCGGATTCGCGCACGGCGGCGGCGGAGAACACCTGCGGGATGTCGTGGGTGTTGATCGCGATCAGGCTGATCGCCTTCTCGCTGGCGATCGAGCCGAGCCGCTCCTTGACCCGGGCGGAGGCGAGCCCGTAGCCGCGGGTGCGGATCAGGTCGACACTGATGAGATCGCCGTCCTCGGCGTCGCTGCTGTCGGCCTTGGCGATATTGAGCTCGCGGCCGGCCTGCTTCTTGTCGACCGGGATCAGGCGCCCGCCGCCATCAGGGTTCTTGCGGAAGATGCCGAGGATGCGCGTGCGGCCGTGATCGATCACCTTGATGACGCGGCCGCGATAGGGCGTGCCGTCGTTCTCGTCGGTCACCTCGACGTGGAGCAGCGCGCGGTCGCCGACGCCGGCCGTGGTGCCGGGCTTTGGCCGCCGCGGCGTCTCGATGCGGATTTTCGGGGCGGTGCCGTCTTCCGAGTCCCACTCGGCGGGCGTCGCGATCAACTCGCCGTCGCTGTCGCGGCCGGTGATGTCGGCGAGCAGGGTCGGCGGCAGCGCCGCCGGCTCGTGGATCTTGCGGCGGCGCTTGGCGACCGTGCCGTCGTCGGCGAGTTCGCGGAGGATCCGCTTCAACTCGATGCGGTCGGCGTTCTTCAGGCCGAACTCGCGCGCGATCTCGCGGGTGCCGACCTTGCCTGGATTGGCGCGGATGAAGGCGACGATGGCGTCCCGGCCCGGAAAGCCATGGTCGGGTTTTCGTTTCACTTATCCTCTTGCCTTGCCGGCGCTCTTCTTCGCGGGCGCTTTCGCTGGTGCCGATGACTTTGCAGGCGACGTCTTGGCACCGGAGGCGACCGGCGCGCGCGCCTTGCTGGTCGCATCCGTTTTCGGCTTCGCCGCGGCCTTCTTTGACGCAGCCTTCTTGGCAGGCTTGGCCTCGGCGTCGCCGTCGGTCTCTTCAGACCCTGCCTTTTCAGACGTTGCCTTTTCAGACTTGGCCTTCTTGGCCTTGGCGGGCTTCTCCGCCTTCGCCTTCTTGGCCTTCTTGCCGCTGCCCTTGGCCGCGCGCTCGTCGATCAGCGCGATCGCTTCCGCGAGCGTGATCTCGTCCGGAGTGCGGTCGCTCGGGATCGTCGCATTGACGCCACCGGCTGCGACATAGGCGCCGTAGCGGCCGTTCTTCAGCGCGACGGCGCCGAGCGTCGGGTGGTCGCCGAGCGGTTTGCCCGGATCGGCGCCGAAGCGGCGGCCGCTCGGGCCCTTGGCGATCTTCTCCGCGATCAGCGTGACGGCGCGGTTCAAGCCGATGTCGAAGACCTCGTCGCCGGCCTCGAGGCTGGCATAGGTCTTCTCGTGCTTCACGAACGGCCCGAACCGGCCGAGGCCGGCGGTGATCGGCTCGCCGGTCTCCGGATGCTTGCCGATCTCGCGCGGCAGCGACAACAGCTTCAGCGCCAGCTGGAGATCGACATCGGCAGGCGAGGTGCCTTTTGGAATGCCGGCGCGCTTCGGCTTCTCGCCCTCGGCGTAATCCTTCTGCTCGCCGAGCTGGATGTAGGGGCCGAACCGGCCTGCCTTCACCGTGACGTCGAACCCGGTGTCGGGATCGGTGCCGAGCACGCGATCTGCGCTCTCGGCGCTGTCGGCCGCGAGCGGGCGGGTGTAGCGGCATTCCGGATAGTTCGAGCAGCCGACGAAGGCGCCGAACTTGCCGGCCTTGAGGTTGAGCCGGCCGGTGCCGCAGGTCGGGCACTGCCTGACGTCGCCGCCATCCGCGCGCGGCGGATAGATATGCGGGCCGAGCATTTCGTCGAGCGCATCGAGCACCTCGGCGACGCGGAGATCCTTGATGTCGTTGACCGCACCGATGAAGCCGCGCCAGAAATCGTGCAGCACCTGCTGCCAGCCGATCTCGTTGTTGGAGACGCGATCGAGCTGTTCCTCTAGATCGGCCGTGAAGTCGTACTCCACGTAGCGCGAGAAGAAGTTCTCCAGGAACGCGACCACGACGCGGCCCTTGTCCTCGCCGTGCAACCGCTTCTTCTCAAGCTTGACGTAACCGCGGTCCTTGAGCACCTGCAGGATCGAGGCGTAGGTCGAGGGACGGCCGATGCCGAGCTCTTCCATCCGCTTCACCAATGATGCTTCCGAGAAACGCGGTGGCGGCTCGGTGAAGTGCTGGGTGACGGCAAGGCTCTGGCGCTTCACCGCCTCGCCCTGGCTCATCGCGGGCAGGCGGCGCGAATCCTCGTCCTCCTCGTCGTCGCGGCTTTCCTGGTAGAGCGCGAGGAAGCCGTCGAACTTGATGACCTGGCCGGAGGCGCGCAGCTCCAGCACGCGGGCGCCGGCCTTGGCCTCGATGTCGACGGTGGTGCGCTCCAGCTCGGCTGATTCCATCTGGCTCGCAATGGTGCGCTTCCAGATCAGTTCGTAGAGCCGCGCCTGATCGGTATCGAGCCTGCGGCCGATGGTGGCCGGGCGACGCGACAGATCGGTCGGGCGGATCGCTTCGTGCGCTTCCTGCGCGTTCTTGGCCTTGGCCTGGTACTGGCGTGGAGCGTCCGGCACATAGGCGTTGCCGTAATCCTCGCCGATCACCTTGCGGGCCTGGGTGATCGCGGACGGATCGATCTGCACGCCGTCGGTTCGCATATAGGTGATGAGACCGGTGGTCTCGCCGCCGATGTCGATGCCCTCATACAGCCGCTGCGCGATGCGCATGGTGTGCGCCGGCGCGAAGCCGAGCTTGCGGCTGGCTTCCTGCTGCAGGGTCGAGGTGGTGAAGGGCGCCTGCGGATTGCGCCGGGCCGGCTTCGCCTCGACGGTCGCGATCTTGAACAGCGCGGCCTCGATCGCCTTCTTGAAGTCCTCGGCTTCTGCGCCGGAGCCGATGTCGAGCCGTGCGATCTTCTTGCCGTCGGCGCCGACCAGCCGGGCCTCGAAGGCTTCGCCGCGCGGCGTCAGCAGCGTCGCGACCAGCGACCAGTACTCCCGCGGCACGAACTTCTCGATCTCGAGCTCGCGGTCGCAGACCAGCCGCAGCGCGACCGACTGCACGCGGCCGGCGGAGCGGGCGCCGGGCAGCTTGCGCCACAGCACGGGGGAGAGGGTGAAGCCGACCAGATAGTCCAGCGCGCGGCGCGCCATATAGGCGTCGACCAGCGCGCCGTCGATCTGGCGCGGCGCCTTCATGGCGTCGGTGACCGCCTGCTTGGTGATGGCATTGAACACGACGCGCTCGACCTTCTGGTCCTTCAGCGCGCGCTTCTCCTTCATCACCTCCAGCACGTGCCAGGAGATCGCTTCGCCCTCGCGATCAGGGTCGGTCGCCAGAATCAGGCGGTCGGCCCCCTTGAGCGCCTTGGCGATGTCGTTCAGCCGGCCGGCGGCCTTGGCATCGACCTCCCAGATCATCTGGAAATTGGCGTCCGGATCCACCGAACCGTTCTTGGCCGGGAGGTCGCGAACATGGCCAAACGACGCCAGGACCTCGTAGGAGGACCCCAGATATTTGTTGATCGTCTTGGCCTTGGCAGGCGACTCCACAATGACGATATTCATGTCATTCCAATAGCTTACGGGAAAACTTGAAGGCTGGTTCCGCTAGACTCGCGGCCCGCCGTGTCGGGGCGAACATGGGTGCTGGGGCGGTCGGTGTCAAATCGTCAGATATTGAAGGCAGGGCTCAGGCTGTGGAGTTCCTATCCCAAGGGTTGAAAAATGCGTCCTAGAGTTGCGGCCGGAAACGGCGTATCTCTTTATATATTGGGTGGGAATCGGATTAGGCCTTTTGAGCAGCACAGGGGGTGGGCGCAAGCCCAAGCCGTCCGGCCGACGGCGACCGGAGGGCGACGAGCCAGGTGGGGAGCCAGGTGGGGAGGGCGGCCCGGATGACGCCCTGGTCCTGATCGCAGCGGCCGCGACCGAGCTCGCCAAACTCGCCCAGCGCCACAAATTCGAAGTCCTCGACCATCTGCTCGCGATGACCCGCCTGGAGGCCGACGAGCAATTGCGCGCGCGCAGCCGAAGGAAGCTGTCGTGAGGGTGTGACAGGGCCGGCCTTGTTCGCAGGGCTTTCTCCATTCGTCGTCCTGGCGAAAGCCAGGACCCATAGCCACCGTGTTCGGCGATGAGCGTGATCGAGGCCCCAGCGTCGCGCACCAATTGAGGTTTGGGGTAATGGGTCCTGGCTTTCGCCAGGACGACGATGGGGATGGGTCGCGCGCGATGCAACGCGCCGCCATTGGCGAACCCCATCTTCAGTGTCATCGCCCGGTCGAGCCGCGCGATGACAGTGTGGGTGGGGACGCAGCTTCGCATTCTCGCGACATGAGTTGCCCGAGGCTCTTCGTTTCGCCGCTCTGAGAATAGAGGACGCAGGGAAAGCCGGGTGCCGATCGCACCTATGGGGCCCGAGCAATCGCGGATGGAGCTACGCCGACACGCTCCGCGCGCGCTTCGCCGCAGGCCGCGGCTTCAACGTCGTATCGGCAGCCCCCAGCACGCGTCCGTCCTGCGAAAGCAGCGCGAGCTTCTTCACCGGCTTGCCCTTGTCGCGGTCGACCATGATGGTCGCGATCTCGTCCGGATGCTCGTCGAACTCCTCGGTCCATTGCCGGAGCGCGACCAGGATCGGAAAGATGCCGTGGCCCTTCGGCGTCAAGACGTATTCCTGATAGGCGCTGCCGTCGGAGGCGGGGACCGTTTTCAGGATGCCGCGCTCGACCAGCGTGCGCAGCCGGGTGGCGAGGATGTTCTTCGCAAGCCCGAGGCTGGCCTGGAATTCGCCGAAACGGCGCCGGCCGAGGCTGGCGTCGCGGATGATCAGGAGCGACCACCAGTCGCCGAACACGTCGAGTGCGCGGGCCACCGGACAGCTGTCGCCTGCAAGGCTGGTTCTCTTCACGACGCACGCTCCGAAAGTCGGGCCATCACGGTCTTGTGTGGTTGCAATATTAAACCTGATGCCCTAGGTAGGCAACGAAGTTTAATAATGCAACCAACTGGAGGCGGACATGAGACTGGCAAACAAGACGGCGTTGATCACCGGCGGCAACAGCGGCATCGGGCTTGCGACGGCAAAGCTGTTCGTCGCCGAGGGCGCCAAGGTCGTCATCACCGGGCGCAACAAGGAGACGCTCGCGGCGGCGGCGCGGGAACTCGGACCGAATGCGCTCGCGGTGGTGGCCGATGCCACCGATGTCGCGGCGCTGGAAGCCGCGGTGAAGCAGGGCGCGGAGAAGTTCGGCAAGTACGACGTGCTGTTCGCCAATGCCGGCATTCCCGGCCAGACGCCGGTCGGCGGCACCACGCTTGCTGCATTCGAAAATGTGATCCGCACCAATCTCACCGGCGTGTTCTTCACCGTGCAGGCGGTCGCGCCGTATCTCAACGACGGCGCTTCGATCATCCTCAACGGCTCGGTGATTTCGGTGCTCGGCAATCCCGGCTATTCGGCCTATGCCGCGAGCAAGGCCGGCGTGCGCGCGATGGCGCGGGTGATGGCGTCAGAACTGTCGCCGCGCAACATCCGCGTCAACGTGGTGGCGCCGGGCGCGGTGCGGACGCCGATCTGGGGCGCGGCCATCGCGACGCCCGAGGCCGAGAAAGCGTTCGAGCAGCGGATCGGCAAGTCCACGCCGCTCGGACGTATCGGTGAACCCGATCACATCTCGAAGACGGTGTTGTTCCTCGCGTCCGACGACGCGGCGCATGTGCAGGGGCAGGAACTGTTTATCGATGGCGGTGCAACGGCATCTCCCGCCGGCGCGCCGATCTATCGCGGCTAAACTTCGTTTCTCATTGTAACGATCGGCCGGTGTGAAGCGGTTCACACCGGCCGATTTCGTGCGTGACTAATATCACGCGTATTGAACCTTTGACGTACTCGCCGGACTCCTGAATGGGCGGGGATTTTTTTTCACCACGGAATCATTTTGGAGTTCCTTCATGCCGAAAGCAGCCCGCATTTCGACGCCGATCCCGGTTTCGTCTACCTCCGAAAACGAAAACTCAGACTCAGCCCAGTTTGTGACGGTCGCGCTGTTTTCCGGCATCGGTTTGTTGATCTCGCTCGTCGCCGTCATCTTCGGCATTCAAGGCGTCTGGTTCTGACTTCATCCACCTGAAGCGGCCTGCCGCCACCAGGGTGACGGCAGGAATGTGATCACGTCAGGCGGCGTTCAGGCTGCCAGCGGCCTGCAGCGCACCCGCGACCGCCTTCTCGCGGTGCTCGGGACCGACCTGGATGCCGTCGGCGGGGATCAGCTCGAGATTCTTGACGCCGATGAAGCCGAACACGCCGCGCAAATAGGTCTCGAGGTGCTCCAGCGCGGCCATCGGCGTGTCGGCGCCGTAATAGCCGCCGCGCGAGATCGCGATGATGACGCGCTTGTTGCCGGCCAGTCCCTCGACGCCGCCGGCGCCGTATTTGAAGGTCTTGCCCGCGACCACGATGCGGTCGATCCAGGCCTTCAGCTGGGAGGGAAGGGTGAAATTGTACATCGGCGCGCCGATCACGACGACGTCGGCGGCGAGGAACTCCTCGAGCACGGCCTGGCCGGTCGCGATGTCGTCGCGCATCGACGGGTCCGGCGCCGCGCCCTGGCTGGCGGCGAGGTGCAGGCCGGAGAGGTGGGCGAGCGGGGTCTGGGTGAGATCGCGGTAGCTCACGACCAGGCCGGGATTGGCCTGGCGCAGCCGCTCGACGGCGGCGGCAGAAACCTGGCGGCTGACGGAGTGGGAGCCTAGGACCGAGGAGTCGATGTGCAGAAGTTTCATGGCTGAAGTCACCTTTGGTATAGGTTTGTAACTGGCGCTATATGAGTGACCGCCCTAAATGTGCGCAAGAACGCACATTTTTGAAACCCGAGCACAGCAATGAAACCCGAGCACATCCGTGTGCCTGCCCTTCCGCCCCTGCCTGACCAGGATCACAGCGATTGCCGCGCGGTTGCCTCCGTATTGGCGCGGGTCGGCGACAAATGGAGCGTGTTCGTGATCATGATGCTGACCGATGGGCCAAAGCGCTTCAACGAGCTGAAGCGGATGATCAACGGCATCTCGCAGCGGATGCTGACGCTCACGCTGCGCGGGCTCGAGCGCGATGGCCTGGTGACGCGCACGGTGTTTCCGACGATCCCGCCGCGGGTCGATTACGAGCTGACCGATCTCGGCCGTGGTCTGGCCGCGCCCGTGAAGGCACTCGGCGAATGGGCGTTCGCGCATCTGCCGGAGATCGAGGGCGCGCGGACACGGTTTGACGGACGCAACGAGTAGGGAGTGTTATCGGTCGTCCTGCTGTTATCCGTCACCCGACTGTTATCCGTCACCCTGAGGAGCGCGAAGCGCGTCTCGAAGGGTCGACGGCCACCAGCCGGGCCGTGCATCCTTCGAGGCTCGCTCCGCTCGCACCTCAGGATGACGGTGATGGACTGGCGTGAGCCGCTTATTCGCCCGCGTCAGATCATCGACACCAGTCCGCCGCCGTGACGCTCGAGTCGGCCGGCGAGCTCCAGTTCGAGCAGTACCGCGCGGACGACAGCGGGCGAGACATCGGCCATCCGGATCAGATCGTCGAGGCTGATCGGGCTCGGTCCGAGCAGATTGATGATGCGGGCGCGATCGGACGCATCGGGGGCAAAATCCAGCGGCTCGTCGTCTTCGCGGGCGGACAGCATGACGGGCCGCTCCATGATCGGCGTGACCGCGCTGATGACATCGGCGGCCTCGGTGACCAGCGTGGCGCCTTGCTTGATCAAATCGTTGGCGCCGGCGGCGCGCGGATCGATCGGCGAGCCCGGCACCGCGAACACCTCGCGGCCCTGTTCAGCGGCCATCCGCGCCGTGATCAGCGAGCCCGAGCGGTGCGCAGCCTCCACCACCACGACGCCGAGCGATGCGCCCGAGATCAGCCGGTTGCGGCGAGGGAAGTCGCGCGCCCGCGGCACGTGGCCGAGCGGCATCTCCGAAATCGCCGCGCCGTGCGCGAGCAGGGCGGCGAGCAGATCCTCATGCTCCGGCGGGTAGATTTTGTCATGGCCGCCGGCCAGCACGGCGACCGTGCCGCTTGCAACGGTCGCGCGATGCGCCGCCTGGTCGATGCCGCGGGCAAGGCCGGAGATCACGACAAAGCCGGCGTCGCCGAGATCGCGCGCCAGCTGGCCTGCAAATTTCAGCCCGGCGCCGGACGCATTGCGGGAGCCGACGATCGCGATCATCGGGCGCATCAAGGTGTCGCGCGCGCCGCGTACGGCAAGCAGCGGCGGCGCGTCGTCGATGGTGGCAAGCCGCGCCGGATAGTGGACTTCCTCCGGCGCGATGAGGTCGATGCCAAACTTGGCACAGGCCGCGAGCTCCGCGGCTGCATCGGCCTCGCTCGTGATGCGCCCGGGTCCCGATGCGCCGCCGCGGCGCGCGAGATCCGGCAGGCGCTCCAGCGCGTGCGCCGCATCGCCAAAATGGCGGAGCAGCGATGCAAAGGTGCGCGGGCCGACATTGTCGGAACGGATCAGCCGCAGGCGGTTGAGCCGTTCGGCGTCGGTGAGTTCAGTGGTGCTGGGTGACCGGTCATGCATGCGAGGTGTAGCTTCGCCCAACCTGGGATTGTGATCAACCGCGACATTGGCGGCATAGGCGTGACGCGCTACAAGCGGTCGCCAATTCGAGGAAGCCGCCCATGATCTCACTTGCCGACCTCCAAGCGCGTATCGAACAGGGCGCGCTGTCGCCTGAAGCGGCCATCGGCCAATCGCTGGAGGCGATCAGTGCGCAGGACAAGACGATCGGCGCCTTTGTCCGCCACGACGCGAAGGCGCGTGCGCAGGATGCCGGGCCGCTGCGCGGCATCGCGGTCGGCATCAAGGACATCATCGATACCGCCGGCTTTCCGACCGAGATGGGGGCTGCGATCTATCGCGGCCATCAGCCGCGCGCCGACGCGCCGGTGGTGATGGCGCTGAAGCAGGCCGGCGCCACCATCATCGGCAAGACCACGACGACCGCGTTCGCGGCGAACGATCCGACCGCAACGCTCAATCCGCACAATCACGCGCACACGCCGGGCGGCTCGTCGTCGGGCTCGGCCGCTGCGGTCGCCGCCGGAATGATCCCGCTGGCGCTGGGCACGCAGACCGGCGGCTCGGTGATCCGGCCGGCCTCGTTCTGCGGCGTCGCCGCGATCAAGCCGAGCTACCGGCTGCTGCCGACCGTCGGGGTGAAGTGCTTCTCCTGGACGCTCGATACCGTCGGGCTGTTCGGCGCCGGCGTGCGCGATGTCGCGCAGGGGCTGGCCGCGATGACCAGGCGCCCCGAGCTTGTCGTGCCGTCGGAGGTCGCGGCACCGCGCATCGGCGTCGTGACGCAGGCCTTCGCCGGTGCGCCCGAACCATCCGGCGCGGAGGCATTGCAGAAGGCGGCGCGGGCGGTGGAGCGGGCGGGCGCAACCGTGCGCGAGCTCGCGATGCCCGAGATCATCGCGGAGGCGTGGCGGATTCATCCGGTGGTGCAGGAGTTCGAGGCGCACCAGTCGTTCGCCTGGGAATACGGCCAGAACTACGATGCGATGCCGCCGCTGCTGCGCGGCCGGCTCGACGAGAGCAAGGGCGGCACACCCGCCGAGTATGATGCGGCGATGGACGTCACGCTGCGCGCGCGGCAGGCGCTGTCAGCGATTTTTGGCGAGGTCGATGTGCTGCTGACGCTGTCAGCGCCGGGTGCTGCGCCGAACGGCTTGGCCTCGACCGGCGATCCCCGTTACAACCGGCTCTGGACGTTGATGGGCGTGCCCTGCGTCAACGTGCCGACGCTGACCGCCGAGGGCGGATTGCCGGTCGGCGTGACCGTGATCGCGGGTTTTGGCGGCGACGCAAAGGCGCTGGCGGCGGCGAGCTTTTTGGAAGGTGCGCTGAAGTCCTAGCCTTCCGTCATTCCGGGGCGCGAAGCGAACCTCAGATGCGCAATTGCGCATCGGGGAATCTCGAGATTCCGGGTTCGCGACTTCGTCGCGCCCCGGAATGACTTGCGTCACTTCTTCTCGCCGATCTTGCCTTCGGTGCCGGCCTGCAGCCGCTTGATGTTCTCGCGGTGCATGTAGAACAGCAGCAGCGTCAGCACGGCGAACAGCGAGGCGAGCGCGTTGTGGCCGAACCACCACAGGAATAGCGGCGTCACGAACGCGGCGACGAGCGCCGATAGCGACGAGTAGCGCGTGGTGGTGGCGGTGCCGATCCAGATCACGGCGAAGATCAGCGCGGCCGGCCAGAACAGGCCGAGCAGCACGCCGATATAGGTGGCGACGCCCTTGCCGCCGCGAAACCGGAGCCAGACCGGGAAGAGGTGGCCGAGGAATGCGCCGAGCGCCGCCAGCATCGCCGCGTTCGGTCCGTCGATCGAGCCCGCAATGATGACGGCGACCGTGCCCTTGAGCATGTCGCCGATCAGCGTCGCCGCGGCGAGGCCCTTGTGGCCGGTGCGCAGCACGTTGGTGGCGCCGATATTGCCCGAGCCGATGGTGCGCAGATCCTGCGTGCCGGCGAGCCTGGTGAGGATCATGCCGAACGGGATCGAGCCCAGGAGATAGCCGATCACGAAGGCGGCGAGCAGCAACGCGTCAGCAGACATCGCGGTGGTTCCCTGGACGGTCGATCCGGTCCATTTTTGGCAATTCCGTCAATGAAATATTAACCATCAATCCGCACCATGGCCTTGGAAATGAGGGAGCTTATCATGGCTTCTGTTCGCACGCGGCTTGAGCAGGTTTTCTTTGTGGTTTACGTCGCGGCCATCGTCGTTGGAACGACGATGGAAGCGATGTCGCAACTCGCTGTACGCTGAGTTCCACGCTGATCTAGAGCCTTTTTCCGTTCCGATTGCATCGGAACGGGGCTCTGGTTTTTTGTTTTGACGCGTTTTCTTCACGCGAACCGGTATCCACTTCGCTCGAAAACGCTCTAGACGTGTTCGTACACCGTCCGTCCGCCGACGATCGTCCGCGTCACGCGGCCCGAGAAGCGGGCGTCGTCGAACGGCGTATTCTTGCATAGCGATTTGAGGTCGTCGCGGTCGAGCACCCAGGGGGTGTCGGCGTCGATCACGATCACGTCGGCCGGGGCCCCGGCGCGCAGCGTGCCGCCGGGCAGGCCGAGCAGTTCCGCCGGCCGTGTCGACATGGCCCGGATCAGCGTCTTGAACTCCATCTCGCCATTGTGGATCAGCCGCAGCGCCGCCGGCAGCATGGTCTGCAGGCCGACCGCACCGCTCGCCGCTTCCGCGAACGGCAGCCGCTTGACCTCGACGTCCCGCGGATTGTGATCACTCATCACGACGTCGATCAGCCCGGAGGCGAGCGCTGCAACCAGCGCCCTGCGGTCGTCCTCGGTGCGCAGCGGCGGCGCCAGCTTGAGGAAGGTGCGGTAGGGGCCGATGTCGTTCTCGTTCAGCGTCACGTGGTTGATCGAGACCGAGGCCGAGACGTTGAGCCCGTTGTCGCGGGCACGCTTGAGGATCTCCAGCGACTCGATCGAGGTCAGCGAGGCCGCGTGATAGCGCCCTCCGGTCAGCGCCGCGAGCCGCATGTCGCGCTCGAGCATGATCGACTCGGCGGCGGTCGGGATCCCGGCGAGGCCGAGCCGCGTGGCGAACTCGCCCTCGTTCATCACACCTTCGCCCACCAGATTCGGGTCCTCGGTGTGATGCACGATCAGCGCGTCGAAATCGCGAGCATAGGTCAACGCGCGCCGCATCACCTGGGCGTTGGTGACGCTGCGGTCGCCATCGGTGAAGGCGACGGCGCCGGCGGCCTTCAACAGGCCGATCTCGGTCATCTCCAGGCCCTGCATGCCCTTGGTCAGCGCCGCCATCGGGTGGATGTTGACGATCGCGGTGTCGCGGGCGCGGCGCAGCACGAAGTCGACGGTCGCCGAATTGTCGATCACCGGCGAGGTGTCGGGCTGGCAGATGATGGTGGTGATGCCGCCGGCGGCCGCGGCCTGGCTGGCGGAGGCAAAGGTCTCGCGGTGGCTGGCTCCGGGTTCACCGACGAAGGCGCGCATGTCGATCAGGCCGGGCGCCACGATCTTGCCGGCGCAATTGACGATGTCGGTGCCTTCGGGGACGCCGGCGGCGCCGATGCCGCGCTTGGCGTCACGGATCACGCCGTCGGCGATCAGGACGTCGCCCGGACCGTCGAAGTCGCGGGACGGATCGATGACGCGGGCGTTGGCGAGCAGGATGGGGCGGCGGTCAGTCAGCATGGCGTCACGCGTTCGGCAGGTTGCGGGCGAGCGCTTCGAGCACTGCCATGCGCACCGCCACACCCATTTCGACTTGTTCACGGATCAGCGACTGCGCGCCGTCGGCGACGAACGTGTCGATCTCGACACCGCGGTTCATCGGGCCGGGATGCATGACCAGCGCATCGGGCTTGGCGTACGCGAGCTTCTTCTGGTCGAGGCCGAAATAGTGGAAATATTCCTGGCTCGAAGGCACGAAGGAACCGTTCATGCGCTCGCGCTGCAGCCGCAGCATCATCACGATGTCGGCGCCGTTCAGCCCCTCGCGCATGTCGCGCGCGACCTCGACGCCCATCCGCTCGATGCCGCGCGGCAGCAATGTGGAGGGGCCCACCACACGGACGCGGGCGCCCATGGTGTTGAGCAGGAAGATGTTGGAACGCGCCACGCGCGAATGCAGCACGTCGCCGCAGATCGCGATCGTCAGCCCCTCGAGCCGGCCCTTGTTGCGGCGGATGGTCAGCGCGTCGAGCAGCGCCTGGGTCGGGTGCTCGTGGGCGCCGTCGCCGGCGTTGATCACGGAACCGTCAACCTTGCGCGCCAGCAGCTCGACCGCACCGGAGGCGTGGTGGCGCACCACCAGGATGTCGGGGTGCATTGCGTTCAGCGTCACCGCGGTGTCCATCAAGGTCTCGCCCTTGCGGGTCGACATCGAGGACACCGACATGTTCATGACGTCGGCGCCCAGGCGTTTTCCGGCGATCTCGAACGAGGACTGGGTCCGGGTCGAGGCCTCGAAGAACAGATTGATCTGGGTGCGGCCGCGCAGACTGGCGCGTTTCTTGTCGACCTGGCGGTTGAGCTCGACATACTCCTCGGAGAGGTCGAGCAGGCCCGTGATGTCGTCAGCGGAAAGGCCCTCGATGCCCAGCAAATGCCGGTGACCGAGGACAAAAGTCGATTTTAATGATGGGGTCATTAAAGCGAGAGCTATAGGCGCGGATGGCCGGTGGGGCAAGCGCGAAGAGGGCTAGGCGGAGTTTTCCCCGAGTAAGATGGGGCTGGGTTTCTCCGCCATCATGCCCGGGCCTATTGCGAGCTGTCCGCGCCTTGCTTTTGCTGGTTTTTCCGGAACAAGACGTGGACGACCGGGCTCAGGCGGAGCAGAGGCGAGGTGGTGCCTTGGACGGTCATGCAGCCAGGACAGCGGAGCTAAGGACTCGTGAAAATCGCCGTGATCGCACTGCTGGCCATCGAGCTGATCTCAGGGTCGATCTCGCCGGCCTTCGCTCAGAGCCTGCCCGGCGACTTCGCGTTCTTGCGCGAGATCGATCCGACCATCATCCAGGACATCCGCTACGCGACCTCCAACAATTTCATGGGGCGGCCGATCGCGGGCTATGGCGCGGCGGAATGCGTGGTGAAGCGGGAGGTGGGGTTGCGGCTCAAGGCCGTGCAGCAGGAACTGGCGCGGCAAAGCCTGTCGCTGAAGATGTTCGATTGCTACCGGCCGGCCCGTGCAGTCGCCGACATGGTGGCGTGGTCGAAGAACGGCAAGGAGACCGCCGCCGAGCGGCGCTACAACCCGGCCTTCTCGAAGGCGGACCTGTTCCGCCTCGGCTACATCGCCACCCATTCCGGTCATTCGACCGGCGCCGCAGTCGATCTCACGCTGGTCGATCTGACCGCGGACAATTCGCGCAAGTTCGACCCGGCCAGGGACTATGCCGACTGCACCGCGCCGGTCGCCGAGCGCGCCCCGGAGGGCAGCGTCGACATGGGGACCGGCTATGACTGCTCCGACGTGAAGGGGCATACCGCTACCAGCGCGATCACGCCGGCGCAGCGACGCTGGCGCAACCTTCTGGTCGCTGCGATGGCCCGCCAGGGATTTGCCAACTATTCAAAGGAATGGTGGCACTTCTCGCTGCCGGGGGGCGGCGGGGTGGCCTACGATTTCCCGGTCACACGCGCGCACTAATGCTGGATTTTCCTCAAATCCAAGGCATCTCGGCAACACAAAGCTTGCCAACGCTGAAGTAGCTGAATGCGCTTTCAACACTCCTTAATTGTGGCCGTATGAAGTGCGGGCATTGCGGGAGCAGAAAACATGCGTTGGGCTGTTGTCATTGTTGCCGTTGGTGCGTTCGGCATCGCGATCTACGACCAGTACGACAAGGGCGCGAACTACCAGCGCGTCGATGCGCGCATCAGCAGCGTTAATGACCAGTGCTATCTAGAAAAGGTCGAGCGCGGCGTCGTCACCAAGACGACGTTCACGTCGGACCTCACTCGCTGCGAAACCGCCGAGCTGCTGCGGAAGGAGCATCCGAAGTGGCAGGGCTATCACGTGATGCACAAGATCGAGGTTCGCGTCGTCTATGTCTCGCCGGTCGATGGAGCCACGCACCAGTCCAGCCTGCAGATGTCCTACTTCCCTAACGGCAAGCCGCTGCGCGCCGGCGACGTGTTGCCGGTGTTGGCCTCCAAGACCAAGGCGGAGACGACACGTTCGATCTGACCGTCACAGCGGTCCGACAGGATGGGAGTTCGACCATGCGTCTGGGGCTCTACGGGATGATCGCTATCGGCGTCGCGGGCCTCTATGCCTACATCGAACTCGACAAGCGGGTGAACTTCCGGCCGATCGACGCGCGCGTCAGCAGCGTCAAGGAGCAATGCTATATGGAGAAGACCGAGGAGAATCGGAGCTCGACCTCGGATCTGTTGCCTTGCGAGCTTGTCGAGCTTCTGGCGCGTCACCATCCGAAATGGCAGGGCGCCGACATCAAGCACAAGATCGAGATCCGGTTTGCCTACATCTCTCCGGTCGACGGCGCCGCGCATGAATCGAACCTGCAATTGGCTGAATATCCCGATAACCGGCGACTGAACAGCGGCGACATCTTTTCGGTCCAGGCGTCCAGGACGGAGGCGAACCGGACCCGCGCCAACGACTGGGTCGACCGGTGGCTCGGCCGCCATGCGCCGAGGCATGGAAGCATCTAGCGGACGTGTACTTTTCGCTGCCCCGTGCCGGCTTGCAGGCTTATGATCCTCCGATTCCAGTTACGGCGCTGCTGCCGCCAACCAAGACCGTTGTCCGGGCATCGCGCGCAGTGCGACCAATCGCCGGGGAGACCATGACGCAGGCTCCGTTCGCCACCCACGACGTCTTCAACCAATCGCCGCCATTTTGGGATGTCGACCTGTTCGCGACGGACGCGCCGCTCGTCGCGGCGGTCGCCGCCAATGGCGGGGCGGCGGCCAGCGCAGAGCTGTCGGATTTCGGCAACCATTGGGGATCGGCCGCCATGGCCGAGCGCGGCCGCGTCGCCAACGAGAACACGCCTAAACTGCGAACCTTCGATGCCAGGGGCAATCGCCGCGACGAGGTCGAGTTTCATCCGGCCTATCACGAACTGATGGCGCACTCGGCCCATGCCGGCGTGCACAACTCGACCTGGACCGCCGACGGCAAGCCGGCCGGCGGGGCGGCCGAGGTGGTGCGCGCGGCAAGGTTCTATATCGCGTCCCAGGTCGAGACCGGTCACCTCTGCCCGATCACGATGACGCGCGCCTCGGTCGCGGCGCTGGCCTCGCAGCCGGACATTCTGGCGAAGACGATGCCGGTCATCGCCACGCGCGCCTACGACCCGGGCTTTGCGCCGTGGTGGACCAAGCGCGGCATGACGCTCGGCATGGGCATGACGGAAAAGCAGGGCGGCACGGATGTGCGCGCCAACATGACACGCGCCGAGCGCGACGGCGGCGCCTGGCGCATCACCGGGCACAAATGGTTCATGTCGGCGCCGATGTGCGACGCGTTCCTGGTGCTGGCACAGGCCGAGCAGGGCCTGAGCTGCTTCTTCATGCCGCGCTTTGCGCCCGACGGCACGGTCAATGCGATCCACTTCCAGCGGCTGAAGGACAAGCTCGGCAACCGCTCCAATGCCTCCTCGGAGGTCGAATTCCACGGTGCCCATGCCGAATTGATCGGCGAGGAGGGCAAGGGTATCCGCACCATCATCCAGATGGTGCAGCTGACGCGGCAGGATTGCGCGATCGCCTCCGCCGGCCTGATGCGCTCGGGGCTGGCGCACGCGCTCAATCACGCGCGGCATCGCAGCGTGTTCCAGAAGCATCTCGCCGACCAGCCGTTGATGCAGGCGGTGCTCTCAGACATGGCGCTGCATGTCGAGGCGTCCATCGCGCTGGTGATGCGGCTCTGCCGCGCCTTCGATCGCGCGCCCATCGATGCAGGCGAGGCCGCCTATATGCGGCTGCTGACGCCGGCGATCAAATACTGGACCTGCAAGAGCGCGCCCGGCTTCCTCTATGAGGCGATGGAGTGCCTCGGCGGCAATGGCTATGTCGAGGAGGGCATTCTGGCGCGGCATTACCGGGAGTCGCCGGTCAATGCGATCTGGGAAGGCTCAGGCAACGTGATGTGCCTTGACGTGTTGCGCGCGCTCGGCCGCGAGGCCGATGCCGCGCTCGCCGTGCTGCGTACGCTCGCCGACGAGACCAAGGGCCTGCTGGGCGCCGCTGAGGCAGTTGCGTCGATCGGACAATCGTTCCGCCGCCCGGACAGCGAGCGCATCGCACGGCTTGCAGTCGAGAAGCTGGCGCTCTTGGCCGCCACCGCGGCGCTCAACCAGGTCTCGCCCAAGAACGCCGAATTGTTCGCGGCGACACGGCTTGCCGAACGCCACGCCGGCATGTACGGCGCCGTGGACCTCTCCGATGCCGATCAGCGCGCGCTGCTGGCGCGGGCGCTGCCATGAAGGTTTGCTGATGGACGCACTCAATCCCGATACTCCGCCGACCACCATCGAACCGCCGCCACGTCCCCCTCGGGTGTGGAAGTTCTGGGGCACCGCGCTGTGGGGCCTTCTGATCTTCGCCGCGATGTTCCTCGGCCAGGTCGCGGTCATCGTCTATCGCATCATCGCGCAGGGCGGCGAACTGTCGGCGGCCGGCATTACCCATGTGGTCGCCGACGGTCTGACGATCTCGCTCTCGGTCCTCGCGGGCCTGCCGATGGTGCTGCTGGTGCTGTGGTTCGCGATCCGCCGCACCGGGATCCCGTTCGCCGATTACCTCGGGCTGCGCGGGACGTCGTGGAAGAACGTGATCATCGGCGTCGTCGCGCTGATCGTGCTGGTGGGCGCCTGGGACATGGTGTCCCGTGCCGCCGGCCGCGAGGTGACGCCGGGCTTCATGGGCGACGTGCTGAAATCGGCACAGGAGCACAGCGCGCTGTGGCTTCTGGTGATCGCCTTTGCCGTGGCCGCGCCGCTCTGGGAAGAATTGTTCGCGCGCGGCTGGCTCTATCGCGGCTGGTCCGAATCCAGGCTCGGCCCCTATGGCGCGATTCTGCTGTCGTCGATCGTCTGGACCATCATGCACCTCCAGTATGACTGGTTCTTCCTCTGTGAAGTGCTGTCGATCGGGTTCCTGTTCGGCTATTTGCGCTTCCGCACCGGCTCGACCTGGCTGACCATCCTGCTGCACGGGCTGAACAATTTTGCCGCGACGCTGCAGACCTGGTGGCTGGCGGGGCAGTAGACAGTCTCTCTCCGCCGTCATTGCGAGGAGTGAAGCGACGAAGCAATCCATGTCTCAGCGAACGGAGAGATGGATTGCTTCGCTTCGCTCGCAATGACGGGGATACAATAAGGGCGCTACTCCAGTAAGCGTGCGCGTTTCGGAGAATGGACGATTGATGTCTAATCAAACCCCCGACGCGTTCAACGCGCACATGCTGACCTATCGCCACCATCTTCATCGCTTGAACCGCGCGTTGGCGGAAGAATACATACTCGAGCACAGTCACTATGTGTCCATGGCCATCAACGAGTTGGCCAAAGCGGTCCCTGTTGCTCTCGCTATCGCACGGCTTCACGATGCAATTCGTCGATCGCCTGCGAGAGATTTCTGGCCGGTGATCCGCGAGGCAAAAGGCGCGCTCCTCATTCGATCGACCGACACAGGCCCGGAGTGCCCTTCGCCGTGGCGGCGAACGCATGGCGGCAACATGCGCTACGATCTGCCGGGGTATCTGCTGTTCTCGCCATTTCCCCCAAATTTCCGTCGCATGGTGCACGCTCGGATACACGAGTTGCAGAGGCTGACGGAGCGTATCGAGGCACGGGCAAGCACCAATGATTTTTGGGTCACGGTCGATGCCGGACTTATCTATTGGAGCACGCTCAAAGGCAAGCATCTCGTTCCTAAGATCAAGGCATTCCAAGGATTTGTGACGCCGGACAGTAGTGCTGCTCTGGATCGGTGGTCCAATGAACAACACCGTGATGCGAAATTCACGTTGCGGATTTCGCAGGGGACTCTTGTTTACAGCTACGGCGCAGATCGTTGCGAAATTGAAGTCCCGGACGCACTGAGCGCGCCGCTCTGCGTCCCTACGGTGCCTGATCGCTTCGAAGAAAGGCATTGGATCCGAGCTGGAGATCGAGCTTATTTGTGAAAACGCTTTAAAGCCCACCCGCTGCAATCACGATCGGCATCGTGATTGCAGGCCACGATGGTGTGCCTCTTAGCCAGCGCGTCGCGCCGCTTAGGAACCTGACAGAGGGGATGCCAGTGCCCCCCTTCGAGTGCTATGATCTAGATCAATGAACGAGCGCGGGCCGGACTGAAACCAGGCAGCGGCGGCTGCCGTCGTGCGAGCTCTTCTCATGGCCATGTTGATCCGAACTCTGCTGGCCAGCGTCGTCGCGCTGGCGTCGCTCGGTGCCATCACGCAACAGGTGCGCGACCAGGGCGTTACCGACACCGAAATCCGTATCGGCAATCTGATGCCGTATAGCGGCGCGCTGGAGATTTTCGGCCAGATCGGCAAGGCGGAAGCTGCCTATTTCGAGATGATCAACGAACGCGGCGGCATCAATGGCCGCAAGATCCGTTTCATGTCCTACGACGATCTGTCGGATGCTTCCAACGCCATGGACCTCACGCGTATTCTGGTCGAGACCGACAATGTGCTCTTGATGTTCGGTTCGTTCGGCGCGCCGGGGAATCTCGCCGCGCGGAAGTATCTCAACGAACGGCAGGTCCCCCAGCTTTTTGTTGCCTCCGGCGATCAGGACCTCAGCGAGCCGTCGGTCTATCCGTGGACCATGGGCTGGCAGCCTTCATACCGCGAGGAGGGGCGCATCTACGCCAATTACATCCAGGCCTTCTATCCTGGAAAGAAGATCGTGGCGCTCTGGGAGAATGACCAGTTCGGCCGGGAATTGTTCAAGGGATTGGTGCAAGGCCTGGGAGACGTCGCCCACAACATCAGGGTCGACATCGCCTATGATGTCGACGATCAGCATCTGGACGGCCACATATCGATCCTGAAGCAATCGGGGGCCGAGGTCTTTGTGTTTGCCGGGGTGCCGGAAAATGCCTCGAAGGTGATCCGGGCCGCGGCCGAGCACGGCTGGCGGCCGGTGTTCATCGTGAACCAGATGGCGTCATCGATCGAGACGGTGCTTAAGCCGGCCGGCACGGAGAATGCGACCGGGGTCGTCACCGCTGCCTTCCTGAAGGATGCAAGTGATCCGGCCTGGAGGGAAGAGCAGGGCGCCTGGCGCAGCTTCCTCGACAAGTATACGAAAGCCGGCGGCAAGGATGACGCTGCCGCAGTCTACGGCTATGCGGCCGCCGAAACGCTGGTCCAGGTGCTCAGGCAATGCGGCAACGATCTGTCGCGCGAAAACGTCATGAAGCAGGCTGCGGCGCTCAGGGATTATCAGGCATCCGCCTTGCTCCCCGGCATCAAGATCAATACCGGTCACTTCCGTCCGGTCGAGCAATTGCGGTTGCTGCAGTTTGACGGCCGCAGCTGGCAGCCGATCGGTGACGTGCTCGATACGGCGTTCACCGGTTCGAGCGGGAAATAGCGACGATCAGCGCAACGAGCCGGCCTGCGCAAGCGCATGCCGCATGCTACGGCCCGACGGCGGCGATCACGATCGGCATCGTGATCGCGGCCAAAATCGTCTGCAGCGTGATGATCTGGGCGAGCAGCGGTGCGTCGCCGCCCATCTGGCGCGCCAGCACGTAGGCCGACGGCGAGGTCGGCACCGCGGCGCAGGCCGCGACGATGGCGAGATTGGCGCCGCTGACGCCGAACCACAGCGCGAGCGCGACGGTCAGGACGGGCATTGCGACCAGCTTCAGGACCAGCGCGACGCTGGTGGCGAGACTGGGACGGAAGATGCCTTCCAGATGCAGCCCGGCGCCGGTGACGAGCAGGCCGATCGCGAGCGACGAGCCGCCGAGCGCGTCGGCGACGTCATGCCAGATTTTCGGCAGCGGGACATGCGTGACATTGATGACGAGCCCGATGACGCAGGCCCAGATCAGCGGGTTCTTCACGACCGTCATCACGATGGCGCCCGCGGAGCGTTTCTTGGACGAGGCATATTTCGCCAGCACCGCGACGCTGAAGACGTTGACCAGTGGAATGATCGCGACCATCGCGACCGAGGCCAGCGCAAGTCCGACCTTGCCATAAAGATTGCCCGACACCGACAGCGCGACATAGGTCTGCCAGCGCGTGGCGCCCTGGAAGATCGAGGAGAAGGCGGGGCCGTCGACCCCGGCGCGGGCGAGCGGGGCCCGCAGCGCCAGACACAGCAGGCACATCATGAGCGCCGCGAGCAGCAGCGCGCCGCCGACACCCGCGACCGGCACCTTGGTCAGATCGGCCTTGACCAGCGTCTGCACCAAAAGCACCGGGAACAGCACGTAGTATGTGAGCTGTTCCAGCCCGTGCCATTGGGTGTCGAGCCGCATCAGCGTGCGTCTTAGGATGAAGCCGAGCACGATCAGCAAAAATACCGGCAACAGCGCCGCGATCACCACGGCCATGGTCAGCGGTCCCCGCGCAGCTTCGCCAGCCGGTCGAGCGCGCCCTGCAGGATGAAGATCGCGGCGTGCTCGTCGATCACCTCGGCGCGGCGGGCGCGGCTGACGTCCATCCCGATCAACTCGCGTTCGACCGCCGCGGTCGACAGCCGCTCGTCCCACAGCCCGATCGCAAGCGGGGTGAGATTGGCGAAGTTGCGGGCGAAGGCCCGGGTCGATTGCGCGCGCGGGCCCTCGCTGCCGTCCATATTGATCGGCAGGCCCAGCACGAAGCCAACGGCACTGCGCTCGGCTGCAATCGCGAGCAGGCGCGTCGCATCGGCCTTGAACTGCTTGCGCCGGATGGTCTCGACGCCGGTCGCGAGCCGCCGGTCCGGATCGGAGACGGCAACGCCGATGGTCTTGGTGCCGAGGTCGAGGCCGACCAGCGCGCCGCGTTCGGGCCAGTTCGGCGCGGCTTCGATCAGGGGAAGGATGGGGGCGGGCATGCCGTGCGCTTAGCACGGGAGCGGGAAGGAAAGGTAGCCCGGATGGAGCCAACGGGCCGCGCGGACGCGCGCCCGATGACAGACTCCGCGAAATCCGGGAATCTCGCCGCGGAGAAACTGTCCCGGATTGCGCTGCGCTCCATCCGGGCTACGAACTCCCGATGGGAGAGGTAAGATTGAAGTCGCCTCACGCGGCGATGACGCGATCCTCGCCGCCAAGGCATGCGGCAAGTCCCTGCAACGCGCTGGAGTGGTGTGTGGCGCGGCGCTGGATGAACAGCGTCTCGACATGCGCATGCTGCGGATTGAGCTTGTGGATCTTGATGTCGCGCTGGACGTGGTCGCGCTCGACCACCGCGCGCGGCAGAAGCGTCACGCCCATGTCGGCGGCGACGCAGCCGACCATGCCGTCGAGCGTGCCGAGCTCGAAGCGGGCCGCCGACGGCCAGCCGAATTCGGTGAACACCTGTTCGAGGCGCTGCCGGTAGGTGCAGCCGGTGCGGAACACCAGCGCGGTCGGGCCCGACTCCGGCGTGCCGGCGCGCAAGGCGGCGAGCGATTTCCAGCGCTGCGCGGTGACGAGCACCAGTTCCTCGGTGAAGGCTGTTGTCGCCGACAGTTCGGCGTGCTCGATCGGACCCGCGACAAAGGCGCCGTCGAGCGAGCCGTCGAGCACGGCGGCCACGAGATCGGCGGTCGGTGCCGTGCGCAAGGTCAGGCGCACCGCCGGATAGCGGCGATGAAACTCGGCAAGCAGCGTCGGCAGCCGCACCGCGGCCGTCGTCTCCATCGATCCGATCGACAGCGGCCCCTTCGGCTCGCCATCGTCGCGCGCGGCGAGCACCGCTTCGCGCGACAACGCCGCCATGCGCTGCGCATAGGGCAACAGGCGGCGACCGGCGCCGGTCAGCGACATGCCGCGGCTGTGACGCTCGAACAGTGGCGTGCCGATCTCGGCCTCCAGCGCCTTGATGCGCTGGGTGACGTTGGACTGCACAGTGTTCAGCTCGTCCGCGGCCCGGGTGATGCCGCCGAGCCGGGCGACCGTGGAAAAGGTGAGCAGGTCGGTCAATTCCATCTGGGACCACCGTTTCATTTTAGAGATGGTAGCGTTCTCTAGTATTCATTTTCCGAGAAGGTTAGGCCCGCTTAGGCTGCGAGTCCAGAACAGCAAGTCCAGAACAGGGAGCAACGCATGCCGATCGGCACCGAATTGACGGCTCGTCTGGGCATCGCACATCCGATCCTGCTGGCGCCGATGGCGATGATCACGGGAAGCCGGCTGGTGATGGCGGTGAGCGACGCTGGTGGCCTCGGCATCCTAGGCGGAGGCTATGGAGATAAAGCCTGGCTCGAGGCGGAGACTGCGACGCTCAGGAGATATCACCGCCCGTTCGGAATCGGTTTCATCACCTGGAGCCTCGCCAGGCAGCCCGAGCTGATCGATATCGCACTGGAGGCGCGGCCGCGCGCGGTGATGCTGTCATTCGGCGATCCCGCGCCCTTCGCGGCCAAGATCAAGGCCGCGGGCGCGCTCCTGATCTGCCAGGTGCAAAGTGAGGAGATGGCGCAGCAAGCGCTCGATTGCGGCGCCGACATCCTGATTGCGCAGGGCACGGAGGCGGGCGGTCACGGTGCCTCGCGCACAACGCTCGACATCGTGCCTGCGGTCATCGATTTCGCGGCAGGGCGCGTCCCGGTCGTCGCAGCCGGCGGCATCGCGGATGGCCGCGGCCTCGCGGCGATGATGATGCTCGGCGCATCCGGCGTGCTGATGGGAACGCGCTTCTATGCCAGCGTCGAAGCCGACGCGCCCGAGCAGGCGAAGCAGCTGATCTGCGCCGCGAAGAGCGGCGAGACGGTACGCGGCGTGGTGATGGACTGGTCGCGCAAGCTGATGTGGCCGGCGCCTTTCACCGCGCGCTCGCTCGTCAACGATCATCTGCGCCGCTGGAGCGGTCGCGAGATCGAGCTGATGCAGCGCGCCGACGAGATCGCGGTGGAATATGCCGCCGCGAGGGAAGCGGCCAATTTCGATGTTGCCGCGGTGTTTGCCGGCGAGTCCGTCGGCCTGATCCATGATATCGTTCCCGCGGCCGAGATCGTCGGCCGCATCGTCGCCGAGGCCGAGCAGACGTTGCAGGGCCGGCGCAACTCTCTTTCCTCTTTGTCCTGAACAAGCGCGAGACAGACCATGTGGCCGGACCGTCGATTGATCGATCGTTTCAAGACCGAATTCCCGATCGTGCTGGCGCCGATGGCCGGCGTGATGGATGCGGAGCTCGTGATCGCGGTGGCGCAGGGCGGCGGGCTAGGCTCGCTGCCATGTGCGATGCTCTCGGCCGAAAAGGCGCGTGAGCAGGTCAACATCATCCGCCAGCGCGTATCCGCGCCGGTCAACCTCAACTTCTTCTGCCACAAGGCCGTCGACGCCGATCCGGCGCGCGAGGCGCAATGGCGGCAGCGGCTCGGGCCTTACTATCGCGAACACGGCCTCGATCCGGATGCGCTGATCAATGCGGCGAACCGTGCGCCGTTCGATGCGGCGTTCTGCGCAGTGGTCGAAGAGCTGAAGCCCGAGGTCGTCAGCTTCCATTTCGGCCTGCCGGAGCCAAAACTGTTGCAGCGGGTGAAGGCGGCGGGCGCCATCGTGATGTCGTCGGCGACGACAGTGAAGGAGGCGATCTGGCTCGAGGAGAACGGTGCCGACGTCGTCATCGCGCAGGGCGCCGACGCCGGCGGCCATCGCGCCATGTTCCTGACCGAGACCATTGCCGAGCAGCCTGGCACGTTCTCGCTGCTGCCGCAGGTGGTGGATGCGGTGAAGGTGCCGGTCGTCGCGGCCGGCGGCATCGCCGACGGACGCGGGATCGCGGCGGCCTTCGCGCTCGGCGCCTCCGCTGTGCAGATCGGCACCGCGTTCCTGCGCTGTCCGGAATCCAAGGTGAGCGCGGCGGGCCGCGTGGCGCTGGCGCAGGCGAGCGATGAATCGACCGTCATCACCAATGTGATGACCGGCCGCCCGGCGCGCGGGGTCGCCAACCGCGTGATGCGCGAGGTCGGCCCGATCTCGCCGGACGCGCCGGCGTTCCCGCACGCGGCGACCGCCCTCGGACCGCTGAAGGCGGCTGCCGAAAAACAGGGCAAGGTCGATTTCACTAACCTCTGGGCCGGGCAGGCGGTGCGGATGGGCAAGGAAATGCCGGCCGCCGAGTTGACCCGCGCGCTGGCGGGCGCCGCGTTGGCGCGGATGGGCAAGATGGCGGGCTGATTTCACCTCTGTCTGCGCAATTTCGGTGTTGCCCCCACTGCCGCCGCGGATATGCGGGTATCGAGAGGCGGCAGTTCACGTGTCGCATCACTTGGCCCACCACCTGGCGCAGGAGCACCACGGCATGATCACCTGTTATCTGCGATACGAAGTGCGTCCGGACAAGCTCGCCGAATTCGAGGCTTATGGTGCGATGTGGCTGGAGCTGGTGCCGAGGTTTGGCGGCACTCATCACGGCTATTTCCTGCCGTCCGAGGGAGCAAGCGACGTCGCGTTGGCGATCTTCAGCTTCCCGAGCCTTGCGGCCTACGAACAGTACCGCAAGGACTCAGCGCTCGATCCGGACGTTCAGAAGGCGATCGCCTTCGCGAGGGAGACGCGCTGCTTTGTCCGCTATGAGCGGTCGTTCTTTCGGCCGTTGCTGCCGAAGCCGGCCTAGCCGGCCATGGCAGGCCGGATCGCTCTGTCTCAGGCCTGACGCGCGGGCTCGCTCGGGTTGATCTCCAGGTGCTCGGTCGCGAGCCTGCGATAATGCGCGGCCATTTCCCTGTAATGCTGCCGGGAGATCGGATCCGTGGCGCTCTCGGCGCGGCGCTCGAACATCTCGGCCTTTTCCTGCAGAGCTTTCGCCTGGGACTTGGCCATCACTCGCCTCGCTCAGACCAGACAGGCCACGTAGAGGATCGCAATCCCCAGCACCGTGCCGATCGACCACAGGGCGGGATCCCAGCCCTCCGGCCGGGGACGGTTTTCCAGCGTTTGCATGACGCACTCCGAACTTTTTGATTTGGAGGGAGTAGGCGCCCTGAATGTTTCGGCACCACTTCGTGGCAGCGGCAAAGTGGTTTCGTCGCGGGCTTTTGCGGCCTGAATGCGGGCCAGAATGTCTCGCCGGGTGCCCGGCAGGGTGCCGAAGCCCCGGGGCCGGGGGATTCGCGCGGTTGCGGCGCAAAACCGGCCTCTGCTATACGGCGGGCTGACCTTTCAGCCTGACCTTTTGGATCTGGGGCCCTATATAATGTCCGTCGACGCCACAACCGTCCGCCGCATCGCGCATCTGGCGCGGATCGCGGTCAGCGACGCCGAAGTTCCCCATCTCCAGGGCGAGCTGAACGCGATGCTGGCCTTCGTGGAGCAGCTATCGGAGGTGAATGTCGACGGCGTCGAGCCGATGACCTCGGTGACGCCGATGGAGATGAAGAAGCGCGCCGACGTGGTCAATGACGGCGAGATCGCCGACGACATCGTCCGCAATGCGCCCGATACGACCAACCACTTCTTCCTGGTGCCGAAGGTGGTCGAGTAGTTCTCTGTTCTGGGACGGTCCCGATGTGTCTGCTCTGCGACGATGAGAAGGCCTACAAGGCCTATATGGATTTCCTCGATGCGATGGAGCGCAGGGGAAAGGTCGCCGATCCCAATGCGGCGATGGACGCGGTGCTCGACCATCTCGAGGCGCTCGACGCCGCCCGCGCCAAGGAGAATGCCCAGAGACATATGAGCCCCCGGCAGGACGACCCCGCCAACGACAAGACCCTGTCTCCGTTCTTCTGCAGCCCGATCAATAAATGACCGATTTGACATCGCTGACGATCGCCGAGGCCCGCGAGGGCCTGGCGAGCAAATCTTTCACCGCCCGCGAATTGACTAACGCGCATCTCGCCGCCATCGAAGCCGCGCGCGTGCTCAATGCCTATGTGCTCGAGACGCCGGACCGCGCCCGCGAGATGGCCAAGGCCGCCGACGAGAAAATTGCAAAGGGCGAGGGCGGGCCGCTGGCCGGCATTCCGCTCGGCATCAAGGATCTGTTCGCGACCCGCGATATCAGGACCACGGCGTGCTCGAAGATCCTCGGCAATTTCATTCCGCCCTACGAGTCGACGGTGACCTCGCAGCTCTGGCGCGACGGCGCGGTGCTGCTCGGCAAGCTCAACAATGACGAGTTCGCGATGGGCTCGTCGAACGAGACCTCGTGCTTCGGCCCGGTCACCAATCCGTGGCGGCGCGAAGGCTCCAACACCACGCTGGTGCCGGGCGGCTCGTCCGGCGGCTCGGCCTCGGCGGTGGCGGCACTGCTCTGCATGGGCGCGACCGCGACCGACACCGGCGGCTCGATCCGCCAGCCCGCGGCGTTCACCGCGACCGTCGGCATCAAGCCGACCTACGGCCGCTGCTCGCGCTGGGGCATCGTGGCGTTCGCATCCTCGCTCGACCAGGCCGGGCCGATCGCGCGCACGACGCGGGATGCTGCGATCCTGATGCGCTCGATGGCCGGTCACGATCCCAAGGACACCACGTCGGTCGACATCGCCGTGCCGGACTACGAGGCCGCGATCGGCAAGTCCGTGAAGGGCATGAAGATCGGCATCCCCAGGGAGTACCGGCTCGACGGCATGCCGGCCGAGATCGAGAAACTCTGGAGCGAGGGCGCGCAGTGGCTGAAGGCTGCCGGCGCCGAGCTTGTCGAGGTGTCGCTGCCGCACACCAAATACGCGCTGCCGGCCTATTACATCGTGGCGCCGGCGGAGGCCTCGTCGAACCTCGCGCGCTATGACGGCGTGCGCTACGGGCTGCGCGATCCGGCCAAGAACATCATCGAGATGTACGAGAACTCCCGCGCCGATGGGTTTGGCGACGAGGTGCGCCGCCGCGTGCTGATCGGCACCTACGTGCTCTCGGCCGGCTACTACGATGCCTATTATCTGCGTGCGCAGAAGGTGCGGACGCTGATCAAGAAGGATTTTGAGGACTGCTTCGCTAAGGGCGTGCATGCGATCCTGACGCCGGCGACGCCGTCGGCGGCATTCGGCATCGGCGAGAAGGGCGGCGCCGATCCGGTTGAGATGTATCTCAACGACATCTTCACGGTGACCGTGAACATGGCCGGCCTGCCGGGCATCGCCGTGCCCGCGGGCACGGACACGCAAGGCCTGCCGCTCGGCCTGCAACTGATCGGTCGTCCGTTCGACGAGGAGACGCTGTTCTCGCTCGGCGAGGTGATCGAGCAGGCGGCCGGCCGGTTCGCGGCGCCAAGATGGTGGTGAGCGATGGCGGATTTCCGCGCCAGTCTCGCTGACGCTGTGCCGGAGACGACTCTGGCGCCGCCGCTCGCCGCTTTGTGGTGGGCGGCGAAGGGCGATTGGAATCAGGCGCACCGTATCGTGCAGGACGAGAGCGACGCCAATTCGGCCTGGGTGCATGCCTATCTGCATCGCGTCGAGGGTGATCTCGGCAATGCCGGCTACTGGTATCGCCGGGCCGGCCAACCCGTCGCGAAAGATACCGTAGAGGCCGAGTGGGAGCGGATTGTTTCCACATTGTTGGCCTCGTGAGCGTGATGACGACACCGGTGCCAAGGCACCGCGAGCATTAACCCTGTTTCGGCCGCCATGCCGCCGCCCAGATTGGCCGTGATAGGCTGGTGGAACCGGGCGGGGGCCAGTGGCAAAGAGAGTATTCGTGCGTGGGTCGGGCATAGGGGGATGGCTGTCAGCGTTGCTGGTGGCTGCGGTGGCGGTGGGCCTGGCCGGCTGCGCAACCGTCTACAATCTCCCGGGCAATGTGCCGCTCGGCGCCGCGGCTGCCGACACCAACGGTGTCAGCGATATTCCGGCTTATGAAGACGATCTGCTGCTTGCGCTGTCGTTCTCCGGCGGCGGCACGCGCGCCGCGGCATTTTCCTTTGGCGTGCTCGAAGAGCTCGATCGGGTGCGCTCCAGCGCCGCCGGCACCAAGACGCTGCTCGACCGTGTCGACTTCGTCTCCGGCGTTTCCGGCGGATCGGTCACCGCGGCCTATTTCGGATTGAAGCGCCGTGCGGCGCTCGACGATTTCCGCGAACGCTTCCTGCTGCGCAATGCCGAGGAGGGGCTGAAGACCAGGATCTCGCTCGGCAATATCGGGCGCGCGCTGGGCGGCGGCGTCAACGACAGCCAGTTCACCGATTGGCTCGATCAAAATCTGTTCGACGGCGCGCGGTTCGAGGCATTGCCCGACGACCGCCGGCCGCGGGTGTGGATCAACGCCTCCGACATCTACAACCGCACGCCGTTCGTGTTCGGCAAGACGTCGTTCGATGCGCTGTGTAGCGACATCCGCTCCTATCGTGTCGCCGAAGCGGTGGCGGCGTCCGCCGCGGTACCGTTGGCCTTCGCCCCGATCGTGCTGCAAACCTATCCCGGCGGCTGCGCTGCGCCGCTGCCCTCCTGGCTCGATCGGGTGCGCAACGATCCGAACGCGCAGCCGCTGCTGCGCTCCTATGCCGAGGCCCAGGCGCGTTACCGCGACGGCTCGATGCGCTACGTCAAGCTGCTCGATGGCGGTCTCGTCGACAATTACGGCCTGTCGGGGCTGAGCATCGGCCTGCTTGCCGCGCAACGCCCTTACGAGCCGCTGAGTGAACGGCAGGCGGCCAAGCTCAGGCGCATCCTGTTCCTGGTGGTCGATGCCGGCCGCGGCATCTCCGGTGACTTCGTGCAGACGCTCGAAGGGCCGAGTGGTGTCGAGCTGGTGTCGGCGGCCGCCGACACCGCGATCGATGCCAGCGTGCGCTCGAGCTACGCTGCCTTCACGGCGCTCGCCAGCGACTGGTCCGGCAAGCTGAAGCATTGGCGCTGCGGCCTGTCGGCGGCGGATCGCACCAGGCTCGGCGTCGGCGCCGGCTGGAAGTGCGGCGACGTCGCGATCTATGTCGAGCGGCTCGGCTTCGACCGGCTCGGGCCGGAGCGCGCCGGCATCCTGAACGCCATCCCGACGCGGCTTTCGCTGCCGGCCGAGCAGGTCGACCAGCTGATCACGGGCGGCGCGGACGCGCTACGCTCAAGCAAGGCCTATCAGCAGTTCCGGCGCGGGCTCTGATCTCTGCCCAATGCGCCGGTACGGGCTGCAAGGGGACTGCAAGGGGATTGCAAGGCGGCTTGACTGGCGCGATCGGTTGCGCGAAGCCCAATCCATCCCAGATATTACTTGTCCGGAAACCGAGATCATGACCGCATCTGCTGCCCCTCACAAACTGATCAAGAGCGCCACCGGCGATTGGGAGGTCGTGATCGGCATGGAGGTCCATGCCCAGGTCACCTCGAACGCGAAGCTGTTCTCGGGCGCGTCGACCGCGTTCGGCGGCGAGCCCAACTCCCATGTCTCGCTGGTCGATGCCGCGATGCCGGGCATGCTGCCTGTGATCAACGAGGAGTGCGTCCGCCAGGCGGTGCGCACCGGTCTCGGGCTGAATGCGCAGGTCAACCTGCGCTCGGTGTTCGACCGCAAGAACTATTTCTATCCGGACTCGCCGCAGGGCTACCAGATCAGCCAGTACAAGTCGCCGATCGTCGGCGAGGGCGAAGTGGTGCTCGAGCTCGATGGCGGCCGCAGCGTCACGATCGGGATCGAGCGGCTGCATCTGGAACAGGACGCCGGCAAGTTGCTGCACGATCAGTCGCCGACGATGTCCTATGTCGACCTCAACCGCTGCGGCGTCGCGCTGATGGAGATCGTCTCCAAGCCTGACATCCGCGATGCCGAGCAGGCCAAGGCCTACGTCACCAAGCTGCGCTCGATCCTGCGCTACCTCGGCACCTGCGACGGCGACATGGAGAAGGGCAGCCTGCGCGCCGACGTCAACGTCTCGGTGCGCCGCCATGGCGAGACCACGCTCGGCACCCGCTGCGAAATCAAGAACATGAACTCGATCAACTTCATCGGCCAGGCGATCGAGTACGAGGCGCGGCGCCAGATCGAGATCATCGAGGACGGCGGCTCGATCGACCAGGAAACCCGGCTGTTCGACCCGAACAAGGGCGAGACGCGCTCGATGCGCTCCAAGGAAGAGGCGCACGACTACCGTTACTTCCCCGATCCCGATCTGCTGCCGCTCGAATTCAGCCAGGCCTTCGTCGACGAGCTCAAGGCGCAGCTGCCGGAACTGCCGGACGAGAAGAAGTCCCGTTTTATTACGGGCTTCGGCCTGTCGCCGTACGATGCGAGCGTGCTGGTCGCCGAGCGCGAGAGCGCGGAGTTCTACGAGACGGTGCTCGCTCGTCTCGCCGACAAGGCGCGCGACGGCAAGCTCGCCGCCAACTGGGTGATCAACGAGCTGTTCGGCCGTCTCAACAAGGAGGGCGTCGCGATCGCAGCCTCGCCTATGTCGGCGGAGCAACTCGCCGCGATCGTCGACCTGATCGGCGAGGGAGCGATTTCCGGCAAGATCGCCAAGGACTTGTTTGAGATCGTCTGGCGCGAGGGCGGCGATCCGCGCGCGCTCGTCGAGGCGCGCGGCATGAAGCAGGTCACCGACCTCGGCGCGATCGAGAAGGTGGTCGACGACATCATCGCGGCCAATCCTGACAAGGTCGAGCAGGCGAAGGCGAAGCCCGCAGCCCTTCAGTGGTTCGTCGGTCAGGTGATGAAGTCGTCGGGCGGCAAGGCGAACCCGAAGGCGGTCAACGAGCTCTTGAAGTCCAAGCTCGGCGTCTGAACGAACAGGACAATGATGTTGTCCTTGGCGTATGATCCAGTCGGATCATGCTCTCGCGCCGTCACCATCGGCGTCGTCGCGCGCGCGTGAACGCGGCGTGATCCTGCCTCACACCCTCCCTCGACGGTCGCACTGACGCCTTCCGCGCCGAATCGCCGAAGCTGCGATTCGTTCGCGAATCCGGTCCCGGTGACCTCAAACGAGGCAAAAGCGGTCTTACCCACGAAAATTTTTTCGTTGCCAAAAATTACGACTCGGCGTTCGCGACGCGCCGCTTTTCGTCACGGCTTGCGACTCAACGCAATGACGATCGCGCGTCGATCGCTCGAATGCGAATTCAAGAAATGCCTGCAATACAGGCGTTTCCTGCAACGTTGACAAATGCCGATGTCGGCCGTTGCTGCATTTCTTGCATCGTCGCGTCAACGCAATGCCGATTTGATCGGCGCCGCGCGCTGTGCGCACTGCCACCGCTGCGTCAACACTTCCTTAAGCGGGACACTGTTTTTTTCAGTCTGTTGGTGTATTCGGGAAGTAGTGCATATCGATTCCCGAGTGCACGCAGCGAGAGCCATCTCACATACTGGAGGGCAACATGGCTAAGAAGGCAAAGAAGGCGAAGAAGGCGAAGAAGGCGAAGAGCGCAGTGAAGAAGACTGCGAAGAAGACCCGCAAGGTCGCCAAGAAGAAGTAAGCCTCTCGCCTTGAGAGGATTGCCGGCGGCTTGATGCCGGCACGTCGCGAGAGCCAGCGGACGGACTGCTGAGAGGCACATCCCACCCCAAGGCTCTGGCTGACGAAAGAGGGTGTCGGCGAGACATCAGGTCAAACGGCTGGATCGAATTTCGGAGAGGGCAACCTTCCCAAAAGCGGTCCGGCAGAAGAAACAGAGATTTCTTCGTTCGGTGCGGAGCCCGCTTGGTTCCGCAATTTCACCGGCGACAATGCCGAGCTGAAATCTGGTCCTGACGTGTTCGCCGACCCCCTCGTTCCGGCGGCCCGCGCAGTCCGCGCCCCGGGCAACCATTTTCCCAATCCCAGTTCTGGATCGACGTTGGGCCTGACGGCCTCGCGTTGTTGTTGCGCGCTCGACCGTACCGCGCCTCCGCGGACCGTCCCGCCAGGCGTGCCAGCCCGCCGTCAACGCGTCGACTGATCACATGCGTCGGACCGGCCGGCGCCCGCAGCCATTGTCCGCGATGGTTATCGTAGTCCGAAGCACCAGGGTAAACCGGCGTTCACGAATACCCGGAAATGCCTGCGGCACAGGCACTTCTGCGATTCCGGGGAACGTGCCGGGCGGGCTCGATTTACATCCCGTTCATCGCGATACTTAAACCGCTCTTCAAATTTGATGGGCCATGATCATCCCAACAAGCCGGCAAACGGCGCGCGGTGATCCCCAGGGATCAGCGCGGCGCATGATCCCAGGATCAGCGCGGGGATAACAGGGCGTTTCAACAGTGGACGGGGGCCGCGCTCGGGGGAGGGCGGCCAACAACAAAAAGGGGAATGACGACAATGTTTCAGGGGGTCATCGATCAGGAAAGTGCTATCCCGGTTGTTGCGACTGCAATCCAGGACGTGCTGTTCGAGCGTGGTATGTATTGGGCGAGCGGCCGCTCCGGCGTGGTCAACCTCGTCGCGGCGCACAAATGGTTCAACCTGGCGGCGCTCAAGGGACGTACCGACGCGATCGCGCACCGCCGCGAAGTCGCCGAGCAGATGTCCGACGTCGAGATCGCTGCTGCCCAGCGCGAGGCCCGCGCCTGGATGACGACGCATTAAGCTTTCGTTTTGGAGCGTTTTCTTCACGCGAACCGGTAATCCACTTCGCTCGAAAACGCACAGCTCGAGCTGGGAGCCTCGGCTCCCTCGCTCCATCTAGAACCAGTATCGCGCTGCGTAGATCACACTCATCAGCGCTCCCGCGACGATGACGAACTGTCGGACGATGCGAGCCGGCAGGATCCGGATCAGGTGGCCTCCTGCATAGCCGCCGATCATGGCGCCGAGCAGCATCACAGAGGTCTCCGGCCACCGCACCGCTCCCTGCACGATGAAGATCAATGTGGCGGCGAGCGAGACGCAGGTCGCCAGCAGGTTCTTCAATGCCTTGACCGCCCTGATGTCGTTGGGTTCCGTGATCGAGAGCACCGCGGTCAAGATGACGCCGAGCCCGGCACCGAAGAACCCTCCATAGACGCACGCCAATCCGAGCATAGAACTGCTCGCGCCGGTCGAGGGCAGAGCCGCTGCCTTCTGGTGCCCGACGGTCCATGCTTGGATCTGCGATGCTTGGATCTGTGGCGCGAAGGCAAACAGCAGCGTTGCGAATGCGATCAGGGCCGGCACCGGCAGGACGAACAGCCGCTCGGGAAGCAGCAAAAGGACGCCGGCGCCGACTGCGCCGCCAAGCGTGGAGACGGCGACGAAGCTGATCATGCGCCGCGTCGGCGGCGGCAGCTTGCCGCGATCGGCGAGCGCCGCGATCAAATGCCCCGGCGAGATCGCCACCGCATTCGACGCATTGGCGATGACCGCCGGCAAGCCTGCGGCGAGCATCGCCGGAAACGTGATGAGCGTCGCGCCACCCGCCAATGCATTGATGATGCCTCCCGCGCCACCGGCTGCGAGCAGCAGAAAACTTGTTCCGGTATCCATCCTTCACCCCTTTGCAGGGTGAGCAGGCTAGCGGGCCGAGCGCCGGCCGGTCTGGAACGTCTGTGACGCCGCCTCAATCGCGCCAGTAAACGCCCGGTGTCGTGCCGAAGGTGCGGCGGAACAGGCGGGTGAGGTGGCTCTGGTCGGAGAAGCCCGCATCAGCCGCAACGGCTGCGATCGGCTCGCCGGCGCGCAGCAACTGGCGGGCAAGATTGAGCCGGGCGAGCAGGCGGAAGGCATGCGGCGCGACGCCGAGCTCGCGCCTCACCATGCGGCTGAACCCTTCGCGGCTTCGCCCGAAGCTGGCGGCAATCGCGCCGATCGGCTCGACGCTCTCCGTCAAGGCCGTGCCGAGCTTCGCCCTGTCGGAGCGCCCGGCCGGGCGGAACGGCTCGCGCGACAGCATGTCGTTGGCGATCTCGCTGATGTGCTCGGGCGATATCTCGTCGATGCTCCGCCAGCGGTCCCCCACATTGATGATCCGGAGCGACGGGCAGGCGCGGCTGGCCGGAACGTAGGCGTTCAGGCAGACCGTCTCCGCGCCCGGTGTTGTCATCGGTGCGTGCAGCATTCCCGCCGGGATCAGCGCGGCATGGCCCGCAGGCACCGTGACGGTCACGCCGTCGATGCGAAAGGCGCGCGATCCCGACAGCACCAGCACGATCTGGGTCTCGTCATGGAAGTGCGGTCTGAGGGAGAGCGAGCCGGCACCGCGCCACGACGCCAGCTCGACGATGTCGTCGTTGCCGGCGCGCCGGTAGGTCCAGGCATTGGTCATGGCGAAGCGGGTGATCACAGAAGCTCGAACCGGCAGGTGATCCCCGAACGTAGCACGGGGGTCACCGACCGTCATGGGAAGTCACCGCTGCGCGAGTGAAGCCATCGGTGAGGCCGTTCGCATCGTCGCGACGGCGATGAGGGCGGCGACGAGATTGGCGGCTGCGCTGATCGCCACCGGGATGAAATAGCTGTGGCTGACGTCGAACGCGAAGCCGGCGGCGCTCGGACCCAGCAGCGTGCCGACGGCGACGCTGGTGTAGAGGATGCCGATGATGCCGCCGACATTGCGGCCGCCGAAATGGTCGGTGACCACAGCGGGCAGGATCGCGACCCAGCCGCCATAGAACACGCCGAACAGCAGCGCGAAGACCGTGAGCGACCAGAAGCTGCCGGCGATCGCCCAGATCGCCAGCGAGACGGCCATGCCGAGATACATCGCAATCAGGAACGCATCGCGGCCGACCCGGTCGGCGATGCCGCCGAGGAAGAACCGGCCGGCGGTGCTGCCGACGCCGATCATCCCGAGCAGCAGCACGGCGAGCGTCGGCGCCACCTGATGGTCGACGGCAAAGGGCACCAGGTGCACGAAGGGCACGAACACCCCGAACGCGCTGATCAGGCAGGCCGCATAGAGCCCGGCGAAGCGGGCGGTCTTGACCGCGCCGCGGATCGAGACGCCTTGACGGAGCGGCGCGCCTGAAGCCGCTTCAAGCGGATCGCCATCCGGTCCGGTGCCATGGCGGCGCGGATCGTCGGCGATCAGGAGCGATGCGCCGATCCCGGCAACGACGGCGACGACGCCCAGCACGACATAGGCATCGCGCCAGCCGAGGCTCGTGATCAGCCAGGTCGCGAGCGGCGGCATCACCAGCGTCCCGACCCCGATCCCGCTGACGGCGAGGCCCGACGCAAAACCGCGCCGCCTGACGAACCAGCGCTGCACGGCGCCCAAGGTCGGAACATAGGCGCAACCGACGCCGGCTCCGATGCCGATGCTGTAGGCGGCATAGACCTGGAGGATGGTCTGCGCCTGTCCCGCCAGCACCATGCCGAGACCGACCAGCGCCATTCCAAGGACTGCAAGCCTGCGTGCGCCCCAGCGATCGGCAAGCGGGCCGGAGACGATGCCGAGGCCGAAATACAGGAAGCCCGCGAACGAGAACACCAGCGAGACCGAGCCGCGCGAGGCGCCGAACTCCCGCTGCAACGACCCGACAAAGGACGAGAACGTATAAGCGCTGCCGAAGCCGACGAAGGTCACGACGAAAGCTGCGGCGACGACATACCAGCCATAGAATGGCTTTGCTCTCTGATAGCCGGCGTGCATGACGGCGTTCCTCATGATCGTTCTCCCTGCGCTGCGCCGCTGCCTGCCTTGGCCGGTGGATAGAGCAGCATCTGCGTGCAGCGAAACAGCGCGATGGCCTTGCCCGTCGCTTCGCTGCGGATCTCGGCATCCCACACCTGGGTCGTGCGCCCGGCATGAACGAGGCGCGCCTCGCAGCTGACGCCGCCTTCGCGTGCGGCGCCGATGAAGTTCGTCTTCAACTCGCCGGTCGCGAAGCCGATTGCGCCGTCCGGCAAGGAGGCGAGGCAGCCGAAGCCGCACGCGGTATCCGCCAGCGCGACGATGCTTGCGCCGTGCAAGAGCCCGTGCGGCGAGAAGTGCTTCGCGGCAATCTCGAAGCGGCCGCGGATGAGGCCGCGTTCGGCTTCGAGCCATTGAAAGTCCAACAGGCCGGGCAGGCTGCCGGGTTGCGACGCGTTGATGCGGTCGACGCGTTGGCGGGTGTCGCTGCCAGCACCGATTTCGTGCAAAGCGAGTCTATTTGGCACCTCAGTCATGTCCTGTCCTGGCTCCATCAGGGAACCGGAAGCCGCTGTCGCGAGCCGTGACAAAAGATTAGAAAAACTAACTTTATTGGCCCGGATTGCTCTGCGTTGACGCGGCTCTCGGCATTACGATAGGCTGATTGAGCGCCGGGAAGGTCCCGTTGGCAAACCAGATTTGCTGCGCGATTGAGATTAGAAAATCTAAATCATGGAGAGTAGGCTTCCACCACTGAACGCGCTCAAGGTGTTCGAGTCCGCCGCCCGCCATCTCTCGGTGAAGCTCGCGGCCGAGGAGCTGTGCGTGACGCCGGGCGCGGTCAGCCAGATGCTCAAGACGCTGGAAGCCCATCTCGGCGTCAAGCTGTTCGAGCGGGTGCCGCGCGGCATCTATCTCACCGACGCTGGGCGCGACTATCTGCCGTCGATCCGCAATGCGTTTCGCCAGATCGCCGAGGCCTCGCGCCGCGTCGCTGCGTCGGTCGATGTCGGTACGCTGACGGTGAGCGTCACGCCGTTCTTTGCGTCGGCCTGGCTGGTGCCGCGCATGGCGTCGTTTCAGGGGACGCATCCCGAGATCGATCTTCAGATCGTCACCAGCAACACGCTGGTCGATTTCTCGCGCAGCGGCATCGACGTCGCGGTGCGCCACGGCCTCGGCCGCTATCCGGGGCTGCGCAGCGACCGCGTCGTCACGGTCGAGATGGTGGCGGTCGCCTCGCCGTCGCTGGTTGCGCGTCTCGGGCGGCCGGCATCTCCCACAGATCTCGCGGGCTGGCCGCAGGTGCATGATGCCGATCGCAAAGGGTGGAGCCTGTGGTTTCAGGCCAACGGCATCGCGGAGGTGCGCACGCCGCGCGGCGCTTCGTTCGACGACAGCGGTCTGCTGCTGAAGGCCGTGCTGACCGGGCAGGGCGCAGGCCTGCTGCCGGCGGCGATGGTTACGAATGAGATCGAGAGCGGCGAACTGATCCAGCTGCTCGCGACCGCGCATCTGGAGGAGTTCGCGTATTATCTCGTCTGCCCTGACAACCGGCAGGGGCTTCCGAAGATCGCGGCGTTCAGGGAATGGATATTGGGGCCGGTGGCCCAGTCGGCGCTTGGGGACCGCTAGCTATCTCGCCGCCGTGCTCTATCGATAGAACGCGTTCGGCGGCACGCCAAAATGCTTGCGGAACATCGCGGTGAAGGCGCTCTGGCTGGCATAGCCGGCATCGAGCGCGACATCGACCACCCGCGCGCCGCGCGCGAGGCGTTCCAGCGCGAACAGCAGGCGGGCCTGCTGACGCCACTCGCCGAACGTCATGCCGGTTTCGCGGGCGAACAGACGATGGATCGTCTTCGACGTCAGCTTCAGCCGGCGCGCCCACTGCTCGGCGGTGGAGGCGTCGTCCGGGGCGGGCCACCAGCGCCGCGCAGATCCGCGCCAGCCTTTCGTCGCGCGGCATCGGCAGATGCAGCGGCAGCACATCGATTTCGCGCAGCTGGTCGAGCAGCACGCGCATCAGGCGCTCGTCGGACGTCGCGGGCGCATAGTCCAGCGGCACACCCATCGCGGCGACGAACAATTCGCGCAGCAGCGGCGAGACCGTGAACACACAGCTGGTCTGCGGCAGATTGGGGGCCGCGTCGCTGTCCACGAACACGGTGCGGATCTTGACCGCGCCGCACATCCGGACCTCGTGCGCGAGACCGGCCACCAGCCACACGGCGCGATTGGGCGGCACCACCCAGGTGCCCTCGGCGCAGCGCACGATCATCACGCCTTCGATCGCATAGAGCAGCTGGCCGCGCGGATGCGCATGCAGGCCGGTCGATGTGCCGCTCGGATAGTCGATCTCCATCGCCGCCATCGGTCGCGCCGTGGCGTGATAATCGAGGTGCCGTGTGATCAGCTCGTCCAACACGTCGTTAGTCTCGCATGTCCCAATCTCGCTAGGTGAGGTCATTCTAGCGCGAGACGGACTCATGCGCGACAGGTAGTTGCTGGTGTGTCCTTCACCAACGCGCTGCCGGATCATGCTCAAGAAGAATGCTGCACTTCTCTATCCCTTCGTTGCCATCGTGCTGTGGGCCGGCAACGTCATTGTCTCGCGTCTGTCGGCGCACACGATCGGTCCGCAGGCGATCACCTTCTATCGCCTGCTGGTCGCGGTGCTGATGATGTCGCCATTCGTGGCGCGCGCCGCCTGGCGCAATCGCCGCGCGATCTGGCCGCATCTCGGGCCGCTCGCGATCCTCGGCTTCCTTGCGATGTGCCTGTTCCAGAGCCTGTCATATCTCGCGGCCGAGACCACGACTGCGACCAACATGGCCGTGTTCACCGCGCTGACGCCGCTGCTCACGGTCGCGCTCAGCGCCGCGCTGCTCGGCGAGCAGCCGACGCTTGGCATGGTCTGCGGCGCGCCGCTGTCGTTCGCAGGCCTCGTCTATCTCGTCAGCGGCGGCGAATTGTCGTCGCTGTTGCAGACCGGCGTGCATCCGGGCGATGCACTGATGCTGCTGGCCGCGATCGCCTACGCGCTGTACGGCGTACTGTTGAAGCGATGGAGTTTGCCGATCACCGGGTGGCAATCGACCTACATGCAGGCGTTGTGCGCGCTGGCCGTGATGTTTCCCGCGTTCCTCGCGACGCCGGCGCCGCTGCGCCAGGTCAACGCCGAGACCTGGCCGTTGATCGTCTATGCCGGCGCGCTGGCCTCGGTGGTGCTGCCGTTCCTGTGGATCCGCGGGGTCGCGCAGCTCGGCCCGAACCGCTGCGCGGTCTTCATGAACCTGCTGCCGGTACTGACGGCCGCGGCCGCGATCGTGATGCTGGGCGAGCCGGTCAGGACGTTTCACGTCATTGGCGGCGGCCTCGCGCTGCTCGGCGTTGCCTGCGCGCTGGCGTTTCCGCGGCCGCTGTTGACCGCACACAATCCGCGATGACGTGCGACTTACGGATCGGCGATCTCGCGGTTTTGATCACATGTGAAAGGTCGGGGCAGAATAGAACGCCGCGGTCGGCGGTCACTTGTTCGGTGAAACGGAGTGATCGCCATGCGTGTTGCCTTGGTCTTGACGTTGCCTCTTGTGATACTGTGGGGTGCGGTTGCCGACGCGGCCACTGCGCATCACCGGCGCGTGCGACAGCACCTCATCATCCGTCCGAGCGAAGAGGTGGTCGTACCTGGCGGGTACAGATATCCCGGCTTCGGCCCAATCCCGCCAGGCGAGAACCGCAATCTCGATCCATCCACCCGCGGCAGTGGCTGACATCGGTCAGCGCCGCAGCTCCATCACGTCGATCACGCCGCCAACGCCGCGTTTCGGTGGCGACGTGATCGTTCCAGGGCTGCAGCCGCGTGCCTGAGTGACCCGCCTCACATCACTCCCGGAGCCGTTCTGCGAGTGTCTCGGCCAAGGCGATGCAATGGTGCGTCGGCCCAATTGTGGAGGAGGGTAAATCATGCGTGCAATTTCACTGAGCTTCGCCGTCGCAACTGCGATTGCTCTGTTCACGTTCGGTCAGTCGGCTTCCGCCGCCCCCGTCGGGGCCGTTGTGAAGGCGTGCGACAGAACTGCCGGATGCAACTATACCCTGAACAAGGCTGGCGACCTGTCGGGCTGTTCCTCGAAGGTCTGCTTCTACTGCCCGAACAACAGCAAGCGGCAGTGCTTCCCGGTGCAGTAAGCAGCCAGGGGCTCGCTTCCAGCGGGCCCCTTTGCTTCTCGGGGACCGAGCTACGCTGCGCCGGTGACCAGCTTGTGCTGAGGTCTCTCGGTGGCACGCATTTCGAGCGTGGCGATGGTTCCCTTGAGATTGTCGTGCCGCTCATGGAGCGACCTTGCCAAGATCGGGTACCTTGGGTTCGATCGGTCATAAATTCCCGCGCGGGCTTCTTCGGTCGCGATGTCGACTTCGATCTGCTGGCAGGCCAGGACAAGATCGGACAGCATCTTCCTGACCGTCGACTCTCGTCCGGTGCTTGGGCGAGCTGTCTCAAAACGATGATGCATGTTCATGTGCGTGCTCCGAATGTTCGAGTTCGGTACACCGGGACAGCTGGCGCCGAACTATTCACGGATACATCGCAAGTCGCCTGCCAGGAGCGGGTCCGTAAGAATACGGCGCGAGCGGTCTCGCGCGGGAGCGCCACCGGGTAGCGACAGTCTGATGGGTCTCGCAGGCTATTCTCGGCGCCAAGCCGGAATGCAGGCGCTGAGCGCGACCCGCCTGTAGTCTCGAGCGGCGTTCTGATCTCCGGATTCTTCCGCAAACCTGACCGCTGCTTCCATGTCCTGCGAGGCAGACGCGCTATCGCAGAACAGGCTGTGAATTTCAGCCCGGTATCGATATGCCCTGTAGTTCATCGGGTTGTACTGAAGCGCCAGGGTGTAGTTGGTTTGCTCCTCAGCGGCGCCTCGGCGCGCTTCATCCGATTGACTGTCGATGTTGGCCAGGCGATTGAGCGCCTGGAGTGTTCCGAGCTCCGTGTACCGTTGAGACATCGCGCCGAAACTTGCAGGAAGTGCTTCGGCCGAAGCAGCAGGCTGCTTTGCCGCGCTCTGTGCGCGTTCAATTTCGATCTTCTTGTATTTGATGGCGTTGTCGTAGTCGCGCAGGCTTTGGAAGGTGCTCGATATTTCGCTGTTGATCGGCGCGATGTAGGCAGTCGACAGTCGTCGATCGCTCAGCAGGTTGAGGCAAGCCTGTATCTTTACCTGCGCGGGCAAGACATCGCGACATTCCTTGTCAACCACACGACGCGCGTCCCGCGAGTGCACGGTCGGCGGCGTCTGAGCAGCAGGCAGGACAATAGCCAGTGCGAAGCAGACCGCTAACCTGAGACCGCGACTCGGGCTATCCATCTTATTTCTTTGCCTTCAGCCCGATCTCGACCAGCCGGCGGATACTTCGTGCGGGCTTCATGATGATTTGATGCCAAATAATCAAGCCGAGGGGAAGCTGCGACTTCCACCTCGGCTCTCACCCTCATCCGGCTCCGTGGCTACGCCAAGCCTCAAGGCTCGATCATCGATCGCATAGCGGCTGACGCGTTTCATTGATGGGCTCAAAAGTGAGGCCGTTCGTGACTGGGATCGACCGAACGGCCTCAGCCGGCCCGCGGTACCAAAATGGAAGAATGGGCCGGCTGTCGAGCTACGGCGTCGCCGGATAGATGGTTTCGCCAGCCAATTGACGTCGCGACCGTCCGCCCCTTCGACCTGTTGGGTCAGATCACCTTTGCTTCCTTGGTGATGGCGGCAATTGAGGGACCCGATTTTCGAACGATTGAAGCAAACTGTTGATCAGAGACCTTGAGGCGCTTCCTCAATATTTTGACCTGGACCTTGTCGCGCAGATCCAGCGAATTGCGAAAATAGATCTGCCTGCGTTTGTTCATGGGAGCTTGGCTCGCAAAGGACACGTTGCTCGCGATGTTGCGACATTGCGTCGACATCGATCGGTCGACGAGGGGACCGGTTGCCCTCGCGAGCGGGCCGTCGCCGCCTACGCAACGCCGGGCCAAGGGCAACGTTCCCTGAACGACGAGGCCGCTTGCTATGAGTGCGCGGGCTCGGTTTGACGACAGGTCGTCAAGACGAACGCTGCCTTGCTACATTGCCAATCGCTGCCAAGCGCAGCGCTCGAGACGGGCCGTGGGGCGGCAACGATTGCCAGCACGACAACCATGCAAGCCAGCGAAGTTGCGATGACGAGCCTGCCTGCCTTGGACGAGAAGCGCTGCCGTAACCAGGGAGCCAAATCGGCGGATCGGCGAAGCTGGGCGTTACGCAAAACCTGGTCGATATCCTGGAATTGAATGCCACTATCCTGCTGCATGGCCTTACTCCGGAAACATTCAGGTGATGAAAAACTAGGGGGATGTTGCGCGCGGTTTGTTTCGCGCTCGCTTCAACGCACCGGAAATGATGTTTCGTTCACGCGGAGGTGACTACCGGTTCAAGCCAGGGGGCTTTGGCGGCTGGCGAACCATGGAATCGGTTGGGTCGGCTATCAGCGGCAGCCGATCTGCGGACGCCGTCCCCGGTCGTCCTGGTCAAGATCCGAAAGGCTGGCTGGCGGAGACTGACGTGTGATAGTAGATCGCAGCGGCCGTCCAGCCCGGCTACTGGGGTGTGGCAGCAAGGCTGCCGAATGTGCCCGGAAGCCAAAAGCTGATGCCGCTCTCGTCTGCCGAGGCAATCGTTGGGTGCCGACACAATGGCCGTGAATGCAATCGCGGCAAACGCTCTCGTCATTCTCATGGTAGCCCCACCCGATGCCACGAGCCTCGCTCAGTTGCGAGCACCGAATATGATTCTGACACTTTGACAAGGTATGCTGCGCGGGCCATGGCTCTCGCAACGTCGGGAATAATTGGCAACAGGATGTAGCAAAAGCGGTACATTATGCACTTTGTGCCACCTGGCAGGTGCCGGGGATTCCGGGATTTTACGGGAACGACTGCTCCTCTCGTCGTGCTATGCTCACGTCTCGCCTTGACCGAGATCAAGGCGTCAGCGGCTGGGCCGCCTATCCTGCAGCAGATTTCGTAAGACCCACTGAGCCCATTTTGAGAGTGGGGAGACGGCGATCGGTCTTTGCCTCTACTTCGTTTGGTTTGGCTAATCTTTGCACCGCCCGTCCGTAGGGCGGCATGACGCAAAGAAATACATCTCTGCTTCCGGTTGATCCACGCCTTCTTGCGGGGATCAGCCGATATTTGTATTTCATTCGAAGGGAGGAACTGCGATGAGCATTGCCCGATCCCTCGCTGCCGCATTTGCGCTTGCAATAGTTTTCTGGCGGCCGGCATTTCCGCAGCAGACACAACAAGGTGCACCACCACCTGGCTCACCTGCCGCGACCATCACCATTCCCGGTGACCAACTTCCGCCGCCTCCGCAAAAATTCGGCGGCAAGATCGAACGCGATGCCAGGGATTCAAAACCATACTGGCCGTCGCGCGTGGTGCCGCCCAAAGGAGCACCGAACGTCCTGCTGATCATCACTGACGATGCCGGCTATGGCGTCCCTAGCACATTCGGCGGCGTTATCCCGACGCCTGCGCTTGATCGCATCGCGCAGAGCGGCCTGCGCTACACGAATTTCCACTCGACCGCGTTGTGCTCGCCGACGCGCGCTGCGCTCATCACCGGGCGCAATCATCACTCGGTTGGCTACGGCGTCATCGCCGAACAGGCGACTGGCTATCCCGGCTACGACAGCATCATCACCAAGGACAAGGCCACGATCGGCCGGATTCTTTCTGATAACGGCTACCACACCGCCTGGTTCGGCAAGAACCACAACACGCCAGAATATCAGGCGAGCCAAGCCGGTCCGTTCGATCAATGGCCGACCGGGATGGGTTTCGAATATTTCTACGGATTCATGGGCGGCGACACCAATCAATGGGAGCCCGGTAATCTCGTCCGCAACACCACGCCGATTCATCCCTATGAGGGAAAGCCCGGCTGGAATCTTGTCACTGCTATGGCAGACGAAGCGATCGATTACGTGAATCGCATGAACGCGCTGTCGCCAGACACGCCGTTCTTCGTGAAATTCGCTCCTGGCGCGACCCATGCGCCACATCATCCGACGCCGGAGTGGGTCAAGAAAATCAGCGACCTGCATTTGTTCGACCAGGGTTGGAACAAGCTGCGCGACACCATCTTCGAAAATCAGAAGCGGCTGGGCGTCATTCCGCAGAACGCGAAGCTGACGGCGTGGCCCAAAGACCTGATCAAGGAATGGGATCAACTCAACGCCGACGAGAAGAAGCTGTTCATCCGTCAGGCCGAGGTATTTGCCGCCTACGCGGCGTATGCCGACAATGAGATCGGCCGGGTGATCCAGTCTATCCAGGACATGGGCAAGCTCGACAACACGTTGATCATCTATATCGAGGGCGACAACGGGACGAGCGCGGAAGGCCAGCCCAACGGCACGCCCAACGAAGTGGCGATGTTCAACCAGATCAACCCGTCGGTCGAGGATCAGCTCAAATATTTCTACGACGTCTGGGGCACCGATCGCACCTACAATCACATGTCGATCGGCTGGGCCTGGGCATTCGACACGCCGTTTTCCTGGACCAAGCAGATCGTCTCCCATTTCGGCGGCACGCGCCAGGGCATGGCAATCTCCTGGCCGGCGGTGATCAAGGACAAGGGTGGCGTGCGCACGCAGTTCCACCATGTCATCGACGTCGTGCCGACGATCCTCGAGGCCGCTCAGATCAAGCAGCCGGAAGTCGTCGACGGCATCAAGCAAAGCCCGATCGAGGGCGTCAGCATGTTGTACACGTTCGATGCAAAGAATGCGAACGCGCCATCCACGCATCCGACACAGTACTTCGAAATGTTCGCGGATCGTGCGCTCTACCACGATGGTTGGATCGCCAGCACGAAGGTCTTGCGACCGCCGTGGGTGACGATTGCGAAACTGCCGAGCCCGCAGGATTACCCATGGGAGCTTTATGATCTGCGAAACGACTGGACGCAGGCCGATGACGTCGCCGCCAAGTATCCGGACAAGCTGAAGGAGCTGCAGGCGCTGTTCTGGAAGGAGGCGGAAAAATATCAGGTGCTGCCGCTCGATTCGACGGTAGCCACGCGCATGATCACTCCGCGTCCCAGTCTGAGCGCTGGTCGCACAAGCTTCGCCTGGACGCGACCGATGACCGGGACGCCAAACGGCGACGCGCCCAGCCTGCTCAACTCGTCGTATGTTTTCAAAGCCGACGTCGATATTCCCAACGGCGGCGGCGAGGGCATGCTGGTCACGCAGGGCGGCCGTTTCGGAGGTTACGGCTTCTACGTTCTGAAGAACAAACCCGTCTTCCTGTGGAATCTCGTCGACCTGAAGCGGGTCCGTTGGGAGGGGCCGGAGCTCACGCCCGGCAAGCACCTGATCGAGTTTGACTTCAAGTATGACGGCCTCGGGGCGGCCACCATGGTATTCGGAAACTATAGCGGCATCGGACAGGGCGGCACAGGAACGCTCAAGGTCGATGGCAACGTGGTGGCCACCGAGAAGATGGAGCATTCGCTTCCCTTCATCCTGCAATGGGACGAGGCGTTCGACATCGGCTCCGACACCGGAACGCCGGTCGACGACAACGACTATCAGACGCCCTTCGTCTTCACCGGCAGGCTGAACAAGCTCACGCTGGACATCGATCGGCCCAAGTTGAGCCCGGACGACATCAAGCGGCTGCAGGAGGCGGCGCGTGCCGCGGGCGACGGTCCGTCGGCAGGCGAGGGACAGACGGCTTCGGCCACGCCACAGGTTGGCACGGTCGGCCTGAGCCTGGTCGAGAAGATCCAGTTGCGGATCGACAAGCGCGAGGGCTGTCGCAAGCAGGCCGAGGCGCAGGGGCTTGGCATGGTGGAGCGCATCAAGTTCGTCCAGCAATGCGTCCAGCAATGATGGACGCCGCGGGGCGGCCTCACGGGGCCGACGATACCGATGAGGCGATGATGCTGCACTGCATCGCGCTGGCGCGTTCTGCGCGCCAGCGCGGAGAGTTGCCGTACGCGGCCATCATAAGTCAGCGAGGTCAATTCGTATGCGGGTCGCCGAACATGGCGAGCACCGATCGGGATGTGACGCACCATGCCGAACTGGTCGCGATCTCGATGGCGCAGAAGGAGCTTGGCACCGTCAGTCTCCACGAATGCACGCTGTATTCGCTGGTCGAGCCTTGCCCGATGTGCGCCTACGCAGTGCGCGAGACGAGGATCAGACGCGTCGTGTACGGGCTGCGTTCTCCAGTAATGGGGGGGCACACGCGGTGGAACATTCTTGGCGACCACGCTCTCTCCATTCGCATGCCGGAGGTGTTCGCTGCTCCGCCCGAGATCGTCGCGGGCTATCTCCAGGAGGAGGCAGTCGCTGCAATTCGCAACTGGAATTCGGCGTTCTGGTGGATCATCAAGGGGCGCGGAATCCTGACCACAACGCCGGCCGACCCGGACGGCCGGCACATGAACGGCGCTGCACATTCCGAAATGGGATTTCGGCTCCGCATGGCGGCAATATTCCGCCCGGCCATCGATCGCATCTGGCGCAGTTAGATGGACTAGCAGAAATGAGTGACTTGCTGCCGCTGACACCGTCGATCGAACAGTTGTCCCGCATTATCGGCAGTGTCGCAGCGCCGGCATTTCTGCTGGGCGCGGTAGCAGCGTTCATTTCGGTGCTGATCTCGCGGATGAACCGCGTGATCGATCGCTCACAATTCCTTCACGGTATCATCGACGATGAGACGAAGGCGTACCTCAAGGAAGACATCCCCCGTCTCAAGCGCCGCGCCGCACTGCTCAACCAGGCGGTCTTCTACTCCACCGTGTGCGCCATCATCACATCCGCTCTGATCATCGTCGCGTTCGTGAGCGCCATGTTGCACCTGGCGCATGAGTACGGCGTTGCCATTCTGTTCATTGCCGCACTGATATTCTTCGTCCTTTCGCTGATCAACCTCGCTCGCGAGACGCGAATTGCCCTTCACGACTCTGATCATCACATTTAGGACGCACATCACCACCGGAGGACATGACATGCACCCGGCAATCCTCGCAGGCATTCTTGGAGCACAACTACTGACACCGGTTTCCGACCGCGTCCCCAAACTCGACGTGGAGGCTACCTGCAAAGCCACGGTAGAAGCCGACAAGGCGATGGGTTTGGCTTTGCCGCAAAGCTTCGACAAGTGCATGAGCGATGAGAACTCAGCGCTGCAACAGTTAGGGCCGATCTGGTCTTCATATTCGGCTTCGATCCAGGCGGGCTGCGAAGGCGAAGCCGGCGCCGGCGGAAGTCCAAGCTATGTCGATCTGCTGACTTGCCTTCAGATGAACGATACCGCTCGTACAACTCCGGTGACAACGCTAAAGGGAGCCAGCAGGAGGAAGCCTCCAAACTGATCGCGAGCTGGATGGCCCCTTACGGAGGGAATGCGAATGAACTCCATTGGATTGCCAATCTGGCTTCGCGCCGTCTTGGTCAATCAGTGGATCTGTCGGAGTGACGGGCATGATGTCGATCAAACTTCCGCTGTGGCTTCGCCTTATTTCGCTCGTGGGTATTGCCGTTCTCGCGATAGGCGCGGGTCTCCTTGGTTATCGATACTACACCCGTCCGGTAACCCTGACCGTCGCGGCGGGCTCAGTTGACGGTGAGGCCGTCAAGGCAATGTCCACTATCGCAAGCCGGCTCGTTTCGACGAACGCTGCGGTGCGCCTGAAGGTGATCGACACCGGCACGACACTCGACGCCGCCAAGGCCTTTTCGGAAGGTAGCGTCGATCTCGCAGTTGTGCGCGGCGACGTCGGTGACTTGTCACAGGCGCAGGCCGTCGTCGTTGTAAGCCACATGGTCTTGCTGATCATCGCGCCGCCGGGCTCGACAATCGACAGCATGGACAAATTGAAAGGCCGCCGTATTGGCGTGGTCGCGGGCGCGGCGAATGCCCGGATCGTCGATGTCCTGAGCAAGGAATATGGTCTGGATCGCGCGAAGACGTTCAAGGATATCGACTTGCCGGATGCGCGGCGCGCGATTCAATCCAAAGAGGTTGCTGCACTGCTCGTGGTGATCCCTTTAGCCGAAAAATATTTGTCGCTCGTACGCAGTTTCTTCCAGCAGGGCCCAAAGGCTTTGCCAGTGCTGATTGCCATCGAGTCCGCTGGCGCAATTGCGCAGGCCGATCGAGCCTATGAAAGTTTCGACGTGCCGAAGGGGACGCTACGCGGAGCCCCGCCGGTTCCAGACGACGATCTCACGACTCTCAGGACTTCACTCTATTTGGTCGCGAGAAAGAAGCTTGGCTCCGATTTGATTGCCACTCTGACGCAAACGATCATGAGTGTGCGTCGGGACCTTTTGACCGAACAGCCTATCTTTGCGCAAATCGCCGCCCCCAGCACCGACCCGGATGCCTACCTTGCGGTCCATCCCGGGGCGGCAGCCTTTTACAACGGCACCCAGCAGAGCTTTATGGATGAATACGGCAACTGGATCTACCTGACGCCAATGATTTTGGGTGGCATGGCATCCGTTCTGGCGGCGGCGTGGAAGTTTTTGGGGATCGGGCAGCCGGAGACGGTGCAAGGGCCCCTGGATTCTCTCTACGCTCTGGCGCGACGGATCCGGAAAGTCGATACGGAGGCCGAGCTGTCGGATATCGAAGATGAGATTGACGGCATTCTCAGAGAGCAACGCAGCAGGGCTGCAAGGGGAGACGAGACCGCGGTGGATGAGGCCACATTGAATGTAGCAGCCCATCGGTTGGAGAACTTGATCCACGATCGTCGGACACTGCTCGCAACGAGACCTGCAATTCACACTGCGGCCTAGACGCAAGGGGGAGCCGGAGCCCGGAGAAGGGAGAGCTGAGAGACCTGAAAACGACTGAAGGCGTGAACTGGCGATGGAAGGTAGATGTGGCAAAGGGATCTCATAGAAAATCGCACCGCAAGCGCGGCCGACGGCCCCAGGATCCGCCTCAGCCAACTCCCGACCCAGATACAAAGACGGGCTGGTTGCCCGGCCTCAGGAAGACAATCTTTGGAATTCTTGCAGCTGCGGGCATCGCAATCACCGGCGGCGCGTCGTGGTGGTACCTGTCGGGCAAAAGCCACCCGTCGGACAATCCATCAGGGTCGCAGAGCACATCATTGCGCTTTGTCGGCAGCCAAACCTGCAGCGGCTGCCACCAGGCCGAGGCCGACCTCTGGAAGAATTCGCAGCACCGGCACGCCATGGATCACGCTACGGATGCGTCGGTCCGCGGCGACTTCAACGACGCTGCATTCGAATATGCAGGCACGCGCTCGCGCTTCTTCCGAAAGGACCAGAAGTTTCTGGTCGAGACGGACGGACCGGATGGGCAGCTCGCGACCTTCGAGGTGAAGTACACGTTCGGCGTCGATCCGCTACAGCAATATCTGGTCGAATTTTCCGACGGCCGCGTTCAGGCGCTGTCGATCGCGTGGGACAGCCGGCCGAAAGAGCAGGGCGGCCAACGCTGGTTTCATCTCTACCCCGATGCTGCTGTCACCAGCAGCGATCCGTTGCACTGGACCAAGCCGAACCAGAATTGGAATTTCATGTGCGCCGAGTGTCATTCGACCGACGTGCGCAAGAACTACGACGCCGCCAAAGACCGGTTCGCGACGACTTTCTCCGAGATTGGCGTCGGGTGCGAAGCTTGCCATGGCGCTGGCTCGCGACATGTCGCATGGGCACACCGAAAGACCGCAGCACCCGACAGCGACAATGGTCTTCTCGTCAGATTCGACGAACGCACCGGCATGACTTGGTCAGTCGAGGACGGAACATTCACTCCGAAGCGCATCCCGTCCGCGCCTGCGTTGCGCAAGGAAGTGGAGACCTGCGGGCGCTGCCATGCGCGCCGCGGGCAGCTTTCCGAGGACTGGATGCCGGGCAAGTCGCTCTCGGAGACCCATCGGGTATCCCTGATCGATCAGCAACTCTTTCATGCCGATGGCCAGATGCGGGACGACGAAGAGACGTACAACTACGTTCCATTCAAGGAGAGCAGGATGTTCGCCAAAGGCGTGACCTGCAGCGACTGCCACGATCCGCACAGTGCGATGCTGAAGGCACCGGGTGAGGCCGTGTGTGGACAATGCCATGTGGCGAGCAAATATGAATCGGACGCCCACCGGCAACACGCCAATGTTACTCCGCCGCCGAGCTGCGCCTCCTGCCATATGCCGGAGCGGCGCTACATGGTCGTCGACCGCCGCCACGATCACAGCCTCCGGATCCCTCGCCCTGATCTGTCCGTACAGTTTGGCACCCCGAATGCCTGCAACGATTGTCACCGTGACAAGTCTGCCGTCTGGGCGGCACAACAGATCGAAGCATCGTTCGGCTCGAAGCGGCATGGCTATCAGGCCTACGCGCCGGCGTTTCATGCCGCGTGGGGCGAAGCAATCGACGCGCAGGCCCTGCTCGCGGCCCTCGCCCAGGCCATTGATGTCCCGGCATTGGTTCGCGCGAGCGCGCTGGCTGAGCTTCCGAGGCCCGACCTTGATCTCATCCGTCGCGGACTTTCCGATCCCGATCCGCTCGTGCGCCTGGGAGCGCTTGACGCCCTGGAAGGCATTCCAGCCGATCAGCTATGGGCGCTAGCTTATCCGCCATTGACCGACCCTGTGCGCGGCGTGCGGATCCGAGCCGCGGAGGTTCTCGCCTCGTTCCAGCCGCCCGCCGATAACGACGCCTTTTCACGTGCGGCCGCGGAATTCGTGGCTGCGCAAAAGCTGAACGCCGACAGACCGGACGCGCGCACGACGCTCGGCAATTTCTACGCGCGGCAGGGCAATGCGGCCGAGGCGGAAACGGAATATCGAGCCGCGATCCGCCTCGATCCCATGTTCTCCGCGGCAACCATCAATCTGTCTGACCTTTACCGGCAGCTTGGACGGGACAGCGAGGGCGACCGGGTCCTTCGCGAGGCTTTGTCGAGATCGGAACAGGACGCCTCTCTCCATCACGCACTGGGTCTGGTCCTCGTGCGGCAAAAGCGACTAGAGGCGGGGCTCGATGAATTGCGTCGCGCGGCAATGCTGGATGATGGTCAGCCGCGCTATGCGTATGTCTATGCGGTCGGGCTCAAGTCCGCAGGTCGCCGCGACGAGGCGCTTGCTGTCCTCAAAGCGAACTTGCACAGGCATCCCAACGACCGCGACAGTCTCTCGGCCGCGATCGCGTTCAGCCGAGAAAACGGAGATTCGGCGGCAGCATTAGAATATGCCGAACGGCTCGCGCGCCTCATGCCAGGAAATCGCGCGCTCACAGAGCTCATCAAGCAACTCAAACAGTAGGTATCGCGGCGGCCTTGGATGTCAATCACCGTCACTTCGCGCTGAGCAGTCATTCTAGTCTTATGGGCCAGTTTGTGGGGTGGCTTATCATCCCCCAAAATATTCTTTTACAATCAAATACCTGGGTTAAATATTGGCGGAGACGGAGGGATTCGAACCCTCGATAGGCCTTTACAAGCCTATAACGGTTTAGCAAACCGCCGCCTTCAGCCACTCGGCCACGTCTCCAATGGCGCCGATATGCCCGAGAGGGCGCTAGGCCGCAAGCGGCAGATTCAGTTTGCGGCAAGGTGATTTGGTGGCAGCTCCGCCGCCGGCGGCCCGGGAGCGGGCACTGAGCCTTTATACTGCGCGCCGATTCCGGTGCGATGGCTCGGGTGAATTCAGGAAAATCAAGCTATAACAATAAGTTAGATCAAGGGCAGCGCGGAGCTGACCGTGGCCCCTCGCAAGGCTGTTGAAAACCGGCCGTGCCGGCTCATTCCACGCTGGCGCCGCGGCGCAGGTCGGCGTCGATCTGCAATCTGGTGCCGCCGCCGAAGCGGGCGCGGTAGACCTGCAGGTTCTCCATGATCCGCTGGACGTAGTTCCGCGTCTCCGAGAACGGAATCAGCTCGACCCAATCAACCGCGTCGACCTTGGGATCGCGCGGGTCGCCATAGCGCTCGATCCACTTCTTCACGCTGCCGCGGCCGGCATTGTAGGCGGCGAAGGTCAGGATGTAGGAGCCACGATAGTCCTCGAGCAGGCCGCCGAGCTCGGCGGCGCCGAGCATCGCGTTGTAGACCGGATCGGTCTTCATCCGGTTGAGATCGAAGCCGATGCCGGCGCGCTTGCAGACGTAACGTCCGGCGTCCGGCGTCACCTGCATCAGGCCGTAGGCCTGGGCCGGCGACACCACCGCCGGATTGAACGCGCTTTCCTGGCGCGCAATCGCATAGACCACGCTCTGCTCGACCTCCGGTCCGACCTGGCGGAACGATGGAATGCCGTTCACCGGGTAGGCGTAGTGGTCGAACGGCAATCCGCGATTGAGCGCGGCCTTGCCCATCAGCAGCATGCCGCGGGCATCGCTATGGCGCGCGGTGAGCTCGCCGAGGCCCGCCAGCGCTTCCGGATCGCCATTGTCGCCCATATCGCCGAAGATCGGAATCGCGAGCTCGCGCGCGTCGATTTCGTAGAGCAGCCCGACCGCGCGCACGATCTCCAGGCGGTCGGCGCCGCGGCCGCGCGGTGCGCTGTTCAATTCGATCTGCGGCAGGCCGAGCTTGGCGCGCGCGAGCTGGCCGTAATAGCTGGTCGACTGCTCGGCTGCGCGTGCGTAGGCGGCGCGCGCCTCCTGGCCGCGGCCGGCGGCTTCGGCGGCGCGGCCTTGCCAATAACCGGCACGCGCCAGCGCGGTCGGGTTGGCGCTGCCGACGCCGATCCGCGCGAAATGCTGGGCGGCGAGGGCGGGGTCGTTGAGAAAGCGCAGCGCGATCCAGCCCGAGGTGAATTCCTGCTCGGTCTTGTAGATGTCGCGGGCGGGCAGCGCCGCGTCGCGCGCGATCAGATAGGCGGTGCGAAACTCGTTGACGTCGATCATCTTGCGCGCCAGCAGGCGGCGCTCGACCCACCATTCGTCGACGTTGAAGAGCCGCGCGGCGTCCTTCGGTGCGCTCAGCATCAGCTGCGCGGCTTCGGTGAACTTCTCCTCGCGGCGGAGCAGCTGGATCTTGGCGAACAAATAGCCGGTGTCGCCGGAGAGTTCGCGCGGCACCTCTTCGAGCATCGCGCGCAGGTTCGAGCCCTTGCGGTTGGCCGCGATGCGCGCCTTGGCGAGCGCCAGATAACCGGAGCCGAGACGCCTGGCCGCGCGGATGCCGGCGGCCTCGTTGTCGGTGCCGTAGAGCATGGTGTCCATGCGCGCCTTGTGGTCGCCTGCGGTCAGGAACGAGCCGAACAGATCGAGCGCGGTGGTTTCGGTGTCCTCGCTCATCGGATCGCTGCGCCAGGCCTCGCGCACCAGGCGCTCGGCATTGCCGCGGTCGCCGCGTCCGATCATCACCTTGGCGAGCGCGAGCCGGCCCTTGGCCGAGACCGGCGATTCATTCTGGAACCAGGCCCACACCGCGGAATCGTCGCGATGATCGTCCCATAGCGATGCCTCGATGCGGCGGCGAAGGAAGATCTGCGAGGGCCAGCTCGGATTGGCGTCGAGGAAGGCGCGGTAGCGCTCGACCGAGGCGCCATTGTCCTCGCTGCGCAGGATCAGCCATTCGGCAAGCTTGCGCGCAACCGGATCGGAGATCGAGGCCTCGGCCTCGGTGGCGTCCGCCGGCTTGCGCTTGCGCAGCAGCTCGACGACGCTCGCGAGCGCCTCCTTGTCGGACTGCGACGTCGACGACGTCGCGGCCACGGCCGCGGGCAGCACCGGCTTGCGCGCGATCGGCGCGGCATGCTGGCGGGTCGCCGGAACCAGCGCGGGGGCGGCGGCGCGGACGGGCGCCGGCTTGTTCGGCAGACTTCCTGTCGCTGCCGGAGCAGCGGGCTTCGACGCAGTGGTCTTTGCAGAAGTGGTCTTGGACGTGCTGCTCTTTGACGCGGCGCTCTTCGAAGCGTCGGTTTTGGAAGGCGCGGCCTTGGCGCTGTCGGTCTTGGCCGCGCCGGACTTCGAAGAGGTCGTCTTGGCTGCGTCCGTCTTAGCAGCGCTGGTCTTGGTTTCGCTGTTCTTGGTCGCGGTTGGCTTTGAAGAATGCGGCTTCGAAGTGCTGGTCTTGGAAGCTTCGGTCTTGGAAGCCGCAGTCTTCGAAGTCGCGTTCTTCGGGGTCGCCGTCTTGGCGGCTGTGTCTTGGGCAGCCGGCTTCGCGGCCGGAGCATCCTCGGCGGCCCATGCATCGGCCGTGATGGCGGCAAGGCCAACAACGAGCGCCAGGCTCGTCGCCAGCGCCGTCGATCGCAATGTGCCTGCGCGGGCGGAACGGATCACAGAAGTCCTCTGCGGCCCCGAATCATCTGGTCGGTTGGGCCATGGGTTCTTATTTGATTGAAAACGTAGACAAAATACTAAGAAGCCTGCCGGTGCGGCTGTTTGCGCCAGCACAACGGCAAAATCGCGGCTGGAACCGGCTGGGAATAGGTTCGGTACGGCCCTTTCGCCTGCCGGTCAGACCCGATATGAATTGCCTTTCATGGCGTTTCGCTTCAACCGGGTGCCGGTTGCACGGACGTGAAGCACGACAATAACAAGGGTCCGTCGACCTAGCCTTTAGCCTGAAGCGTTTGGAGGAAGTCCATGGCAGCCAAGACAAAATTCCGGGGATCATTCACTGCCTTGGTGACGCCCTTCAAAAACGGCGCGGTGGATGAGGCGGCGTTCCGCGGCCTCGTGAACTGGCAGATCGCCGAGGGCACGCACGGCCTGGTGCCGGTCGGCACCACGGGCGAGAGCCCGACGCTGAGCCATGACGAGCACAAGCGCGTGGTGGAGTGGTGCATCGAGGAGGCCAAGGGCCGGGTCCCCGTGATCGCCGGCGCCGGCTCGAATTCGACCAAGGAGGCGATCGAGCTCGCCGAGCACGCGGAGAAGGCCGGAGCCAATGCGGTGCTGGTCGTGACGCCGTACTACAACAAGCCGACCCAGGAAGGCATGTACCAGCACTTCAAGGCGATCAACGATGCGATCGGCATTCCGATCATCATCTACAACATCCCGCCGCGCTCGGTGATCGACATGTCCGTGGACACCATGACGCGGCTGTTCGAGCTGAAGAACATCGCCGGCGTCAAGGACGCGACCGCGAGCATGGTGCGGGTGTCGCAGCAGCGCGCCGCGATGGGCGAGGACTTCAATCAACTGTCGGGCGAGGACGCGACTATCATCGGCTACATGGCGCATGGCGGCCATGGCTGCATCTCGGTGACCTCGAACGTCGCGCCGCGGCTGTGCTCGGAGTTTCAGATCGCCTGGCAGAAGGGCGATGTCACCACCGCGCTGAAGATCCACGACAAGCTGATGCCGCTGCACACCAACCTGTTCATCGAGAGCAATCCGGCGCCGGTGAAGTATGCGATGTCGCTGCTCGGCAAGCTGGACGAGAAGCTGCGCCTGCCGATGGTGCCGGTCTCTGAATCGACCCGCCAGGCCGTCCGCAGCGCCATGGTGCATGCCGGCCTGATCAACTGAGCCAGGCCGCAACCGCCGTGAACAATGCCGTGCGCAATGTCGAAGAGAAGGGGATGGGCATGCTGAAGGAATTCCGCGAATTCGCCATGAAGGGCAATGTCGTCGACCTCGCCGTCGGCGTCATCATCGGCGCAGCCTTCGGCGCGATCGTCACTTCGCTGGTCGGCGACATCATCATGCCGATCATCGGCGCGATCACGGGCGGACTCGATTTCTCCAACTATTTTACCGGGCTTTCCAAGGCCGTCACGGCGACCAACCTGGCCGACGCCAAGAAGCAGGGCGCGGTGCTGGCCTGGGGCAACTTCCTGACGTTGACGCTGAACTTCCTGATCATCGCCTTCGTGCTGTTCATGGTCATCCGCGCCATGAACCAGTTCAAGCGCAAGGACGAGGCCAAGTCCGCCGAGCCGCCGAAGCCGTCCGACGAGGTCGTGCTGCTGACGGAAATCCGCGACCTCCTCAAGAAGGGCTAACGTGGCCGACAAGAACGAACGTCCGATCAAGGTTGTCGCTGAAAACCGAAAGGCCCGCTTCAACTACGCCATCGAGGATACCGTCGAGGCCGGCATTTCGCTGACCGGCACCGAGGTGAAGTCGATCCGCAGCGGCAAGAGCACGATCGCGGAATCCTATGCGGATTCGAAGAACGGCGAGATCTGGCTGATCAACGCCAATATCCCGGAATATCTGCAGGCCAACCGCTTCAACCACGAGCCGAAGCGGCCGCGAAAACTCTTGCTGCATCGCAAGCAGATCAACAAGCTGCTTGGCGCCGTCGACCGCGAAGGCATGACGCTCATTCCGCTGAAGCTGTACTTCAACGAGCGCGGCCGTGCCAAACTGCTGCTCGCTGTCGCCAAGGGCAAGAAGCTGCACGACAAGCGCGAGACCGAGAAGAAGCGCGACTGGGGCCGCGAAAAGGGCCGCCTGATGCGGGCGCGGGGCTAGGGCGTTCCGAGTGCCGTCCCTGCGACGACGGCGGATGGAGATTGGTCCGATGAACCAGAGCAGCCTCACCGACGTCGACTGGAGCAGGATCCCGGCCCCCAGGGACGATGGCGGCGCTGCGCATTTGACCGGCATGACGATCCCGCCGATCAGGCTGCGCGCCACCGACGACACCTCGGTGGCGCTGTCGGCGCTCGAGGGCCGCACCGTGGTGTTCGCCTATCCGCGAACCGGCGAGCCCGGCAAGATCGGGCTGGTCGACGATTGGGACATGATCCCGGGGGCCCGCGGCTGCACGCCGCAGACCTGCGCCTTCCGCGACCTGTTCGCCGACCTGAAGGCGGCCGGTGCCGCCCAGGTGTTCGGGCTGTCGACGCAGAGCAATGCCTACCAGACCGAGATGGCGTCGCGCCTGCATCTGCCGTTCCCGGTGCTGTCGGACGAAGCGCTGGAACTGACGCACGCGCTGAGATTGCCGACGATGTCGGTGGCGGGCCTGACGCTGATCAAGCGGCTTGCGCTCATCATCGACGATGCGCGCATCACGCAGGTGTTCTATCCGGTGTTCCCGCCTGACCGGAATGCCGGCGACGTGCTGGAATGGCTGCAGGCCAATCCGCGGAAAGATGAGAGCGCTTCCAAATAAAGTGGATACCGGTTCGCGAAGTGGATACCGGGAGAAGGCTCTAGCCGAGCTCCTTGCGCACGGTCGCGAAGACCTTGCGGAACATGTCGGTCGTCAGCACGCCGGTGTTCGTGTTGTAGCGCGAGCAGTGGTAGCTGTCGTAGAGCTTGAAAGTGCCCGCGCTATGCACGGCGCCGTGCACAAAGGGCGCCGCAGCCAGACGAACATCCAGCGCCTTCAACGTTGATTCGTGTGCGATTCGTCCGAGCAGCACGATCGCGCGCAGCTTCGGCATCGTGGCGATGGTGGCGCGGAGGAATTGCCGGCAGGTGTTGATCTCGGCCGGCAGCGGCTTGTTTTGCGGCGGCACGCAGCGCACCGCGTTGCTGATCCGGCAGTCCACCAGCTTCAGGCCGTCGTCCGGCCGCGCCTGATAGACGCCGCTGGCGAAGCCATATTCGAGCAAGGTCGCGTAGAGCAGATCGCCGGCGTAATCGCCGGTGAAGGGACGGCCGGTGCGGTTGGCGCCCTGCATGCCCGGCGCGAGCCCGACGATCAGCAGCCGCGCATTCGGATCGCCGAACGATTCCACCGGCGAGTTGAACCAGTCCGGGTGGAGTGTGCGGGCCTGTGCACGAAAGTCGGCCAACCTGACACAGAGCTGACAGTTGCTGTCGGGGCGCGTCGGTGCGGCGACGAGATTACTCGTCGAAATCGTCATCGGCTCCCCGGGGGGCCATGGTGGTCGCGCGTTGCAGGAATTGCGGGGAGTGGTGACGCGGTTCGCGCGGGGCCGGACGTTCGGACGGATCGCGGCCAAGCTTGGATTGCAGCTCGACGAGGTCGGTGAAGACGTCGGCCTGGCGGCGCAGCTCGTCGGCGATCATCGGCGGCTGGCTCGCAATGGTGGAGATCACGGTGACCCGAACGCCGCGGCGCTGCACGGCTTCGACCAGCGAGCGGAAGTCGCCATCGCCGGAGAACAGGATCATCTGGTCGATGTGCTCGGCCAGCTCCATGGCATCGACGGCAAGCTCGATGTCCATATTGCCCTTCACCTTGCGGCGGCCGCTGGCATCGATGAATTCCTTGGTCGCCTTGGTGACCACGGTGTAGCCGTTGTAGTCGAGCCAATCGATCAGCGGACGGATCGACGAATACTCCTGATCCTCGATGATCGCCGTGTAGTAGAACGCACGGAGCAGGGTGCCGCGACTCTGGAATTCCTTGAGGAGGCGCTTGTAGTCGATGTCGAAGCCGAGCGTCTTTGCGGTTGCGTAAAGATTGGCTCCATCGATGAAGAGCGCGATCTTGTTGGAAACAGGTGACGACATCAAAGTGTTCTCGCGTGGTTGTTAGTGTTCTTAGCGCGGCGGTGATCAACCGCGCGTAATTTCCGGCGTTGCTGCCTAAAGTTCTGTGAATCTTTCCCCACGACAGTCACCACCGCAATTATGGTGAGGCGAGGGCAAAAAGCCTAGAGCTTTGACATTGCAATGAAGAGATTTACTTGCCTGGGACAGCAACCTAGCCATGTCGTCAGACGCTCCGGCCCTTCTGGCCCCGGCAGAGGGGGTTATCAGAGCCTGTTGGGAAGGCAAATCACAAATTTTGCCTTGCGAAACGGGGACTAGCCCTATAACTAACGCTCATAACCTACATGTTCGGTCCCTTTTACCACGGAGCGCCTCGAGATGGCTCGCGTCACCGTCGAAGATTGCATTGATAAGGTCGACAATCGTTTCGACCTCGTCCTGTTGGCTGCGCATCGTGCCCGGATGATCTCGTCGGGATCGCAACTCACGGTTGATCGTGACAACGACAAGAACCCGGTCGTTTCGCTGCGGGAGATCGCCGATTCGACGATCTCGCCGGAGGACCTGAAAGAGGAACTCGTGCACTCCCTGCAGAAGTTCGTCGAGGTCGACGAGCCCGAGCCGGACACTGTGCCGCTGATCGGTTCCGCCGGTGCCAGCGTCGACGCCGACGACACCGAGGTCGCGGTCGAGCGCATGACCGAGGAAGAGCTGCTGAAGGGCCTCGAGGGCTTGGCGCCCCCGGAAGAGCAGCCCGAGGAGGACGAGTAAGCTCGTCGTTCGGCTCCGCATCTCGGATCAATTTGCCAAAGGCCCGGACATTGCTCCGGGCCTTTGCTTTTGTTGACAATTTTGCTGTTACGGTGCGTCCTATGCGGACGCGCAAAATTGAATGGTTCCAGGGCCCGCGCGGGGTGCTGCTTCGTTCGAAAGCGCACTAGATTGAGGAAGAAGGGACGTTCCGGTCCCGCGAGAGGCAGCGAGTTCATGGCGTATCGACGCCGCAGTTCCATCCAGATGCAGGCTGCAACCGAAACGGTCGCGGTGGCGCCGGCGTCGTCCGCGGCGGAGAGGCCGGCCAAGCCGCGGACCCGCATGATGCGACAATATGACCTTGTCGAGCGCGTCCGGTCCTATAACCCCGACACCAACGAAGACCTGCTCAACCGCGCCTACGTCTACGCCATGAAGGCGCACGGCACCCAGACGCGCGCCTCCGGCGATCCCTATTTCTCGCATCCGCTCGAGGTCGCCGCGATCCTCACCAACCTCAAGCTCGACGACGCCACGATCGTGGCGGCGCTACTGCACGACACGATCGAGGACACCGAGGCGACGCGGGCCGAGATCGACCATGTGTTCGGCCATGAGATCGGTGCGCTGGTCGAAGGCCTGACCAAGCTGAAGCGGTTGGAGCTGGTGTCGCGCGAGGCCAAGCAGGCCGAGAATTTGCGCAAGCTGCTGCTGGCGATCGCGGACGACGTCCGCGTGCTGCTGATCAAGCTCGCCGACCGCCTGCACAACATGCGCACGCTGGAATTCGTGCCGCCCGCCTCGCGCCGCCGCATCGCCGAGGAGACGCTGGATATCTATGCGCCGCTGGCCGGCCGCATGGGTATGCAGGAGATGCGCGGGGAGCTGGAGGACCTGTCGTTCTTCGTGCTCGATCCCGAGGCCTATGCGGTGGTCAAGCAGCGGCTCGATTCACTGGCCGAGCGCAACCGCAACCTGATCGGCGAGATCGAAACCCAGCTCTCAAAGAATCTGCAGAAGAACGGCATCACCGCGCGGGTGTTCGGCCGCCGCAAGCAGCCGTTTTCGATCTGGACCAAGATGGAGCGCAAGTCGGTCGGCTTCGAGCAGCTGTCCGACATCTACGGCTTCCGCGTCATCCTCGACGATGTCGGCGCCTGCTACCGCGCGCTCGGCATTGTCCACACCACCTGGCCGGTCGTGCCGGGCCGCTTCAAGGACTACATCTCGACGCCGAAGCAGAACGACTACCGGTCGATCCACACCACCGTGATCGGGCCGGGCAAGCAGCGCGTCGAGCTGCAGATCCGTACCGAGGAGATGAACCAGATCGCCGAGTTCGGCATCGCCGCGCATGCCTTCTACAAGGAGGGGGCGGGCTCGCCGCACGAGCGGCTGAAGCACGAGTCGAACGCCTTCGCCTGGCTGCGCCACACCATCGGCATCCTCTCGGAGAGCTCCAATCCCGAAGAATTCCTCGAGCACACCAAGCTCGAACTGTTCCACGACCAGGTGTTCTGCTTCACGCCGAAGGGCAAGCTGATCGCGCTGCCGCGCAACGCCAACGTGATCGATTTCGCCTATGCCGTGCACACCGGTGTCGGCAACAGCGCGGTCGGCTGCAAGATCAACGGCAAGTTCGCGCCGCTGTCCTCCGAGCTGCAGAATGGCGACGAGGTCGAGGTGCTGACCTCGAAGGCGCAGTCGGCGCCGCCGTCGGCCTGGGAAGCGCTCGCCCGCACCGGCAAGGCGCGGGCCGCGATCCGGCGTGCCACCCGCGATGCGGTGCGCGACCAGTATGCCGGCCTCGGCCGCCGCATCGTCGACCGCCTGTTTGCCCGCGCCAAGATCGAATATGCCGACGACAAGCTGAAGGGCGCCTTGCCGCGGCTCGCGCGCACCTCGATCGAGGACGTGATGGCCTCCGTCGGACGCGGCGAGATCAAGGCCTCCGACGTCGCGCGCGCGATGTATCCCGACTACAAGGAAGAGCGGATGGTGCGCTATGGCGCCAAGAAGGGGCTCGCCGCCAAGCTGAAGACGCAGACCCCGCCGCATCCGGCGCGCGCCACCTCGGTGATCCCGGTGCGCGGCATCAATTCCGAACTGCCGGTGAAGTTCGCGCCGAACGGCGGCGCCGTGCCGGGCGATCGGATCGTCGGCATCGTCACGGCGGGCGAGGGGATCACGATCTATCCGATCCAGTCGCCGGCGCTGAAGGATTTCGAGGAGGAGCCGGAGCGCTGGCTCGACGTGCGCTGGGACATCGACGAGACCATGCCGCAGCGCTTCCCCGCGCGTATCCTGGTCCACAATGTCAACGAGCCGGGCAGCCTCGCCCAGATCGCGACCGTGATCGCCGAGCACGACGGCAATATCGACAACATCCACATGTCGCGCCAATCGCCCGACTTCACGGAGCTGACCATCGATCTTGAGGTCTATGACCTCAAGCATCTCAGCGCTATCATCGCGCAGTTGCGCGCCAAGGCCGTCGTTGCACGGGTCGAACGCGTCAATGGGTAAGGATGCATGCGCAGGGCATAGGCGGGCGGAAGCGACGCCTTCCTTCGGACGGCTTTGCCCGCGCATGACAGGCTAGAATTGCAGGTTAGGGACATGTCAAAGGCTGCTCCGCTCCGTCTCGGTATCAATGTCGATCACGTCGCGACCCTGCGCAATGCGCGTGGCGGGGCGCGGCCCGATCCGGTGCGGCTGGCGCTTGCCGCGATCGCGGCCGGCGCCGACGGCATCACTGCGCATCTGCGCGAGGATCGCCGTCACATCCGCGACGAGGACATGGCGCGGCTCAAGGCCGAGATCTCCAAGCCGCTGAATTTCGAGATGGCGGCGACCGATGACATGCTGCGGATTTCGCTCGCCACCAGGCCGCACGCGGTCTGCCTGGTGCCGGAACGGCGCCAGGAGCTCACCACTGAAGGCGGCCTCGACGTGGTCGGCCAGCACAATGCGCTGGCGCCGTTCATCGCGCGGCTCAATGATGCCGGCATCCGGGTCTCGCTGTTCATCGCCGCCGATCCCAGGCAGATCGAGATGGCCGCGCAGCTGAAGGCGCCCGTGATCGAGATCCACACCGGCGGCTGGTGCGACGCCGTGGTCGACGGTCACAAGGACAAGGCGGAGGCCGAGTGGAAGCGCATCGTCGCCGGCGCCAGGCTCGCGCAGGCGGCCGGGCTCGAGGTCCATGCCGGCCACGGGCTCGACTATGAGACCGCGGAGACGATCTCCGCGCTGCCCGAAATCCGCGAGCTCAACATCGGTTACTTCATGATGGGCGAGGCGCTGTTCGTCGGCATCGCCGCCACGGTGCGCGAGATGCGTGCGGCGATGGACCGCGGCCGCGCCAGGGCGCAAGGCGTCGTCAGCGCATGATCATCGGCATTGGCTCCGACCTGATCGACATCACCCGGATTGCGAAGGTGATCGAGCGCCATGGCGAGCGATTCCTCGATCGCATCTTCACCGATGCCGAGCGTGCCAAGGCGGTGCGCCGGGCCAACAGCGAGAAGATGGTGGTCGCAACCTACGCCAAGCGGTTCGCCGCGAAGGAGGCCTGCTCCAAGGCACTCGGCACCGGTATCCGGCGCGGGGTGTGGTGGAAGGACATGGGGGTTGTGAACCTGCCGGGCGGTCGGCCGTCGATGCGGCTGACCGGTGGGGCGCTGGCCCGGCTCCAGGAGCTGACGCCCGAGGGCATGCAGGCGCAGATCGACCTTTCGATCACGGACGATTGGCCGCTGGCGCAGGCCTTCGTCATAATTTCGGCGGTTGCTCCCGCCAGATGAGCGGGCGGCGCCGGAATTTGCCGGAAAACTTCAGCAAACTAAAAAATCATTGACATTTCAATGAATTGCGAAGTTTTGAGGCGGCGATTGATTGCGCCCCTGCGAACAACCGTCTAAAACGCCGCAGGGTATCGAGCGAGACGCGGATTCCAGGTTTAGGCCGGAATTTGCCCTCAAGATCAGAATCAAGGCCATTTTCCTCACGCGGGGGTCGAACGCTTCGCGTGGAGAGAACGTTCTGCCACCGCGTGGGCATCACGGCCCGCGGGAATTGGGAAAGCAATGAGCGCGACCACCGGGACCAAATCTGAGAGCGGCTTGGGCGAGACCATCCGTGTCGTCATCCATGCCCTTCTGATCGCGCTCGTCATCCGCACCTTCCTGTTCCAGCCGTTCAACATCCCCTCGGGGTCGATGAAGGCGACGCTCTTGGTCGGCGACTACCTGTTCGTCTCGAAATATTCCTACGGCTACAGCCACTATTCGATCCCGTTCTCGCCGAACATCTTCTCGGGGCGCATCTTCGGCTCGGAGCCGAACCGCGGCGACATCGTGGTGTTCCGCCTGCCGCGGGATGACTCCACCGATTACATCAAGCGCGTCATCGGACTGCCGGGCGACCGCATCGAAGTCCGGAACGGGCTGCTCTACATCAACGATGAGCCGATCAAGCGCGAGCGGCTGAGCGATTTCGTCGGCGAGGATCCTTGCGGCTCGGCGGACGCCACCGCGCGGGTCAAGCGCTGGAAGGAAACGCTGCCGAACGGCGTCAGCTATGAGTCGCTCGACTGCACCGACAACAGCTACATGGACAACACCATCGTCTACACCGTTCCGCCCGGGCATTTCTTCATGATGGGCGACAACCGCGACAACTCCACCGACAGCCGCTTCCTGTCGCAGGTCGGCTACGTGCCGTTCGAGAACATCATCGGGCGTGCCCAGATGATCTTCTTCTCGATCGCCGAGGGCGAGCAGGCCTGGATGATCTGGCGCTGGCCGTTCGCCGTGCGGTGGAACCGCCTATTCTCCATCGTGCGATGAACGACGATACCGCAGCCATCAACGACCAAGCGCCCACCGGCGAGCCGAGCCAGACGCCCGCCGCCGAAAGCACGGCCGCGCCGAAGAAGCGGCGCAGCAAGGCCGCCAAGGCGGCTGAAGAGAAGGCCGCGATCGCCGGCACTGAGGCGCGTATCGGCTATACATTCTCGGATGCCGCGCTGCTGACCACTGCGTTCACCCACGTCTCCGCGCTGAAGCCCGCCACCCGCAACCGCGCCGACAGCTACCAGCGGCTGGAATTCCTCGGCGACCACGTGCTCGGGCTGATCGTGTCCGACATGCTGTTCCGGGCGTTCCCGAAGGCTGATGAGGGCGAATTGTCGAAGCGGCTCGCCGATCTCGTGCGCAAGGAAAGCTGCGCCGATGTCGCCAAGTCGCTCGGGCTGCTCGAGGACATCAAGCTCGGCATGGTGAAGGCGGTCGAGGGCGCACGGCTGCGCAAATCCGTGCTCGGCGATATCTGCGAGGCGGTGATCGGGGCGATCTTTCTCGACGGCGGCTACGAGGCCGCGCGCCAGTTCGTCGAGCGCAATTGGACCGAGCGGATGCACAAGCTGCGCCGGCCGCTGCGCGATCCCAAGACCGTGTTGCAGGAATGGGCGCAGGGCAAGGGATTGCCGACGCCGGTCTATCGCGAGGTCGAACGCACCGGCCCGCACCACGATCCACAATTCCGCGTTGCGGTCGACCTGCCGGGCCTGGCTTCCGCCGAGGGCCTCGGGGGCAACAAGCGCGCGGCCGAGAAAGCAGCAGCATCCGCGATGATCGAGCGTGAAGGCGTCGGCACCAATGACTGACGAACCCAAGGAACAGGGGGAAGCGACGCGCTGTGGCTTCGTCGCGCTGATCGGTGCGCCCAATGTCGGCAAGTCGACGCTGGTCAACGCGCTGGTGGGCTCCAAGGTCACCATCGTTTCGCGCAAGGTGCAGACCACGCGCGCGCTGATCCGCGGCATCGTGATCGAGGGCAACGCGCAGATCATCCTGGTCGACACGCCCGGCATCTTCGCGCCGCGGCGCCGGCTCGACCGCGCCATGGTGTCGACCGCCTGGAGCGGCGCCCACGATGCCGATCTCGTCTGTGTGCTGCTCGATGCGAAGTCGGGCATCGACGAGGAGGCCAACGCGATCCTCGCCAAGCTCGAAACCGTCGCGCATCCGAAGATCCTGGTGCTGAACAAGGTCGACCTCGTGCAGCGCGAGAAGCTGCTGGCGCTGGCGCAGGCCGCCAACGAACGGATGCGCTTCGAGCACACCTTCATGATCTCGGCGCTGTCGGGCGACGGCGTTGCCGACCTGCGCGAGGCGCTGGCCAAGCTGGTGCCGGCGGGACCGTTCCTCTATCCCGAGGACCAGATGTCGGATGCGCCGATGCGGCATCTGGCGGCCGAGATCACCCGCGAGAAGATCTACAGCCATCTGCATCAGGAATTGCCGTACCAGTCGACGGTCGAGACCGACAGTTGGACCGACCGCAAGGACAAGTCGATCCGCATCGAGCAGACGATCTTTGTCGAGCGCGAGAGCCAGCGCAAGATCGTGCTCGGCAAGGGCGGCGCTACCATCAAGTCGATCGGCGCACAGGCGCGTGCCGAGATCGCCGAGATCATGGGCGTTCCCGTGCACCTGTTCCTGTTCGTCAAGGTGCGCGAGAACTGGGGCGACGATCCCGACCGCTACAAGGAAATGGGACTGGACTTCCCAAAGGAATGAGCCGGCGCCTGAATGTGCCCAGAGCAATGAGCGTGCCCAAAGCAATGAATGTGCCCAGAAATGTGCTGTGGTTTGAGGTGCTGCTCTATCTGTCGCTGACGCTCGACGCGTTGTCGGTGGCGTTCCAGGACCGCACGCCGACCGACGTGAGGACTGATCAGATGATCACCGGCGAGACGTTGACCGCCGGCTGCATGATCCTGCTGCTGGTGTATTTCGTCCGGCTCGCCGCGCAGCACCGCAAGAACTGGCCGCGCTGGGCGCTGGGTGCGATGCTGGTGCTGTCGGTGATCTCGCTGGTGCAGGTGATCGGCGAGAAGGGCCTGGAGCTCGACAGCGCCATCGAGGTGGTGTCCTGCATCCTGACCACGGCCGGGCTGTATTACTCCTTCACCGGCGACGCGCAGGGCTGGTTCAACGCGTAAGGGGCGGTGTCATCTACGAACGGTAGGCGTGAAAGATCACGACCGCGCTGAAGACGACAGCCCAGATGATGAAGCCGACAATGATCCCAAGCGCGGGCGACAGGATCATGCGGCCCTGAGGCGGCCGCGTCACGTGTGGAATGCCGGTCCAGCCGATCTTGCTGGGCTTCTCCGGCCATTCGACGCTCACTTTGCCGAATGTTGCCACGAACACCACGGCGAATGCCGCGAAGAGGCAGAGCAAGGGAAGTATTTCCCAGATCACCCAGTACGCAAGTTCGATCAGGCCGGTGATCAGGTCGACAATCAGGCTAGCCATTGCGATGATCCCGCATCTGCCGACAACTTCTGAATCGGACCGTTCGCGCTGGAATTAGCATATGAATGGACCGACAGGTATCGTGCTGGGGCGCGGCGGCATGGTGAAGCCTCCGCTTATCGTTGAGCTGCGGACCCGCGAGCTCGGTCCGTCGCGGGGGGCGCTGCCAAAATATCGAAAACAACCCCATGCAAAGTAGCCGGTGGGGCGGGCGCGCTCGGCCAGGCAACTTGACACGTCGGGCAACTCAGCGTCATCATTCCAATATTCCGAAATTGTGCAAGCGCCATCGCCCGTCGGCATGACGGCGTATGATGACTGCGCGGTGCGCTGGAATCCTGTAGTCTCTCTTTCATGGAATGGACCGACGAAGGCATCGTGCTGGGCGTGCGGCGGCATGGCGAATCCTCCGCCATCGTCGAGCTCTTGACGCGCGAGCACGGCCGTCACCTCGGTCTCGTGCGCGGCGGCGCCAGCTCGCGGATGCGGCCGCTGCTGCAGCCCGGCAACAGCGTCACCGCGGTGTGGCGGGCGCGGCTCGACGAGCATCTCGGCATGTACGCGCTGGAAGGCACCCGGCTGCGGGCGGCGACGCTGCTCGCCTCGTCGCACGCGGTCTATGGCGTGACGCATCTGGCGGCGCTGGCGCGGCTGCTGCCCGAACGCGATCCGCATGAAGACATCTACGAGATGCTGCAGGGGACGCTCGACGATTTCGATGATGCCGGTGTCGCCGCCGTGCACCTGATCCGGTTCGAGCTCGCGATGCTGACCGAACTCGGCTTCGGGCTCGACCTGGAAAACTGCGCGGCGACCGGGGAGACCACCGACCTGATCTACGTGTCGCCGAAATCCGGCGGCGCCGTGTCCCGCGCCGCCGGCGAGCCGTGGCGCGACCGGCTGCTACCGCTGCCGGCGTTCCTGCGCGAAGGCGAAGGCGGCGCCAACGGCTGGTCGGAGCAGGACCTGCGCGACGGCTTCCAGATCACCGGCCTGTTCCTGCTCCGCCACGTGCTGGAGCCCCGCGGTCAGGGCCATTCCGACGCCCGCGACGGGTTTATCAACGCCGTGACCAGGCCGCGAAGCCGAACGGCGGTTCCGTAAGGCCGATTCGGGACCTAAATTGCCGTTGATTCGCGGCTTGCCCGATTCACCGCCAAGGTTTAACGCCTCCCCATGGGAAAACGACAGGTACCGCCGGAAAAGCCGGCCGAAATTCACGAGGTGCCGCTGCGTGATGCGCTCGAGGAGCGCTATCTCGCCTATGCGCTCTCGACCATCATGCATCGTGCGCTGCCGGATGCCCGCGACGGGCTGAAGCCGGTGCACCGGCGCATCCTCTACGGCATGGACCTGCTCGGGCTCGACCCGCGCGCGGCATTCAAGAAGTCCGCCAAGATCGTCGGCGACGTGATGGGCTCGTTCCATCCGCATGGCGACCAGGCGATCTATGACGCCATGGTGCGCCTCGCGCAGGATTTCTCCTCGCGCTACCCGCTGGTCGACGGGCAGGGCAATTTCGGCAATATCGACGGCGACAATGCGGCCGCCTACCGCTACACCGAAGCGCGCATGACCGAGGTCGCGCGGCTCTTGCTCGAAGGTATCGACGAGGACGGCGTTGAATTCCGCCTCAACTACGACGGCCAGACGAAAGAGCCGGTGGTGTTGCCGGGCGGCTTCCCGAACCTGCTCGCCAACGGTGCGCAGGGCATCGCGGTCGGCATGGCGACCTCGATCCCGCCGCACAACGCCGCCGAGCTCTGCGACGCCGCGCTGCATCTGATCGAGAAGCCCGACGCCAAGTCCAAGGCGCTGCTGAAATGGGTCAAGGGCCCGGACTTCCCGACCGGCGGCATCGTCGTCGATTCCAAGGAATCGATCGTCGAGGCCTACACCACGGGCCGCGGCTCGTTCCGCACCCGCGCGCGCTGGACCCAGGAGGAGGGCGCGCGTGGCACCTGGGTGATCGTCGTCACCGAGATTCCGTGGCTGGTGCAGAAGTCGCGGATCGTCGAGAAGATCGCCGAACTCATCAACGAGAAAAAGCTGCCGCTGGTCGGCGATGTCCGCGACGAGTCCGCCGAAGACATCCGCCTCGTGATCGAGCCGAAATCGCGCACCGTCGATCCGGCGCTGATGATGGAATCGCTGTTCCGGCTGACCGAGCTGGAAAGCAAGATCTCGCTGAACCTGAACGTGCTGATCAAGGGCCGCATCCCGAAGGTGGTCGGCCTTGCCGAGTGCCTGCGCGAGTGGCTCGACCATCTGCGCGACGTGCTGGTCCGCCGTTCCAACTTCCGCAAGACTCAGATCGAGCACCGCCTGGAAGTGCTGGGCGGCCACCTCGTCGCCTATCTGAACCTCGACAAGGTGATCAAGATCATCCGCACCGAGGACGAGCCGAAGCCGGTCTTGATGAAGACCTTCAACCTCACAGACGTCCAGGCCGACGCCATCCTCAACATGCGCCTGCGCAATCTGCGCCGGCTGGAGGAGATGGAGATCCGCACCGAGGACAAGGAGCTGCGCAAGGAGCTGAAGGGCATCGAGGGCCTGCTCGGCTCCGAGACCGAGCAATGGGCCAAGGTCAGCGATCAGGTCCGCAAGGTCCGCGATATCTTCGGGCCCAAGACCCCGCTCGGCAAGCGCCGCACCACTTTCGCCGATGCGCCCGAACATGATCTCGCCGCGATCGAGGAAGCCCTGGTCGAGCGCGAGCCGTGCACCGTCGTGATCTCCGAGAAGGGCTGGGTGCGGACGCTGAAGGGCCACGTCGAGGATCTCTCGGGGCTCGCTTTCAAGACCGACGACAAGCTCGAGCACTCGTTCTTTGCCGAGACCACCTCGAAGCTGCTGCTGTTCGCCACCAACGGCAAGTTCTACTCGCTCGATGTCGCCAAGCTGCCGGGCGGCCGCGGCCATGGCGAGCCGATCCGCATGTTCATCGACCTCGAGCAGGACGCCGCGATCATCTCGCTGTTCGTCAACAAGGGCGAGCGCAAATTCCTGATCGCCAGCAGCGAAGGACAGGGCTTCGTCGTCAAGGAAGAGGACTGCGTCGGCAACACCCGCAAGGGCAAGCAGGTGCTCAATGTCGAGATGCCGAACGAGGCCCGTGCGATCACGACCGTGAACGGCGACACCGTTGCCGTGATCGGCACCAACCACAAGATGGTGCTGTTCGGTCTCGACCAGGTGCCGGAGATGGCGCGTGGCCGCGGCGTTCGGCTGCAGAAGTACAGCAGCTCGGAACTGTCCGATGTCGCGGTGTTCGACGCCAAGGCCGGCCTGACCTGGAAGGATTCCGCCGGCCGTGAGCACAGCATGACGTTGAAGGAACTGGCCGACTGGCGCGGCAACCGCGCCGATGCCGGCCGGCTCGCTCACGGCCTGCCGAAGTCGAACAAGTTCAATCGCGGCGTGGAATAGCGGTGTTGTAGCCCGGATGAAGCGCAGCGAAATCCGGGGCCGCTGTCGCGTTTGGCAACGATCCCGGATTGCGCTGCGCTTCATCCGGGCTACGCCGTCAACTGGCGCGGTGTGATAGTATCCACATTTCACCGCGCTATAACCGTCGCCGACGATATCGGGCGACGGTTGCCATGGCGCATAATCACGACCACGACCATGACCACAGCGGTCATTCTCATGGACATTCCCACGCTGGACATTCCCATGCCGGGCACGCGCACGCCGGGCACAGCCACGCGCCCGATAGTTTCGGTACGGCGTTTGCGGTCGGCGCGTCGCTGAACACGGCCTTCGTCATCGCGGAGCTGATCTTCGGCTACTCCGCCAACTCGCTGGCGCTGGTCTCCGACGCCGTTCACAATCTCTCCGATGTCATCGCGCTGCTGCTGGCCTGGGGCGGGGCGTGGCTCTCCGGCCGGCGCCCGACCGACACCCACACCTATGGCTACCGCCGTGCCTCGATCCTGGCGGCATTGTTCAATGCCGGGCTGCTGTTGATCGCGGTCGGCGGCATCGCGGTCGAGGCGATCAACCGCTTCCGTGAGCCGGCCGAGGTCGCAAGCTGGACCGTGGTCTGGGTCGCGGCGCTCGGCATTTTGATCAACGGCGGCACGGCGCTGCTGTTCATGCGCGGCCGCGACAGCGACCTCAATGTGCGCGGCGCCTATCTGCATATGGCAGCGGATGCCGGCGTCTCGTTCGGCGTCGTGATCGCCGCGCTGCTGATCATGGCGACTGGCTGGCAGTGGCTCGATCCGGCAATCAGCCTGGTCATCGCCGTGGTGGTGCTGCTGAGCGGCTGGGAGCTTGCCCGCGACAGCGTCAACCTCGCGCTCGACGCGGTGCCGAGGAGCATCGATCTCAAGCAGGTGAGGGACTATCTCGGCGCGCTCGAGGGCGTCACTGAGGTGCACGATTTGCACATCTGGGCGATGAGCACCAGCGAGACGGCGTTGACCGCACACCTGGTGCGGCCCGGCGGACATGACGATGTCTTCCTGCATCGGGTTTGCGCCGAGCTGTCGGAGCGATTCAGCATCCACCACGCGACCCTGCAGGTCGAGATCAGCAGCGAGACCTGCCGGCTGGCGCCGGCGGAAATGGTCTAGCCCGCGGCGAGCCTCACTCGCGTTCAATTGATCGATCGACCCATGTCCGTGTCTTCCACGGCCGCCGACGAGGCGGCACATTGCGGCCGCACGCGTTGAGCGGGCTCGATCAATGGAGGGCAACGTGAAGAAGGCAATCGGTCTTGCGATGTTGCTCTGGGTCGTCGGCGCGGTGCTACCCGCGGACGCCCAGCCGACGAAATCAGGCGTCGAGCGGCTCTACATCCTCAACTGCGGTGAAGGCGTTGCAGGCGACATTTCGCGCTGGTCGCCCGGCGTCAATGAAGGCAAGTCGATGGACTTCGTCGACAATTGCTATCTGATCAAGCACGCGCAGGGCTGGTTCCTATGGGACACCGGTATTCCCGACGCGGTCGCGGCGATGCCGAACGGCCTCGCGCCTGCCGATCCCAAGGCTGTGACCTGGCGGCGGCCGAAGACGCTGGCCGCGCAGCTCGACCAGCTCGGGGTGAAGCCGTCGGACATCAAGGCGATGGCGGTCTCGCATACCCACCCCGATCACATCGGCAATGTCGAGATGTTCCCGGCGGCGATGCTGTATGTGCAGAAGGCGGAGTATGAATGGCCCGGTGCCAACAACGCGCCGCGCTTCAAGCCGGAGCATCCCGTGACGAAGCTCGAGGGTGATCGCGACGTGTTCGGCGACGGCAGCGTCACCATCCTGTCGACGCCGGGCCACACGCCCGGCCACCAGTCGCTGCTGGTGAAGCTGCCGAATACCGGCGCGATCGTGCTGACCGGCGATGCCGTTCACTTCAAGGATAATTGGGACAATCGGCGCGTGCCGGCCTTGAATGCGAGCAAAGAGCAGACGCTGGCCTCGATGCAGAAGATCGCCGACACGCTGGCGAGCGAGAAGGCGCAGCTCTGGATCAACCACGACAAGGCGCAGCGCGACGGGCTGAAACTGTCGCCGGATTTCTATGACTGAACCGCTTCGGCGCCGTTCGCTTTCGACCAGCCCCGATCGGCCTGATCAACTGTGCGGGGCGGACGGCGCGGTCACCGGCGGGGCGGGCGCGTGCTTTGGCTTCATCGTGCCGGCGTAGAACGACAGGGCGTAGACCAGGACGATGCCGGCCAGATAGACCCCATAGGATTGCGGCGGGGTGATCGCCCATCGCATGAGGCGTCGGATCGGGTTCGGCTGGCAGGCGTCGTTATCCATGCGCCCTTTTGCGCGAAGGCCGGGGCAAAGGGAAGCGGAATCGCCGCCGTTCGGCGGCGTCGTTCCGCCCGAAAATGGTGAGGCGGGGCGGCCTTGCAATGCTGGACGAGCGTCCGCATCTGTCACGCGACGACCAGCCCTTCCTCCCGCACCAATTGCCCGGCATAATCCGACGTATGGAACTCACGCCCCGTTTGCGCCTCATGAATTGGCTGGTCCGCCAGGGTCTGACCGGCCTGCCGGAAAACGACCTGCTGCGTGGCTTCTGCGAGCGCTGCCGGGCCGCCGGCATGCCGTTGTCGCGGGCGATCGTCTTCATCGACACCCTGCATCCGATCTTCGAAGGGCGCGGCTTCCGCTGGAACGACGGCGAGAGCAACGAGGCCGACATCTTCGAATACGGCTCGACCAGCAGCGGCGAGGCCAGCCAGAACTGGCGGCGGTCGGCGTTCCATCACATGCTCGAAAACGGCCATGACGAGATGGTGATCGACCTCAACGGCTCGCACGATTTTTCGATGATCGGCGACCTCGCCGAGAAGGGCCACAAGCACTTCGCCGCCTTCGTGCATCGCTTCGGCGAGGCCGGCACGATCGGCGAGATGGACTGCTTCTACTCCTACTACACCACCCGCCGTTCGGATGGCTTCGACGAGAACCACATGTCGGCGCTGCGCGACCTGGTGCCGGTGCTCGGGCTCGCGATCAAATCGGCCGCCCAGGTCGAGATCGCCCGCACGCTCGGGCGGGTCTATCTCGGCCGCGAGACGGCGGAGCAGGTGCTGCGTGGGCGCATGCAGCGCGGCATCACCGAGAAGATCAAGGCCGTGCTGTGGTACTCCGACGTGCGCGGCTCGACCGCGATCAGCGAGCGCATCGGCCCGGACGAGATCATTCCGTTCCTCAACGATTACGCGCAGGCCTCGATCGACGCGATCCATGATGCCGGCGGCGAAGTGTTGAAGCTGATCGGCGACGGCGTGCTGGCGATGTTCACCAGCGAGAACATGGCAAACTCCAGGCGCGCGGCGCTGCGCGCCGAGCACAGATTCCGCCATAACATGCGCGTGCTGAACGATCGCCGCGAGAACGAGAACCGGCCAACGACCACGGCTTATGTCGGCCTCCATGTCGGCGAGGTCTTCTACGGCAATATCGGCAGCGAGGACCGGCTGGATTTCACCGTGGTCGGGCCTGCCGTCAACGAGGTCAGCCGGATCGCCTCGATGTGCGCCTCGGTCGACCGCGAGCTGCTGACCTCGACCGATTTCCGCACCGGCCTCGACGCCGCCGGCCGCAATTATCTGGTCTCCACCGGCCGTTTCGTCTTGCGCGGCATCAGCCACGCGCAGGATCTCTATACGCTGGATCCGGCTGTTATCGCCGACGAGGTCGTCGGCGGCAAGTACGAGTGGTATCTGGCGAGCTGAGGTCTTTCCACCGTCATTGCGAGGAGCGAAGCGACGAAGCAATCCATCGTCCCGCATATGCGGACAGATGGATTGCTTCGCTCCGCTCGCAATGACGTTGAGGGGCGAGATTAGCACCGCGCGGGTTCGCCGACCATGTCGGGCTGCCGCCTGAGCGACACCGCCGGCGACATCAGGATCACCAGCGCCTGGGCAGCGAAGATCGCGGCCGCGAGATAGAGGCAGGCTTCGGCGCCGTAGAGGCCACCGACGACGGCGCCGAGTGCGGAGCCGAGCGGGCGGGCGCCGTAGCTCATGATGTTGATCGCGGAGACGCGGCCGAGCAGCGAGGGCGGTGTCACCGATTGCCGCAGCGTGGTGGTCGAGATCACCCACAGGATCGGGCCGACGCCGAGCAGGAAGAAGCCGAGGCCCGCGAGCAGCGGCGTCGCAATCCAGGTGGTCAACGCCATCACGAGTGAGGCGACGAGGCCGGTGACCGGGCCGAGCCCGATCACGGTGCCGAACGCCAGCCGCTTCATGACGCGGGTTGCGAACAGCGCGCCGACTACCATGCCGACGCCGTACATCGCGAGCGTCGTACCGACGCCGGTGGCGCTGAGCCCGAGATGGCGCACCGCATAGGGCACGAACACGGCGAGCAGCAGGAAGGACGCGGTGTTGAAGATGAACTGGGTGATGAACACCGGCCGCAGCAAGGCGTGATGCATCACGAAGGCGGCGCCTTCCTTGATGTCCTGCAACGGATGGCGTCGCGGGGCAGGCTGGCGCGCCGGCTCGTAGATGCCGGCGAGCAGCACGACCGCGATTGCCGACAGCGCGGCGGCGAAGCCGAATGCGGGCGCGGCACCGACCCAGCCGACCAGCACGCCGCCGAGCGCGGGGCCGCTGGCGAAAGCGACGGTGCGCGCAAGTTCGATACGGGCATTCGCCGCCGGCAATTGCTGCGACGTCACCAGGGACGGGACCAGCGCAGGAGCTGCGACGCTATAGGCAACCGTGCCGCAGACCGCGATGAAGCCGAGCAGGGCGAGCAGCGGCAACGTCATCGCGCCGAGCCACAGCAACAGCAGGATCGCGGCCAGGGCGGCGGCGCGCAGCGCCTCGGAGCCTGCCATCACCCAGCGCCGCGACACGCGGTCGGCCAGCAGGCCTGCGGGAATTGCAAACAGGATGAAGGGCAGCGTCAGTGCGGTCTGCAACAGGCCGGTCTGGCCTTCGCCGACGCCGAGCACCAGCACGGCGACGATGGGCGCGGCCGCAAGCGCGATCTGCTCGGCCGATTGCGCGGCGAGGTTGGACCAGGCCAGGCGATTGAAGGTGCTTGGCAGGCGAGGCGTGTCGGCGGACATGGCAGAATCCTTAAGGGGAAATTCGATCTGGCCATAGTGTGTGGTTGGAAGACGCCCGATCCCACCCGTTTCCCGACAACGCCAAAAACAAGGCCCGTCGTGAGAGGCGGGCCTTTCCAGCGGAAGTGAGATTGAGTGCAGCAGCCGCATCGGACGTGCGTTCCCTCTCCCGCTTGCGGGGGAGGGTTAGGGTGGGGGTCTATCCGCGAGTCGCATCGTGGAGAGAGCCCCCACCCGGATCGCATCTTCGATGCGATCCGACCTCCCCCGCAAGCGGGAGAGGTGAAGTGCGCTTGCCATCAGAGCGCGGTCACTTCATTGCGGCGAAGGCCCTGCCGCGAGCTGGCCGGTGATGGTGCCGACCAATGTCGCGGGCCGGCTGTCGTCACTGGCCGCAGGCGCCGGAGCGACCTCCGTCTTGCGCTGCGCCAGCGCGCTGGTCAGGCTGGTGAGTGCGTCGGGCCCGGCCGGGAAGCCTGCCTCTGCGAGGATCTTGTCGATCATCGGCTTGAACGCCGAGACCGACAGCAACTGCGCGGCGAGGCCGTCGCCGAGCCCAAGACCGCCATTGCCCCCGCCATTGCCGTTGGCATGGCCGTTGGCGCCGCCGCGGCCGAGCATGCCGCCGGTGTCGAAGATCCGGATGTCGGAGATCTTCTCGATCGGCTTCACCGCCTCGGCGAGCGCGCTCGGGATCACGTTGATCCGCGCGAGGTTGAGATCGTAGGCGATCATGTCGGCACTCAATTTGTTGCGCGCCTCGGCCTTCAACGTCGCGACTTCCGCTTCGGCCTGGCCGAGCGCCTTGACGCCGGCGGCGCGGGTGGTGGCGGCATTGGCGTCGGCTTTCGCCAGCACGTTGGTGGCCTCGGCCTTGTTGGCCGCAGCCTGCTTTTCGGCCTCCGCCATCACGGTGATCGGCATCGCGTTGGTTTCGGCAACCTTGCGCGCGGCGATCACATTGATGATCTTGTCGCGCTCGGCGACCTCGGTGGCGCGGGCGGTGGTGACCTTTTCCTCGGCTGCGATCGCGAGGGCGCGCGCGGTCTCGGCGATGGTCTGGGCTTCCGACTGCTCCTTGCTCTTGGTGGCGACCGCGATCGCGGCCTCCTGCGCCACGATCTGCAGCTCGCGGTCGGTTTCGGTGGTGCGGCGCTTCACGGCGAGATCGGCCTCGATCTTGCGGGTGTCGCGAGCCTGGTTGGCCTCGGTCTGCTTGTTGGCGACCGCAAGCTCCTGCTGGATGCGGTATTCGGCTTCGTTCTGCAACGCGGTCTGCTCGACCTGCGCCGTCTGCGCGCGCATCGCGGCGGTCTTGTTGGCGATGTCGCGCTGTTGGGCGAGCTCGGCCTCGCGCTTGGTGCTTTCGATCGTCAGCGTGGTCTGCCGTGCCACCAGGTCCTGTTGCGCGATATTGACCTCGGTGGTGCGGACGATCTGGTTGCGCTCCTGCTCACGCTCCTTGGTGATCTTGGTCAGCGTGGTGAGGCCGTGCGCGTCGAAGAAATTACTCGGGTTGAAGTGCTTGATGTCGCTCTGGTCGAGCCGGGTCAGCGACACCGACTCGAGCTCGAGACCGTTGTTCTGGATGTCGGCGCCGACCGCGTCCTGCACCGCCTTGACGAAGGTCGCGCGCTGCTCCTGCAATTCCTCGAGGTTCATGGTCGCGGCGACCGAGCGCAGGCCGTCGACGAATTTGGCCTCGACCAGCTCGCGGAGCTCGGCGGCGTCATTGGTGCGGTTGCCGAGCGTCTGCGCGGCCAGCGCGATCGACGAAGAGTCGGGTTTGACGCGCAGATAGAACTCTGCGCCGATATCGACGCGCATGCGGTCCTTGGTGATCAGCGAGTCCGGACCGCCGCGCGCGACCTCGAGCCGCAGCGTCTTCAGGTTCACCGCGGCGGTGGAGTGGAAGATCGGCAGCACCAGCGAGCCGCCGTCGAGCACCACCTTCTGACCGCCGAGGCCGGTGCGCACATAGGCCTCATCGCGCGTCGAGCGCTTGTAGAGTTTTGCGAAAAGCAGGCCAATGACGAGGATAGCGAGGACGCCAATGGCGACGGGTACAGCAAGTTCCCACATATGTTATGCCCTGTTGGAAGATTGTTGTTGTTCAATGAGGTCGGAAGGAGCGGCAATCGCAATGAATCCCTTGGCATCGCGATCGACCAGCAACACGCTGGCGCCGACCGGCAATGCCTCGGACTCCGCGCTGGCCCGCGCCGACACGGTGTGCCAGTTGCCGAAGACATCCTTGAGACGGACCCTGCCGGGCAGGCCCTGATCGAGCGGGCCGACCGACACGGTTGCGACCTTGCCGACAAAGTCGCTGTCGTTGACCGCATAGCTCTCGTCGCGCGGAATGATGCGGGCGAGGCCGCGGCTCGTAGTTCTGATCACGGGGACGCTGCCGGCGGCAGCCACCACCGCGGCAATCGAGACCGGGATGGCGGTGCCTGCGGCATGCGCCAGTCCCTGAAGCAGGAAGCCTCCGATCGAGAATATGCCAAGTATCAGGATGATCAGGATCAGGAGGGGAAGCCGCCCGGCGTTGATCCAGAGAAACAGGCCACTGAGAGCGTTGTGGCTCTCGGCCTCGACCGCGAAATCCTTGCCGACGAGTTCGCTGATCGAAAGTCCGACCATGGTGGTCAGCAGCTCGATACCGCCAAGTGCCACCATGATCGCAGCCGCGACCGCGAAGGGCCGCACGTCCGGGGCGAGCAGAATGTCGCCAACTGCACTCATTTTTCTGACTTGATCCTTTCAAGCCGCGCCGCGATTTCCTTTTCGCGGTGCAGGCGATCGAGTTCGTCAAGCTCCTTGTCGCCGAGCACGCTGGAGGCGGGGACACCGGTGACCCGGGCGATCGCCGCCATGGCGCGTTCGGCACTCAATGTATTGGTCGTCGATGGGCCCCGGCTGGTTTCGTCCTTGGCCTCGCGGATCAGACTTTGTTCGAAATCGGCTAGTCGCGCCTCTGCCTCGCGGCGCGCGCCGAGCATGGCTTGCAGCGCCTTGGTCTGCTCGTCGATCTCGAGTTCGATGAAATCCATCGCGCGTTCCAGCGCGATCACCTGCGACTCCAGGTCGATTTGCCGTGCGACGCCGGCGCGCGCGAGATCCTCGCGACTTTCCGCAAGTGCGAGACGGATCTTCTCGTTCAGAGCAGTCGTCTCGGTATCCAGTTCTTCGCGCCGCCTCTTCAAGCGGAATTCCTCGGCGCGCGATTTGCCGAGCGCATAGCGCGCTTCGTCGGCACCGGCGTCGATCTCGCGGATCGCCTGCTTGACCAGCGCGACCTTGTTGTTGCTCTCGACGTTGTCGATGGTCTGACTTGCGATGGCGGCAAGAAGCCGGCCCATGCGCGCAAGGATGCCTTCGTGAAGCATGGTCTTCTCCTCCGGTTGTGCTGATTTCGATTTGACGGCGATGTGGATTTCGTAGCCGCGTCCATCCGAGATCAAATGCGCCGGGAAGGGGCTTTCCCAGCCCGAGACATATCCCGGCACGTCGAACGGCACCAAGACGCGTCCGCTGACAGTGCTAATGGTCAGTGAAGTTGGACCCTTGATCGCAAACAACTTGTCGTCGAGCGGTATCCTGCGGACGGCGGCGCCTGCGATGTAGTTGGCACGGTCGCGCAGACCGAGCGTCACCAGCCGCGCGGGCAGGCCGGTCTCCTTGCGGATCCTCTCGTAGGCCTGGGCGTGCAGCGAGACGAGGTTGGCGCCGACGGGCGCGACCTCGGCGAGGATCGCCATCATCCGGTCGTAGGCCGCAAAGGTCGCCTCGATCGCCTCGATGCCCGACGGGTCGGGAGCGAGGGCGTAACGCAGCGTTGCGGTTGGCGTCTCGACGGGCAGCTTGATCATGCGTCTAACGTAAAGCACTTCCTCAGTGCTTTACAAGACGGGCAGTCAGTATCATTTTCGTGAGCCTAGATGCAGTTGCAAATGAGTTGCAATAACGCGAGAGATCGGTCATCCTTCTCGGATGGACGCTCGCACCCCTGGAATGGCTCCCGTTTCCGTTGCCGACACCGTGCCAGGTGGCTGGCGGGGCGACGCCGGGCATGCGCGCAGTCTGCCCGAGGTGAACGCAACCGTCGCGGTGCCGAGCACAGGCGTGTGGTGGCGGCGGCTGCTGGCCTTCGCGGGGCCGGGCTATCTGGTCTCGGTCGGCTATATGGACCCCGGCAACTGGGCGACCGATCTCGCAGGCGGATCGAAGTTTGGCTACACGCTGCTGTCGGTCATCCTGCTCTCCAACCTGATGGCGATCCTGCTGCAGGCGCTTTCCGCCCGGCTCGGCATCGCGACCGACCGCGACCTGGCGCAGGCCTGCCGGGCGACCTATTCGCGCCCGGTGAATTTGCTGCTGTGGCTCGCCTGCGAGGCCGCGATCATCGCCTGCGACCTCGCCGAGGTGATCGGCACCGCGATCGCGCTCAAGCTGCTGTTCGGCATTCCCCTGATCGGCGGCGCGCTGCTTGCGGCGCTCGATGCATTCCTGCTGCTGCTCCTGATGAACCGCGGCTTCCGCTTCCTCGAAGCCTTCGTGATTGCGCTGTTGATCGTCATCGCGGTCTGCTTCGTGGTCCAGATCGCCGCCGCGGCGCCGCCGATTGCAGGCGTGATCGGCGGCTTCATGCCGTCGCGCGAGATCGTCACCAATCCGGAGATGCTCTACATCGCGATCGGCATCATCGGCGCCACCGTGATGCCGCATAACCTCTATCTGCACTCCTCGATCGTGCAGACCCGCGCCTATCCGCGCACCGAGGAGGGTCGGCGCGACGCGATCAAATGGGCGACCACCGACTCCACCATCGCGCTGATGCTGGCGCTGTTCGTCAACGCCGCGATCCTGGTGCTGGCGGCCGCGACCTTCCACAAAAGCGGCCACTCTGATGTCGCCGAGATCGACCAGGCTTTCGAGCTGCTGTCGCCGCTGCTCGGCCTCGGCATCGCCTCGACCCTGTTTGCCGTGGCGCTGCTCGCCTCCGGTCTCAATTCGACGGTGACGGCGACGCTCGCCGGCCAGATCGTGATGCAAGGCTTTCTCGACCTCAAGCTGCCTGACTGGTTGCAGCGGCTGATGACGCGCGGCATCGCGATCGTCCCGGTCATTGTGGTGGCCGCGCTCTATGGCGAGAGCGGCACCGCGCAGCTTTTGGTGTTCAGCCAGGTCGTGCTGTCGATGCAGCTGCCGTTCGCGGTGATCCCGCTGGTGCGCTTCGTATCCGACAAGCGCAAGATGGGCACATTCGCGATCTCGCGCCCCGTTGCGGTGGCGGCGTGGATCGTGGCCGGCCTGATCGTGATCCTGAACGTGAAGCTGCTGATCGATACGATCTTCGGCACCTGACTGAAGAGGCGCTAGGTAGTGTGGACACTAGCGCATCCATAGGACAATGGCTGCGAGGGTGACGACGGCGCGATAATTTCGGGCGGTCTTTTCGAAGCGGGTTGCGACGCGTCGGAACTGCTTGAGCTTTGAGAAGCAGCATTCCACGAGATGGCGCTGGGCATAGAGATGCTTGTCGAGCGGATATTTGAGCGCGCGTGACGGGTTGTTGGGAATGACGGCGAGCGCGCCCTTGGCGGCGATGGCTTGGCGCAAGTGATCGGCATCATAGGCCGTGTCGGCCATGACGACCTCGGCGGATAAGCCCTCAATCAATGCGGCGGCCTGCGGTGCATCGCCCTTCTGACCTGCGGTAAGCGTGAACCGCACGGGACATCCCAAGCCTCGAACGGCCATATGTATCTTGGTGCTCAGGCCCCCGCGCGAGCGGCCGATCGCTTGATCTTCAGACCCCCCTTTTTGGCCCCGGCGGCGTGCTGATGTGCCCGAACGATGGTGGAATCGACGATCAGATATTCGAAGTCCGGGTCATCGGACATCGCCTCGAATATCCGCCACCAAACACCCTTGATGCTCCATCGGCTGAAGCGTCGGAACACGCTGTTCCAATCCCCAAAGACCTCAGGGAGATCGCGCCAGGGAGACCCCGTACGCACGATCCACAGCACACCTTCCACGAACATCCGGTTGTCGCGACCGGTAGAGCCCTTCTGATCGGGGCGCCCTATGATCAGCGGCGCCATCCGCTCCCACGTCGCGTCGCTCAACACCAATCGGTCCATCGCACCCAAGGCTGCCTCCCAAAAGCAGCCTTGAATCTGATTTGCTCCTAAAAGGGAATCCTTAGAGTCCACACCACCTAGTCCTGCGGCTCGGCCAGCGCCTCGCCTGACGCGTCGACGCGCAGCCAGCCCGACGGCGCGAGCCGCTGCTGCGGCAGGAAGCGGCCCTTGTAGTCCATCTTCTTGGAGCCCTCGATCCAGTAGCCGAGATAGACGTAGGGCAGGCCCTGCCGGCGCGCGCGAGCGATATGATCGAGGATCATAAAGGTGCCCAGCGAGCGGGCCTCAAGCCCCGGCTCGAAAAAGGAATAGACCATCGACAGCCCGTCGCTGAGCACGTCGGTCAGCGCCACCGCCATCAGCTCGTCGCCGCGGCCAGTGATGGCGCTGTCGGCATTGCGCTTGCGGTACTCGATGATCCGGGTCTCGACATGGCTGTCCTCGACCATCATGGCGTAGTCCAGCACCGTCATGTCGGCCATGCCACCGTTGCGGTGGCGGCGGTCGAGATAGGCGCGGAAGACCGAATATTGCTCCGAGGTCGGCACCGCCGTGCGCTGCTCGCCGATGATGTCGGCGTTGCGGGCCAGTACCTTGCGGAAGTTGCGGGAGGGGCGGAATTCGTTGGCGACCACCCGGACCGAAACGCAGGCCCGGCAGGCGTCGCAGGCCGGGCGATAGGCGATCGACTGGCTGCGGCGGAAGCCGCCATGGGTCAGCAAGTCGTTGAGATCGCCCGCTTTGTCGCCGACCAGGTGCGTGAAAACCTTCCGCTCATGCCGGCCCGGCAGATAGGGGCAGGGCGAGGGCGCCGTCAGATAGAACTGGGGGGTATCACGCGAGTGCTGGGTCACGTCTGATCGTCGGGCTCCACATACAATACAGGCAGCCGAGTTAGCATCGCCCCCCGGAGGCTAACGGTCAATTGGTTTAGGTGGGCCTAATAAGAGGCCCGCGCGGCCGGGGTAACCTGGGTCCGGACCGAGCTGTTGATAATCACGGTTCCGAGGATGATGTCGTGCAGCAGCCGGCGCCGGCCATTGAGGAGCCCGATCACGAGCACCAGCGGCGACAGGAACGAGACCGTCACCCAGAACAGCACCGCATGGGTGGCGCCGAGCACGAAATAGCCGCGGGCGCCGTACCAGGTGCGCAGTTCCAGATCCATCATGCGCATGCCGATGGTGGCCGAGTGCTGCCCGCCGATCGAGGCCCCATAGTAGACGATGGCCCAGACGATCGAAGCTGGCGAGACCAGCCAGAACAGCGCCCAGCCGAGGCCGAGCGTGACGATGCCGAAGATCGCGATGAAGATCACCGCCAGGATCACCGGCACCGACAGCACGAAGAGGTCGATCAGGAACGCGAACACCCGCCGCGTCAGCACGCCGCGGAACAGTTCCGGCTGCATCAGCGGATCGAACGCATGCGGGGGAACGCCGCCGTCGTTTCGCCAGGCTTCCCTGCGCCAAGTGCCGCTGTCATTGCCGTAGGACATGACCAACCTCCGATGAAACTCCCGCGCAGGACATGGGAGCGAGAGGTGCACCTGCCAAGTCCGCGCGAACATTAACTAGCCGAAATATTCCGGCGATTCGGCGGCCGAAATCGCCCGCCTCGGTGTAGGCTGGAGGTTGCGTGACGGCGGGGGACATATGGGCACACAGATCGGGTTGCGCTGCCGCTGTGGCGAGGTTCGGGGTGTGGTCACGAACGCCGCGCCGGCGACCGTCAATCGCGTCGTCTGCTACTGCGACGACTGCCAGGCGTTCATGCACCGGATCGGCCGGGCCGATCTGCTTGATGTCCACGGCGGGACCGACATCGTCCAGGTTGCCCCGGCGTCGCTCAGTTTCGTGCAGGGGCATGACAAGATCGCCGGGCTGCGGCTGACGCCCAAAGGACTGTACCGATGGCACACCAGCTGCTGCAATTCGCCGGTGGGCAACTCGCTGACACCTGCTGTCCCGTTCGTCGGAATCGTGGCGCAGGCCTTCGACGGCGGCGCGGTGCGCGTGGACGAGGTGTTCGGCAAGCCAACCGGCGCAATCCTCGGCAAATATGCGATCGGCGAAGCCCCGAAGGGATCGACCGGCTTCAACCTGCCGCTGATGCTGCGCGCGATCGGCAAGGTGTTGGGCTGGCGCCTGCGCGGCAAGGCCTGGCCGCATCCGTTCTTCCAGCGCGAGACAAATGAGCCGATCTACCCGCTGAGGGTGCTGTCGCAGGACGAGCGCGAGGCGCTGCGCCCGCTCTGCGGTCCAACCGCGTCGGCCGGACCGGTGTAGCGCCCTTACGATTCCGCCTTGATCTTCTCGGCGGCCTGCGGCGCGAAATAGGTCAGGATGCCGTCGGCGCCGGCGCGCTTGAAGCCGACCAGGCTCTCCATCATCGCGCGCTCGCCGTCGATCCAGCCATTGGCGGCGGCGCCCGCGATCATCGCGTATTCGCCCGACACCTGGTACACGAAGGTCGGCATCGCGAAATGATCCTTCACACGACGAACGATGTCGAGATAGGGCATGCCCGGCTTCACCATCACCATGTCGGCGCCCTCGGCGATGTCGAGCTCGACCTCGCGCAGCGCCTCGTCGGAATTGGCGCTGTCCATCTGATAGGTGCGCTTGTCGCCGGTCAGCGTCTTGGCCGAGCCGATCGCGTCGCGGAACGGGCCGTAGAAGGCGGAAGCATATTTCGCCGCATAGGACATGATCTGGACGTCGCCGAAGCCGTTGTCGTCGAGCGCCTCGCGGATCGCGCCGATGCGGCCGTCCATCATGTCCGACGGCGCGATCACGTCGCAGCCTGCCTCGGCCTGGGTCAGCGCCTGCTTCACCAAAACCGCAACCGTCTCGTCGTTGAGGATCTTGCCGCCTTCGATCAGCCCGTCATGGCCATGGCTGGTGAAGGGATCGAGCGCGACGTCGCAGAGCACGCCGATGTCGGGAAACTCCTTCTTGATGGCGCGTACCGCCTGGCAGACCAGATTGTCGGGGTTGAGGGCCTCCGAGCCTTGCTCGTCGCGCAGGGCCGGCTCGGTGAAGGGGAACAGCGCGATGCAGGGGATGTTGAGTCTTGCGGCGCGCTCGGCGTCGCGGACGATCTGGTCGACGGTGAGCCGCTCGACGCCGGGCATCGAGGCCACCGGCGTGCGGGTGTTGTGGCCATCGACCACGAACATCGGCCAGATCAGGTCGTCCGTGGTCAGCACGTTCTCGCGCACCAGGCGGCGGGCCCATTCCGACTTGCGATTGCGGCGCATCCGGATCGTAAGGTCGAGCGAGGGGGAGGCGAGGGCATCAGTCTGGCGCCGCGGCGTATCGCGCAGTTCGATCGGGCGCCCGAATTTGATCGCCATGTTGTCTTCTCCTCGACGGACGGCTGGTCTGGACCTGATATAAGTCCGATTCTAGCACCTGTCAGGGGCGCCGTCATTGCGCCGCTATTGCAGCCCTGTTGCACTCCTATTGCTCTCTTGGCGCCCTTGATTTGCCGCAACGGCGATTGATTTTGGGCCCCCGGCGGGCCAAGACTGCGCCATGAACCCCATTTTGCAGCCGCCATTCGGCGATTCGGATGTCTGACACCTCTGCACGCGATCAGGCGCGGGACAACGCCATCTCGGTGAGCGCGATCTCGTCCGACCGGATCGAACCCGACGACAATGCGTGGACGCGGCGCCTTGTCATCTTCCTGCGCATCATGGCCGTCGTCTCGGTCGCCAAGGGCCTCTATCACTGGGCCCAGGTGACAGGCTTCGTCGGCGGCGAGGAGGAGGCCTTCGAGAACCAGTCGATGGCCTGGCAGACCGCCACGATCTATTTCGCCGTCATCGAGCTCGTCGCCGCCGTCGGGCTCTGGCTCGCGACGCCGTGGGGCGCCGTGGTCTGGCTGACCACCGTGGTGTCGATGGCAGTCATCGAGCTGATGTTTCCGGGCATCTATGGCGGCAGCCTCACCGTGGTCGGGCTCGAGGCCCTGATGCTCGCGGCCTATCTTGCGCTGGCCTGGATGTCGGCGCGCGAACGCCCGCCATAGGCCCGCGCGCTGCAATGGCTTGATGCACTGTTGCCCGGCTGCGACAGCGCGGCGAAGAGCTGACGGTGACAGCCAATATTTGGCAGTCGTGCGCGCAACGAGAAGACAGCGTCGCTGGTTCTGCTAGGTGGATGCCTCAGATCGCATCCCATTTAAGGCGGCCCATCGCGGCAGCGCCTTTGCGGGACCTGCCGTCGGGACCCATTTCACCGGATCTCGGCGCGTGTGCCGGCCGGCTTTGCGCGGGCCGACGGCGGAACCGATCTGGCCGCGGCGACGAACGGGGGCCGCTTGCGCGCGTCCCACGCGTCCCGCCCCGATGCACTCCCATAAAATTTTCGAAGAATTTTCCGGTAACCGATCGGTCACCGTAAAGGGTTCCCTCATACCCGTTACGCCACCGTTTCGAATTCGGACGCTGCTGTTTCCGAATGTGACAGGTGATGCACACGAAGCGTGAACAGGGGCCTGCCACCGTCAATGAACAGTTGCGAAAAGTCCTTGATCCATGGGCTTAATCCACGATTCACTGTCTTAAATTCATGATCTCTTTATTCTCTTATTTAAGCGGATATTCAAACGGCCCCCTTACGTTGGACCTATCAGGCGGGACACAAGTTTCGTCGAAATAAAGTCGATAAAAACGACAAACAGGGGAAGTGTCATGATGAAAGCCGTTGCGACAACGGCGGCGGATGCCGCTGATCGCGCTACCGGTCAAGCTCCGGTGCAGCCGCTCTATCTCGAAGCCCTGACTTTGGTGGAGCGGCTGCATCGCCGGCTCCTCGACGTCATCAAGGACGAATTCGATCGTCGTGGCCGCGCCGACATCAACTCGGTGCAGGCGCTGCTCCTCTACAACATCGGTGACAAGGAACTGACCGCCGGCGAGCTGCGCACCCGCGGCTACTATCTCGGCTCCAACGTCTCCTACAATCTGAAGAAGCTCGTCGAGCTCGGCTTCCTCGATCATCAGCGCTCGCGCGTCGATCGCCGCTCGGTCCGCATCCGTCTGACCCCGCAGGGCCAGGAAGTCCGCAAGATCGTCGATGCGCTCTATCAGAAGCACGTCAAGACGGTCGAGCAGGTCGGCGGCATCTCGAACGAGGAGTTCGCGAGCCTCAACAAGTCGCTGCACCGCCTCGAGCGCTTCTGGACCGACCAGATCCTGTATCGCCTCTGAGCCTTCCTCGTTTCGCCTGATGGCCAAGCCGGCCACTTGAGAAGACCGGCAGCCTCCCTCCAGTCAGCGCATCGGTCATGCCCGGCCGATGCGTTTTTCATGTTGCACCTGCGAAAATAATTAGGTCCCGGCGAGGAACCAAGCCGTTTCCTGCGCTTTATCCCGTCTCCCAACGGAGAGGCAGGGATATGTTGGTCGAACGCGGAATTGAGGTGCTGAACGTCGAGGTCGTCGGTGACGCCTACGCGATCGCCTCGAATTATCTGCGCAAATCCGGCGCTATTCCCGACACATTCGCCACCAATGAGCGCCTGCTCGGCATCGTCGTGAAGCTGTTCCAGCGCGGTGAGCTGAACCGACTCCGCCTCGCCAACAAGGCGATCGCGAAGTTCGAGGCCGAGACGCTGGTGGTCGCCTGAGCGTCAACCCGGAGTCATCAATGGAAGCCGCGATCGATCGGATCATGCAGACGTATGATCTGCTGCTCAACCGCACGTCCGCTGCAAGCGACGAAGCACGGGCGAAGGTGACAGAGTACGTGCACACGCTGTTCGAGGCGGGCGAGCGCGATACGCATCGATTGACCGTGTGCGGGCTGACCTATCTGCGCCAGCTCGACGGCAGCACCGACCATGTGAAGGCCGGATTTACCGGGCTGTAGCGGTCTGGCTTCGCGGTCTGTCGGTGTCATTGCGAGGAGCGGAAGCGACGAAGCAATCCATCGTTCCGTACAAGCGGTGCAATGGATTGCTTCGCTGCGCTCGCAATGACGGTGGCGTGTATTCTGATTCAAATGCCAAACAGCTACTCGGTGTCATCACCCGCGCAAGCGCAAGCGGGTGATCCAGTATTGCAGAGACAGCAGTGCTTGAGCCGAGGGGCCGCGGCGTACTGGATCGCCCGGTCCAGCCGGGCGATGACAGTGCGGGTACCACACACGATCGTCGTCCTGGCGAAAGCCAGGACCCATGCAGCACAAAAATATGCTTCGACGTATCCATCCCTATACGGATAATCTCTCTCATGGACGGTCCCCTTGTCTGAGATTTGCAACAACCTCATTCTGGCACACTGATGCCGTAGGGAACCGTCCACCCCATCAACCACAGGGTTGGCTTGTTGAAAACAGGCTGTGCCCCGGCGTCGCGCAGCGATTGAGATGCGGGGTAATGGGTCCTGACTTTCGCCAGGACGACACCGAGTGTGTGGCGCGGCCTACATCCCAATCAGCGTCGCGCAGCAATCTGTGTGTCCCGGAAACGCCGCCGGCCTGGTTCCGTCGCCGGAACACCGTACTGATCCGGATTTCATCGCAAGCCAGGATGGCCGTAATACCACTCTGCCGGCACTACTTTTGTTTACAGAGCATTTTTCAACTTTTGAGTTTTTACAGATCCATTCCAACCGGCAGATCCAACCGGCAGAAAAGGACCGCCCGTGTGACGGTCCTTTTCGATTCGATTGCTCACCGCAGCAGAAGCCACGCCACGCTGGCGAGCAGGGCCATCAGCGACACCAACGCAGCGCCGACAAAGGCAAGCTCCACGCCGTCGAAATGGTGATGGTTGCGGTGATGGTTCGCCTGCATCGTCGCCCTCCTAGATGGGCGTCCGTTGACCTGGGGACATCAGCCATTCCGACATGTGCGCGGCGGCTTCATTATGCTGCGCTCGCTGGAGTAGCGCGTCACGGTCTCGACCAGCGGGAAGTTGCCCGGCGCGGTCGCGAAGTTCTTGCGCTCCCTGCGTGAGCCGGATTTCGAGCGTATCGGCTTGCTTCACGCGGCGGCGGATCTGTACCATGCATTTCCCTTTACTCAGCCATGTCAGTGCACGCGCCATCGAGGCTGTATGCCGCCTGATGGTTGATTCCCTTGACCTCGAAACGCTCATGTCAGTTATCCATGATGCCGCTTCGTCGGCATGCACGACCGTCCCTTCGCGATGCGAGCGCGAATGAATGAAGCGGCCTGGCTTTCCGAATTGAAAATTGCCAGGACGGAATTTTCTCCGCGCTCCCGGACTATGACGACAACTCCGTGCTTGCCGTTCTGGTTCCTGGCAAAGCGACGGTCGATACGATCCGCCGTCATATTGGCGGACTTCACGCGTGCGTTTGCCTGAAGCGACGACCCTTGAACAGGCGCTATCGCTTCCCGCCTGAGAAGGCGCGAGCGCAATTGGCGTTGTCATCGCCGATGCGCTGGAACGAACTGGAACCGCGAGAGTCGACTTTCAGCTCCCGGCCTTGCCCCCAAGCCCTCCGGGAGTAGCGATCCCTGGTGCTGTGAAACCTCCGGCGCCGGGGGTCGTTGGTTGGGCCCGGTATCCGGGGCTGCGCTCGCCGTACCGTTTCGATCCATGCTGGACGAAGACCGGCATCAAATAGCGGTGCGCCGGCGAGCCGCTCAGATCATGGCAAGCGAAAAGCCATCAGCGAGGTGCGGCGATATGCAGCACGGCTTGGTCGCGCCGTCGGGCTTGCCGAAGGCTGTGGCGAATGGTCGCTAAGAACGCGCAGACGCGAGCTCGGCGAGCGATTCCATCACCCGATGGGACCGCGCGTTTCGATTGGCGATGCGACCACGCGACTGGACGCGGCCGGCGATCGGCAGGCCGCGTCTGAAAATCCAGGAGGAAGCCTCATGATCTCGTCCCACATGCGCCTGTTCGGCGCGGTCGTCGCGCTGTTGCTTGGGGCGAACAGTCCGGTGTCCGCGCAGCAGCTCGAGCTCAAGCTGATGGCGCCCGCAGCGCCCGGCGGCGGCTGGGATCAGACCGCGCGTTCGATGCAGCAGGCGCTGGTCGCCGCCGGTGTCGCGCGCAGCGTCCAGGTCACCAACGTGCCCGGCGCCGGCGGCAGCGTCGGCATCGCGCAGTTCGTCAATGGCGCCAAGGGCGACGGCAACCAGATGATGGTGAACGGCTTCGTCATGGTGGGGGCGCTCGCCATGAACAAGTCGCCGGTGACGCTCGATCAGGTGACGCCGATCGCGCGCCTGACCGAGGAGACCCAGGTCATCGTCGTGCCGGCGAGTTCGCCGATCAAGACGGCGCAGGATCTTGCCACAGCGCTCAAGGCCGATATCGCCAAGGTGACCTTTGCCGGCGGCTCGGCCGGCGGCGTCGACCACGTGATGGCCGCGCTGTTCGCGGGCACGGTCGGCGCCGACGCGAAGAAGATCAATTACATTCCGTTCTCGGGCGGCGGCGAGTCGCTCGCCGCCATTCTCGGCGGCAAGGTCACGGCCGGCATTTCCGGCCTCAGCGAGTACGAAGGCCAGATCAAGGCCGGCAAGCTGCGCGCACTCGGCGTGACCTCGGCGCAGCGTCTGCCCGGCGTCGACATCCCGACCTTCAAGGAGCAGGGGATCGAGCTGGTGCTGGCCAATTGGCGCTCGGTGGTCGCACCGCCCGGCATCACGCCGGAGCAACGCAAGGTGCTGAGCGATGCCGTCGAGAAGATGGTGAAATCCGATGCCTGGAAGGACATCCTGAAGCAGAAGGGCTGGGATGACGCCTATCTCGGCGGCGATGCGTTCGCGGATTTCCTGAAGAAGGAGATCGCGCGGGTCACCGAGGTGCTGAAGTCCGTCGGCCTCGTGAAATCATGACGCCGGACACGGCTTCGGAAAATCTCCCGCGCGCGCCGGCGTGGCGCGTCGATCGCGCAGGCGTCGTTATCGCCGCCGCGCTTGCCGCGCTCGCCGCGGTGTTGGTGTGGGACGCGAGCAAGCTGCCGTCCACCACGATGTACGGAATGGGCCCGGAGGCGATGCCGATCGTGATCGCGATCGGCCTCGTCATCCTCGCGGTCGGCAATCTGATCGACGCGCTGCGCGGCAACCTGCCGCCGCGCGAGAGCATGGATCCGAAGCCGGTGTGGCTGATCATCGGCGGCCTGGCGCTGCTGATCGCCGTCATCGGCCTCGGTGGCGGCTTCATCCTTGCCACCTCGGCGCTGTTCGTCACGACGTCGGCCGCCTTCGGCCGGCGCGCCGTCGCGGCCGATACCGCCATCGCGCTCGTGATCACGACCCTGATCTACCTCGCGTTCGACAAACTGTTGACGCTGAGCCTGCCCGCCGGCCCGCTGGAGCGACTGCTGTGATGGACACATTCGCCGCGCTGGCGCACGGCATGGCGGTCGCCATGCAGCCGATGAACCTGCTCTACGCCCTGATCGGCGTGTTCCTCGGCACCGCGGTCGGCGTGTTGCCGGGGATCGGTCCGGCGCTGACGGTCGCGCTGCTGCTGCCGGTGACCTACAAGCTCGATCCGGGCGGCTCGCTGATCATGTTCGCCGGCATCTATTATGGCGGCATGTATGGCGGCTCGACCACCGCGATCCTGATCAACACGCCGGGCGAGAGCGCGTCGATGGCGACCGCGCTCGAGGGCAACAAGATGGCCAAGGCCGGCCGCGGCGGCCCGGCGCTGGCGACCTCGGCGATCGGCTCGTTCGTGGCCGGTACCATCGCCACCATCGGCCTCGCATTCCTCGCGCCGTGGCTGGTCGACGTCGCGGTTCGGTTCGGGCCGGAGGATTACTTCGCGCTGATGTGCGTCGCCTTCGTCACGGTGTCGGCAACCTTTGGTGACTCGCCGGTCCGTGGGCTCACCAGCCTGTTCATCGGCCTCACGCTCGGGCTGGTCGGGATCGACAAGCTCACTGGCCAGGCGCGGCTTGCCTTCGGCATCCCCGAGCTACTCGACGGCGTCGAGGTGACGACGCTCGCGGTCGGCCTGTTCGCGGTGGGGGAGGCGCTCTATGTCGCCTCGCGCCGTCATCACGCCGAGGAGAGGCTCGAGCCGGTGCGCGGCTCGCTGTGGATGACGCGGGAGGACTGGCGGCGCTCGTGGAAGCCGTGGCTGCGCGGCACGCTGTTCGGCTTTCCGATCGGGGCGCTGCCGGCCGGTGGCGCCGAGATCCCGACCTTCCTGTCCTATTCAACCGAGCGGCGGCTGACCAAACATCCGGAGGAATTCGGCAAGGGCGCGATCGAGGGCGTCGCCGGACCCGAAGCCGCCAACAATGCCTCCGCTGCGGGCACGCTGGTGCCGTTGTTGACGCTCGGGCTGCCGACCTCGGCCACTGCGGCGATGATGCTGGCGGGCTTCCAGCAATACGGGCTCAATCCGGGGCCGCTGTTGTTCGCGGAGCGGCCCGATCTGGTGTGGGGCCTGATCGCGAGCCTGTTCATCGCCAACGGCATGTTGCTCGTGCTCAATCTGCCGCTGGTCGGGCTGTGGGTGCGGTTGCTCGCGATCCCGCAGCCTTGGCTCTATGCCGGCATCCTGGTGTTCGCGACCATGGGCACGATCGCGGCAAAGCCGTCGGTCGTCGAGCTGTCGATGCTGGCGGCGTTCGGCGTGATGGGCTTCTTGATGCGGCGGTTCGATTTCCCGATCGCGCCCGTCGTGATCGGGCTGATCCTCGGGCCGATCGCGGAAAGCCAGCTGCGCCGCGCGCTGGCGATCAGCCTCGGTGATCCCATGGTGCTGCTGCAAAGCCCGATGTCGGCTGTGCTGCTCGGCATCGCGCTGATCGCGCTGCTGGCACCGTTCGTGCTGAGAGGGCTCGGGCGGTTCAAGGCGAGTGAAGATTAGGACGTGAATCCATCGGCCGCGTCGAGACAGACGGTAACGCTGCCAACATTTGCGTGATCGGGAAATATCCAAACTCCGATTTCGGTCTTCCTTTCAGCAACGCACATGCCTCGCCCGCGCGAGGCGCTATCAAGGCGGCTGAACGATGAAGATGATCTACCTTCTGGCGGCGCTCATGCTGGCGCCATCTCTCGCGACTCAGGCCTTCGCTCATGCACGAACCGGCAGAGGCAGCGATCGAGCGCATGTCGGCACAGGACCGACAATCGGCAACGGACTGCAGGGATACGGGATCGTCGGTCGTCAGATCGCGGCTCCGCCGTGGAGTTCGGCCTGCATGAACGACACAGGCCCACGACAATGCGACGAGCCCATGTGGGTCTATGGCAGCCCCGACTATGTCGCGCAGTTCAAGAGTGCATTCTGATATCGACCCGCGTGCTGCCCGTGCGACGGGCTCGGATGCCCTTGGGTTGTCGTGGGAAACCTTCGCCACCTAAAAGGCCCGCTCCGGGGCTCGCAAATTCGGAGCGGGCCAGTCTGGGCGCGGCAAGTGTAGCCGCAGCGCGAACCTAGCGCGACATGCTGACACCACCCTGACGGCGCAAAAAAATGGAGAGGCGGCTGAACGCCGCCCCCCGTCTCGATGATGGATTTGTGAACGAAATGTTTCGCGGCACGCTCACCATTTGTAGGCCAGGCTTGCCGTGATGCGCCGGCGATCGCCGTAGTAACAGGAGCTGATCGTCGCGCAGCTCGCGACGTAGATCTTGTCGGTGACGTTCACGACATTGAGCGCCGCGCGCCAGTTGTTGCCCCATTCGTAGTGCACGGCGAGGTCACCGAGCACGACGCCTGGGACGCGCGCGGTGTTCGCGGTGTCGGCATAGGACGAGCCGACATAGCGGACGCCGCCGCCGAAGCCGAAGCCGCTCAGCGGGCCGTCGCGGAAGGTGTAGTCGGTCCAGACCGAGGCGAGCTGCCGCGGCGTGTTGGTCGGCACGGTGCCGATCAGCGCGGGATTGAGGTCCTTGCTGACGAACAGCTCGTAATTGGTGTAGCTCGCCACCAGCTTGAAATCCCGCGTGATGTTCGCGACAGCCTCGAGCTCGACGCCGCGTGAGGTGACCTCGCCATTCTGGGTCTGGAACAGCGTGTTGTTCGGATCTGTGGTCAGCGCGTTCTTGCGCTTCAGGTCGAACAGCGCGACGCCGAACCGCGCATTGAGCCCGACCGGCTCGTATTTGACGCCGACCTCGGTCTGCTCGGAGGTCTCCGGCAGCAGCAATTGGCCGGCGGCGTTGGTGCCGATGACCGGATTGTAGCCGGTCATGTAGGAAACGTAAGGCGCGACGCCGCTGTCGAAATTGTAGATCGCCCCGACGCGCCCCGAGAACTTGCTGTCTTCACGGCTTTGATCGGCGCCGATCCGGTTGTTGTTGGTGAGGTCAACCCAGTCCTGCCGCCCCGACAGCACGACCGTCAGGCGGTCGAGCTTGACCTGATCCTGCAGATAGAGCCCGGCCATGCCCTGCGTCAGGTAGGCGTTCTGATACAGCGGGCCGCCATATGGCAGGTTGTTGCCGTAGACCGGATTGAGCACGTTGAGATTCGTGCCCATGCCAAAACCCTGCCGGTCGTCGATGCCGTAATATTTCAGGTCGACGCCGACCAGCGCGGTGTGCTGCAGCGCGCCGGTGGAGAAGCGATATTCGAGCTGATTGTCGAGGTTGAGCTGCGTCGCGATGCCGCGGGTGTAGAAATTGCCGCGGGTGATGTCGGCGGCTGCCGGCGTCGTGGCGTAGCCGAGCCCGTAGAGGCCGGCGTAATAGACGTCGACATGCGCCATGCGCGCGTTCTGGCGGAAGTCGACGTTGTCAGTCACGCTCTTCTGGAACTGATAGCCGACCATCTCCTGGTCGCGGCGGAATTGGTCGACGCTGGGATCGCCGGCGAACAGGCTGGTCGGAATCCGGCCGAACGGCGCGTTGGTGACGGTGCCGACATAGGGCAGGAAGTTCAGCGCGCGGGTGTTGCTGTGCGAGGCCATGCCGAACACGGTGAGGCTGGTGTCGGCATCGGGCCGCCAGGTCACCGACGGGGCGAAGAAGAAATTATTGTCGTAGACATAATCGGTCTGGGTGCCGCCGCCCTGGGCCTGGCCGACCAGGCGGTACTGCACCTGTCCGCCGCCGGGCTGCGCCGCCGCGCCGCCGATGTCGAACTGGGTATAGGCGTTGCCGAAATTGTTGACGCCGGTCTCGATGTAGCGGATGGGCTCGGCGGACGGCAGCTTGCTCACCGCGTTGACGAGGCCGCCCGGCGCCGAGCCGCCATACAGGATGCCAGACGGACCGCGCAGCACCTCGACGCGCTCGAGATTGAAGGGCTGCAGCTTCCAGCTCGCATAGGAGGTGTAGAACAGCTGCAGGCCGTCGAGGAACAGCGACTCGTTCTGCGCGGGGAAGCCGCGGATCATGAACCAGTCGTTGCGGAAATCCGCGCCGTAGGTGCCACCGATGACGCCCGGCGTGTAGCGCAGCACCTCGTCGAACTTGCTGACGATCTTCTGGTCGCGGATCTGCTCGGCGCTGATGACCGTCACCGATTGCGGCGTCTGGATGATCGGCGTGCTGGTCTTGGTGCCGCTGGCGCTCTGCCGCGCCAGGTAGCCGGTGACCGGGCCGTTGGCGCGCTCGTGTCCGCCGCCTGCGCTTGCAGCCTGCTGTGCCGCCTGTGACTGCGCTCCCGCTGGCGCGACTGTGGCGCGGCGCGAGGCGCTTCGTGCGCGCGTGGTCCGTTGCGAAGGCTGCTGCGATCGCGCCGCTTGCCGGTGGGGCGCATCGACCGTCACGGACGGCAATTGCGTCTGCGCGAACACCTCGTCCGCACCCGCAACCGAAAGCACCACCAGAGCCGAAGCAGCAAACCGCTGCGGCCGAATCCATCCGTCCGTCATTCAACGCCCCCAAGAGAAGATTTCTTCGGCGTCGTTATCACGATGATTTTCGCGAACAGCCCGCGCGCCGTTAGAAGCTATCGAAGCTGTGCGCAAAGCTGATGTGTGTGACTGAGCGACAACGGAGTACGACGCACAATTGCACGCATCGCGTGAGAGGCTTGAATCGATCCAGTGTTGAACGATTCAAAAATCGAACGATTCAAAATCATCTCGTGACTCGATGCATCATGATCGCTCGCGTGATGATCCAGATAGTCGGCCGTCGCGTGATTGGGGGATCGGCACTGGTGACGCTCGAGGGCGCGGCTCGTGTTGAGGCGTCAGCCTCGGCTGGTCGCGCGATCGGGAACGGGGGCACCAGGTCACCCCGGTCGGCCGCCGCGTCAGTCGGCCGGGGGCTGCCATCGTAACGAGGATAGATCACGTGCCTGCTAGTGTAGGATCGAAGCGGAACGCGCCGCCGGATACTAAACGAAAGTAGGCGTTGCGGTTGCCACCGTCAGTTTGGCAGCCGCTGCGGGTTTCGTGGGTTCGATCATCGGCTTCCTTCGCAGTGTCTTGCACGGGCCAACGACGAACGAGAGGGACGCGTTGCGGGGAACGCTGAGTCTCAACGTGAACAGGTTGTTGTGTTCTCCGAGCATCACCTGTTGGCCTTACGGCTACATAACGCGCGACATCTGGAAGTTGTGGAGGCGATCCGAGGTAGAACATGCCTTGCAAATTAATGTTCCCGGCGCGATAGAGGTATCACTGGTCGGGGGGAACTATGAGAAACGACGATGCAACTCGCTTCGTTGCGGTGGAATTCCACCGTTTCAAGGCCTTCAAAAAGTTCAATCTGTCACTTCAGCATTTCAATATCCTGGTGGGACCGAACAATGCTGGAAAGTCGACGATTCTAGCTGCGTTCCGAATTCTTGCGGCTGGAATGCGGCGAGCGTTCAGTCGGGGTTCGGTGGTAATTCGGGGGCCAAGCGGTGTGGGAATGACACATGGCTACAGCATCGATCTCCGTAGCATTTCGATAGCCGAGGAGAATCTGTTCTACAATTACGACGACTCCGAGTCGGCCACTATTCGGTTCAAACTATCAAATTCCAATGAGTTGATGCTCTATTTTCCCGAGCAAGGAGTTTGTTACTTGATTGCTCAGTCGGGGGGGAAATCTCAATTCACACCCAGTACGTTTAAATCGCACTTCAACTGTAGAATTGGCTTTGTGCCGATCCTTGGGCCTTTGGAACACAACGAAAATCTGTTCGAAGAGGAAGCCGCGCGACTTGCTCTCTTCAATTACCGTGCAGCGCGAAACTTTCGAAATATTTGGTACCGTTTTCCTGAAAAATTCGATGAATTCCGCTCGGCTCTCATTCGGACGTGGCCAGGAATGGACATAGAGCGCCCGATCGTCGATACGACACACGGAAAACCGCGTCTCCACATGTTTTGTCCCGAGGAGCGAATTCCCCGAGAAATCTTTTGGGCCGGCTTTGGATTTCAGGTGTGGTGTCAAATGCTCACCCACATCGTGCAGTCGCGCGAAACGGCGTTATTCTTAATCGATGAGCCGGACATCTATCTCCATTCGGAGCTGCAGCGGCAGTTGATTGAGCTTCTCAGAGACATGGGACCCGACATCCTGATCGCTACTCATTCGACCGAGATCATAACGGAAGCCGAGATCGACGACATTGTGTTGATTAACAAGCAGCGGAGAACGGGACGCAGAATCAAACAGCCAGGTCAGCTAGAGGAAGTGTTCTCGATATTGGGTTCGAACTTGAATCCGATCTTGACACAGCTCGCTAAGTCACGACGCGCTGTTTTCGTAGAGGGGCAGGACTTTCAACTGCTGTCGAAGTTCGCTCTGAAGCTTGAATACGTAAACGTTGGTAACAGAACGCAGTTCGCGGTTATACCTGTCGAAGGTTTCAATCCAGAAAGAATTCGAAGCCTCAAGATCGGAATGGAGACCACACTAGGGCGTAAGATTCTGGCTGCCGCAATTCTAGACAAGGATTATCGAAGTCAGGTTGAGCGAGAATCTATCACGTTGGAATGTGAGAAATTTTGTTCGGTCGTGCACATCCATCATCGGAAGGAAATTGAGAACTTTGTGCTTGTTCCGACAGCCATTGATCGTGCGGCCGAGCGAAAAGCTGCTGATCAGGCGCGGAGGTCCGGCAAAGTCGAGCGATCAAAATTTGAGCCATTCGCGGCGGAGTTTCTGGACGATTTCGCTCGTCAAAAGAAGGCTTACGTTCAGGCTCAGTATCTTACTGCTCGTCGAAACTTCCAGAGGCATCGGTCTTCCGGCATAAACGAAGCCACGTTCAGCGAAGCGATAATAACTGAGTTTGAAGAATTGTGGGGCTCGCCAGACAATCGACTAGCCGTCATCCCTGGCAAGGAAGCCCTCAGCGCGATGAATGCTCACTTGCAGGATCAGTTTGGGATCAATCTGACAGCAACGTCGATTGTGGACGCTATGGCTGTTCACGAGGTACCGGTAGAAATGAAGCTATTGCTTGCCGATCTAGGGCTCTTTGCTTCATCGCAAGTCACCGTAGAGTCGGACGACTGATCCAGGTTCGGGAGCGGGCTTGCTCTTTCAGAGCGCACTGGTAGCGACGAGCCGCCACCTATGAAGGCGAGCCATTTCGGTTCGCGCCGCCAGACGTGTTTGCGGAGCTGGGCTCGGCCTATTGCCTCAAGTCGGAAACTTGCTCTGTTCCATCATTATTGTTGAAAGCAGGCGCAAGGCGAGCGGCTGGCGCCTGGGACCGAGCCGCGGGCGGGCCGGCCCCGCCGGCTGGCAATCCCCGGCATCCCCACCATATCTGGCATAATTGACCGCCGGGGACCGCAACGGCTTGGCCATTTTGGGGTGATGTGATAACCCTCTGAAACCAGCTTCGACCGCCACTCGTGACCGTCCGCATCCCGTGTAAAGGCTTGCGGCGGTGGAGATATTTCGCCGATGACCTCTTCCTCCAAGACCGCTTCCGCGCCCGATTCCTTCTTCACGGCAACCCTTGCCGAGGCCGATCCCGAGATCGCCGCCGCGATCAAGGGCGAGCTCGGCCGGCAGCGCCATGAGATCGAGCTGATCGCCTCCGAGAACATCGTCAGCCGCGCGGTGCTGGAGGCGCAGGGCTCGGTGATGACCAACAAATACGCGGAAGGTTATCCGGGCGCGCGCTACTACGGCGGTTGCGAGTGGGTCGACGTCGCCGAGAACCTGGCGATCGAGCGCGCCAAGAAGCTGTTCAGCGCCGGGTTCGCCAACGTCCAGCCGAACTCCGGCAGCCAGATGAACCAGGCGGTGTTCCTGGCGCTGCTGCAGCCGGGCGACACCTTCATGGGTCTCGACCTCGCCGCCGGCGGCCATCTCACCCACGGCTCGCCGGTCAACATGTCCGGCAAGTGGTTCAAGGCCGCGCACTACACCGTGCGCCGCGAGGATCAGATCATCGACATGGACGAAGTCCAGAAGCAGGCCGAACAGGTCAAGCCGAGGCTGATCATCGCCGGCGGCTCGGCCTATTCGCGCGCGTGGGACTTCAAGCGCTTCCGCGAGATCGCAGACTCGGTCGGTGCGTATCTGCTGGTCGACATGGCGCATTTCGCGGGCCTCGTCGCCGGCGGCGTGCATGCCTCGCCGGTGCCGCACGCCCACGTCACCACCACCACGACGCACAAGTCGCTGCGCGGTCCGCGCGGCGGCCTGATCCTCACCAATGACGAGACGCTCGCCAAGAAGCTGAACTCGGCGATCTTCCCCGGTCTGCAGGGCGGTCCGCTGATGCACGTCATCGCCGCCAAGGCGGTGGCGTTCGCCGAAGCGCTGCGGCCGGACTTCAAGGTCTACGCCAAGAACGTGGTCGAGAACGCCAAGGCGCTGGCGGAGACGCTGCGCAGCCATGGCCTCGATATCGTCTCCGGCGGCACCGACAACCACCTGATGCTGGTGGATCTCAGGCCGAAGGGCCTGAAGGGCAACATCTCGGAGAAGGCGCTGGTGCGCGCGGCGATCACCTGCAACAAGAACGGCATCCCGTTCGATCCCGAGAAGCCGTTCGTCACCTCGGGCCTGCGTCTCGGTACGCCGGCTGCGACGACGCGCGGCTTCGGCGTCGCCGAGTTCAAGCAGGTCGGCGGCATGATCGCGGAAGTGCTGAACGCGCTGGCGCAGTCGCCGGACGGCAAGGCGCCGCTGGTCGAGGCCGCGATCAAGGAACGCGTCAAGGCGCTGACCGATCGCTTCCCGATCTATCAGTAGTCGTTCGCCGCTAGAGGTCTCGTCGGATGCGCTGCCCGAGCTGCAACTCACTTGATACGCAGGTCAAGGACTCGCGTCCGACCGAGGACTCCGCGGTCATCCGCAGGCGCCGCGTGTGCATGGCCTGCAACTTCCGCTTCACGACCTTCGAGCGGGTGCAGCTGCGTGAGCTCACCGTGATCAAGCGCAACGGCCGCCGCGTGCCGTTCGACCGCGACAAGCTGGTGCGCTCGCTGCAGATCTCGTTGCGCAAACGCCCGGTGGAATCCGAGCGGGTGGAGAAGATGGTGTCCACCATCGTGCGCGAGCTCGAAAGCGGCGGCGAGGCGGAGGTCTCCTCGGAGGCGATCGGCGAGATCGTGATGGAGCATCTGCGCCAGCTCGACGACGTCGCCTATGTGCGCTTCGCCTCGGTCTACCGTAACTTCCGCGAGGCCAAGGACTTTGAGGCCGTGCTCGACGAGCTGACCGGCGAAGAGGACCCGCGGATCGCGACGTTGCGAAAATGATCTTCCGCATTCTGGAAGAGCAGCTCGGGCAGAAGGCCAAAGAGGCCAAAGAAGCTGCCAAGGAAACGGCAAAAGCCGCCGATCTGCGCTTCATGCAGCTCGCGCTTGCGCTCGGCCGCCGCGGGCTCGGGCGCACCTGGCCCAATCCGGCGGTCGGCGCCGTCATCGTCAAGGACGGCGTGATTGTCGGCCGCGGCTGGACCCAGCCCGGCGGCCGCCCGCATGCCGAGGTCGAGGCATTGAGGCGCGCGGGTGACGCGGCGCGCGGCGCAACGCTCTATGTCACGCTCGAACCCTGCTCGCATTTCGGCCGCTCGCCGCCTTGCGCGGATGCCGTCGTCGCGGCCGGGCTTGCCCGCGTGGTGTCGGCGATCGAAGACCCCAATCCGGAGGTCGGCGGCAAGGGGCACGCCAAGCTGCGCGCCGCCGGGATCGCGGTCGATGTCGGGCTGTGCGCGCCCGAGGCCGCGCGCGACCATGCCGGGCATTTCCGCCGTATCACGGACAAGCGCCCGCATGTGATCCTCAAGCTTGCGGTGTCCGCCGACGACAAGATCGCAGCCGGCGGCCACAAGCCGGTAGCGATCACCGGCGAGGCTGCGCAGAGGCGAGTGCATCTGTTGCGCGCGCAGAGCGATGCGATCCTGGTCGGGATCGGCACGGTGAAGGCCGACGATCCGCTCCTGACCTGCCGGTTGCCCGGCATGGCGGCGCGTTCGCCGGTGCGCGTGGTGCTGGATCGTGCGCTGCGGATCTCGGGCGACAGCCGCCTGGTGCATTCGGCGCGCGAGACGCCGCTCTGGGTGATGACATCGGATCTTGCCGAGGCGCCGGCCGCGATGAAGCTCGGTGCTGCCGGGGCAGAGGTGATCCGTGTTTCCTCAGGCGCGCAGCCGGGGCTCGATCTGCCGGCGGTGTTGCATGCGCTGGCGGAGAAGGGCATCACGCGGCTGATGGTCGAAGGCGGCGCGCGCGTGGCAAATTCTTTCGTGGCAGCCGGCTTGGTCGATGAAATCTGGCTGTTGCGCGGACCTGACACGATCGGTGGCGATGGCGTTCCCGCGCTGGACGCAATGCCGCTCGACGCAATCACGCAGTCGCCCGCCTTCCGCCTTCGTGCTAGCGAAACCCTCGATAACGACAGTCTCATGATCTACGAGCGTGCGTAATGTTTACCGGAATTGTCACCGATATCGGTGAGATCACCAGCCTGAAGCCAGTGGCGCAGGGGCAGCTGCACCGGATGCGGATTGCCTGCGACTACGACCAGACCACGATCGCCGACGGCGCCTCGATCGCCTGCAACGGCGTCTGCCTCACCGTGGTCGCCTCCGGCACCGCTGACGGCAAGACCTGGTTCGACGTCGATGCTGCGGCCGAGACGCTCGGCATGACCACCGCCAGGCACTGGGCGCAGGGTGGCCGGCTCAACCTCGAGCGCGCGCTCAAGATCGGCGACGAGCTCGGCGGTCACATCGTGGCCGGCCATGCCGACGGGATCGCCACCATCGTCAAGCGCGACGATCTGCCGGACATGGCGCGCTTCGAGCTGCGAACCACCCGCGAACTGGCGCGCTTCATCGCCGCCAAGGGATCCATCACGCTGGACGGCGTTTCGCTGACCGTGAATACGGTCGACGACGTCACCTTTTCGGTGCTGATCATCCCGCACACGCTGTCCGTCACGACCCTGAGCGGCTGGAAGGCCGGCAGCGAGGTCAATATCGAGGTTGATCTGATGGCCCGCTATGCGGCGCGGCTGTCGGAGATGAAATAGCTCAGGTCTCGGCATTGCGGCCGAGACAGACATCCTTATCTGCCTGTTCACCTCGGGCGGCTTCCAGCCGGATGGCCTATGCATAGCGGGCGAAGCCGACCTGAAAAATCAGGCTGATCGTGGTGACATCCGGGTCAGTATTGCCCTTGGCTTTACCGGCCGCTGCGCCTAAAACGCAGCACAACTCCTCCCCAAGTTCCGATTGGTATTGCAATGGCTGACGCGCGGCGCGCACCCCTGAAGGACCAGACCGACATCACCGGCGCACGCGTGCTGATCGTCGAGGCCCGGTTTTATGACGATATCCAGGATGCGCTGCTGGAAGGCGCGCTCGCCGAGCTGAAGACGGCGGGCGCCAGCCACGACGTGATCACGGTGCCGGGCGCGCTGGAGATTCCGGCCGCGATCGCGATCGCGATCGATGCGGCGGCTGCGAACGGCAAGCCCTATGACGCGGCGATCGCGCTCGGCTGCGTGGTGCGCGGCGACACCATCCATTTCGAGATCGTCTCGCAGGAGTCCTCGCGCGGATTGATGGATCTGGCCGTGAGCCGGAAATTCCCGCTCGGCAACGGCATCCTCACCGTCAACACTGAGGCGCAGGCCTGGGCGCGAGCGCGCGCCAGCGAGTTGAACAAGGGCGGCGACGCCGCGCGCGCGGCGATCGCGATGCTGCGGATCAAACGCCGTCTGGCAAAGGCCTGACCATGGCTGACAACAAGAAGCCCGCGAAAGCCCCCGACAGGAAAGCCAACCGGCGCGGCGCGGCACGGCTCGCGGCCGTGCAGGCGCTGTACCAGATGGACATTGGCGGCGCGGGCATCAACGACATCTTCGCCGAGTTCGAGAGCCACTGGCTCGGCAACGAGGTCGAGGGCGAGAAATACCTGCCGGCGGAAGCGGCGTTCTTCCGCGACGTCGTCTCCGGCGTGGTGCGCGACCAGGCCAAGCTTGATCCGCTGATCGACGAGGCGCTGTCGAAGGGCTGGCCGCTGAAGCGGATCGACGCGATTTTGCGCGCGGTGCTGCGGGCCGGGTCCTACGAGCTCGAGCACCGCCGGGACGTGCCGGGCCGCGTGGTGGTTTCCGAATATGTCGACGTCGCGCATGCCTTTGTCGAGAAGGACGAGACCGGCATGGTCAACGCCGTGCTCGACCAGATCGCACGCCAGTTCCGCGGCGACGAGTTTGTGCGGACCTGAGTGCAGACGTATGATCGTTTGACCGTCACCCTGAGTAGGCCGCGCAGCGGCCGTCTCGAAGGGCGACGGCCCGGCTGGGGCCGTGCATCCTTCGAGGATCGCTCCGCTCGCACCTCCAGCGACAAAGGCGGAGCCTTTGCGCGGGGATGACGGGTTGATGACCGAAGCAACCAAACCGACCTCCGGCGAAGACTCCCTGATCGCGCGCTATTTCAAGCCGCTGGCGACCGACCCCGGCGCGTTCGGGCTCGACGATGACGCCGCCGCGCTGAGGGCGGCCGGCGAGGACATCGTGGTCACCACGGATGCGATCGTCGAGGGCGTGCATTTCCTCCCCGATGATCCGCCCGACACGCTGGCGCGCAAGGCGCTGCGGGTGAACCTCTCCGATATCGCGGCCAAAGGGGCAGCGCCGGCCGGCTTCGTGCTGACGCTGGCGCTTCGCCACGCCGAGGAGGCCTGGCTCAAGCCGTTTGCCCGGGCGCTCGGCGAGGACGCCGCCCATTTCGGCTGCCCGCTGCTCGGCGGCGACACGGTCTCGACGCCGGGGCCGCTGATGATCTCGATTACTGCGTTCGGACGGCTGCCTCAGGGCAAGATGGTGCACCGCGCAGGCGCAAGGGCCGGCGACCGCATGTTCGTGACCGGGACGATCGGGGATGCCGCGCTTGGCCTCGATGTGCTCCGGGGCGGTCCGGTCGCGGCGGCGCTGGCGGATGATGCCGCCGGCCGGGATTTTCTTGCGGCCCGCTACCGTGTTCCGCAGCCGCGCAACGCCCTTGCCAAGGCCGTCCGCAGCTACGCCAGCGCGGCGATGGACGTGTCCGACGGTCTCGCCGGCGATCTGGCCAAGCTTTGCGCAGCCAGCGGTGTGACGGCCGTGATCAACGTGCCGAGCATCCCGTTGTCGCCAGCGGCCGCGGGGCTGCTCGCGCGCAAGGCGATCGGTATCGAGACGCTGGTCGCCGGCGGCGATGATTACGAACTCTTGTGCGCGGTCCCGGGCGATCGCGCGGACGCCTTTGTGCGAGAGGCACGGCAGGCCAAGGTCGCTGTCACCGCCATCGGCGGTCTCATCGCAGGCTTGTCACCTCCAAGCTTCCTCGACGGACAGGGCAGGGAACTGGCGCTGAAGCGCCTGTCCTACAGCCATTTCTAGAATGTCCGGCCGAAACGCGCCGACTTTCCTTCTAAATTGCTGCCGATATCGGCGTTTTCGGCCATAGGTGGCGTTGCACAGCGGTAACGATTTTGGCAAGGTCGCGCCCGATTTGAGGCAATCCGTTTTGGGGAGGATTGTCCTCGGAAAATAAGCGCCTGCCGCCCCCTAGCGGCACAATGAAGGCGCGGGGGTTACATCAAGGATCTGAGGCAACATTCAATGACAGCTTTATGGTTGATTGTGCTCTGCGGGGCGCTTTCCATCGTCTACGCGATCTGGGCGACGCAGTCGGTCTTGAACGCGGATGCGGGCAGTGCCCGCATGCAGGAAATCGCGGGCGCGGTGCGCGAGGGCGCACAAGCCTATCTGCGGCGGCAGTACACCACGATCGGCATGGTCGGTATCGTGATCTTCGTGGTGCTGGCCTACTTCCTTGGCCTTCTGGTGGCGATCGGCTTTGCGATCGGCGCCATCCTGTCGGGTGCGGCCGGCTTCATCGGCATGAACGTCTCGGTGCGCGCCAACGTCCGCACCGCGCAGGCGGCGACCACTTCGCTCGCCGGCGGCCTCGAGCTCGCCTTCAAGGCGGGTGCGATCACCGGCATGCTGGTTGCCGGTCTCGCGCTGCTCGGCGTCACCATCTACTTCATGGTGCTGGTCAAGTTCATGGGGCTGGAAGCCGGCAGCCGCACCGTGGTCGACGCCATGGTGGCGCTCGGCTTCGGCGCCTCGCTGATCTCGATCTTTGCCCGTCTCGGCGGCGGCATCTTCACCAAGGGTGCAGACGTCGGCGGCGACCTCGTCGGCAAGGTCGAGGCCGGCATCCCCGAGGACGATCCGCGCAACCCGGCCACCATCGCCGACAACGTCGGCGACAATGTCGGTGACTGCGCCGGCATGGCGGCGGACCTGTTCGAGACCTATGCGGTGACCGCGGTCGCCACCATGGTGCTCGCGGCGATCTTCTTCGCCAAGACGCCGATCCTGGTGAACATGATGACGTTGCCGCTCGCGATCGGCGGCATCTGCATCATCACCTCGATCATCGGCACCTTCTTCGTCAAGCTCGGCGCGAGCCAGTCGATCATGGGTGCCCTGTACAAGGGCCTGATCGCCACCGGCATCCTGTCGCTGGTCGGCGTCGCGGCCGTGATCAACTGGCTGATCGGCTTCGGCAAGCTCGATGGCGTCAGCTTCACCGGCATGGCGCTGTTCGAGTGCGGCGTGGTCGGTCTCGTCGTCACCGGCCTGATCATCTGGATCACCGAGTACTACACCGGCACCGACTATCGCCCGGTGAAGTCGATTGCGGCGGCGTCCGTCACCGGTCACGGCACCAACGTGATCCAGGGCCTCGCGATCTCGATGGAGGCGACCGCGCTGCCTGCGCTCGTCATCATCGCCGGCATCCTGGTCACCTACAGCCTGGCCGGCCTGTTCGGCATCGCGATCGCGACCGCCACCATGCTGGCGCTGGCCGGCATGATCGTCGCGCTCGACGCCTTCGGCCCGGTCACCGACAACGCCGGCGGCATCGCCGAGATGGCGGGTCTTCCCAAGGAAGTGCGCAAGTCGACCGACGCGCTCGACGCGGTCGGCAACACCACCAAGGCGGTGACCAAGGGCTACGCGATCGGCTCCGCCGGTCTCGGTGCGCTGGTGCTGTTTGCGGCCTATAATGAGGACCTCAAATTCTTCATCGCTGACTCTGCCAACCACCTGTACTTCAAGGGGGTCAATCCCGACTTCTCGCTCAACAACCCCTACGTCGTGGTCGGCCTGCTGTTCGGCGGCCTGCTGCCATATCTGTTCGGCGCGATGGGCATGACGGCAGTCGGACGCGCCGCCAGCGCAATCGTTGAAGAGGTGCGCCGTCAGTTCCGCGAGAAGCCCGGCATCATGCAGGGTACCGACAAGCCGGACTACGGCAAGGCGGTCGACCTGCTGACCAAGGCCGCGATCAAGGAGATGATCATCCCGTCGCTGCTGCCGGTGCTGTCGCCGATCGTCGTCTACTTCCTGATCTATGCGATCGCGGGCGGCGGCGCGGCGGGCAAGTCGGCGGCGTTCTCCGCGGTCGGCGCCATGCTGCTCGGCGTCATCGTCACCGGCCTGTTCGTCGCGATCTCGATGACCTCGGGCGGCGGCGCCTGGGACAATGCCAAGAAGTACATCGAGGACGGCCACTACGGCGGCAAGGGCTCTGACGCCCACAAGTCCGCGGTGACCGGCGACACTGTCGGCGATCCCTACAAGGATACGGCTGGCCCGGCGGTCAACCCGATGATCAAGATCACCAACATCGTGGCGCTGCTGCTGCTGGCGATCCTGGCGCACTAAGTTCTTGGCGCACTGAGCTGTGCGAAACGAACGAATGCAAAACCCCGCGGTGCAAGCCGCGGGGTTTTTGTTTTGCATGGACTTGGTTCGGTGTACTGCCGAATTGATCGGCGTTCCGCCAACGATATCCGCCGACGATCAAACGCGAACAACACGGAGATCAATCGATGTCGCTCTCATCCGCACGGAACTATGCGCTCCGCGCCTCCAAGTCGCAGGATCAGAAGGAGGCCATCGAGCTGTTGTCGCAGGCGATCCTGGAACTGGCGATGTCGATGGAAGCAACCGACGCGAAGATCAAGAAGATCAACAAGTCATCGTAGCATGAGCCGCACCGTGCTCTTCCTGTCATTCCGGGTTCGATGCTTCGCATCGCCCCGGAATGACGGCTGCGCCGTCACTTGACCTCCATCTGCAAGCCTTCCTTCTCGATGATCGCGGCGAATTTCCTCGTCTCTGCATCGACGAAGTCGGAGAATTGCTGCGGCGTGCCGTAGTCGGCGCGGGCGCCCATGCCGGCGATGTTCTTCTTGACGTCGTCGCGCTCCAGCATCGCCTTGATCTGGCGGTTCAGCTCGTCGACCACGGGCGCCGGTGCCGTCTTCGGCAGGAACACGCCGAACCAGGAGGCGACGTCGAACTTGGCGAGCTCCGGCGCACCCTCGCGCATCACCGGCAGATCGGGCGCCGACTCGCTGCGCTCGGCCGTGGTGACGCAGAGCCCGTTCAGCTTGCCGTCCTGCACTTGCGGCAGCGAGGGATAAAGGTTGTCGAACAGGATCTGGATGTCGCCGGCGAGCCCGGCCTGCAGCGCGGGGCCCGCGCCGCGGAACGGCACGTGCGTCATCTTCAGCCCGGTGAGCTGCAGGAACCAGGCGCCGGTGAGGTGAGGGCTCTGGCCGGTGCCGGACGAGCCGTAGGTCAGCTTGTCGGGGTTCTTCTTCAAATAGGCGATCAATTCGGCGATCGATTTGATGCCGGTCGACGGATGCGCCGAGACGATGTTCGGGATCCGGATCATGTTGGAGACGGCCTGCAGCTGGTCGGCCTTGTAGGTCAGGTTCCGGAAGATGCTGAAGGCGATCGCGTTGGGGCCGGGATTGCCGATCAGGATGGTGTGGCCGTCGCCCTTGCTGCGCGCGACCTCCGCGGTGCCGATGGTGCCACCGGCGCCGGAGCGATTCTCCACCACGACCGACTGGCCCCAGAGGGGCTGCAAATGCGCCGCCAGCAGCCGCCCCATCACGTCGGTCGAGCCGCCAGCCGCTGCCGGCACGATGATCCGGACCGTTTCCGTCGGCCGCCAGTCGCCGGCACCGAGACTGGCGCGCGGCAAGATCGACGCCGCCGAAAATGCGGCCGCGCCCGACAATACCGTACGACGGGAAAATCTTTTGGCTCTCACGCGCTTACCCCCTGCTCGGACTTTCTTGTTTGCGAGCGAGCGTAGGTGACCGCTTGCCCGTAGGGCAAGCGCGGCAACTTGGCGCAGCTTGGCCTAAGCTCTAGTTGAAGCTCAGCAGCTTGAAGAGCGGTGTCAGGTAGGACATTTCCTGGCCCGACGTCGGCGTGGTCCGGCTGACGAAGTCGAAGATCTTGCCGTCCTTCAGGCCATAATTGGCGAGCCGGCGCACCTGGCGGTTCTTGTCGAAATAGACCGCGATGACGCGCTGGTCGACCACGCGCTGGTTCATGAAGGCGACCGGGCGCGAGGTCCGCTGCGAGATGTAGTAAAACACCTCGCCGTCGAGCGTTGCGACCGTCGAGGGCGTGCCGAGCACGATCAGCACCTGATCCTGGCTCGCGCCGATCGGAATCTGCTCGAGCGCTCCGTCGGGCAGGATGTAGCCCTTCTGGAATTGCTCGCCTGCGCAGCCGCCGAGCGCGGCGGCGCAGAACAGACCAACGACCGCGATGGCGCGGAAGCGCGTGAAGAACCCGCGCGCGGAAGCCGTGCGAGACTGTCTTGGAAGAGTGTGGTTCATCGGCGGAACTGATCCGTCCCCTTGCATCGGCCGGAGCATTGACGTACCGGGCAGCTCAATGGATTGCAATCATGCCGAGCTCCAAGTGGCGAACCCTCAACAGGCGTCCTTTGGGGGGCCGGCAGCCGGAACCCGCTATGCTTTGGCCGTTCAATCACTTCAGAAGACCCCGGGTGCCCGCGCGCAGCACCATTGAGACCATCTATGGCATGATCGTGACGCAGGCGCGAGAACCGTTGTTTTACCGTGACTTGGGCGTTCCGGACACGGTTAACGGCCGTTTTGACCTGCTTCTGATGCATCTGTGGCTGGTCCTGCGGCGATTGAAATCCTCGGAAGGCGGCGCGGGGCTGTCGCAGGCCCTGTTCGATCATTTCTGCATCGACATGGACGACAATCTCAGGGAAATGGGCGTCGGCGACCTCACGGTGCCGAAGCGGATGCAGGCGTTCGGCGAGGCCTTCTACGGCCGCACCGCGGCCTATGATCTGGCGCTGACCGACGGCGACGAAGCCCTGGCCCAGTCGCTCTGCAAGAACATCCTCAATGGTCAGAACATCGACAAGGCCCGCGAACTGGCCGTTTATGCCAGAGAGGCGATAGCGGTGTTGGCGCGCGCCGACCTCGCGGCGCTGACCCAAGGGGCATGGCGCTTCCCGGCGCCGCAAGCTGCGAGGACCACGGCATGAGCGGCGGCAGCACAGCACGGCCCGATGCCGCGCGGGACCCTTGGCGCGTTCTCGTCAACGTCGCGCAGATCCCTGATACCGGCCTGCATCGCGAGATCGTGGCCGACGAGGCGACGCGCAAGGCGATCGCCGAGGTCGGCGAGTTGCGCGAGGTCGTCTCCGCGCGGGCGGCGTTCGATCTGGAGCCCAAGCGCGACGGCAGCTGCCACGTCACCGGCCGGGTTTGGGCGAGGGTTGGGCAGACCTGCGTGGTGACGCTCGATCCGATCGAGAACGAGATCGATGAGCCGATCGACGTGGTGTTCGCGCCGCCCGAGCAGATCCCGGAGATGGCCGACCTCGTCGACGACGCCGAGCAGGGCGATGAGGAGACGCCGGATCCGCCGGAGCCGATCGCCGGCGGCTTCATCGACATCGGCCGTCTCGCCACCGATGCGCTGTTTCTCGGTATCGACCCTTATCCGCGCAAGGCGGATGCGGTCTTTGAACAAGAGGTTGAAGCGCCTGATCCGGAAAATCATCCCTTTGCCGCGCTGAAGGCACTGAAGGAAAAGGCCGACGGCAAGAAGCCGAAGGGGAGTTGAGGGAAGTTGAGGGCAGCCAGCGCCAAGATTTGAGGGGATGGCTTGCCTGCAGGCGTGCGCGAGGGGGATTCCTAGTTACTTCAAATGCGCGTCATAATGCTTTGAAATATCATGTTTTTCTGGTAGGCTTTGGTGTGTCGCGTGACGGTTCGGCGCCTCGGTTGTTTGTGGTCAAGAGGTTGTGTCGGACCGCGGACACGCTATTGTCGCGGCCCGGCCGGGATGCGAGTTCGCGTTTCGCCGCGCGCCGTTGACGGCGGTGACTTCAAGCTCGCGGTCTTCATCTGAAGGGCTGTGGGAGAGCAGGCTTCCGGGACGTTCATGCCTCATAAGGTTCGAATCGCGCTTGACGCCATGGGGGGCGATGTCGGCGCATCGGTGGTCATTCCCGGCGCCGCGATCTCGTTGAGCCGTCATCCCGACAGCGAATTCCTGCTGATCGGAGACCGGGCCCAGATCGAGCCGGAGCTTGCGAAACATCCTGCGCTGAAGGCGGTATCGAAAGTGATCCATACCGACGTCGCGGTGAAGAATGACGAGAAGCCGAGCCAGGCGCTGCGGCGGACCCGCAGGGCGTCGTCGATGTGGCTGGCGATCGATGCGGTGAAGCACGGCGAGGCCGACGTTGCGGTCTCCGCCGGCAACTCAGGCGCGCTGATGGCGATGGGCAGTATCAATCTGCGGACGTTGCCGGGCGTCGACCGCCCAGCGCTCGCTGCGGCGTGGCCGACGCTGCGCGGCGATTCCGTGGTGCTCGATCTCGGAGCCTCGATCGGCGGCGACGCCCGCCATCTGGTGACGCTCGCGGTGATGGGCAGCGCGATGGCGAGCGTGCTGTTCAATCTCGAACGGCCGACTGTCGGCCTGCTCAATATCGGGTCCGAGGAGATCAAGGGTCACGGGGAAATCCGCGAGGCCGCCGAGATGCTGCGCGCGATGAACGCGCCCCAGTTCAACTATATCGGCTTTGTCGAGGGCGATGCGATCGGCAAGGGGCTCGCCGACGTGATCGTGTCGGAAGGCTTCAGCGGCAATATCGCGCTCAAGGCGGCCGAAGGCACCGCGCGCCAGATGTTCACGCTATTGCGCGAGGCGATGTCGTCGAGCTGGCTGGCGCGGATCGGCTATCTGTTTGCCCGCGGCGCGTTCCAGAAGCTGCGCGACAAGCTCGATCCCAACAAGTCGAATGGCGGCCTGCTGCTCGGCCTGAACGGCGTGGTGGTCAAGAGCCATGGCGGCATCAACGCGGAAGGCTTTGCCTATGCGGTGGATGTTGGCTATGAGATGGCCCACTACGATCTCCTCACCAAGATCAATCAGATGCTCAACCGCGATGGCGGCGCCCTGGTAAAGGCGCAGACCGCGCAGGAGGCTGTCTCGTGACTGCGATACGTTCGGTAGTGCTCGGCTGCGGCTCATATTTGCCGGAGCGGGTTTTGACCAATGCCGAACTGGCGAGCCGAATCGACACGTCCGACGACTGGATCGTGCAGCGCACCGGCATCAGCGAGCGGCACATCGCCGCCGATGACGAGTTCACCTCGCACCTCGCCATCAATGCGGCGCGCGCCGCGCTCGCCGATGCCAACATCGACCCCCAGTCGATCGACCTGATCGTGCTGGCGACCTCGACGCCCGACAACACGTTTCCGGCGACCGCGGTCGCAGTCCAGCACGGGCTCGGCATCAACCACGGCGTCGCGTTTGATCTGCAGGCGGTGTGCTCCGGCTTCGTCTTTGCGCTGACCACCGCCGACAATTTCCTGCGCGCCGGGGCCCACAAGCGGGCCTTGGTGATCGGCGCCGAAACCTTCTCGCGTATCCTCGACTGGAACGACCGCGGTACCTGCGTGCTGTTCGGCGACGGCGCCGGCGCGGTGGTGCTGGAAGCGCAGCAGCATTCCGGCACGACGGACGATCCCGGCGTGCTGACGACGCATCTGCGCTCGGACGGACGCCACAAGTCGAAGCTGTTCGTCGATGGCGGTCCCGGCTCGACCAAGACGGTCGGCCATCTCCGAATGGAAGGCCGCGAGGTATTCAAGCACGCCGTCGGCATGATCACCGATGTGATCGTCGACGCGTTCAACGCCACTGGCTTTACGGCTGACGACATCAACTGGTTCATTCCGCATCAGGCCAACAAGCGAATCATCGATGCCTCGGCCCACAAGCTGCATATTGCGCCGCAGAAGGTGGTCTTGACAGTCGACAAGCACGGCAACACCTCGGCGGCCTCGATCCCGCTCGCGCTGTCGGTCGCCGTGAGGGACGGACGCGTCAAGAAGGGCGATCTAGTGCTGTTCGAGGCGATGGGCGGCGGCTTCACCTGGGGCTCGGCGCTCGTGCGCTGGTAGCGCATCGCCAAAGAGTATCGGCAGGTTGCCGGCATCTTTCCAGCGCCCGGATGCTGGTCGCTGTTGACCATTGCGCGCTAAGCTTTTAATTTCAGTCAAGAAATTGTTCGCCGAGAGTGCGGGGCAGGCGATGACCACGGGAACCGGAAAAACAGTGACGCGCGTCGATTTGTGTGAGGCGGTCTACCAAAAGGTAGGTCTGTCGCGCACGGAATCGTCGGCGTTTGTCGAATTGGTGCTGAAGGAGATCACCGATTGCCTGGAAAAGGGCGAGACGGTGAAGCTGTCCTCATTCGGCTCCTTCATGGTGCGCAAGAAGGGCCAGCGTATCGGGCGCAATCCAAAGACCGGCACCGAGGTGCCGATCTCGCCGCGGCGGGTGATGGTGTTCAAGCCGTCGGCGATCCTGAAGCAGCGGATCAATGGCCACGCCGTCACCAATGGCGACGGCAGCAAGGCCGAGTAGCGCGTTTTCAAGCGAAGTGGATACCCGGTTCGCGTGAAGAAAACGCGCCAAAACCAGAATCCGGAGCCCCGTTTCGATCGGAACGGGATGGGCTCCAGACATTGAAGCCAGAGGAGCGGGCATTTGGACAAGGCGCCGGATGCGTTCCGTACCATCAGCGAAGTCGCAGATGAGCTCGATATTCCCCAGCATGTGCTGAGATTCTGGGAAACGCGCTTCGCGCAAATCAAGCCGATGAAGCGCAGCGGCGGACGCCGCTATTATCGCCCCGACGACGTCGACCTGCTCAAGGGTATCCGCCGGCTACTCTACGGCGAGGGCTACACCATCCGCGGCGTACAGCGGATCCTGAAAGAGCATGGCATCAAGTCGGTGCAGGGCATCGCCGACCAGACCGCCGCCGTCTCGTTCGGCGCGGTCGAGGAGGCGGTCGGCAACAGCATGGCCGAGCCCGACGATCTCGAGAGCAATGACGGCCTCGATTTCGACGGCGAAGAGGGCGACGGCGACGAGGGCGGAATCGACTACCGATTCGTCGATCCCGACGTGGATCCGATCCTGTCGACCTACAAGAAGGCGCACGCCCACCCGGGCAAGGCGTCTGCCGCACCGCCGGTGCGTCCCTCCGTCCCTCCAGTGGACCGAGAGAAGCTCGAACGCGCGCTGCAGGAGCTGGTCGCCTGCCGGCAGATGATCGATGCGGCGATGAAGGACGGCTGAGCCAAGGAAGCTGCCATGGGAACCGGGCCCCGGATTGCAGCCTTTAAGCGCCTGCGCCGCCTTGCGCGAACGCAGGATCGCAGCTAATGGAACGGCATCGGAGCGTGGCGCAGCCCGGTTAGCGCACTAGTCTGGGAGACTAGGGGTCGGAGGTTCAAATCCTCTCGCTCCGACCATTTTTCAAAGCATGCGATGTTTGAGAGTATTCGGGCGTTGCTTGCCGCCCGATGCGGCAATCGTCAGGTCTCGAAATCCATCGCGGCGATCAGGCATGCCTTTTCCATGCGGTTGTTGAGCATCGCAAGCTTGGCCGTGAACTCGGCCAGTTCGGGCTCGCTGAATTCCTCGAACACGGTCTTCTTGAACGCCTTGTGCTGGTCGGCGAGGCCCGTCAGATGCTTTCGGGTCTTGTCGGTCAGCGACAGCCGGACCACGCGCGCATCGGCCGGGGAGGGGGCGCGGCGCAGCAGCTCCTTCTGCTCGAGCAGCTTGGACTGCGTGGTCACGAACGACGGATCGACATGCAGCAGCTTCGACACCACGTTGATCGGTACACCGTCATCCTTGTCGAGGTCCGAGATCGCGATCAGGATCATCCATTGCGGACCGCTGACGCCAAGCGCCTTGCCCCAGAGCTGGCGGACCCGTTCGAGATGCGAGTTGATGGACGAGATCTCGAGCGTAAAGCGCTTGATGATGTCGAGATTCTCGATGGCGCGCAGGCGCGCCTGATCCTTCCTGGTCACTGACACAGCTTCCCCTTCCCTAGGTGCCGACTCAGCTTTGTGCTGATTTATTTCTTGATTCCCGCGTCGGCGGGACGTTTTTTCTAGCAAGTCGCTCAGGAAGGCAAGTGAACGTAAAGCAATTATGATGCGTATGTGACGGTTCGGCTATTTGGGGTGCGACAAATTTGCCCATACAGGTAAGGGGGTTAAGTCGAGCGTTGCCGGCGAGACACAGTGTGGCCGCATTCGCATTCCTGACTTTATAAACTATTTTGATTGGGCAACTCGCCCATGCATATTGAACCCGGCGGTAGGGGAATCTCGATCGTCCCGTTGCGGTGATCGTTCAAGTCCGTCGCACCACAGATTGATCTGAGGGTGCGAGGTTTGGGGAAAACGGTCTTGGACAATGCGGGAGGATCACGGGGCGCTCGCGACCCGGACTCTACGCATATGAGCAACTTGGAGGTTTAATATGAAATTGGCGAAGAGCCTTATTCTGGGCTCGGCCGCTGCGCTGGTCGCGGTCGGCGGGGCACAGGCAGCCGATCTTCCCGTTAAGGCCAAAGCGGTCGAATACGTGAAGGTTTGCTCCCTTTATGGTCCGGGCTTCTACTACATCCCCGGCACCGACACCTGCATCAAGCTGGGCGGCTACGTTCGTGCTGACGTCGTCGTGAACGGCAACAGCGTCTACGGCCCGAACGTCAACGGCGCCAGCGGTGCCAACAACCGCTTCACCAACGGCTACACTTGGCGTTCGCGTGAAGACTTCAACATCGACACCCGCACTGCGACCGAGTACGGCGTGGTCCGCACCTATTTCGACGCGGTGTTCACCTGGACGTCGGACTCCTACACCGGCCAGGGCAACGGCTCGACCGTCTACTCGGCGATTGGTTCGTCTGCCGCGCCGAACAACGCTGGTTCGGGTAACGTCGCTGCCGGCTCGGTCGGCGTCTACTACGCCTTCATCCAGTTCGCTGGCTTCACCATGGGTAAGGCGGTCTCGCAGTTCGCCGCTCCCTGGAACGGCTATCCGGGCAACAACTACGACGGTCTCGTCGGTGGCGTGAGCACGACCAACGGCATCAACCAGTTCACCTACACCGCGCAGTTCGGCAACGGCGTGTCGCTCGCTTTGTCGGCGCAGGACCAGGTTGCGTACATGCAGGCTGGTGTGAACAACCTCAGCCTCGGTGGTGCTTACGGCTCCAGCGACTACGCCGGCACGGTCGCTCCGGACTTCGTCGCCGCACTCAAGGTCGACCAGGCTTGGGGTATCTTCCAGGCGTCGATCGCTGCGCATGACAACCATGCTGCCTACTACGGCGGTACGGAGCTGACCGGTCATCCCGACGACAAGTGGGGTTGGGCTGGTGCACTGGCCCTGTCGATCAAGAACATCCCGACCGGACCTGGCGACACCATCAACGTCCAGGGCGTGTACACCGACGGTGCGACCCGTTACAACATCCAGGAACTGGCCAGCCAGTTCAGCTCGGTCGCCATCTACAGTGGTTCGAACCTCCCGGGCGCGTATGGCAGCGTCGGCTTCGGCACTGCGCCTGACACGGTGTTTGGCCCTGGCGGTCAGCAGCAGAGCGTCAAGACCTGGGGTATGCGCGGTGCGTACACCCACAACTGGGATCCCTACTGGAACACCAGCATCTACGGTGCTTACGCTGCGATCATGTACAACGACACGGCTAAGTCGCTTATCTGCGGCGTCGGCGGTGTAGGTGGCACGTTCCGCACCGCCTTCGGTGGCGGCGCTGGCGTGACCAACTGCAACCCCGACTACAACATCTCGCAGATCGGCGTGATCACACGTTGGACCCCGGTCAAGAACCTGACCTTCTCGGCCGACGTGACCTACGTCCACCTCGATCAGAAGTATGCCGGCACGATCACCACTTCGTCGGCCGGTATCGGCAAGCCGACCGCGACCTACGAGCTGAAGGATCAGGACACTGTCCAGATGCTCTTCCGCGCTCAGCGCAACTGGTAATACCGGTTGGTCTGATCACGATCCTACAGAACCCCGGCAGGCAACTGCCGGGGTTTTTCTTCGACTGAAATAGGTAGCGGAAGATTGGCTGCGTCATTTCGGTCCACGCGAACAACGAAGACGTGCCATGCGATTCATTCGCGGCAAATTTATTTACTTACCTGATCTACTAAACTATATACGTGGTGGCCAACACATTAAATGATGGCTCTTAGCTCATGCTAAGCCTCCCAAACCTCCGGCAATGCCCTGCCGGAGGTTTTTGATTCAAGGCGCGGACGATCGTGACGCGCGCGGCCGTCGCAAACAGCTGCTCGCGGGCAGGGCCGACACCGTCTCATCGATTCGATCTCGTCAAGGTTTGACGGAATCGATCCGCAGTGCATTCTCGTCATTCATGGGACGCTTCAAGAACAGCCGCCTGGCTCGGATGAGCAGCGGCCATTACTGCTTGATCCGGGATCTCGGGCTGGTGAAGGGCGGCAAGGGGTTGCGGCACCATGAGGTTGTCATCGACTTCTCGTGGCGCGGCCTGCTCAAGCTTGTCTTGAGCGTTGCCAGCGGCGTTCTGCGGCGGCGCACGCCTGTGCGGATCGAGACGGCCGAATAGCGCGGAGCGGTCCCGCGCTCTGACCTGGCGTTCGCGGGGGGCTCGGACAGGCGTTCGAGATCGAGCGACATCATCTCGGCATCTGAGAGCGCGCATGCGATGACGATGTGCGCCGCTTCTGCGCTTGTCTGATCTGATCAGCGTGAGCCGTCGGCGCAGGCGCCGTCGCGCGGCTTCGGCGGTGTGACCTCGGCGGCAGCGGCTGCAGCGGCAATGCCGGCCGCGATCGCCATCAGCGTCGTTGCGACCAATCTATTCAGAATCTGCACGATCGTTGTCTCCGCTTGTCGATCTCGGATTGTTCGCTGCGCGGAATGATTTCGTTACAGCAGCCGGCTGCCCTAATCTGCTGCTGGCGGCACACTTGCGCGTGAAGGGCGGGCGCCGTTGCTGCGCGATAATTCGGTGATGTAGAGTGCCGCAGCCGAGCGGCCGGGACTGCGATCCGCGCTCCAGCCGAAACCAAGAACAAGCAGGCAAGAAGAATCAAGGAAGGAACGGATCTCACATGAAGGATTTCGCCGGAAAGATTGCCGTCATCACCGGTGGCGGCACGGGCATGGGGCGCGAGCTGGCGCGACAGCTCGTTGCTGAAGGATGCAATGTCGCGATGTGCGACGTCTCGGCCGAGGCGATGGCCGAGACCAAGCGGCTCTGCGAGGTCGAGAAGCTGCCGCAGGGCCTGCGCATCACCACTCACGTTGCCGACGTCTCGATCGAGGATCACTACAAGCGTTTTCGCGATGAGCTGATCGAGCAGCAGGCGACCGACAAGATCCATTTGCTGTTCAACAATGCCGGCATCGGCGGTGGCGGCAGCCTGTTCACCAACACGCGCGAGCAGTGGGAGCGCACCTTCAACATCTGCTGGGGCGGCGTCTATCTCGGCGTCCGCACCTTCCTGCCGCTGCTGGTGAAGGCCGACGAGGCGCACATCGTCAACACCTCGAGCGTCAACGGCTTCTGGGCGTCGGTCGGCATGGGCGTGTCGCACACCGCCTACAGCGCGGCGAAGTTCGCGGTGAAGGGATTCACCGAGGCGATGATCAACGATCTCCGGCTCAACGCGCCGCATGTCAAATGCTCGGTCGTGATGCCCGGTCACATCGGCACCTCGATCGTGTCGAACTCGCGCAAGGTGCAGAATGGCGCCGACCAGCTCAATCCCGACGAGCTCAAGCAGGTTCGGCAGCGTCTGCAAGGGCAGGGCATCGACGTCGCCAAGATGTCGGATGCCGACATCCAGCAGCTCGCGCTCGACCGCGCTCGCATCTTCCATGACGAGGCACCGACCTCGGCGGCTGCCGCCGCCAAGATCATCCTCGACGGCGTGAAGGCCGATCGCTGGCGCATCCTGGTCGGTGACGATGCACATCTGCTCGACGAGCGCGTGCGCAAGACCCCGGAGCAGGCCTACACGCCGGAGTTCTACCAGGGCATCGTGGCGGCGACCGGCTGGAAGGTCGGGTGATCAGCGCATCCCAGGGTCCGTCACCCTGAGGAGCGCGTAGCGCGTCTCGAAGGGTCGACGGCCCGGCTGCTGGCCGTGCATCCTTCGAGACGCCGCTTCGCGGCTCCTCCAGCGACAAAGGCGAAGCCTTTGCGCGGGGATGACGGGGTTAGATGCTTTTGTGATGCGATCAGACTACCCGCGCAGCGCGCGCTGGCGTGACCCCGCCTGATAGGCAAGGCGGTAATGCCCCGAGCAATAGGGCATGCCGCCGAGCGGCGTGTTGCCGCAAAAGCAGAAATCATCGGCGCCCGGCGTGCTGATCGGCCAGCGGCAACGTTGCTCGCTCAGCTCGAACAGCGAGCAGTTGTTGGCGCTGACGATCGGTGCATCGTCGGGCTCTTGTTCGTAGACCGCCTGCAGCAACCGGAACTGCTGCTTTGCGGTCGCCCGTTGCGCGGCGTGGGCGGTGGATTTCTTCCGCCGGGCCCGGCGTTCGTCCGGCGTCGTGCGCGTGAGGTTCAGCCGGGATAGCTTGCCGATCACCGCATTGCGGCTGACGCCGATATTGACGGCGATGTCGCGGCAGGAAAGGCCGGCTTCAAAGTAGATTTTGAGTTGGTCGACGCGCTCCGGCGTCCAGGTCGGCTCGATGGTAATCATTTTGACGGTTCCACGTTCTGTTGAACCGCCGCGCCGACGCACACGCCGTCAAGGCGTGCGGCCGTTGTCGCGGATTGCAAGCAACCCGTCCTTAATGGCGAGCCGAATGCCTTCCTCGATCAATGTCCGTGCGACGCCCGGGACGCTCGTGCCGTGGGTGCCCTGTCTCACCAGCTTCTCGAGGTAACCTATGGTCGAGAGCGCCAGCGTGACCGGGACGCGGTCGGTTTCGGCCTTTTCTGTAGCCATGAGAAAACGCTTAGCCTTGAACGCAGGTACTGAAAAGTATCTATTTAGAGTCTATTTAGGAATATGGCGGTCCGTCAAGCCATGAGCTGTGAAATTGGACGCGCACGCTCGCGCGCGCCGGAAGCTGGTTCCGGCGCGCCGTCGTGTAAAATCTGCTAGACAAATGAATGTGTTAGGATCGCAACTCGACCTTGACTGGGAACTTCTTGAGAAGCCGCTCAGCCGTTTCGGCCTTGTCCGCAGGCGCGCTCACGCTCAGGTACAGCCCACGGGACGGGTCGGTGATGGCCTCGACACTGACCTCGCCGGACAATCCTTCTCGAGCCAACAACTCGCGCGCGGCCTCGCCGGCGGCGATCTCGCGCAGCTTCGGCTTGAAGATCTTGCCGACCGGCGTGACCGGCATCTCCGGGATCACCGACACCACGCGCGGACGCGCCGGCGGCTCCAGGATGTTGTCCTGCACGAAGGCGGCGAGCGCGTTCGGATCGATATGGGCGCCGGGCTGCGCCGAGACGAACAGCATCGGCACTTCGCCGGCATAGGTGTCGGGACGCCCGACGGCCGCGGCCAGCGCCACGCCCGGAAAGGCCAGCGCGGCATCCTCGATCGCACGCGGATCGATGTTGTGGCCGCCGCGGATAATGACGTCCTTGGCGCGGCCCAGGATGTAGACGAAGCCGTCGGCGTCGATCCGGCAGATGTCACCGGTGCGCAGCCAGCCGTCGCGGAACGCCTCTTCGGTCTGCTTCTTGTCGACGTAACCGGCGAACACCTGCGGGCCCCTGGTCAGGAGCTCGCCGACCGGCGAGGGCCACGGCCCGGTGTGCAGCTTGCCGCCGTCGAGGATCGCGAGCTCGACCAGCGGATTGCGGGTGCCGACGCTCTCGGCGCGCGGCTTTACGCCGTGCACGTCGTGCGTGATGGCGCCGGCGAGCTCGGTCATGCCGTAGAGCTGCTGGATGCAGGCACCGCCCCAGGTCGCAAGATAACGCCGTTCGATTTCCGGCGGGCAGATCGAGGCGCCGGTGGCGGTGACGCGCAGGGTCGAGATGTCGCTGTCCGCGACCGGAATGTCGGCCAGCGCCCCAAGCGTGGTCGGCACGTTGCCGGAGATGTTGACGCGGTATTTCTCGACGATCTTCCAGAAATGCGTGATCAGCGACGGATCGCGGGCGCCGGCCGGGCCGGGGATGAAAATCGTCGTGCCGGCGGAAAGGCAATTGGCCGTCGTGCAGAACAGGCCACCGACATGGAATAGCGGCATCGTGATCATTGCGCGCTCGCCGCGATGAAAGTCGAGTGCCATGCGTGAGGACACGGTGGAGGCGACCATCGCGCGGTTGGTCAGCCGCGCCACCTTGGGATGACCTGTCGTGCCGCCGGTCGGCAGCATCACCGCGACACGATCGGCCTCGCTCATGTCCTTGGACTTGCCGTAGTCGTCGCGCCACGCAGGATCGGGCCGCAGCACCTCGCCGTCGAACGCGATGCTGCCGTCGAGCGGCACGATCACGATGTGCTGCAGCGACGGCACCTCGCGCTGCAAGCCTTCGACTCTTTCATAGAGCCCGCCCGGCATGCCCGGCGGCGGCGCCAGCAACAGCTTTGCCTTGATGGCGTTGAGCTGCGCGACAATCGCCTCGCGTGTGAACAGCAAATTGAGCGGCTCGGCGACACCGCAGGCGGCTGCGCCGAAGATCGCGACCACGGTCGCGGGGCAGGCCGGGACCAGGACGGCGACCGCGTCGTCCTTGCCGATGCCGCGCTTACGGAAATAGTTTTCGGCCGCCTTGATGCAGCCCATCAGGTGATCGTTCGAGATCACGACTGGGTTGGCATCGAGCGGCGAACGCAGATAGATCGCGGCATCCGCCTCAGGCGCGCCCTGCGGACCACGGGCAATGAGATCGAGGATGCGCGGGCAGGCGGCGAGCGTCTCCTGCATCTCCTTGTCGCGCGCAGCCTCGTCGGCCGGCGAAAGCCTGTCCTTGAGCATATCCGTCCCCGTCCATTTTTGTTCGTTGGGACGGGGATTGTATCGAGCCGTGCTTGCGGAACACAAGTGCGGCCTATCGACCGGACGTCAGCCGTGAACGACCGATTTGGCGATCATGCAGTGAATGCCCTTGGAGCCGTTGACCGTCTGCGTGACGCGCAGGTCGGCGGCCAGGCTGCACAGCGTATAGGCATCCTCGCGCGACAGATTGCGCTTCTCGCCGAGCAGCACGATCATGTCGCGCAGCGCCCGCACCACGCACTGGTCGAGATTGGGATCCATCGCCATGGTCATGTAATGGTCGGCGGTCTCGGCGCGCGGATAGGCGAGCTTGAGGTCCTTGCGCAAGGTCAGGCGGAAGCGGCCGGTGAGCGCGGTCTCGATCGCGGTGACGCAGACCTCGCCGTCGCCCTGCACGCCATGGCCGTCGCCGCAGGAGAACAGCGCGCCCGGCACGAACACCGGCAGATACAGCTTGGCTCCGGCCCCGAGTTCCTTGTTGTCGAGATTACCGCCCATCGCGCGCGGGATCAGCGAGGAGATGCGGCCCCAAGCCGGCGGCGGCGAGACGCCCATCACGCCGAAGAACGGCTTCAGCGGCAGGTCGAGCCCCCACGGCATGCGGCCGACCATGTGTGCGCGATCGAGCGGGATGTTGAGGATGCGGGTTTCGTGGAAATCGTCGGGTAGGGTGCCGGACAGCGGCTTGATCAGATTGTAGCCCCAGTCCTGCCGGAGCTGGACGTCGAGAATATCGACCTCGAGCACGTCGCCGGGCTCGGCACCGGTGACCGCGATCGGGCCGGTCAGGATGTGCCCAGGCACCATCCGCTCGCTCTTCGCATGAATGTCGTCGAGCTCTGGCGGCACATAGAACTTGTCGCGGTCCGGCACCACGTCGGGGCCGCCGCTGACGGTCTCGATCGTGACCTCGTCGCCGCTCGCGATGGTCAGGACCGGTTTCAGCTTTGCTTCGAAGAAGCCCCAATGGCAGGTTTCGGGACTGGATTTCAGATGATGATGGGTCATGTGACTTCTTTTTATTGCATTCCCGGCAGCGTATGACGCTGTAGCAGAACTTCGCAGAGGCTTCCCTTGTTTTTTGTACTCTCCAAGACGCTCGGCATCATGCTGCTGCCGATCAATTTCCTGATCGGTATCGGCGTGATCGGCGCCGTCCTGCTGCTGACGCGGTTTGCGCGGCTCGGCCGCAGGTTGATGGTTGGCTCGCTGCTGCTGCTCGCGATCTGCGGCTTCTCGCCGCTCGGCAACGTCCTGATCTCCACGCTGGAGCAGCGCTTCCCGCCATGGGACGCTTCGCGCGGCGCGCCCGACGGCATCATCGTGCTCGGCGGCTCGATCGATGCCGATCTGTCGGTTGCGCATGGCACGCCGGTGGTGCGCACTGCGGCGGATCGCGTCATCGCGGCGGCGGCGCTCGCGCGCAGATATCCGAACGCGCGCCTCGTGTTCACCGGCGGCAGCGCGAACCTGATCTCGAACGACGCGCGCGAAGCCGACTACGCCGCCGAGATGTTCGAGAGTCTCGGCATCGCCAAATCGCGATTGACCATCGAGCGCCGCTCGCGCAACACGGTGGAGAATGCCGAGTTCTCCAAGGCGCTGGTCGATCCCAAGCCGGGCGAGCGCTGGCTGCTCGTGACGTCGGCCTATCACATGCCGCGGTCGGTCGGCCTGTTCCGCAAGGCGGGATTCAATGTCGAGGCCTATCCGGTCGACTGGCGCGTCGGCAATGTCATGAGTTTCGCGACGCTTGCAATCGAGGGTCTGTCGCGCACCGATCTCGGCACACGGGAGTGGATCGGGCTGGTCGCCTATCATCTGGCGGGCAAGACCGACGATTTGCTGCCGGGACCGGCCGCACGTTGAGCCGTACCACGAGCTTGTCGCTTCCTCCGGCCAATCCGGCTAACATCAAATCAACAGGCGGCGCCAAGCCGCCGATCACGGGAGTTTTCGCCATGCAACAGCAGACACCGCCGGAACAGTTCGACCTCTCCGCAATCGTGGCCGACCTGAACAACCTGTTGCGGCTGAAGACCACGGTCATCGGCATCAAGATGTTCGCGCGCGTCGAGGAGATGGAGGCGATCCCGAAGATCCGCCGGCCATCGGCGGTCCACACCACGGACCAGATCGTCAGCATGGCCTCGCGGCTCGGCTGGACCGTCGGCATCACCGGCGACGATCTGGTCGGCGCGCAGTGCCGCGCGGTGATCGGGCTCGCGCCGCAGGACGAGAAGTGGCTGGCCGGCGAGAATTATGTCGGCGTCTGGCACGGCACGGCGGAAGACGCGCGCAAGCGCCAGGAGGCGCTCGACGTGGTGCCTTACGGTCAGTACCAGGCGATGGCGGTGAGCCCGCTGACCAGCGGACGTCTCAATCCGCCCGACATCTGCCTCGTCTATGCGACGCCGGGACAGATGATCATCCTGATCAACGGGCTGCAATACACCGGCTACAAGAAGTTCGAGTGGGGCGTGGTCGGCGAAACCGCGTGCGCGGACTCGTGGGGCCGGGCGCTGAAGACCGGCGAGCCGAGCCTGTCGCTGCCGTGCTTCGCCGAGCGCCGCTACGGCGGCGTCCCCGACGAGGAGATGCTGATGGCGCTGCCGCCGGCCTATCTGGTGAAGGCGATCGCGGGGATGAAGCAGCTCGCCAAGAACGGCCTGCGCTACCCGATCGCACCTTATGGCATCCAGGCCGACGTCCGCGCCGGCATGGGTGTGTCCTATGCCAAGAAGTAGCTGCAAGAAATAGCGGCAAGAAATAGCTGATTGCGTCGCCGCGCCCGCGATGACAAAAGGGGCGCCCGTTTTGCTGCGCAGGGAGCCCGATCCATGTCCTCGTCGAAACTCGACATCGTCGTCTATGGCGCAACCGGCTTCACCGGCCAGCTCGTCGCCGAATATCTCGCGGCGCATTATCGCGACGGCAGCCTGAAATGGGCAATGGCCGGGCGCAGCAAGGACAAGCTCGCCTCGGTTCGTGATGCGATCGGCGCGCCCGCCGACACGCCGCTGATCGTCGCCGATGCCGGCGACACCGCATCGCTGAAGGCGATGCTGGCGCAGACCAAGTCTGTGATCTCGACGGTCGGTCCGTATCAGCTCTATGGCAATGAGCTGATCGCGGCCTGCGTGGACAGCGGCACCGACTATTTCGATCTATGCGGCGAGCCGGTGTGGATGCGGCAGATGATCGACAAGCACGAGGCCGCCGCAAAGGCCAGCGGTGCGCGGATCGTGTTCTCCTGCGGCTTCGATTCGGTGCCGTTCGAACTCGGTGCCTTCTTCGTCCAGGAGGAAGCCAAGCGGGTGTTCGGTGCGCCGGCGCAGCGCGTCAAGGGCCGCGTGCGCGACATGCGCGGCACGCTGTCCGGCGGCACGGCCGCGAGCGCCAAGGCCACCTTCGATGCGGTCGCCAAGGATCTGGGCCTGGTCGCGATCCTCAACAACCCGTTTGCATTGACGCCGGGATTCGAGGGCCCCAAGCAGCCGCGCGGCAGCAAGCCCGCCTACGAGGACGATCTCCACTCATGGACCGCGCCGTTCATGATGGCGCTGATCAACACGCGCAACGTCCATCGCTCCAACATGCTGATGGGCTTTCCCTACGGCAAGGAGTTCGTCTACGACGAGATGGTTCTGACCGGTCCCGGCGAGAAGGGCGAAGCCAACGCCAAGCGCGTGATGGCGCTGAATTCGGAGAAGACCGGGCCCAGCGCGCCGAAGCCGGGCGAGGGACCGTCGAAGGAAGAGCGCGAGAACGGCCGCTACGATCTGCTCTACCTCGCGGTCGCGCCCGACGGCCGCATGGTCCGCGCCGGCATCAAGGGCGATCGCGACCCCGGCTACGGCTCGACCTCGAAGATGATCTCGGAATGCGCGATCTGCCTGTTGCGCGACACGCCCGACGTCGCTGCCGGCTTCTGGACGCCGGGAGCGGCGATGCAGCACAAGCTCATCAAGCGCCTGGTCGATCACGCCGGGCTGACGTTTGAGGTCGAGAAGTAGGCCGCTCAACTTCCAACGGTGTCACCGCCCGGCTCGACCGGGCGATCCAGTACGCCGCGGCCTCTCGGCTCAAGCACTGCGGTCTCTGGAATACTGGATCACCCGCATGCGCATGCGCGGGTGATGACAGCCGGGGCTACGCTGCCGCGCGCGGATTGTAGGCGTACATGAAGTCCATACCCTTGGACGATACCGGCAGCAGCAGCTTCAGCAGGTGATCGCGCAGCCAGGCGCCGGTCGGGCCGAACTCGCGCTTGCTGTTGCCGTTGCGCCGGGCGATCGCCACGATCTTCTCGGCGCGCGGCCGCCGCTCGTGCTCGAACGCCTGGAACGTCATGCCGAGCTCTTGGCCCTCGCGCATCAGGATGCCGAGCCGCAGCGCATCCTCCAGCGCGAGCGATGCGCCCTGGCCGGCATGCGGGCTGGTGGCGTGCGCGGCGTCGCCGATCAGGAGCGTGCGCTTGCGCGACCAGGTCGGCAGCGTCGCGACGTCGAGCGTGTCGGTCACCACGATATTCTCGGCGGCCTCGATGATCTCGGGGATCGGCGCATGCCAGCCAGCGTGGAAGTCGCGCAGATGCTGCCTGATCGCGTCCTGGCTCTGCAGCCGGTAGGCCGCCGCGGTCATGCCGTGCGACGGCTGCGTGCTCCACCACATCCCACCCGTGTCCGGATCGGGGCTGCACAGGCCGTAGCCGAAGAAGCCGCTTTGCCCGAACGTCGTCTCAACCTTCTGACCGATCGACAGGCGCTCGAACATGGCCCGCGGCACGAAGCCGCCGAAACCGATCAGCCCGGTGTCGAACGGCGTCGGGCCATCCGGGATCACGTGCCGCCGCACTGCCGAATGCACGCCGTCGGCGCCGATCACGAAATCGCCCTCGGCGGTGGTGCCGTCGTTGAAATAGGCGATGACCGGCTGGTCGCCGCGATCCTCGATCTTCACCAGCTTCTTCTCGAAGAACACCGAGACGTTGGAGGCCCAGGCCTTGTCGATCAGCGTCTCGTTCAGGGTCGCACGGCACATGTTGACCGCGGGCTGGCCGAAACGCTGCTGCATGTTCTGGTTGAGCGAGCCGAGCTTCTTGCCGGCCTGCGAATAGAAATCGAAGGACTCCGCGACCGAGCCGCTGCGGATCAGCTCGTCGGCGAGGCCGAGCTCCGCCAGCACATGCATGCCGTTCGGTGCGATCTGCAAGCCCCCGCCGATCCCGGTGGAGTAGGGCCATGCTTCATAGAGTTCGGCCTCGATGCCGGCGCGGGTCAGGAACATCGCGGTCACCGGACCTGCGATGCCGGCGCCGATGATCAGAGCTTTACGGGGACGTGAGGTCATGCCTTGCTCCATGCATCCGTGTGGGGTACGAAAGGTCAGTTGCTAATTATCTTAGAAGGTAAGATATTTGGCGAGTAAGATATGGGAGCAGCTTTGTCAAGTGCGAAGTCGCGCGCAGCGCTGATGCAGGAACTCGAGGAGGCGATGCGCCGGTCATCCGCGCAGGGCGTGATGTACGGGCAAGCCGTTGCAAACATAGCCGGAATTTCCAATTCCGACATGGAATGCATGGACATCCTCCACCTTGAAGGGCGCGTGACCGCGGGTCGTCTCGCGGAAGTCACCGGGTTGACCACCGGCGCGATCACGGGCGTGGTCGATCGGCTGGAGAAGGCGGGTTACGTGCGCCGCGAGCGGGACGAGAGCGACCGCCGCAAGGTCTTCATCTCGGTCGTTGAGGAGAAGGCGGCGGAGATCGGCAAGTTCTACGTGCCGATGCAGGAGGCGATGCTCAAGCTCTGGAGCCGCTACACCGACGACGAACTGCGCCTGCTGCTGCGCTTCGCCAATGACGGCTACAAGGGCGTGCTGGAAGCGACCGGCGCATTGAAGGCGGTGATCGACATGCCGCCGGAGCAGCGCGCCGAGCTCAAGCTGCCGCCGAAATCTCGTCGCTGACCTCGGCCGGTGTCGCGCGGGTGCGCTCGGTCGCCGCGTACATGCCCCACATCGTGCCGAGCATCAGCCAGAAGTGCCGCCAATGGTCGGTGTCGATGATGAAGCTCTCGCCGGCGATGCCGAGGAATGCCGAGAAGATCGCCAGATAGTCGCGTTGCCACGGCACCCGCTTGTAGACGTAGCGGAAGCCGACGATCGCGCTGACGAACACCAGCGCCGGATAACAGATGCCCGAGATCCAGCCGCCCGACATGAAGGCGTTGAGGAACGAGTTGTGGGTGTCCTCGGGGAAGTAGGTGTGGAATTGCAGCGGCCCGATGCCGAACGGCAATTCGAGTGCCATCTGGGCGCCGAGGATGTGGCGGCCGAACCGGCCGAAGCGGCCTTCGTCATAGCTTTGGTCGAAGCTCGCGCGCTGCTTGAACATGTCGGCGACCGAGCCGATCGACAGCAGCACCGCGATCAGCGCAACGGCGAGGATCGCGGCGATCAGGGTCATCACGATGATGCGCGAACGCTGCGCCTGCGAACGGCTGGTGAACACCATCAGCGCCAGCATGAAGGCCGCGGTGACGATCAGGCCGCCCCAGGCGGCGCGGGAGAACGACAGCAGGATCGCAAGCGAGATGATGCCGAAGGCGATGGCGTTGCGGAACGCCTTGCCGAAGCGGTCGGTGACCACGCTTTGCAACGTGAACAGCGCCGGCAGGATCAGGAACGCGCCGAGCACGTTCGGATCCTTGAAGGTGCCGCGGGCGCGGTCATACAGCGTCAGCAGATCGTAGCCGCCGGGCACCAGATGGAAGTAGCCGGCGATGCCCGCAAGCGAGGCGATCATCGCGCCGACGATCAGGCCGCGGCGCAGCATGTCGAGCCGCGCTTCGGTATCCTCCGACATCACCATCGCGAAGAAGATGACCGTGACGGCCATGTACCAGGAGGTGAGGACCCAATTCACCACCTCCGGCTTGTCGAGGAACGGCACCGCGCCGATGCTGTAGCCGACATTGAGCACGATCAGCGCGAACAACAGCGGCATGAACACAAGCTGCATGCGCAGGCCCGTGCCAAAGAACAGCACGCAGGCGGTCAGCGTGACGAGTTCATACGGGCTCGGCTCGATGAACACGATGGCGATCGAGGCCCCGGCGAGCCACACCAGCGCCCGCTGCAGCGCCAGCACGCCTGGCGGTGCTGCTGCCGGCGAATGGGACGTCCCGGCTGTCGCCGCATAGGCCATCGGATACTCACGCAACTCGATACAACAACATTCAGTACGCTACTTCGACATCACACGATCCAAAGCGACGACTTGTCCGCCGAAGCCTTGGCGAAGGCGGAAGCAATCCACCTATCTCCGAGCTGCGATATGGATTGCTTCGCTTCGCTCGCAATGACAGTGGCTAGTTCAATTCTCAGTACGCGTTCTCGCTCTTGGTCAGCAGCGAGAACGGGGTCTTGAGCAGGATGTAGAGGTCGAACAGCACCGACCAGTTCTCGATGTAGTAGAGGTCGTATTCGACGCGCTTCTGGATCTTCTCGTCGGTGTCGACTTCGCCGCGCCAGCCGTTGATCTGCGCCCAGCCGGTGATGCCGGGCTTGACGCGGTGGCGGGCGAAGTAGCCGTCGACGGCCTCGTCGAACAGGCGGTTTTCCAGCTTGCTCTGCACGGCGTGCGGACGCGGGCCGACCAGCGAGAGATTGCCCTTCAGCACCACATTGAACAGCTGCGGCAATTCGTCGAGCGAGGACTTGCGGATGAAGCGGCCGACGCGGGTGACGCGCGGATCGTTCTTGGTCACCACCTTGGAGGCGGTCGGATCGGCCTGGTGATGGTAGAGCGAGCGGAACTTGTAGACGTCGATCCGCTCATTGTTGAAGCCGAAGCGCTTCTGGCGGAACAGCACCGGGCCGGGGCTGTCGAGCTTCACCGCAAGCGCCACCAGTCCCAGCACCGGCAGCGCCGCAAGCAGGGCCAGGCCGCCGACCACGCGGTCGAACAGCCATTTCAGCACCAGATCCCAGTCGGTGATCGGCGCCTCGAACACGTCGAGCGTCGGCACCTTGCCGACATATGAATAGGAGCGGGGGCGGAAGCGCAGCTTGTTGGTATGGGCCGACAGGCGGATGTCGACCGGCAGCACCCAGAGCTTCTTCAGCATCTCCAGGATGCGGGTCTCCGCCGAGATCGGCAGCGCGAACAGCACAAGGTCGACGCGGGTGCGGCGCGCGAACTCGACAATGTCGTCGACCTTGCCGAGCTTCGGTGAGCCGGCACAGGTGTCCATCGCGCGGGCGTCATTGCGGTCGTCGAACACGCCGAGCACGTGGATATCCGTGTCGTCGTCGGCGTTCAGCGCCTCGATCAGCTTCTCGCCGTTCTGGTCGGCGCCGACGATGATGGTGCGGCGGTCGAGCCGGCCGTCATGCGCCCAGGCGCGCACCATCGAGCGCAGCGCCAGCCGTTCGGCGATCAGCACCGCAAGGCCGGCACAGAAGAACGACGACAACCAGACCCGCGACACCTCGCCGCCGAGCTTGGCCAGGAAGGAGACGCCGATGAACAGCAGGAACACGACGGCCCATGACGAGATCATCCGCGTCATCTGGCGGAGCTGGCCGCGGAAGATCTGCACCTGGTAGATGTCGGCGGCCTGGAAGCAGACCACCGCCGCAGCCGACATGCCGAGGATCGAACCGATGTATCCCCAGTGGATGCCGCCGGCGAGCGGCCTGACATAGGCGAGATAGAGCCCGACACCGACCAGGCTCAGCAGCACGAAATCGGCGAGGCGAACCACGCCGGCGATTACGACCGGTGAGTAGGCGCTGCGAACTTTCTGATTGGTCACGGCGAGCGCGGCCGGCGACAGGCGGCGGCGGCGTTCGACCTGCGGCCGAGCGGCCGTCGCAGACGCAGCGGCATCCAGCATCGAGCGTGCGTTAAACGGTTCCACGAGTCCACGTCCATTCCCGCGCGAGCAGATGGGCATCCGCGCGCAACAGCGAAATTCCCCCGGACGTGACTTAAGGGGACAAATCGGAAGAAACGGTTACGTGTGCAAGGAATGGTTAATGTTTAGCAAATGCGTCGCGATAGCCGGCCAGCACGCCCTCGACCATCGCACCCTGCGAGAAATGTTCGGAAATCCGTTCGCGCAGTTGCTCGGCGCGCGCCGCGGTCGCGGCGGGATTGTCGAGTGCGGCCTTGATGGCGTCGGCCATCGCGCCGGCGTTGCTGGGCGCGAACAGCGCGTCGGTGTGGGTGTCGAAGATCTCGGGGATCCCGCCGACATTGGCGGCGATCATCGGAATTCCCGCCGCGCCGGCCTCGATCACCACATAAGGCATCGAATCGCCCCGTGAGGGAACCACGAGAACGCTGCCCTTCGAGAAGCCGTAGCGCGCCTTGACGTGGCCGATGAAGCGAACGGCATCGCCGAGCGACAGCCGCTTCACCTGCTCCTTGAGCCGTTCGAACTCCTCGCCGTCGCCGCCGAGCGTCAGCGTCACCGGCTTGCCGTCGGCGCGCAGCTTGGCGACCGCGTCGATCAGGAGATCGGCGCCCTTGATGCGCCGGAATTCGCCGACATAGGCCACGTCGGAGGCGTCATCGGCCTTGGCGACCGGTTCGAATTCTTCCGACGTCACGCCGTTGAAGACGCAGCGGACGAGGCCTGAGGGCTTGCCCACGGTGCGCTGATAGGTGTCGCGGGCAAACGCGCTCTCGAACAGGAACAGGTCGGTGCTGTTCATCAGCGTACGCTCGAGCTGGCTGTAGAAGCGGCCCTTCCAGGTGTCGAGCGGATAGTGCAGCGAGCCGCCGTGCGGCGTGTAGACCCGGATCACCTTGTTCGACCGCCGCCGCAGCCGGACATAGGCGCCGGCCTTGGCGCCGTGGCCGTGCACGACATCGGGTTTCAGCTTGCGGATCAGGCCGGCGATATGCGCCCAGACCATGAAGTCGGCGAAGCGCGGCTCGCGGCGTATCGCCACCCGGTGGACCCCGAGCTTGAGGCGCGGCTCGATCTCGGCGAGGACGGCGTCAGCCCGCGTGCCGCCGGTCAGGCTGTCGGCGACGATGCCGACATGGTGACCGCGTTCGATCTGGCCGTTGGCGACATCGAGGATGTGACGGATGATGCCGCCAACCGGGGCGCGGACGACATGCAGGATGCGGAGCGGCCGTTCCTGATTTTGATCCTGTGCCATCGATCAGAACCAGCGTTCGCCGACGAAGACGGTCTCGCCGGGCCCGATCGGCGTGCCCAAGGGAACGACAAAGCGGCCGGCGCCCGATGCATCGGTATGGGTGAGGGTGACCTCGTCGCGCCGGGCGCGCGGCGAGAAGCCGCCGGCGATCGCCACCGCGCTCTCGACCGTCATGTTGGGCACGTAGGGATATTGGCCGGGGGCTTGGACTTCGCCGAGGATGAAGAACGGCCGGTAGGATTCGATCTCGACCGCCACCGATGGCTCGCGGATGAAGCCGTTGCGCAGCCGCGCGGTGATCTCGGCGGCAAGCCCGGCAGGCGTCCGGCCGCGTGCGGGCACCGAGCCGATCAGCGGCATGGTGATCGCGCCGGCCGCATCGATCGCGTAGGAATTGGTCAAGCCTTCCTGGCCATAGACCACGACGCGAAGCTTGTCGCCGGGGCCAAGATTATAGGCCTCGCGCGTCGGCGCAGGGTCGGCATAGGCCACGGCCATCGGCGCGGGCGCAGCAAAGGCTGGCTGCCCATACGCCATCGAATCGAGGACCGGGTCACCGGCAACCGGTGACGTCCGGCCCAAGCAGCCCGACAGCGCGAGCGCAGCAATCAGACAAACGAGGGGAGCGCGCAGATCGCGCATGTGAGGAATCCCACGGACAATATCGGCGTCGATTAACGGCACTCATGGTTAACAAACGATGACGGTGTGGTGGTGGCCGCCGCATCCGTCAACCGCGCCGATTAACCCAGCAGCAACCTTAATGGACTGTAATCGCCGCCATTGAGATGGAATCGCGGCGTCCGCGGGAGTTGGTTATGCGTTTTGCATTCTGGCGTAGAGGCAAGGAAAAGGCCGCGGTGCAACGGGCGTTGCCGAAGTCTGCGCCCGTTGCCGCCGAAGCCGTTGCGAGGCCGGCTTCGCCGATATCAGCTCCTGACAAGCCGGCGCGTCCAGCGGAGGCGACAGATCTCGATGTGCATGTGCTCGGGCGCGCGCTGGCGCGCAAGCGAAGCTGGATCATCGTGCCGACCGTGCTCGTGTTTGCGGTGTCGCTTGCCGCCGTCAACGTCGTGACGCCGCGCTACAAGTCGGAAGCGCGAATCCTGATCGACAATCGCGAAAATGCTTTCCTGCGCCCGAACGGCGAGCGCGACCTCGAGCGCACCTCGCTCGACGCCGAGGCCGTGACCAGCCAGGTGCAACTGCTGCTGTCGCGCGATCTCGCCCGCGACATCATCAAGAAGAACAAGCTCGCCGAGCGCCCCGAGTTCGATCCGGTGCTGCGGGGCTTTTCCCCGCTAAAGTCGCTGCTGGCGCTGTTCGGCATCGGCCGTGACCCGTTCAGCCTGACGCCGGAAGAGCGGGTGCTCGATTCCTTTTACGAGCGCTTCCAGGCCTATGCGGTCGACAAGTCGCGCGTCATGGTGATCGAGTTCCAGTCGGAGGATCCAGAGCTCGCGGCGCGCGTCGCCAACTCGATTGCCGACGGTTATCTCGTGTTGCAGCAGGCGGCGCGGCAGGACCAGGCCAAGTCCGCCAGCACCTGGCTGCTGGGCGAGATCGACAAGCTGCGCAGCAAGGTCGCGGAAGCGGATTCGCGGGTCGAGGAATTCCGCTCCAAGTCGAGCCTGTTCGTCGGCACCAACAACATCCCGCTCTCGAACCAGCAGATGGGCGAGCTGAACACGCAGCTCAACAATGCCCGCGCGCTGAAAGCGGATGCCGAGACCAAGGCGCGCCTGATCCGCGAGATGCTTCAGGGCGGCAAGCCGATCGAGGCCTCCGAAGTGCTCAATTCCGAGCTGATCCGCCGGCTCGCCGAGCAGCGCGGTACGCTGCGTGCGCAGCTCGCCGAGCAGTCGTCGACGCTGCTCGACAACCATCCGCGCATCAAGGAACTGAAGGCGCAGATCGCCGACCTCGACCGCCAATTGCGCGAAGAGGCCGGCAAGATTTCGCGCTCGCTGGACAACGATGCCCGCGTCGCCGATGCCCGCGTCCAGGCGCAGCAGGCGGGCTTGGACCAGTCGAAGAAGCAGGCGTCGTCGAGCAACAGCCAGGACGTGCAGCTGCGTGGGCTGGAGCGTGAAGCCAAGGCGCAGCGCGATTTGCTGGAAGCCTATCTCGCGAAATACCGCGAGGCGACCGCACGCGAGAACATCGAGGCCGCGCCGACCGACGGCCGCATCATCTCGCGCGCCACGGTCTCGAACACGCCGGCCTATCCGAAGAAGCTGCCGATCGTGCTGATCGCGACACTGGCGACGCTGTTGCTGTCGGCCGGCATCATCATCACCGGCGAGCTGCTGCGCATCTCCGCGCCCGGCGCGGTCGGCCGTGCCTTCGCGCCGGCCGCCGCAGTGATCCGGCGCCGCGAGCCGGTCATGGAGACCGCAACCGTCGACGAGCCGGCACTGACGCTGCCGCCTGAACCTGAGCTCGCGTCGCCGCTCGCGCCCAGCTTGTCGCCTGAGCCTGATCTGAGGCCCGACCCCGCAGTTGCATATGAGCCGGTCGTCAGCGAGCCGCAGCCTGCGCTCGCCCGGACGGCCAACGAGATCGATGAGCTGGCCGGGCGTCTGGTCGCGGCCGGTCCCGCCGCCCACAAGGTCACGGTGCTCGGCCCGGCCGCCGCCGAGAGCGTCACGCTGACGGCGCTGACGCTGGCCCGTTTGATGGCGCGTCAGGCCAAGGTCGTGGTGGTCGATCTCGTCGCGTCCTCGCCGGCGCTGACGGCGGCCACGGTCGATCCCGGCGCGCCCGGCCTTGCCGAACTGATGCAGGGTGAGGCGACGTTCGCACAGATCATCACCAAGGATCGGCAGTCGCGGGTTCAGATCGTCAGCGCCGGGCGTCCGGGCTTCGATCGCTCGCATCTGCAATCGCCGCGGCTGGCGCTTGCGATCGACGCGCTGCTCCGGGTCTACGACCACGTGCTGCTCGACGCGGGCACGGCCGTCGACCTGCCGGCCGAGCTGCTGACCGCGAAGGCGCAAGCTGTCGTCGTGCCCGACGCCGGCATGGCGCAGGATGCCCGCCGCTCGATGGTCGATCAGCTCAGGGCCGTCGGCTTCTCCGAAGTGACGATGCTGAGCAAGCCCTGCGCGCCGTCGGAAACGGTCGTGGCGGGTCCGCGCGTGGTGGCGGCCTGACCGGACCTCCAGAGCGCGATGAGCTCAGATTGAGACGTCATCGCGCTTCGCTTTGGAAGGCCGCTTCACATGCTTCCTGATGGCGCCTCAGTGCGCCATCATCGGCTCGCGCATCGATCGCTCAAGCACCGGATCGATCCGCAGCCTGATCGTGACCAGCGCGCCGATCAATCCGACGACCGCGAGCAGCAGAAGGCCCGCCGTGAATCCACCGGTCAGGTCCTTCAGATAGCCCATCGCGAACGGGCCCGCGAAGCCCGACAGATTGCCGAGCGAGTTGATCGCGGCAATGCCGGCCGCGGCCGAGGCGCCGTTCAGAATGCTGGCCGGCATCGGCCAGAACATCGGCGGCACCGCCGAAACGCCGATCTGCGCGAGGCAGAGCAGGCCGATGATCAGCACCGGGCTTGAGACCAGTCCGGCGAGGCCAATGCCGACAGCTGCCAGCACCAGCGCGCCGGCGACATGGTAGCGCCGCTCACCGGTCTTGTCGGAATGGCGGCCGAGCAGCACCATGCCGACCGCGCCGAATACGAAGGGCAAGGCTGCGATCAGGCCGGTCTGGGTGTCGGTGACGCCAAACGCCTTGATGATGGTGGGCAGGAAGAACGCGACGCCGTAGCTCGCTGCATTGAGGCAGAAGTAGACGAAGGCGCAGGCGAGCACGCGCGAATCGGTGAGCGATTGCAGCACCGAGATGTGCTCCACCGCTTCCTTCTTCTGCCGCTCCATCTCAAGGGTGGTCTGGACCCATTTGATCTCGTCGGGCTGCAGCCAGCTCGCCTGACGCGGGAAGTCGGGCAGGAGGGCGAGCACGGCGAAGCCGACCAGGACCGACGGCAGCGCTTCGCAGATGAACAGCCACTGCCACCCGGTCAGACCGCCTCCGGACAGGTTGAGCAACAGGCCCGAGATCGGCGCCCCGATGATGCTCGAGATCGGGATCGCGAGCATGAACAGGCTGATGACGCGGGCCCGATAGATCGTCGGGAACCAGAGCGTCAGATAGAAGATGATGCCGGGGAAGAAGCCGGCCTCGCAGGCGCCGAGCAGCAGGCGAAGGAAGTAGAAGATCCATTCGCTCGAGAGGCCGCTCGCCGCGGACATCTGCGGGATGAACGCGAATGCCGCCGAGACGATGCCCCAGCTGATCATGATGCGGGCGATCCAGCGCCGCGCGCCAAACCGTTCCAGAAGGATGTTGGAGGGCACTTCGAAGAAGAAGTAGCCGACGAAGAACAGGCCGGCGCCGAGCCCGTAGGCGGCTTCGCTGAGGCCGAGCGCCGTATTCATGTGCAGCTTGGCGAAGCCGACATTGACGCGATCGAGATAGGCCACGAAGTAGCACAGGATGAGGAACGGAATCAGCCGCCGCATCATCTTTCCGATTGCGCGCTTCTCGACATCGTCGCTCATCGTTCCCATCCCTTCCGGTTTTTCGATTCGGCGCACGGTAGTCGCGCTGCCTGGGCGGCACCTTCGTGCGGCCGCAGCGGTCCGTCGCCTTGCCCTTGCAAGTATTGCATTCATTGTTGTGTAATCGACAGGCGCGTGACTAATGGCATTTGGGAATGGAGCCACGGCGAAACTGTCATGATGCACCGCGGTATAAGCGCGGGAACCCCAGAGCGTTTTCCAGCGAAGTGGACACCGGTTCGCGTAGGGAAGACGCGTCAGGACAGAATCTGGAGCCCGGTTCCGATCTAATCGGAACGAAGAGGCCCTTGCCGGGCAGGATGGTAGCAGGCCGTGATCAGTAACCTGAAATTGCGCCAGCTGCGCCTGCTGGTCGCTCTCGACAATGAGCGCAAGCTGCAACTGGCGGCCGAGCGGTTGAACATCACCCAGTCTGCGGCATCGAAGATGCTCGCCGAAATCGAGGCGCTGGCGCGGGTTCCCCTGTTTGAGCGGACGGCGCGCGGCGTCGAGCCCACCGCCTATGGCTCGATCCTGATTCGCGGCGGCAAGAGCGTGCTGGCCGATCTTGACCAGGTCACCGACGAGTTCGCGGGCTACAAGTCCGGCGAGCTCGGCACCGTCTCCGTCGGAACAGTCGCCAAGCCCAGCATCGACCTGGTCGTCGACGTGATCCAGTATCTCGGTGAGAAGCTGAACCGGGTGAACATCTCGCTCGATGTCAGCACCAGCCCGCCATTGATCACACGTCTGCTCGCGCTCGAGTTCGACTTCGTCGTCGCCAGGATTCCGGCCGGCATCGACCCCCGGCAATTCGACTATTATGAGATCGGCGCAGAAGAGGCGGTGCTGCTGGTTCGTGCTGAGCATCCATTGGCCGGCCGCGAGGCCGTCGAGCTGGAGGACATGGCCGACCAGCAGTGGATTTGCCAGCCGCGGGAATCCTTCATGCGCCAGGCGCTGGAGAGGCTGTTCATGAGCCGCGGCGTGACGCCGCCGCGCCGGGTCATCAACACCGAGTCGTTCTTTGCCTCGGTTGGAATCGCCGCCGGCATCGACGCGATCGTGCCGGTTCCCATGCTGGTGTTCGATCTGGTCGATCCGCAGCGGTTCAGGATGCTGCGTCTTCGCGACCGGCTCCTGTTGGAGAATTATGGCCTGATCAAGCTGCGCAAGCGTGCGCTGTCACCTGCCGCGGCGCTGCTATTCGATGCGATGAGGCGGCTCGGCGTACCGAGTGGCGGCGCAGAGCAGGGTGAAGCGACGAGCTGAGGCTCAGCGGAACATGCTGCGCAGGTTCTGCGCGATTCCGAACAGCGCCGGATTTTGCTTCACGGCGCGCTTGGCGCGGCTGATGGCCGACAGCGCGCTCGCCGCCGGCTTGCCGCGCAGGCTGAGCGGAATGAAGCTGTCGACGATCGCTTCGTCGTCCTTGCAGAACAGCCGCTTGTACTCGTCCGAGCCGATGCCGAGGTCGAAGGCGCGGTAGTTCAGGCCGGCATGGCGATCGATGATGTCGCGCATCAGGATCAGGCCGGGGCTGAACTTGGAATTCGCCGACATCGTGTAGGTGTTGAACATCATCGAGAACCGATGACCGTCGGAGACGCCGGCGAAGATCGCGATCACTTCCTCGTCGCACTCCAGCGCGTGGATGTCGATCGCATAGCCCTTGCCGTCGGCGCGCGGCGCGAGGCAGGCGCTGCGGATGAACTGCTCGACGCCGGGCTCGGCGAACACGTCGGGCAGCTTCTGCTCGGCCATGCGCTGCGGCTTGACGCGGAAGAACCAGTCGAGCAGGCGGCAGACGTCGGCGCTGTCGGCCGCGACGTGATAGCGGTAGCCGGGCAGCGCCTGCAGCTTGCGCTCCTTGCCCTTGAGGCGGCGGCGGAACGAGTTGCTGATCAGTACGGCGGGTGCCGCGCCGGGCTCGATGATTAGCAGCGGGCAGTCGTTCACCGCAGCCTGGTGCGGCAGCAACGCCAGCGGATTGGGCTGGTCCTGCCAGCGCAGCGGCTGCTGACACAGCACAAGCGTGTCGACGCGAGACCGCTCGGCGATCGATCCGGTCAGCGCCGTGATGTCGGCCTCGGTTGCGTTGGCGGCGAAGTCCTTGTCGTACAGCGCCATGTTGAAGGTCGCATGCTTGCCGCCCATGAAGCCCGCGCAGCTCGCGCCCAGGCGCTGCTCGACGGCGAGCGGCAACAGCAGCAGCGGACGGCGTTCGCTGTCATGGGCCACGACGATGAAGGGCCGTAAGCCCTCGCGCTCGCCGACCTGACGCTGCCAGTTGGCGAGAAAATCGAAGCGCTGATAGGGCGTGTAGCTGTGTTGCGGGGTCTCGAGACTACGCCAGGTCGCCTCGGCCGCGGTGAGGTCATGAAAGATGTCGACGCCGGCAACGCGGATTGCGTTCGGCCATGGTCGCGTCCCCGCCGTCTGGCCTTCAACTGCCGCCGCCATGATCATCTCGGAGCCCAAATTTTTTAAGGTATTAATTTACAGGTCTCGGCTGCGGCCGACCTTCGCAGGGAAATGTCAACAAAGAGTAATGACAATGCCGCGGCGGGGTGTGGGAACCGCCGGGCAGAGGCGGGGATCTTGACGCCGGACAACGGGATTTTGCGGCGGGCCCGGATGGAGCTCGCCTATTTCAGCGGCGCCTTCAGGCTGCGGGAACACGAGGCCGGGGGCGCCGGGGTGATCCTGCGCTTCGCGCGCGTCCGTCCTGCGCGCCGGGGCCGGTTTCAGCCGCTGAAATCCCAGGAGATCACGCCTGCCTTCCTCGATCGCACCGTTCGCGCGCTGAAGCGCTGGAAGTACGACATCGTCGGGATCGACGAGGCCTGCCGGCGCGCGGTGACCCTGCCGGAGCGCCGCCGCTTTGCCTGCCTGAGCTTCGACGGCGCTGCCAAGGACATCGTCACGCACGGCTATCCCGTGCTCGCCATGCACCGCGTCCCCTTTACCCTCTATCTGCCGACAGCCTTCCCGGATGGCGTGGGCACGGCGTGGTGGCTCGTGCTCGAGGACATCATCGCGCGCGAGAACCGCATCAGCCTGATGATCGACGGCAGGGAACGGCACTTCGTGGTCTCGAGCCTGTCGGACAAATACGAGCTGTTCGATTTCCTGTCCGGCTGGCTGCGCAAGCTGTCGCCGTCCGATCTGTCCTATGCGGTGAACGATCTCGGCCGGCGCTATTCGGCCGATGCGGCACAATTGTCACGCGGCGCGTCGCTCGACTGGCAGGATCTGGCGAAGCTGGCGGCTGATCCGAACGTGACCTTCGGCAGCGCGACGGTGAACTATTCCGTCCTGTCGAGCCTCAGGGACGCCGACGCGCAGCGCGAGATGGCGATGGGAAAGGCGGTCGCCGAGAGCGCGCTGCGGCGGCCGATCAAGCATTTCGCATTCCCCTTCGGGGACCGCGACGCGTTCCGCCGTCCGCATGTCGTGATGGCCGAGGAGGCCGGCTTCGCCAGCGCAGTGTCGACCATATCAGGCGTGGTCGAGGCGCAGGGGCGCACCAATCTCCACGCACTGCCGCGCATCGCGTGGGACGGCCGCGTGCGGTCGTTGCGGATGATGCGCGTGCTGCTCTCGGGCGTGATGTTCGCACCGGTTCGGCCAACGCGGCACGCGCGCGACGAGGGCGCGATCTAGGCGCGGTCGGGCCGCGACATCCAGGAGACGATCGGCATCGCCGGCAGCACCCAGCCGAGCCCCGCAACGACGTAGAAGATCGCCTGCAGCAGCCCCGAATTGGCGAGCCACGGGGTTTGGGCGACCGTCATGCCGAGCAGCGACCACACCACGACCAGGATCAGTAGGGCGATGGTTCCGAGCAATTTGCGGGTGCGTATGGCCATGGCGGATATGTGTAACTCGTGATCTCGGCGGTGCTTGCGCCGCTTGCGGGCCGGACTATAAGGGGCCCGAAAATCCAATCAAGTCAGGGCGAAATGGCCGGTATTTCCGCACAACCATCGCAGCTCCGCGCCGTCAGGGTCTGGCTGATCGCGGTCGCCGCCCTGATCGCGCTGATGGTGCTCGTCGGCGGCGCCACGCGGCTCACCGAGTCCGGCCTGTCGATCGTCGAATGGAAGCCGGTGACCGGCGCGCTGCCGCCCCTGACCGAGGCGCAATGGACGAAGGCCTTCGAGGGCTACAAGACCATCCCGCAATATCGCGAGCTCAACGCCGGGATGACGCTCGCGCAATTCAAGACGATCTTCTGGTGGGAGTGGAGCCACCGGCTGCTCGGCCGGGTGATCGGCGCCGCCTATCTGCTGCCGTTCCTGTATTTCCTGTGGCGCGGCGCGGTGAGCGGCGAGCTCGGCCGGCGGCTGTGGGTGATCTTCGGCCTCGGCGCGTTGCAGGGCGGCGTCGGCTGGTGGATGGTGGCGTCCGGCCTCTCGGAGCGCGTCGAGGTGTCGCAATATCGGCTGGCGACGCATCTGGTGCTGGCGCTCCTGATCTTCGCGGCGATCGTCTGGACGCTGCGGCGCTTGACGGACCGTCCATCCGTGATTGCGCCGCTCAGGCTGAAAATCACGAGCGCCGTGCTGCTCGTCCTGACCTTCATTCAGCTCTATTTCGGCGCGCTGGTCGCGGGGCTGCGCGCGGGCCGGGTCTACAACACCTGGCCTGAGATCGACGGTGGCTTGATTCCGTCGGCGGACCGGCTGTGGTTCGAGACGCCGTGGTGGCGCAATCTGTTCGACAACACGCTCACGGTTCAGTTCGAGCATCGCATGACCGCTTACCTGCTGTTCGCGCTGGCGATCGCGCATGCGATCGATGCCGTGCGCGCGCGCGCCGGCGGCGCTGCGATCGCCGGCGCATGGTGGCTGGTTGCGGCGATCACGCTGCAGGCGACGCTCGGCATCCTGACGCTGCTGCATCAGGTGCCGATCGATCTGGCGCTGACCCACCAGGCGGTCGCCATCGTTGTGCTGACGCTCGCGGTGCTGCAGGCCGAGCGCTTCGCTGCGCGGCGGACCGAACGGGACCAGCCGACCCTCGTTCCGGTCGGCCAGTCGCTTTGATCCATCAGGTCAGATAGTCGAGCCCGATATCGAGCGCGGCTGAGCTGTGGGTCACCCAGCCGACCGAGATCAAATCAACGCCGGTGGCGGCGATCGCCGCGGCGGTCGCAGCCGTGATGCGGCCGGAGGCTTCGGTGAGCGCCTTGCCGCACGCCATCGCCGCCGCCTGACTGAGCTGCTCGGTCGTCATGTTGTCGAGCAGGACCGCGTCGACGCCGAGTGCCAGCGCCTCTTCAAGCTGCGCCAGCGTGTCGACCTCGACCTCGATCTTCACGAGATGGCCGGTATTGGCCTTGGCGCGCTCGACCGCGGTGCGGATGCCGCCGGCGAGCGCGATGTGGTTGTCCTTGATCAGCACGGCGTCGTCGAGACCGAAGCGGTGATTGCCACCTCCGCCGGCGCGGACCGCGTACTTCTCCAGCGCGCGCAGTCCGGGTGTGGTCTTGCGGGTACAGACGATCTGCGCGCGGGTGCCTGCGACGGCCTTGACGAGTGTGGCGGTTGCGGTCGCGACGCCGCTCAGATGGCAGAGGAAGTTGAGCGCGGTGCGCTCCGCGGTGAGCAGGCTGCGGGCGGGGCCGTCGATGATCGCGATGACCTGGTCGGGTTCGACCGCGCTGCCGTCGGGCCGCTCGGCGCGCAGCTCGATCGCCGGCGATACCGTCTGGAAGGCTGACCGTGCGATGTCGAGCCCGGCGATCACGCCGGGCTGCCGCGCCCGCATCACCAGCCGGGCCTGCTGGCTGGCCGGCACGATGGCGTCCGCCGTGATATCGCCGGCGCGGCCGAGATCCTCGCGCAAGGCGGTTTGCACGATCGGCTCATACAGCAGCGGCAACAGGGGATTGAGGGTCATGAGTGGGCACTCCTGGCTGGTAGCTTGGATTCAACGATGTCGTGCGCGGCGGCGAGCGCCTCGGCACGGGTCAGGGAAGACGGCGCCGCCGACAAAGCGGTGTGCGGGAAATCGGTGCGGAAATGGCCGCCGCGGCTTTCCTCACGCCCGATGGCGGCAATCGCGATCATCAATCCGACCAAAGCGGCGTCGGATGCCGCACTGGGACTGCGTGCGAGCGGATAGAGGCTCCGGATCGTGCGTGCGATACCGTCGTGATCGCGCAGCACGCCGAGCCCCTGGGTGAGGATCGGACGTACGGCGGAAGGATCGGAGGCGGGCGGCATCGTGTGTTCGCTCAACATCGCGCGTGGACCTGCGCTGACGCCTTCGATGCTCTCGGCGACCCAACGCGCGCAGACGATCGCTTCCATCAGCGAGTTGCTGGCGAGCCGGTTGGCGCCGTGCAGCCCGGTGCGCGCGGCCTCGCCGCAGGCCCACAGGCCTTGCACCGTGCTGCGGCCATAGCCGTCAACCGCGATGCCGCCCATGTGGTAGTGCACCGCCGGCCGGATCGGGATCGGATCGCTGGCGGGATCGATGCCCGCCATCTTGCAGAACGCGCTGATGACGGGATAGCGCTGCGCGAAATCCGCGCCCGGATGCTTGCGCGCATCGAGGAAGGTGCGATGTCCCGCGGCGCGATGGCGCCAGACCGCGCGCGCGACGATGTCGCGCGGCGCCAGCTCGGCGCCGGGCTGATCGGCCATGAAGCGCTGGCCGGTCTCGTCGATCAGGATCGCGCCGTCGCCGCGGATCGCCTCGGTCAGCAGCGGCATCGGCCGTGACGGCCCATCGAAGGCGGTCGGATGAAACTGGACGAATTCGAGGTCCGACAGTTTTGCGCCGGCATGGGCCGCGAGCGCGAGCCCTTGGCCGAAACATCCGCCCGGATTGGTGCTGTCTGAAAACAGCCCGCCGATGCCGCCGGTCGCGATCACGACGCGGTTGGTCGCGATCGTCAACGCGCCGCGGTCGCTGGCTGCGAGCACGCCCTTGACTGCATCGTCTTCGACGAGCAATCGCCGCGCCTCGACGCCCTCCAGCAAGGTGATCGACGGTGTCTTGCGGACCGCGGCAATCAGCGCGCGCATGATCTCGCGGCCGGTGCCGTCGCCGGTGGCGTGCACGATGCGGTTGCGGCCATGCGCGGCCTCGAGCCCGAGACGCCAGCTGCCGTCGGCACGCCGGTCGAAGGCGACGCCGAGTTCGGCCAGATGCTCCACGGCGGCCGGCGCGGCATGGACGATCCGGGATGCCGCGGCTGCATCACACAGGCCGGCGCCGGCCGCAAGCGTGTCGGCGAGATGCAGGGCAGGGGTATCATCCGCGCCGACCGGTGCGGCGAGGCCACCCTGCGCCCACATGCTGGATGCTTCCGCGCCGAGCGGCGATTTCGACAGCAGCACGACCGGCTCGGGCGCGAGCTGCAGCGCCGTCATCAGTCCCGCGGCGCCGCCGCCGATGATCACCGGGCGGCCGTTGAGATCGGAAATATCGGTACTCATATCGCCAGCATCCTTTCGACGCTCCTGCGTGCACGATCGGCGATCGCGGGATCGATCGTGACCTCGTGCTGATTGGTCTCCAGCGCGTGGCGGATGTTCTTCAGCGTGATCCGCTTCATGTGAGGGCAGAGATTGCAGGGCCGGACGAAGTCGACATCGGGATTGCGGGCCGCGATGTTGTCGCTCATCGAACATTCCGTCAGCAGCACGACCCGCGGCGGCCGTTTGGTCTCGACGAACGACTGCATCGCTGCCGTCGACCCCGAAAAGTCCGCTTCGGCGACGACCTCGGGCGGGCATTCCGGATGCGCCAGGATGGTGACGTCGGGATAATTTTCACGCAGCTGACGCACGTCATCGGCGGTGAACAGCTCGTGCACCTCGCAATGGCCCTTCCAGGCGATGATCTTCTTGCTGGTCTGCTTGGCGATGTTCTGCGCCAGATATTCATCCGGCAGCATGATGACGCGCTCGGTGCCGAGCGATTCCACCACTTTCAGCGCATTGCCTGACGTGCAGCAGATATCGGACTCCGCCTTCACCGCGGTCGAGGTGTTGACATAGGCGATAACAGGCGCGTCCGGGTAGCGCGCGCGCATCAGCCGCACGTCAGCTGCCGTGATGGAATCCGCCAGCGAGCAGCCGGCCTTGAGGTCGGGGATCAGCACGGTCTTCGCCGGGTTCAACAGCTTCGCCGTCTCGGCCATGAAGTGCACGCCCGCGAGCACGATGACATCGGCATCGACCTTGGTCGCTTCACGCGCGAGCAGGAGGCTGTCGCCGACGATATCGGCGACGCCGTGGAAGATTTCCGGTGTCTGGTAGTTGTGCGCCAGCACCACCGCGTTGCGGCGGCGTTTCAGTTCGAGGATCGCATCGACATCCTCGGCGAAGGTGGCCCATTCGAACGGTGGGATGACGCGCTTGACGCGCTCATAGAGCGGCGCGGTGCGGGTGAGCAGATCGGTATCGAGTGCAACCATTTATACTCTCCTTGAGCATAAGATGGCTTATACTTATCCTGAGCATAAGGCGTGTCAAGTGCGCGAAAGCGGAAGCTTGGTGCCGACGACGGCCCGTTCGGCCAAGACGGCATGGCGGAAGCGGAACAGCTTGGCCGGCCGTCCGACGGTATCGGCGGCCATTGCGCCAGTCTCTTCAACGAGTTCCTGCTGCTCCATGAGCCGGCGGAAGTTCTGCTTGTGGACCAGCCGGCCTGCGAGTGCCTCAACACTGCGTTGCAGTTGCAGCAGGGTGAACTCGGCCGGCATCAATTCGAATACCACCGGACGGTATTTGATCTTGGCGCGCAGCCGCGCGATTCCGGTCGCGAGGATGCGGCGATGATCCGCCGTCATCGGCTTGCCCGGCACGATCGGCGCCTCGCGGTCATGCGCGCGTCCGGCTTCCGGGATCAGCGACGCCTCGTAGAGCAGCTCGTAGCGCTGCAACACCAGTTCCTCGTTCCAGCCACGATCCTCGAGGCCGAAGGTGATCGCGCAGCGCTGCCAGCGCTCGCGCTGCAGCGTTGGTGACGGGGCCGCCTTCGCCCACGTCTTCAGCTTCGGCGCGATCATCTTCGCGAGGCAGACCGGCGTGCCGGCGCGATGATCCTCCCAGGGGAAATAGTCGTACCAGCCGGACCAATGCGCCTCGAAGCCTTCGCCGACCTGGTCCTCGCGGGTCAGGCCGAGATAGCTGATCGAGACGCTATGCGGCGTCCTGACGTCGCCGGACCGGCCGCGGTCGGCAAAGGTGTAGAGCTGTTCGACATAACCGAGCGGATGGCCGGTCTGCGCCTCGACCCAGGCGCGCAGCGCGGTCTGCAGCGAACGGTGGGTGAACTCGAACGGGCCGCTCGGCAGCGCGGAGCCGCCGGCGATGGTCATGATCTTCGGCGTGCCGTCGGTCACGGCGACGAGCACCGCGACGAGGTCGGCGGTCACCGCGTTGCCCGAAGCCGGTGCGCTGGTTTTCTTCTGCGGCGATCTGGCCACGCGCGTGTCCCGGGCTAGCAGTAGCCGTAGACGCCGCAGGCGTAGGGCAGGCGGTCCCAGTAGGTCACGTAGGCGCCGCCGTAATAGGGGCCGAAATAGTTGTAGGAATGCCAGTTGCCGTAATAGCCGGGCAGCGACGACGATCCCGGCAGCAGCGGTTCACCCGGCACGTAGGGGATGTACGGCTCTGTATTGAGCGGGATCACCGTGGGCTCGACGACCACGAGCTGGCGTCCGCGCCGCACATAGGTCGGCTGTGTGATGGTGGTGCGGTAGGCGTAGTGCCGGCGCGGCAGGCCGGCCGGCAGCTGGCGCGCAGCCTTCACGGTGGCGCGTTTGGTGACGACAGGGCCGTCGGCGGCGTCAGCAGGCGAAATCGCAAACAGCGCGATCGCGAGCGGCAATATCCAGCGCAGCATCAATGGTCTCCCGAATCATCCGGAGCCTATCACTGCCACTTTATGCCGGATTGAGCGTTAACGAGAGACCCGTCGATACTAAGCGTTAACGAGACGGCCGTTTGGGCAAGGTTGCCGGAGCGATGCGGGCGCACCGCTCCGGAACCAACGTCGGGATCAGGCGCGCAGCGCCTGGTCGAGGTCCGCGATCAGGTCTTCCTTGTCCTCGATGCCGATCGAGAGCCGCACCACCTCGGGCGCGGCACCCGACTTCACCTTGGCGGCGTCATCGAGCTGGCTGTGGGTGGTGGAGGCCGGGTGGATCACCAGCGAGCGGGTGTCGCCGACATTGGCGAGATGCGAGAACAACCTCAGGTTCGACACCAGATTGACGCCGGCGTCATAGCCGCCCTTGAGGCTGAAGGTGAACACCGCGCCGGCGCCCTTCGGTGCGTATTTGCGCTGCAGGGCGTTGTACCTGTCGCCGGGCAGGCCGGCGTAGTTCACGGCTGACACGGCCGGGTGGGTGGAGAGGAATTCCGCCACCGCCTTGGCATTGTCGCAGTGCTTCTGCATGCGCAGCGGCAGCGTCTCGATGCCGGTCAGGATCATGAAGGCGTTGAACGGCGACAGCGCGGGACCAAGGTCGCGCAGGCCGAGCACGCGGCAGGCGATCGCGAAGGCGAAATTGCCAAAGGTCTCCTGGATCCGGATGCCGTGATATTCCGGGCGCGGCTCGCTCAGCATCGGATACTTGTTGTCCTTCGACCAGTCGAAGGTGCCGGCGTCGACGATGATGCCGCCGAGCGAGTTGCCGTGACCGCCGAGGAACTTGGTCAGGGAGTGCACGACAATATCAGCACCGTGGTCGATCGGCTTGATCAGGTACGGCGAGGCCAGCGTGTTGTCGACGATCAGCGGCACGCCGGCCTTGCGCGCGACGGCTGCGATCGCCTCGATGTCGGTGATGCTGCCGGCTGGGTTGGCGATCGACTCGATGAAGATCGCCTTGGTGTGCGGCGTCACCGCCTGTTCGAAGCTTGCGATGTCGTCGGGATCGGCCCAGGCCACGTTCCAGCCGAACGCCTTGAAGGCATGGGTGAACTGGTTGATCGAGCCGCCATAAAGCTTGCGCGCGGCAATGATCTCGTCGCCGGGCCGGAGCAGCTGCTGCAACACGACGAGCTGCGCGGCGTGGCCGGAGGCGACCGCAAGTGCCGCCGTGCCGCCTTCGAGCGCTGCGACGCGTTCCTCGAGCACGGCGTTGGTCGGGTTGCCGATGCGGGTATAGATGTTGCCGAAGGCCTGCAGGCCGAACAGCGAAGCCGCATGGTCGGCGTCGTTGAAGACGAATGACGTGGTCTGATAGATCGGCGTCGCCCGCGCGCCGGTGGTGGGATCAGGCTGTGCGCCGGCGTGCACGGCGAGGGTGGAAAATCCCGGAAGGCGATCGGTCATTCTTTGTGTCCTGTTGTGGCCTGGTCGAAACGCGCGGCATGCTGATGGCGGCGGCGCTCGTCGTCAAGCGAGTTGGGCACGCCGCCGATTTCGGGAGGGGCATCCTGGGCTATACCGGACGATCGGAACGATTATTCCGCCGCGATGTCAGGTCGTCTCGGTCTTGTTTTTCGCCGCGCGGTCGGATGCCGCAGTCTGGCCGCCGCCAAAGCTCGTGCGGTTGAGCGACAGCCGCATACCCTGCGTCGGGATCGGCGCGCGCTTGGAGCTCAGCGTGCGCGAATTGACGCCCATCCAGGAGATCTCCGACGACAGCCGGCCATACTCGATCTTCGGGCAGCGGTTCATCACCACCTTGAGGCCCGCGGCTTCCGCCTTCTCGGCCGCGGCATCGTCGCGCGCGCCAAGCTGCATCCAGATCACCTTCGGCAGCGGCGACAATTTCAGCGCCTCCTCGACGACCGGCATGATGTGGCTCGAATTGCGGAAGATGTCGATCATGTCGATCGGGCGATCGATGTCCGCGAGCGATGCGACGAACGGCTTGCCCATCAGCGCCTTGCCGACATGGCCGGGGTTGACCGGGATCATGTCGTAGCCGCGCTGCGCCAGATATTTGAACGCGAAATAGCTCGGCCGCACATTGACCGGCGAGGCGCCGACCATCGCGATCGATTTCACATTGTTCAAAATGCTGCGGATGTAGTTGTCGTCGTAGGCGTCGTGGTTCATCGTTCGTCTTTTTCAATTGCGTCATTGCGAGGAGCGAAGCGACGAAGCAATCCATGCTTCCTTGTGGTGCGATAGATTGCTTCGCTTCGCTCGCAATGACGGGGAGACTATTTATCCTGCCATTTCGGGTCGCGCTTCTCGATGAAGGCGCCGATGCCTTCCTCGGCGTCGCGCGCCATCATATTTTCGGTCATCACCTCGGCGGCGAAGCGATAGGCCTCAGTGAGGCTCATCTCGGCCTGGCGATAGAACGCCTCCTTGCCGAGCTTGACGGTGTAGGCCGATTTCAGCGCGACTTTTTGCGCCAGCGCGATCGCGGCGTCGCGTTCGGTGCCGGCCGGCACCACGCGATTGACGAGGCCGATGCTCTGCGCCGTTGCCGCGGAGACCGGTTCACCGGTCAGCAGCATTTCCATCGCCTGCTTGCGCGGCACGTTGCGGGACAGCGCCACCATCGGCGTCGAGCAGAACAGCCCGATATCGACGCCCGGCGTCGCAAACGCCGCCGCTTCGGAGGCGACCGCGAGGTCGCAGCTCGCGACGAGCTGGCAGCCCGCTGCGGTCGCGATGCCCTGGACGGACGCCACCACCGGCTTCGGCAGATGCACGATCGCCTGCATCATCGCGCTGCAGGCGTTCATGATCTCTGCGAAATAGGCGCGGCCGCGGTCGGCGTCGGTGCGCCGCGCGGTGAGCTCCTTGAGGTCATGGCCGGCGCAGAAGGCCGGGCCGTTGGCGGCGAGCACGACGGCTCGGATGCTCTGGTCAGCGCCGATATCGTTCAGCGCCGCGTGCAGCTCGCCGATCAGGCCCTCGGAGAGGCTGTTGCGGGCCGCGGGGCGATTGAGCGTCAGTAGCGCGATACTGCCGACGGTCTCGCGCAGCAGGATCGGCTGGTGTTGCGGCGCTTCGGCGCGGGCGGCTTGGGCGGACATGGTGAAATTCCACTTTGGTCTCTATGACAACTTAATGTAACAGGCAGGCTGAAGCGAGGGCAGGGGCGGCATGGCGATTGCGAAAATGAGCGTGGCTGATCTGGAGGAGTTCCTGCGCAAGGAATTTCCGCAGGCATTCACCCACGACGACATCAGGATCGAAAGCGCCGACGGCGAGACGGCTTTGCTGCGCCAGCGCTACAGCGAGCGCATGCTGCGGCCGGGCGGCACGGTATCCGGACCGACCCTGATGGGGCTGGCCGATTTTGCCATGTACGTGGTGCTATTGTCGGCCATCGGGCCGATCGGCCTTGCCGTCACCACCAACCTCAACATCAACTTCCTGCGCAAGGGGCAGCCGGGGCAGGACGTGCTAGCGGTCGCCAAGCTGCTCAAGCTCGGCAAGCGGCTTGCGGTCGGCGAGGTGAACCTGCTGTCCGGCACCTCTCCGGATCCGATCGCCCATGTCACGGCGACCTATTCCATTCCAAATCAATAGGCTTTCTCGCGGTATTATTACACCATATTTACAAGCTGTTGTTTTCGCTCATCTAAATCGCGCGTGCCGACGTTGACGCGCGCCCGCGGCTTCTCTAGAAACCCACGCAGTTCGGCGCATACGGCGCCGATTTCCTTTTCACGGATTTCACACATGAGCACGTTCTCGGCCAAGCCCGCCGAAGTGACGAAGAAGTGGGTTGTGATCGACGCCAAAGGTCTGGTCGTCGGTCGTCTCGCCACGCTCGTCGCGATGCGCCTGCGCGGCAAACACCTGCCCACCTACACACCCCATGTCGATTGCGGCGACAATGTCATCATCGTCAACGCCGCGCATGTGGTGCTGACCGGCCGCAAGCGCGACCAGAAGGTCTACTACAAGCACACCGGCTTCATCGGTGGCATCAAGGAGCGCACTGCGAAGCAGATCCTCGAGGGTCGCTTCCCCGAGCGCGTCGTCGAGAAGGCGATCGAGCGCATGATCCCGCGCGGTCCGCTCGGCCGCATGCAGATGGGCAATCTGCGCGTCTATCCGGGTGCCGAGCATCCGCATGAAGCCCAGAGCCCCGAGAAGGTCGATATCGCCTCCCTGAATCGCAAGAACACGAGGGCCGCATAATGTCCGATACTTTGCAGTCCCTCGACCAGCTCTCGCAGGTCAAGCCGGCGGCTCCCGACGCGCCGAAGTACGTCAAGAAGATCGATAAGTTCAACCGCGCCTATGCCACCGGCAAGCGCAAGGACGCGGTCGCCCGCGTCTGGATCAAGCCGGGCGCCGGCAAGATCTCGGTCAACACCCGCGACATCGAAATCTACTTCGCCCGCCCGGTGCTCCGCATGATGATCCAGCAGCCGCTGGTCGCTGCCGCCCGTAACGGCCAGTACGACGTGATCTGCACCGTCGCCGGCGGCGGTCTGTCCGGCCAGGCCGGTGCGGTCCGCCACGGCATCTCGAAGGCGCTGACCAACTTCGAGCCCGAGCTGCGCGGCGTCCTCAAGAAGGGCGGCTTCCTGACCCGTGACTCCCGCACGGTCGAGCGCAAGAAGTACGGCAAGGCCAAGGCCCGCAAGTCCTTCCAGTTCTCGAAGCGCTAATTCGAGTCCTCAAATTCGCGGCAATTGCCGCGTGCATCGAGTTGCAGAGGGCGCCGCGAGGCGCCCTTTTTGCTGCGCCCAACCGCGCGTGCTTCAACGCGAATTAGCGCAGTTTTTCATGAAAACTTGCGTGTGCGTGCAAACGAAATTGGAACTCGGGCCTTCTAGCTTGCGGGCTCGCACTGGCGCTGCATCACCGTATTATTTGCGCCTGCGAACGTTGCATCACCGGGCTGGGGTGACTCTATGTCGTTCGATCCATCGACGCTTTATCTGTTCGCCACCATGGTCGCGGGCATGCTCGGCGCCATGCTCTGGTTGTTCGGCAGGCAGGAGAACATTGCCGCGCTGAAGTGGTGGGGCACCGCCTATCTGCTCGGTGCGGCCTCCGTCGCGCTGTGGACAGTCGGCAGCTCAACGCTCGATCCGCTCGTCTTGCTGGGTCTCAACGCGATCGGCTTCGCCGCCTGCGGCATGGTCTGGAATGCTGCGCGTATCTTCCACGGCCGCAAGGCCAACCTGCCGGGTCTCGTGCTCGGCCCGATCGTGTGGATCGGTGCCGTGACGTCAATCGCGGATCCGGCGATGCGCCTGACGATCGGCGCCGGGATCGTCGCGATCTACGCCGCGCTGACCGCCTCCGAGCTCTGGAGCGAGCGCCGCCGTGCGATGCAGAGGCGCTGGATTGCGATCGCGATCCCGGTCGCTCATGGCTGCGTCCTGATGCTGCCGATCCTGGTCGGGGACGTGCTGCGGCTGAACGGCCAGAACTTCGTCAGCAGCTTCTGGGTCACGCTGTTCTCGATCGAACTCGTGCTGTACGCGATCGGCACGGTGTTCGTGATCTTCATGATGGTGTCGGACCGCGCGGTCGCCGTACACAAGACCGCCGCGTCGATCGATCCGTTGAGCGGCATGCTCAACCGCCGCGGCTTCACCGAGGCCTGCACGCGGGTGATCGAGCGGGAGGCCACGGCCGGCCGGCCGGTCACCGTGATGATCTTCGACCTTGATCACTTCAAGTCGATCAACGACCGGTTCGGCCATCCCGCCGGTGACGAGATTCTGAAGCTGTTCTCCGCCGTGGTGGTCAACAGCCTCAGGATCAGCGATCTGTCGGGCCGGATCGGCGGCGAGGAATTCGCAGCGCTGCTGCCGTGCTCGCTGGAGGAGGGCGTCTTGGTCGCCGAGCGCGTGCGTGAGGCGTTCGAGAATAGCAATATCACCTGCGAGGACGGCGCGGTCGACACCACCGTCAGCATCGGCGTGGCCGGTGGACCCGCCGGGACCGAGCTCGAGGTGCTCTTGGCCTCGGCCGACACCGCGCTCTATCAGGCCAAGCGCGGCGGCCGCAATCGTGTCGAGGCCGCAGAGGAATTGCCGCTGTCGCTGGAGAATTGGCGGCGCAAGACCGCGGGCCTGCCGGCATCGGCGCGGCAAAAGTCGGCGCCCGCCCGCGCGTGAGTGCGTGGTAACGACTGATTAACCATTCGATCCCATGCTTTCGGGCATGGAGTCGATCCGCACCCGCAACCCGCATTCAGCCCTGATGTCGCTCGAAGCCGACGCGGCTTCGGCGCGCGGAGGCTTCGCCTGCCTGTTCTCGGACTCCGATGAGTACGAGACCGCGCTGATCGCCGAACGCCGTGCGCAGGGACGATACCAACCGCCGAAGCGCCGCTGGCCGATCGCGATGCTGCTGGGCGTGATGCTGATGGTCGTCGGTACCGTCCTGCTGTTCAACTGACCTGCGGCACGTTCGACAGAGCGGGCGTCTGCGCGGGCGCCGGATCCTCCGCCTTGAAATGGTCGATCATCACCTTGGCGATCGCCATCAGCGGCAGCGCCAGCGCGAGCCCCCAGATGCCGAACACGACGCCGAGCAGGATCTGGAACGCGAACAGCGTTGCCGGCGGGATGTCGAGCGCCTGGCGCTGGATGATCGGCGTCAGCACGTAGCTTTCCAGCGCGTGGACGCCGAGGAACAGGATGAAAGCGGATAGCGCCGCGATCCACCCGGTCGCGAGGCTCGCCAGCACCACGATCAGCCCACCCAGGATCGCGCCGACCGTCGGGATGAAGGCGAGCAGGCCGGCCTGGATGCCGAGGATGAACGAGCTCGGAATCCCAATGATGGCGAGCCCGATCCAGGTGACGAGGAACACCGCGGTCATGGTGATGATCTGCGCGATCAGCCAGCGCTCCAGCGTCTCGCCGATGCGGTCGACGATGACGGTCGCCTGGGCGCGGTATTTGGCCGGCGCAATGAACAGCAGTCCGGCGCGGTAGATGCTCGGCTGGGCCGCGAAGGCGAGCCCGAGGAACAGCACAATGAAGAAATTGCCGACGACGCTGACGGTGCCGAGCAGCACCTTCAGCGTCTGACTGATGATCGCGCCGCCGCTGGAGGCCAGCGCGCCGGCGCCGGGGATGCCATGCGACTGCGACGACGTTGTGGGCGTCGATGTCGTCGTCGTCGCGGCGGAGCCTTCGCCCTTCGCCTCGCCGGCGGCATTGGTGAAGTCGAGATAGCTGGTATCGACGCCGCGCTGCTCGAGGAACTCCTTGACGTTGCCGAGCTGCGATTTGATCGTGTTGCTCAGCACCGTGGCCTGCTGCGCGATTGTGGTGCCGCCGAGGAACACGATGCCGGACAATAGCCCGGCCATCGCCAGGCAGACGATCGCAAGCCGCAACGCGTGAGGCAGCGCGGTCAGCCGGCCGAGCAGGGTGGTCATGGCATTGAGGGCGACCCCGAGCAGCATGCCCGCGAACAGCAGGAACAGGGTCGCAGCGAACTGCCAGGCGAAGGTCAACAGGGCGGCGAACAGCACGATGCCGATGCCGCCGACGGCGATCGCCCACGCCATGTCGTTGCGGGCCTGCAGGCGATTGTCAGCCGAGTCTGTCACGGGTGATTCCCCCTTCGCGACGGTGTCCGGCAGTCTTTGGCGAAAATCCCGCCGGGATCAAGCTGGGCGGACCGTGCCGGTTTGCCGCTGATCCGCCGTGGTCCGGGCGCGACCGTGGGGCGCCAGGCCGGATTTGGGGCCCCGAGGCTGCGAATCTGTGCAGGACTGCAAGGACCCCTGTGCAGATATAGGCAGTTGATCCGGGGGGAACTCGAAGGCATGATCGTCTCCGCAAAGTCGCAAACTTAGAATAATCATTGCGCGAGACTTCGATAATGAGACGGCCCGTGGTCGGCGTGATCGGAAACGCCCATCGCATTGAAAATCGTTTCACAGTCCAGATGGTCGGAGAGCGCAACCTTCGCGCGGTTGCCGAGGTGTCGGGTGCGGTGCCCTTGATGTTCGCGGGCAGCCCCGAAATCACCGAGGTCGGCGCCTTGCTTGACGTGGTCGACGGCGTGGTGCTGACCGGGGCTCGCGCCAACGTTCATCCGACCCGCTTCAACACCGAACCTTGCGCGGCCCACGAGCCCTACGACATCCACCGCGACGACGTCGCGCTGGCACTGTCGGAGGCCTGCGTCGCGCGCGGCGTGCCGATCTTCGGCATCTGCCGCGGCCTGCAGGAGATGAACGTCGCGTTCGGCGGCTCGCTGCATCCGGAGATCCGCGAGATTCCGGGTCGCATGAACCACCGGATGCCGCGGCTAGAAAACGGCGAGATCCATCCCGATCCCACCGTGGTGTTCGCCGACCGTCACGACGTCGCGCTGACGCCAGGCGGCGCCTTCGCAAGAATCCTCGGCTGCGAGACCATTCGGGTCAATTCGCTGCACGGCCAGGGCATCCTCGAGCCCGGCAAGCGCGTCGTGATCGAGGGCATCGCCGAGGACGGCACTATCGAGGCGATCCGCATTGCCGATGCCCCGGGCTTTGCGCTCGGCGTGCAATGGCACGCCGAATACGATCCGCAACGCAACCCGATCAACCGCGCGCTGTTCGAAGCCTTCGGCGACGCACTGCGCGAGCGGCGGCGGGCGGCGTAGCTAGCCCGCTCACCGCACAGTTTGGGCAGCGGTATCGTCAGCCGCGAACGTGTTTCAAGCGAGCCTAGACCAGATGAAACCCGCTGCTGGTGTCGGGCACCGGCGGGTAAGGCGTGCCGGCGGGTAGGCCGAGATAGAGATATTCCAAACCGTAAGCCGCCGCGAAGCTGGACGCGGTGGCATCGAGGATGATGTTGCCGGCCGTGCCGAAATGCAGCTCGGGACGGGTCAAGCCGTCGGCCGAGAAGGCCGGCGCGTCATTGACGGACAAGCCGTTGAAGCTCGCATTCACATGCGACAGGTCGGCGGCGTTGCCGGCAAGGTCGGCGATCGCAGCGCCGTTCGCGTTGAGGCTTGTCACTGCAAGCGTCGCGGTGGGATTGTCGGTCCCCGAGACGAGATAGTCGAAGGCGAGCTTGGTCGCATCGTGCAGGGCCGCGGTCGTGGCCGCGTCGTAGGTCGCGGTCGCGCCGTTGTTCAGCGCAAGCGCGGGCGTGCCGCCCGTTACGGTGACGGCTTCGTTGAAAGCGAGCGTCAAGGCGATGGACGCCCCCGCCGTCTCGACGCCGGTCGTCGGCGTCGTAGTGACGCCTGATGTCTCCGGCGCAGTGGTGTCGATCTGCAGGATGCCGCCAGGATTGGTCACCGCACAAACGAGGCTCGCATGATGGCCGTAGCTGTCCGTCAGCGACGCGCCGTGCAGCAGGAAACCTGATACCGCGAGATCGGCCGTGTTGTCGCCGGCAGCGACCGTGTAGCTGAAGGTCAGGGCGTCGCTGCCGCTGCCGCCGGTATAGGTCGCGACACCACCGTCGTTGAGCAGCAAGGTCGGCGTGCCGGCGGAGATGTCGACGGTGACGGCGTCGCTCATGTTGAGGGTGAAGGTCACGGCATGGCCGGCGTTGAGGTCGCCATTGCCGCCGGAGATGCCGGCGCCGCTGCTCGCAACCGACATCACCGACGGCAGCAGGAAGATCGCGGTGCCGCCAAAGCCGTCGCCGCCGACACCAAAGGTCTGGCCGACGAAATTGTCGTTCGGATCGAGCTGGAAGTCGAACGTCTTGTTGTGCTCGGTGAGCTCGAGCACGTTGCCGGGCAGCAGCGTGACCGCGGCATTGCTGCCGATGTTGACGCCGTAGAAATCGATGGTGTCGCCGATGGCAAAGCCGCTTATGATGTTGGCCGGCGGCGTGTGCCCGTCGATCTCGAGCGTGCCGCCTATGCCCTGGAACACGATCGGTGTGCCGCCGGTCACGGCGCCGCTCGTGACATCGACCAGCCCGCCCGCGATGGTCACGCCATCGGCCGCGCCTCCGGAATCGACGGTCAGCGTGCTGCCGGCATCGACGATGATGCCGTGGATTGCACCACCGCTGTCGATCTCGGCATTGCCGCCATCAAGCGCAACGGCGGTTGCGTTACCCGCGACGTCGAGCGTGCCGCCCGCCTGCACGACGAGGTTGCTTGCGGTATGGCCGGCTGCGACGAAATAGATCTCGCCGTTGAACACGAAGTTGTCCGGCGCCGACGGATTCCACCCGAGCGTCTGCATCTGGATGAAATCGGTCTGGGTAAACCCGTTGATGACGCCGGAATTGCTTTCATTGTTGAAGGCGTCGTCGCCGAACGGGCCCGGACCCCCGCCGGAGCCGAAGCCGGAATCCCAGTCGCCGAGATCGCCCTTGGCGACGTGGTTGTTCCAGCTTGCAAGGCTGGTCGCACCATTGTCGATCGAGAAATAGCCGGTGGAATGGACAGGGCCGGGCGAAAGCTCGCGGATGCCGGGTGCCGAGAAGCGGAACAGGTCGGGGACGCCCCAGCCATTGGCATAGTGCTCGCCATTGACGCCGAGCAGGGAGTCGCGGCCCATCACCTCGGTGATCTCGTGCTCGATCGAGCCGACGAGATAGTATTGATTGCTTCCCGGCGTGGCCGTCGGGTCGTAGGACCAGTTCGCCGTGGCATCGAAGCCGACCCAGCCGTCATTGGCCGGGTCGTTGACGGCGATCAGACCGAGCGCCTTGGCTTCCGCGCGCCCGATATCGAACGTTCCTCCGCCGGTCGGATCCGATCCGGGCAAGGTCGCGAAGGCCGCGAGCTGGGCGCTGGAGGTGCCGTCTGCGATCAAGGCATTCCTGATCGTGGCGTAGTCATAGGCCGGCGCCTTTGCCTCCTCGCTTTCACCAAGGAAACCGGACGCGATCGCCGAGCCGCCGACTTCGCCCCAGCCGACGTGGATGCTGAGGGTGACGCCATTGGTGAAGGCGGTGTCGAACAGGTTGACGACATAGGCGACCGCGGTCTTGAAGCCTGACGGCGCGGACCCGACGCTCGGGTCGTCGATGACGTTGATCTGCACGATGCCTCCCGGGAGACGGCGAGCGACTTTGCGGAGCGCAGGCGGCTCGTGCGCGCCGGCGACCGCGCGAAGATGCCCTAAATCGGGACCGGCGGCTTGGACTCCCCGGCGCCGGAGGCGGTCCAACCGGCATCGGCGCGTGCCGGCGGCCATCCTCCGTACTTATACGGATACGAAAGTGGCGGATTGCAGGGCCGGACTCGGCTAAGCAAGAAGGCGCAAGCCACCCGATATTGCCCCGGCGCCGACGATCCTTTCCGATATTGTTTTGCTTTTCCATTTTCCGGTGCAACTGCTCACGATGAGTTGGTCGGGATGAATTTGTCGGGCCGACTGGCGGCCGGGATGATGCTTCCCGTCGTCACACTCCTGCTCGCGTTGGGCTTCATCCATGGCGTCGCCTGGCCGGGCATTCTGCTCGCCGGTGGTGTGGTTTCGGTGGTGTTGATGACGGCTGAGATGATTGCGAGGTCGCAGTCCAGAACGCCCGCCCAGTTGGTGCGGGCGGCGGAGGCGCTGTCGCGCGGCGAGCCGGTCTCGATACGCCCGAGTGGCGACGACGAGGCCGCTCAGCTCGCTGCGACGCTTGCCGAACTGTCCGCGCAGTTGGGCAGCAGGCAGCACCTGCTGGAGAAGACCGTCGAGAGCATCCGCGATCCGGTGGTGGTCGCCGACGAGCATGCGATGATCGTGATCGTCAACGCCGCGGCGCGGCGGTTGTACCGTGTCGAACCCGGTTTTGACACCCTGACCGGCGTTCGCACCTTTCAGAACTATTATGCTGACGGCACGACGGTCATGCCGATCGCGGAGACGCCGATGGCGCGTGCGCTGCGCGGCGATGACGTCGACGATTGCGAGCTGATCGTCAAACCCCTCCGGCCGGAACCGGCTGTCTGTCTTGTCGCCAACGCCAGGCCGCTGCGCGACGATGCGGGCAATTTGCGCGGCGCGGTCATCGTGCTGCGTGATGTCACCGCGGAGCGTCAGGCGCATCAGGCGCTGGTGGAGAGCGAGCAGATGGCGCAGGCCATCGTCAGGACCGCGCTCGACGCCTTCGTCCAGTCCGACCAGGACGGCATCGTGCTCGACTGGAGCCCGCAGTCCGAGGCGTTGACCGGCTGGACGCGCTCCGAGGCCGTCGGCCAGCGCGTCGTCGAACTGGTGTTCCCGGAAGAGCTGCGGGTCGCACACCGGCAGCGCATCACCCGCTTCCTGCAGGAGACCGCGGCCGGCGGCATGGGCATGCGTTATGAAACCGCATCCGTGCACCGCGACGGCCACCGGTTCTATGTCGAGGTATCGCTCAATGCGCTGCGCCGCGGCGATGGCTGGATCATCAATTCCTTTGTCAGGGACGTCACCCAGCGCCGGCGCGCCGAAGAGCAGTTGATCCAGGCGCAGAAGACGGAATCGCTCGGGCGGTTGACCGGCGGCATCGCGCACGACTTCAACAACATGCTGACCGTGATCACCGGCACGATCGAGATCCTCGCCGACGGCGTCAGGGATAACCCGCAGCTTGCCGCGATCGCCAAGCTGATCAGCGATGCCGCCGATCGCGGCGCGCAGCTCACCTCGAGCCTGCTGGCATTCGCGCGCAAGCAGCCGTTGCAGCCCGTCGAGACCGACGTCAACGACCTGATCGGCGACGTGGTCCGGCTACTGTCGCAGACCCTGGGGTCGCAGACCGAGATCAGGACGGAGCTCGGCCGCGACGCCTGGCTCGCCTTTGTCGACCGCAGCCAGCTCGGCGCGGCGCTGGTCAATCTCGCCATCAATGCGCGCGATGCGATGCCTGAGGGCGGCACGCTGACCTTTGCGACCCGCAACATGCAGCTCGGGATTCCCGATGCCGTGGCGCACGGCGTTGAGCGCGCCGGCGACCATCTCGTGATCGAGGTGACCGATACCGGCACCGGAATTTCGCCGTCGCATCTGGAGAATATCTTCGATCCGTTCTTCTCCACCAAGGAGGTCGGGCAGGGCACCGGGCTCGGGCTCAGCATGGTGTTCGGCTTCGTCAAGCAGAGCGGCGGCGGGATCGAGGTCAAGAGCGAGCAGGGGCGCGGCACCATCTTCAGGATCTATCTGCCCAAGGCGGACGGCACTGCGCAGCGCGCGGTCGAGGAGGACGATCTGCCGGTCAGGGGCGGCAACGAGACCATCCTGTGCGTCGAGGACGATCCCACGATCCGCGACTATGTGATGGGCCAGCTCGAAAGCCTCGGCTACAAGGTGCTGGCGGCGGCAAACGCAGATGCCGCGCTCGAGATCGTCAGCCGTGGCACCGCGTTCGATCTCCTGTTCACCGACATCGTGATGCCGGGCAGCATGAACGGCCGGCAATTGGCGGAGACGCTGATGGCCGGGCGACCGGCGCTGCGGGTGCTGTTCACCTCGGGCTACAGCGATGGCGCGCTGCCGGCGCTACAGGGCCGCGGTGGCCATGGCATTCCGCTGCTGACCAAGCCCTATCGGCGCAGCGAGCTGGCGCGGATGCTGCGGCGCTGCCTCGATCTTCAGGTCGACTTTCAGGGCGATCCGGTTCCGCAGCCTTACTCGGTGCAGCCCGATCTCGAACGCTTCCTGCGCGAGAACCCGCCTGAGAAGAATTAGCGCGTTATGCGCCTACCCCGTCGGATGGGTAGAGCGAAGCGAAACCATCGCCCTGCGCAAGGTCTGACATGATGGGTTTCGCTTCGCTCCACCCATCCTACAGGTGTGACGTAAGCTGCGCGGGGGAGGCAGCACAGTGCAGGACCACAGCAAGATTGCGATCTTCGATGGCCATAATGACGCGGCTCAGCACCTCGCTGAATACCGGGAAGGCGGGCGGGATTTTCTCGTGCGCTCCGAGGATGGTCATCTCGATCTGCCGCGTGCCCGGGAAGGCGGCATGGTTGGCGGCCTGTTCGCGATGTACGCCAAGGCAGAACATCCGCGCCAAGGCGATTTCACTCGAACCGCCGACGGGTACGAGGTGCGCCTTGCGGAGCCGCTCGACGCGGCCTACGCGCGCCGGACCATCGATGCCCAGCTGAGCGCGCTCGAGACCATGGTGGCCCGCGCCTGCGGAAACATCCGATGGGCGACGACCGTGGATGAGATCGAGGCGGCACGGCGGGACACCGTATTCTCAATCGTGCTGCACCTCGAAGGCGCCGAAGCGATCGACGCCGACCTGGACGGGCTGGCGAGGCTCCACGCCCGCGGCCTGCGTTCGCTCGGCCTGGTCTGGAGCCGGCCCAACATCTTCGGCCATGGTGTGCCGTTCGCCTATCCGCGCTCCCCGGATACCGGCCCCGGTCTGACCGACGCGGGGAAGGCGCTGGTGAAGGCCTGCAATGAGCTCGGAATTATGCTCGACGCGGCCCACCTCAACGAGCGCGGCTTCTGGGACCTGGCGGCGGTCAGCACCGCGCCGATCGTGGCCACCCATGCCTGCGCGCATGCGGTCTGCCCCGCGACCCGCAACCTGACTGACCGGCAGCTCGACGCCGTCAGAGCGTCGGGCGGCGTCGTCGGCTTCAACTTCAGTGTGTCCGAGGTGCGCCCGGACGGGCACCGTGATCCGGATATCCCGATCGGGGCCGTCGTCGACCACCTTAGCTACCTGGTCGAGCGGATGGGTGACGACCATGTTGCGCTGGGGTCCGATTTCGACGGCGCGCTCATGCCCGTTCCGTTGAAGGATGCAAGCCACCTCCCGAACCTGATTCAGGCGCTGCGGGCACACGGCTTCGATGACGCCACATTGCGCAAGATCGCCTTCGACAACTGGATGCGTGTGTTTCGCCAAAGCTGGCGATGAAACCGCTGCACAGAGTCGATCGATCGTGATCTATTGTGGCTGCACAACAATGGCGCGGCCGGTCAACGGCCCGATTCAGGGAGCATCGAATGCAGGACCGCAAATGGTCGAGACGCGACTGGCTCAAGGCGACGGCGGCGACGACAGCGGGCATGGTGTTCGCCGAACCGCTGCGGGCGGCGTCGCCGCCGGCCGAGGCCGTGACGCCCGAGCTGATCGCAGCCGCCAAGAAGGAAGGCAAGATCTCGTTCTATAGCGCTCTCGAACTGAACACGGCGGAGCGTCTCGCGCGCGACTTCGAGCAGAAATATCCGGGGATCAGCGTCCGTGTCGAGCGCTCCGGCGCCGAGCGCATCTTCCAGCGCATCGCCCAGGAGCAGGGCAGCGGCATCCATGCCGTCGACGTCGCCAACTCGACCGATCCCGCGCATTACCTCGACTGGAAGAAGAACGACTGGCTCGCGGCCTATCTGCCGGAAGACGTCGCAAAGCATTTTCCCGCCGACCAGATCGACCCTGACGGCACGTCAGCGACGTCCTGCGCCTGGTTCGAGGTGATCGGCTACAACACCGAGCAGGTGAAGCGCGAGGAGGCGCCGAAGAGCTACGCCGATTTGCTCGATCCGAAATGGCGCAGCAAGATCGTCAAGGGCCACCCGGGCTACTCGGGCGCGATCTTGACCGCGACCTTCGTGCTGGCGCGCGATCTCGGCTGGCTGTATCTGGAAAAGCTCGCGCAGCAGCGCGTGATGCAGGTGCAGTCGGCTGCCGATCCGCCGAAGAAGATCCTGCTTGGCGAGCGCGCGGTCATGGCCGACGGCAACGACTACAATCTCGTGCTGGCCAAGGATCAGGGCAAGCCGGTCGAGGTGGTCTATCCGACTGAGGGCGCGCCTCTGATCATCGTGCCGAGCGGCGTGTTCAAGAGCGCGCCGAACCCGAACGCGGCGCGGCTGTTCCAGAGCTACTTCTTCAGCGCCGAAACCCAGCAGATGCTGGCCGACGAGTTCGCGCACCGCTCGTTCCACGCCAAGGTCAAGGAAAAGGCCGGGCACGTGCCGCTCAACAAGCTGAAGATGCTCAAGGCCGACCCGGTCCAGGTGCAGGCGCAGAGTGAAGAGATCAAGGCGCGCTACGCGAAGCTGTTTCGCGTGTGACGGCCGGTCCTCGCCATCCTGCGAGCGAAGTCAACAACGAGGAGCATTGGACAATGGCGGTCGGGGCTTTGCGGACCGCGGATGCATGCTTTGATGGCCTTCCCGGCTATGCGTTCGCGCCCAACTATCGTGACGATCTTCCCGGCTATGCCGGCTTGCGCATGCATTATCTCGACGAGGGAAAGGGCAATGCCCGTGTTGCGCTGTGCCTTCATGGCCAGCCGACCTGGAGCTACCTTTACCGCAAGATGATTCCCGGCCTCGTCGCCTCCGGCTATCGGGTGATTGCGCCTGATATGTTCGGGTTCGGTCGCTCCGACAAGCCTGTCGAGGAGGCCGTGTACACCTTCGACTTCCATCGCGAGAGCCTGATCGCCCTGATCCGTGCGCTCGATCTCGGCCGCATCACGTTGGTTTGCCAGGACTGGGGCGGTTTGCTCGGCCTTACCATCCCGATGGACATGGCCGATCGCTTCGAAGCGCTGCTGGTCATGAACACCATGCTCGCGACCGGTGACCGCCCTCTGACGAAGGGTTTCATGGATTGGCGCGCGTGGAGCAACGCGAATCCCGACATGGCGGTCGGCAAGCTGATGGCGCGCGCCTGCCCGCAGCTCTCATCGGCGGAGGCAGCGGCCTATGACGCACCTTTCCCTGATGCCAGCTACAAGTCCGGTGTGCGCCGCTTCCCGAATCTCGTGCCGGACCAGCCCAATGCCGGCGGCGCGGCCATCTCGCGCAAGGCGCGCGAATGGTGGCGAAGCGAATACGGCGGCAAGGCCGCGATGGTGATCGGCATGACCGACCCGGTGCTCGGGCCGGCCGTGATGGCGGAGATGCGGCAAACGGTTCGCAATTGCCCCGAGCCGGTCACGCTCACCGCAGCCGGACACTTCGTGCAGGAATGGGGTGAGGATGTCCTGAAGGGCGCGCTGCCGCTCCTGTCCTGAACGCGGAGGCGAGCAAGCCGGGCAACCGCAGCCCGCAAAAATGGGTAGGGCTCAGCGAAACCCATCGCTTGTGCAAGGGGCGAGATGATGGGTTTCGCGGAGTTTATCATCGGGCCGCGCGTTGCGCGGACCCGTTGGCTCTACCCATCCTACAGATTGCGCTAACCGCTGACTTCTGCGCTGAGCATGGGCCCGAACAGCTCCCATCTCTCGCCCTTGAATCGTCTGAGCCGCATCTGCTTGATTGGAGCAAAGTCGATCGCACTGGTGTTCATGCTGATGCCCGGCAACAGGTTGGTGGTCCTGAAGTCCTTCAGACTCGCAGCCTGCTTCATCACGTTGGCGCGCGTGAGATCGTCGCCGCACTGTTTCAACACCTGAGCCAGCGTCTGCGCCGCATTGTACCCTGTCACCACTAGGCCATCGGCCCGATTACCCTCGGGGAAGTATTTGGAGAGATATTCGTCGAATGCCTTCATGCCGGGGTCGTCTTTCCATTGCGGATCAAGCGGATCCATTAGATAGGCCACCGAAACGATCCACTGCGCGTTCTCGAAGCCGGCGGGCTGGATCACGGCGCCGATCGAGGAACTGACCGAGTTGAGGATGTGTAACGGCCTCCAGCCGATCTCGGCGGCTTTCTTGATGGCCTGCGCTGCGAATTTCGGTGTGGCAATGTTGACGAATACATCGGCATTCATCGACTTCATCTTGACGATATGCGTGTCGATCGTCGGCTCCGCCACCTCATAGGCATCCTCGATCACGATCATCGACGCCGCCTTGTCGCCGAGGCCGTCCTTCAGGCCCTTCAGGTAGTCCTTTCCGTAATCGTCGTTCTGGTAGAGGACGGCGATCCTGCCGCCCGGCTTTTCCTTCAGGATGTGCTTGGCATAGATCCGTCCCTCGCTCTGGTAGCTGGGCTGCCAGCCCATGGTCCACGGGAAGTTCTGCGGATCGTTCCACTTGGTCGCGCCGGTCTGGATGAACAGCTGCGGTACCTTCTTCGCGTTCATGTACTTCTGAATGGCACCGTTGGATGCTGTGCCGAGTGCGGCGAAAATCAGCAGGACCTCGTCGCCTTCGACCAGCTTGCGTGCCTGCTCGACCGTCTTCGGCGGACTGTAGCCGTCATCATAGGAAATGAACGTGATCTTGCGGCCATTAATGCCTCCCTCGGCGTTGACCTTGCGGAAATACGCCGCCTGAGCCCGGCCGCTGGTGCCATAGGCGGATGCCGGTCCGCTGTAGGGCATGATGTTGCCGATCTTGATTTCCGTATCGGTTGCGCCGGTGTCGTATCTCTTCTGCGCAAATGCGCTGCCCGCACCGACAGCGAGGATGATGATGGCGGTCGAAAGCGCCGCCATTCGTCGTGCGACGAAAGACATCTCGTTTCTCCCCATGCGAAAATGAATGTGCTTGTCTTATCGGAGACTGCTTTTGAGTCTTTGCTGGAAGTGAACACCCGACTCCACACGTTGTCGATTCCGAACATCGCGCTTTGCGTGTCGGCTCGCGTCACGTCATTGGGTTCGTCAGTATTGCTGACCGTAGTCTTGCGGGCAGCTTGCAACTACGCCGCACGCATCGCCCGCTGCGCGCGGTAAGCCTGAGGCGACAGCAGTGTCAGCTTGCGGAAGGCCTTGCGAAAGCTGCTCTCGTCCTCATAGCCGGCGGCGCGAGCGATCGTCTTGATCGGTTGCGCCGTCGTCTCCAGCAGCGTGCGGGCGTGCTCGACGCGGCGGCGCATGATGAAGGCCTGTGGCGGCTCGTGGGTCAGTTCGCGGAAGCGGCGGTTCAGCGTCCGTTCGCTGAGGCCCAGCGCCTGCGCGAGGCTGCGCACCGTGATCGGTGCCTTGCCGGTGCGGCGCACCAGCATATCCGCCTTCATCAGCAGCGGGTCTTGGGCGAGCATGTAGCCGAGCGGCATGAAGATCGCCTGCGTGCGTTGCGCGGTGTCGATCACCGCATAATCGGCGCAGACCTTTGCAACCTCCGGGCCCTCGACGAGCTCGATCAGCCGCAGCAACAGATCGACCCACGACATCGGGCCGGCGGCACAGACCAGGCGGTCGGCCTGGGTGAGCACGGCGTCGCCGGCGAGGTCGATCCTGGGATGGCGGCGGCGGAGTTCGCTCTGCAGCCACCAGGTGATGGTGGCGCGGCGGCCGTCGAGCAGGCCGGCATTGGCGAGCAGCAGCACGCCGCTGCAGAAGGCACCTATCAGGCGACCGCTGGCATGTTGCTGGCGCAGCCAGGCGCCGGCCCGGTCATATTGCGGTTGCAGGCGTTCGGCGGTCAGATGGTCGACCAGGCTGCCCGGCACGATGATCGCGTCGAATGCCGTCCGCTTGCTGACCGCGCCGTCGACGGCAAGCAGCTTGCCGCCGCCGGCGCGCACCGCCTTGCCGTCGAGCGAGAGCGTTTGCCAGCTGAAGCGCGCCTTGCCGCCGCGCAGCTGCATCACATGGTTGCCGAGCGTGAGGATGTCGGCGATGCCGGCGACCGCCGATTGCATGCAGCCTTCCAGCGCGAGGATCGCGAGCTTCATGGGACCTCCGGAATTTGCCGTCATCCTACCCGATCGACGCAGGCAGGCCGTGGCAGATATTGCCCGATCTCTGTCCGATCGGCCACTGCCTGATCGCAGTGTGCCGGTCCATCTTCGTTGCGTTGTCATAACTCAGCAATGGAGAGAGACCATGCCTTACGTCACCATTTCCACCGTCCGCGGCATTTTCGATGTCGCGCAGAAGCAGGCGCTGCTGCAGCGCGTCACCGATCTCATGGTCGAGGTCGAGGGGCAGGGTAACCCGGATTTCCGCCGCAACGTCTGGGTCAAGATCGAGGAGGGCGAGCCGGCGAGTTGGTCGCTCGGCGGCATGATCCCGACGCCCGACATGATCGCGGGCAATTTTGGGGCACTCGACGCCGGTGGACGGCGGGTCGCGAAGGCGAAAGCTTAAGCGAAGAAGGGGCGTCTTTCACGGCATCGTCATTGCGAGCGAAGCGACGCAATCCATCTCTCCGTGTACGCGGATGTGTGGATTGCTTCGTCGCTTCGCTCCTCGCAATGACGGAGAGATACAGCACCAAAAGCAAAAGGCGCTTCCGGTGGAGGCGCCTTTTGCACGCGCCACGATCTGTTCGAGGCGGTAGCTATGGCCGGCGCACCTCGAAGTAGGTCTTGCCGCCACGCTCAAAGCCCGCTTCCTCATAGAAGCGGAGGGTGGTCTCCCGCTTCGAGCCCGTCGCCAACAGAACCTTGTAGCAGTCGGCTTGCCAGGCAACATCGAGCGCGTGCGCAAGCACCCGTCGGCCGAGCCCTAGCCGACGGTGGTCGCCGTGAGTGACGACGTTCTCGATCACGGCATATGATCTGCCGCCTCGCGACAGGTTGGGCACGATCGCGAGCGTGCACGAGGAGACCAGCTGCTCTGCCGCTTGCGCCACGATCACGGTCATGAAGCTCGATGCAAGCAAATTCGACCAGACACGCTCGGCAGCGGCTGTCTCCAGCTCAGGATCGTGCGGATGAAGGTGTCGGTAAAGCTCCAACAGCTCGGGCAGTTCGTGCGCTGCCGCAGATCGGACGATCACTTCGGTCATGGACTGATTCCAGGGATCATGGCTTCGCAACCCATCGCGCCGGTGCAAGCCTTGAGAGGATGGGTTTCGCTTCGCTCTACCCATCCTACGCATCGTTCAACCAAAAACAAAAGGCGCTTCCGGTGGAAGCGCCTTTCGCGTTCGTGAGGTGCCGTAAAGCTTACAGCGAGTAGTACATCTCGAACTCGACCGGGTGCGGGGTCATTTCGAAACGGGCGACCTCGGTCATCTTGAGCTCGATATAGGCGTCGATGAAGTCGTCGTCGAACACGCCGCCGTTCTTGAGGAACGCGCGATCCTTGTCGAGGCTCTCGAGCGCCTCGCGCAGCGAGCCGCAGACGGTCGGAATCTGCTTCAGCTCTTCCTTCGGCAGATCGTAGAGGTCCTTGTCCATCGCCGGACCCGGATCGATCTTGTTCTTGATGCCGTCGAGGCCTGCCATCAGCATCGCGGCGAAGCCGAGATAGGGATTGGCCATCGGGTCGGGGAAACGCACCTCGACGCGCTTGGCCTTCGGGTTCGCGGTGTAGGGGATCCGGCAGGCCGCCGAGCGGTTGCGCGCGGAATAGGCGAGCAGCACTGGGGCTTCATAGCCCGGGACCAGACGCTTGTAGGAGTTGGTCGATGGGTTGGTGAAGGCGTTGATCGCCTTGGCGTGCTTGATGACGCCGCCGATGTAGTGCAGGCAGGTTTCCGACAGGTCGGCGTATTTGTTGCCGGCGAAGGTCGGCTTGCCGTCCTTCCAGATCGACTGGTGGACGTGCATGCCCGAGCCGTTGTCGCCATAGACCGGCTTCGGCATGAAGGTGGCGGTCTTGCCGTAGATGTGCGCGACCTGGTGGATGCAGTACTTGTAGATCTGCATGTGGTCGGCCATCAGGGTCAGCGTGTCGAACTTCATGCCGAGCTCGTGCTGGGCTGACGCCACTTCATGGTGGTGCTTCTCGACCTTGACGCCCATCTTGGCCATCGCGCCAAGCATCTCGGAGCGCATGTCCTGCACCGAGTCCTGCGGCGGCACCGGGAAGTAGCCGGCCTTGGTGCGGATGCGATGGCCAAGGTTGCCGCCTTCATACTCGGTGGCAGAGTTGATCGGCAGCTCGGAAGAGTCGAGACGGAAGCCCGTGTTGTAGGGTTCGGCCGAATAGCGCACGTCGTCGAACACGAAGAACTCGGCCTCGGGGCCGACGAACACGGTGTCGCCCACGCCCATCGACTTCACCATGGCCTCGGCCTTCTTGGCGATGCCGCGGGGGTCGCGGTTATAGGGCTCGCCGGTGGTCGGCTCGAGCACGTCGCAGGTGATGACCATGGTGGTCTCGGCGAAGAACGGGTCGATCGTCGCGGTGACCGGGTCCGGCATCAGGCACATGTCGGATTCATTGATCGCCTTCCAGCCCGCGATCGACGATCCGTCGAACATCGTTCCCTCGGCGAAGATGTCATCGTCGATCATGCTGACGTCGAAGGTGACGTGCTGCCACTTGCCGCGCGGATCGGTGAAGCGCAGGTCGACGTATTTGACGTCGTTGTCCTTGATCGATTTCAGGACGTCTTTGGCGGTCTTCATGAATACCCCTTATGGATGTGCGGGTCGGTTTCCAGCGGAGAGGGACGTTATTCCCGCTTTTGGCGAGTTCGTGTGACTGCTGAAACGAAATGAGGCTGCCGAAGCAGCCTTTTTTCTCTTTTGCCGTCAGAAAATCCGGATAGCACCGGGCTTAAATAGCGTCCAGCCCGGATTCGCCGGTCCGGATGCGGATGGCTTCCTCGATGTTGGAGACGAAGATCTTGCCGTCGCCGATCCGCCCGGTCTGGGCCGCGCGGCGGATCGCGTCAATCGCCTTCTCGACCAGGTCGTCGCCGATCACGATCTCGATCTTCACCTTGGGCAGGAAGTCGACGATGTATTCCGCACCGCGATAGAGCTCGGCATGGCCCTTCTGGCGGCCAAATCCCTTGGCCTCGGTTACGGTGATGCCTTGCAGTCCGACTTCCTGGAGCGCTTCCTTCACCTCGTCGAGCTTGAAGGGCTTGATGATGGCTTCAATCTTCTTCACTGAGCGCCTCCCGGGCATTGCAGATTGCAGGGTCGAGTTCGATGCGCGTGGGGCGCAGTCTGGTTGGTCTTAAACCTTCCGGCGGGTGGCCGGAAACACGCGCAATGGTCGCATCGAGCGGCATTGTGCGCGGCTTCCTCAAAAGCAGGGTCTATGCCAAGTTGTTAAGGTCCCCAATTTTGGAATGTTATCAGCCTTTTAACAGGCAGTCGGCTGATATCGAACCACATGGGCTATGATATCCAAGCCCAACAAATAGGCAAATAGATCAATCCGTATGCAGTCGGCCAGTAGAAACCCCGCGAACGTCACAGGAATTGCCTCTCGAAAAGGCGAAGCGATTGAGGATTCGGCATGGACGTTCTGACCACCACCGAGATGGAGCGCGCCGACCGGCTGACCGTCGCAGCCGGTACGCCGGGCTTCGCACTGATGATGAGCGCCGGCCAGGCCGTCGCTGAAGCCGCGATGGACCTGGTCGAGGAGGGGCCGATCGTCGTGGTCGCCGGCCGCGGCAACAATGGCGGCGACGGCTTTGTCGCCGCCGCCGAGCTCGCCGCGCGCGGCCGCGAGGTGTCGGTGATCCTGCTCTGCGAGCGCGACAGCCTGCAGGGCGACGCGGCGCTGGCGGCGAAGGGCTGGAAATATCCGGTGCTGCCGTTCAACCCGCAGGCGCTCGGCAAGCCGGCGCTGATCATCGACGCGCTGTTCGGCGCCGGGCTCAATCGCCCGGTCAAGGGCGACCCGCTGGAGATGATCGCGGCCATCAACGCCAACGGTACGCCGGTGCTGGCGGTCGACCTGCCGAGCGGAATCAACGGCACCACGGGCGCCGTCATGGGAGCGGCCGTGCAGGCGGCCGAAACCGTCACCTTCTTCCGCAAGAAGCCCGCGCATCTGTTGCTGCCGGGTCGGATGTATTGCGGCCGGGTGCGTGTCGCCGACATCGGCATCGCGGCGCAGGTGCTTGACGAGATCAAGCCGCTGACCGCGGAGAATTTGCCGCAGGCCTGGCGCTGGTCGTTTCCGCTGCCGCGGATTGATGGCCACAAATACGCAAGGGGCCACACCGTCGTGGTCTCCGGCGATCTCGCTTCGACCGGGGCGGCGCGGCTCGCCGCGCGCGCTGCGCTGCGCGCAGGCGCCGGGCTCGTCACCCTGGCCTCGCCGCGCGATGCGCTCGCCGTCAACGCGGCGGCGCTGACCGCGGTGATGGTGCGCGCGGTCGACAATCCAATCCAGTTCGCCGAACTGCTCGACGACAAGCGCCTCAACGCCTGCGTGATAGGGCCCGGCGCCGGCGTCAGCGCGCGTACCCGCGACTTCGTTCACACCGCGCTGTCGGCGCAGCGGCATCTGGTGCTCGACGCCGATGCGCTGACCAGCTTTGCCGGTTCGCCGGACCGGCTGTTCGAGGCAATCAAGGCCTCCGACGGTCTTGGGGTGGTGCTCACCCCGCATGAGGGCGAGTTTCCGCGGCTGTTCAGCGACATCTCCAACAAGCATCCCGGCCGCTCGAAGCTCGAGCGCGTCCGCGCGGCGGCCGAGCGTTCCGGCGCGGTGGTGCTGCTGAAGGGCGCCGACACGGTGATCGCATCTCCCGATGGCCGCGCGACCATCGCCGCGAACGCGCCGCCTTGGCTCGCCACCGCCGGCGCCGGCGACGTGCTGGCCGGCATCATCGCCGGCTTCCTGGCGCAGGGCGTTGCGGCATTCGAGGCCGCCAGCATCGGTGTGTGGCTGCACGGCGAAGGCGCCAGCGAGGCGGGGCCCGGCCTGATCGCGGAGGATCTCACCGAGGTGCTGCCTTCCGTGTTCCGCCGGCTCTATGACGAGTTCGGGATTGAGTACTAGGCGGCTTCAGCTTGCCGACATGGATGCCGCTGCACGCGTGCACCGTGCGGCGTTCGACGAAGCGTTGCCGTGGCTCGCGGGCCTGCACACACCGGACGAAGACCGCTGGTTCTATCGCGAGCGGATGTTTGCGACCTGTACGCTGTGGGGCGCGTTCGACGGCGGGGCGATGAGCGGCGTCATCGCATTCCACGACGACTGGATCGAGCAGCTCTACGTGCTGCCGGCCGCGCAGGGCCGCGGCATCGGCGGCGCGCTGCTCGAGATCGCACAGCAGGGCGCGGACCGGCTGCAACTCTGGACCTTCCAGCGTAACGCGCGGGCGCGCCGCTTCTACGAGGCGCGCGGTTTTGCCGCGGTCGAGGAAACCGACGGCAGCCGCAACGAGGAGAGGGAGCCGGACGTGCGCTATCTCTGGGCGCGCAGGGCCGGCGGATGACATATTGATCGGGGTTGACTGACCCCAGGCGGATCCGGGAACAGGACGGGGCTCGCGGCGGGACGAAAGATCGTCTGGCAATCGGCCACCATTTGAGCACCTAATGCCTGTATCGACGAACGAATGTACCCTTGAGCCTCGAAGCTGCGTGGTACGGACCGGAGCAACATGACAAGTCCCTGCCGCGTTCTAATGATCTATCCGAAGTTCGTTCCGGACTCGTTCTGGAACTATACCGAAGCTTGCGAACTCGTCGGCGCGAAGTATCCGGCGGCGCCGCTCGGACTGATCACCGTCGCCGCCATGCTGCCGAAGCATTGGGAGATTCGGCTCGTCAACCGTAACACCGAGCCTTCGACCGACGCGGACCTTGACTGGGCCGATCTCGTCATGATCGGCGGTATGCTCAACCAGCAGCCTGATTTTCTCCACCTGATCGATCTCGCCCACCAGCACGGCAAGCCGGTATGTGTCGGTGGGCCTGACGTCTCCTCCAGCCCGCACCTTTACGCGGATGCGGACTTCCAGGTGATCGGCGAGGCCGAACACATCATCGAGGAATTCATCGCTGCCTGGGAAAGCGGCGAGCGCAAGGGCGTGTTCGTCGCCGAGAAATTCAAGATCGACGTCACGCTAAGCCCGATGCCCCGCTACGATCTGATCAAGTTCGATCATTATCTCTTTATTGGCGTGCAATATTCGCGTGGCTGCCCGTTCACCTGCGAGTTCTGCGATATTATCGAGCTGTACGGGCGCGTGCCGCGCACCAAGACCCCGGATCAGATTCTCGCTGAGCTGCAAGCGCTCTACGATCATGGCTATCGTGGGCATGTCGATTTCGTCGACGACAACTTCATCGGCAACAAGAAAAACCTCCGCATCTTGCTGCCGCGGCTCAAAGCCTGGCTGGAAGAGCGAGACTATCCGTTCGAGTTCTCGACCGAAGCCTCGATCAATATCGCTGATGACAGCGAGCTGTTGCAGGCAATGAAGGACACGAACTTCTTCGGAATTTTCGTCGGCATTGAGAGCCCGGATCCGGAGACCCTCGTGCAGATGAAGAAAAAGCAGAACACCAGGCGCAACATCGCAGAGAGCGTTCACAAGATCTATGACTATGGCATGTTCGTCACGGCGGGTTTCATCGTCGGGTTCGATACCGAGAAAGTCTCGATGGCGCAGGCGATGATCGACTTCATCGAGGAGGCGAGCATTCCAGTCTGCATGGTTGGACTGCTCTATGCGCTGCCTGGCACACAGCTGACGCGGCGGCTGGCCCAGGAGGGCCGCCTGCACGAGGGCCATGATCTCATGAAGGTCGAGCAGGCGGGCGACCAATGCACGCTCGGCTGCAATTTCGACACCAAGCGTCCGCTTCGTGACATCCTTACGGATTACAAGGCTGTGCTCGGGCACGTGTACAGCCCGGCGGCATATGCAGGACGGCTGTCGCGGCTTGCCGCCATGCTCGACCGGTCGGATCGGCGCCGCGACCTGCCGGATGGCGACACGCGCAAGAGGCTTGGCGGCATCGAAGGCGTACACAAGATCATAAGTGCCCTGCCGGAGGTTCGCGAGCCGTTCTGGAAGACCTTCGTCGAGGTCGCCAAGTCCAATCCAGGCGCGCTGCGCTACATCGTGATGCTGATGGCGCTGTACCTGCATTTCGGGCCGTTCTCGAACCACGTGATCGGTGAGATTGACCGCCGGATTGCCGAGCTGGACGGTGCGCCTCCGGTGAGGGCCACCGCGCTTGTGCCGTGAGTTCATCAAGGATGTGATGGACGGCAAAGTTCGCTCGACTCTTGGGCAACTGACGCAACTCAGGCAACGTCGGTGGAAAGCGAAACGCTCTTCCACGCATCGAATTCGGCTTGCAGCAGTTTCATTTTTTCCTCGACCAGCCGCACGGCATCGCTGCCGAGCAGCAGATGCGCCGGCGGATCGGCCGACAGTGCGAGTTTCAACATCGCCTGCGCGGCCTTTTGGGGATCGCCGACCTGCCAGCCACTCAGTTCCATGCGACGTTTGCGGATTGGATTGATGACAGCGTCATAATCTCCGATCGACCGCTCCGCTCGCACCATCGATCGTCCGGCCCAGTCGGTGCGAAAGCCGCCCGGCTCGACCGCGGTGACCTTGATGCCGAGGTCCTTGATTTCCTTGCCGAGGGATTCCGATATCCCTTCCAGCGCGAACTTGCTGCCATGGTAGTAGCTGAGGCCGGGCATCGTGATGATCCCGCCCATCGACGTGATGTTGAGGATATGCCCGGCGCGCCGCTTGCGCATGAAGGGCAGCACCGCCTGGATCATCGCCACCGCGCCGAAGACGTTGACCTCGAACTGGCGTCGCAGATCGTCGATCGATGATTCCTCCAGGATGCCCTCGTGGCCGTAGCCGGCATTGTTCACCAGAACGTCGATCGCGCCGATCCTGTGCTCGACGTCGGCGACGGCGGGCGCGATGGCCCCGGTGTTGGTGACGTCAAGAACCACCGCGTGCGCGCCGGCGCCGAGCGCTTCGAATGTCCGCTTGTCGTTCTCGTTGCGCACGGTGCCGGCGACGGTATGGCCGTCGCCCAATGCTGCCTCGGCCAACGCGCGGCCGAAGCCGGACGAAACGCCTGTGATGAGGAAAGTCTTTGCCATAGGAGATGTCCTTCAGATCGAGATTGCAGGCTCGATATAGGCGACTTGATTGGTGCAATAATCGGCATAGAGTGGCATGACCTGATGCAGATAATAGAACAATGCAGCATGCTGGCCTTTTCGAGCTGAACGCCGTCGTCGCGATTTCAACGCATCGCAGCTTCCGCGCTGCCGCGACTGAACTCGGCATTTCGCCCTCGGCGTTGAGCCATGCGATCGCCGCCCTGGAGAAGCGGTTGGGCGTGCGCCTCATCAATCGGACGACGCGCAGCGTCGCGCTGTCGGAGGCGGGAGAGCGTTTCCTCGCCAGGGTCAGTCCCGCGCTGCGCGAGATTGCCGGCGCGATGGAGGATGTGAACGAGTTTCGCGACACGCCCGCGGGAACGCTGCGCATCAACTTGAAGGAGCGCGCCGCGCACCAGATCCTCCGCCCGGTCGTCGCAAAGTTTCTGCGGCGCTATCCCGACATGAACGTCGAGCTGACCCTGGAGGGACGCCCCATCGATATCGTCGCGGAAGGTTTCGATGCCGGCATCCGGCTGGCCGAAGCCGTGCCGCAGGACATGGTCGCGATCCCCTGTGGTCCGGACACGCGCTTCATTGTCGTCGGCGCGCCCGATTATTTCGCCCGCGCTTCGGTGCCGCGGTCTCCGCTCGATCTGCTCGCCCATGAATGCATTCGCAGGCGGATGCCCAGCGGCAAGCTCTATCACTGGGAGTTCGAGAAGCGCGGCGGCGAGCAGATGGTGGTGGATGTCCGGGGCAGGCTGACCCTCGACAATGACAGCCTGATGGTCGAAGCCGCCCTCGACGGCCTGGGACTGGCGTTCGTCAGCGATTTCTGGGTGACGGGGCATCTCGCCGCCGGCACCCTGCGCGCCGTGCTGGACGACTGGACGCCGCCATTTCCCGGCTTGCGTCTCTACTATCCGAGGCACCGGCACATGACAGCCGGGCTTCGTGCTTTCGTCGACATGATCCGGGAGGAGACGAAGTTGGCCGCCGGCGGTGAGGCGGTCCGTGCACCTCCGGCCAAGCGATCGGGCGATCATCGCAAGCGCGCTTGAGCCGCCGTGGCCGCCGGGTCTTCGGCGATTGCTTCGCCGAGTGGTCGCGTCAGCGCCGGCCCCGCCATACCTGCGTCACGACACTTTTGGTGGACGCGTGGGGAATTGCGAGATAAAGGCGCATGATATTCCCTCGCATCCTCCAGAAGCTTTCTCGTGAGTGGCAGGCAGAACAGTTTCCTCGCGCAGGCAATGCAACAAGGTGCGTTGGCATTGCGGGCGCGGCAGTTTGCTCAAGCCGAGCAGATCGCCATCAACATTCTGAAATCAAACCGCTCGGACAGACACGCCGCGCTTCTGCTGGCGCATGCCCTGATGGGGCAGAACCGAGGTGACGAGGCAATTGCACCGCTTGAGCGAGTTATACGCCGCGCCGACGACGGAGAGGTGGAGACCTTGCTCGGTGCGCTGCTGTGCGGTGCAGGGCGCACCACGGACGGCATCGCGCAGCTTCGACGCACGGCGGCGCGCCGCCCACCATATCTTCCTTCGTTTCGGGAACTCGCTGGGCAGCTTGCCAAGGCCGGTCAACACGACGAGGCGATCTGCACGATCGAGGCCGGCCTCGCGCTGGCTCCTGATAGCGTCGATCTGAAGCTTGACCTCGGGCGCCTCCTGCATGACACCAATGACTTCGCGCGGGCCGCGAGTGTCCTGACAGCCGCGCGCGATGCCGCGCCGGGACGCCCGGACGTCCTTAACCAGCTCGGGCGGGTCCTGATCCTTCATGGCGATTACGCCGCAGCCGCGGACGCCTTCCGCCGCGTGCTCGCGCTCTATCCGGACGATCGCTCGACCCGCGCCTATCTCGCCACATCCTTGTTCGAGCAGGGTGAGCGCGACGCTGCCGAGGCGGCGCTTCGTTCCATCATTCGTGGTCAGCCCCAGCTGTTGGGACGCGCGGCATTCGTCATGGCCGCGGCATCGCATGGTCGCTTCTTCTTCTCCCAGCGCGACGTTGCGAAATTCCTCGGCGGGGAGTGAGGCCGGGCGCGTTGGACGAAATCTCGTCGCACCTCACGCTCTGAAGTTTCTCCGGTAGAGGTTGGGCTGCCGCCTGAGCTCACCCCGGAACTGGCCGACGCGCTTGGCTTCATCCGCGGTGAACGAGGATGTCTGCGCAGTCCAGTCGTCTCGCTTGACCGGAATGCACTGCGCGATGGGAGTCCCCTTGGGGAGGACACCTCTGAAATTGCGGTCGTGCCAGTACGCCGGGAAGTGCACCCAGTTGTCGGTATAGAGGTCCGAATTGACCAGGCCGCTGAGCGTGGTGAACGGCAGGTCGAAGCGGTTGACGGGATGCGTGAAGTAGATCGCGTAGCCTTCGGGCGCCTCGACCGTCCACAGATTGTGGAATTTGAGAAAAAAGCGGCCTTCTTCGAACAACGGCGTGCCAGAAACCTGACCCGGGTCATGGAAACCGATCGGCGAGCGCGGAAATTCGGGCGTGCCTCCCGGCGGCAGGTCGTGATCCCAGGTGATTTCGCCGTCCTCGACCTTGAGATCGCACACCAGCGGCAGCAGGAATCCGCTCGTCATCGCATCGACAAACGGAGGGCAGCGCTTGATCGTGTCCTCGTCGTGCAGGTTGATCGAGGAGAAGGCCGTCGCAGGCATTGTCTTGAGCCAGTCGGGAACGCCCTGCGCCGCCGGGATGGGGGCCGGAATTAGTCCCTCAAGCTCTGTTGGACAACGGAATTTGAGCGTCAGTTTGCTGTTGGTGGACATTAGGCGCTCCGATGCCCCGATGGCCTACATGAATGCGTCGCAAAGGTGAAGCGCCGCCACGCCGCCGAACGCATAAGATGGGTAGAGCGCAACGAAACCCGTCATCTCCCTAGGTCGCGACAAGGTTAATGGGTTTCGCTACGCCCAACCCGCCCTGCGATTCATAGCCCGCCGCTAGCCGACGAGATACTTCGCCACCGCCGGCTCGTTCCACTCGATGCCGAGCCCGGGACCGCGGGCGGTCACTGCGCCATCCGTGATCTCGGCGGGCCTCGCGAGGATCGCGCCGGCGAAGTCGAGGAATTCGAGCCAGTGCGCGGTCGGCGTCACTGCGAGCAGATGCGCGCTGACTTCCGCGAACAGATGGCTCGACATCGGGATCGATGCGGCATCGGCCTGTCCCGCGACCTGCATCCAGCCGGTCACGCCGCCGACCTTCATCACATCGGGCATGATGAAGTCGGACGCACCGGCCGCGATCGCCTCGGCGAAGCCGCGCGGAAACCACCAGTTCTCGCCGGCCTGGATCGGCGTCGGCGAAGTCTCGCGGACCCTGGCGTGGCCAGACAGGCTTTCCTGCGGCACCGGCTCCTCGATCCAGTGCAGGTCGTAGGGCGCAAGCCGGGCGATGCGGCGGGTGGCTTCCGCCGGATCGAGCGACTGGTTGAAATCGATCATCAGCGCGATGTCGGGGCCGAGCAGGGCGCGCACGCCCTTCACGACGCGCTCGTCATTGGCGGCATCACCGTCGCCGCCCTTGATCTTGATGCCCTTGAAGCCTTGGTCGAGCGAGCGGCGTAGCGCGCGCTCGTCGGCAACGGGATCGACCGCGCCATAACTGTCATAGGCCTTGATCGGCTTCGCCGAGCCGCCGAGCAGTTCGACCAGCGGCCGGCCGGCGAGTTGGCCGAGCACATCCCAATAGGCCATGTCGAGCCCCGACACGGCCATCCCGACCAGACCTTGCGCGCCGAGCAGCCGAAACTTGGCGTCCATCGCCTTCATCAGATCGAACGGGGCGACTGGCCTGCCGGTCAGCTCACGACCGATCTCCTCGATCAGATAGACGAGAGGGTGAAGTGTGAGCTTGCTGTAGGCGAAGATGTAGGTGCGGCCGGTAACGCCTTGATCGGTTTCGACATCGATCAGGACCAGCGGACCGGAATCGATCACGCCAAACGCGGTCTTCACAGGACGCTTGAGCGACACCACGACGCTTCGTGCCTTCACTCCGCGAATCGCTGCAACTGTCTGGCTCATCGGAGTTTCCTTAAGGCGGTTTCCACTTCTTGTTATTGGACACTGTACCATCGCAAGAGCCGCGGTGCGGCCCAATCGGTCGCAACCTGCTCGATCAAATAGCGGCCGGGATATTCGGCGAGGAAGGCAATGCGCTGGGTCTGGCCCGGTTCGACCGCGAGCGTGTCGAGCCAGAACGGCTTCCAGCCGTCGTCGAGCCGGTCGAGCAGACGGAAGTGATGGCCGTGCAGGTGAAAGACGCTGGCGATCGTGGCCTGGTTGGTCAGGGCCAGCACGACGGTTCGGCCTGCCTTGGCCTGAAAGGCCGGGGCGGTTGACGGCTTGAAATCCGCCACACGGAACCACTCGGTGGGCGTGCCGAGCGCCAGATCGAACCGCGTCGCGCTCTTGAGGTCGAGCTGGGCGGGCATGTCGTTGCCCGGCAGCGGTGGCGCCGGCGGGAACGGCGCCGTTCGGATCGGCGGCTCGCTCGAGACGGCGAGCTTGCCGACCGGACGGGCTTGCTTGCCGTCGTGCAGCAGGATCGCGAAGCTCGTTCCGGCCGGACCAGCCGTATCGACAAAGACATCCGTGCGGCTCCCGGGGGCCAGGACCAGCGCACCATTGCGGGCCGGGAACGGTTCGGCCGGCTGGCCGTCGATCGCCATCACCCGGACGTCGAGGTTGTCCAGCTTGACCGCCAGCACGCTGCGTTGGCTGCCATTGATAAAGCGGAGTCTGAGGCGGGCATTGGCCGGTGCCGAGATATCGTATGAGGTCTTGCCGTTAATTGTATGAATTTGCGTCGAATTTTTTGGATCGCTTCCAGGCGGGATCGCGGTTCCATCGGGCTGCAGGCGCCACTCCTCGATCAGCAAGACCTCGTCGCGATCGACGGCGACCGGCGAGGTGCCGGTCACGATCAGCGGGCGCGGCCGCGTCGGCGCCGTGCCGTCCCCGAACAGCGGCTCGCACAGGAAGGTACCGGCATGCCGAAGCGGCAGCTGGAAGGTATCCTTCGCCCCCGTGGCAAGGGGCGCCCGGGAGGCCAGCGGCTCCGCGGCCGGGACGCCATCGAGCCCGCGGCAATCGAGCGCGGCCGCAATCGGCAGCTCGTTGCCGAACGTCACGTCGAGGACCTCGCCGCGCTTGAAGCGGAGATCGCCGCTGCCAAGTGACCAGACCGGGGTCTGCGGTCCGTCGGGACGAAGCAGGATGCGGTCGGCTTTGGCCTGCAGCGCAACCGCCGTCCGGCCCTGCGCGGAGCCGCTGGCCGGCCAAGCGGGGCAAAGCGCCGCGGCGCCGAGGCCGGCGATCAGGTCGCGCCGGGTCAGGGAAAATTCGGGACTTGCTTGGGGGCTTGCCATCTGGCCGATGCGGACCATTTTCAAGTGTACCTGTCCAGTCGCGATCGGTCGCAGGGCGGGCTCTCTAGCGGCCATTTTTTTGCTGCGAACCGGTGGGCGCATGTTATAAGCCCGGCCGCCCGCGGCATCGCGGCCGGACTGGATGCTTTTCGCGCGGGCGTGGCGGAACTGGTAGACGCGCTGGATTTAGGTTCCAGTGACGAAAGTTGTGGGGGTTCGAGTCCCTCCGCCCGCACCAAGCGCTTACAGCGTTTGCATGACGATTCCTTGGAGAACCTTGGGCCCCGAAGGGGACGAGGGTTCGCCGAACCCACAGACGTTAAGCCGCAAGGCTCATCGTCGAACAGATTGACACTGCCACGGCCGCTCGGGCCGCGGCAAAAGCGGAAGAAGATTGATACCATGCAGGTCACCGAGACCCTCAACGAGGGACTGAAGCACGAATTCAAGATCAGCGTTCCGGCATCCGATCTCGATGCCAAGGCGGGCGCCAAGCTGGTCGACCTCAAGGACAAGGTCCGTCTCAACGGCTTCCGTCCCGGCAAGGTGCCGGTGGCGCACCTGAAGAAGATCTACGGCCGCTCTGTCATGGCCGAGACCATCGACCAGACCATCAGCGACACCAACCGGCAGATTTTCGAAGATCGCGGCTTCCGCCTCGCCGGCGAGCCGAAGATCACGATGCCGACCGAGAAGGACCAGGTCGAGGAATTGCTGTCGGGCAAGACCGACCTGACCTACACCGTCGCGATCGAGGTCGTGCCGCAGATCCAGCTCGCCGATTTCAAGTCGTTCTCGGTCGAGAAGCCGGTGGTCGATGTTTCCGACGCCGACGTCGACGATGCCATCAAGCGCATCGCCGAAGGCAGCCGCCCATACAGCGCCAAGACCGAGGGTGCGGCGGAGAAGGGCGACCGCGTCACCATCAGCTTCAAGGGCACCATCAACGGTGAAGCCTTCGAGGGCGGCACCGGCGAGGGTATCCAGGTCGTGATCGGCGCCGGCCAGTTCATTCCGGGCTTCGAGGAGCAGCTGATTGGCATCGGCACGGGCGAGACCCGCACGCTGAAGGTTGGTTTCCCGAAGAACTACCTGAACGACAAGCTCGCCGGCCAGCCGGCCGAGTTCGAGACCACCGCGACGCTGATCGAGGCGCCCGGTGAGACCACGATTGACGACGAATTCGCCAAGACGCTCGGCCTCGAGTCGCTCGACAAGCTGAAGGAAGCCGCGCGCGAGCGCCTGACCGCCGAGTTCGCCGGCGCGACCCGTCAGAAGGTCAAGCGTGCGCTGCTCGACCGGCTCGACGAGAGCCACAAGTTCGAGGCGCCGCCGTCGCTTGTCGCCGAAGAGTTCAACCTGATGTGGAACTCGATCAAGGCCGAGATGGACTCGACCGGCAAGTCCTTCGCCGACGAGAACACCACCGAGGATGCGGCCAAGGAAGAGTACCAGAAGATCGCCGACCGCCGCGTCCGCCTCGGCCTCGTGCTGTCGGAGATCGGCGAGAAGAACAAGATCACCGTGACCGACGATGAGGTCTCGCGCGCCGTGATCGAGCGCGCACGCCAGATGCCGGGCCGCGAGAAGGAAGTCTGGGATTACTACCGCAGCAACGCCCAGGCGCTGGCCCAGCTCCGCGCTCCGATCTACGAGGACAAGGTCGTCGACTTCGTCCTGGAGCTCGCCAACGTGACTGAGAAGAAGGTCTCCAAGGATGAGCTGTTCAAGGATGAAGACGCCGAGCAAACTGCCGCTTAATTGCGGTACCTCGCGTTAATGATGAACCGCGAAAGCACGCCCGCGGCGGGTCCCCGTCGCTAGGCGTGCCGACGCGAATCGGCTTGAACTTCTGCGTCCTGCCCAGGTGGCTAGTACGGCCAGTGCCGGTCTTGTCGGCCGGAAATTGGCCCATATCTGGGTTAAGCCTTAACGTTCTGCATCACCCCTAACCCTTGGGTTCTTTCATGCGCGATCCCGTTGAAACCTACATGAACCTCGTGCCGATGGTCGTCGAGCAGACCAATCGCGGCGAACGCGCCTACGACATTTTCTCGCGCCTGCTGAAAGAGCGCATCATCTTCGTTACCGGTCCGGTGGAAGATGGCATGGCGACGCTGACCGTCGCGCAGCTGTTGTTCCTCGAGGCCGAGAATCCGAAGAAGGAAATCTCGATGTACATCAACTCGCCGGGTGGCGTGGTGACGTCGGGCCTTGCGATCTACGACACGATGCAGTTCATCCGTCCGCCGGTGTCGACGCTGTGCACGGGGCAGGCGGCCTCGATGGGCTCGCTGCTGCTTGCAGCCGGCGAGAAGGACATGCGCTTCACGCTGCCGAACTCCCGCATCATGGTGCACCAGCCGTCCGGTGGCTTCCAGGGCCAGGCCACCGACATCATGCTGCACGCGCAGGAGATCCTGAACCTCAAGAAGCGCCTCAACGAGATCTACGTGAAGCACACCGGCCAGACCTACAAGGCGATCGAGGACGCGCTCGAGCGCGACAAGTTCCTCACCGCCGAGGACGCCAAGGCGTTCGGTCTCGTCGACAAGGTCATCGACAAGCGGCCGGAAGACCCGTCGGCCGCCAAAGCTGCCTGATCTGGACAGGCGACCCGAGGCGTCGGTGTGATCTCCACATTGACGCCTCACATTGTCGGCAAAGCAGGACGGCGGAGTACCCCGCAAGCGCATATGTGGGGGCAGAAAGTTCCGCTTTCGTGCTCATGGCCCGGCGTGGTAATCCCGCAACGTTTCGTGGATTTCGACGCGTATTCCACGTGCGATCGTGGAAAATCACGGTATTGTCACGGTCTTGAGCCGGCCTCCCGATTAGCGAATTCTTGATAGTCGGGTGCCAGCATGGTTGGCTGTAATGCAGCGGCTATGATCGCGGAGATTCGAATAAACCGTGATCCACACGGTCAGTATTGCGTAGGGTCTTTTTTGGTACGGAATTTGCTCTATCTACCCAATACTCCGGTTTTGTGCCGGATTGGGTCGATCTGGCAAACGAGGTCGAACGGCGGACGGAGATAATGAATGAGTAAGGTCGGCACGAGCGACGCCAAGAACACGCTATATTGCTCGTTCTGCGGCAAGAGCCAGCATGAAGTTCGCAAGCTGATTGCCGGACCGACTGTCTTCATTTGCGACGAGTGTGTCGAACTCTGCATGGACATCATTCGCGAGGAGAACAAGTCCTCGCTGGTGAAGTCGCGCGACGGCATCCCGACGCCGAAGGAAATCTGCAAGGTCTTGGACGATTACGTGATCGGTCAGAGCCATGCCAAGAAGGTGCTCTCGGTCGCCGTCCACAATCACTACAAGCGGCTTAACCATCAGACCAAGCACAACGACGTCGAGCTGGCGAAGTCGAACATCCTGCTGATCGGTCCGACCGGTTCGGGCAAGACGCTGCTCGCGCAGACGCTGGCTCGCATCCTCGACGTGCCGTTTACCATGGCTGATGCGACGACGCTGACCGAAGCCGGCTATGTCGGCGAGGACGTCGAGAACATCATCCTGAAGCTGCTGCAGGCCGCCGACTACAACGTCGAGCGTGCGCAGCGCGGCATCGTCTATATCGACGAAATCGACAAGATCAGCCGCAAGTCGGACAATCCCTCGATCACCCGCGACGTGTCGGGCGAGGGCGTCCAGCAGGCGCTGCTGAAGATCATGGAAGGCACGGTGGCCTCGGTCCCGCCGCAGGGCGGCCGCAAGCATCCGCAGCAGGAGTTCCTGCAGGTGGATACCACCAACATCCTGTTCATCTGCGGCGGTGCCTTCTCGGGCCTGGAGAAGATCATCTCCGCGCGCGGGCGTTCGACCTCGATCGGCTTCGCGGCGCAGGTGCTCGCGCCGGAGGATCGCCGTACCGGCGAGATCTTCCGTCACGTCGAGCCGGAAGATCTGCTGAAGTACGGCTTGATCCCGGAATTCGTCGGCCGTCTGCCCGTCGTCGCGACGCTGGAAGACCTCGACGAGGCCTCGCTGAAGAAGATCCTGACCGATCCGAAGAACGCGCTGGTGAAGCAGTACCAGCGGCTGTTCGAGATGGAGAACATCGAGCTGACCTTCGCCGACGAGGCGCTTGGCGCGGTTGCCCGCAAGGCGATCGAGCGCAAGACCGGCGCACGCGGCCTGCGGTCGATCCTGGAGAGCATCCTGCTCGAGACCATGTTCGACCTCCCAGGCCTCGAAGGGGTCGAGGAAGTCGTGATCTCGCGCGAGGTCGTCGAGGGCACGGCGCGTCCGCTCTACATCTACGCGGATCGTTCCGACCGCGCCGTCGAGAGCAGCGCGAGCGCCTGAGGCGCAACTTTCTGTCGTCGCAATTCATGCGGCTGCCGGGCGATCCGGCGGCCGTTGCGGCGCAGCAGCAGGCCATTTTCGCGTCGCAGTAAATGCCTGTTTAGCCTATATTTCCCGGCACTTCTCAGACTTGACACCCCCCCGCCTGATAGCCACCTAATGCTATCGGTGAGGGATCTCATGCGTTGAGATTCGTCGCTTTACGATGCGGAATATGCGGCTGCTGACGGCAATCTAATTCCGGATCACCAAGGCACCTTGTGGCGGTTGCGCAAGCAGGCGGACTGCGTGCAAGGGGGCAAAACAAAAGGATAAGGCCATGACGACTTCAAAACCCCGGCCAACGATCGTCCACGGCGAAAGCCATTCCTATCCGGTGCTGCCGCTCCGCGACATCGTCGTCTTCCCGCACATGATTGTGCCGCTCTTCGTCGGCCGCGAGAAATCGATCCGCGCGCTCGAAGAGGTGATGAAGAACGACGCGCTGATCATGCTCGCGACGCAGAAGAACGCGTCCGATGACGATCCGGCTCCCGATTCAATTTACGAGACCGGTACGCTCGCCAGCGTGTTGCAGCTCCTGAAACTGCCCGACGGCACCGTCAAGGTGCTGGTCGAGGGCCTCGAGCGCGCGCGTGTCGAGAAGTATTCCGACCGCAGCGAGTATTACGAGGCGACCGCGGTCGCGCTCGCCGACACTGACGCCAACTCGGTCGAGGCCGAGGCACTGGCGCGTTCGGTCGTGTCCGACTTCGAAAGCTATGTGAAGCTGAACAAGAAGATCTCCGCCGAAGTCGTCGGCGTGGTTCAGGCGATCACCGATTTCGCCAAACTCGGCGACACCGTTGCCTCGCATCTCGCGGTCAAGATTGCCGATCGGCAAGCGATCCTGGAGACGTTGTCCGTCACCCAGCGCCTGGAGAAGGTGCTCGGCCTGATGGAGAGCGAGATCTCGGTGTTGCAGGTCGAGAAGCGCATCCGCTCGCGCGTCAAGCGCCAGATGGAGAAGACCCAGCGCGAGTATTACCTGAACGAGCAGATGAAGGCGATCCAGAAGGAGCTCGGCGACGATGAAGGTCGCGACGAGCTGGCCGATCTGGAGGAGAAGATCTCCAAGACCAAGCTGTCCAAGGAAGCGCGCGAGAAGGCCCAGCACGAGCTGAAGAAGCTGCGCCAGATGTCGCCGATGTCCGCGGAAGCGACCGTCGTGCGCAACTATCTGGATTGGCTGCTGTCGATCCCGTGGGGCAAGAAGTCCAAGGTCAAGAAGGACCTCGAGGCCGCGCAGGCGGTGCTGGACTCCGATCACTACGGGCTCGAGAAGGTCAAGGACCGGATCGTCGAGTATCTCGCGGTGCAGTCGCGCGCCAACAAGCTGACCGGACCGATCCTGTGCCTGGTCGGGCCTCCCGGCGTCGGCAAGACCTCGCTCGGCAAGTCGATCGCGAAGGCGACCGGCCGTGAATTCGTGCGCGTGTCGCTCGGCGGCGTGCGTGACGAGGCCGAGATCCGTGGTCACCGCCGCACCTATATCGGCTCGATGCCCGGCAAGATCATCCAGTCGATGCGCAAGGCGAAGACCTCGAACCCGCTGTTCCTGCTGGACGAGATCGACAAGATGGGCGCCGATTTCCGCGGCGATCCGTCATCGGCGCTGCTTGAGGTCTTGGACCCCGAGCAGAACTCGACCTTCAACGATCACTACCTGGAGGTCGACTACGACCTGTCCAACGTGATGTTCATCACGACCGCGAATACGCTGAATATTCCGGGCCCGCTGATGGACCGCATGGAGATCATCCGGATCGCCGGCTACACCGAGAACGAGAAGGTCGAGATCGCGCGCAAGCATCTGATCCCGAGCGCGCTCTCCAAGCACGGTCTGGACTCCAAGGAATGGTCGATCGACGACGCGGCCTTGCTCTTGATGATCCGCCGCTACACCCGCGAAGCGGGCGTGCGTAATCTGGAACGTGAGCTCTCCACACTCGCCCGCAAGGCGGTGAAGGAGCTGATGATCTCCAAGAAGAAGTCGGTGAAGGTCACCGAGGCGAACATCGAAGAGTTCCTCGGCGTGCCGAAGTATCGCTTCGGCGAGATCGACGACGAGGATCAGGTCGGTATCGTCACCGGTCTGGCGTGGACCGATGTCGGCGGCGAGCTGTTGACCATTGAAGGCGTCATGATGCCCGGCAAGGGCAAGATGACCGTCACGGGCAATCTGCGCGACGTGATGAAGGAGTCGATCTCGGCGGCGGCGTCTTACGTCCGTTCGCGCGCGATCGTCTACGGCATCGAACCGCCGATGTTCGACCGCCGCGACATCCACGTTCACGTGCCGGAGGGCGCAACGCCGAAGGACGGTCCGTCCGCCGGCGTGGCGATGGCCACCGCGATCATCTCGGTCATGACCGGCATTCCGGTCCGCCACGATGTCGCGATGACCGGCGAGATCACGCTGCGCGGCCGCGTGCTGCCGATCGGCGGTCTGAAGGAGAAGCTGCTGGCTGCCGCGCGCGGTGGCATCAAGACGGTGCTGATCCCCGAGGACAACGCCAAGGATCTCACGGAGATTTCCGATGCGATCAAGGGCGGCATGGAGATCATCCCGGTCTCGCGGCTGGACGAGGTCGTCGCCAAGGCGCTGACCCGGGTGCCTGTGCCGATCGTCTGGGAAGAGGAGACCAGCAAGGTCGACGTCAAGCCCGACGCTTCGGATGAGGCGTCCGGTGGCCTGACGGCGCACTGAAGCGAGCTCCAATCGAAATAATGAAACGGCGCCTTCGGGCGCCGTTTTTGTTTGGCGCTTCGTGCGCCTCTATTGTCCGGATTACTCTTTCTTCTCGACGACGAAATTGCCGATTGCCCCGAGTGCCATCAGCACGCTGGTGCCGAGGAACACCGCGCGCATGCCGATATGGCCGCCGATGAATCCGCCGGCGAGCGGGCCGATCACCTGGCCGGCATATTGCGCCGAGATCGAATAACCCAGCATGCTGCCGGTGACCGTGTCGGGCACGTTGTGCCGGATCACGCTTGCGATGCAGGGTAACAGGCCGCCGAGCGCGAGCCCCATCAGGAAGCGGAGCAGGATCAGCTGCCAGCCGCTGACCACGAAGGCCTGCGGGATCAGCAGCAGCGCCGAGGCGGCCAGGCAGATGGTGATGATCCGCCAATGGCCGACGCGATCGGCCAGCCTGCCGAGATGCGACGACGACAGCAGGCTGCCGAACGCCGCCGCCGACATCACGAGGCCGGCGACGAACGTCACCTGCGGTGTCTCGACCAGTTGCGCGACATAGACCGTGATGATCGGCTCGATCGACATGTTGGCGATCATCAGCAGCAGGCCGGTGCCCCACATCGCGATGACAGGACGCTTGTCTGGAACCAGTGACCAGCCGCCACGCGACTTGCTGCCTTTCGCCGTCTTCGGACGCGCCTCCTCGCGGATCAGGAAGGTCGTGCCGAGGAAAGTGAAGAAGATGACGCCGCCGATCAGGAAGAAGGTCGCGCGGATGCCGATCAGGCCCGGCAGCACGCCGCCGATCAAGGGACCGACCAGGCTGCCGGCCATGATGCCGGCCGACAGCACGCCGATTGCCCAGCCGGACCGCGCCTTCGGCGTCTGCGCCGCGACCAGCACGGTCGAGCCCGAGGCGTAACCGCCGAGCAGGCCGGTCAGCAGCCGCAAGCCGACCAGCTCATAGACGTTGTGCGCCATGCCGATCAGCGACATGGCAACGGCCATGCCGAGGCTGGCGCGGATCAGCATCAGCTTGCGGCCATAGCGGTCGGCGAGCCGTCCCCACAGCGGCGCGGTCAGCGCAGCACTGAAGAAGGTCGCGCCATAGGCTACGCCCGACCATTGCACGATGGCGGCATGATCGGTCACGCCGAGCTGCTCGACATAGAGCGGCAGGAACGGCAGCAGCAGCGTCATCCCCACGATGGTGGTGAAGGAGCCTAACACGCAGACGATGAGATTGCGTTTCCAAGGGCCGGCGTCGAGGGCCGCCTCGCGATCGATCTCCATGTTCATGTCAGCGCAGCCCGATCACGGCGAAGCCGCGCGCCCGCAGGCCGCGGCGATCTTCGTTCAGCGAGCGGAGCAGGCGATCGCGGGTGTCGGTGATGTGATCGGCGGCCTCGCGCGCGGCCGAATCCGGATCGTTCGCCTTGATGAAGCCGAGAATGCGCCGGTGCTCGCGCCAGGCCTGCTCGCGCGAGGGTTCGGTCCACACTTCGAGCCAGCGCGCCCGCGACAGCCGGGTCATGGCGCCGGCGATCGCCTTGACGATGAAGGGATTGCCGGAGAGGCGCGCGATTTCGACATGGAAATCGGTGCCGACCCGGTGCCATTCCTCGCGCGGCGCGCCGGACTGGCAGGCATCCAGCATCTCCTCGACGCCGGCGATGTCGGCCGCGCTCGCCCGCGCGCAGGCGAGGCGGACCGCCGTCGTCTCCAGCGGGATCCTGAACTCCGCCAGCGCCTCCAGCTCGCCGAGGTCGATCGGTGCGACGATCCAGCTGCGGCCGTCGCGGCGGACCAGCTCTTCGCCTTCGAGCCGCACCAGTGCGGCGCGGATCGGCGTGCGCGATCCCTCGAACCGGCTCTCGAGCCAGCGCTCGGTCAGTCGCTCGCCGGGGCCGAGGTCGAGGGAGAGGATCATCTCCCGGAGCTGGTCGTGGATCTGGAGCATCTGCGACATGGCGGTTTGCCGGCCTGGGAGTAGAGTTTTGGGGCTCAGTCGACGTATCCCGAATTGGTATCCCAAACAATCCCGTTTTGGGATACCAGCGTTGCTCCATCGGGCACCGGTTGGCACCGTGCGGACCCGAACCGGTGAGCATCCCGTAGGGAACGCCAGTTCGGGGACGGCCATATTGGACAATGCTGAATTGGGAGAACGCAGATGCAGATCGACGGGCAATGCCATTGCGGGGCCGTGACCTATCAGGCCGAGATTGATCCCGAACGGGTGTCGATCTGCCATTGCACGGACTGTCAGGCGCTGACTGGCTCGCCCTATCGCGTCACGGTGATCTGCGCCGCCGAGCAGGTCCGGCTGACCGGAGGTGTGCCGAAGATCTACAGCAAGCGGGGCGACAACGGCGGGATCCGCTTCCAGCACTTCTGCGCCGATTGCGGTTCCCCGCTGTTCACCAGTGGCGAGGATGACGGTCCCGATGATTGGGGCATCCGCTGGGGCAGCATTCGCCAGCGCGGCGAATTGACCCCGCGACGCCAGGTCTGGTGCCGCTCCGCCGCACCCTGGATCAATGATCTCAAGGGATTGCCGGCGCGGCCCAAGGATTGAAGCTTTGCGATCCTTGCGATCTTGCGCCCGAGGGGCGGGCGAGGCTAAAGAGGCGCGCAGGTAAGGGCGGCTAGCTCAGCTGGTTAGAGCATCTCGTTTACACCGAGAGGGTCGGGAGTTCGAATCTCTCGCCGCCTACCAGCCTTCGCCCTGCGGGCTACGGCTCGGCAAGCCAGCCTTTGCGGATCGACCTATCCGCTTGTTCGGTTCGCAGGGCGAAGGCTGTCGCGCCGAAGCTCGAAGAGCGAAGGCGGACTGGTTCAAATCCCATCGCTGCTGTTCCCCGCGAGCTACGAGCGAAGGCGGACAAAAGTATGGCTCCCTTGATCATCATTCCTGCCGCTCAGGTTTGATGCCGACACCGCTGCAATGCTATTCTCTGCGCCTAACCGGGAACTTGATGCATGCGCAAACTCGCCGCGATTTTTCTTCTCACCATGATTGCCGGACCGGCATTGGCGCAGCAGGACCATGTTCAGCGCTATCGCGAAGAGATCGAGAAGTCGCCGGCGGATCTGGCCAACGAGGCGCGGCAGCAGCGCGCCTACCAGCGTGCGCTGAGCGGCGTGCCGGACCAGAAGCCGACCGACCCGTGGGGCATTGCGCGCAGCAATGACGGGCAGGCCGCCCCGAAGGGCAATGCCGCGAAGACGCCTGCGCCGAAGCCGGCCAAGCCCACGAGCGCTGCCGCCAAATAATCCGAGAGAAGCGGGCCAGGTCGATGAAGTATTACGTCTGCAAACTGACCGGACCGCGCCCGACCTTCCCACAGGACATGACGCCGCAGGAAGCCGCCATCATGCAGGCGCATGTCGCCTATTGCGGCGAATTGCTGCAAGCCGGCAAGGCGCTGATCTTCGGGCCGGTGGCCGATCCCGCCGGCGTCTGGGGACTGGGCGTGCTGCAACTGGCTGACGATGCCGATCCGCAGGAGATCGTCACCAACGATCCCGTCAGTAAGGCCAATGCCGGATTCACCTATCTGGTCACGCCGATGTTGCGCGCGGCCACGCGCGAGACTTGCTAGGATCGGCGCAATTTCTCAACAAGGTTTGGATCGCATGAACGCTGGCCATCCGCAAAACGCCGATCAGATTGCATACTGGAACGGGCCGGGCGGTCAGCGCTGGGCCTCCAGGCAGGCCGCGCAGGATATCGTGCTGCAGCCGGTGCTCGACCTCCTGATCGATCGCGCCGCGCCGAAGGCCGGCGAGCGCATCGTCGATGTCGGCTGCGGCAGCGGTGCCTCGACGAATGGGTTTGCGACCAGGGTGGGGCCGTCAGGCCATGTGTTCGGCGTCGACGTCTCCGGACCGATGCTGGAGCGGGCACGGCAAAGCACGCCGAAGGATGCGCCGGTCACCTATGCGCTTGCCGACGCCACGGTCTATCCGTTCGATCCCGCAAGCTTCGATCTGTTGGCGTCGCGCTTCGGCGTGATGTTCTTTGCCGATCCGGCGGTGTCGTTCGCCAATCTGCACAAGGCGCTGAAGCCGTCGGGCCGGCTCGCCTTCGCCTGCTGGCAGGAGCCGCGCGAAAATCCGTTCTTCATGGCGCCGTTGCAGGCCGTCTACAAGCACGTGCCGAAGCTGCCGCAGCTTGGCCCCGAAGACCCCGGTCCGTTTTCGTTTGCGTCCGAAGCGCGCGTGAAGCGGATCCTCGGCGAAGCGGGGTTTTCCGGCATCGCGATGGAGGCCTGCCGGCTTGAGTTCGACGTTGCGATCGGGCGCGGAATCGATGCCGCCGTTCAGAGCGCGCTCGAGATCGGGCCCGCCAGCCGCGCACTGGAAGGACAACCGGATGACCTACGGGCCGCAGCCGTCATCTCGATCCACGAGGCGTTGACGTCGTTCGCGAAGGGCGATGCCGTGCTGCTGCCCGGCGCGATCTGGATCGTGACCGCGCGGGCCTGATCAGGCTTTCTCTTCCCAGATCATCGCCAGGTGCACGATGGTCTGCACCGCCTTCTCCATGTCCTGGCGGCTCACCCATTCGAGCCGCGAATGGAATGCGTGCTCGCCGGCGAAGATGTTCGGGCAGGGCAGTCCCATGAACGAAAGCCGCGAGCCATCCGTGCCGCCGCGGATCGAGGTTTTTACCGGCGATAGCCCGGCGCGCTCGATCGCCTCGATCGCATAGGCGACGATCTGGGGGTGGCGATCGATCACCTCTTTCATGTTGCGGTACTGCTGCTTGACCTCCATGCGATAGGTCGAGCGCGGATATCCCTTCATGACGTCCTGCACGATCTTCTCGAGCAGCGCTTCCTTTTGCTTCAGGCCTTGCTCGGTGAAGTCGCGGACGATGAAGTCGATCCGGGCATTCTCCAGCGCCCCGGAGATTGCGACCGGATGCAGGAAGCCTTCCTTGCCTTCCGTGGTCTCGGGCGAACAGGTGTCCTTGGGCAGGCGATCGACGATGGCGGCCGCGATCTTGATCGCGTGCTCCATCTTGCCCTTGGCAAAGCCCGGATGGGTCGCGACGCCTTCGATGATGATGCTGGCGCCGTCGGCGGAGAAGGTCTCGTCCTCGATGTGGCCGGCGGTCTCGCCGTCCATGGTGTAGCCGAAATCGGCCCCGAGCTTCTTGATGTCGACCTTGTCGACGCCGCGGCCGATCTCCTCGTCCGGCGTGAACAGGATCTTGATGGTGCCGTGCTTCACCTGCGGGTTGGTGACCAGGAAATGCGCGGCGTCCATGATCTCGGCGAGGCCGGCCTTGTTGTCGGCGCCGAGCAGGGTGGTGCCGTCGGTCGTGATGATGTCGTTGCCGATCTGGTCGGCCAGCGCTTCGTGCTCGACGGCGCGGATCACCTGCGAGGCATCGGCCGGGAGCACGATGTCGCCGCCGCGGTAGTTCTTCACGAGCTGCGGCTTGACGTTCTTGCCGGTGCAGTCGGGCGAGGTGTCCATGTGCGAGCAGAAGCAGATCACCGGCACCGTCTTGTCGGTGTTGGCCGGGATCGTCGCATAGACGTATCCGTGTGGATCGAGGTGCGCATCGGATATGCCCATCGCCTGCAGCTCGGCGACCAGTAGGCGGCCGAGATTCTTCTGCTTCTCGGTGGAAGGCGTGGTCGGTGAATCCGGGTCGGACTGGGTGTCGATCACGACATAGCGCAGGAAGCGCTCGGTGACGGTGTGCTTGAAATCGAGAGCCGGTACCAGCATGAAGACCGCGCAAGGATGGAGAACAGGAATCGGGCGCTCAGGCGAAGTTGGTTCGCGCAAGCAAAGCGCATCGAGAGACAACTCTACAACAGAAAAGCGCCATTCCGGGGCCGCGTCACGAGCCGGAATGGCGCTTTGTCTTAACGGAGAGAGAAGACCTTAGACGGCTTCCTTCAGCTCCTTGGCGGCGCGGAAGGCGACCTTCTTGCTCGCCTTGATGTGGATCTGCTCGCCGGTCGCCGGGTTACGGCCCATGCGGGCGGCGCGCTTGCGAACCTGGAGGATGCCGAGGCCGACGATGCGAATCCGCTCGCCCTTCTTGAGGTGCTTGGTGATCCGGGTGACCATGTCGGTCAGGATCGCCTCGGCCTGCTTCTTGGACAGCTCCTGCTCTTCGGCGATGGCCGCCGCCAGGTGCTTCAGCGTGATCGTCGCCGGGGTCGCTGCCTTCTTCGCCATGTGTGGCCCTCCTCGTTGCTGAATGGCTGGATTGCTGCTTTCACGCGAATGGCGCGCCGTTCGCGTCGGGAAAATGCGTCCGGAAAAGTCCTGAAACCGCCGGTTCTGGGAACGGGCAGCGCCGAGCCCGGCCACAGGAAACCCAGACGTATCAGGCCTTATTTGATTCGGGGCTTTGCTGACTACGCCGTTTCCCCTGAAAACAGGCGACAAAGTCGCACCCGTGGCGCGAAAATGCCCGCGCTGTGCAGGGCTCCGCAACGCGCTTGACTATCGGGATGCGGGCCTTTATGCCCTCGATCCTGCGCGGATCAATCCGATGATCGGCATCCGCGGGAGTAGCTCAGTTGGTTAGAGCGCCGCCCTGTCACGGCGGAGGCCGCGGGTTCGAGTCCCGTCTCTCGCGCCAGTCTTATCAAGTACTTAGCGCAAGTTCCAGATTTCAGACGTGTCGCACGGAGCGCCGCTATGGCACTTTGGAGCGCCCCTGCTCGGGCTTGCCGGCACACATCCCGAGACGCAAAAGCAACCGCTCCGATGCTCGGGATCGTTCAGACGATTTCAACAGCTGGTTCACTCCCGACGATCGCATGATCTTCATTCACGCGCGCAATCCGACATTCCGCTACGCCCGACACGATCAGCCAGGTTTCCGGCTTCGCTCCTTCTCCAATCACGACCGTTGCGTCCTGATCCGGCAGTGCCTGGAGCACCTGGACTAGCTCGCGGACTTTCATCGACATGCTTCCTGGAGGCCGACCAGCTGGCTCGCCTTTCACGCCAGCACGACATCGGCTGATGCGGTAGTGACTATCGCCACCCAGACCAGCGAGAAACGGACGTACGTCAGGTCTCGGTTCGAGCGCGCAGCGTAATGCGCGAGCCTGACGTCAACCTTACTCTCGTGTCGCCGTTGCCGACAGTGGTCGCAACTCGTTTGAGCAGAAGCGACGTTCGCGGTTCCACCACCTTGCGGAACTCACACGCTTTCGATGGGTCTTAAAGTGCTGGAGTAAGCGAAGACAGTCAGGACATTCAAACGACGCGAGCGTGGGCGAGGGCTGACGAAGCGAACCTAACACGGAGGCGTGCCGATGAATCGGAGTTCGTGGCTGAACGAATACTACAACGACGAACTGGAGTAAGCGGACGCTGCCTGCCGAAGGGGAGATACGACGCACTCAAATGGATCGATGATCCGTATCTGTGGAACGTGCTGCCCTGGAAGGAATATCTTGGCTTCAAGGCGATCAAGGCCGCTATTCCTGATCCGCCTGACGCCGGCACCCAGAAAAACTGGAGCGGTCGTTCCGGGATGGAGTTGGGCGCCGCCGTCATCGAAACCTATCGCCTGTTGCACGATAAGCTCAGGCGGCATCTGGATAAGCCGTTCGAAGAATGCGCGATGCTGGACTATGGTTGCCGCTGGGGCAGTGTGCTCCGGTACTTCATGAAGGATGTGCCGCTACGCAATCTGCATGGGTGCGATCCGCACAAGGGCATCATCCAGGTCGCGCAACGCTCCAACCCGCACGCCGACATCGTGTTTATCGTTCTCCGAAAGAAGTGAGGCCACAAGGTATCGGTGTTGCTTGGCCGCGGCGGTCGATCGCTGAGGCCGCAGCGTCGTGCCGCGGCAAGGCGCAAGAAAATCAGGCCGCGACACCGATCGCATCGATGGGCCGCGTTGACTGTTGCTGATGCTGCGAAGCTTCCGCTCGCCATTCGGGCGTCAGCCACCACAGCAGGAACAGCAGCGCGATCCCGTTCGACATCAGGCTTGTCGTGAGCGGCACGTTCATGATGGCCTGAACGGCGATGCCTGAGGACACCGCGATGAAGCGCGGCGACAGGTGCCGCGAGACCATCGACCCCACCGACAGGATCAGGCCGCATACGAGTGCCGAAACCGGCGTGAGCGCAAGACCGACCGACGCGATGCCCTCGGTGGCGAGGAAGGAGGCGTTGAAATTGCCGTCCCGATAGATCGCTCCGAGCGCGGGGCCGAGCTCGCCGTACGGGCAGGCGGTCATCTGTCGCACGATCGATATCTGGCAGAAGCGGGTCAGGTCGCGGTGCGCGAAGAAGTCGGCATATTGATCAAGGGCGAGCGAAGGGATTGCGAGGAAGCGCAGATTGATGGCGCTGAACACGACGTAGTCCCTGTCGGCGCCGAGCACGGCGAACGCCGTGAGCCCGATGATCATCGGAATGAGGAATGCGAGCACCGTGGCCAGCCGCGGGGTGAACCGGCCGAACAGCCAGAACAGAAACGTCAGCCAGATCGGCAACAGCAGCACGGTCTTGTTGTTGACGACCGGATAGAAGCAAAGCGCAAACAGCAACACGCAAGCGGCCTGCACCCATTGCCTGCGCGATGCGAAATGCGCGAACAGATAGGGCAGGACCGCGCCGATCATGATCCCGGTGAGATAATTCAACAGCGCCGGCCGCGTGACGGCGTTGCGGGCTGCGCCATAGGGGTTGCCGAGACTGGCGCCGTACGAGATGTCGGCGACCAGCACGGCCAAGGACGACGCCATCAGCAGCAGCGCAATGCGTTTGATCGCCGTTTCGGACAGGCCGGGCCGCCAAACCGGCATATTCTGGAACATCAGGGGGATCATCGCGGCGGCCAGCGCGGCGATCATGGCCCAGCGGGCGATGGCATGCGGATAATCGAACGCGCTGAAGAAGCTGAGCCAGACGAAGCCGAACACCGCTGAGAGCAGCGCGAAGCTCACCAGATAACCGAAGCTGAAGCGGCCCGCGACGAACGCCGGGATGAAGACGGCCATGACGGCGGTGCCGAGGATGGCCTCGGCAGTGATGCCGGAGCGCCAGACATGCATCGCCGGGAACGCGTGCCCGCAGGCGATCATCGAGACGGTGCTGAGGACGAGGAATCCAGGGATGGTGACCCCGACAGTCAGGTCGTCGCGCGTCAATTGCATCGGCCCGTCCGAATCGAAAGCTGTGCGACAGCTAGCCGATCGACCTCGGGCTAATCAAGTCAAGCAAGGTTAGGCGATGTCTCGATCTGTATTGTTATGTTTCCGCCGGCGATCTGTCACCGCGGCGCCGCATTGAATTCACAAACTCGGAAACGCGTTGCCTTGATCAGGCAAAGAATGCGGCGACCGCGTTGAGGTCGGATTGTCCCGGGGCGTCGCCGCGCAAATTCGCGTCGATGATACGGCGGCATGCGTCGACCGTGTGGGTATCGCCCAGTTCGTTGGCGGCCTCGAGGATCGACCAGACCGTGTCCAGGGGAATGTCGCTCTGCATGGTCGCGTTCGGGTCTGACAGCATCGGCGGCGCCGGGGTTAGAATTCGAACAGGTCGCGGCCGCGCCGCGCCAGGGTGTGCAGATCCGCCACGGTGCCGCGCACGGCGTTGCAGCGGCGGCATTCGATGATGGTGTCGCCGGACGCATGCGCGGGATCGGCGACCTTGATCGCCAGGCTGCCGCAATCCGTGCAGATGATCTTGAAGCCGGTCGAAATTACTTGCTGCTGCAAATTCATTATGGGCCTGCGCCTCTGTTGATGCTGACCTTAATGGAACAATTTTTAAAACTGGGGTCGCGGAGCGGATTGCAATCGAACGACCGCGTTAGGAGGCGGTTAAGATTTCGCCGCGGCTGCGCGGTCGCGCGTCAGCCAGACCGCGCATGCAACAACGAGCAGCGGATTGCGACGCAGGATCGAAACAAGCTCAGATCGAACAGGTCGTCCTTGATCAGGGTGCCGTCGAGGTCGAGGACCAGCGGCAGCGATCTCGCGCGCCCCGCTCTCGGTGGTCCTGCAATCGCCGTAGCCGAACCTGGCGAAGTCCACACCGCCCTGATCGGAGCGCGAGACGATCAGGCGCAACAAAAAAGCCGCCCGAAGGCGGCCGCTTTGTCTGCCGAAGCCTGAATGTGTTTTAGCGGACCGTCGAGGTGCCCGAGGAGGTGATCGCGACAGGCTTGCCGGCCTTGATGACCTGGTTGGTCTGGGCGGTCTGCGTGAATTCCGCGTTGTTCCGGGCCGAAATGCCGAAAGCCGCAACTCCGATGGCGGCAACGAGGGCAACAACCACAATCTTGAGGTGGGTCGCGCGATCGGCTGAATGGATCGAGTGGTTCATGGTCGCCTCCGGGCGTCTATGCGCCGTCTATGGCAGCTACTGGTAAGCCCCATCTGTTTCCGGATCGTTTCGTGAGTTCCTGGAAATGGTTTCGTGCCACGGGCGGATTGGTTTCACCGTGCCTTGCGTCACAGAAAGAGAGGGCTGAAACTGGCCACGGGCGCGGACCGCGCCTGGGAGAAAAACAATAATGAAAACAACGAAAGTGACCCGCCGCCGGATGCTGGGAACCGGCTCCGTGGCCGTTGCCGCCGCGATGTTTGGTAAGCCATCTCTTGCCGCGGCAGAGTTCGACTTCAAGCTCGGCGTCAACACTCCGGAAACCCATCCGCTAACAATCCGGCTGGCCGAGGCGGCCAAGCTGGTCGGCGCGCAGTCGTCCGGCCGGGTCAACATCACGGTGTTCGCCAACAGCCAGCTCGGCGGTGATCCGGAGATGCTGTCGCAGGTCCGTGCCGGCGGTATCGAGCTATTGGCGGCACCCAGCATGACCTTGTCGACGCTGGTGCCGTTGTCGGGGCTGCCCAGCATCGGTTTTGCGTTCCAATCCTACGATCAGGTCTGGGCGGCGATGGATGGCGGCGTCGGCGGCATCGTCCGCGATGCGATCGCCAGAACAGGCGTCGTGCCGTTGAAGAAGGTCTGGGACAACGGCTTCCGCCAGATCACCTCGTCGTCGAGCCGGCAGCTCAACGGCGTCGAGGATCTCAGGGGCTTTAAAATTCGCGTGCCGGTGACGGCATTGCTGACGTCGCTGTTCTCAGGACTTGGCGCGCTGCCGTCGAGCATCTCCTACAGCGAGCTTTATTCGGCGCTGCAGACCCACATCGTCGAAGGGCAGGAGAATCCGCTCGCACAGGTCTCGACCGGAAAGCTGTACGAGGTGCAGAAATACTGCGCGCTGTCGAACCATTGCTGGAGCGGCTACTGGATCCTCGGCAACCGCCGTGCGATGGCGGCGCTGCCGCCCGATCTGCTCGAGCTCATCAATGCGGCGTTCGACGCGGCGGCGGTGAAGGAGCGCGCCGATCTGGTCGAGATGGACCGCTCGTTGCAGGAGGAGCTAACCGGGAAGGGCATGACTTTCAACAAGCCTGACCCGGTGCGGTTCAGGGCCGCATTGGTGAAAGCCGGCTTCTACACGCAGTGGCAGAAGACCTATGGCGCGGACGCATGGGCGGCGCTGGAGAAATACACCGGCAAGCTGACGTGACGGTGCGCAGATCGCGAGCAGCAATGGCCTTGTGGCAAAGAAGGCACATCGTCGCGCTTTCGGTTCCAATTTGGCTTTTTGTCGTGCGGCAGGATGTCTCAGGGGATAGAACCCCACGCTGAGATTTTCAGTGGCCGCCTGCGCGCGGCCCGAGTTGGAATGCCATGCGCGTGCATGTCGTGGAACGCTTTCGATCGCCCCACTTGCGGCGGGTTGCCGTAACCCTTGCTCTGCTCATCGCGTCCGGGACCGGCGCACACGCTCAGACGGTGCTGAACGTCGGCGATGGAGCGAGCCTCGTCACCGCGCTGACGACGATCGATAACAATCCCGGCACCAACTACAGGCTCAACATCACGAACAACATCACGCTGACTGCCGGAACGACGCTGCCCGTCATCAATTTGAGCGGCACCGTAACCATCAACGGCGGCAACTTCACGCTCGATGGCGGAGGCGTGCAGCGCGGATTCTTCGTCTACGCCGGCACCGTCGCGATCAACAATCTCACCATCCAGAACGCGGTCGCCAAGGGCGGCAATGGCGGAAACGGTTTCGACGGCGGCGGCGGCGGCGGCATGGGCGCTGGCGGTGCGCTGTTCGTTGCGAGCGGCGCCAACGTTACGGTGAGCAATGTTTCGCTCGCCAGCAATCAGGCCAATGGCGGCAATGGCGGCAATTACGGCGCGGGCGGTGGCGGTGGTGGCGGCGGCGGGCTCGGCGGCAATGGCGGTAACGGCGGCAACGCCGGTGGCGGCGGTGGCGGCGGGATTGGCCTCGGCGCCAATGGCGGGGCCGGCGCGGCGGGCACCACGGGTGGCAACGGCGCTGCTGGCATCGTTATCGGCGCCGCCGGCGGTGGCGCTGGGAGTGGTGACTCACCAGGCACGGGGGGCGCCAGTGGAGGCGGCGGTGGCGGCGGGGCCGCGGGGTTCGTCTCCGGTGCCGGTGGCGGCGGCGGGATTGGCGGCGGCGCTGGTACGACGACCGGAGGCTTGAGCGGCGGCGGCGGTGCCGGCGGCTTCGGCGGCGGCGGCGGCGGCAGCAACAACAGCGCGGGCGGAATTGGTGGTTTCGGCGGCGGCGGCGGCAGCGTGCGCTGCTTTGCCAATCCGGGGAAGGGCGGCTTCGGCGGCGGCGGCGGTGGGGCCAGCGGCAATTCCGGTCAGACGTGCGGCAATCTCGGCGGTTTCGGCGCTGGCAATGGCGGTAAAGATTCCCAAGGCGGTGCGGGTGGCGGGCTTGGCGCGGGCGGCGCCGTATTTGTCCAGGGTGGCGGAACGCTCAATGTCTCCGGTGCCTTTACCGTCAACGGCAGCAGCGTCACCGGCGGAACGGGTGGTGTCGGTGCCGGCAATGGCTCAGCCTTAGGCTCGGGTATGTTCCTGCAAGGCAACGGGACGCTGACCTTCAGTCCTGCGGCCGGCCAGAACCAAACGGTCTCCGACGTCATTACCGATCAGACCGGCAGCGGCGGCACAGGCGCCGATGCCGGCAGCTGGAGCCTTGCCAAGACAGGGCTCGGCACGCTGATACTCACTGCCGCAAACACCTATTCGGGCGGCACGACCGTAAGCGGCGGCCTGATCAACTTCAATGCAGCGAACAATTTCGGCTCGGGCAACGTCACGCTCAACGGCGGCGGTCTGCAGTGGGCGAGCGGCAACACGGCCGACATCTCGGGTCGGCTGAACGCAATCGGCTCCGGCGGCGCGACGTTCAACTATAACGGCAATGCTGTGACGCTCGCGACGGCACTGACCGGTACAGGCGGCGTGACGGTCGCGAACTCCGGCAGCGGCGGTGCGCTGACCTTCACGGCGGCGGAAAGCTATTCCGGCGGGACGACGATCAATTCCGGCGCGACGCTGGCACTCAAGGGAAATGGCTCGATCGCCAATTCGGCCTCCGTCGCTTTCTCTTCGGGCGCCGGCGTCGGCACATTCGATATTTCGCAGACCAACAGCGGTGCCAGCGTCGCCGGTCTGTATGACCCGACCGGCGGCAGCGTCGTTTCTCTCGGCGCCAAGACGCTGACCATCACCAGCAGGGTAGGCCCCTACGACGGCGTCATCCAGGACGGCGGCATTGGTGGCGGCACCGGAGGCAATGTGACGATCGCCTCTGGCGGCCTGGCGAGATTCGGCGGCGCCAACACCTATACCGGGCTGACCACGATCAACGCCAGCGGCGAACTCGACCTGATCAGCGGCGGCAGCATTGCGTCCTCAAAGGCCGTGATCAACGACGGCATCTTCGATATATCGCGCGCGGGTGGCGGTGTCTCGATCAACAGTCTTTCCGGGACCAGCATCGCCGGCGCCGTGAACCTCGGTGCCAATACACTGACCTTCACCAATGCCAACGGCACGTTTGCCGGCGTCATCCGGGACGGCGGCGCGGGCGGCGGTGTGACGATCACAGGCGGCAAGGAAATCCTTGCAGGCACCAACACCTACACCGGCGCCACCACCGTCACCGGCGGCACCCTTGAAGTGGACGGCACGATCGCCAACTCGCTGAAAGTGACGGTCAATTCCGGCGGCACGTTGAGCGGCACCGGCATCGTCGGTGCTGAGGCCATCGTCTTTTTCCACAACGGCGTCGCGCCGACATTGTCAGGCGCCAACCCCGGCGGCCCCTTGAGGGGCGGCTTCGTCATTCCGACACCCACGACCATTATGAGCGGAGGCACGCTTGCGCCCGGGAGTGCTGCAGATCCGACCGGCACACTGACGATCAACGGCGGTCTCGCCTTTCAATCCGGCGCGATCTATCAGGTGCAGGTGACGCCGACCGCTGCGGCATCGACCAATGTCAACTCGAACGCGACACTTGGAGGGGCGACCGTCAATGCTGTGCTCGCCAACGGCAGCTACATCTCCAGGCAGTATACGATCCTGAACGCCGCTGGAGGCATATCCGGCACTTTTGCATCCAACATCGCCAATACAAACCTGCCGACGAATTTCACCGACACGCTGAGCTATGACGCCACCCACGCCTATCTCAATTTGGCGCTGAATTTTCCGTCCCCCAATTTCGGCGGCGGCCTCTCCACTAACCAGCAAAACGTCGCGAACACGCTGGTCAATTACTTCAACACGACTGGCGGCATTCCGATGGCCTATGGCACGCTCACGCCGGCGGGGCTGACGCAGGCCTCCGGCGAACTGGCGACCGGTTCGCAGCAGACGACGTTCGATGCCATGAACCTGTTCATGGGGCTGCTCACCGATCCCTTCACGAACCGCACCGGTGCGGCGGGTTCGATGCCGGGCGCGCCTGGCTATGCGGAGGAGGGCGAAGCGAGCGCCTATGCCGCAACGAAAAAGACCGATGCATTCGCGATGTTCACCAAGGCGCCGCCGGTGCCGTTCGTGCCGCGCTGGAACGTCTGGGCCGCCGGCTTCGGCGGTTCGCAATCGACCGGCGGCAACGCCATGGTCGGATCGAACGACACCACCAGCAGCATCTATGGCACGGCGGTCGGCGCCGACTATCAGTTCTCGCCGAACACCATTGCGGGCTTTGCGATCGCCGGCGGCGGCACCAGCTTCTCGGTCGCGGGCAACGGCAGCGGCCGGTCCGATCTGTTCCAGGCCGGCACCTATGTTCGCCACACCGAAGGTGCGGCCTATGTCTCCGCCGCGCTCGCCTATGGCTGGCAGGACATCACCACCAACCGCACCGTGACGGCCGCGGGCGTCGACCAGCTGCGCGCCGAGTTCAATGCCAACGCCTATTCGGGACGGCTCGAGGGCGGCTATCGTTTTGTCGCGCCGTGGATCGGCGGCGTCGGCATCACGCCTTACGCCGCCGGCCAGTTCACGACTTTCGAGCTGCCCGGTTACGCCGAACGGGTGATCTCGGGCCTGTCGACGTTTGCGCTGACCTATGGCGGCAAGAGCCTGACCGATACGCGCAGCGAGCTCGGCTTCCGCACCGACAAGTCCTTCGCGGTGCAGGACGGCATCCTGACGCTGCGCACGCGTTTCGCCTGGGCCCACGATTACGACCCCAGCCGCTCGGCTGCCGCGACCTTCCAGGCGCTGCCGGGCACCAGCTTCGTCGTCAACGGCGCGGCGCAGGCAAGCGACTCCGCGCTGACCACAGCATCGGTTGAGATGAACTGGCGAAACGGCTGGTCGGCCGCGGCGACCTTCGAAGGCGAGTTCTCCGACGTCACCTCGAGCTACGCCGGCAAGGGCGTGGTGCGAAATCAGTGGTGAGACGGGCGCGTTTTCGCTCCGAGAAGCCTTACATCACGCGCGTGATTACCTGAGGCGTAATCGCGCGCGCGATCTCCCTTTGCGATGGTCGGTGCATCGGTGGCGATGTTGCCGATCGATCTGCAAAGGGAATTTCATCATGGCCAGCCAACCGCTTTATGCGACCGCGAGCGACGGTACAAAACTGTTCGTGCAGGATTGGGGCTCGGGTAAGCCGGTGCTGCTGCTTGCCGCCTGGACGTTCAATTCCAGCGTCTGGGGCAGCCAGATCGTGGCGCTGAACGCGAAGGGTTTTCGTTGCGTCGCGCCCGACCGGCGCGGCCACGGCCGTTCCGACATGCCGATGATGGGATACGATCTCGACACGCTGACCGATGACGTCGCTGCCGTGATCGAACAGCACGATCTCCACGGCGTCACGATCGTCGCGCACTCGATGGGATCGATCGAGGCGGTAAACTATCTGGCGCGTCACGGCGCCGGTCGTATCGCGCGGCTGGTCCTGGTTGCGCCGACCACGCCGTTCATCGTCCAGACCGACGACAATCCGGTCGCGGTGCCGAGGGCGATGGTGGAGGCGCAGAATGCCGCGATCGCGCAGGACTTCCCGAAATGGATGGGCGAGAACGAGGCGCCGTTCTTCACGCCCGACACGCCCGACGCCACGCGCGCTTGGATCAGGGAGATGATGCTGAGCGTGCCGCTGCCGGTGGCGCTGGCCTGCCGCAGGACCATCTCGTTTGCCGATCTGCGCGCCGCGGCCAAAAATATCGATCGCCCGACGCTGATCGTGCACGGCGACAAGGATGCCAGCGCGCCGCTCGAGCTGACCGGTGCGAAGACGGCGGCGCTGATCAAGGGCAGCAAGCTCGCCGTCTATGAAGGCGCGCCGCACGCTCTGCCGCTGACGCACAGAGCGCGCCTGATGGCCGACCTGCTGGCCTTCATCGACGCTTAGCTGGCGCGCGCGATATCGGCACGGATCCACCGCGCTGCCCAGACGAACAGCAGCGCGCCGAGCGTCGTTGTCACCGCGGCCGATAGCAACGAGTAGCGAACCGCATCCGTGCCGTACGCGCCCTTCAGAGCGTCGTTGATCATACCGACGGCGAGGGGGCCGACGCCCTGGCCGAAGCAGGTCGCGGTGAGCAGCACGATCGCCGAGGCCAGCGCCCGCATGCTTGGCTTTGCGACCGTCTGGGCGATCGCAAAGATCGGGCCGAGATGGAAGCCGACCATGAGCGAGGTCAGCGCCAGGGTAGCAACCATCAGCGTGAAGCTTTGCGTCAGCATGCACGATGCGAAGACGGGGCCGGCGAGGCCGGACATGATCGCGGGCGCCCACAGCTTCCAGCGATCGTCGCGGCGGCCGATCTGCGCTACCACGAGGCCGCCGATCAGCGTGCCCGCCATGCCGGCGAAGCCCTTGAAGGTGCCGGCATAGGTGCCGATCTCGGCGCTGGTGAGATGATGGATGCGCGCCAGGAACGGCGGGATCCACACCGCGGTGGCGTAGTTGGTGTAGGTCGTGAGGCAGAAGCCGACCAGCACGATGACGAAACTCGGCTGCGAGATCAGGAAGCCCAGCGTCGGCCCGATCCGCTCGGCCTTGAAGGTCTCGGCCATCGCACCGCGCTTCGGCTCGGAGATCGTCAACCACAGCACCGCGGCGAGCGCGATGCCGGGCAGGCCCGCGGTGAAGAAGGCCATCCGCCAGCCGTAGTTCTGATTGACGTAACCGCCGATGAAATAGCCGAGGAAGACGCCGAGATAGGTGCCGATCGCGTAGATGCCGAGCGCGCGCGGACGCTCGTTCTTGTCGAACAGATCGGCGATCATCGATTGCGAGGCCGGCGTGCCGGCGGACTCCCCGATGCCGACCCCGACCCGCGCCATTGTCAGCGCAGTGACGCTGGAGGCCATGCCGCAGAGGTAGGTCATCGCGCTCCAGAACGCGAAGGCGATTGCTACGATGTTGCGGCGGTTGAGACGATCGGCCATCCGCGCAATGGGAATGCCGAGCAACGAGTAGAACAGCACGAAGCCGAACCCGGCCAACAGGCCCATTGTGGTGTCGCTGAGCGCGAACTCCTTCTTGATCGGCTCGATCAGGACGTTGAAGATCGTACGGTCGAGGAAGTTGAGGGCGTAGATGATGGTGAGCAGGGCGAGGACGTAATAGCGGCGGGCAGCAGGCCTGGCGCTGACTTGCGCTTGCGCAGCCGCCTGCGGTGCGACATCGACCATGACTTCCTCCCCCGATGATCTCTTGTCTTTTCTTGTTTGCCTGGGCGCGGGCCCTACGCCTCGCGGATGTAATTCCCTGCTTCGAATTCGACCGGCTTGGCATCGGCATCGAACGACACGCCGATCGGGTCGCGGCCGGCGGCCATGGCCTCGAGCTGGTCAGACAGCATCCGGCGGATCATCAGGACGCCGCGGTCGCTCTGGCCGAAATGCTCTTCCGAATGGATGGTCACCGGCCCCTGGCCGACCTGCGCCTCGTAGTCGCCGGGGAATTGCTGGTGCTCCTGCTCCGTCATGTCCCACCAGAACTTGCCGTTGAACTTCGAGCGCATGCGGCCGATATCGCCCGCGTTCTTGACCCGGCCGGCGACATAGATGCGGAACGAGGTGTCGTCGATTGGCAGGGTCCAGCCGATCGATTCGACGCGGGCGAATTGCGCGACCCGCGGGTTGGGCACGACGCGGAGCGTGGGCAGGGCAGCCTCGGTGACGCGATAGAACACTTTGCCGTCGTCCTGCCGGCGGATCGAGCGCACCGCGACGCCGCGCGGCGACATCTCGAACTTCACTTCGGGCATCGAGGCCATCATGGTGGTGAACTGCGGCCCTGAGAACGAGCCGTGCAGCACCGGCACGTGATAGGGGTCGGCGACGTTCTCGAAATGCTGCAGCCAGTTACAGGGGATCACCGCAGGCCCGCCGCCGCCGATCGAGGAATCGTCTGCCTCGACGAATTCGCCGTCGTCCATATTCTCCAGGCACTCGTGGCGCGGCAGCACCGGCTTTTTATCGGCCGGGCCCATATAGGCGAAGATCAGGCCGTAGCGTTCCTGCACCGGATACCAGGGCTGGCGCACCTTGCCCTTGAACAGGCCGCCTTCGGGCTCGCAGGGCTGTTCGAGGCAGCGGCCTTCGGTGTCGAACTTCCAGCCGTGATAGCAGCAGCGGATGCCGTCTTCCTCGACCTTGCCGTAATAGAGCGTGGTGCCGCGATGGCAGCAGCGCGCATGCAAGAGGCCGACCCGGCCATGCCGGTCGCGGAACAGGATCAGGTCCTCGCCGAGCGCGCGGACTTTTCTGGGGATATCGGTGGCGTCGCCGACGAGGCCGATCGGGTGCCAGTAGCGGCGCAGCAGTTCGCCCATCGGTGTGCCGCGGACGACCGAGGTGAGCTCTGTCCGGGTGGTGGACGGCTTCATCGCATAGGCCGTGCCGAGATCGCGATCGAGCTGGGTCATCGTCATGCTGGTTCCTCCCGCCGCCGGATTCTTGCCGACGGTCGCTGTGTCGGTGATGGCAGTCAACGTTGTTGACCAAGTCAACGATAGATCGATGACAATGTCAACGATCTCGTCTAGCTTGGCAGCGATAGGCTTTATTGGCAGAGGTTGGCGATGACCGAGAAGCTCAGGACTGCGAGGCCATTGCCGCCGGAGGCGGCGGTCGATGCCGAGCTGGCGCCGATCACCGCGATGATGTCGTCGCGGCTGATGGTGCTGGCGAATCTGCTCAGGCGCGGTGCACTGCTGCGCTACAAGCGCCTGACCGGCCTGTCCTCGGTCGAGTTCGGCCTGGTTGCCTCGCTCGGCCGGCGTCCGCCGATGAGCGTGGTGCGGCTTGCCGAAGCCGTCGGCATGGACAAGGGCCAGATCAGCCGGGCGCTCGCCGAGCTCGTCGCGCGCAAGCTGGTCGCCAAGGCCGCCAACCCGCGTGACAATCGGGAAACACTTGTCTCCCTCACCAAAGCCGGGCTCGCCGCCCATGACACCATTGTGGCCGGCGCGCAGGAGCGAAACCGGCGCCTGCTGGAACAGCTCGGCCCGCAGGATCTTGAGTTGCTGCTCGGACATATCGACCGGCTGACGCTGACCGCGGCGGAGATGCTCGCTGCCGAAAGGGAGCTGGGCTGATATGGGGAGAGCGCAGGGCACCGGGTGGCCGGCGCAGCGTTGCCTATTGGAGCAGCGCATCCGCCCGACGAGGCCATCAGCCCGCGGCAAGGGGCGGTAAAAGCGTCAAAATAGCTTGTCTTGCGCCCCCTGTTGCGCTGCGCTAAAGCCTCAAGAACAATTCCAATCAACGAATCTGCGGCGCGTCCGAAACCGCAGCAAGAAGGCCTCGCCGATGACCGGCATCCTGCAGAATTATCTCCCACTTGTGGTCTTTATCGGGGTCGCGAGCCTGATCGGGCTGGCGCTCCTGATCGCGCCGTTCCTGGTCGCGTTCCAGTCGCCGGATCCGGAAAAGCTGTCCGCCTATGAATGCGGATTCAACGCTTTTGACGACGCCCGCATGAAGTTCGACGTCCGCTTCTACCTGGTGGCGATCCTCTTCATCATCTTCGATCTCGAAGTGGCGTTCTTGTTCCCCTGGGCCGTGGCGTTCGGAAAACTGGGCGCGACCGGCTTCTGGTCGATGATGGTGTTCCTGGCCGTGCTGACGGTCGGGTTCGCGTATGAATGGAAGAAAGGCGCGCTCGAATGGGATTGAGCCCCACCGCCGCATCCTCGCAGCCGGCGATTGCGCAAGCTCCGAGAGGCATTCTCGATCCGTCGACCGGCAAGCCGGTCGGCGCCAATGATCCGTTTTTCCTCGAGGTCAATCACGAGCTGTCCGACAAGGGCTTCTTCGTCGCGGCGGCCGACGACCTCATCACCTGGGCGCGCACCGGCTCCCTGATGTGGATGACCTTCGGTCTCGCCTGCTGCGCGGTCGAGATGATGCAGGTCTCGATGCCGCGCTACGACGTCGAGCGCTTCGGCTTTGCACCGCGTGCCTCGCCGCGGCAGTCCGACGTGATGATCGTTGCGGGCACGCTGACCAACAAGATGGCGCCCGCGCTGCGCAAGGTCTACGACCAGATGCCGGAGCCGCGCTACGTCATCTCGATGGGCTCCTGCGCCAATGGCGGCGGCTACTACCACTATTCGTACTCGGTGGTGCGCGGTTGCGACCGCATCGTGCCGATCGACATCTACGTGCCGGGCTGTCCGCCCACGGCGGAAGCGCTGCTCTACGGCGTGCTGCTGCTGCAGAAGAAGATCCGCCGTATCGGCACTATCGAACGCTAAGGTTTCAGGCATGGACGACGGCAAGCTCGACGCCCTTGGGCAGACGATCGTGAGCGCGCTTCCGGGCGCCGCCACGGCGCACTCGGTCGCGTTCAATCAACTCACTATCGACGTCGAGATTGGCAGAATCGTGGACGTCGTCACTTTTCTGCGTGACGATCCCAACTGCCGCTTCGTCAACTTCACCGATGCGACGGCGGTCGACTATCCGAGCCGCGAAAGGCGCTTCGATGTCGTCTATCATCTGCTGTCGCCGACGCTGAACACGCGCATCCGAGTACGCGGCCAGGCCGACGAGACCACGCAGGTCCCATCGATCATCGGCGTCTTCCCCGGCGCCGACTGGTTCGAGCGCGAGACCTACGACCTCTACGGCGTGATCTTCATCGGCCACCCCGACATGCGCCGCCTGCTGACGGATTACGGCTTCGACGGCCATCCGCTGCGCAAGGATTTCCCGCTGACCGGCTTCGTCGAGGTTCGCTACGACGACCAGGAGAAGCGGGTGCTGTACGAGCCGGTCCGGCTCAACCAGGAATTCCGCAAGTTCGATTTCCTGTCTCCGTGGGAGGGGGCCGATTACCCCTTGCCGGGTGACGAAAAGGCGAAGGCGGAACCGAAGGCCTGATCATGAACGAACAGAATCTTCGTAATTTCACCATCAACTTTGGGCCGCAGCATCCGGCCGCCCACGGCGTGCTTCGTTTGGTGCTCGAATTGGACGGCGAAGTCGTCGAGCGCGTCGATCCGCATATCGGGCTGCTTCACCGCGGCACCGAGAAGCTGATCGAGCACAAGACCTATCTGCAGGCGATCCCGTATTTCGACCGGCTCGACTATGTCGCGCCGATGAACCAGGAGCATGCGTTCTGCCTCGCGGCCGAAAAGCTGCTCGGCATCACGGTGCCGCGCCGCGGTCAGCTGATCCGCGTGCTGTATTGCGAGATCGGCCGCATTCTCTCCCATCTGCTCAATGTCACCACGCAGGCGATGGACGTCGGCGCGCTGACCCCGCCGCTGTGGGGCTTCGAAGAGCGCGAGAAGCTGATGGTGTTCTACGAGCGTGCCTCGGGCTCGCGCATGCACGCGGCGTTCTTCCGCGTCGGCGGCGTGCACCAGGATCTGCCGCCAAAGCTGATCGACGATATCGAGGCGTGGTGCGATCCGTTCCTCAAGGTCGTCGACGACCTCGACACGCTGCTCACCGGCAACCGCATCTTCAAGCAGCGCAACGTCGATATCGGCGTGGTGCCGCTGAAGGAGGCCTGGGAGTGGGGCTTCTCCGGCGTGATGGTGCGCGGTTCGGGCGCGGCCTGGGACCTGCGCAAGTCGCAGCCCTATGAGTGCTACGCCGAAATGGATTTCGACATTCCAATCGGCAAGAACGGCGACTGCTACGACCGCTACCTGATCCGCATGGAAGAGATGCGCCAGTCGGTGCGCATCATGAAGCAGTGCATCCAGAAGCTGAAGGCTGCGGACGGGCAGGGCCCGGTCGTGGTCGAGGACAATAAGATCGCGCCGCCGCGTCGCGGCGACATGAAGCGCTCGATGGAAGCGCTGATCCATCACTTCAAGCTCTACACCGAAGGCGTGCACGTGCCGGCCGGTGAGGTCTACGCCGCGGTCGAGGCGCCGAAGGGCGAGTTCGGCGTCTATCTCGTCGCCGACGGCACCAACAAGCCCTACAAGTGCAAAATCCGCGCGCCGGGCTTCGCCCATCTGCAGGCGATGGATCACATCTGCAAGGGCCATCTGCTGGCCGACGTTTCCGCCATCCTTGGCTCGCTGGACATCGTGTTCGGCGAGGTCGACCGGTGATGATGTCCGCATCCGCACCGCCCGCAATGAGAGTTTGATCGATGTCCGTCCGCCGCCTTGCCCCGAAGGAATTGCAGCCCGCGAGCTTCACGTTCACGGACGAGAATCTCGCCTGGGCCAAGAAGCAGATCGAGAAGTATCCGCCGGGCCGTCAGGCCTCGGCTGCGATCGCGATTCTGTGGCGCGTGCAGGAGCAGCATGACGGCTGGGTCTCGGAAGCGGCGATCCGCGCCGTCGCCGACCTGCTCGAGATGCCGCATATCCGCATGCTGGAGATCGCGACCTTCTACACCATGTTCCAGCTCTCGCCGGTCGGAAAGAAGGCGCATGTCCAGGTCTGCGGCACCACGCCGTGCCGGCTGCGCGGCGCCGCCGACCTGATCGAGGTGTGCCAGCATCGCATCCATCACGATCCCTTCCAGCTGTCGAAGGACGGCAACTTCTCGTGGGAAGAGGTCGAGTGCCTAGGGGCCTGCGTGAACGCGCCGATGGTGCTGATCTGGAAGGACACCTATGAGGACCTGACCAAGGAAAGCTTCGGCAAGGTGCTCGACGGCTTTGCCGCCGGCAATCCGCCGAAGCCGGGCCCGCAGGTCGACCGTCAGTTCTCGGCCCCCGCAGGCGGGCCGACGACGCTGAAGGAAACCACCTGATGGGGGGCTTTCAGGTGCAGGCAAACGGGCAGGAAAACAAGGTGGGGAGGGGCGCTGCGATGAAGGCCTGGCGCACGATCGCCCTGCATACCACTGTCGCGGCCGGCTTCATGTTCCTGCTGCAACGTTACGGCCTGAGCGCGACGCTGGAATCCAGCCTGTTGTGGGCCATCGTGTTCGGCGGCTGTGCCGCCGGGCTCGCTTACTCCCAAGCCAATCGGTGATGTTCGGAAAGTTTTGAGCATGCTCGACGACAAGGACCGCATCTTCAAGAACCTCTACGGCCAGCATGATTGGGGCCTCGAGGGCGCGCGCCGCAGGGGCGCCTGGGATGGCACCAAGGGGATCATCGACAAGGGCCGCGACTGGATCATCAACGAGATGAAGGCCTCGGGCCTGCGCGGCCGCGGCGGTGCGGGCTTCCCGACCGGCATGAAGTGGTCCTTCATGCCCAAGGAGTCCAAGGACGGCCGTCCGAGCTATCTCGTCGTCAACGCGGACGAGTCGGAGCCCGGCACCTGCAAGGACCGCGAGATCATGCGGCACGATCCGCATCTCCTGGTCGAAGGCTGCCTGCTCGCGAGCTTCGCGATGGGCGCGCATGCCTGCTACATCTATATCCGCGGCGAGTTCATCCGCGAGCGCGAGCGCCTTCAGGCCGCGATCGACCAGGCCTATGAGGCCAAGCTGGTCGGCAAGGACAACATCAACGGCTGGCCGTTCGACATCTATGTCGCGCACGGCGCCGGCGCCTATATCTGCGGCGAGGAAACCGCGCTGCTCGAAAGTCTTGAGGGCAAGAAGGGCCAGCCGCGGCTGAAGCCGCCGTTCCCGGCCAATGTCGGTCTCTATGGCTGCCCGACCACCGTCAACAACGTCGAGTCGATTGCGGTCGCGCCCGACATCCTGCGCCGCGGCGCCGCCTGGTTCGCCGCCATCGGCCGGCCGAACAATGTCGGCACCAAGCTGTTCTGCATCTCCGGTCACGTCGAGCGGCCCTGCAACGTCGAAGAGGCGATGGGGATTCCGTTCCGCGAGCTGATCGAGAAGCATTGCGGCGGCATTCGCGGCGGCTGGGACAATCTGAAGGCGGTCATCCCCGGCGGCTCGTCGGTGCGCATGGTGCCGGCCGACCAGATCATCGACACGCCGATGGATTTCGACAGCCTGAGCAAGCTGCGCTCGGGCCTCGGCACCGCGGCCGTGATCGTGATGGACAAGTCGACCGACCTGATCCGGGCGATCGCACGCATCTCCTATTTCTACAAGCATGAGAGCTGCGGCCAGTGCACGCCGTGCCGCGAGGGCACCGGCTGGATGTGGCGCGTCTTGACCCGCATGGCCGACGGCCGCGCCCACAAGCGCGAGATCGACATGCTGCTCGAGGTCACCAAGCAGGTCGAGGGCCACACCATCTGCGCGCTCGGCGACGCCGCGGCGTGGCCGATCCAGGGTCTGATTGCGCATTTCCGTCACGAGATCGAAGAGCGCATCGATCAGTATTCGCACAAGGCCGATCTCGACGATCAGGGCGTTCGTGATCCCGTCCATATGGTCGCGGCGGAGTAGAGAAGAGACATGAGCAAGATCATCGTCGATGGCAAAGAGATCGATGTGCCGCCGGAGTACACGCTGCTGCAGGCGTGCGAGGCGGCCGGCGCCGAGATTCCGCGCTTCTGCTATCACGAGCGGCTGTCGATCGCCGGCAATTGCCGGATGTGCCTGGTCGAGGTGAAGGGCGGCCCGAAGCCGGTCGCGAGCTGCGCCTGGGCCGTGCGCGACTGCCGTCCGGGCCCGAAGGGTGAGCCGCCTGAGATTTCGACCCGTTCGCCGATGGTGAAGAAGGCGCGCGAAGGCGTGATGGAATTCCTGCTGATCAACCATCCGCTGGACTGCCCGATCTGCGACCAGGGCGGCGAGTGCGACTTGCAGGACCAGGCGATGGGCTATGGCGTGGACACCAGCCGTTTCGCCGAGAACAAGCGCGCGGTCGAGGACAAGTATCTCGGCGCGCTGGTCAAGACCTCGATGAACCGCTGCATCCAGTGCACGCGCTGCGTCCGCTTCTCCGCCGAAGTCTGCGGCGCGCCGGAAATGGGAGCGACCGGGCGCGGCGAGGATATGGAGATCACCACCTATCTGGAGCAGGCGCTGAGCTCCGAGCTGCAGGGCAACCTCGTCGACATCTGCCCGGTCGGTGCGCTGACCTCGAAGCCCTATGCCTTCGCGGCGCGCCCCTGGGAGCTCGGCAAGACGCAGTCGGTCGACGTCATGGACGGCGTCGGCTCGGCGATCCGTGTCGACACCCGCGGCCGCGAGGTGATGCGCATCCTGCCGCGCATCAACGAGGCGGTGAACGAGGAGTGGATCTCCGACAAGACCCGCCACGTCGTCGACGGCCTGCGCACGCAGCGCCTCGACCGTCCCTATGTGCGCGAGAACGGCCAGCTCAAGCCGGCGACCTGGCAGGAAGCCTTTGCTGCCATCGCCGCCAAGGCCGGCCGCACCGACGGCAAGCGTATCGGCGCGATCGCGGGCGATCTTGCCGCGGTCGATGAGATGTATGCGCTGAAGGAGCTGCTCGCGAAGTTCGGCTCGGTCAATCTGGCGGTGCAGGGCGGCGATGCGTTCGACGCCAAGGCCGGCCGCGGCTCCTACATCTTCAACCCGACGATTGCCGGCATCGACCAGGCCGACGCGATCCTGATCATCGGCTCGCACCCGCGCAAGGAAGCTGCCGTGCTGAACGCGCGGATCCGCAAGCGCTGGCGCACCGGCGGGCTCAAGGTCGGCATGATCGGCTCGAAGGCCGATTTCACCTATGAGCATGACTATCTCGGCGCTGGCACCGATACGCTGGCCGATCTCGTGGCCGGCAAGCACTCCTTTGCCGACGTGCTGAAGAACGCCAAGAACCCGATCATCCTGGTCGGCGCCGGCGCCTACACCAGGCATGACGGCGCGGCGGTGCTGGCGCAGGCGGCCAAGCTCGCCGTCGACGTCGGTGCGCTGAAGGACGGCTGGAACGGCTTTGCCGTGCTGCAGGACACCGCCTCGCGCGCCGGCGCGCTCGATGTCGGCTTCTCGCCTTCGGCCGGCGGCCTTACCACGGCGCAGATGACGACCTTCGGCACCCTCGACGTGCTGTTCCTGCTCGGCGCCGACGAGATCAAGGCGCCGGATGGCACCTTCGTGGTCTATATCGGCACCCATGGCGACCAGGGCGCGCACCGCGCCGACGTCATCCTGCCGGGCGCCGCCTATACCGAGAAGTCCGGCATCTACGTCAACACCGAGGGCCGGGCCCAGATCGCCAACCGCGCCGCGTTCCCGCCGGGCGAAGCCCGCGAGGACTGGGCGATCATCCGCGCGCTGTCCGACGTGCTCGGCAAGAAACTGCCGTTCGACTCGCTGCAGGCGCTGCGCCAGGCGATGTTCAAGAGCTATCCGCATCTGATGCGGCTCGACCAGATCGAGGTCGGCAAGGCCGACGACGTCAAGGCGCTGGCCGGCAAGGGCGGCAGCGTCGACAAGGCGGCATTCAAGCCGACCGTCGAGGATTTCTATCTGACCAACCCGATCGCGCGGGCTTCTGCCGTGATGGCGGAATGCTCGCGGCTGGCGTCGGGGCGAATGCTGACGGCAGCGGAGTGAGCGTGACCTGATGGCTGAATTCTTCGCAAGCGCGTTCTGGACCGGCTTCCTCTGGCCGCTGATCATCATGGTCGCGGAGAGCCTGTTGCTGCTCGTCGTGCTGCTGATCGCGATCGCCTACATCCTGCTCGCCGACCGCAAGATCTGGGCGGCGGTGCAGATCCGCCGCGGCCCCAACGTGGTCGGCCCGTTCGGATTGCTGCAATCCTTCGCTGACCTCTTGAAATTCGTGCTGAAGGAGCCGGTGATTCCGTCGGGCTCCAACAAGGGCGTGTTCCTGCTGGCGCCGCTGGTCTCGTGCATCCTGGCGCTCGCCGCCTGGGCCGTGATCCCGTTCAATCTCGGCTGGGTGATCTCCGACATCAATGTCGGCATCCTCTACATCTTCGCGATCTCCTCGCTGTCGATCTACGGCATCATCATGGCCGGCTGGTCGTCGAACTCGAAGTATCCGTTCCTGGCCGCGCTGCGTTCGGCGGCGCAGATGGTGTCCTACGAGGTCTCGATCGGCTTCGTCATCATCACCGTGCTGCTCTGCGTCGGCTCGCTGAACCTGTCGGCGGTGGTTGAGGCCCAGAACACCCGTGGGCTCGCGCACCTGATCGGTCTGCCGCAGCTCACCATCCTGAACTGGTATGTGTGGCCGCTGTTCCCGATGTTCGTGGTATTCTACGTCTCGGCGCTGGCGGAAACCAACCGTCCGCCGTTCGACCTGGTCGAAGCGGAGTCCGAGCTCGTCGCCGGCTTCATGACCGAATACGGCTCGACGCCGTATCTCTTGTTCATGCTCGGCGAGTATGTCGCGATCACCACGATGTGCGCGCTGGCGTCGATCCTGTTCCTGGGCGGCTGGCTGCCGCCGGTCAATCTGCCGCCGTTCACCTGGATTCCGGGCATCGTCTGGTTCGCCCTGAAGGTGTTCTTCATGTTCTTCATGTTCGCGATGGCGAAGGCGATCGTGCCGCGCTACCGCTACGATCAACTGATGCGGCTCGGCTGGAAGGTGTTCCTGCCGCTGTCGCTGGCGATGGTGGTGATCGTGGCCGGTGTGCTGCAGTTCGCCGGCATCGCGCCGAAGTGAGGTCGTCATGAGTGTCAACGTCAACGCAACAGCCCGCTCGCTTCTGCTCTCGGAATTCGTCTCGGCGTTCGTTCTCGCCATGCGCTATTTCTTCAAGCCGAAGCCGACGCTGAATTATCCCTTCGAGAAGGGGCCGATCTCGCCGCGCTTCCGCGGCGAGCACGCGCTGCGCCGCTATCCGAACGGCGAAGAACGCTGCATCGCCTGCAAGCTGTGCGAGGCGATCTGCCCGGCGCAGGCGATCACGATCGAGGCCGGCCCGCGCCGTAACGACGGCACCCGCCGCACGGTGCGCTACGACATCGACATGGTGAAGTGCATCTATTGCGGCCTGTGCCAAGAGGCATGCCCGGTGGACGCCATCGTCGAGGGACCGAATTTCGAATTCGCGACCGAGACCCGCGAGGAACTCTACTATGACAAGGCGAAGCTGCTCGCCAATGGCGACCGCTGGGAGCGCGAGATTGCGAAGTCGATCGCGCTCGACGCGCCGTACCGGTGAGGTGAGGGCATGATCCTTCCGGCGCTGTTCTTCTATCTGTTTGCCGCGGCCTGCGTGGCCTCGGCGGTCATGGTGATTGTCTCGCGCAATCCCGTGCACTCCGTGCTGTACCTGATCCTGGCCTTCGTCAACGCCTCGGGCCTGTTCATCCTGATGGGCGCCGAGTTCCTCGGGATGATGCTGATCGTCGTCTATGTCGGCGCCGTCGCGGTGCTGTTCCTGTTCGTGATCATGATGCTCGACGTCGACTTCGTCGAACTGCGCGAGGGCTTCATGCAGTACCTGCCGATCGGTATCGTGATCGGCGGCATCTTCCTGTTCGAGCTGCTGCTGGTGGTCGGCGCCTGGGTGATCAACCCGTCCGTGACCAAGACGATCACGGCGGCGATCCCGACCAATGTCAGCAACACCGAGGCGCTCGGCCTCGTGCTCTACACGAAGTACATCCATTACTTCCAGCTCGCCGGCATGGTGCTGCTGGTCGCGATGATCGGCGCCATCGTGCTGACGCTGCGCCACAAGGCCAACGTCAAGCGGCAGAACATCAACGTGCAGAACGCGCGCACGCCCGAGATTGCGATGGCGATGCGCAAGGTGGCGTCGGGGCAGGGCCTGCAGGATGCCGATGCGGCGGAGTGGGTGAAATGACGATCGGGCTAGGGCACTATCTGGCGGTCGGCGCGATCCTGTTCACGCTCGGGATCCTCGGCATCTTCCTGAACCGCAAGAACATCATCGTCATCCTGATGTCGATCGAGCTGATCCTGCTCTCGGTCAACATCAACCTGGTGGCGTTCTCGACCTTCCTCGGCGACATCGTCGGCCAGGTGTTCGCGCTGCTGGTGCTGACGGTGGCGGCGGCCGAGGCCGCGATCGGCCTCGCGGTGCTGGTGGTGTATTTCCGCAACCGCGGTTCGATCGCGGTTGAAGACGTCAATCTGATGAAGGGCTAATCCGGCGATGATACAGGCAATCGTATTTCTGCCTCTGCTGGGAGCCATTCTCGCGGGGATCATCTCGCTGGTCGGCGCGCATGCGCGCTGCCCGAGCGGCGACACCGTCGACCATCACGACGACGCGCATGGCGACGCTCATGCCTTGTCGGCCCATGACGACCACGGCCACGACGACCACGGCCACGACGACCATGGCCATGACGACCACCATGTCGCCGAGCCGCCGGCAGCCGGCTCCCGGCTGGCCGAGCTGATCACCACGGGCTTGCTGTTCGTCTCGGCGGCGCTGTCCTGGTTCACGCTGGTCGATGTCGGCTTCATGCACCATGACGCGCGCGTCGTGCTGCTGCCCTGGATCACCTCGGGCGACCTGCAGGTCGCCTGGACGCTGCGGGTCGACACCCTGACCGCGGTGATGCTGGTCGTGGTCAACACGGTGTCCGCGCTCGTCCACCTCTATTCCATCGGTTACATGGACGAGGACCCGAACCGGCCGCGCTTCTTCGGCTATCTTTCGCTGTTCACCTTCGCGATGCTGATGCTGGTGACCTCGGACAACCTCGTGCAGCTGTTCTTCGGCTGGGAGGGCGTCGGTCTCGCGAGCTACCTCCTGATCGGCTTCTGGTACCAGAAGCCGTCGGCCAATGCGGCGGCGATCAAGGCCTTCGTGGTCAACCGCGTCGGCGACTTCGGCTTCGCGCTCGGTATCTTCGCGATCTTCGCGCTGGTCGGCTCGACTGACTTCGAGACCATCTTCCATGCCGCGCCCGGGCTGACCGGCAAGACCATCGACTTCTTCGGTTGGCACCCCGACGCGCTGACGCTGACCTGTCTGTTCCTGTTCATGGGCGCGATGGGCAAATCCGCCCAGTTCCTGCTGCACACCTGGTTGCCGGACGCGATGGAAGGCCCGACCCCGGTGTCGGCGCTGATCCACGCCGCGACCATGGTTACCGCCGGCGTCTTCATGGTGGCGCGGCTGTCGCCGCTGTTCGAGCTGTCGCCGACCGCGCAGGCGGTGGTGATGTTCTTCGGCGCGACCACGGCGTTCTTCGCCGCCACGATCGGCCTCGTGCAGAACGACATCAAGCGCATCGTCGCGTACTCGACCTGTTCCCAGCTCGGCTACATGTTCGTGGCGATGGGAGCGGGGGCCTATTCGGTCGGCATGTTCCACCTGTTCACGCACGCCTTCTTCAAGGCGCTGCTGTTCCTGGGCTCCGGCTCGGTGATCTACGCGATGCACCACGAGCAGGACATCCGCAACATGGGTGGCCTGTGGCGCAAGATACCGTACACGTTCGCGGTGATGTGCATCGGCACCCTGGCGCTGACCGGCTTCCCTCTGTTTGCCGGCTACTTCTCCAAGGACGCGATCATCGAGGCGGCCTATGCCGCGCACAACCCGTTCGCGACCTACGCCTATCTCTTGACCATCGTGGCTGCCGGCCTGACCTCGTTCTACTCCTGGCGCCTGATCTTCAAGACGTTCTTCGGCGAGCCGCACGACCAGAAGCACTACGAGGCCGCGCATGAGAGCCCGGTCTGGATGCTGGTGCCGATCGGCGTGCTTGCCGCCGGCTCGATCCTGGCGGGCCTGCCGTTCAAGGAAGTGTTCGCCAGCCCGCACGGCGTCGAGGAGTTCTTCCGCGAGTCCGTGAAGATGAACCCGCACATCCTCGAGGACATGGAGCACATGCCGAGCTGGCTCGCGCCGCTGCCCACCGTGATGATGGCGCTCGGCCTGTTCATCTCGTACCTGTTCTACATCCGCAGGCCGTATCTGCCGGTCGAGCTCGCGAACCAGCAGCCGATGCTGTACCAGTTCCTGCTCAACAAATGGTACTTCGACGAGCTGTACGACTGGATCTTCGTGCGCCCGGCGAAGTGGCTCGGTTACACGCTGTGGAAGAAGGGCGATGGCTTCGTCATCGACGGCTTCGGTCCGGACGGCGTCTCGGCCCGTGTGCTCGACGTCACCCGCAACGTCGTCAAATTGCAGACCGGCTACCTCTATCACTACGCGTTCGCGATGCTGATCGGGGCCGCTGGATTGATCACCTGGTTCATGTTCGGCTTGGGAGGCCAGTAAATGACAACCTGGCCCATCCTTTCCGTCACGACCTTCCTGCCGGCGGTCGGCGCGATCCTGGTCTACCTCTTGGCGCGGGGCGGCGACGAGACCGCGAGCCGCACGGCGCGCTGGATCGCGCTGTGGACCACGCTGATCACCTTCGCGGTGTCGCTGATCCTGGTCGCGCGCTTCGATCCGGCCTCGACCGACTTCCAATTCGTCGAGAAGACGTCCTGGCTCGCCACCGGCATCACCTATCACATGGGCATCGACGGCATCTCGCTGCCGCTGATTATCCTGACCACCGCGATCATGCCGCTCTGCATCATCGCGAGCTGGAAGTCGGTGACGCAGCGCGTCAGCGAATACATGATGGCGTTCCTGATCCTGGAAACGCTGATGGTCGGCACCTTCTCGGCGCTCGACCTCGTGCTGTTCTATCTGTTCTTCGAGGGCGGCCTGATTCCGATGTTCCTGATCATCGGCGTCTGGGGCGGCCCGCGCCGGGTCTATGCCTCGTTCAAGTTCTTCCTCTACACGTTCCTCGGTTCCGTGCTGATGCTGCTCGCCATCATGGCGCTGTACTGGAACGCCGGCACGACCGATATCCCGACCCTGATGCACACCGCGGTGCCGCGCTCGTTGCAGACCTGGGCGTGGCTCGCCTTCTTCGCCTCGTTCGCGGTGAAGATGCCGATGTGGCCGGTGCACACCTGGCTGCCTGACGCGCATGTCGAGGCGCCGACGGCGGGCTCGGTGATCCTGGCCGCGATCCTCCTGAAGATGGGCGGCTACGGCTTCCTGCGCTTCTCGCTGCCGATGTTCCCGCTGGCCTCGCACGACTTCGCGCCGTTCGTGTTCACGCTGTCCGTCATCGCCATCATCTACACCTCGCTGGTGGCGATGATGCAGGAGGACATGAAGAAGCTGATCGCGTACTCCTCCGTCGCGCATATGGGCTTCGTCACCATGGGCATCTTCGCGGTGACCACGCAGGGCGTCGCCGGCGGCATGTTCCAGATGGTCTCGCACGGCATCGTCTCCGGCGCGCTGTTCCTCTGCGTCGGCATCGTCTACGACCGCATGCACACCCGCGAGATCGCGGCCTATGGCGGCCTCGTCAACCGGATGCCGCTCTACGCGATGACCTTCATGGTCTTCACCATGGCCAATGTCGGTCTGCCGGGCACGAGCGGATTCGTCGGCGAGTTCATGACGTTGCTCGGCACCTTCAAGATCTCGCTGCCGACGGCGTTCTTCGCCACCACGGGCGTGATCCTGTCGGCCTGCTACGCGCTCTGGCTCTACCGCAAGGTGGTGTTCGGCGCGCTGGTCAAGCCGTCGCTGATGTCGATCAAGGATCTGACATTCCGCGAATGCGTGACGCTGTTCCCGCTGATCGCGCTGACCATCCTGTTCGGCGTCTATCCGAAGCCGGTGCTCGACATGTCGGCCGCCTCGGTGCAGCAGCTCGTCAACAATTACAACACCGCCGTGACTGCCGTGAAGGCAGCCGCGCTGGTTACGCAGTAAGGCCGCCGCCATGAGCTTTTCCAGTGCAGGTTATCAGTTGCAGCCGGTGCTGCCGGAGCTGGTGCTCGCGGTCGGCGCCATGGTGCTGTTGATGATCGGAGCCTACCGCGGGCAGGGGACGACCCGGCTGATCACCGCGCTCGCGGTGTGTCTCCTGGTCCTGACCGGCGTGCTCGAGCTCTGGCTGCCGGTCGGCAAGCTCGTCACCTTCGGCGGCAGCTTCATCGTCGACGACTTCGCCCGCTTCCTGAAGATCCTCGCTTTGATCGCCTCGGCGGCAACGCTGATCCTGTCGACCGAGTACCTGTCCCAGCCGTCGACCCGCAATTTCGAGTTCTCGATCCTGGTGCTGCTGTCGACGCTCGGCATGATGGTGCTGATCTCGGCCGGCGACCTGATCTCGCTCTATCTGGGCCTCGAGCTGATGAGCCTTGCGCTCTACGTCGTCGCCGCCAGCCAACGTGACAATGCCAAGTCGAGCGAAGCCGGCCTGAAGTATTTCGTGCTCGGCGCGCTGTCGTCGGGCATGCTGCTCTACGGCGCCTCGCTGATCTACGGCTTCACCGGTACCGTCAGCTTCGCCGGCATCGCGGCGGCCGCGACCACCGGCAGCATCGGCATCGTGTTCGGCCTGGTGTTCCTGCTCGCCGGCCTCTGCTTCAAGGTCTCGGCGGTGCCGTTCCATATGTGGACGCCCGACGTCTATGAGGGCGCACCGACGCCGGTGACGGCGTTCTTCGCCTCAGCCCCGAAGGTCGCGGCGCTCGCCGTGTTCACCCGCGCGACGCTGACCGCGTTCCCGGGCATCGTTACCCAGTGGCAGCAGATTCTGGTGTTCGTGGCGATCGCCTCGATGGCGCTGGGCTCGTTCGCCGCGATCGGCCAGTCCAATATCAAGCGGCTGATGGCCTATTCCTCGATCGGCCATATGGGCTTTGCGCTGGTCGGCCTCGCCTCCGGCACGGTCGAGGGCGCGCAGGGCGTCTTGATCTACATCGCGATCTATGTCGCGATGACGCTCGGCACCTTCTCGATCATCCTTGCCATGAAGCGCAACGGCCAGGCGCTGGAGCAGATCAGTGATTTCGCCGGCCTGTCCCGCACCAACCCGCTGATTGCCTTCGTCTTCGCGATGCTGCTGTTCTCGCTGGCCGGCGTGCCGCCGCTCGCCGGCTTCTTCGGCAAATGGTACGTGTTCGTCGCCGCGATCAAGGCCAATCTGTTCACGCTCGCGGTGATCGGCGTGCTGACCAGCGTGGTGGGCGCGTTCTATTATCTGTCGATCGTCAAGGTGATGTATTTCGACCAGCCGCTCGGCAAGCTCGACCCGGTCCGCGTCGAGCTGCGCACCGTGCTGGCGGTCGCTGGCATCTTCAACATCTTCTTCTTCGCCTATCCGGGCCCGCTGGTGAGTGTGGCCACGGCGGCGGCGAAGTCGCTGTTCTAACGCGCATGATCCCGAAAACAGGACGCTGGCTTTCGGATCGGATCATGCGCATAACCTCACTATGACCTTCACGCTCGGACCCCGGGCCATTGCGGCGGGCTACAAGCTCGCCGCCTTCGATCAGATCGGCTCGACCAATGCCGAGGCGATGCTGCGCGCGCGCGATGGCGAGCGCGGGCCGATGTGGTTCGTGACGCCGGAGCAGACCGCTGGCCGCGGACGCCGTCAGCGGGTATGGGTCGCGCCGCGCGGCAATCTCGCCAGCAGCATTCTCGAGGTGACCGGCGTTCAGCCGGCGGTTGCCGCGACGCTCGGCTTTGCCGCTGGGCTGTCGCTCGAAGCCGCGTTGCGGAAGGTCAGCATCGAGGCGGCGCTGCGGCTCGGGCCGGACAGCCCGAAATTCACCCTGAAATGGCCGAACGACGTGCTGGCCAACGGCAAGAAGCTCTCGGGCATCCTGCTGGAGGCCGAGGCGGTCGGCGACCGGCTTGCGGTCGTCGTCGGCATCGGCACCAACGTCATTGCGGCGCCCGAGGGCACGCCGACGCCTGCGGTATCGCTCGCTGCGCTCGGCATTCAGATCGGTGCGGAAGAGCTGTTTGTGGCATTGTCGGATGCTTGGGTCGAGTTTCGCGGCATCTGGGACGATGGCCGCGGCTTCCCGGAGATCCGCAGGCTGTGGCTGGAGCGCGCGGCCGGCCTCGGCGACAAGGTCGCGGTCCAGACCGGCGCGGCGACCGTTGAAGGTACCTTTGACACCATCGACGACACCGGCTGCCTGATCGTCCGCACCGCGGCCGGGCAGCGCTTGCCTGTAACGGCCGGCGAGGTCTATTTCGGCACTGCAGCCACAGTGAGGGCCAACTGATGGCGCGACCTGACGAGCTTACCTTTGCACCGCTCGGCGGCGTCGGCGAGATCGGCATGAATTTGTCGATCTATGGTCTCGGCAACCGCCACCAGCGCTCGTTCCTCGCGGTCGATCTCGGCGTCTCCTTCGGCGACGAGGAGCATCTGCCGGGGATCGACCTGATCATGCCGGATGTGCGTTTTCTCGAGAAGGAGCGCAACAATCTGATGGGCCTCGTGCTGACGCACGCCCATGAGGACCATTTCGGTGCGATCATCGATCTCTGGCCGAAGCTCGGCTGCAAGATCTACGCGACGCAATTCAGCGCGGCGCTGTTCGAGGCCAAATGCGCCGCCGAGCGCAATCCGCCGAAGATCCCGATCACCGTGATCCCGTCGGGCGGGCGGGTCGATATCGGCCCGTTCAATGTCGAGTTCATCCCGGTCGCGCATTCGATTCCGGAATCGCACGCGCTTGCGATCAAGACCGATGTCGGCACCGTGCTGCATACCGGCGACTGGAAGATCGATCCGACCCCGATCATCGGGCTGCCGACGGACGAGCGGCGGCTGCGCGAGCTCGGTGACGAAGGCGTGCTGGCGCTGGTCGGCGATTCCACCAACGCGGTGCGCGACGGGCGCTCGCCCTCGGAGACCGAGGTTGCCGCCACCATCAAGAAGCTGGTCAAGGCGGCCAAGGGCCGGGTCGCCGTCACGACCTTCGCCTCCAATGTCGCCCGCGTGAGGGCGGTGGCGGACGCCGCGAACGCCGCCGATCGCGAGGTCGTCGTGGTCGGCCGCGCCATGGAGCGCGTGGTGCAGGTGGCGCGCGAGTGCGGCTATCTCGACGGCTCGCACAAGTTCCGCAGCACCGACTATTACGGCCACTTCCCGCCCGACAAGGTGCTGGCGCTGTGCACCGGCAGCCAGGGTGAACCCCGCGCCGCGTTGGCTCGGATCGCCAACAACGACCACCCGCAGGTGACCCTGAACAGGGGCGACACCGTGATCTTCTCCTCCCGCACCATTCCCGGCAACGAGAAGGCGGTCGGCGGCATCATCAACGGGCTGGTGACGCAGGGCGTGGAAATCATCACCGACCGCGAGCATCTGGTGCATGTCTCCGGCCATCCGCGCCGTGACGAGCTGCGCGACATGATCTCCTGGGTGCGGCCGCAGCTCCTGATCCCCGTGCATGGCGAGGCGCTGCATCTCGCCGAGCACGCCAAGCTGGCGCGCGCCGCGGGTGTCCCAAAAGTCCTGACCTGCCGCAACGGCGACCTCGTCAAGCTCGGGCCCGGTGATCCCGGCATCGTCGGCGAAGTGCCGTCGGGGCGGCTCTACAAGGACGGAACCATCCTGGAGGATTCCAAGTCGCGCGCCGTGGTCGAGCGGCGGCGGATGGGTTTTGCCGGGTGCGCCTTCGTTGCCGTTGCCATGACCGCGCAGGGCGAGATGGTCGACGATCCCGAGGTTGATCTCGTCGGCATGCCGGAGAAAAATGCCGCGGGCGAATTGTTCGACGACATTGTGTTCGATGTCGTGGTATCGACGATCGAGGGCCTGCCCCGGCCGCGGCGCCGCGATCCGGACGCACTCGGGGAATCGGTGCGCCGCGCGGTGCGGGCCGCGCTGAACGAGCAGTGGGGCAAGAAGCCGATCTGCGTCGTGCACGTTCTGACGGTCTGATACACGCCTTTAAGGCGTGCGCAACGACAAAGGGAGAGAGAGATATGCTGGGCCGGCTCAATCATGTCGCCATCGCGGTCAAGGACGCCAGGCAGGCCGCCAAGATCTACGGCACGGCCTTCAATGCCGAGATTTCCGACGCGGTGCCGCTGCCGGAGCATGGCGTCATCACCGTGTTCGTGACGCTGCCCAACACCAAGATCGAGTTCATCGAGCCGCTCGGCGAGGCCTCGCCGATCGCGAAGTTCGTCGAGCGCAACGCCGATGGCGGCATCCACCATGTCTGCTACGACGTGCCTGACATCATCGCCGCCCGCGACCGCATGATCGCCGAGGGCGCGCGGGTGCTGGGCGACGGCCAACCGAAGATCGGCGCGCACGGCAAGCCGGTGCTGTTCTTCCACCCCAAGGACTTTTCCGGCGCCCTGGTCGAGATCGAGCAGGCCTGAGCCCACATGGCGTACCAGATCACCACCGGGCTTGCGATCTACTTCGTCCTTTGGTGGCTCGTGCTGTTCCTGACGTTGCCGTTCGGCATACGCAGCCAGCACGAGGACGGCGTCGGTGCGCCCGGCACCGATCCCGGTGCACCGATCATGGCGCGAATGGGCCGCAAGCTGTTGTGGACCACGCTGATCTCGGCCGTGATCTTCGCGATCGGCATGTGGGCCTATTATGCCGGCTATCTCTCGATCGAGCGGCTGTCGAAGCTGATGGGGATGCCGTTCTAGGACCAATCCACATTCAGGATTCCCATAGCTGAATGATGCTGAATCAATGCGTTCCGAACCTTTTGATTCGGAGCGGACTGATGGGTGTGAAGCGCTATGAGCTAAGCGAGGCACAATGGGCTCGGATTGCACCTATGCTGCCAGGCAAGGTAGGTGATCCCGGCCGCAGCGGTGTTGACAACCGCTTGTTCGTGAACGGGGTTTTGTGGGTTCTACGGTCCGGTGCCAACTGGCAGCACCTGCCGGAGCGCTATGGCAAGTGGAAGAGCGTACACGCGCGTTTCACTCGCTGGGCCAAGGCCGGCGTATGGGAGAAGGTGTTTGCCGAACTGATCAAGGATCGCGACAACAAATACCTGATGCTCGACACCACTCTGGTTCGTGTCCACCAGCAGGCCGCGAGCGGAAAAGGGGGGCCAAAACTCAGGAGTTGGGGCGTTCCCGAGGTGGATTGACGACCAAGATCCATATGCTCTGCGACAGCCTCGGTCGGCCGCTGCGCTTCATGCTCACCGCCGGCCAACGACACGACAACCTCACTGCAAAAGCCCTGCTCGAGGGCTTCAACGCCGAGGCCGTGCTCGCCGACAAGGCCTACGACAACAACGATCTACGCACGACCATCGCAGACATGAACGCTGAAGCGGTAATCCCCTCAACCCGTTCTCGTAAGGTCCCCATCCCGCACGACGAGACGATCTACAAGCTACGCAACCGCATCGAGCGCTGCTTCAACAAGCTCAAACACTTCCGCCGCTTCGCCACGCGATATGACCGACGAGCTGACTACTTCCTCGCCTTCGTCCACCTCGCCGCAATCTGCATTTGGCTCCGTTGAATGTGGATTCGTCCTAGTGCACTGGTCTCGTGAACGGCGCAGTTAGGTTTGCTCCGGCCGAAACCATTCGGGTGAAGGGCCCGAGATTGCCTCGACCTCGGGCACGAAGCTGCGATCGAGCGCTGCGACGAGCGTTGCCAGATTGTCGACGATTTGCGTCCACCGCTCGGCGCTGCCGATCTGAAACTGGCTCGGCAACTCGATCCCTCTCACTTCGCCGCGGACCGCGTGGCGCGAGGCATGGAGCGGCAGCGTGGCCTTGAAGCCGTGCCCGTTCACCATGCCGATCACCTGCATGAAGGCCGCGACCGAACTGTTCCAGCTGCCAACATCGACCTGGAGCCTGACAGTGAGATTGCCCGGCGTGCGCCGCTGTAGCCTGAATGATCCGCTCTCGCCGCGGCAATCGTAGCCGAGTGGCGTGAAGGCCCGAACGAGATCAGGCTTCTTGGGGCCGGCGCTCGGGCTCCCGCCGGGGGGTGTCGCAGCCACGTTCTCGACCTGATGTGGCAGATCGTGCGGAAGTGTATCGAGCAGCTCGGTCATCTTCGCCCGATGCCCACGCACGACCGTGCGGATGGCGTCGTCCATGTCCGGAGCTAAACCGCCGGGGGACACGGCAGCCGCCGCTGTAGCGGCGGGTGCAGCGACCATCGGGACCTGCACCGTCTTTCGCAGCTTGCCGCAGGCCGACAGCAGGGCTGCGACATCGGCAGGAGGGGCCGGCAATTTCTTGGCCTGCGGATCGGCTTCGACGATACGTAGCGCCGCCAGCGACCGCTGCCGCCCATTCACCCACCACTTGTCTTGCACGCTGATGCCGGGCGAGGTCGGATGTCCGGCGCCGATGTCGACGCCGGCGCGCATCAGGCTCCGGAGAGTCTGAAGGTCAGGCTGAGCGGGCAGCTGCGGACCGTCCGAAAAGCCAGGCGCCGAGAAATGCAGGTTGATGGCATGGCACGGAAATGACTTCGGGACGCCCTGTGCGATCTCCCTGAGGACCGCGAAGTCGATCGCCTCGACCACGCCGCTCTCGGTCACGTTCGACAGCAAGCGCGCTTCCGCCCTGCCTGGACCAATCGAGCCGGTCGTCCGCACGAAGCGCTCCAACTCCGGCCAGCGCTTGACCACCCTGGCGATGCTGGAAATGCGCTTCGTCCCCGCAATCGCTTGCACGGCAGCGATCTCGGTACTGAGTGGCGGATCGGACAGCCTGAAGTGTACCGTCGGCTCGCCCAACCCGGCGGCAAGGAAGCCTGTGTGGACCTGCTCGACGATATCGACGAGCGGGTCCTTGCGGCTGGCAGCGAATACCGAGAACACGGCGACGAGCACTGGAGCGTCCTCCACTCGGAAATCCATCGTGCGTTCTGAAACAACACCAGCGGGGTGGGGTCTGATCGATCCGTGGCTTCGGGGCGTTCCTCTGGGGCATTGCGGCGCGTCCCGTCGCCTGCGATTGTGGGCGTCAACCGGACCGTCGGCTCTTGCGGCATCGTGTCCGGAATAGCACAACGAGCGGCCAATGGCTCGGGCTTAAGTATTGGGGGAGGCGACCAAGATGAACCTGCAGGCCCAGCCAGGCTCCGCCCAGAGCGCCTATCGAATCCTGCGGGAAGCCGATTTGCGGGACTATCTCGCGAGCCTTCCCGCCATCGTCATGCAGCTTGGCGGAGCGCCGGCCGACTGGTCGATCAGCGAGGTCGGTGACGGCAATCTCAACCTCGTCTTCATCGTCAAGGGCAGCAGCGGCGGCATCGCCGTCAAGCAGGCGCTGCCCTATGTGCGGCTGGTCGGCGAGAGCTGGCCGCTGCCGCTGTCGCGGGCGCATTATGAACATCTGGCGCTGGTGCATCAGGCGCGGCTGGCGCCAAAGCTCGTGCCGGCGGTGCTGCATCATGACGCGCCGCTTGCGCTCACCGCGATGGAGCTGCTCGAGCCCCACATCATCATGCGCAAGGGTCTGATCGGGGCCACGCGTTATCCGCGCTTCGTCGAGGATATCTCGACCTTCCTGGCGCAGACGCTGTTCTTTACCTCCGATCTCGCGCTGTCGGCCGCGGAAAAGAAGCAGGGGATCGCCGATTTCGCCGGTAACCATGCGCTCTGCAAGATCACCGAGGATTTGATCTTCACCGATCCCTATCGCATCGCCGAGCAGAACCGCTGGACCGCACCGCAGCTCGACGCGACGGCTGAGGCGTTCCGCGAGGATCTCGACCTGCATGTCGCGATCTCCAGGCTCAAGCTGAAATTCATGGCGAGCCCGGAGGCGTTGCTGCACGGCGACCTGCACACCGGCTCGATCATGGTCACCGACAGCGAGACCAAGGTGATCGATCCCGAGTTCGCCTTCTACGGCCCGATGGGTTTTGATATCGGCGCCGTCATCGGCAACCTCCTGATGGCCTATCTGGCCTCCGCCGGCCATGAGCGCACGGCGGGCGAGCGCGCGACATTCGAGGCCTGGCTGTTGGAAACCATTGAGGGCGTCTGGACAGAATTCTCGCGCAAGTTCCTCGCGCTGTGGCGCAACGACGCGAAGGGCGACGGCTATCCGCTTTCGCTGTTCGCAGGCGAGGCGGGCGCGGCGCGGCTGGAGGCCGAGCGGCAGGCCTACATGGCGCGGCTGTTCCAGGACACGGTCGGCTTTGCCGCGGCCAAGACCATCCGGCGCATCCTTGGCCTTGCGCACAACATCGATTTCGAATGGATTGCGGACGAGAAGCAGCGCGCGATCTGCGAGGCGCGCAGCCTCAAGCTCGCGCGCAACATGATGCTGGAGGCGGCGTCCTACACGACGATCGGCACAGTCACCTACGCGGCGCGAGAATTGCGCCACTGGCAGCCGAATTTCGCCAGGTAGGTTCAGCCGATCTATTTCGAGATGGCTTCATAAACCCTGATACTCGTGATGTAAGGATTGCCTTCGGCCATGCGCTGGGCCGCGTCGATACCTTCTGCCTCGACGATGATGAACCCGGTAATCGAATCGGGTCCCAACGGCAAATCGACAGTTCCCGATCGCGAGATTTCGCGCCCCTTAGCGAGCCTGCCCATCTCGACGATGTTGTCCTTGATCGATTCGAACCATCTGCCCCAGGCCGCCATGATCTTGGGCGTCGGAGTCTCGAATCCATAAGTCAGGAAAACGAATCGTTTCATTCTGTCCTCCGCGCGGTCTGGCGACGGTTGTGTTGTGTGCAGAACACCCTACATGGCACGGGCGACCGCGCCAACGGTGTGCTGGCCATTGACTCCAATTATTGTAGTTAGTACTATAAAAAATGTAGTATGGTCTGTTGGCGGTCGTATCGGCATGCCGTTCGCGGCCGATCCGTCGGAGGGGAGCTGTCGATGTCGGTTGTTTCCGCGGGTGAAAGTTCGAGGTCCAGCCGTAGCTTCTGGCTCGGGGTCGCCGCCTATCTCGCTCCGACATTCCCGCTCGGCTTCTTCTGGCATTTGGCTTGGTTTGAGGGCACTTACCGTGCTCTCGCCATCTACCGGGCCGATCCGATCATTCCGCTCGGCCTGGCTTCGATGGCGGTTCAGGCCATGATTTTCTCCTGGGCCTATCCTCGGCTGTTTCCCGCCGATCGTGGGTCCGCGCTGAAGGCTGGCTTGCTGTACGGCCTTGTGATGGGGCTGTTGTCGTGGTCGTTCACCACATTGGCGGTTGCTGCCAAGCACCCGGTTGCCTCAATCGTCGACTACATGGTGCTCGAGACCGGCTTCACCTTCGTGCAATTCCTGATCGTCGGCCCCTTGATGGCCTTGGCGCATCGAAATTGACCTTAGACGCCGGCGCAGTCATCATTGCTTGATGAGTGGCACCACCTACCGTCAGTTTTGCGCACTCGCTCGCGCGGCCGAGATCGTCGGCGAGCGATGGACGTTGTTGATTATCCGAGAGCTGTTGATCGGCCCCAAACGGTTCAGCGATCTCCTCAATCACCTCAATGGCATGAGCCCGACATTGCTGACATCCCGGCTCGCCGCATTGATCGAGAGCGGCGTGATCAGGAAGATCGACTGGCAGGGGCCGGTGACGGCGCAACTCTACGAATTGACGGAGTCGGGGCGCGAAATCCAGCCGGCGATCCGGGAGTTGATCCGATGGGGCGGACGCTATCTGTTTCCGCCGCGCGCCGACGACGAATTCGAGCCGGATTGGGTGCTGCTCGGCTTGGATGCGATTGCCAGGCGGACACCGGTGCCGGCCATCAAGGTCGGGCTGGTGGTCACCCATGGAAAGAAGTCGGCGGGCTTCACGGTCGCGGGCGGAGACCGCGGCACGACGATTACCCGGGGGGAGGCCGGTTGCAAGGCGACCCTGCAGGCACCCTTCGATGCACTGTTGCAGATCGTCGGCAAGCGCATCTCGCTCGACAAGGCGATTGCCGACAAGCGAGCAAAGCTACGCGGACCGGCCGCACCAGTGCGACAACTGCCGCTGCTGTTCGACCTTGCAGATCGGTTGTCTTGACGAAGCTGCGTCATCGGTGGCGAGCGGATCGCCCATGCCACTAATTTGCCCGACGGCGCAAGCCCTCGCAGTAAATATATTTCGCTTTATCAGAAGTGCAGGATCGCCCGGTCGAGCCGGGCGATGACACCGCGGTGCTTGGCGTCTTGAATCGTGAACCATCCTCAGTGTCGTCCCGGCGAAGGCCGGGACCCATTACCACAAATGCGAATTGTTGCGTGACGCCGGGGCCACGGCTTGTTTCCAACAACACAACCCTGTGGTTATGGGTCCCGGCCTTCGCCGGGACGACGAGAGGAGGGAGCTATTTGCTCGGCTCAATCATCACTCCGCCGCTTGCTCGCGCAGCCGCTGCGCGTAGACGTTGATGATCAGCGCCGCGAGCAGGATCAGGCCGCGGATCAGGATCTTCAGGAAGCTGTCGATGTTGACGTGGTCGAGGCCGTTGTTGAGCACGCCGAGCACGAACAGGCCGACGATGGTGTTGCCGATGCCGCCGCGGCCGCCGAACAGGCTGGTGCCGCCGACCACGACCGCCGCGATGGAGTCGAGCAGATATGTGTCGAACTCGTTCTGCTGCGCGCTGCCGAAATGCGCGACCCCGAGCATGCCGCCGATCCCGGAGCAGACCGCCGAGATCACCATCACGCTGCCGAGGATGAGCTTGACGTTGAGGCCGGCAAATTCCGCGGCCTCGCGGTTGCCGCCGACCATGTAGACGTAGCGGCCGAAGCGCGTGTAGGTCAGCACCAGATGGCCGCCAAGCAGCATCACCGCGGCGACGATCACGATCCAGGGGATGCCGCCGATCGAGCCCGAGCCGAGCGTCGTGATCAGCGGCGGCACCTTGTAGGCGATCTGGCCGCGCACCAGGAGCGCCGAGACGCCGGCCGCGATCTGCATCATGGCCAGCGTCATGATGAAGGAGGGGATGCCGATCACGGTCAGGCCCAGCGCGTTGACGAGGCCAAGCAGCGCGCACAGCGCCAGCGCCAGCAGGATCGCGGCAAAGCCAGGCATCGGGACATTGGCGATGTTGACGTAGGACTCCTGCAGCGTGAAGTACGCCACCGCAATGCCGGTGACGTTGGCGATGCTGGCGATCGACAGGTCGATCTCGGCGCACAGGATCACGAAGGTGAGGCCGACCGCGATGATGCCGGTGACCGACACCTGCGTCAGGATATTGCCGAGATTGTCGATGGTCGCAAACGACGGGCTCGCGATCGCGAAGAAGCCGCTGAGGAAGATCAGCGTCAGGAACGGCGCGATGTTGCGCATCTGCGAGCGCAGGAACGGCGCCAGCCCGCGCGGCCGCTTGTGATCGGCCGGGCTCGTCGCGCTGTCACTGCTCGCCATCATCCCACTCCATTAGGCGCGCTGAGCTGGTCATCGCGCTTTCTCCAATTGTTTGAGCATGATCTCGTCGGAAAACCGCTTCGCACTTTTCCGGATCATGCTCTAGGCCGCCTCGAGCAGCCGATCCTTGCTGACCGCTTCGCCCGCAAACTCACGCACCACCGCACCGCGCTTCAGCACCAGGATCCGGTCGGCCAGCGACAGCACCGTTTCCGGCTCGGTCGACAGCACGATGATCGCCAGTCCCTTGGCGCGGAGGTCGCGCACGATGTTGATCACGTCGTTCTTGGCGCCGACATCCATGCCGCGGGTCGGCTCGCACAGCACCAGCAGGCGCGGCGGGTAGGTCAGCCATTTCGCCAGCGCCACCTTCTGCTGGTTGCCGCCGGAGAGCATGCCGAGATCGAGGCCAACCACCGGCGGCCTGATCTGCAACTGCTCGACCTGGCGCTGGGCGATGGCGCGCTCGCGCACCGGCTTGAGCAGCAGCGCCGAGATCCGCTCGAGAATGCTGATCGAGATATTCTTGTAGACCGGCTCCTGGTGGAACAGCATGGCGCGGCGGCTCTCCGGCACCAGCGCGACGCCGGCCCGCCGCGCCGCCGCGGTGCTGCGGAATGTCTTGGCGGAGCCATCGACAACAAGCGTTCCGCCGTCCGGCCGAAGCTTGCCGAACAGAACCCGCGACAGCTCCAATTGGCCGCAGCCCATGAAGCCGTAGATGCCGAGCACTTCGCCGGCGCGGGCCTCGAACGAGACGTCCTGCAGGCTGCGGCGGAGCGAAAGCTGGTCGACCTTCAGCACCGTCGAACCGCCACCCGGTTGCGGGAGCATCAGGTCATCGGTGTAGCTGTGCTCCAGCGCCTCGCCGCCGCGGCCGATCATGGCCTCGATCAGCGCGCCCTTGGTGGTGTCCGCGGACGCGGTCTCGGCGATCTTGCGCCCGTTGCGGAACACGGTCACCACGTCGGAGACCCGCAGGATGTCCTCGATGAAATGCGAGATGAAGACGATGCTGGTACCTTCGTCCCGGAGCCTGTGCAGCGTCGTGAACAGGCGCTCGACCTCGGGCGGGGAGAGGGCGGATGTCGGCTCGTCCAGGATGATGATGCGCGCGCCGGAGAACAGCACGCGGGCGATCTCGATCAGCTGCTGCAGGCCGATCGGCAGGTCGCCGAGCCGCGTCATCGGATCGACGTCGATGCCGAACCGCGACAGCTGCTCGCCGGCCTCGCGCGCCATCCGCCGCCATTGCACAAAGCCGAGGCGGTTGGTCGGCTGGTTGCCGAGGAAGACGTTCTCGGCGACGGTGAGATCAGGCGCGACGCTGAGCTCCTGATGCACCATGCCGATGCCGGCGGCATGGGCGTCGCGGGTGGAGCGGAACCGGGTTTCCTTGCCGTCGAGCACGAAGCGGCCGGAGAACTCCGGGTGCACGCCCGCGATGATCTTCATCAGCGTGCTTTTTCCGGCGCCGTTCTCGCCGACGAGACCATGGATCTCGCCGGCGTGCAGCGCGAAGTCGACCCCACGAAGGGCTTCGACACCGCCGAAGGCCTTCGTGATCTGGTTCAACTCCAGGATCGGGGAGCGTCCCTGCGACATGCGGACGGCTCAGATCAGGAAGTGATCCTCCATCCATTGCATGCCGGCGGCGTTGGCCTTGGTCACGACGGGACCATCGGTCACGACGTTCTTCGGAATGCCCTGGCCGCTCTTCTCGCCGCCGACCACGGCCGCGACGCCCGCGACGATCGCGCCGCCATGGATGCGGCAGGACGGATTGCGGACGGTTGCGAACATGCGGCCTTCGCTGACCGCCTGGATCGCCGGCGGCATGGCGTCGACGCCGCCGATCAGGATGTTGGTGCGGTTGTGCGCCTTCATGATGTTGGCGGCGGCGAGCGCCATGTCGTCATTGTGGAAGAAGGCGGCGTCGATCTGCGGATACTTCGTCAGATAGGTTTCCCAGAGGCGGGCGGTCTTGGAGACGTCCCAGTCGGCGGGCTGGGTGTCCAGCACCTCAATGTTCGGGAACTGCTTCACGACGGAGTTGAAGCCCTTGGCGCGGCCCTGCGCGCCGGTGTGGCCGAGCGCGCCCTGGGTCATGATGACTTTGCCCTTGCCGCCGATCGCGTTGCACAGCGCTTGCGTCACGGAGGCGCCCATGAACTCGTTGTCGGGGGCGAGGAACGAATGGACGTTGATCTGGTCGAGCGGCGCAATCAGCGTGTCCATGTCGATCACGGGGGTGCCGGCGTCGATCATCTTCTGCACCGGCTGGGTCAGCGTGCCGATGCCGAATGCCTGGATCGCGACGAAGTCCCATTTCTGCGAGGCCATGTTGTCGATCGCGGCGCGCTGCTTGACGGCATCGAGCTGGCCGTCGAACCAGGTCACCTCGACATTGAACAGCTTGCCCCAGAATTCGGCGGCCTGCTTGCCCTGCGCGCACCATGTCGCCTGCAGTCCGGCGTTGGAGAACGCGGCCTTCAGCGGTTTTTCCGAACGTCCCATTTCGGCTGCGAGCGCGGACGTCACGCCCATTCCGGCGAACAGGCCGGCCGCAGCTCCGCCTGCCGCCGCCAATTGCAAAAGGTCGCGCCGTGTCGTCGACGCCTTGTCCATCCCCTTGTCGGTCCCTGGCATTGTTTGCTCCCTCTTCGTTTTTCTGACCGTCGGCGTCAGTTGCACGCGCCGCGGATAAAGGGAGTGTGTCACAATCGGAACGGTGACGCTACGCCTTCGCGTCCACGAGATGTTTCTGCTGCAGCACGATGGCCTCGATGTCGCGAAGCAGCTTGTGCCACGCAGCATCGATGTCCGCAGACCATTGCTCATCGAGAATGTCGCGCAAGCAGTCCGCGATCACGGCGAAGAATGCGACGAACAATTCGCGCGGCGTCCCGTAGGCATCATGCGAGAACACCTCGGATTCGATCAGGCGAAAATGTCCGCGGCGCTCGCCCGCGAAATCGAGGATGGCTTCGATCGCGAGCGCCAGCATCGAGCCTTTCACCGGCTCGCTGCCTTCGGTGCGAAACATCGCCTGCGCCTCGGGATGTTCGCGAAACAGGCGCTGGTACACCAACGGCGTCAGATCATCGCAAGCCGCCGCTGCGAGTTCAAAACTGCGTTCGATCGGATTCGACGATGGAGTCATGGCGCTTTGCGATCATCACATAAAAAAAGAGCAGGGCTCCAAGCCCTGCTCCAAAAATTGTGTCGACCCTATTTGCCCCAAAAATTCGGTTTGATCTTGATTGATGGGGTGACGCTGCTTGTGCGCGTCGGGCTCCTCCCGAGACTTGGACCACCAGGACACACCTCGCGGCTGGCCTGAGCCCGAATTGGTAGACTATCTTTCCAGCCTTGTCATCATTTTCGGCAACGATTGTTCAAATTTCGAGCAATTTGCGAAATGATTGGGATGATGCCACCGGCAGTTGCGAAAGTGAGCTGAAAACACGTGACGGGGTAAGGGGATACAAAGGCCGGTGGAGTGGCCGTGACGCAAGTGTCACGTCCGGCAATTTCCGCCTGCCGGAAGAAACGAGCGAGGTCGATGATCTCGACTTCCGACGGCTGTGGTGGTTAGTTCCGTCCCGGATGGGTTTTGCGATGCGCCGGCGGCTGAAGATTTTTCTGCCCATAGTCCTGGTTGCCCTGCTGGTGCAGATTTTCGCACCGATCGGGGCCTGCTGGGCGGCTAGCCTTGCCCTGTCCGATCCGCTCGCGGCCGCCACCATCTGCCATGGCAATGCCGGCTCCGGGGCCGGGCACGGTGACCAGACCGGTCATGATGCCCATGACGGTTGTTGCTCCGCATGCAGCGTGCTGCAGACCGGTGCGCCCATTGATAACCCGGAGATCACGGCGCAGGCCGTCGAGCGGCCTTCGACGCGGATCGCCTGGCTCGATTTCGCACCCGGGCTGACCGGTTCCAGGCCCATTTCTCGCGCCCAGGCGCGCGCTCCGCCGTTTCTGTCGTAAAGCGTTGCGGCCACCGGCCGCTGAGACCTTTGCACATCAACGCCTGCGGAGATTCCCATGCTCATCCGTCTCGCCCGCGTGGCCCTGCCGGGGCTCGCAATTGCGCTCGTTCCATTTTCTGGAGGTATCGCCCACGAAATCGTCGGCAATCGCTTCTTTCCGGCTACGCTTGGCATCGACGATCCTGGCGTGAATGACGAACTGTCACTGCCGACGGTGTCAAGTTTCAATACCGGCGACGATCCGTCATTTCGACAGCGCGACTTCTCCGGCGAATTTTCGAAGCGAATCACTGAAGCGTTCGCGATCTCGATCGGCACGACCTACAGCGTTTTCAGTCCGCCGGGCGGCCCCACTGGCGTAGGTGCCCACGGATTCCAAAACCTCGACACGACTTTCAAGTATCGCGTCTTCAAGAACCCCGAGCATGAATTCGTGATGTCGGTCGGGTTGAGCATCGAATGGGGCGGCACCGGCGCCAACAGTGTCGGAGCCGATCCGTTCAACACCTACACGCCGACCGTCTTTTTCGGCAAAGGCCTCGGCGACCTGCCCGACACCCTGTCGTGGTTGCGTCCCGTTGCAGTCACCGGGCAGGTTGGCTACGCCATACCCGGCAGGCGTTCCACCACGACTTTCGGGGTCGATCCCGATACTGGTGAGCTGACCTCCGACACCGAGTTTCATCCGCAGGTGCTGAACTGGGGTGGAACGATTCAGTACAGCATGCCCTATCTGAAATCTGCCGTCGTCGATCTCGGCCTGCCGGATTTCGTCAATCATTTGATCCCGCTAGTCGAGGCCACACTTCAGACGCCGGTTGCGAACACGCTGACGTCGGGCACGATGACCACCGGGACTATCAACCCCGGCGTTCTCTGGGTCGGGAACACCTATCAGCTCGGTGTCGAGGCGCTTATTCCGATCAATCGTCAAAGCGGAACCCGCGTCGGGGTGATTGCCCAGCTCCATCTCTATCTCGACGATATCGACCCGCACGGAATCGGCAGGCCGATCTTCGGCGGCCCGGTCCAGCCCGCAAGCCCGTTTGCGAGGAATTGATCATGCGGCGCTCATCCTGGATCTCGGTCATCGCGCTGGTGTTGCTGTTTGCTGCTGACGGAGCGGCCGCCCACGCGTTCCTTGATCATGCCGAGCCGCGCGTCGGCAACAAGGTGGCCAGCGCTCCGCGTGAGGTCACGCTTTGGTTCACGCAAAAACTAGAGCCCGCGTTCAGTGGCATCACCGTGACCAATGCCGCCGGCGAGCGCATTGACGCCGGCAAGGCCCGTGTCAGCGGCAATCAGATGTCGATCCCGCTGCGGCCTGGTGGCACCGGTACCTACCACGTGAACTGGCATGTGCTGTCGGTGGACACGCATACTACGGACGGAAGCTTTACCTTTCAGGTCGGCCAATAAGACCCGGGTGTGTCTATGGACTGGCTCGGGGCAGGGGGACCGTTGATTGCGACGCGCGCGATCCACTTCGCGGCGACCGCGATCACGGCCGGTACGGTTGTGTTTCGGATGGTGGTTGCGGCGCCGGTGCTGCATGCGGAAGCTGCGGTCGCAGAGGCATTCCGGGCGCGAACCCGGCGTGGAGCGTGGATTGGCTTGTTGGTCGCCATGGCGTCGGGGATGATCTGGCTGTTGCTGGAGACTGCATCGATGAGCGGGCGTCCGTTTGGCGATGTGCAGATGCTGTCGACAGTCCTGAGCGAGACACAATTTGGACAGGTCACGGAAATTCGCCTCGGTTTGGCAGTCGTGCTGGCCGCAAGCTTGGCGTACGGTCGTCTGGGCGGAGCGGACTGGCTCGCATTTGCCGTGGCACTCGGCCTGGTCGCAAGCCTTGCCTGGACCGGTCACGCCGGTGCGACAGCCGGTGAAGCCGGCAACTTGCATGTCGCCGCGGATGCGTTGCATCTCTGTGCCGCGGCCGCCTGGATCGGGGGTCTCTTGTCATTGATCCTTTTCTTCGCGACGGTACGACGAACGCAGCGCTCGACGTGCGCGCCACTCGTCCTTTGGGCAACAAGACGGTTCTCGATCGTGGGTATCGTCAGCGTGGCAGGCCTCTCGGTGACCGGCGCCGTCAACGCCTATTTTCTCGTCGGTTCACTTCAAGGGCTGCTGGTCACTGAATATGGCCGGCTGCTGATCCTCAAGCTTGTTGTGTTCGCGATCATGTTGGCGCTCGCCGCGATCAACCGGCTGTGGCTGACACCCCGACTCGCCCTGTCCGACGCCGGTGCCCTTCGCGGACTCTCGCGCAACAGTGCGATCGAGTTCGCCCTTGGCTTGGTCGTCGTTCTCATGGTCGGCATGCTCGGCACACTCCATCCTGCCATTCATCTCGTTGGGCCATAATGTCGCAAAGGCAATGGGAAGAACGTTGGAGTGACGACCATAGGAAGCCGCGCCTGCTCTCGACTCCGGACAACCGGAATGATTAATGGGCACCGGATGGGTTTTGCGATGCGCCGGCGGCTGAAGAATTTTCTGCCCATAGTCCTGGTTGCCCTGCTGGTGCAGATTTTTGCACCGATCGGGGCCTGCTGGGCGGCGAGCCTTGCTGCGTCCGATCCGCTCGCGGCCGCCACCATCTGCCATGGCAATGCCGGCTCCGGAGCCGGGCAGGGTGACCAGACCGGTCATGATGCCCATGACGGCTGTTGCTCCGCGTGCAGCGTGCTGCAGACCGGTGCGCCCGTTGATAACCCGGAGATCACGGCTCACGCCGTCGAGCGGCCTTCAACGCGCATCGCCTGGCTTGATTTCGCCGGCGAATTCGATCGTTCGCAGGCGCACCACTCCGCGCAAGCCCGCGCGCCGCCGCTTTTTTCCTGACGACGTTCTCGCTGCCGGTGCGCGTCGCGTGTCGGCGAGTGCCTTAGAGCAAGCCGGCCGAAGAGCCGGTGTCAGGATTCAACCATGTTTCGATTTCATCCGCGGGCCGGAGCCAGTGCGCTCACGCTGGGCCTCGGGCTTTCCATGCTTACAAGTTGGGCAGAGGCCCAGACGACGCTGCCGTCCGTCACGGTCGATGCGCCGCAGGCTGCGCGCGCGAAACCGACGAGGTCCAAGCCGAAGACCCGCGCGGTTGCCGCCCGGCGGCCCGCAAGGCCGCTGGCGCCCTTGGCCGTGGCGGCGGCCGGCCGCGCGCAGCGCGTCACGCCAAGCGCGGCGCGGGACAGCCTGAACCAGGGGCCAGCCGGTCAGACGCAAACCACCATCGACCGCAGCCAGTTCGAGAATCGGCCGTCCTTCTCGGTGGCGGACGTGTTGCGGGACAGTCCCGGCATCTCGATCAAGCAGGGCAACGGCCCGCGTGATTTCGGCATCTCGATTCGCGGGTCGAATGCACGCAATGGCTTCGGCATCCGCAACCTCGTGATCTTCGACGACGGCTTTCCGGTCACTCAGCCGGACGGCCTGTCGCGCAGCGACCTGATCGATCCGCACGCCTATGGCGCGATCGACGTGGTCCGCGGGCCATCATCGGCGCTCTACGGCAACTATGCGACCGGCGGCGCGTTGAATTTCCGGACCCGGCCGGGCGGCACGATCGACGGCGTGGAATACGGCGTCGATGGCGGCAGCTTCGGCTATCTCAACAACTATCTCGCCGCGGGCAAGAAGGTCGGCAATTTCGAGGGCTCGCTGTTCGCAAGCGACGTGCGTGGCGACGGCTATATCGGCAACAGCTGGTTCAATACCCAGACCGTCAATTTCCTCGGCACTTTGCAGGTGACGCCGGACGACCGTTTCACGTTCAAGCTCATCAACAATGACCTGACCGCGCGCCTGCCGATCCGCTCGTCGCTTAACCAGTTCAACCAGAACCCGTTCCAGCAGGGCTGCGCGACCGGAGCGACGGCCGCGCCGGGATGTGGAACCGTGACCTTGTTCAACAACGGGTTCAATTCGGCAGCAGGGACCGACAAGGAAACCGCGGTCCAGGCGGGTCTCGGGCGCGATGATCGCCGGACCATCGTCGGCGGCCGCTGGGAGCACGACTTCGACAACCAGACCACCTGGCGCAACCAGTTCGTGTTCGACGACCGCAATATCAGCCAACCGACGGGATCGACGAGCGCGATCGGTGACTTCCCGTCCTACAATTACAGGAGCGACCTCGTGAGGCGCGGCGACATCTTCGGAATGGATTCGACGGCCTATTTCGGCGGCTTCTACAATACGCTCACCGCCTCGAGCGACACGCGCAATGTGATGCCAGGCGGAAATGCGACGCTTGGAAGCCTGTCTAGCAATCTGTTCAGCTCGACAACGAATTACGGTCTTCGGGCGCGCGAGGAACTAAAGCTCACCTCTGCGCTGACAGCCGTTGCCGGGATCGGCTGGGAGACCACCAATCTCACCGGACGAAACACCGCCTATACCTACACCGGCGCGGCCGGAGCCACGTCCACGGTGATCACGACGGCGGATCGGCAATTCCAGAATACGGCGCCTGAGCTTGCGCTGCTCTACCGGCTGAACAGCGACTGGCAATTCCGCGGCCGCGTGGCAACCGGCTACGGCACACCGCAAGTCAGCAATCTCTTCGTCCTGCCGAGCGGCGCTTCGGGCAATAACACCCAGCTGCAGACGCAGAAGAATCTGGGCTACGACATCGGGGCCGACTGGACGCCAAACAATGCGCTCAAGGTAAGCGTCACCGGGTTCTACGAGTTCTTCAAGGGCGAGCTGGTCTCGCAGGCAACGCCGCTATCGGGCATCTCCTACACGTTCAATGCGCCGCGATCGGAACATCGCGGCGTCGAACTGGCCGCCGACTGGAAGTTCCTGCCGGGCTGGCGGTTTTCGGCTGCCTACACCTATCTCGACGAGGTCTATACGGAATACGTCGAGAACATCACGAATGGCGCGGTCTTCAGCTTCAATCGGGCCGGCAACAAGATTCCCGGCATCTCGCCGAACGAGCTCACGACGCGGTTGGGCTACGACCAATTGTCGGGTCCGTTGCAGGGACTGGGCGGGTTCGTCGAGGTCCAGTGGAAGGATGGCTTCTACATGGACAACGCCAACCTGTTGAGGGCGCCGGGCTACGAACTCGTCAATCTCAACCTGCACTACACGACCGGTCTCGTCTCCGACTATTTTAAGGCGCTGAATTTGTACATCGAGGTGAGGAACGTTTTCGATCGGACCTATGTGGCTTCGGCGAACAACATCACGAATTCGGTGACCGCCGCGGGCATTCAAAATCCCGCGAGCGTACTGGCGAACTCGACCAACTCGATCTATGCCGGATCGCCGCGCGCTTTCGTGGCGGGCATGAAGATTGCGTTCAAGTGAGGAGCGCATCGATGACATACCGCAAACCTGCGACTCTGATGGTGCTGGCAACGGTCATGCTTGCGGTCTTGCCGAACCTTGCCATCGCTCAGATGAGCCATCAGCACGCCTCCGAAGCGGCGTGTGAAGAGACCGTGCTACGCTGCGCGACCAAGGTCACTCCGGCCTTCGCGCCGGACGGGACGTTGTGGCTGGCCTGGATGGCCGGAGGCCAGATCTCCGTCGCGAGCTCGAAAGATCAGGGCAGGAGCTTTTCCACGCCGGTGCAGATGACGCGGGAGCGGCTCAATCTGGATTGGGGGCCGGACGCGCGGCCGAAGCTTGCGATCGGTGCCAAGGGGGAGCTCGCGTTGGCTTTCTCGACCTTCCGCGATCAGGCCTTCAATGGGCAGGTGCTGACCACGCGGTCGACCGATGGCGGGCGCAGCTTCGATCCGCCGAAGCCGATCACCGCCAACAACGAGAGCCAACGGTTCGAGGCGATCGGCTTCGATCCTTCAGGTGCCGTGTTCGCGGTCTGGCTCGACAAGCGCAATCGCGTGCCGGCGCAGCAACGCGGTGAGAAGTATAACGGCGCCGGATTGTTCTTTGCTTCATCGAAGGACGGTGGTGCGTCCTACTCCGATGCGCAGCTCGTGGCCGACAGCACCTGCGAATGCTGCCGTCTCGCCCTGGCATTCGATGGTTCGGGCCATCCTGTCGTGGTGTTTCGGAACATTTTCGAAGGTGGCGTGCGCGACCATGCGATCGTGAAATTCAATGATCTGGCTACGCCTGGCGAGGTGCATCGGGTGAGCCGCGACGACTGGCAGATCGCGGCATGTCCGCACCACGGTCCCAGCCTGACCATTTCGCCGGCAGGAACCTACCATGCGACCTGGTATACGAATGGCAAGGCGCGCAAGGGATTGTTCTATGCGCGGTCACGCGACGGCGGCAAAACCTTCTCCGATCCGCTCCAGATCGGTCAGCCGAACCGCGGCCCGTCACGGCCGCAGATCGCCGCCGGGCCGCTGGGGCTTGTAATGGCCTGGAAGGAGTTCGACGGGCAGAAGACATCGATCCATCTGATGACATCGCGCGACGATGGAGCGACATGGTCGAAGCCCACTAATATCGCCGACACCGCCGACAGCTCCGACCATCCGCTGCTGGTCTCGGACAGTCGGCAGACCTACCTGTCGTGGATGACGAAGGCCGACGGCTACCATTTTCAAGCGATCGAGGGCGAACCATGAAACGTCATTTGCTCGCTGCGCTTGTCCTGCTCGCAACGCTGCCGTCCGCACTGGCGGCGGGCGAGGGCGCGCCGAAGCCGTTCGAACGCGGCAGCTGGCAGAAGCTGCTGCATGCGCACGCCGGTCATCCGGCCCTGGTGCACTTTTGGGGCGTGACCTGCGGACCATGCAAGGTCGAGCTGCCGCAGCTTGGCCAGTTCATGAAGGTTCATCCCGAGATCGACGTCGTCACGATCAGCGCGGATTTGGTTCCGAACCTTCCCGAGGCGACGCGATCGATGCTGGATCACGCCGGGCTCGCTTCCGCCGAGAACTGGATTTTTGGCGACGGCTTTGCCGAGCGACTGAGATTTGAGATCGATCCGGCGTGGCAAGGTGATATCCCGCGAACCATGCTGATTGCTCGTGACGGAACGATCACAACGATCGAGGGATCGGCCGAAATCGCCGATCTGAACAAATGGTCTGAGGCCCAGGCCGCAACAGTCCGATAGCACAACCACTTCAATCTGAAAGGAAGCCGTCACCATGAAATCGTTCTCTCGCATCCTCGCCCTCACGACGCTGACTGCCGCGCTCGTGTCTACGTCCGTACGCGCCGAGGACGTCAAGGCCGGCGACCTCGTGATCACCCAGGCGTGGACGCGCGCCACGCCGAACGGCGCCAAGATCGGCGGCGGCTATTTGACGATCGAGAACAAGGGGACGACGCCGGACCGGCTGGTTTCAGGCTCGGGCGACGTCGCCGGCAAGATCGAGGTCCACGAAATGTCGATGGACAATGGCGTGATGAAGATGCGTGCGCTCGACAAGGGACTGACCATCGAGCCGGGCAAGACCGTGAAGCTTGCTCCGGGCGGCTATCATTTGATGATGTTCGACCTGAAGAACCCGCTGAAGCAGGGCGACAAGGTGCCGGTCACGCTCGAATTCGAGAAGGCCGGCAAGGTCTCGGTCTCGCTGGACGTCCAGGCTGTCGGTGCGCAGGCGCCGGGCCGCAGCGATCACTCCGGCCATGGCGACCGTTCCGGTCAGATGGACATGAAGAAGATGTGAGGAAGCCATGCGATCACACACGCTCTTCATTGCTACGGCGGCGCTGCTCGCAGCGTCGCCGGCGATCGCTCACATCACGCTTGAAGGAAAGCAGGCGCCGGTCGGCTCCTACTACAAGGCGGTGTTCGCCGTGCCGCATGGCTGCGCGGGATCGGCGACGATCAAGATCCGCGTGCAGATTCCGGAAGGCGTGATCGGGGTGAAGCCTATGCCGAAGCCCGGCTGGACCCTCGATACGGTCACCGGCAAATATACGGGCCAATACGACTATCACGGTGCCAAGCTCTCCGAGGGCGTGAAGGAAGTCGCCTGGAGCGGTGGCAAGCTCTCCGACCAGAACTACGACGAGTTCGTGATGCAGACGTTTCTCACCGATACGCTGAAGCCGAACACCACGTTGTATTTTCCCGTCGTGCAGGAATGCGAACAGGGCGTCAGCCGCTGGATCGATATCCCGGCCGAGGGGCAGGGCGGCGGGGACGACCATGGCAGCAAGACGCCGGCGCCCAGCGTCAAGCTGCTGCCGAAGTCGTAAGCCGTGCGGGCGGTCGCAAGTCTTGTTGTAACAGGCCTGGCTGCGCTGCTGTTGGCGCTGTGTCTTGCGACCTCGGCCCATGCGCATGCCGTCCTGATCGCCGCTGAACCTGCGGATGGCAGCGTAGTGACGGAGGCACCGAAGACGGTGGTGCTCCGCTTCAATGAAGCGGTGGCGCCGACCGCGGTCAGCCTGCTCGACGCTGCGGGCAAGCCGCGCGACGTCGCGATCCGCGCCGTCGATCAATCTGTCATGGTGACCCTGCCGGCCGACTTGCCTCAGGGCACGCAGGTGGTCAGCTATCGCGTGGTGTCGCAGGACGGCCATCCGGTTGCGGGTTCGCTGCTGTTCTCGATCGGCGTCGTCACCGGCTCGGCGGCGCCGGCTGGCGACGGCCTGCTCCATGCGCTGATCTGGCTGGCGCGGCTCGGGCTCTATCTCGGGCTGTTTGCCGGCGTCGGCGGCGTGTTCTTTGCCGCCTGGATCGGGCAGGGCCCGGCCGGCGAACGGCTGATCATGTGGTCGCTGGCGATCGGCCTCATCGGCGCGATCACCTCGCTCGGCTTGCAGGGCGTCGACCTGCTGAACCTGCCGATCACGGGCGTCCTGACCTGGGCGGCATGGGCCAGCGCCGCCGGCACCAGCCTGTTTCCTGCACTGCTGCTCGCGATTGCTGCGATGTTGATCGCGGCGATCGCCTGGCGCAGTCCGTCGTTCAGCGCGGCCTGGATCCGCACCGCGGTCGCAATGATCTGTGTCGGACTGTCGCTTGCGGTCAGCGGCCATGCTGCCACCGCCTCTCCGCAATGGCTGACGCGGTCCGCGCTGTTCGTTCATGGCGTTGGCCTGGCGTTCTGGATGGGCGCACTCGGGCCACTCGCGGTGCTGGCCTGGCAGCGCAAGGATTCGCTGTTGCGAGTGCTCGGGCGCTTTTCGACGCTTGCGGTGCCGGTCGTCGCGTTGATCGCCTTGTCCGGCCTGGCACTCGCTGTCGTTCAGCTCGAAAGCTTTGGCGCACTGATCGACACCGGATACGGCAACATTCTCCTCGCGAAACTTGCGCTGGTGTCGCTGTTGCTCACGCTCGCTGCGCTGAACCGGCTGGTGTTCACGCCGGCGATCGCGCGCGAATTTCACCGCACGCGGCCGCTGCAGCGCTCGATCGCGCTCGAGTTCGTGCTGATGATCGCGATCCTCGGCCTCGTCGCGCTTTGGCGCTTCACGCCTCCGCCGCGCGTGCTGGCAATGTCAGACGACGTTCCGCTCGCGGTGCACATCCACACCGATGCCGCGATGTTCCAGGTGCTGATTGCGCCGGGCAAGGTCGGGCAGAATGATTTCGTGCTGCAGCTGATGAACGGCGATGCGAGCCCGTTCGCGGCCAAGGAGGCGACGCTGACGCTGAGCCTGCCGGATCGCGGCATCGAGCCGTTGGAACGCAGCGCTGCGCTCGGTCCCGACGGCTATTGGCACGTGAAGAAGGTGCCGTTGCCGGTCCCGGGCCGCTGGCACATGCAGATCGACGCCCTGGTGACCGATTTCAGGAAAGTGACGCTGGAAGACGATTTCGAGGTCAGGTAAACGCACGATCAGCGCGCCGGGCACGTCGGCGGGACGCAAATCGCTCAAATGGCGGAAAATTGCCTGATTTGAAGGGCTTTTGTCATTTGGCGGCCTTGTGTTTTCACAGCCGATCCGGTTTCACTGCTGCGCTTCCCACGCTTTCCTGATTCCCGAGTAACGCCATGCGATTGTCGCGGTTTTTCCTGCCCATCCTGAAAGAAAACCCGAAAGAGGCGGAGATCGTCTCGCATCGGCTGATGCTGCGCGCGGGCATGATGCGGCAGGAGGCGGCCGGCATCTATGCCTGGCTGCCGCTCGGCTTCCGGGTGCTGAAGAAGATCGAGCAGATCGTCCGCGAGGAGCAGAACCGTGCCGGTGCGCTCGAGCTCTTGATGCCGACGCTGCAGCTTGCCGATCTCTGGCGTGAAAGCGGCCGCTACGATGCCTATGGCCCGGAGATGCTGCGCATCCTCGATCGTCACAAGCGCGAGCTGTTGTACGGACCGACCAACGAGGAAATGATCACCGAGATCTTCCGCTCCTACGTCAAGTCCTACAAGAACCTGCCGCTCAATCTCTACCACATCCAGTGGAAGTTCCGCGACGAGCAGCGTCCGCGTTTCGGCGTGATGCGCGGCCGCGAATTCCTGATGAAGGATGCGTATTCATTCGACCTCGACGAGGCCGGCGCGCGGCGCTCCTACAACAAGATGTTCGTGGCTTATCTGCGCACGTTTGCGCGGATGGGCCTGAAGGCGATCCCGATGCGGGCCGAGACCGGCCCGATCGGCGGTGACCTCAGCCACGAATTCATCGTGCTCGCGGAGACCGGCGAGTCCGGCGTCTACATCAACCGCGACGTGCTGGACCTGCCGGTGCCGGGCGAGGACGTCGACTATGAGGGCGACCTGACGCCGATCATCAAGCAGTGGACCTCGGTCTATGCTGCAACCGAGGACGTCCACGAGGCTGCGCGCTTCGAGCAGGAAGTGCCGGAAGCAAAGCGGCTGAACACCCGCGGCATCGAGGTCGGCCAGATCTTCTATTTCGGCACCAAATATTCCGACACCATGAAGGCGATGGTGGCGGGGCCCGATGGCGTCGACGTGCCGATCCATGGCGGCTCCTATGGTGTCGGCGTGTCGCGCCTGGTCGGTGCGATCATCGAGGCCTGTCACGATGACGCGGGCATCAAATGGCCCGAGGCGGTCGCGCCGTTCCGCGCCGCGATCCTCAACCTCAAGCAGGGCGATGCAGCGGTCGACGGTGCGTGCGAGCAGCTCTATCGCGAGCTCTCGGCGAAGGACGTTGACGTGCTCTACGACGACACCGATCAGCGCGCCGGCGCCAAGTTCGCCGCGGCCGATCTGATCGGTATCCCTTGGCAGATTCTCGTTGGGCCCAAGGGGCTCGCGGAAGGCAAGGTCGAAGTGAAGCGCCGCAGCGACGGTTCACGCGAGAACATGAGCCCCGCGGACGTGGTCGCGAAGCTCGCGGGTTAAAGTTTATTCACGCCGTATCTATCGGCGGGGTAATCCGGCCACATTTGACCCGAATCATGGGATTATCGAGAGATGGATGAGACCATGAACGAGCCAGTCCGTACCCCGCCTTTTGCGCCATTCGAATGGCTGCTGTCCGGACGCTATCTGCGCGCGCGCCGCAAGGAAGGCTTCATCTCGGTCATCGCCGGCTTTTCGTTCCTCGGTATCATGCTCGGCGTTGCCACGCTGATCGTGGTGATGGCCGTCATGAACGGCTTCCGCAAGGAGCTGCTCGACAAGATCCTCGGCCTCAACGGCCACCTTCTGGTGCAGCCACTGGAATCGCCGCTGACCGACTGGAAGGACGTCGCCGACCGCATCAGCCAGGTGCAGGGCATCCGTCTGGCCGCGCCTGTCGTGGACGGACAGGGGCTCGGCTCGTCGCCGTTCAACGCGGCCGGCGTCTTCATCCGCGGCATTCGCGCCGACGATCTCAACAACCTCACCTCGATCGCCAAGAACATCAAGCAGGGCACGCTCGAGGGCTTCGACGAGGGGCAGGGGGTTGCGATCGGCCGCCGGCTTGCCGACCAACTCTCGCTGCATGCCGGTGACATGATCACGCTGGTTTCGCCGAAGGGCGCGGTGACGCCGATGGGCACCACGCCGCGCATCAAGCCCTACAAGATCACGGCGGTGTTCGAGATCGGCATGTCGGAATACGATTCGACATTCGTGTTCATGCCGCTGGCCGAGGCGCAGGCCTATTTCAACCGCAACAACGACGTGTCCTCGATCGAGGTGTTCACCACCAATCCGGACAAGATCGACACCTACCGCAGGCTGGTGACGGAGGCGGCCGGGCGGCCGGTCTTCCTTGTCGACTGGCGGCAGCGCAACTCGACGTTCTTCAACGCGTTGCAGGTCGAACGCAACGTGATGTTCCTGATCCTGACCATGATCGTGCTGGTCGCGGCGCTCAACATCGTCTCCGGGCTGATCATGCTGGTGAAGGACAAGGGCCAGGACATCGCGATCCTGCGTACGATGGGCGCCTCGCAGGGCTCGATCATGCGGATCTTCCTGATCACTGGCGCCTCGATCGGCGTGGTCGGAACGCTGACCGGCTTTGCTGTCGGCATGCTGATCTGCCTGAACATCGAATCGATCAGGCAGTTCCTGTCATGGCTCACCAACACCGAGCTATTCTCGCCGGAACTGTATTTCCTCTCCAAGCTGCCGGCTGAGGTCGATTTCGGCGAGACGCTCGCCGTCGTGATCATGGCGCTGACGCTGTCCTTCCTTGCGACGCTCTACCCGTCGTGGCGCGCCGCGCGCCTCGATCCGGTCGAAGCGCTCCGGTACGAATAGGGAGCGCACATGGCAGAGGGGGCGGAAGACGTACCGGTTGTCTATCTTCATGATATCAAGCGGGAATACAGGCAGGGCGAAGCGACGCTGACGGTCCTGAACGGCGCCAAGCTGGCGTTGTGGCCCGGTCAATCGGTGGCGCTGGTAGCGCCGTCGGGATCCGGCAAGTCGACGCTGCTGCACATCGCGGGCCTGCTGGAGAGTCCCGATGAGGGTGAGGTCTATGTCGCGGGCACGCCGACCTCGCAGATGTCCGACGTCGACCGCACCCAGATTCGCCGCTCCGATATCGGCTTCGTCTATCAGTCGCACCGACTGCTGCCGGAGTTCTCGGCGCTCGAGAACGTCATGCTGCCGCAGATGATTCGTGGCCTCAAGCGCTCCGAAACCGTGAAGCGCGCGACCGAGATCCTGGCCTATCTCGGGCTCGGCGACCGCATCACCCATCGTCCGGCCGAGCTCTCGGGCGGCGAACAGCAACGCGTGGCGATCGCGCGCGCGGTTGCCAACGCACCGCGGGTGCTGTTTGCGGACGAGCCGACCGGGAATCTGGACCCGGGAACGGCCGATCACGTCTTCAACGCGCTGATGCAGCTCGTGAAGGCGACCCGGGTCGCGATGCTGATCGCGACCCACAACATGGATCTCGCCGCACGGATGGATCGCCGGGTTTCACTGTCGAATGGGCAGGTCGTCGAGCTCGAATAGCGCTTCGCGCGAAGTGGGTCGCGGTTCGTGTGAAGAACACTCGCTAAGCGTAGGAATTTAAATCCTTTTCCGGTCTGGTTAAATCGAAGTGGAAAGGGCTTGAACCCTCAATAAGCGGGGCGAGGCCGTTTGCCAGACTGGCTCGGCCGACGATCGATCGGCGGCCCGGCATAATAGGGATTGTTGATGCAGATCGCGGCGAGGCCGGACGCTGAGGCGCGGCACTGCTCCAGCGAGGTGTAGCCGCAGTCGGTATCCTCACCGCCCCATCGGTAGTTCGTCTTGCAGACCGGCGAGGTCGAATCGTATTTCTGGGCATTGGCTGGCGTGCTTGCGATGACAGCCAGCGCCAGGAGCGCCGGAAACAGTACCAGAATCAGGTCTCGCATCAGAAGCTCCAGTCGATCTGGCGCCGGCAACGGTCGCGCCGAACATCCATGCGAATAGGCACCGGCGTGCGGGAGCGATCAATTCACATTCCCGCGGCGGCGACGCCGGGCCGGGTGTCAGTGAATGAACAGGTCGAAAAAATTACCCTCGCGGCGGTCGCGCGGGGAGACGTACAGATAGGAGCGCGGGTCGTTGTCGCCGGCATAATAGGGGTTGGCGATGCAGTTCTGTCCGATGCCGGAGGCGGTGGCGAGGCACGCCTCATAGGACGGATAGGAGCAGTTGCTGAGACCTGGATAGCGGTCGCCCTGGATGCAGAACGGGTAGCGCACGCCGACGGCATGGGAGGGCGCCGTACCAAGCGTAGCGAGCGCGACCACAGACGCCGCAGCAGCAAGAATCATCGTCCGCATGTGCATTCCTTATCGCTGCGAAGATTCGATCTCGGCGACGATCCAAATCGGACAAGCCGGTTCCGGTCAACACGATCTTGCGCGCAGCTGCGCAGGCAGTTTTGAATTGTGAAAATTGTGCGGCAGCTATGTGGCAAAAGTTCCAGGAAGTGCTTGTAACGCAGTATTAACTTCAAATTTGAGCGAAGTCGTTTGGGCCTGCCTGTTGCAGCGAAGTTACAGCAATTCCGACGGGGGCTGCTATGACGGTGTCTCGCGGCCTTGGGGGCCTGTAGAAAAAGTTGGAACGGGAAAATGAAAAAGATTTTGCTTGTCACCGCCAGCCTGCTCGCGCTCAGCGCGACCGCTGCCTCTGCGGCTGACCTCGCGGCTCGCCCTTACACGAAGGCTCCGCCGCCCATGGTTGCCGCTGTGTATGATTGGACCGGCTTCTACATCGGTATCAACGGTGGTTGGGGCCAGAGCCACGACAACCGTTCGGTCGACGGCTTCGGCCAGGCCGGCAGCTACGATGCCAACGGCGGCACCGTCGGTGGCCAGGTCGGCTACCGCTGGCAGACCGGCGGCTGGGTGTTCGGTCTGGAAGCTCAGGGCAACTGGGCTGACTTCTCCGGCAGCACCGGCAACCTGCTGGTCCCGGGCGGCACCGTTCGCTCGAAGACCGATGCGTTCGGCCTGTTCACCGGTCAGATCGGCTATGCTTGGAACAACGTCCTGCTGTACGCCAAGGGCGGTGCTGCGGTCACCGATCGCAACTACCAGTTCCTGGCACCCGGCGGCGCGCTGGCGTCCTCGACCGGCTACGACACCCGTTGGAGCCCGACGGTCGGCGTTGGCCTCGAATTCGCTTTCGCGCAGGGCTGGTCGCTCGGCGTCGAATACAACCACATCTTCGAAGACACGCACGGTGCGACCTTCGTGACCCCGGCTGGCGTCGGCGTGACCGGCTTCCACACCGGTGGCGACACCGACATGGTCCTCGGCCGTCTGAACTACAAGTTCGGTGGCCCGATCATCGCGCGTTACTGATCGCTCGCTTAATCCAAGCGGCATCGAAAACCCCGGGCTTCGGCCCGGGGTTTTTTGTTGGCCCGACGGATTAACCATCGGCCGTGAAGGCAGCGCGGGCATTCCCGGGCTCGCTTGACTCCTGGAACAAAAAAGGAACAATGTTCTGCATACGTTCCAGTCAGGGAGAGCGGCCATGTTGAAGATTTTCGTGCAGGAAGCTGCAGCGCTGGCATCGATCACGCTGTTCGTCGGGATGATCGCGGTTTGGGCCCAGCTGATCACCCAGTTCTGAAATGTGCCCGCAGGGACAGGGGCATAGGTTGCTTCTGGGGAAAAGCAGGACGACCTGCCGCCACGCCGCGTTCGGCGTGGACTTGGCAGAGCCGAGGCCCCACGATGGGGATGCGAGTCGGGTCTGATGCTTTCGAGATCCGACCTGGGCACTCGCGCCATCCCTGAGTTCAAGAGACCCCCGAGCAGCCATGCCGAATGCCGGATTCGTTCATCTTCACGTTCATTCCGCCTATTCGCTGCTGAAGGGCTCGATCAAGATCGCCAAGCTCGGCGAGCTCGCCAAGGCCGACCGTCAGCCGGCGCTGGCGCTCACCGACACCGACAACATGTTCGGGGCGCTGGAATTCTCCGACAAGATGGCCGGCTATGGCATCCAGCCGATCGTTGGTTGCGAGCTGGCGGTGGATTTCGGCGATGTCGACCCCAATACGCGGAGCATCCTGGCGACGACGGGGCCGACGCGAATCGTGCTGCTGGCGGCCCGCGAGCGCGGCTACCGCAGCCTGATGCGGCTGAACTCGCGGGCGTTCCTGGAGACACCGGTCAACCAGACCCCGCACATCAAGCTCGACTGGCTCACCGACGACGCCGAGGATTTGATCGCGCTGACCGGGGGACCCGACGGGCCGATCGCGCTGGCGCTGCGTGCCGAGCAGGCCGCACTGGCCGCGACCCGCTGCGAACGCCTGGCGAGCCTGTTCGGCGATCGTCTCTACATCGAATTGCAACGCCACGGCATCGACAAGGAGCGCCGCACCGAGGGCGGCCTGATCGATCTCGCCTACAGCAAGGGCCTGCCGCTGGTTGCGACCAACGAGCCGTATTTCGCCAGCAGTGACGACTACGAATCGCATGATGCGCTGCTGTGCATCGCCGGCGGCCATTTGATCGCCGAGACCAACCGCGAGCAATTGACCCCCGATCACCGCTTCAAGACCCGCGCGGAAATGGCGGTGCTGTTTGCCGATATTCCGGAGGCGCTGGCCTCGACGGTGGAGATCGCCGAGCGCTGCTCGTTCCGGCCGAAGACGCGCAAGCCGATCCTGCCGTTCTTCACCGTCGGTGCCGCCGCCAGCTCCGATGCGGCCGCCGACGAAGCTGCCGAGTTGAAGCGCCAGGCCGAGGAGGGGCTCGCCAACCGCCTGCGGGTGCACGGCCTCTCGCCGGGCATGACCGAGGAGGACTACGCCAAGCGGCTTGCCTTCGAGCTCGACGTCATCACCCGCATGAAATATGCGGGCTACTTCCTGATCGTCTCGGACTTTATCAAGTGGGCGAAGGCGCAGGGCATTCCGGTCGGACCGGGCCGCGGCTCCGGTGCCGGTTCGCTGGTCGCCTGGGTGCTCACCATCACCGACCTCGATCCGATGCGCTTCGCCTTGCTGTTCGAGCGCTTCCTCAATCCCGAGCGCGTCTCGATGCCGGACTTCGACATCGACTTCTGCCAGGACCGCCGCGGCGAGGTGATCCAGTACGTGCAGGAGCGCTACGGCCGCGACCAGGTGGCGCAGATCATCACCTTCGGTACGCTGCAGGCGCGCGGCGTGCTGCGCGACGTCGGCCGCGTGCTGCAGATGCCGTATGGGCAGGTCGACAAGCTGACCAAGCTGGTGCCGCAGAATCCCGCAGCCCCGGTGACGCTGGCGCAGGCGATCGAAGGCGAGCCCAAGCTGCAGGCGTTCCGCGACGAGGATCCGGTGGTGGCGCGTGCGTTCGACATCGCGCAGCGCCTCGAGGGCCTGACCCGCCACGCCTCGACCCACGCCGCTGGTATCGTGATCGGCGACCGGCCGCTGAGCGAGCTGGTGCCGATGTACCGCGATCCGAAATCGGACATGCCGGTCACCCAGTTCAACATGAAATGGGTCGAGCCGGCCGGTCTCGTGAAGTTCGACTTCCTCGGCCTCAAGACGCTGACGGTGCTCGATGTCGCGGTCAAGCTGCTCAAGCAGCGCGATGTTCATGTCGACCTCGCGACGCTGCCGATCGACGATGCGCCGAGTTACCAGATGCTGGCGAGGGGCGACGTCGTCGGCGTGTTCCAGGTAGAAAGCCAGGGCATGCGGCGCGCGCTGATCGACATGCGGCCGGACCGCTTCGAGGACATCATCGCGCTGGTGGCGTTGTATCGCCCGGGCCCGATGGCGAACATCCCGACCTATTGCGCGCGCAAGCATGGCGATGAGGAGTCGGAATATCTGCATCCGATCCTGGAGCCGATCCTGAAGGAGACTTTCGGCGTCATCATCTATCAGGAACAGGTGATGCAGATCGCGCAGCAGATGGCGGGCTATTCGCTCGGCCAGGCCGACCTGCTGCGCCGCGCGATGGGTAAGAAGATCCGCGCCGAGATGGACAAGCAGCGCGACATCTTCGTCGCCGGCGCGATGAAGAACGGCGTCGGGAAGGGACAGGCCGAGACGATCTTCGAGCTGCTCGCCAAGTTCGCCGACTACGGCTTCAACAAGAGCCACGCGGCGGCCTATGCGCTGGTGTCGTACCACACCGCCTATATGAAGGCGCATTACCCGGTCGAGTTCCTCGCGGCGTCGATGACGCTCGAACTCAACAACACCGACAAGCTCTCCGAATTCCGCTCCGAGGCGCAGCGGCTCGGCATCAAGGTCGAAGCGCCCAACATCAATCGCTCCGGCCCGACCTTCGAGGTCAGCGGCAACACGATCTACTACGCGCTCGCCGCGCTGAAGGGCGTCGGCATCCAGGCGGTGGAGCAGATCATCGAGGAGCGCAACAAGAAGGGCGCCTTCACCTCGCTCGCCGATTTCGCAGCAAGGGTGAGCCCGCGCGCCGTCAACAAGCGGATCATCGAAAGCCTTGCGGCGGCCGGCGCCTTCGACACGCTGGACCCGAACCGGGCCCGCGTCTTCGCCGGCGCCGATGCGATCCTCGCCGCCTGCCAGCGCAGCCACGAGGCGGCGACCTCGGGCCAGAACGACATGTTCGGCAGCGCTCCGGATGCGCCCAGCATCATGCTGCCGCAGGTCGAGCCATGGCTGCCCGCGGACCGGCTGCGGCGCGAGTATGATGCGATCGGCTTCTTCCTGTCGGGTCATCCGCTCGACGACTACGCGACCGCGCTGAAGCGGCTGCGCGTGCAATCCTGGGCGGAATTCTCCCGCGCGGTGAAGACCGGCGCGACGGCAGGCAAGGTCGCGGCAACCGTGGTGTCGCGCATGGAGCGGCGCACCAAGACCGGCAACAAGATGGGCATCATGGGCCTGTCGGATCCGACCGGCCATTTCGAGGCGGTGTTGTTCTCCGAGGGCCTCGCGCAGTACCGCGATGTGCTGGAGCCCGGCGCGGCCGTGCTGTTGCAGCTCGGCGCCGAGCTGCAGGGCGAGGATGTGCGGGCGAGGGTGCTGCACGCCGAGCCGCTGGATCACGCCGCGGCCAAGACGCAAAAGGGCCTGCGGATTTTCGTGCGCGACACCAAGCCGCTGGATTCGATCGCACGCCGGCTCAACATGCCGGACGCTGCGCCCGCCGCGGGTGGCGCCGCAAAGCCGCCGGCCGTCAAGACCGCACCGTCAGCAGCACCGGCAGGTGCGGCCGATGGCGATGTCTCGCTGGTGATGATGCTGGACCTCGAAACCGAGGTGGAGATGAAGCTGCCCGGCCGCTACAAGGTCTCGCCGCAGATCGCCGGTGCGATCAAGGCGGTCGCGGGCGTGGTCGACGTGCAGACGCTGTAGACGACGATCCCGCCGACGCTGCGGAAAGCCAATGGCTTCGGCTTAAGCACTATTGCAACCACACCGTGCTTCTTTCTATGGTCCCGCCTGCGGGGAATTTCGGGGGCGGGATGTTCGGACGTTACGCGGCCTTGCTGGCCGGTGTGTTGATGGTGTCGGGCTGCGTGAGCGATGGTGTCGGCACCGACTATGCGGCGATCTCGCAGAAGTTCGGGCCACCGAAGCCGGGACGTTCCCGCGTCGTCGTGCTCCAGGAAAAACGCAAGGGTCTGAGCATGGCGTTTTGCGCCTGCGACATGAAGCTTGATGGCGAGCCGATCGGCAAGGTCACCTTCGGGACCTACGCGTTCGCCGATCGCCCCGCCGGCCGGCATCAACTGGTCGCGAACGAAGTGATGTTTCCCGGCGACACCACCTTCAACTTCGCAACCGAGCCCGGCCGCACCTATTTCTTTCTGTTGAGATCGAGCGAGCGCCACGACTCCGTCACCGGCGTGTCGATGGTGGGAGGTTTGGTCGGTGGCTTCGTCGCGTCGGCTGCGACCGCGAACGCCGCCAATCCGGGGCCGGCCGATTTCGTAGCGCTGGACGAGGCGACCGCGCGCACGACGCTGGCGGAGCTGCAATTGGCGCAATAGGGATCGCCCGGCGGGATCTTGGCGTGGGCCCTGGCCGGCCGTACCGGGCCGTTTTGGGCCAAAACGGATCAGTTCCGGGGCTCAAAGGGTCCCTCCGGCCGGTGTAACCGGCCGTATTTCCTTGCTTCTGGCGCAAATCGCGCTATATACCGCGCCATCTCACACGGAAACATGGCTCTCAAAGGCCGTCCGGTGGCAACCGGGCCATTCAGGCTCGTTTGCTCACACGTTTCCGGAGGAACCAACCGGAGAATTAGATCTATGTCGCTGCCCGAATTCAACATGCGTCAGCTCTTGGAAGCTGGCGTTCACTTTGGCCACCAGTCCCACCGCTGGAACCCGAAGATGCAGGATTACATCTTCGGCGCCCGCAACAACATCCACATCATCGACCTCGCGCAGACCGTGCCGATGCTGCATCGTGCCCTGCAGGCGGTCAGCGATACCGTCGCCAAGGGCGGCCGCATCCTGTTCGTCGGCACCAAGCGCTCGGCCCAGGACGGCGTTGCCGATGCGGCCAAGCGTTCGGCCCAGTATTTCGTCAACTCGCGCTGGCTCGGCGGCACGCTGACCAACTGGAAGACGATCTCGGCCTCGATCAAGCGCCTGCGCCATCTCGACGACGTGCTCGCGTCGGGCGAAGCCAGCTCCTACACCAAGAAGGAGCGGCTGACGCTGCAGCGCGAGCGCGACAAGCTCGACCGTTCGCTCGGCGGTATCAAGGACATGGGCGGTCTTCCCGACATGATCTTCGTGATCGACACCAACAAGGAAGACATCGCGATCCAGGAAGCCCAGCGGCTCAACATCCCGGTCGCCGCGATCGTCGACACCAATTCGGACCCCAAGGGCATCACCTATGTGGTGCCGGGCAATGACGACGCCGGCCGCGCGATCTCGCTGTATTGCGATCTCGTGGCGCGCGCCGCCATCGACGGCATCTCGCGTGCGCAGGGCGATTCCGGAATCGATATCGGTGCGTCGGCCGCACCCGTGCAGGAAGACCTTCCGGCGGCTGCGCCGTCCGGCTTCCAGGGCCTCGCTGGTCCGCGCGGCACCGCCGACGACCTCAAGAAGCTCACCGGCGTGTCCGGTACGATCGAGAAGAAGCTCAACGACCTCGGCATCTTCCACTACTGGCAGCTCGCCGAGCTCGACCACGACACCGCGCACAAGATCGGCGAAGAAGTCGGTCTGCCGAGCCGTGCCGACGCCTGGGTTGCCCAGGCCAAGACGCTCGCCGAAGCGGAATAAAAGCTACGCTGCGTGGCCGGGTCTCGCCCGGCCGCCGCTCCTATTCCACGAACAACGATTTCCCTGTCGCTGACAGCGGCGCCATCGGGCGCCGCGGTTTCTGTACAGGCAAGAAGGACATTGAACGATGGCAACGATCACAGCAGCGATGGTCAAGGATCTCCGCGAATCGACCGGCGCGGGCATGATGGATTGCAAGGCGGCGCTGACCGAGAACAACGGCGACATGCAGGCCGCGCAGGATTGGCTGCGCAAGAAGGGTCTGTCCAAGGCCGCCAAAAAGGCCGGCCGCGTGGCCGCCGAGGGCCTGATCGGCGCGCTGACCTCCGGCACCAAGGGCGTGCTGGTCGAGGTCAATTCCGAGACCGACTTCGTTGCGCGCAACGAGCAGTTCCAGGGCCTGGTCAAGATGATCGCCCAGGTCGGGCTGCATAACGGTGCCGATGTCGAGACGATCAAGGCGGCCAAGGTCGGCGACGTCACCGTCGAGACCGCGATCTCCGACGCCATCGCAACCATCGGCGAGAACATGACGCTGCGCCGCGCCGCTTCGCTCGAGGTGAGCAAGGGCGTGGTGTCGAGCTACGTCCACAACGCCGTCGTCGAAGGCGCCGGCAAGATCGGCGTGATCGTGGCGCTGGAATCCACCGGCAAGACCGACGAGCTCGCAGTGCTCGGCCGCCAGCTCGCGATGCACGTCGCGGCGGCAAAGCCGCTGGCGCTCGATCCGGCCGGGCTCGATCCGGAGACCGTCAAGCGCGAGAAGGACGTACTGGCCGACAAGTACCGCCAGCAGGGCAAGCCGGAGAACGTCATCGAGAAGATCGTCGATTCCGGCCTGAAGACCTACTACAAGGAAGTCTGCCTGCTCGATCAGGCCTTTATCCACGACAGCGGCAAGTCCGTTGCCCAGGCGGTGAAGGAAGCTGAGGGTAAGGTCGGCGGGCCGATCAAAATCGCTGGCTTTGTGAACTATGCTCTCGGTGAGGGAATCGAGAAGCAGGAAAGCGACTTCGCCGCCGAAGTCGCGGCCGCCAGCGGCAAGAAGTAACCGCTGACACCTGGCGTCCGGCGTCCGCGCCGGAGGCCTGCCTGCGCGGGATGAGAAAGCGATCGCATCATGGCTGAGCCGATCTATCGTCGCGTGGTGATCAAGCTGTCCGGCGAATATCTGGCCGGCTCCCACGGGTTCGGTATCGATCAGCCGACGGTCGACCGCGTCGCCGACGACCTGATCGCGGCCCGCAAGCTCGGTGTCGAGGTCGCGGTCGTAATCGGCGGCGGCAACATCGTCCGCGGCGTCGAGGTGTCCTCGCGCGGCGTGTCTCGGCCGACCGGCGACACCATGGGCATGCTTGCCACCATGATGAACTGCCTCGCGCTCGAGGCGGCGATCGAGCGCAAGGGGACACCGGCGCGGACCTTGTCGGCGTTCGTGATGCCGGAGATTTCCGAGCTGTTCACCCGTAGTGCGACGCACAAATATCTCGCCGAGGGACGCATCATCCTGCTCGGCGGCGGAACCGGCAACCCGTTCTTCACCACCGATACCACCGCCGTGCTGCGCGCGGCCGAGATCGGTGCAGAGGCGGTGTTGAAAGCCACCAATGTCGACGGCGTCTACAGCGCCGATCCGAAGAAGGACCCCAAAGCCAAGCGCTTCGACCGCCTGACCCATTCACAGGCGATCGAGGGCGGCTACAAGGTCATGGACGCGACCGCTTTCGCACTTGCCCGCGAGACGTCGCTGCCTATCATCGTGTTCTCGATCGCGGAGCCCGGTTCGATCGGTGCGATTCTGCGCGGTACCGGACACGGCACGGTCGTCGCCGGCTGATCGCCGCGCCTCCGGGTCCAGACTTTGGACCCGAGGGCGTCGACAGCCGGTTTCTAGTAAAGGGAGAAGCGTCATGGCCGCAGCTGGTTTTGACATCAACGACGTGAAGCGCCGCATGCAGGGCGCCACACAATCGCTCAAGCACGAGCTCGGCGGTCTGCGTACCGGCCGCGCCGCGGCCTCCATGCTGGAGCCGGTCCAGGTCGAGGCTTACGGCTCGCATATGCCGCTCAACCAGGTTGCGACCATCAGCGTGCCCGAGCCGCGCCTGCTCTCGGTGCAGGTCTGGGACAAGTCGATGGTGAAGGCCGTGGAGAAGGCGATCGTCGACTCCAACCTCGGCCTTTCGCCGGCAACCGAAGGACAGGTGCTGCGCCTGCGGATTCCCGAACTCAACGAGGAGCGCCGCAAGGAGCTGGTCAAGGTCGCGCACAAATACGCGGAAGCGGCCAAGGTCGCGGTACGCCACGTGCGCCGCGACGGCCTCGACGTGATCAAGAAGCTCGAGAAGAATCACGAGATCTCCGAGGACGATCAGGAGCGCCTGTCGAACGAAGTGCAGAAGGCGACCGACGGCGTGATCGCCGAAGTCGATCAGCTGCTCGCCGCCAAGGAAAAGGAAATCCTGACGGTCTGAAGGCGCTACGGGAAAGAGCAGATGTCGAACGCCGCCGCCCCAGCAACTGACGGACCGGATCGCTCCGGCAGTCCGTTGCATGTGGCGATCATCATGGACGGCAACGGGCGCTGGGCCGCTTCGCGCGGCCTGCCGCGCGTCGAGGGCCATCGCCGCGGCGTCGAGGCGCTGCGCCGCGTGGTGCGTGCGGCCCATGAACTCGGCATCGTTTATCTCACGATCTTTTCGTTCAGCTCGGAAAACTGGTCGCGGCCGGCCAGTGAGATCGGCGATCTGTTCGGCCTGCTGCGCCGCTTCATCCGCAACGATCTGGCGACGCTGCATCGTGACGGCGTGCGGGTACGTGTGATCGGCGAGCGCGCCGGGCTCGATCCCGACATCTGTGCGCTGCTCAACGAGGCCGAGGAGCTGACGCGGAATAACGTCAAGCTCAACCTTGTGGTCGCCTTCAATTACGGCTCGCGGGCGGAGATCGCTGCCGCCGCGCGGCGCCTTGCGCGCGAGGTCGCCGAAGGCAAGCGCGACGCCAACTCCATCGATGCCGATACGCTCGGCCAATATCTCGATGCGCCCGACATTCCGGACCCGGACCTGATCATCCGGACCAGCGGCGAACAGCGGCTGTCGAACTTCCTGATGTGGCAGGCCGCCTATAGCGAGCTCGTGTTCGTGCCGATTCACTGGCCGGATTTCGACAAGGCGGCGCTCGAAGGCGCGATTGCGGAATACGGCAAGCGTGAGCGCCGGTTCGGCGGCCTCGCCGCGAAAACCGGCTCGTGAGCGAGCGCGAAGCCGCACCGGCGGCAGCAAGCGAGCAGTCGCCGGCGGCAGCAAGCGAGCAGGGGTCGCGTAACTTCGCGATGCGCGTGGTTGCGGCGCTGGTGCTGGCGCCGGTTGCGATCGCGCTGGCCTATCTGGGTGGCATCGCCTGGTCGCTGCTGGTGACGCTGGTTGCGGTCGGATTGTTCGCGGAATGGCTCATGGTCACCGGGCTCGGACGCGAGGCCCGCGTCATGGTGCCGGGTGTTGTCGCGCTGTTGCTCGCCGGACTTTGCCTGATCGCCGGCCGCATCGATGCGGCGCTGGTGGTGCTCGCCGTCGGTGCGGTTGTAGTGGCGCTGACCTCGGGCGTGCGGCGCAACTGGGCCATCGCGGGATTGCTCTATGCCGCGGCCGCCGAGATCGCATCGGTGCTGCTGCGTCTCGATACGGCGAAGGGCTTTGCCGCGCTGATGTTCGTGTTGCTGATCGTGTGGGTCACGGATATCGGCGGCTATTTCGCGGGCCGCAGCATCGGTGGACCGAAGCTTTGGGTGCGGGTCAGCCCCAAGAAGACATGGGCTGGCGCGGCCGGCGGTTTCGTCGCGAGCCTGCTCGTTGCGGCCTGCTTTGCCGCGTTCGAGATCGGCACGGCCGGGCCGCTGCTGATGCTCGGAGCCGTGTTGTCGGTGGTCTCGCAACTTGGCGATCTCTTCGAATCCGCTGTGAAGCGGCGGTTCGGGGTGAAGGATTCGAGCCACATCATTCCCGGCCATGGCGGCCTTTTGGATCGCCTGGACGGATTTGTCGCGGCCGTCATTGTGGCGGCGATTTTCGGCTTTCTCCGTGGTGGCGCCGATGGCGTCGGACGCGGTCTTATGGTTTGGTGATGAGATGAGCGCAGTTCCGTTGCGTAACAACAAGGCCGCGGCGGCATCCGCAGCGCGGTCCGTGACCGTCCTCGGTGCCACCGGCTCGATCGGCGACAGCACGATGGATCTGCTGCGTGGCGCGCGTGACCGTTACCGGGTCGAGGCGCTGACCGCGAACAGCAATGTCGAGGGACTGGCCAAGCTCGCCAAGGAGTTCGGCGCGCGGTTCGCCGCCATTGCCGATCCGGCGCGGCTTTCCGAATTGAAGGGCGCATTGGCCGGAACCCGGACCGAATGCGGGGCCGGGGAGAGCGCCATCATCGAGGCGGCCGCGCGGCCGGCAGATTGGGTGATGGCCGCGGTCAGCGGCGCTGCCGGATTGAAGCCGGCACTTGCCGCGGTCGATCGCGGCGCAACCGTCGCGCTCGCCAACAAGGAGTGCCTGGTCTGCGCCGGCGACATCTTCATGGAGCGGGCCAAGAAGGCCGGCGCCTGCATCCTGCCGGCGGACTCCGAGCATAATGCGCTGTTCCAGGCGCTAGCTTCCGGCAATCGCGAGGAACTGACGCGGGTGATCATCACGGCCTCCGGCGGGCCGTTCCGCACTTGGGCTCCCGCCGACATCGAGCAGGCGACGCTGGAACAGGCCCTGAAGCATCCCAACTGGAGCATGGGGCAGAAGATCACGATCGATTCCGCCTCGATGATGAACAAGGGCCTCGAGGTGATCGAGGCGTCCTACCTGTTTGCCCTGGCGCCCGACGAGATCGACGTGCTGGTGCACCCGCAGTCGATCATCCACGGCATGGTCGAGTTCTCCGATCGCTCCGTGATGGCCCAGCTCGGCACGCCCGACATGCGGATCCCGATCGCGCATTGCCTCGGCTGGCCGGACCGGATCGTGGGCCCGTCCGCCAAGCTCGATCTCGCCAAGATCGGACAGCTCACCTTCGAGGCGCCGGATTTCCAGCGCTTCCCGGGGCTGCGGCTCGCTTACGAGGCGCTGCGGCTCGGCAATGGCGCGACAACGGTCTACAACGCTGCGAACGAGATCGCGGTCGCGGCGTTTATCGCCGGCAAGATCAAGTTCGGTGCGATCGCCCGGCTGGTCGAAGCCACGATGAACGATTGGATCAGGTCGGGGAATCAGCCACCACTGAACTCGGCGGATGATGCGATTTCCGTTGACCATATCGCGCGAAATAAAGCTGCCGCCCTATTGCCTCAAATTGCCTTAAAGGCAACCTAGAGGGTTGGGGACGGAGCCTATGGCTCTTGTCGAGGGGAATTCGAATGCCCGAGTATTTTCTTCATAGTATCAATGCGTTGAGCCATGGGCTCCTCGGCTATATCGTTCCCTTTCTCTTCGTCCTGACCATCGTTGTTTTCTTTCACGAGCTCGGCCACTTCCTGGTTGCACGCTGGGCCGGCGTGAAGGTGCTGACGTTCTCGCTGGGTTTCGGGCCGGAGCTTGCCGGCTTCAACGACCGGCATGGCACACGCTGGAAGATCTCCGCGATTCCGCTCGGCGGTTACGTCAAGTTCTTCGGCGACGACAGCGAGGCGTCGACGCCGTCGACGGAGGCGCTCGCCGCCATGACGGCGGAGGAGCGCGAAGGCAGCTTCCATCACAAGTCGGTCGGCAAGCGCACCGCGATCGTCGCGGCCGGTCCGGTGGCGAACTTCATCCTCGGCGCCCTGATTTTCGCGGGCATGGCGCTCTATTACGGCAAGCCCAGCACGATCGCCCGGGTCGATGGCCTGGTCGCCGAGAGCGTCGCTGCGAACGCGGGCTTCAAGGTCGGTGACGTCGTCGTCGATATCGACGGCAGCACGATCCAGAGCTTCGCCGACATGCAGCGGATCGTAGCTTCGAATGCTGGTTCAGAACTTGGATTCAAAGTGAAGCGGGACGGCGCGGTCGTTGCGCTGAAGGCGACGCCGGCACTGAAGGAGGTCAAGGACCCCTTCGGCAATGCCCACCGAATCGGCGTGCTCGGAATCGAGCATAAGGCTCAGGTCGGCGAAGCATCCAGCGCTCCGGTCGGCGTCTTCGAAGCCATGAAGATCGGTGTCGAGCAGGTTTGGTATATTATTTCGAGCACGTTCAAGTTCCTGGGGTCGCTGTTCGTCGGAACCGGCAATCCGGCCGAGGTGAGCGGGGTCATTGGAATCGCGAAGCTGTCGGGTCAGGCCGCGAGCGCCGGGTTCCAGTTCGTTGTCAATCTTTGCGCCATCCTCTCGGTCTCGATTGGGCTGTTGAACCTGTTCCCGATCCCGCTTTTGGATGGCGGACACCTCCTGTTCTACAGCGCGGAGGCGCTTCGTGGACGCCCGCTTTCAGAGCGGACGCAGGAGGTGGGTTTCCGAATCGGGCTGGGTTTGGTTCTGATGCTGATGGTGTTTGCGACCTATAACGACATCCTCAGAATCGCTGGGTCCTGAAACGGGGCTTTTCTGTGGCGTTGCCAATGGGCAACGTCTTGGTATGAAAATGGAAATGTTCAGCTGTAGTAAGTTTGCCCCCTTGGCAAAGTTGGCTACAAGCTGAGCGGCAGGTTGGGAATCTGTCGGGTCGTTGGGGAACGGTCCGGCATTGCGAAAGATAAGGGCGCGTTGCGCATGATGTTTGGAATGCGAGTGAGGGGGGGGCTGTTCGCCGCCTTGGTCATGTTCGCCGCGCCGGTGGCGGCCACCTTGGCGGCCGTTGCTGTCTCTGCGCCTGCGCTTGCGCAGACGGTCGATTCGATCACGGTGGAGGGGAACCGCCGCGTCGAGCTCGAAACCATTCGTTCCTATTTCCATCCCGGACCGGGCGGTCGGCTGGGCCAGGCCCAGATCGACGACGGCCTGAAAGCGCTGATCGAGACCGGCCTGTTCCAGGACGTCCATATCGATCAGCGGGGCGGGCGCCTCGTCGTGGTCGTGGTCGAGAACCCGGTGATTGGCCGCGTTGCCTTCGAGGGCAACAAGAAGGTCAAGGACGAGCAGCTCACCGCCGAAGTCCAGTCCAAGCCGCGCGGCACCTTCTCGCGCCCGATGGTGCAGTCGGATGCCCTGCGCATCGCCGAAATCTACCGCCGTTCGGGCCGCTACGACGTGCGGGTCAATCCGCAGATCATCGAGCAGCCGAACAACCGCGTCGACCTGATTTTCGAGGTCAACGAAGGCGTGAAGACCGGCGTGCGGTCGATCGAGTTCCTGGGCAACAATGCCTACTCGGCGTCCCGCCTGCGCGACGTCATCAAGACCCGCGAATCGAACCTCTTGAGCTTCCTCGGCGGCAACGACGTCTACGATCCCGACCGGGTCGAGGCCGACCGTGACCTGCTGCGCCGCTTCTACCTCAAGAACGGCTATGCCGACGTTCAGGTCGTGGCCGCGCTGACCGAATACGATCCCGACAAGAAAGGCTTCCTGGTTACCTTCAAGATCGAAGAGGGACAGCAGTACCGCGTCGCGGCCGTCAACTATACGTCGTCGATCGCAACGCTCGATCCGAACGCGCTGCGCTCGTTCTCGCGCGTCAATATCGGCTCGCTCTACAACGCCGAGGCGCTGGAGAAGTCAGTCGAGGAGATGCAGATCGAGGCGTCGCGCCGCGGCTACGCGTTCGCGGTGGTCCGTCCGCGCGGCGATCGCAATTTCGACAATCACACGGTGTCGATCACCTTCGCGATCGATGAAGGTCCGCGCACCTATATCGAGCGCATCAACATCCGCGGCAACAGCCGCACGCGCGACTACGTGATCCGCCGCGAATTCGATATCTCGGAAGGCGACGCCTACAACCGTGCGCTGGTCGACCGTGCCGAGCGCCGGCTGAAGAACCTCGACTTCTTCAAGACGGTGAAGATCACCACCGAACCCGGGTCCTCCAGCGATCGCGTCATCCTGATCGTCGATCTCGAGGAGAAGTCGACCGGCGACTTCTCGGTGTCGGGCGGCTATTCGACCACCGACGGCGCGCTGGCTGAAGTCAGCGTCTCCGAGCGCAACCTGCTCGGCCGCGGCCTGTTCGCGAAGGCGTCGGTGACCTACGGCCAGTATGCCCGCGGCTACTCGCTGTCGTTCGTCGAACCCTATCTGCTCGACTACCGCGTCGCGCTCGGCCTCGATTTCTACCAGCGCCAGCAGCTGTCCAACAGCTACATCGCCTACGGCACCAAGACGCTCGGCTTCAGTCCGCGCCTCGGCTTCAGCCTGCGGGAAGATCTGTCACTGCAGCTGCGCTACTCGATCTATCAGCAGGAAATCACCCTGCCGTCGACGCTCGACAACTGTAACAACAATCCTTTCCTGGCTGACGGTGTAACGCCCAATCCTGCGTTCAATCCGAGCCCGGCCTATGCGAACCTGAACGGGATCAGCCTGGTGTCGACCAACGGTCTCGGCTGCTACAGCGACGGCGAAGCCTCGCTGCCGGTCCGCAAGGAGCTGGCGGGTGGCAAAACCCTGACCTCGGCGCTGGGCTACACGCTCAACTACAACACGCTCGACAACAACAAGAACCCGACCGAAGGTCTGATCATCGACTTCAAGCAGGACTTCGCCGGCGTCGGCGGCGACGTCAGCTACATCAAGAGCGCGATCGACGCGAAGTACTACACTCCGCTGGTGTCGGACATCGTCGGCGTGATCCACGCCCAGGGCGGCATCCTGAACAAGCTCGGCAGCCAGGATCTGCGCATGCTGGATCACTTCCAGATGGGCCCGAACCTGGTCCGCGGCTTCGCGCCGAACGGCATCGGTCCGCGTGACATCAATCCCTACGGCACCATGGACGCCGTCGGCGGCACCAAGTACTGGGGCGTGTCGGCGGAGCTGCAGATGCCGTTCTGGTTCCTGCCGAAGGAAGTCGGGCTCAAGGGCGCGGTCTATGCCGACGCCGGCGGCCTGTACGACTACCAAGGCCCAACCTCGTGGGCGGCGACGGGCGAAGTCAACACGCCTGGCTGCGTGAGGCCGACGAACAACCCGCCGTCTCCAGGTACCTGCCTTGGCCTGAGTTTTGACGACAGCAAGGTTGTCCGTACCTCGGTCGGTGTCGGCCTGATCTGGCAGTCGCCGTTTGGTCCGCTACGCTTCGACTACGCTGTACCGCTGACCAAGGGTGCGTATGACCGCGTGCAAGAATTCCGGTTTGGCGGCGGTACGACTTTCTAAAACCGCTGCTCGACCGGACTGCGACGGATGGAATGGCGCAGCCGATCTTCTTCAAAAGTCCTCCTTCGTCATCGCTGGCTGAAATCGCCGCGCTGACGAAGGCGCAACTGGTCGACCCCGAGAGGGGCGCGCTTCAGATCAGGGGGCTGGCCTCGCTCGACGAGGCCGGTCCGATGCATCTCGCGTTTTTCGACAATCTCAAATACGCCGACCAGCTGGCCGCGACCAAGGCCGGCGCGTGTCTGGTCAGCCCGCGTTTCGAGGCGCAGGTGCCGAAGGGCACCGCCGTGCTGCGCGCCGCAAAACCATTTCAGGTGTTCGTCGAGCTCGCCCGCGAATGGCACGCCGATGCGCTGCGTCCACAATCCTGGTTCGGGACCGAGGGCATCGCCCCGTCTGCGATCATCGATCCCAGCGCGCGCCTCGAGGATGGCGTCATCGTCGATCCGCTGGTCGTGATCGGCCCGCGGGTCGAGATCGGCTCCGGCACCATCATCGGCGCCGGCGCGGTGATCGGCGCCGACGTCAAGATCGGCCGCGACTGCAATGTCGGCGCCAAGACCACCATTCAGTTCGCGCTGATCGGCAACAACGTGCTGATCCACCCGGCCTGCAATATCGGTCAGGACGGCTACGGCTTCATCTTCTTCGGGCCGGCAGGGCACGTGAAGGTGCCGCAGACCGGCCGTGTGGTGATCCAGAACAATGTCGAGGTCGGCGCTGCCTCGACCATCGACCGCGGTTCCCTGCGCGACACCGTGATCGGCGAGGGCACCAAAATCGACAACCAGGTCCAGATCGGCCACAATGTGACCATCGGCCGGCACTGCCTGCTCGCGGCCCAGATCGGGCTCGCGGGCAGTCTGACGATCGGCGACAATGTCGCGCTCGGCGCCAAGGTGGGCATCAACAACCACCTCAAGATCGGCGACGGCGCCCAGGTGACGGCGATGAGCGCGGTCAAGGACGACATTCCGGCCAATGGTCGCTGGGGCGGGCATTTCGCCAAGCCGACCAAGCAGTGGTTCAGGGAAATTATCGCGGTGGAGCGCCTGGTGCGCGACAACGAAGCCAAAGGCAAGGAACAGGAGTGATGGAGGAGGCACCGGTCAAATTCGAGCTCGTGGATATCAACGATATCCTGAAGACGCTCCCGCATCGCTTTCCGATGTTGCTGATCGACCGCGTGATCAAGATCCGCACTGACTACAGCGGCATCGGCATCAAGAACGTCACCTTCAACGAGCCGCCGTTCCAGGGGCATTTCCCGGATCGCCCGGTGTACCCCGGCGTGATGATGATCGAGGCGATGGCGCAGACCGCCGGCGTGATCGGCATCAAGTCGGTCGAGGGCACCGAGAAGCCGCGCGCGGTGTATTTCCTCACCATCGACAAGTGCAAGTTCAGGAAGCCAGTGATGCCCGGCGACACCATCGAGTACCACATGCGCTCGCTCGGCCGCCGCAAGACGATGTGGTGGTTTCACGGTGACGCCAAGGTCAATGGCCAGATCGTTGCCGAGGCCGATGTCGGCGCGATGCTGACGGACTAAGGCAGCTTCAAGTCGCCGGGGTCACGACGTCCTGCAAGCATACCGGCCGTCAGCGCCGGCGATCCGCAGGACGCGATTGACGAAGAGGCCCATCGATGGTGCGATCATCAGCGCGTCGTAGGTCTCCGTAGGCACGCCGCAATAATGCTGGTAGCTGCCCCTGACCGCGACCAGCAGCGTGCGTTCGCCCGCGCTGTAGCAGACGCGCTGGACGATCGTGCTGCGGTTGATGTCGCGGCAGTCGAAGGTCGAGAGATCGACGCTCGTGCTGTTGCCGAGGTCGACGGTCTCCGGCCCGATCGGCGCGGAGAACAGGCTGAGGATCAGCGCGGCGGCCCGGACCATGGATCGGTTGCGACCTTCTCGTTTGCAACAGGCCGTCATCATACGTCACTGGACAGGGCGGGCAAAGTCGCGCTAACGACCGCCCAAATCGACCAATAGCACCTTGGCGCCACTCACGAATTCCGGACCGTAACGACATGAGCATGATCGACCCCACTGCGCGGATTGCGGATGGCGCCGTGATCGGGGCCGGCACCGAGATCGGTCCGTACTGCATCATCGGCCCCAACGTCGTGCTGGGCGAAAACTGCAAGCTGATCGCGCACGTCACGATCAGCGGGCATACGAAGATCGGCGCCGGCTGCGTCATCTCGCCGTTTGCCGCGCTCGGCGGGCCGCCGCAGGATCTCAGCTATCGCGGCGAGCCGACCCGTCTCGAAGTCGGCGAAGCCTGCACGATCCGCGAAGGCGTGACGATGAATGTCGGCACGATCAAGGGCGGCGGGCTCACCCGCGTCGGCGATCGCGGCTTCTTCATGAACAACAGCCATGTCGGCCATGACTGCATGGTCGGCAACGGCGTGATCTTCGCGACGTCAGCGACGCTGGGCGGCCACTGCGAGATCGGCGACTTCGTCTATATCGGCGGCCTGTCGGCGGTGCACCAGTTCACCCGCGTCGGCTCGCAGGTGATGATCGGCGGCGTCTGCGGCGTGCGCGGCGACATCATCCCGTTCGGATTGGCCAACGGTCAATACGCGGTGCTCGAAGGGCTCAACATCATCGGCATGCGGCGGCGCCAGTTTACCAAGGCACGGCTGGCGACGGTGCGCGCGTTCTATCAAAAACTGTTCCACGGTCCCGGCATCTTCGCCGAGCGGCTGGCTTCGGTGCAGCCGCTGGCGGGTGAGGATCCTGCGATCGCGGAAATCCTTGCCTTCATCGAGGGCAGCAAGCTCCGGCCGCTCTGTCTTCCCGCCGATTCCAACTGAGCAGGGGATGGCCGCCAGCATGACGTCAGCGGCTCCCTCGCTTTCTTCGCCGGTCGGCGTGATCGCCGGCGGCGGTGCCATGCCGTTCGCGGTCGCCGATCAGCTCACCGCGCGCGGCATCACGCCGGTGCTGTTCGCGCTGCGTGGCGCCTGCGATCCGGTGCGCGCGCAGCGGTTTCGTCATCGCTGGATCTCGGTCGGCCAGCTCGGACGCGCGACCCGGCTGTTCCGCGACGAAGGCTGCCGCGATCTGATCTTCATCGGCACCCTGGTGCGTCCCGCGCTGTCGGAGATCCGGCTCGACTGGGGTACGCTGCGCCTGCTTGGCCATGTCGTGCGCGCGTTCCGCGGCGGTGACGATCATTTGCTGTCGAGCGTCGGCCGCATCCTCGAGCAGCAGGGATTTCGCATGGTCGGAATCAAGGATGTCGCGCCGGACCTGCTGATGCCTGAGGGCGCCGTGACGCGCACGACGCCGGACTCGAGCGCGCTCGCCGACATCGCGCGCGGACGCGGCGTGCTCGATGCGCTCGGCCCGTTCGACATCGGACAGGCCGCCGTGGTGATCGACGGTCACGTGGTTGCCGTCGAGGACATCGAAGGCACCGATGGGCTGCTCGCGCGGGTGGCGCGGCTGCGTGCCGACGGCCGCATCCGCGCCAAGGCCGGCCGCGGCGTGCTGGTGAAGGCGCCGAAGAGCAAGCAGGATCTGCGCTTCGATCTGCCGACCATCGGTCCACGCACGGTCGAGGGCGCGGCCGCGGCCGGCATCGCCGGCATCGCCGTGATCGCCGGCAACACGCTTGCTGCCGATCCGCAGGCGCTGATCGAGGCCGCCGACGCCAAGGGGCTGTTTGTCATCGGACTGGCGGGCTGATGCAGGCGCGCAGTCCCAGCAGCGGCCGTAAGATCTTCCTCATCGCGACTGAGGAGTCCGGCGACCGCCTTGGCGCAGCATTGATGAAGGTGCTGCGCCAGCGCCTCGGCGATGCCGTGCAATTCTCTGGCGTCGGTGGCCGGGAGATGACGGGCGAGGGCATCGATCCCCTGTTTCCGATCGAGGAGCTCTCGATCATCGGCTTTGCCGCCGTCGTGAAGCAATTGCCGAAGATCCTGCAATTGATCCGGCGCACGGCCGATGCCGTGCTTGCCGATGCCCCTGACATGCTCGTCATCATCGACAGCCCCGACTTCACCCACCGCGTCGCCCGCCGCGTCCGTGCGCGCAACCCGAACATTGCGATCGTCGACTACGTGTCGCCATCGGTCTGGGCCTGGCGGCCGGGCCGGGCGCGCGCGATGCGAGGCTATGTCGATCACGTGCTCGCGCTGCTGCCGTTCGAGCCGGAGGAATATCGCAAGCTGCAGGGACCGCCATGCAGCTATGTCGGGCATCCCCTGACTGAGCAGCTCACTTCGCTGCGGCCGAACGAGGAGGAGCAGAAGCGGCGCGATGCGCAGCCGCCGGTTCTGCTGGTCCTGCCCGGAAGCCGGCGCAGCGAGATCAGGCATCATCTGGCGCTGTTCGGCGCGGCGCTCGGCCAGCTCAACAAGCAAACGCCGTTCGAGCTCGTGCTTCCCACCATGCCGCATCTCGAGGCCATGGTGCGCGAAGGCGTTGCGTCGTGGCCCGTGGTACCGCGGCTTGCCATCGGCGAGAGCGAGAAGCGCGCCGCATTCCGCGTGGCCCGCGCGGCGCTCGCAAAGTCAGGTACGGTGACGCTGGAGCTCGCGCTGTCAGGCATTCCGATGGTGACGGCCTATCGCGTCGGTGCTGCGGAAGCGTTCATCCTGCGCCGTGCGATCCGGGTGTCGTCGGTGATCCTCGCCAATCTCGTGATCGGCAGCGATATCATTCCCGAGTTCCTGCAGGAGGACTGCACGCCGGACAAGCTCGCGCGCGCGCTGGGCGATGTACTCGCGGATTCGCCTGACCGTCTGCGGCAGCTCGTGGCGTTCGCGACGATGGACGGGAAAATGTCGACCGGCGACCAGCCGCCAAGCGTCCGCGCCGCCGACATCGTGCTCGCGGAAATGAGCCGGCGTTCGGCCTAGCCATTCGCTCATCCTGTCGTCGGCGGCATACGGCCGCAACGGTTCCGCTTGCTTCGAATATTTAGGCTGCGCTAATATTAGTAGTAACTAATATTAATGCGGAGAGCCGTCATGAAGATCGATCCTGTCGCCTATGTCGGAGCCGTTGTCCGCGAAGTCGCCGTCCGGGACCGCGACGGCAAGCCGGCGCGGGCTGTCATCGCGACCCGCAGCTACGACACCGACATCGCTGATCTCTGGGACGCGCTGACTAATCCAGAGCGCATCCCGCGCTGGTTCCTGCCGATCTCGGGCGATTTGAAGCTGGGCGGCCGTTATCAGTTCCAGGGCCAAGCCGGCGGGGAAATCACGACGTGTGAGCCGCCGCGCCGGCTCGCCGTGACCTGGGAGGCGATGGGCGCGGTCAGCTGGGTCACCGTGACCCTGGCCGGCGATGCCGCCGGCGGCACACGGCTCGTGCTGGAGCATCTTTCGCTGATCGAGGGCGACTTTTGGGATCGCTACGGACCCGGTGCGGTCGGCGTGGGCTGGGACCTCGCCTTGATCGGGCTTGCGCTCTATGTCGCCGCAGGCCCTGGCGGGCAGTTCGACCGGGCGGCCGCGGCGGCATGGCCAGGCTCCGAGGACGGCAAGGATTTCATCCGCCGCAGCAGCGCGGACTGGTGCAGGGCCTCGATCAAGGCAGGAACGGACGAGGCGGCGGCACGCCGGGCCGGGGCCAACACGACGGCGTTCTATTGCGGCGAGCCTGAGCCGAGTGGAGGCTAGCAACCGTGCACGCCTTCGACATCCTCGGTGATCCCGTCCGCCGGCGCATCCTGGAACTGCTGGCGACCGGCGAGCACAGTTCGGGCGATGTCGTCGCCGTCGTGCAGCGCGAGTTCGGCATCACCCAATCGGCGGTCTCGCAGCAGTTGCGGATCCTGCGCGACGCCGGTTTCGCGTCGGTGCGCGCCGACGGCACCCGCCGCATCTATGCCGTGGAGCCGGGGCGGCTGCGCGAGGTCGACGACTGGCTCGACCGCTTCAGGGCGTTCTGGCTGCCGCGTCTCGATGCGCTCGCGACCGAAGTCGCCCGCGGCAAACGAAAACGGCGCCATCAGGAATGATGGCGCCGTCTCGAACCTGTCAGAGATGAAGCTTACTTGCGCTTGTCGATCGTCACATAGTCGCGGCGCGCCACGCCGGTGTAGAGCTGGCGCGGACGGCCGATCTTCTGCTGCGGATCCTCGATCATCTCGCTCCACTGGCTGATCCAGCCGACGGTGCGGGCGACCGCGAACAGCACGGTGAACATCGAGGTCGGGAAGCCCATCGCCTTCAGCGTGATGCCCGAATAGAAGTCGACGTTCGGGTAAAGCTTGCGGTCGATGAAGTAGGGATCGCTGAGCGCGATCTTCTCGAGCTCGAGCGCAACCTTCAGCATCGGGTCATCGCCATGGCCGGTCTCGGCCAGCACCGCGTGACACATCTTCTGCATGATCTTGGCGCGCGGATCATAGTTCTTGTAGACCCGGTGACCGAAGCCCATCAGGCGGACTTCGCTGTTCTTGTCCTTCACCTTGGCGATGAACTCGGGGATCTTGTCGACCGATCCGATCGACGACAGCATGGCGAGCGCCGCTTCATTGGCGCCGCCATGGGCCGGACCCCACAGGCAGGCGATGCCGGCCGCGATGCAGGCGAACGGGTTGGCGCCGGAGGAGCCGGCGATACGCACCGTCGAGGTCGACGCGTTCTGCTCGTGGTCGGCATGCAGGATGAAGATCTTGTCGAGCGCGTCGGCGAGCACCGGGTTGATCTTGTAGTCCTCGCACGGCACCGCGAAGCACATCTGCAGGAAGTTCTCGGCGAAGGACAGCGAGTTCTTCGGATACACGAAGGGCTGGCCAATGGTGTATTTGTAGGCCATCGCCGCCAGCGTCGGCACCTTCGCGATCATCCGCATCGAGGCGATCATGCGCTGCTTCGGATCGTTGATGTCGGTGGAGTCATGGTAGAACGCGGCGAGCGCGCCGACAGCAGCAACCATGATCGCCATCGGATGCGCGTCGCGGCGGAAGCCCTGGAAGAAACGCGCCATCTGCTCGTGCACCATGGTGTGGTGGATCACGCGATGGTCGAAGTCCTTCTTCTGCGCCGGGGTCGGAAGCTCCCCGTAGAGCAGCAGGTAGCAGGTTTCGAGGAAGTCGCCGTTCTCGGCGAGCTGCTCGATCGGGTAGCCGCGGTATTCGAGGATACCGGCGTCGCCGTCGATATAGGTGATCTTAGACTGGCAGCTGCCGGTCGAGGTGAAGCCGGGATCGTAGGTGAACACCCCGGCCTGGCCGTAGAGCTTGCCGATGTCGATGACATCAGGCCCAACCGTGCCGCTCAGGATCGGGAAATCGTAGTTCTTGTTGCCAATGGTGAGTGTGGCTGTCTTGCTGGATTTTGCGTCCATCGTGAGATCCCCGATGAAATCGTTGCGAAAACCGACCTTGCCCAGTCGCTAATTTGCGGCCCATGGCGGGGCGGAACGGCTTGTGAGAAAGCGTCCGGCGATGGGTAGCTCATTGCAATGTGCGCTGCAAGATGGACCCTGGAGGGGGTCCATGCAGGATCACGCCGCCTGATCGGCGAGACGGTCGAGGCACTCCTGGCGTCCCAGGACGGCCAGCACGTCGAAGATGCCCGGCGATGTCGTGCGTCCCGTCAGCGCCACCCGCAGCGGCTGGGCAACGGCGCCGAGTTTCAGATTGTTCTGCTCGGCGAAATTCCGCATGGCGGTCTCGGTGGTTTCGGCTGTCCAGTCGTTGACGGCTTCCAGCGCGGTGCGCAGCCGGCCGATCAACGCGCGCGTTTCCGGCGTGAGGAGCGCGGCCGCTTTCGGATCGAGCTCCAACGGGCGATCGGCGAAAATGAAGTAGGCGCCCGCGATCAGCTCGATCAGCGTCTTGGCGCGCTCCTTCAGGCTCGGCATCGCCCGCAGCAATTGCGCGCGGGTGGCGTCGTTGAGCTTGGCCTTCAGCGCGGCGCCTTCAGGAACATAATCCAGCACGCTCTCGAATTGGGTCACGAGGGATTGATCGTCGCTCTGCCGGATATAGTGGCCGTTGAGGTTCTCCAGCTTGGCGAAATCGAACCGCGCCGCCGAGCGGCCGACGCCCGAGAGATCGAACGCGTCGATCATCTCCTGGGTCGAAAAGATCTCCTGGTCGCCATGACTCCAGCCGAGCCGGACGAGATAGTTGCGCAAGGCGGCCGGCAGATAGCCGAGGGCGCGGTAGGCATCGACGCCGAGCGCGCCATGGCGCTTCGACAGCTTCGAGCCGTCGGGTCCGTGGATCAGCGGAATGTGGGACATGCTCGGCAGCTCCCACTCCAGCGCGTCGTAGATCTGCTTCTGACGCGCGGCGTTGATCAGGTGGTCGTCGCCGCGGATGATGTGGGTGACGCCCATATCGTGGTCGTCGACCACGACCGCGAGCATGTAGGTCGGGGTGCCGTCGCCGCGGAGCAGGACGAGGTCGTCGAGGTTCTCGTTCTGCCAGACCACGCGGCCCTGGACCTGATCCTCGATCACGGTCTCGCCGGTCTGCGGCGCCTTGAGGCGGATGGTCGGCTTGACGTCGGAAGGCGCGGTCGCCGGATCGCGATCGCGCCACATGCCGTCATACAGGCGGGTGCGGCCCTCGGCGCGCGCCTTCTCGCGCATCGCGGTGAGCTCCTCCGGGGTGGCGTAGCAGTAATAGGCGCGCCCGGCCGCGAGCAGGCCCTCGGCGACCTCGCGATGGCGGGCGGCGCGGCTGAACTGGTAGATGACCTCGCCGTCCCAATCGAGCTCGAGCCATTTCAGGCCGTCCAGGATGGCGTCGATCGCCTCCTTGGTCGAGCGTTCGCGGTCGGTGTCCTCGATCCGGAGCAGCATCTTGCCGCCGAGCTTCCTGGCATAGAGCCAGTTGAACAGCGCGGTGCGGGCACCCCCGATGTGGAGGAAGCCGGTCGGCGAGGGGGCGAAGCGGGTAACGACGGAATTGGTCATGATCGAGTGCGACGTATGCTGGAATGGGCGGTGGTGTATATCAGGAACCGAACATAACTAAAGCCCCGGCTGACCTTTTGCCGGCCAAACCAGGCTTGAAACCACACTTTGAAACCAGGCTTGGCCGGACGGCGCGAATTTGGCAGAAGGTTGGGCTGACTCCTCCAGGGAACCCTTTGATGACGATTGACACGACGGCAGAGGCAGGGCGCGACTTCATCCGCGACATCGTCCAGGCCGATCTCTCCTCCCACAAGCACAACCGGATCGTGACCCGCTTTCCGCCGGAGCCGAACGGCTACCTGCATATCGGTCACGCCAAGTCGATTGCCCTGAATTTCGGCATCGCGCAGGAGTTCGGCGGCCAGTGCAATTTGCGCTTCGACGACACCAATCCGACCAAGGAGGAGCAGGAGTACATCGACTCGATCCAGGCCGACGTGCATTGGCTCGGCTACGATTGGGGCAAAAACCTCTTCTTTGCGTCGGACTATTTCGAGCGGCTGTACGATTGGGCCGAGGGCCTGATCAAGGCGGGCTACGCCTATGTCGACGATCAGTCGCAGGAGGAGATCCGGCTGTCCCGCGGCACGCTGACCGAGCCAGGCAAGAACTCGCCGTTCCGCGACCGCACGGTCGAGGAGAACCTCGATTTGTTCCGCCGCATGAAGGCCGGCGAGTTCACGAACGGCGCCCGCGTGCTGCGCGCCAAAATCGACATGGCCGCCGGCAACATCAACCTGCGCGATCCCGTGCTGTACCGCATCCTGCACGCCCACCATCCGCGCACCGGCGACAAATGGTCGATCTATCCGAGCTACGACTACGCGCACGGCCAGTCGGACGCCATCGAGGGCATCACCCATTCGATCTGCACACTGGAGTTCGAGGATCACCGTCCGCTCTATGAGTGGCTGCTCGACAAGCTGCCGGTGCCATCGAAGCCGCGCCAGTACGAAATGGCGCGGCTCAATTTGACCTACACGCTGCTGTCCAAGCGCGTGCTGACCCAGCTTGTCCGCGACGGCCATGTCTCGGGCTGGGACGATCCGCGGATGCCGACCATCGCCGGCCTGAAGCGGCGCGGCGTGCCGCCGGCTGCGGTGCGCGAGTTCATCAAGCGCATCGGCGTCGCCAAGGCCAACAGCGTGGTCGATGTCGGCATGCTCGAATTCTGCATCCGCGAGGAGCTGAACCGCACGTCGCTGCGCCGCATGGCGGTGCTGCGGCCGCTCAAGGTGGTGATCGAGAACTATCCGGAAGGCCAGGTCGAGGAGATCGCGGCGATCAACCATCCCGACAATCCGGACGCCGGCACCCGCAAGATCGCCTTCGGCCGCGAGCTCTATATCGAGCGCGACGACTTCATGGAGAACCCGCCGAAGAAGTTCTTCCGCCTCTCGCCCGGCAATGAGGTGCGGCTGCGCTATGCCTACTTCATCAAGTGCACCAGCGTCGTGAAGAACGACGCCGGCGAGATCGTCGAGCTTCGCGCGACCTACGATCCCGCGACCAAGGGCGGTAACGCGCCCGACGGCCGCAAGGTGAAGGCGACGATGCACTGGTTGCCGGCGGCGCAGTCGAAGCCGGCGGAAATCCGCATCTACAATCAGCTGTTCGCCAACCCGAGCCCGAACGCCGCCGATTTCGCCGCCGACCTCAACCCGCAGTCGCTGGAAGTGCTCAGCGATGCGCGGGTCGAGCCTGCGATCGCCGAGGGCAATTCGCCTGAGGCGATGCAGTTCGAACGGCAGGGCTACTTCGTGCGCGATGCGGATTCGACGCCGGACAGGCTGGTGTTCAACCGCACCATCGGCCTGCGCGACACCTTCGCCAAGGAAGTCGGCGGCAAGGGTTAGCGCGATCCGGCGCGAACAACGGACGGAGGCGATCGATGCCTGACGAAGCCGACGAAGTCGCCTCCGCCATCATCGCCAGATGGTCCGCGGGTTTCGGCAAGCTCGATGCGGATACGCTTGCTGCGCTCTACTCGCAGCACGCGTTCTTCTTCGGCTCGAACCCGACGCTCTATCGCGGCCGCGACGGCGTCAAAGCCTACTTTGACGGCCTGCCGCGCTGGCACGCTCCGCGCGTTCAGTTCAGCGATATCAGGACCGAACGGGTGAATGCCGATCTCGTCAACATGGCTGCTATCGCGTCGTTCTTCCTCGACGGCGATGCGCCCTCGCTCGCCGTCAAGATCACCTGGGTGATCGCGCGCGAGGGCGGCGACTGGAAGATCGCCTGCCATCATGTCTCGTCGCAGACGCCATTGATCTAGGCGTTGCGCTGGAACGTGGCAAAAAAAGTCGAGGGCCGGCGGGCCCCCGTAGTCAGGGAGAGTGCATGGGCGGTGCTCGGGGCCGAGCGTCATGCGCCTCGCGGCTGCCGCTCGTCCATGCGATCTTGTACCTGACTTGCAGGCTATCTGGATCTCGTTGCATCGCGAGGAGGGACCACGGTCGTAGGCCGTGGAGAGCGGCTTCCGGGCGGACGGACGGCAGCTCGATCGTCGGCTGGCGGATCAGCAGCGGCAACACATCGCAGGTCGGATAGATGCTTTTTTGTCCCCGCCACACCATGTCTTCGGAAGAAGGAGGTGAGGATCATGCGCATTCAACACTGGCAGGATGCTGCCAGCCTGTTGGTGGGCGTCTGGCTGGTCGCGTCGCCGTTTGCACTGGGCTTCTCCGGGGCCGCTCTCTGGATCTCCATCATGCTCGGATTGGGCGTCGTGCTGTTTGCCTTGGAGGCATTCATCATTCCGTCCTATCTGGAGGAATGGGGCGAGATGCTGATGGGGTTGGCTCTGATGTTGGCCCCCTGGACGTTCAGCTACCAACAGGGATCGGTCACGACGAGCAGCGTGCTCGCCGGCATCGTGGTGATCGTGCTCGCTTGCTGGGAGCTGACGATGGATCGTGATTTCGCCACCTGGTGGCACGATCGCTGGCATCACCGAGCTGGCTGAGAGGAATTCGACTGAAACGTTAGTCTGACCGTCGACCACCGGCGGCCGGAGAGGTTGGGAATTGCGTGGAGCAGCATCCCCTCCACGCCGCGTCGATGTAATACGTATGCAGCCTTTGCAGAGAAATCACGCCGGAGACCGCGAGTACGGGACGATACAGAAGCGTCGTCCCGCACTTGCTGGAAGGCGGCTATCGTTTTTGCTGTAGGGGTCAGTCGCCCCTCAGCAACGTCACTCCGTCACGACGCGGCTCTCGCCTCGATCTGCTCCCAAATTCTGGTCTTGCGTGTCTCCGGCATGACAAGGAGGGCGATCACGAAGCACACCGCGGGAACGGCAATCGGGTAGATCAGCGCGTAGCCGATGCTGCCGGTCGCTGCGAAGGCGGCTGATGTGATGAACGGCACCAATCCGCCGCCCCAACCATTGCCGATATGATACGGCACCGAGACCGAGGTGTACCTGATCCTGGCCGGGAAAAATTCCGCCAGGAACGCTCCGACCGGCCCGTACACCATCCCGACGTAGCAGACGAGGATGAAGATGATGAAGACGGCGACCGGATAGTTGATGTGTCCCGGCTGCGTGACCATGCCGAGCCATAGATACAGCGGATAGTAGGTGATCGCGGCGAGCAGCATTCCTCCGAGGATCACGGATTTCCGGCCGATCTGATCCGACAGCCAACCAAAGAAGATCAGGCTCGGCGTCGCGATCAGCAGTGCGGTTCCCACGATGTAGGCCGAGGTAACCGCATCGACCTTGGAGACCTGCTGCAGGAAGTACAGTGCCCAGAATTGACCGCTGTACCAGACCACGCCCTGTCCGATCAGGACGACGATGGCGATCAAGATGTACTTGATGTTGGCGCTGAGGAAAGCTTCGCGCCAAGGATTCCTGGTCATCTGTCCGCGGGCCTTGATCTCCTGGAAAATCGGCGTCTCCTGGAGCTGGAGCCGGATGTAGATGGCGATGGCCACCAGCAGGAACGAGACCAGGAACGGAACGCGCCACGCCCATTCGTCGAAAGCCTGATTGCCGGCCCAGGTCCGGGTCAGAACGATCACGGCAAGCGACACCACGATCCCGAGCGTCGGCGAGGTTTGTAGCCAGCCCGTGTAGTAGCCGCGGCTGTCGTCTGGAACATGCTCGGCGACATAGGTGATGGCGCCGCCATATTCGCCGCCCAGGCACAGACCCTGGATCATCCGCAAGCCGAACAGAACGAATGCGGCCGTCAGGCCGATCGACTGATAAGTTGGGATCAGTCCGATCGCTCCCGTTCCCAAGCCCATTCCGCTCAGCGTAATGAGGAATGTATATTTGCGGCCGACCCGATCGCCCATCCATCCGAACAGGAAGGCCCCCAAAGGACGGATCAGGAATCCCGCAGTGAACAGCGCGATCGTGCTCAGCAAGGCTGCAACGGGGTGGGATTGCTCAAAGAACTTGACCGACAGAACTGCGGCCAGGCTGCCAAAGATATAGAAATCGTACCATTCAATAACGTTTCCCACTGACGCAGCGACAATCACGCGACGAAAATCGCTCGGTACTTGAACTGCCATGTGCTGCTCCTATCAAATGCAAACGCTACGCCTCGCGTTTTTTCAGCGATCTATCCGCTCGCGGCGTGCGCATGGTGCGCGGCGTTGCAGGCGAGATTTGCGAGTTCGTCCGCAACGCCTGGTCTCAGGGGGAGTTGTGGGCCACCTGAGAAGAGCTCCAGCGGCCGTCAGGTGCCGCGAGCCGTCACTGCCTCATCCCGTCTGTCCGGGAGTGGAGGCATCAGGGTAGTCTAATCCCAATGGGATCGGCACCTAATGAGACTTTCGGCTCGATCGATTTGACGCAGGCCGCAGCTGTGGGCTCGGCGCGGGAAGCTGCGACACAGGTCGGTCCTGGCATCCCGCCTGCCGGTCGGTATTCTGCATCCGTTCTGCTAGCGGTGAGGTCACAGCTTCCGCTAGCCTTGCGGCCCGGCAGGGATCGCGAGCGGAATGGCGGAGCAGGGCACGACGCCGGGCGGCAGACGCGGCTACGCGGGGACGTGGCCGCCGCGCGCGGCTGCGCCGGTCGGCGGCTATGTTCCGGAGCGCGCCAGCATCTGGCGGCCTCTTGCCGAGACATTGCGGCAATGGGCGCGTGCGGAGACTGGGGCTGGACGCCTGTTGCCGTGGGTGCCGGTGGCGTTCGGCACCGGCATTGCGTTCTATTTCGCGGCCGAGCACGAGCCGGTGCTGTCGGTCGCAGCGACCGGCGCAATCGCGCTCTTCCTGCTGGCGCTGCTGCTGCGGCGGCGCAGCGTGTTTCCCGCCGTCGTAATGCTGGCGGCGGTTGCGGCAGGCTTTGCGACCGCGACCTGGAAGACCGCGCGGATCGCCCACGGCGTGCTGGCACGGCCGATATTTTCCGTGGCGCTGACCGGTTTTGTCGAGACACGCGACGTCAGAGAAAAGACCGACCGCTTCGTGCTGCGCGTCGTGTCGATGGAAAGCCAGCGCGAGGCGCCAAAACTCGAGCGTGTCAGGCTCTCGGTGAAGAAGGGCACCGCGCCCGATGTCGGCAGCTTCGTCGAATTGAAGGCGCGGCTGATGCCTCCGCTTCTGGATCGTCCGGTGGCTTCCTGAGACATCCACGAAAGCCGTTGTAGATCGGGCATAACTTGGATTTGTCGTCTAGACAGGTCCGGGACGCTCCAGCAGAATCCAGTGATGATTTGTGGGTAGGCCCGTGGGTTGCTGGAGATGATTTTTGGCGCGGCTGCTTAATCGACTCTCTCCGAAATTCATTGAGAACATCGACAAGCCGGGACGGTATGCTGACGGCGGTGGGCTGTATTTGCAGGTTGCCCCCAGCAAGGACGGGGGTGTGACCAAGGCCTGGCTGTTTCGCTATATGCGGGGCCACACCAGCCGGGCCGGCAAACCGACATCTAGGGAAATGGGCTTGGGTCCGCTCAGCACCAGCAAGCGGGATGGTTTCATCACCACCAAGGAGGCCCGGGATCGAGCCTACGGGGCCCGGGAGAGCCTGAAGGCGGGAATAGACCCCCTCGAGACCAAGCGCGCCCTGCGGCTCGCCAAACGCATCCAGGAAGCCAAGGCGGTGACCTTCAGCCAGTGTGCCGCCGAGTATATCGAGGCCCACAAGGCTGGCTGGAAGGGCGAGAAGCACACGAAGCTATGGAAGGGCAGCCTTAAGAGGTACGTCGAGCCAGTCTTCGGAGCACTCCCGGTGGCCAGCGTCGACACGGCACTCGTGTTGAAGGCCCTGAAGCCGATCTGGGGAACCAAGACCCAGTCAGCCGCGAAACTCCGGATGCGGATCGAATTGATCATTAACTGGGCAACGACGCACGGATATCGCGAAGGAGAAAACCCAGCTCGGTGGCGCGGTCACCTTAAGAACGTGCTCCCAGATCCCGGCAAGGTCGCGAAGGTGACACATCTGCCGGCGATGCCTTATGCGGAACTACCGGCATTCATGGCCGAGCTGCGCCAGGACGAAACGGTGGCGGCCCGTGCGCTCGAATGGACGATCTTGTCCGCGGTACGGTCCGACAACACGTTCGGCCTGACCTGGGAGGCGGGTGAGGTCGATGCGGCCAAAAAGTGCTGGACGATACCTGCAGAGCGCATGAAGGCCGATGCTGATCACCGCGTACCGCTGACCGATCGAATGCTGGAGATACTTTCAGGTCTGTCGCGCGACACAAAGTATGTCTTCTCCGGCGAAAATCCAAAGAAGAAGCTTCCTCATGAAAAGATGTTGAAGGCGCTAAAGGCGATCCGGCCGGGCCTCACGGTGCACGGGTTCCGCAGCACCTTCAAAGACTGGGCTTCCGAGCAAACCGCGTACGCAAACGAAGTCTCAGAAATGGCGCTGGCGCACGCAGTCGGCGACAAGGTCGAGAATGCGTACCGCCGAACCGACTTGTTCGACAAGCGCAGGCTGCTGATGGAGGATTGGGCCACATACTGTGGAGGCCGATGATGGCGGAGATGTTGGCGATCAGTCGGGAAATAATTCTCGCGCCGACGCCGGTCGATCTAGACGCCATAGCTGCGCTGATGCTCTGGCCCCATGATCCGGCCCAACGGGACCAAAGCATTAAAACTAGCCGAGTTGAGACCGGCCATTCGATTCAAGAATTTCTGGCCGCGGACGATCTTCGTAGCCTAACTACGTTGGCAAAAGATGCTTTACCTCTCGCTCTGATACAGAAGCAAATGCCCGAACCCTTTGGCCACGGCGTGCGGTCCGGCTTCTATCTGCAGCGTGCAGTGGCTAGCGTTGCTCGCGGCAAACCAGAGACGTTAGGGAAGATGGTCAAAGAACTTGCAGCCATCGAGCCAAAGATCAGAGATGAAAAGACCTTCGCGAATACATATTGGCCGAGATACCGACCTGTGGCCCATTTTTGGGCATCGGCAATCGATTTTGCGGACGGGGGAACGCTTCCCTGCAGAGCGGCGAACCTGTTGGAATTTCTTCAGCGCGCTGAAGGGTACAGGGTGCTTGGCGAAAAGAGTTCGACCAAACAGGCGCCGCGCCCCATATTGCGTTCTGGTGAAACCGTCCAGATTGACACTAGCTTAAAAATCGAGCCGGCCATTCTGCGGTTCTAGACCCGGCCCACGCTGTCAGGGCCAAGCCCCTAGAAATAAGTTCTCCCGTTTCACTCGGGAAAAGACAGGTGGCAATCTGCCCAATAAATCCCGTTGCACCAGTTTGGATTTTCCAACGGAGCAACGAGGATCAAATGGCGCAATCACTAGCAGGACAGCAGGGAGCTCTAGCTCACCATGTCGAGACATTCCTCCGGCTAGAAGACGTGAAGACAGCTACCGGTCTGGGCCGCAGCACCATCTATTTGCTGATGGCCGAAGCCTCGTTCCCCAAGCCAGTGAAGCTCAACGGGGAGGGTGGCAAGGCTGTGGCTTGGCTAGCGAGCGAAATCGCGGAGTGGCAACGTCAGCGCGTCGCTGCGCGGGATCGGGCTGCCGCCTGATGGTCCATCATCGTGAAATTCGCCAGCGTGATGACGGACTGTTCAGCGTTGTAATTGGTGCCGACGAGGCCGGGCCGTTCCCGAGCTACGTGTTTGCCATCGCGATAGCAGAGGGCAGGGTACCCGAGCTGAAGCCGGCGGCGAAATTCCGTCGTTATAAGATCATTCGCGAGGTGCCGCACCTTGCGTGATCCAGAAATGCAAAACCCGGCCGCTGGTGACGGTCGGGTTTGCGAATTGGTCCTTGCTGGCGCTTTGGACAATTCGCAACCTAGCAAAATAGTTGCCCGTCGTCTTCAAGTTTCTGCTTTGACGCGACGCTGCGCGATCAGCGCCACGGCAGCTGCATTGCTTGCGCCTCTCATTTTCGGGGAGAGCACGCAGTGAAACTTAATCTGGAAAGCAACATTGACGAGCAGGTAAGCACGCTCGACCCCGAAAAATGGTCGAACCTGCAAGCTGAGATTTGCTTGAACATCGCAAACGCGAGATTCCACGCTTTCGTTGCTGAGTCCGAGCATGCCGCGGGCTTGGTTAGGCTGGGCTTGATATCTCGCGTCGTTGCCGCGGATCATCTTCATGTGGCGGCCATCTACAACGCCCTTTACGTCGAGTACGGCGCGGAAGCTATCCAGCGGGTGATGGCTGATGCCATGAGCCAAACGGGTGGCGCATGAATATTCGCGTCATGGACTGTTCCGACATCGAGAACATGACCAACCAGGATCTGGACGCGCTGACTGCCGTCCACGATCGGTTCGGCCCCGGCTTCAAACGTACCAACACCAACGATTTGATGGCTGCAACATTCCCGCCGCTAAAGGCGATCGTGGCTGGCTACGTATATGCCGGTTTTACGGCGTTCGCGGGTCGAATGAAACTCGGCAAGACATGGTGGGCTATCGATATCGCCGTGGCAGTCGCGACGGGCGGAGCCGCCATGGGGTCGATCGACTGTATTGCGGGCGACGCCTTATACATCGACCTAGAGAACGGACCGCGCAGAATACAGTCTCGTATTCGAGCACTGTTTCCGCACGATCACACATTGCCGGACATGTCACGGCTCGAGTGGGTAACGGAAGCCCCACTGCTCAACGACGGTTTCATCAATCGTCTGGATCGTTGGCGGCTATCCGTGAAGGATCCCCGGTTGGTCGTTATCGACGTCCTTCAGCGGATCAAGCCTCCCGGCAATAAGAATCAGAATGCCTATGAGTCCGACTATTCCATTTGGGCTCCGCTTCAGGAGTGGTCCACTCGTCACGGCGTGGCTGTGCTTGGCCTGCATCACACCAAGAAGGGCGCGATGGACGATCCGCTCGAGGCGCTATCGGGATCCAACGGCCTAGCGGCCTGCGCGGACACCACCATCGTTCTGGATCAGGGACCAAACGGTCGGACGCTCTACGTTCGCGGGCGCGACGTCGAGGAGCGCGAGACAGCAGTGTTGTTCAATGCGGGGAGTTGGACGGTTCTCGGGGAGGCGGCTGACGTACGTCGGTCCGACGAACGGAGGGCAATTCTCTCAGCTTTGGCCAAGACGTCGCCGCTCGGACCGAAAGAGATCGCGGCGGCAACAGGCATGAAGGACGGCAACGTCAGGTTCCTACTTGGGCAGATGGTGGCTGCCGGCGAGATCCAGAAGCAGGGCTACGGCCGCTATACCCCCACCAACACCGCTAACACCCCTAACAGTTGGTGCTCAGATGAGGACTGAGACTGTGAGCGGTGTGAGGAGTGTCAGGGGGTATCTTGCCTGTCGCAGCACAACCTCCGGGACCGCCCTGGCTGCAAATCTTCGACGAAACCAAATTGATGTTCCGAGTTGGCCAATGTGGCTATGGCGGTATCGCGGTGGATTGGCCGGGCCGCGCCAACCGCATGGGCAGCTCCGTTTGCAGCGAGATCGAAAACCGAGCGAGGGGCATCGCTCCCTTCGGCGGTCATCGCCTTGCGATCGTTGGGCAAAAAATCAAAACGGGAAATCAACCCAAGGGGTAGGGGTTTCTGCCCTTCCAGCGCTCTTGGGAGCCGGAACCGCATGGGCTCCCACGCGCAGCACACGCGCGCGCGCCGAAAATTCCCAGAAAATCACCCACACGGAGAAAACCACTATGGCGAAGCGCATAGCGAAACGCCGCAAAGGTAGGCCGAACCGGCGAGAGGCGAGCCAGAAAGCGCTGGCCGGGGTTGATTTGTCGACACTCGATCCGACCGCGGTGTTGCGCTCGATCGCCGCTGACACCAGCGCGCCGGCGTCGGCTCGCGTAGCGGCAGCAAAAGCTCTGCTGAGCAACGAACCCCAGCGACCCGAGGAGCCAGGCGAACGTGACCCAGTCGCGCGGCGAGCGCTGCACATTCTGAATGGAGGCAAGGCATGAATGACGACGACGACACAATCCCGATTATCGCGACCTACCGAGGCGTGGGTCTTCACTGCGAGCAGTCCGCGGAACGGCTCGACGCGGTCCGCCGCGCAATCGACGACGTGTTCGAAGTCGTCAATATCGATCGACATCTGGAAATAGCCGGTGACGCGCGCTGGCCACCGGAGGCGCGCCTGCTGGCTGCGGCAAAGTTGGAAGCCATGGTGCAGATTGCGGTAGATGAGCGCGCGGTCCGCCCGCCGATTGATCTCATGCTCGTGCAGGCGATCGTGGCTGGCTTGGACTCAATGAAGTGGCGGCATCCGAAATATTTCGCCTCGCTGTTCGATCCCGGTCCTTCGCCCGGCGAGAAATGGGCAGAACGCGAAGTGCCGCTGCCGTGGTGAGTCTGGCTGACGAAATCACGGGGGCGCGCGCGAACTAGATGCCGTTGTCGCTCGACCAGCTCCGTCGCCAACTCGGACCGGTTGTCCGCGCGATCGTTGCTGACGTGGAGCGACGCGTGGCGACGGAAGTGGTCGTGGCGCGCGGCGTCGAGCGGCTTCTGACGGTCATCGACGGTGGGGAGGAGATTCCTTCCGAGCGGCAGCAGCGTGAGAACGCCGCCGCAATGGCTGAGCTGCAGCGGCTCGGCAACGGTCCCCATGCGGCAATGAAGCTTGCCCGGCGCTGGTCGAACGATCCGCACCGACAGCAAATGCTGGCGCAGCACTTTCGTCGACTGCGCCGACGCGCCCGGACAAAAACGAGCACCGCTCGTTTTCCGACGAAAAAGTGAGCTAGGTCTGGATTCATGGCAAGCAAACATACCGATCCCAAGACTTCCGCCGAGATCAGGGCTGTCCGGTCGGCGCTCTCCGAGCACGATCGCGCGCTCATGAGTGAGGATGCCGGAATCTATCAGGCTAGTTTGAAAGGGCTACCGCCGCCGCGGCCGTTGACTGAGCACGAGTGCATGGTTCGCGATCACCTGAAGACGCTCCTCAATGGCTCGACACCCGCTCACTTTCTGGGCGGATCAGATGTCTCTCGCCTCCAGCAGATCCGGGCAAATCGCGAGGCCATCGCAATCGCGGACAAGCACTGGGCGCAGAAAGAGGGCGAGGCGCGCGAACGTGAGGCCCAGGAATACATCGACAGAAATGCTGACGCGTGGCGCGAGGTCTGTCGCGAGATCGTTTTCACCTCGACAAGGCTGCTGGCACTCGAAAACCGTGCGCGCGAAATGCTCGAGCCCGTTCAGGGAGCTTGGGGGCTCAATATAGCAATGGCAACCACCATCGCCTCCGGCTTTTCGCTCCTCGGAGTCGGCGATCCCCTTCGGGAGCTGCACGACGCGGCCGTCGCAGAGCGCATCGTCACTCAGGCCGAAATCAGAAAGACACAGAATGTTGCTTAAATCGAATCGTACGCGCGCGTTTACCGGTCCGCATGCCGAGCAGAAGGCGGAGCGCGTTGGTTATTGGGCCAAGGCGATCATGGGAGACGACGCTGCACGCATGTGGTGCGTCGATCATGGCATCGGCCTCACGAAAGCGACCTCTGGATCCACCAACTCGGTCGGTGGATTTCTCGCACCGCAGGATTTCGACGCGGCGATCATCAATGTCCGCGAAGCCATGGGAGCGTTCCGCCAAGGTGCGGAGATCCGGCCAGCGCGTTCCGATGGTCAGGTCAGGCCTCGCCGGAGTGGCGGGCTAGTGGCAAATTTCGTTACTGAAGGGGCTCCGATCCCGGAGTCGAGTTTCCAGCTTGACGTGGTCGAAAGCGCACAGAAGAAGTTCGCAATTCTCGGGCGCGCGTCGTCCGAATTGTTCGAGGACAGCGCGGCAGATCTCGGCGAATTTCTGACGTCTGAAGTCGGTTATGCCTTCGCCTCTAAAGAGGACGACTGCGGCTTCAACGGCGACGGGACGTCGGCCTATGTGGGCATGAGCGGGCTTGCAACGAAGCTGGTAGGCCTCAAATCATCGGTCGCGGCGGGGACTGGCGTCAACACGTTCTTGACGATCACCGCAACTGACATTGCGAATCTGATGGCCGGCGTGATCGCCGCGGCGATCCCTGGTGCGGCGTGGTACACAAGCGCAACCGGCTACGCTCAGACGCTCTGCCGTCTCGCAGCTGTTAGCGGCGGCCTTGTCGCAACTCAGCGGCCGGACGGAACGATCAGCGCAAACTACCTCGGTTTTCCGGTGCGGTTTAGCGGCAAACTGCCGGATGTCCCGACCAGCCTGACGGGCAAGCCGATGCTGTTCTTCGGCAACTTGGCTATGTCGAGTGTTCTGGTTGAGCGTCAGCAGCAGACCATCCTAGCGATCAGCCGCGATCGGGCGATGGACGCCGATCAAGTGTTGGTCCGCGGCGTCCAGAGATGCGACATCATTAATCACACAGTCGGTGACGCAAGCACGCGTGGCCCTGTTGCAATGTTAGTGGGAACCGCGTGATGAAAAACGTTCGTTTGAAGGACAGCGATCCGCTCGCCCTGCGGATGAAACCCGGCGCCGTCGTGTCGATGACAGACGGCTGGTGTGGGACCGTGCAATCCGATGACGGCGAATTCGTCGTGATGGTTCGCGATGGCGAGCAGATGAACAGCGCATTCCGGGGCTATCGTGGGTTGAGGCGGCAGGCAGTCAGGGTCGGTCGCGACAAAGTCATGACGCGCAGCCCCGTAGTGGACCTTGCGGCGCGCAAGATGTTGAAGCCGAGCATCGCGATCGTCGATCGTGCCCGGATCGAATCGTCATGGTCTGCTCTAGACGGAGATTGGACAGCATGAACCAGGGCATCATCAAGCACGTCAACCCGGACGCAGGCTTCGGATTCATCCGCCAGGATAGCGGCGGAGATCTTTTTTTTCACTTTAGGCAAATGCTGAGCACGGGCACCCCGCAAGTTGATCAGCGCGTAAGCTTCGATGTCGGCGCGTCACGGGACGGCAAGCGCCGCGCCGAACGTGTGCGGATTCTGTAACTGGCTCCATCTGCGTCATGACGAGGTTTATAGATGTTTTGTAGTCCGCAGATTGTAGCGACGCGCCCCGCTATACGTAGCGGCGGGTTCACGCCGACAACGCTTGACGCAGCGTCCGTCAGCAACGCCACGCTTTCGAATGGCAATCTGACCGCGACGCGCAGCAACACGAGCACCGGCGGTGCTCAATCGATTTCCTACAAGAGCGCCGGTAGGTTTTATTTCGAGGTCACAGTCGGAGCTTCACACGGCAGCACCGACACGATCGGTATTATGGCGTCCACCTACGGATACTTCCCGCTCATAAACGGCAATACTGGCGCGGGGTCCGGCATCTGGCTGAGCAACGGCAACATCATGAACAACGGCGGCAACGTTGGCAACATTGGGGCCGCCAATGCCGGGGGAAGTATTATCCGCGTGGCGCACGACGCCGTCGCAGGAAAGGCGTGGTATGCGCTCAATGGCGGAAGCTGGGACAACAACGGGACGCACGATCCAGCAACGAACGCGGGCGGCATTACGCTGATTGCAGCGCAGTACGCGCCGGTGGTTGCGTTTAGCCAATACGGTAGCCCGACTGTTGGCGATAACCTCACGGCCAATTTCGGCGCGGCAGCGTTTGTATACGCGGTTCCGTCGGGCTTCACCGCGGGATGGTCGGCGTGAGCTTCGTGCCCGAGATCTATTGCATCCACGCGGAGCCTCGAACCAAGGCGGCGGCGCTACCTGAGTGTCCGAATCCGCCGGTGCGCCCACAAGGTTCGGGGCGGCCTTTAGTGCTGAAGTTTCACTCGTCGGTACCTAGGGGCGTCGACGTTGCGGAGGGGCGCGCTGCGAAGCGCGATACCAACTACTATTTGCAAGCCATCCGCGACGCGAGTGACCGATCTATATCCATGTTGATCGATTGCGCCGGTGGTGAGGCGGGGAGCGCGGCGGCCATCGCGCTGGCTCTTCTGCACCACCCTTGGCGTGTCACGGCCCGGATTACTGGCCGGTGCTCGAGCGCAGCAATCTTTCTCGCGCTAGCGGCAGACTTTCGAACCATCGTACCGGGCGGAACGGTTTTGATTCACAGGTCTGCGCGGCTCTGCACTCCAGAACAATTCGAGGCCATGCGGCAGCTATCAGAAGCCGCCAAGGCGGCCATCAATGAATCGCTGACGGCAACCGATGATTTGACAGCTGCGGTGCTGACGTCACGTCTCGGTATCACCGAACTGCGCGCGCGCGATTGGATGACGCAAGGGCGCAACTGGACCGCAACGGAAGCCCTTGAGTTTGGTTTCGTTCATGCGATCGAAGATCACGCGGAGGTCGCATCGTGACTGGGGTCAATTGGCTTGTTGAGATAACTGCCGAGTCGATCCTGCAGTGTCGTGTTGGTGCGATTACCGCGCCTCCGCCCGTTGTTGGCGTAAGTTCTGCCTTCGACCCCGGCTCAATTTCTAACGCTACGCTGTCCAACGCCAATTTGACCGCGACGCGCAGCAACACAAGCACGGGCGGTGCCAGGTCCATCTCATATCAGAGTTCCGGCAAGTATTATTTTGAAGTCACCGTCGGCGCGTCGCATGGAAGCACGGATTTCGTCGGCGTCATGGCGGCTAGCTATGGCTATTTCCCTGCAGTCAACGGAAACACGGGTTCCGGAGTCGGCGTTTGGCTGGGCAGTGGAAGTATTGTCAGCAACGGCGGCCCATCCGGATCGGTGGGGGCTGCTGCTTCTGCAACCGGAAGCGTTATCGGCGTCGCGTTCGATGCCGATAACCAGCGGATATGGTTTCGTCTCAATGGCGGCAACTGGAATGGCATCGGCACAGCCGATCCAGCGACGAACACGGGAGGCGCCTCCTACCCAGTAGCCGCGATGGCGCCTGCGGTCGCGTTTAGTCCCTATGGCAGTCCAATTGTCGGTGACAACTTAACTGCCAACCTTGGGGCGTCGGCGTTTTCTGGATCTGTCCCGTTCGGGTTTACTTTGGGGTGGCCGCCATGAGGACAAGAATCGTATGCCTTCTCGCCGCCGCCTTCATAAACAAAGCGAACAACAACCTCGGTGCGATGAGAATCGAGACCAACCACGATCTTCGCAACTGGAGCCCGCGCAACGGGCTGATGAGTATGACTCTCACGCTGCGCTTTCAATTGATCCCGATGCTGATCTGCTAGTCGGAGTAGCCCGAGAAATTCGAATTCTGAAAGAATGATCTCTTTCCCGGAGTCGGCATTTAACTGATATCCGCCGCTGCTAAGCTTTGTAAGGCGCATCGTAAAATGTCCTCTCTGAAGTATGAGGATTGTTCCGCAACCAACGAGCGAGAGCAAGGCCTGTCGGCCTGGTTGCTCATCGACCGCATCGCGTTCCGAACTAGCCAGCGGGATAGGGGAAGGCTAGGTCCTGGCGCAAAGGTCAAGAGCGTCGGCATCCGCCTCAGTCTCTCAGGTGATTTTTGGCGCGAATAGATCGAACAGTTCCCGCTTAGTTCGCGCAAAATCAAACTTGCGGGCCGGAGCATTCTCGCCGCCAAAGATACCCGCGACCTTGAGGCCTCCGCCTCCTAGCACAGTGCCTGGTTTTGCATCCCTAACAGTTTCCCATCGGCCTACAGAGAACAGGAGATCGTCGTAGTTGGATTGGATATGCGCGATATTTTGCGCGCCGGTCCCGTTGGGGCCCGAGAATGAGATGCCGTATTCTAGTGTTGCCACTAGGTTTTCGTCGGCAACGTGTACGACAACGCCTGGCATTGAGTACACTCCGTAACCCGAAATCAAACGTCGTTCCTCATAGCTGGATGTTGCGTTGCGCCAAGTCGGTCCATTGCCGGCATCGAACTTTATATAAGGAGCGCGAACAGCCACTCTTCCTGCATTCACGAGGACAAGGATGAGATCCATCCTGTGCGCGAGGCCGGTGCGCGAAGTCTGTCGTGCGTACAGCTTAATGTCCAAGGCGCCATGACGTGCTCCCAGCATCAATTCGCGAACTTCGTCATGTTCGAGCACCCGAGTTCCATCGCTACCGCGTCTGAAATACTGATGGTGGAGATTGCTCATGTGAGGGCGGTCGTCCGAGGCTGGAACTTTTACGATCACGTAGCCGGCCGGGGGAGGCTCGCCCTCGACGGCGAAGACCTCGATACCGGGGTGCTGTGAAGACAGCCAGTCGGGAAGTGCGGCTACTACCAGGTTTCTAAACCGTGTGCAGTTACCTATCGGCTCCTTTGTCGAGGCGACGTCGATTCTATCAAGCTTCGCAGATTTGATACCAACAATGATAGTGCCGCCTTCGGCGTTGGCCATGCCGCAGACGGCCCTCGCCAATAGAGAGCGATCATCTTTGACTATCTGTTCGCCAGAGTTGTCCTTGAGACTTTTGAATTCAATGTGGAGTGTTTCCTCAGCTCGACTTGTCAGGAGGTCTTCGATTGCTGCCAGGCCTCTGGCCCTGATGTCGTCCGCAAGCATCGTCATTCAATCTCTCTCGCTGGAAAGTGAGCACACCGGCAATGTAACCGCAACCTACGCGGGCAGGGAAGCGCGGCTTGACCGACTTCTTGCGTCGGAACTGGCCTTGACGCGCTAGCTCTCGTGGGATTGCGAGCCGCTTCAGCGAGCGCTGTAATCGCGCGCATGAGGGACTATCCTACCAAGATCACGTTCCGCGAAATGCGTGAAACTGGCGCAACGCGCATCATCGTATTTTGCAAAGACTATCGGTGCTCTCACAACGTCCAGATGGACGCTGCGCGATGGCCAGACGAGATGCGGCTGTCCGATCTCGATCCGCGGTTCACCTGCACGGTCTGCGGCAAGCGAGGCTCGATCATACGTTCGGTAGACGCTCCGCCCAAAAAGGGCACGGGGACTTTTCAGACATCGTAGCTGCCGTCAGCAGCTGATCACTTCGCCCTTTGATATATGCGGTTCAGTTCATCGCGCCGCTGCTCCGTCGCCATTTGGGTGCCCAGTTGGATAAAGCAGTCAATCGACCGCTGCGTTCCCTGCCCGTATGTCCTGTTGCATTCGTCTCTGATGCGCTCCAGCTGCGCCTTGGGAGAATCATCCACGCTCTGGCTTGAAGCGATCGCTGCATAGAGGATGGCGACGGCGACCATGCAGGCAATGATCAACCCGAATTTCAATAATCCGGCAGATTCCGTCATGAAATATCCCTTAAAGAAAGGGCATAGCGTACCGCAACCTAGGCGCGCAGGGAAGTCGAGTTCCGACCGGCTTCAGTCCGGGTTTTTACGGTAGTTCGCCCGCGATTCATTCCCAGAGGGCACGCTCCGACAATAGCTCAACCAGCGGGGTCTTGCTGTCGAGGTGGGCCGGCGCATCTAGCGATATCGGCGTTCGTATATCGCCGTAGGTTCGATGCGCGAACATCCGGTAGCTCACGGTGAGGAACGATGGATATGCCGCCTTCGCGTTTTCAAGCTGTAGCCGCCCTTCCAGTACAGCCAGCATCATCTCACTCACGACCTCGCGACGCCGCTCGAACTCGAGCGTTTTGGGAACGACCTCGTCTATCGTAGTGAACACGATATGTGGCTGTGCGGCTAAGACGCCGGTCAGCGTAGGTTCTCGACTGACGATCGAAATCCTGCCGGATCGCGGTCGGATAATCGACGGTGGGCGTGTCGACCTCCAGTTGCCCCACGCCAACTTCAGCTTCGCCCTAGCATGCAACTGAGAAAGTGGACGAAGCTCGGCTTCCAATGCTGGATTATCCCGGAAGGCCGTTTGCAGCCCGACACATTTGATAATGGCACCTTTGCCCTTCGTGGCGTCTGTAAGCGTGCCGCCGCCTTTCACTATGTCGACCACCTTGGCTAATTGCTCCCTGGTGTAGCGGCCTCGCAAGTTCCACTGAGCACGGCAGATCTTGCACTCGCGATGTCGCCAGCCGTTGCGCTTGACTATCACGAGGGTCGTATTCTCGGGGGTGAGCTCGTGGCCGCGCGAACAATGCGTGCGAGCGGCGACGCGCTTTTTACAACCATCTAAGACGCGAGATTTGCTTCTCGCGTTAGCCAGCGCCAGCGCTCTCCGACCCCATTCCGGATGCAACTCGCAGTGCCTAAAGAAGGCCTTACGCGAACAGATTGGCGTGCGGCCAAAACCACCGATGATCGTTCGAAGGGCCTCGCCCGACTCGAGGCGCTCTATGATGGTCGCGGCTTCGGTCGAGTTCATCGTGAACTCTTGGCCACCGATGATGTCGCCCATGCAGAGCGCACATATTCTCTGAACGTGGTCGCGAGCCGCTCGATGGAAATTGGCTAAGGGCAGAACCTGTTCGCATCGTCGACAAAGCTGTGTCGTCATGGCGACCGCCTCCCGATTTTGAGCGGGAAGATCGAAATGCCATTCGGACGCACTTGCGAGGCTCGCTGCAGCGCACGTCCCGGAATCCTCGATATGCCAGTGCACAGCGGAAGGCTGCTTGGGGATATGGCTGGCTTGCGACGCGCGAAAGCCGCCCCAAGGGGGCTTGCTGTTCGCCTGCAAATCAGGTGGGATGGGGGCGGAGCGTGACAACTCCCGCCAAAGGCCTTGCCGGGCCAGTTTGGTACCAGAGCGATGGCAGGGCGATCCTTGCCGGGATCATCCGTCGCCATCGAAATCGAACGTGCCGATAGCCGTCGGCGCGAACCGGCGCATTATGCCGGGAGAGCGGCGGCTATACAAGACCCGCAAGGGGAAGGCCGTTGCGCATCGTCTCTGGCGGTGTTGTCACCCTCCCGGCGCCAGCGCTGTCCGCTGGCACCCGGCCGTGACAAGCCGGCAATTCCAGAGAAGCACCATGAAAGCACCCTTGGGAGTCCCAGCGCAGTCCGCTGGCGAGCTATATTTCCGAACCGACCTTCCCCCTGAAAAGATCTTCCAGACCATTGGTCGCCTCCGCAAAGAGGCGCGGGACGAGATAGACTGGTTGGTCCGGTTTCTCGACGATACGGACCAGCATATGGAGCGGGAGCCGGACGAGGACTTCGAGCCGTCGCTCGGTACCCAAGAGGCCTTCCCCGGGCAGGGGCGTGGCGGTGGCGGCGACGACCGTGAGCCGGACCTCGGTAGCTTCGACCGCATGCTGAACCAAGAACGCTGCAACCGGCAGCGCCTTGGCGAGGAGCGGGTCGAAGTCGACGCCGAGTTGGATCACGCCGATCTGGAGCCAGCCCTTGGCGCCCTGGATCACGATCACAGCCAGGTGCGCTGGGCCGCAGGCGGCCGTCGCGACCTTGAGCGTGATCCCGCCGAGTGCGGCATTGCCGACCTTGAGGGCCTATACGAACAGGGGGCCGAGACGCAGGACTGGCAGAAAGGGGTGCTGGCATGAAGCCGATATCCCGGAGACTTGGCCTGCAGATCATGGCCGCCGCCGCGGCGGCTCCGGCCACGGCATCAACCGCGACATCGGCAAATCCCGATGCCGAGCTAATCGAGCTCGCGCGGCAGTTCGTCGAATTAGCGCGGCATAGGGATGCATTAAACGATGAGAGCGGTCGTCTGTACGATATAGCCAGTCGGTCCTACCCTGAGGCCCGTTCGTTCGGCACCGTGGCAGCATACACTGCTGCTATCGACGCTATCGATGAGGCGGTGGGCGTCACGGCGGCGACGGCCGAGTTTGAGGATGCCATGGATCGGCTGCGGGCGATGTTTGCCCGGGTGATCACGATACGACCGAGAACCATCGAGGGCATGCGGGCGGTAGCCTCTGCGGTTCTGCATTTCGAATGGGACGGCAACAACGTCGAGTTCGATTCAGGCTTCGCAGGTGACGTCGAAGGCGCGGCGCTCGCTGTGCTGGTCGCCGGCCTGCTCGACAAGCCACTTCCGGAGCGTCTAACGGACTGGGCGGCTGCTTGGATTTGATCCCGTCCCAATAAAAGACGCCGCCGGTCTCACAAATACACGCCCGGCGGCGTTTTCTTCCTGAACTGGGACACTGAAATCCCCAGCACAGCTTAGATTGCAGGGCCTGTGCCATCGGCGACGTCAGGGGCGGGAAGGCTGTTTGTGGGTTGATCTGTGGGCTGGCATACGGCTTAGTATATTATTGCAGTAATATCAATATGTTGAGCCGATTATTATCGGCTGATGCCGCCGCTCGGGCCGCAGCGTCCGGGCTCCTATGATTTCGGCCGCGATCTCTATTTCCAGGGTATCGGCGCATCCGGTTTCGTGATGGGCGCAGTGAAGACCAGGGAGCCGCCGGCAACTGGCGGTCTCGCGCTGCGCTATGCCGCATTCATGCAGTGGCTGCGCGATGCCATCGACGCGCGCATCCGCACCACGCTCGATGGCGATCAGCGCGCGATCGCAACGGCACTGCTGACCGGCCGGCGCGATGCGATCACGACGCCGGTCAACGACGCGATGTTCATCTCCGGGCTCGGCCATGTGCTGTCGATCTCCGGCTACCACATGGCGGTGGTCGCGGGCGTCGTATTCTTCACGATCCGGGCGCTGCTTGCGCTGTTTCCGGCGCTGACGGCCGGGCACCCGATCAAGAAATGGGCGGCGGCGGCCGCGCTCGTCGCGGCGGCGTTCTACCTGCTGCTGTCGGGGGCGGAGGTCGCGACCCAGCGATCGTTCTTCATGACGGCCGTGGTGCTGATCGCGGTGATCGTCGACCGCCGCGCGATCACCTTCCGCACGCTGGCGGTGGCGGCGCTGATCGTGCTCGCGATCGCGCCGGAAGCGCTGGTGCATCCGAGCTTCCAGATGTCGTTTGCGGCGACGCTCGGGCTGGTGGCGCTGGTGCAGATCGGACTGCCGAACCTGCTGGCGTCGCCCGACCATTCGGCGACCGCACGGGTTGCGCTATGGGGCGGGCGTGAGCTCACGATGCTGATGCTGGCCTCGCTGGTGGCGGGGCTCGCGACGACGCCCTACGCCGCGTTCCATTTTCACCGCGTGACACCCTACGGGCTGCTGGCGAACCTTGCGGCGATGCCGGTGGTGTCGGCGGTCGTGATGCCGGCCGGCCTGCTCGGGCTGCTCGCCATGCCGTTCGGTTTCGACGGCGTGTTCTGGGCGATCATGGGGTTCGGCATCGACTGGATGATCCTGGTGACGCAATGGGTTGCTGCGCTGCCGGGCGCGGTCGGCCGGATGGCGGCGTTCGGAATCGGGCCGATGGTCGTGGCAAGCACGGGTCTCATCCTGCTCGGGCTGTTGCGCACGCCGCTGCGCTGGTCGGGCGCGGTGCTGTTGGTGGTGGCCTCGGTCTGGGCGCTGCGGGTGCCGCAGCCGGACGTGCTGGTCTCCGCCGACGGTCGCAACGTTGCGGTGCGGGGCGGCGACGGCCGGCTGCATCTCATGCACAGCGCGAAGGACGCCTTCCTCGTCAAGGAGTGGCTGGCGGCGGATGCCGATGCGCGGACCGCGACCGACGCGTCGCTCGGCGAGGGCGTCTCTTGCGATCCGAGCGGCTGTGTGACGCAGGGGCCCGGCGGCGCCTTCGTCGCGCTGGCGAGCCGGCCGGAGGCATTGGCCGACGATTGCGAGCGTGCGGCGCTGATCGTGACCGCGCGGCCGGCACCGCGGGGCTGCGCGGCCTCGGTGATCGATGCCGAGCGGTTGCGGCGCCACGGCGCGCTGGTGCTGCGGCGCATCAGGGACGGCTACGCCATCGATGCGGTCAAGCCCGGCGGGATCGACCGGCCGTGGTCGCCGGCGGTTCCCGGCGATGGCGAGAGCGAGACGACGCTACGCACACCCGCCAGCGCGCCGCGGCCCGCCGTGGATGCGACGCCGGCCGAGACCGATTTGCAGGGCGAAGATTAGCCGTTGTCGGGTGAGGGGCCGGTCGGCAACTCGAACAGGCCGAGATGGTATTCGTCGGAGTCAGGGCCGGCGTCGGGCTTCTTGACGAGGGTGAAGGAAGCCTCGGGGAATTGCTCCCAGACCTTCAGGTCGTCAGCCGTCACCGTCAGCCAGCCGAACCGGAACATGTAGCGGCCCGGCTCCGTGACGCGTCCAGCCTTTTGCCATGTGACCTTGTCGACCACCACGCACGTCCTCCGTGCCCGATGATGCGCCAAGGCGCGCGTCGACGCAATTCTCCAGCTGCGCCCCGGAGCCCGGCGTCCGGGGTCGCTCGAAATCGCTTAGGTCATCCGCCGCCGGACAGCTCATCCCGCGGCGACGATGCGTTCAACCCAAAAACAGCGACGCAAATGCGGAGGGGCGCCGCTCCACTATCTTCGGCTTCTGCTCGACCGGCGGATGCAGTGCCGGCAATTGCAGCACGCTGACGCGTTGTCCCTCGACGAGTTGGGTCACCAGCACATGGCTGCCGTCGGGGAATTCGACCGCGTCATGATGGCGATCGGGAACGTCGGGCTCGACTTCGTTGAACACTCCGACGCGGAAGTTCATCGTCTTGGTCCAGATCCAGCGGCTGTCGTAGCGAACGTTCTCGGCGAAAGCGAGCTCGGTGCCCGGCAGCATGCAGACCGCGACAGTGGGATCGGTCTCCGAAGCAAAGCCGCGGGTCGACGTGCCGCGGAAAGTCGTGGTGATCAGCGTCTCTCCAACAATGGCGGGGCGCGACGCCACGGCGTGCAGACTATAGTCACACATCGGATGGCTCCTCTAATCGAGGTAGCGACCCGTGCCTCTCCTTGAGGCATAGGGCCTCTACCAGAGTGGACGATAGCGAACGAGTGTCTCCTCGTTTCTGGGCGATTGTACGACTGGTCGCCCAACGCTCCCGATCACAAACACGCGACGCTGCGTGAGAGGTATCGGAGCGCATCGGGCAAACAGCACACTACCCTATCATCCAAGGAACGATCCGATGTGTCGCTCGTTCCCCGCCGCCGCAAGTATTTGAAATTCAGTATTTGCGATAGAGGCCGATCAGCTTGCCCTGGATGCGGACCCGGTTCGGCGGCAGAATGCGCACTTCATAGGCGGTGTTGGCCGGCTCCAGCGCGATCGACGCGCCGCGGCGGCGGAAGCGCTTCAGGGTGGCTTCCTCCTCGTCGATCAGCGCCACCACGATGTCGCCGGTGTTGGCGACGTCGTTGCGCTGGATCAGCGCCATGTCGCCGTCGAGGATACCGGCATCGACCATCGAGTCGCCGCGCACTTCCAGCGCATAGTGCTCGCCGGAGCCAAGCATGTCGGGCGGTACGCTGATGGTGTGGCTGCGGGTCTGCAGCGCCTCGATCGGCGTACCGGCGGCGATCCGGCCCATCACGGGGACCGCGACCGGACGGTTGCCGTCGTCCTCGGCGATCGGCGGCGTGCTTGTGCGCTTGCCGAGGGTGCCTTCGATGACGCTCGGGGTGAAGCCGCGGCGGCCGTTGCCGCCGCCGGCCGCGAGCTCGGGCAGCTTGATGACTTCGATGGCGCGGGCGCGGTTGGGCAGGCGGCGGATGAAGCCGCGCTCTTCCAGTGCAGTGATCAGGCGGTGGATTCCGGACTTCGAGCGCAGGTCGAGTGCATCCTTCATCTCGTCGAACGAGGGCGGTACGCCGGCCTCCTTCAGACGTTCATTGATGAAACGCAGAAGTTCGTACTGTTTGCGCGTGAGCATCTCGAGTATTCCCCCGGTTGGTAGCGTCGTTCGATTCCGAGACTTTTCAGGCGGGGCCTGACCTCAGGAGCACGGTGCTCATCACAAGCGCTCCCTCGCGGCCTCCCATTTGTACACACCAGTACTCGAAACAAATCATGAACGGACACTATATGTTCGATATGTGTTCCGCAACCACTTAATTTCCGGTGAACGCATCCGGCGAGCGCTCAAGCGATGCGGTCTGCGCCGTCACTCGGGCAGTGTCAGGATCTCGCATTCGCTGCCTTTGACGGCGGCGGGCGCAAACGGTGGACGCACGAGAAGTGCCCGTGCCGCAGCGAGATTCCCGAGCAGGGACGAGTCCTGCTGCATGACAGGCGTTGCGATCAGCGTGCCGTCCTCGCGCGCCTCCAGACGCGCCCGCAGATAGTCCTCGCGCTGGTCGTTGGCGGCGAGGTCGCGGCCGAGCAATGCGCTCGCGCGGCGATGATGAACAGCTTTTCGGCCGCTCAACGCCCGAATCAACGGCACCAGAAACAGGAAGGCGCAGACATAGGAGGACACCGGATTGCCGGGCAGGCCGATCACCCGCATTGCGCCGAGCCGGCCATGCATCATCGGCTTGCCGGGCCGCATCGCGATCCGCCAGAACGCCATCTTGACGCCCTCGGCCTCCAGCGACTGCTTGACCAGGTCGTGGTCGCCGACCGAGGCGCCGCCGGTCGTGATCAGGATGTCGGCACCGGTCTCGCGCGCCCGGCGGATGCCGGCGGTGGTGGCTTCCACCGTGTCGGCGGCAACCCCGAGATCGACGGTCTCGGCGCCTTCGGCGCGGGCCAGCGCCCGCAGCGCATAGCCGTTGGAATAGACGATCTGGCCGGCGCCGGGCTCCGAGCCCGGCATCACCAGCTCGTCGCCGGTCGCCAGCACCGCGACCTTCGGACGGCGGTGCACCGCAAGCTCCGGATAGTTCATGGCGGCCGCCAGCGACAGCGCGCGATCGGAGAGGCGGCTGCCGGCATCGAGCAGTACGTCGCCTTCACGGAAGTCGACGCCGGCCGGGCGGATGTGCCGTCCGGCGGCAGCTAGCTCGGTGATCGTGATGTGGTCGCCGTCGACGGCGGTGTCTTCCTGGATGATGACGGCGTCGGCGCCGTTAGGGATCACGCCGCCGGTAAAAATTCGCACCGCTTCGCCGGCGCCGACCATTCGCTCGAGCGGCCGGCCGGCGGCGACTTCGCCGATCACTCTGAGCCGGGCCGTCAGATCACCGGCGTCGGCCGCGCGCACGGCATAGCCGTCCATCGCCGACATCGGCTGCGGCGGCTGGGTGCGCAGCGCGGCGAGGTCGCGCGCCAGGGTGCGGTGGTAGGCGGCATCGAGCGCGACCATCTCCTCCGGCAGCGGTTCGGCGCCGGCGAGGACGGCGGACAGGGCATCGGCAACCGGCATCAGGGCCACGCTCGGAGCTCCTTCAATCCTAATGTTCAATACCAAGTGCAGTCAGAGCCCTCGCCACGTCATCCGTCGATGTCACGTGGATGGCATGAAGGCCGCGCGCCCGCGCGCCCTCGATGTTGGCGGCCAGGTCGTCGAAGAACAGGATCCGCGACGCCGGCACGCCGATGGCTTTTACCACATGATCGTAGGCCTCGGCGTCGGGTTTCCGATGGCCGATCGTCGAGGACAGGAAGACGGTGCGGAAATGGCTGAGCAGCTCGGCATGGACGGCCGAGAAATGCGTAACGTGGGCCGGATTGGTGTTGGAGAAGGCGTAGAGCGGCATCCGCTTCGCGGCGGTGGCGAGCAGGGGGGCGATGCCCGGCATCTCGCCGGTGAAGATCGCATTCCAGCCTTCGAGGAACTGCGCATCGGTGAGGTTGACGCCGAGCGTCCGGCGCAGATTTGCGAAGAACGCCGCGTCGTCGATCCGGCCGATCTCGTGATGCTTGAAGCTGTCGTCGACGACAAATCGCGTGGCGAGGTCGGCCGGCGCGCAGCCGGCATGCTGCGCCCAGTGCGCCATCACCTTCTCGAAGTCGATGTCGAGCACGACGCGGCCGATATCGAACAGCAGCACGTCGACGGAATCGGGAGAGAGTTGCGAGGTCATTGCGTGAAACCGTGTACGAGAATTGCGGGCGGGCGGCAATGTCCCCGATTTGTGCGGCAGGCATGCGACGAAGGTGGCGAGGTGTCGTCCCTGCGAAAGCAGGCCCAGGGCGGCCACGGCGAAGCTTTCAATCCCGTCATCCCCGGACTCCGCTCCGCGGCTTCTTCCAGCGACAAAGGCGAAGCCTTTGCGCGGGGGTGACGATGATAGAGACGAACCCGCGATCTCCCCCAATCGTCGTCCTGGCGAAAGCCAGGACCCATAACCACGACATTCGTTGATGAGTGGGATCGCGGCCCCAGCGTCGCGCAACAATGGACACTAGGTGGTGTGGACTCTAAGGATTCCCTTTTAGGAGCAAATCAGATTCAAGGCTGCTTTTGGGAGGCAGCCTTGGGTGCGATGGACCGATTGGTGTTGAGCGACGCGACGTGGGAGCGGATGGCGCCGCTGATCATAGGGCGCCCCGATCAGAAGGGCTCTACCGGGCGCGACAACCGGATGTTCGTGGAAGGTGTGCTGTGGATCGTGCGTACGGGGTCTCCCTGGCGCGATCTCCCTGAGGTCTTTGGGGATTGGAACAGCGTGTTCCGACGCTTCAGCCGATGGAGCATCAAGGGTGTTTGGTGGCGGATATTCGAGGCGATGTCCGATGACCCGGACTTCGAATATCTGATCGTCGATTCCACCATCGTTCGGGCGCATCAGCACGCCGCCGGGGCCAAAAAGGGGGGTCTGAAGATCAAGCGATCGGCCGCTCGCGCGGGGGCCTGAGCACCAAGATACATATGGCCGTTCGAGGCTTGGGATGTCCCGTGCGGTTCACGCTTACCGCAGGTCAGAAGGGCGATGCACCGCAGGCCGCCGCATTGATTGAGGGCTTATCCGCCGAGGTCGTCATGGCCGACACGGCCTATGATGCCGATCACTTGCGCCAAGCCATCGCCGCCAAGGGCGCGCTCGCCGTCATTCCCAACAACCCGTCACGCGCGCTCAAATATCCGCTCGACAAGCATCTCTATGCCCAGCGCCATCTCGTGGAATGCTGCTTCTCAAAGCTCAAGCAGTTCCGACGCGTCGCAACCCGCTTCGAAAAGACCGCCCGAAATTATCGCGCCGTCGTCACCCTCGCAGCCATTGTCCTATGGATGCGCTAGTGTCCACACTACCTAGGGGTAATGGGTCCTGGCTTTCGCCAGGACGACATCAAATGTGTGGCGCGGTCTTCGTCCCGATCGTCGCCCGCACGAAAGCAGGGACCCATAACCACAGGCTCGTGTTGTTGATGAGGGCTGTGGCCCCGGCGTCGCGCAACAATCACCTTCCAGCGACTTGTTGCTTGCCGGGCAGACCTCTCACATTCTGGAAAGCGCCAGGCCGAGGTAGGCGATCAGCGCGCCGGTGCTGAGGATGACGACGACGAGCGCCTGCTCTGAACGCGCCTGCAGGGTTTTTCGGCTCACGGCGATGACGCTCCATCCTTCGAGATCATGGTGCCCAACTAACATCGGCTGATATCCGTTCCGGTTCCTGCCCGGGAACTTTCATCAATGTCGGCTGCCTAGGCATGGCGCGTCTCGTTGCAGGCCAGAAACGCGCAACGCCGCCCGCATTGAAATAGGACGGGCGACGTTGGTTCTAGCCCCAGGAGGAATGGCAAAATCCTGACGTTATGGATACGCGCGAGCGAGCAATAAGGTTCAGTCTTCGACCCGTATGAATCCGGTAACTCCGAAGGAACAAAGGAAAGCGCCGGGGCGAGGTCTAGGATGGTGTGACCAAGTTGCTCTGGCCTCAGCGTGTACCCCCTCGCTGGGGCCCTTCTTTGAGCAGCGATCTCGATGAGCGCGGCTAGCAATGCAAGCCGGCCCCCGATGCGGGCTCACTGTTCGCCCAGATCGATCGGCGTGAGGATGCTCTGCCGCAGCGCGAGGCGGACCAGCTCGATATCCGTGCTGACGCCGAGCTTGTCCTTGATCAGGGAATGCAGGTTCGCGACTGTCTTGGGGCTGAGATGCAGTGCCTCGGCGATCTCGTCGGTGGTCTTTTCCGCAAGCAGCATGCGCAGCACCTCGAACTCCCGAGCGGTCAGGAGGTCGGCGGCGGCGGTCTCGCCGGCGAGGTGGCTGAGCGCGAGTTCGTGGTCGATGTCCGGGCTGATCGCGATCTTGCCCGACAGCGCGTCCATCACGGCGTGCACCAGCGTCTCCGGCGGGCTGGTCTTGGTGACATAGCCGCTCGCGCCGGCGCGGATCGCCTGCACGGCAAACGCCGCGTTCTGGTGCATGGTGAACACCAGGATCTTTGCCCGCTTGTCCCACTGCCTGAGGCGCCGGATGGCTTCGATGCCGCCGATGCCGGGCATCGACAGGTCCATGATGACGAGGTCGGGCCCGGTCTCCTTGTAAAGGCGGTAGGCCTCGACGCCGTCGGAGGCTTCGGCGACGACCGAGAGGCCCGGCTGCTTCTGCAGCATCGCCCGGTAGCCCTCGCGAACGACGGCGTGGTCGTCGACCAGCATGATAGTTCGCGTCGTATTGCTCATGCCGCGCGTTCCACAAATGCGGCCTCTCGGCCGGCTGCGACGGGAACGCTGACACGGAGCGAAGAGCCGTTGGACTGTCCGGCCCCGAAGCTCAGCCGCCCGCCGAGCGCGGCGACCCGCTCGCGCATGCCGAGCAGGCCCATGCCGGACTTCACTTGAGTATCGCCGGGCCTGCCATCATCATCGATCGCGAGCACGATTTCGCCGCCGCCGGCCGAAGCCGTCTCGCGCATCTCGAGCCGCAGCATGACGCGCGTTGCGTCGGCGTGCTTGGCTGCGTTGGTGAGCGCCTCCTGCACGATGCGGTAGAGATTGGCGCCGGTGGAGGCGGGGATGTGCTCGAACGATCCCGATACGGCGATCTCGAACCGCGGCTGTCCCCGGCTGCGGCTGTTCCAGCCCGCGATCAGGCCCTCCAGACTGGCTGCAAGGCCGAGTTCGTCGACATCGGGCGGGCGCAACCTGAAGAGGGCGCCGCGCAACGTCTCCATCATGTCGGTCGCGGTCCGCGCGATGCCGTCGCATTCGGTGAGCAAAGGCGGGCAATCCTGCACCGCGGTCAGGCGCGCCGAGGCAGCGAGGGCGCGGATCGCCGCCAGCGATTGCCCGAACTCGTCGTGCAGCTCGCGCGCGAGATGCTGGCGTTCCTCGTCCTGCACCACGATCAGTTTTTGCGTCAGGGCGTTGCGGTCGGAGAGCGCAGTGGCGAGGCGCTCGGCGAGATGGTTGAAGACGTCGCCGATCGCCGACAATTCGGCGAGGTCGAACGCCGGCAGGCGCGCGGTGAGGTCGCCAGCGGCGATCCGTTCAAGCCCGTCGCGGATCAGCCGCGTCGGACGCAGCGCACGCGACAGCGCCGCATAGACCAGGGCGCAGAGCAACGGCAGCGCGAGCATCAGCACCGTCATCAGCCGGCCGGCGTCGTGCCAGGCCTCGGTCGTCAGCACGGCCGGATCGACCCAGACCACGGCCTCGCCGATCGCTTGGCCGCGCGCAATCACCGGGCGCACGGTCTCCCGGCCGGGATCGAACAGGCGGCGATAGAGTGCCGCGAAGGCCTGTGGCGGCGCGGCCGTATCGGTCTGCGTGCCGCCGCAGAAGCGCTGGCTGATCTCGCCGCCATTGCTGCGAAAGGCGAGGCACAGGCCGGGTGCCATGACCGAGGCGGCAACGCTGTCGAGATCGGGGAAATCGGAGCGTGGATTGTTCAGCCACTGGATCTTGCTCTGCTGCAACTCGAGCGTCCTGGCGGCGACATCTGCAACGGCAGCGATCCTGGCGCGCACCGATCGGTCGGCGTCGATCAGGAAGTAGCCGGAGATCGCGGCAAAGCAGAGCATCGACACCGCAGCCACACGCAACGTCAGCCGCAGCTTCAGATCGCTTCCGGACCAATTGCGCATCGGCGTATCCTCAGAAGTCGCAGACGACCTTCGGCGCGCGGTTGCGGGCAGGGCCGTCACGTCCATTAAACGGCAGAAAGGAAGCGTCGAGAAGCACTGCCTTGGGTGCGGACCACGGTCGTGAAAATTTCCCGGCACCGGCCGGGAGGCGCTCCGCTGCGGCGCGGTGCCCCGCCGGCCTAGGCTGCGACCCAACCGACCGCACCAGCATCTGAAAGGCTTCGATCATGCACCAGTCCCGCCTCGTCGTGCGCGTCCTCGCGTTGATCGGCCTTCTGGCCGGATCTTGTCCGCTGCGCGCCGAGACCGGCGCCGCATCCCCGCTTGGCGTCAGCATCGATGATTTCAGCTATGTCGACACCTCGGGCGAGGTGATCGACCAGACCGCCGTGCATCAGAAGCGGCTGGATGCGTTCATGGCTGCGCTGCGCGCCGATGTCGCTGCGGAGCCGCGCTATCGCCTGGTGCCGTCGGCGGCGCCCGCCGGCGAGGCTCAGATCAAGGTGGTCGGCGGCGTGCAGAAGATGAGCACGCTGGTGCAGTGGGCCAAGGTCGCGGTCATCGATGTTGGCGCGAGCCGTGTGCTGTACGAAAAGCTCTACACGTTTCGCGGCGACAATGACGAGGCATGGAACCATGCGCGGATGTTCGTGTCGCGCGAGGTGCGCGCCGTTCTTGCCGCTGCGCTGCCGACGGCAAAGGCCGCCGCCGTGGCGCCGATCGGGCTTGCGGTGTTCGAGTTCGAGCTCGAGGACAATTCCGCGGCACCGTCGTCCGGCCTTGCCGGCTCCGATGCTGCCACGCTGGCCGATGTCACCCGGGGCGTCCGCGACCGGCTTGCGCAATCGGGCCGCTACCGCCTGGTCGATACCGGCGGCGCAATGGCCGAGCCCGTCAAGGCGCCGGCGCTGCGCGACTGCGACGGCTGCGAGGCGGCGATCGCGCAGAAGCTCGGCGCCGATCAATCGCTGATCGGCGTGATCAGGCGGGTCAGCCGGACCGAATACACGGTCGGCTTCCAGGTGCGCGACGCGCGCAGCGGCGCGGTTGTCTCACGCGGCGACAGCGGCTTGCGGATGGGCGCCGACTATTCATGGACCCGCGGCGCGGTTCACCTGGTCGGCGACCGCCTGCTCGAGGGCGGAGCGCAGCAGTAGTCACGGCGAACTATAGCAAAGCGCGATAGCTGATAGACACACCGTCGTCTATCGCCGCGCCTGTGTGTGGGCTATCACCGCCATCTGATCACCGCACAGGAGCCGCCGATGCGCTTGCCCGCCATCCTTTTTGCTCTCACGCTCGCTGCGAGCCCCGCGGCAGCCGAGGAGCCGTCGGGCACGCTGCAGAAGGTCAAGGAGACCAGGAAGGTCACGCTGGGCTTTCAGGAGGCCTCCGTTCCCTTCAGCTATCTCGACGACAATCAGCGGCCGATCGGGTTCGCGCTCGATATCTGCCTCAAGATCGTCGATGCCGTGAAGAAGGAGCTGGGCATGCCCGACATCGCGGTCGACTATCTCCCGGTGACCTCGTCGAACCGCATCCCGCTGATGGTCAACGGCACGATCGACCTGCACTGCTCGGCGACCACCAACAGCGCCGAGCGCCAGAAGCAGGTGACCTTCACCAACTCGCACTTCCTGAGCGCGACGCGGTTTGCCGCCAAGAAATCGTCCGGCATCAACACCATCGACGACCTCAAGGGCAAGTCGGTCACCGCCGTTGCAGGCTCGGTGAACCTGACCCAGCTCATCAAGGTCAACACCGAACGCAAGCTCGGCATCAACGTTCAGCCGGCCAAGGACCAGGCCGAAGCGTTTTTGATGCTGGAGACCGATCGCGCCCAGGCCTATGCGCTCGACGACGTCCAGCTTGCGGTGGCGATCGCGCGATCCAAGCAGCCGGCGCTGTACATGATCAGCGAGGAGGCCTTCTCGAAGGCCGAGCCCTTTGGAATCATGCTGCGCCGGGAGGACGCGCCGTTCAAGGCGCTCGCCGACCGCGCCACGGCCGAGCTGTACAAGAGCCCGGAGATCGAGGTCATGTACAAGAAGTGGCTGGAAGCGCCGACCCCGCCGAACGGCATTAACTACAACGTCCCGATCTCGCCGGCGCTGCGCAACGCGTTCGCCCATCCGAGCTCGAGCTTCGATCCCGACGTGTACGAGATCGCCAAGTAGCGCGGCTGCAATAGCCCGGATATCGCTGCGCTCATCCGGGCTACGTTTCGTCGTCGGATATGGTTTTCCGCGCCAAGCTGCCAATCCTTGGAACGGCCTTTCGCGCGCGCGGCGAAAAACGAAATAGCGTCTCATATACATCGGCGGGTTTTCTCCTAAGCTTGCAGGCAATGTAACTGCTGATCAGGAGCCTGCGCCGGTGACCACGCCATTTGTCTTTTCGCGACGTTCTGCGCTCGGCGTGCTCGCCGGAAGTCTGGTCGCCGGCGGCGTGCGTGCGGAAACCGGGGCGGGTGAGGGTGCCGATCTCGGCGGCGTCACGCTGCGTGTCGCCTATTACAAGGGCGGCTGGCGTCCGCTGCTGCAGGCCGCCGGCGAGGACAAGACGCCCTACAGGATCGAATGGAAGGAGCTCAACAACGGGGTGCTCCACATCGAGGCCCTGAACGGCGATGCGCTCGACGTTGGTTCGGGCAGCGAGATTCCCGCGATGTTCGCCGCGCGCCAGAACGCCAAGGTGCGCTTCATCGCCGTCACCCATGAGGATCTCAACATCCAGGTCACGGTGGCGGCAAAGGACGCGCCGATCTACTCGATCGCCGACCTCAGGGGAAAGCGCGTCGGCTATGTGCGCGCGACCACGGCGCATTACTTCCTCGCCAAGCAGCTCGAGGAGGCCGGGCTTGCGTTCAGCGATATCGAGGCGATCAATCTGACGCCGTCGGACGGCTACTCGGCGTTCGCCTCCGGCAAGCTCGATGCCTGGGCGATCTATGGCTACAACGGGCAGCTCGCCATCGCCAAGCAAGGCGCGCGGCTGCTCAAGACCGGCGTCGGCTATCTCTCGGGGAATTTCCCGATCTACGCCAATCCGAAGGCGGTCGACGATCCGCTGCGGCGCGCAGCCGTGAGCGATCTGCTGCTGCGGATCCAGCGCGCCTATGCGTTCGCCAACAAGAATTTTCCCCTCTATGCGGCGGCACAAGTGGCCGAAACCCATCTGCCGTTGCAGGACATTCTCGACCAGTTCGCCCGCCGCAGCGACGACTTCTCGCTCGCTGGCGTGAGCCCTGACGTGCCGGAGACCCACCAGAAGGTTGCCGACACCTTCCTCAAGCTCGGCGTGCTCGACGCGCGCGCCGAGGTCGGAAAATTCTGGGATACGAGCTTCAACGACGCGATCGCCGCGGGCGCAGCAAGGCTCGTGCGGAGTGGACGGCCACGGTGAGGATGTAGCCCATATGGGCTAGGTGATGGACGGGCAGGTTCCCGGAGATCGATTCTTCATTCGCAAAATTCCGCTCCACCTGGAACGGCAGATGTTTGCGACCCCAGCTTGACGGCTGGGGCCGCAGGAGGTGTTGTGTGCCTCTGGGGCAATGATCAGAGCACAGCCGCCGAACGGCACACAGACAAGGAAGTTCCAGCATGGCTGCGGCCGGTTGTGCCGTGCTGCCATGCAGAGCGGATAGCTTGCAGGCCGCGCCAGGTCCGTACGATGATGAATCTCGACCGCGTTGAATCGAATGCGGTCAGGTAGACAGCCCCGGCACGCCTTCAACGGTCCCGGGGCCGGTTTTTGTTTGCAGCTGATGATTATCGCCTATGCGGATTGTTGCTCGGAGCTGAAATTGAATCACGACACGTTGGCCAAGCTCACCGTCACCATCATCGTCCTGGTTGCGCTGCTGGTCTGGCGTGTTGCCGACCACAAGAAAGCGATCGCATGCGGGGCAGACTGCCCGACGGACGTGTCGGCGAACCGGAAGCCCGCTCAATAAGGCCAGCTCGTTGATCAATGTCGCCTCGGTGTTGCGCGCAGCGCGCCTCTATCGGCCATCGCGCGGTGCGTATATCGTCGGCCGCCAAACACAAGATCGACCCGCCGCGCCGGGTAACGACGTGAAGTGAGGAAGCGATGTCCGACATGCTGCTGTTTTCGCCGATGACCATCCGCGGCGTCACGCTGAAGAACCGCATCGTGGTGCCGCCGATGCATCAATATTCGGCCGAGAAGGGCTTTCCGACCGACTGGCATCTGATGAATGCCGGCAAGTTCGCCGCCGGCGGCGCCGGTCTGGTGATCGTCGAATCGACCAAGGTCGAGCGGCGCGGCTGCGGCACGATCGGCGATCTCGGCATCTGGGACGACAAGTTCGTCGCGCCGCTCAGCCGTCTCGTCGGCTTCATCAAGCAGCAGAACGCGGTGGCCGGTATCCAGCTCGGCCATTCCGGCCGCAAGGCGCGCGCAAGCCGCCCCTGGGAGGGCGACCGTCCGCTCGAACGCAGCGCTGCAATCGAGGATTGGGACACCTGGACGCCGGTGGCGCCGAGCGCGATCGCCCATAGCGAGCGCTGGCCGGTGCCGCGCGCGCTGGAGACGCAGGAGGTGAAGGACCTCGTCGCGGCCTGGGGACAAGCGGCGCGCCGCGCGCACGAGGCCGGGTTCGAGGTGCTGGAGCTGCACGGCGCCCATGGCTATCTCGTGCACGAATTCCTCTCAGCGCGTTCGAACCAGCGCAGCGATGAATATGGCGGCTCGGAAGCCAACCGGATGCGCTTCCTGATCGAGGTGACGGAGGCCGTGCGCGCGCACTGGCCGGATCACAAGCCGCTGTTCGTGCGGCTGTCGGTCGAGGACAATGCCGGCTGGGGTCCGGAACAGAGCGCGCGGCTGGCTGCGATCCTGAAGCCCAAGGGCGTCGATGTGATCGACTGCTCGTCGGGGGGAATCAGCGAGATGGCGCCGATCCTCGGCAAGGAGATCAAATACAACTATCAGGTGCCGCTGGCGGAATATGTCCGCCGGCACGCCGATATCATGACCATGGCGGTCGGTCTGATCATTCACGGCGATCAGGCCGAGCAGATCCTGCGCGATAAACAAGCAGATTTGATCGCGGTCGGCCGGGAGATCCTCAATAACCCGAACTGGCCGATGGACGCCGCGCTAAAACTCGGGGTTGAAGGGCCATTTCGCCATGTTCCTCCGCAGTTTGGCTATTGGTTGGGCACCAGGGCCAAGCGCGGATTCGGGACCCGGCCGTCGACCTGGCAGAGCGGGTTGCGGGAGGCTGGGCCAGAGGCCGACCGGGAGCTGACTTGAGGCTTACGTGGTGCTGACTAAATGCTGATTTTCGGGCTGACCAGGGCATCGTGACAGGACCGTAATGGTCCAGTGACAAGGCGGCCTTGATCCGACCAAAAAGCCGTTGTGTGGTGCCCCCGTCGGGGTGGGGCAGGTGAACGTTGCGGAACGTGGCCGGCCGATAGCGAAAAAGGATCGCGGATAATGCGCAAACATGTTGGCTTCTTCCTCGGGACGGTTGCGGGAGCGTGTCTCACCCTGCTCGTGGCCTCGCCGCAGGGGGCGCATCTGTTCGCCGTCGCCAATGCCGCCGCGCATGCCGACAACACCTATTCGCAGCTCAACCTGTTCGGCGAGGTGTTCGAGAAGATCAAGACCGACTACGTCGAGAAGCCCGAGGACTCCAAGCTCGTCGAAGGGGCGATCAACGGCATGATCTCCGCGCTCGATCCGCACTCCCGCTACATGAACGAGAAGGGCTGGGCGGAGATGCAGGAGACCACGCATGGCGAGTTCGGCGGGCTCGGCATCGAGGTCACGATGGAGGACGGCTTCGTCAAGGTGGTGGCGCCGATCGACGATACGCCGGCCTCGCGCGCCGGCATCATGTCGGGCGACGTGATCACCTCGATCGACGATGAGCAGATCCAGGGTCTGACGCTCGACCAGGCCGTCAACAAGATGAAGGGTGCGCCCAACAGCTCGATCCGGCTGAAGGTCATCCGCAAGGACGCCGACAAGCCGATCGAGGTCTCGATTGTCAGAGAGATCATCCGCGTCCGCCCGGTGAAGTATCACGTCGAGGGCGGCGACATCGGCTACATCCGCATCACCTCGTTCAACGAGCAGACCACCGAGGGCCTGCGCAAGGCGATCGGCGAGATCCAGAAGCAGGTCCCGCAGGACAAGCTCGACGGCTATGTCGTCGACCTCCGCAACAATCCGGGCGGCCTGCTCGACCAGGCGGTCTCGGTGACCTCGACGCTGATGCAGCGCGGTGAGGTGGTCTCGACCCGCGGCCGCAATCCGGAAGAGACCCAGCGCTTCACCGCCCATGGCGGCGACATGACCAAGGGCAAGCCGCTCGTGGTGCTGATCAATGGCGGCTCGGCTTCGGCCTCCGAGATCGTCGCCGGCGCGCTGCACGACCACAAGCGCGCGACGCTGATCGGCACCCGCTCGTTCGGCAAGGGCTCGGTGCAGACCATCATTCCGCTCGGCGCCGGCAATGGCGCGCTGGCGCTGACCACGGCGCGCTATTTCACCCCGTCGGGCCATTCGATCCAGGCGCTTGGCATCAAGCCCGACATCGAGGTGCTGCAGGACGTGCCGGACGAGTTCAAGACCCGCTCCGAGATCAAGGGCGAAGCCTCGATGCGCGGCCATCTCTCCGCCGAGGGCGCCGAGCAGACCGGCTCGCAATCCTACGTGCCGCCGGACGAGAAGAACGACAAGGCGCTGGCCGCGGCGTTCAACCAGCTGCGCGGTGTCACCGTGAACGCCGACGCCAAGAACGCGGACAAGGCCGCGCAGAAGCGGCCGGTGCCGAACTAGAACCTGACCCATGTAGCCCGGATGGAGCGAAGCGAAATCCGGGAGCGGTCTGCGCGTTTGCAAGGTCCCCGGATTGCGCGGAGCCTGTCATCGGGCGCGCGTTTGCGCGACCCGTTCGCTCCATCCGGGCTACGCAGCCGCCAAAATATCGAAAACAACCCCATGCAAAGTAGCCGGTGGTGGCCGGCGCTCGACCAGGCAATTTGACACGTCGGGCAATTTCAGGGTATTCTTCCAATATTCCGAAATTGTACAGGCGCCCGCTTCGGGCTCGCGACGTCCGGAAAGCCTTACGCCGCGCCGGCGACAGGCCTCCGCCGGCGCGCGGCGGTCGGACCCGCAGCAGGGCCACGGCGATGGCCGGCCAGGAGCTCGCGGATCTGGACGGCCGGCTTCGGCGGGCTGAACAGATAGCCCTGCATTTCCGAACAGCCGAGCTCGCGCAGCAATTGCTGCTGCTGTGCGGTCTCGACGCCTTCCGCCGTCGTGGTCATGTTGCGCTCGGCGGCGATGTTGACGACGGCCTCGACGATGCCGGCCGAACCTTGCGGATCGGCGATATCGGTGACGAAGCAGCGGTCGATCTTGATCTTGTCGAACGGGAAGCGCTTCAAATAGCTCAGCGACGAATAGCCGGTGCCGAAATCGTCGAGCGCGATCCTGATGCCGATGGCGCGGAGCTGGTGCAGCGCGGCCAGCGCCGTCTCGTCGTCGCGGATCAGCACCGCCTCGGTGATCTCGAGCTCCAGCCGGCCCGCCGACAGGCCCGATGCCGCCAGCGCTGCGATCACCTTGAGCGCCAGTGTGCCGGTCCGGAACTGGACCGGCGAGACGTTGACCGCGAGCTTGATGTGATCGGGCCAGTTCACCGCTTCCTTGCAGGCCGTCATCAGCACCCATTCGCCGAGCTGGTTGATCAGGCCGGTCTCCTCGGCGATCGGCACGAAGTCGGCCGGCGAGATCATGCCGCGCACCGGATGGCGCCAGCGCACCAGCGCCTCGCAGCCGGTGATCTCGTTGCTGCGCAGGTCGACGCAGGGCTGGTAATAGACTTCGAGCCCGCTGCCCGCGGCGATGGTCTGCCGCAGCTCCACCTCGAGCTCGCGGCGGGCGCGGGCATCGGCGTCCATCGCTGGTTCGAAGAACCGCGAGACACGCCGGCCGGCTGACTTCGCCGCATACATCGCAAGGTCGGCGTTCTTCAAGATCTGGTCGAGATCGGTGCCGTCCTTCGGCGCCAGCGCAATGCCGATGCTGGCATCGGTCGTGACCTGGTGGCCAAGGCATTGATAGGGCGAGCGGATCACCTCGTAGATGCGCGCGACGAGGTCGGTGACCTCGACCTCGCTCTTCACGCCGGTCTGCACGATCGCGAATTCGTCGCCGCCGAGCCGGGCGACGAAATCGCCGTCGCCGATCACGCCGGATAGCGTCCGCGCAACGGACTTGAGCAGCTCATCGCCGACCATGTGGCCGAGCGAGTCGTTGACGCCCTTGAATTCGTCGATATCGATATAGAGCACCGCGAGCTGGCTATCGGGGGTGACATGCGGCAGCTCGCGCTTGATCTCCTCGTGGAACAGCGCGCGGTTCGGCAGGTCGGTGAGCGCATCGTAGTGGGCAAGATGCGTGATGCGCTCCTCGGCGCGGCGGCGCTCGGTGACGTCCTCGTGGGTCGCAAGCCAGCCGCCATCGGCCAGCGGCTCGTTGACGACCTGGATCGAGCGCCCGTCGGGCGTCGCGATCACCATGGTGTTGCGGATGCCGACGTCGCGCAGCACGAGGTTGACGTAGCGCTCGACGTCGCCCTGGAACGAACCGGTCAGGTGGCGATGCACGATGACGTCGCGGAAGGTGCAGCCGGGCCGGATGACGTCGGCGGACAATCCGTACATCTCGATATAGCGCTTGTTGCAGATCACCAGCCGCTGCGCGGCATCGAACAGCAACAGCCCCTGCGTCATGTTGTTGACGGCGGTGTCGAGCCGGAGCTTCTCCAGCGTCAGGCGCTGCTGCTGGGTGCGATGCTGCTGCAACAGCTTGCGCACCACGAGCGTCAGCAGGATCGCGATCGCAAGCACCGATGCTGCGGTGACCGCGATCAGCATGCCGATCTGCTCGCGCCAGTTGGCGAGCGCCGCTTCCGTGGTGGTCGTGGCGACGACGACGATCGGGAATTTGGTGAGCGCCCGCGACGACACCAGGCGGTCCTTGCCGTCGACCGGGCTGGTCAGCCGCGAGGTGGTCTGCGGCAGCTCGAACACCTGCTGCTGATTGGCCGGGCCGGTGCGGAAGTTCTTCCCGATCATCTCCTCGACATGGGGATAGCGCGCCAGCAGCGTGCCGTCGCGATGATGCATCGAGATCGCGGCGCCTTCGCCGAGCGCAACGGTCGAGAAGAATTTCTCGAAGGTCGCGGGCTCGATGCCGCGCCCGACCACGCCGAGGAAGTCGCCGCGTGGGCCCGTGACCTTGCGGACGATCGCGGTGGTCCAGTTTCCGCTGACGCGGCTGACCACCGGCGCGACCATCATGTCGGGCGAGTAGGGGCTGGATTTGAAGATATTGAAGTAGTCGCGATCGGCGATGGAGGCCTGTGGCAGCGGCCAGGCGCCTGAGCTGTTGATCAGCACGCCGTCGGCGTCGAACACGTTGAGGCTGCCGACATTGGACAGCGCGTCCATCTTGGACTTGAGCATCGCATGGATGTCGGCGGCGGACATCCGGCGCTTGTAATTCTCCGGGGTCGCGATCCCGTTGTCGCGCATGAACGCAATCAGGTCGCGTTGGACCACCTCGAGATCGTCGAGCTGCTGGTCGAAATGCCGTGCCAGCAGCAGCACGGTGTTCTCGAGTTCGCGCTCGCTGTTGTGCAGGGCGCGCTCGCGGAAATTCTCAGCCATCAGGGTGGCGCCGATCGCGATCGCGGCCATCAGCACGGCGCCGCCAAGGATCAGCCAGCGGATCGGACCACTGCCGATCACCGAGGTGACGTTGAACGAGGCGCTGCCGTTTTGATTCATCAATCGCTTCCAAGCGTTTCACCCGGAAGTAGCTTTCGCGCACCGCCGGCCCGCGAAAGTCGTATCCAAACGAGATGGAGCGCGGGTTAGCGAGATTGGTTAACGAATGGTTGCGCGTCTTCGCGAAAGGCCATCCCTGCGCATCGGCCGCGATCACTCGGCTGCGCGATAATGCCCGGACTTGCCGCCGATCTTCTCGACCAGGTGAATGCCTTCGATGCGGATGCCACGGTCGACCGCCTTGACCATGTCGTAGATCGTCAGGCAGGCGACCGAAACCGCGGTCAGCGCCTCCATCTCGACGCCGGTCGGCCCCGTCACCTTGACGCTGGCGCGGACGATGCAGCCGGGCAGCTTGCCGTCGGTTGCGATATCGATCGTGACCTTGGTCAGCGCCAGCGGATGGCAAAGCGGAATCAATTCCGAGGTCCGCTTCGCCGCCATGATGCCGGCGATCCGAGCAGTCGCCAGCACGTCGCCCTTCTTGGCCTGGCCGGACTCGATCAGCGCCAGCGTTGTCTTGCTCATCAGGACGCGGCCTTCGGCGACCGCGGTCCGCTCAGTGGCGGGCTTGGCCGAGACGTCGACCATGCGCGCCTCGCCCTTGGCGTCGATATGGGTGAGGGCGGCGACGGGTCCCTTCGATCCGGCTTTGGCCTTGCGCGCCATCGCGTCAGCGCGTGCCTGTGGCGCGCGGTGCCGTCTGCCGCGTCAGCAAGGCGCGGGTGGCCGCGGTGACGTCCTGCTGGCGCATCAGGCTCTCGCCGACCAAGAAGGTCGACATTCCGACGCGCTCGAGGCGGGCCAGATCGTCGGGCGTGAAGATGCCGCTCTCGCCGACCATCAGGCGGTCGGCGGGGATCAGCGGCGCCAGCGCCTCGCTGGTCGCAAGCGTGGTCTCGAAGGTGCGCAGATTGCGGTTGTTGACGCCGATCATCGGCGAGCGAAGTTTTAGGGCACGGTCGAGCTCGGCGCGGTCGTGGATCTCGATCAGCACGTCCATGCCGTAGCCGAGTGCCGCGTCCTCGATGTCCTTGGCCGCGGCATCGTCGAGCGCGGCCATGATGATCAGGATGCAGTCGGCGCCGTGGGCGCGCGCTTCCGCCACCTGATAGGTGTCGAACATGAAATCCTTGCGCAGCACCGGCAGATTGGTTGCCGCGCGGGCCGCGACCATGAAGTCGAGATGGCCCTGGAACGAGGGCGCATCCGTCAGCACCGACAGGCACGCCGCGCCGCCCGCCTCATAGGCTTTCGCGAGCGCGGGCGGATCGAAGTCGGCCCGGATCAGCCCCTTCGAGGGCGAGGCCTTCTTCACTTCCGCGATCAGGGCGTAGTCGCCGCGTGCATGCTTGTCCTTGAGGGCGCGGACGAAGCCGCGTGGAGCTGAGGCCGCTTTCGCCTGCGCCTCGACCTCGGCGAGCGGACGGGCGCGCTTCGCGGCGGCGATCTCCTCGCGCTTGTAAGCCTCGATCTTGGTCAGGATGTCGGACATGTCCCGCGCTCTCAGCCGTTGGAAACCGCGACAAGATGCTTCAGCCGCGCCGCGGCCGCGCCGCTGTCGAGCGACTGGGCGCCGATCGCCACGCCTTCCTTCAAATCCTTGGCGCGGCCGGCCACGATCAGGGCGGCCGCCGCATTGAGCAGCGCGACGTCGCGATAGGCGCTTGGCTTGCCAGCAAGCACGCTCGACAGCGCGATCGCATTGGCATCGGCATCGCCGCCCTTCAGCGCCTCGCCGCCGACGCGGCCGAGGCCCGCATCTTCCGGCGTCACCTCGGATGTCCTGATCTCGCCGTTCTCGAGCGTTGCAACGAAGGTCGGGCCGGTGAGGGTGATCTCGTCGAGGCCATCGGAGCCGTGCACGACCCAGACCTTGTCGGAGCCGAGGTTCTTCAGCACCTGCGCCAGCGGCTGCACCCATTGCCGCGAGAACACGCCGACCATCTGCCGCTTGACGCCGGCCGGGTTCGACAGCGGCCCGAGCAGGTTGAAGATGGTGCGGGTGGCGAGTTCGACCCGGGTCGGGCCGACGTTCTTCATTGCCGGATGATGCGAAGGCGCGAACATGAAGCCGATGCCGGCTTCCTTGACGCAGCGCCCGACTTGCGCGGGCGTCAGGTCGAGTTTGACGCCGAGCGCGGCCAGTACGTCGGCGGCGCCCGAGCGCGACGACAGTGCGCGGTTGCCATGCTTGGCAACGGGCACGCCGGCGCCGGCCACGATGAAGGCGGCGCAGGTCGAGACGTTGACCGAGCCGGAGCCGTCGCCGCCGGTGCCGACGATGTCGACGGCCTCCGCCGGTGCGGTAACGCGCAGCATCTTGCCGCGCATCGCGCTGACCGCGCCGGTGATCTCCTCGACGGTCTCGCCGCGCACCCGCAGCGCCATCAACAGCCCGCCCATCTGCGAGGGCGTGGCTTCGCCCGACATCATGCTGTCGAAGGCGGACGCCGCCTCTTCACGCGTCAGCGTGGCGCCGGTGGCGACTTTTCCGATGATCGATTTCAGGTCGTCCATTCGCTGGCTCAGGGTCTGTTGTTGGAGCTTGGTCGGCGCGCAGCGCGTCGCCGCGCTGTTCCGATCATGCTCAATTATTTGCGCCTGTCACCTGTGCGAAGGCTGCCTGGTTGACGGTCACACCGATGTCGGTCTCGATCTTCGCGACATATTGCGCGACCTGCTCGTCGCTGAGCGAGCGCCGCAGCGCCTCGGAGAGCTGCTTGACCTCGTTGGAGGCGAAGTCGACCGGGGGCACCGTCACATCGGTGACGCGGAACACCACCCACTGGCTGCCGCCGGCCGCGGAGGTCTGTCCGTCGCCGTCCTTGGCGGTGCGGAATGCGGCCGCGATCACGCCGGCCGGCACGTTGGGCAGCGTGGCCTCGCGGCGGAAGTTCGCAGCGGTCTCGACCTTGACGCCGGCCGCCGTGGCCTCGTCGGCGAGCTTGGCGCCGCTGTCGAGCTTCTGGACCATCTCGGTCGCCTTGGCGCGCAGCTTGGCGGAGATCTGGTCCTCGCGCCACTTGGCCTCGACCTGGTCGCGGACCTCGTCGAGGGTGCGCTCGCGCGACGGCGTGATGCCTGTTACGTCGTACCAGACATAGCCGTTGTTGAACTGGATCGGGTCGTTGTCGACGCCGACGTCGCTGTTGAAGGCCTGCGACACCACGTCGAGGCCGCGCGGGATGTTTGACGCGACCTGGCCGTTCGGCAGACGCCCCGAGCGATCGATCGCGTCGATGGTGACGGCGGTCAATTTCAGCTTCTGCGCAGCGTCGATCACGCTGGAGCCGCCGCCGCGCTCGTCTTCCATCTTGTCGCGGAGCTCGGCGACCTTGGCGCGGGCGCGCTCGGTCGCGATCTCGTTCTTCACCTGCTGCGCAAGGCCCTCATAGGTCGGGGTCACGCCGGGCTCGATCTTGCCGACCTTGACCAGCGCCACGCCGAAGCGGCCCTGGACCGGCTGGCTGACTTCACCGGCGGGCAGGGAGAAGGCGGCGTCGCCGACGGCCGGATCGAGGATCGCAGACTTCGCGACCAGGCCGAGATTGACGTCGGCGGGATTGAGCTTGCGCTCCTTGGCGATGTCGTCGAACGAGGCGCCAGAAGTGATGCGGGCGCGGGCGGCCTGCGCCTCACCGGCGTCCGGAAACACAATCTGCGAGACCTCGCGCTTCTCCGGCGTGCTGAGCCGGTCCTTGCGCTCCTCGAAGATCTTCTTGGCATCCTCGTCGGACACGGTCTCCCACTTGCCGATTTCCTCCGGCGTGATCGCGACGAAGGCGATCTTGCGGTACTCGGGCGCGCGGAACTGGACCTTGTGGTCCTCGAAATAGGCGGCGAGCGCCTCGGGCGAGGGCGGATCGATGGTGCCGGCCTGCGCGGCGCCGAGCGTGACGTAGTCGATCGAGCGCTGCTCGTTCTGGAAACGGGTCAGCGCCTCGATCATCGATTTGGTCGGCTCGATCCCGGACGAGATGGTGCCGGCGATCTGCCGCCGCAGGCCGACGCGGCGCTGCTCGGCGATGTAGCGGCCCTCGGTGTAGCCGAAGTTGCGGATCACGGACTGGAAGCGCTGCGGATCGAACTGGCCGTTGAGGCCCTTGAAGTTCGGGTCGTTGTAGATCGTGCGCAGCACCTCGGCATCGGACTGGTTGAGGCCCATGCGGCGCGCTTCCTCGTCCAGCGCGGCTTCCGCAAGCGTCTGCTGCAGCACCTGGCGGTCAATCCCGAAGGCGCGCGCCTGGTCCGGGGTCAGCGGACGGCCGAACTGGCGGCCAAGCTGCTGCAGGCGGTCGGTATAGATCTGGCGGAACTGCTCGGCCGAAATCTCGGTCCCGCCCACCTTGGCGAAGGTCGACTGGCCAAACCCCTTGAAGATGTCGGCAATGCCCCAAATTCCGAAACTGACGATCAAAACGCCCATCACGACGGCCATAATCGTCTTGCCGAGCCAGTTTGATGAGGCTTTCCGCATTCCTCGAAGCATGGGTCCAACTTGTTTTACAGGAGGGGAACCGGGTCGTACCCAAGTGGGACTAAAAGTCGGGACTTTTTGTCCGGCAGCGGGGCGTCACCGAATTGAAAACGCTTATAAAGTGGCTCGTGTCCCCCCGCAACCTCGGGCGCGCGGGCGGAAGCGTCGCACGGCAGGCGCGAAGCCGTGCTCTGGAAGTCGCCGCCCGGCTCTGATAGCGCAGGGGCACGCTTGAATGATGGGAAATCCGACATGACCGACGCCATCCGGCCGCTGATCGCCGGCAACTGGAAAATGAACGGCCTGAAATCCTCCTTTGCCGAGTTCGACGCGATGCTGGCCGGCGCCGGCGATGTCGCCGGGAAGGCCGATCTCTTGGTCTGTCCGCCGGCGACATTGGTCGGGGCCTTTGCCGACAAGGCGCGCGGCTCGAAGGTCGCCGTCGGCGCCCAGGATTGCCATCCGAAGGCGTCGGGCGCCCACACCGGCGACCTCTCGGCGGAAATGTTTAGGGATCTCGGCGCGGTCGCCATCATCGTCGGCCACTCCGAGCGGCGCGCCGACCATGGCGAGACCGACGCGTTGATTCGGCAGAAGGCGGAGGCGGTCTGGCGCGCTGGACTGACCGCGATCGTCTGCATCGGCGAGACGCGCGAGCAGCGCGACGCCGGCAAGACGCTCGACGTCTGCGGCACCCAGCTTGCGGGCTCGCTGCCCGACGGCTCGACCGCGGCCAATCTGGTGGTGGCCTATGAACCGGTCTGGGCGATCGGCACCGGCCTGACCCCGACCGCCAAAGATGTCGAGGAAGTTCACAGGTTTATCCGGGGTCAGCTCACCGATCGCTTCAAGGGCGAGGGAAACCGGATCAGGATCCTCTATGGCGGCTCGGTGAAGCCGTCGAACGCCGCGGAGCTGATGGCCGTCGCCAATGTCAACGGCGCGCTGGTCGGCGGCGCCAGCCTGAAGGCGTCCGACTTTTTGGCGATCGCTGCGGGCTGTTAGGGCGGGCCGCCGAGTTCTCACACCGTCATCCCCGCGCAAAGGCGAAGCCTTTGTCGCTGGAGGAGCGCGCTCTTGCGCGCGTCTCGAAGGATCGACGGCCCGGCTGGTGGCCGTCGACCCTTCGAGACGCGCTACGCGCTCCTCAGGGTGACGGATTGGGCGCCGCGCCGATCCGCTTCCAGTAAATCATCGTCCCGGTGAGGCCGCCATGCGGCTTCAGCGCGTAGTCCGGGATGATGCCGCTGAGCTGAAAGCCCTGCTTCTCGTAAAGCGGCGCGGCGCCGTCGTCGACGGCGGTGTCGAGCACCAGCAGCGTGCGCCCGTGCGCGATCGCCAGCTGCTCGGCGGCGCGCAGCAATGCGGTCGCCACGCCGCGGTTGCGGTGGCTCACGCGCGTCATCATCTTGGCGATCTCGGCGCGGTGCGGCTGGTTCGGCGGCAGCTTCAGCAGCAGCGTCACGGTGCCGATCAGGCTGTCGCGGTCGAACGCGCCGAGCACTACTCGCTCGCCGCGCGCAGCCGCGCCAAGCGAATCCTGCCAGAATGCCTTCGCGTCATTTATCGGCAGCGGATGCATGAAGCTCACCGAGCCGCCGCTCGCGACGGTCTCGACCAGCAGCGCGCCGAGCGCGTTGCGCAGATCCGGCCCGTCCTCGAGCGACTTGATGTCGAAGTGCGGCATGCGTCAGCTCCGGGCCAGGGCGACCACGTAGGTGCAGCCGGCGTTGGTTTCGTTGGCGAAGGTGGTCTCAGCGGGTGGGCCGAAGCCGAGGCAATCGCCGGCGCCGAGCACATAGCGCGCGCCGCCCTCGGTGATGACGAGGCTGCCGCTCAGCACCCAGACCAGTTGGCGGATATGGGCGTAGGACGAGGCGGGCAGGGTCACGGATTGCTTCGGCGGCATGTCCACCCGCACCAGTTCGACCGGATGATCGGGGCGGCTGAACACCTGGCGGCGCAGATAGCCGGTTTCCGGATCGCTCCAGATTGGCTGCGTGGCGGCGCGCGACAGCTGCTCGCCCTGGCCCTCGGCGCGCAACATCAGCCCGGCCAGAGTGAGGTCGAAGGCCGAGGCGAGGCGCACCAGCACGACCGCGGTCGGGCTGACCTCGGCGCGCTCGATCTTGCTGATCGTCGCCTTCGAGACGCCGGAGCGTTCGGCGAGCTCGGCCAGTGACCAGCCCCGGCCGTCGCGCTCCAGCCTGATCCGCTGCGCCAGGCGTTGGCTCAGATCGTCTACCAAAGTATCCATACGTCTATTATAATGGAAATAGCCGATTCCGATCAAGCCTCGGGCTGATGCCATCGGCACCGCTTGAGATGTCCGCCATTGCGACTATCTCGGGGGTGACAATGCCCGGTCCAATCGTGTAACAGGGCGCGACTTCACGAAAAACCGCAAAGCCGATAGCGCCGTTTGTCTGGCCGCTTGGCGGCTTGTGACGGAAGGCTTGCGATGCAGACTGTCGTTATCATTATCCATCTCATGATCGTCGCCGTCATGATCGGCGCTGTGCTGTTGCAGAAATCCGAAGGCGGTGGCCTTGGCATGGGCGGCGGCGCCGGCTTCATGTCGAGCCGCGGCACCGCGAATCTGTTGTCGCGGACCACCGCGATCCTCGCGGCCGGCTTCTTCCTCACGAGCCTGTTTCTGTCCTGGTATGCGGGCTACGACCGCAAGCCGAGCTCGATCATCGGCACCGGCGCACCGGCGCAGACCCAGCCGGCCAGCGGCGCGCCGATCACTGCACCGACCTCCGGCGGCATCCTCGATTCGCTGAAGAAGACCGACGAGCAGCAGGGGCAGCAGGCTCCGAGCGGCCCGCAGGCACCACGGTCGCAATAAAGCAGGGGCGCCATGCAGGATGCAGCGCTGGCATCCTGCATCCAAAATCCCCATTAATGCTCTGAAATCGCTCTCAGTTTAACGTAACCCACAGCCCGGTGATTTGTTTGCCGGGAACAGCCGATTCGTTTTGCGAATCGCAGGAAGCGGCTTAAAGGTAAAGTCCCATGGCGCGGTACATATTCATCACCGGCGGCGTGGTCTCCTCGCTCGGCAAGGGTCTGGCTTCAGCGGCGCTCGGCGCTTTGCTGCAGGCTAGGGGCTACAAAGTCCGCCTTCGCAAGCTCGATCCTTATCTCAACCTCGATCCCGGGACGATGTCGCCGTATCAGCACGGCGAAGTGTTCGTCACCGACGACGGCGCCGAGACCGATCTCGATCTCGGCCATTACGAGCGTTTCACCGGTCGTCCGGCCACCAAGGCCGACAACATCACGACCGGGCGGATCTACCAGGACATCATCACCAAGGAGCGCCGCGGCGATTATCTCGGCGCCACCATCCAGGTGGTCCCGCACGTCACCAACGCGATCAAGGAATTCGTGCTGTCGGGCAACGACGAGTACGATTTCGTGCTGGTCGAGATCGGCGGCACGGTCGGTGACATCGAGGGCCTGCCGTTCTTCGAGGCGATCCGCCAGCTCAAGAACGAGCTGCCGCGCGAGCACGCCGTCTACATTCACCTGACGCTTTTGCCGTACATTCCAAGTGCCGGCGAGCTCAAGACAAAGCCGACGCAGCACTCGGTCAAGGAGCTGCGCTCGATCGGCATCCAGCCGGACATCCTGCTGTGCCGCACCGACCGTGAAATCCCGAAGGAAGAGCGGCGCAAGCTCGGCCTGTTCTGTAACGTGCGCGAGAGCGCCGTGATCGAGGCGCGCGACGTCGACAACATCTACGCCGTGCCGGAGGCCTATCACGCCGCCGGCCTCGACGACGAGGTGCTGGCCGCGTTCGGCATCACGGCGAAGATTCCGCCGGCGCTGCAGAGCTGGAACGTCATCAACGAGCGCGTCCGCAATCCGGAAGGCGCGGTGACGATCGCGATCGTCGGCAAGTACACCGGCATGAAGGACGCCTACAAATCGCTGATCGAGGCGCTCTCGCATGGCGGCATCGCCAACAAGGTGAAGGTCAATCTCGACTGGATCGAGAGCGAGGTGTTCGAGAACGAGGACCCGGCGCCGTTCCTCGAGCACGTCAACGGCATTCTGGTGCCCGGCGGCTTCGGCCAGCGCGGCGCCGAGGGCAAGATCCGCGCGGCGCAATTCGCGCGCGAGCGTGACGTGCCGTATTTCGGCATCTGCTTCGGCATGCAGATGGCCGTGATCGAGGCGGCGCGCAATCTGGTCGGCATCGAGGAGGCGAACTCGACCGAGTTCGGTCCGACCAAGGAGCCGCTGGTCGGCCTGATGACGGAATGGCTGCGCGGCAACGAGCTCGAGAAGCGCTCGCAGAGCGGCGACCTCGGCGGCACCATGCGGCTCGGGGCCTATCCCGCGGCGCTGAACCGCGGCAGCCGCGTCTCACAGGTCTATGGCGGCGCGACCGAGATCTCAGAGCGTCATCGCCATCGCTACGAGGTCAACACCGCTTACAAGGATCGCCTCGAGCAGCACGGTTTGCGCTTCTCAGGCATGTCGCCCGACGGCGTGCTGCCCGAGATTGTCGAATACGAGGACCATCCCTGGTTCATCGGCGTCCAGTTCCACCCCGAGCTGAAGTCGCGGCCGTTCGAGCCGCACCCGCTGTTTGCGTCGTTCATCGAGGCGGCAGCGAAGCAGAGCCGGCTGATGTAAGCCGCCGTCAGCTGCGCCGTTACACGACGGCGCAGTCCTTGCTGGCGCGGCGTTCCTTCTTGATCGGTGAGACGCCTGCATCGGCCGCAGGGGTGACGTCGCGCGTGATGAGCTTGTATTGCGGGCGTCGCGTCAGCCGGTAGACCGCGGCGGGCGGCACGTTGAGGATGGCGCGATCGACCAGCGTGGCGCGCAGACCGAGCCGGTCGAGGATCGGCCGCGGCACCGGGCAGCGCATCCCGTAGGTGAATTGGTAGAACGCGCCATTGGGACGCATGTAGCTGAATGCGCCGCTGACGATCGAGATCACCTTGCGCGGCGACATGTTGAGCAGCGGCAGTCCGCTGACGACGGCGCCGACCGGCGCGCCCTCGTACAGCCGTTCCGAGGCCAGCCGCGCGGCGTCCATCCACAGCACGCGCGCGCCGGGAAAGCGGAGCTGCAGCAGCCGCATGAAATCCGAACCGTATTCGATCAGCGTGAGATCCTGCTGGCGCACACCGCGCTTCAGCAGCTGATAGGTGAAGGCGCCCGTTCCAGGGCCGAGCTCCAGCACCGGACCGGTGTTGGCGCTGATGTCGCGCGTGATCAGTTCGGCGAGCGCGGTGCCCGAGGGCGCGATGGCGCCGACGCGGCCGGGGGCTGCCATCCACGCCGTGAAGAAAGACAGGAGATCATGTGACATTGGGATTCCCAGCAAGGTGTCGCCGCGCCTCGACTCGATTGCGCGGCGCGTTCTCTTCTTTGCGGGGCCTGCATTGCGACAACATTGCGCGATGTTGCGGGAGCCTGTTCCGATTGAATCGGAACGGGCTCCAGATTCTAGCTTTGATGCGTTTTCTTCACGCGAGCCGGTGCCCATCCCGGATCAAGTCCGGGACTGGCTTCGCTCGAAACGCGCTGGCGTCACGATGCGAACGGTGCCGGCGGTAATGTGAGACGGAAGCTCGCGCCGCCCGTCGGGCCATCGAGCACGGAGACGTGACCGCCATGCAGTCTTGCGATCTCGCGCACCATGTTGAGTCCGAGGCCGGCGCCGCGATCGAGCGGCGCAAGCCGATAGAACGGATCGAAGATCCGCGTGCGCTCATCCTTCGGAATGCCGTTGCCTTCATCGGTGACGTCGATCGTCGCGGCGCTGCCGACATGGATGGTGATGGTGCCGCGGCGGCCGCCATGCTGGATGGCGTTCTGCACGAGATTGGTCAGCGCGCGCTCGAGCGCGGCGCGGTCGCCCAGCGTCTCGACCCGATCGGTTGCGGTATCGAGTGACAATTCGTAACCGGCCGCGATCGCGAGCGGCGCGAGGTCGGCGGCGACGCTGCGCGCGATCGCGACGAGATCGACGCGGCCGAACGGATTGCGGCACTGGTCGAAACGCTGGATGTCGAGCAGCTGCTCGGCGAGCGTCGCAAGCCGTGCCGCATCCTCGAGCAGGCGGGTTTTCTCTGGCCCCGGGGGCAGCGACTCCAGCCGTGTGTTGAGAATCGCGATCGGCGTGCGCAATTCATGCGCGGCGTCCGCGACGAAGCGCTGATGGCGCGAATAGCCGTCGTCGAGCCGCTTCAGCGCATCGTTGACGGCGCTTACCAGCGGCGCGACTTCGAGCGGCAAATGGTCGGCCGACAGCCGGCTGCCGCGCTGGCGGAAATCGATCCGGCGGGCCTCGTCGGACGCGGACTCGATGCCGGCGAAGGCGCGGCGCACCACCATCGGCGTCGCGATGAAGGTGGCGCACGCCATCAGCAACAAGCCGGGCAGGGTAGAGCCCAGGCACGTCGCCGCCATCACCAGCAGCGCCTTGGTCCCGGTCATCCGGCCTTGCGTCGCGGTGAGAATCTGGACGTTTCCGGCATCGGTGTTGACGCGTTTCAGCCGCGCCGCCGGCTTGCCGGGACTGTCCTCCAGCATCTGGTAGCCGAGCCGCGCCTGGCTGATATGATCGAGGGCATTGCCGATGCGCGCGAAATCGGCCGGCACGTCGCCTTCGGAGAGCGTGTGCCCCTCGCGGTCCCGCACGGCGAACCAGAGATCGGGAATCTCGGCGCGCAGCTTGCTGAGATCGTCGGTCGGACGCAGCACGAGTTCGCCCTGCGCATTGCGCGCGACGGCCGATTGCACGACGTCGATGACGCGATCTTCATCCCGGTTGACCAGCAGGAAGCCCGATGCCCACAGTGCGCCGAGCACCGTGAGCACGAGTCCGGTCAGCAGGGCTGCCTGCAGTGCAACCAGGCGCCAGCTCAGTTGCGAGTGCAGGCAGTAGTGATCGGCGGGCTCGGTCATGATACCTGCTTCAGCAGGTAGCCAACGCCCCGGATGCTGTGGATTTCGACGCCGGCATCGGAGTCGGCGAGCTTGCGCCGCAGCCGCGAGACGTGAGCGTCGAGCGCGTTCGACTGAATCTCGTCCTCGAAATTGTAGACGGCTTCCTCGAGCGTCGCGCGCAGCACGGTGCGGCCCATCCGGCGCAGCAGCGTCTCCAGCACCAGCAGCTCGCGTCGCGGCAGCTCGAGCGGGCGGCCATTGACGCTGGCCTCGCGATGGCTGCAATCGAACGCCATCCGGCCGGCCTTGATGATCTCGAACTGCACGCCGGCGGGACGGCGCAGCACGGCGCGCAGCCGCGCCAACAGCTCCTCGACCGCGAACGGCTTGGCCAGATAATCGTCGGCGCCGCTGTCGAGGCCGGTGATGCGGTCGGCGAGATCGCCGCGCGCGGTCAGCACGATGATCGGAACGCCGTCGGCCTTGGCGCGCAGCTTCGGGATCAGCGTGAGGCCGTCGCCGTCGGGGAGCTGGCGGTCGAGCAGGACGGCGCCATGCACGTCGGCAGAAATCGCTTCCTCGGCCTCGGCAAGGGTCGGCACGTGATCGACGACCATGTCGTAGCCCTTCAGCGCCTGCGCCAGCGCCGCCGCCATTTCGGCCTCGTCTTCAACCAGCAGTATTCGCATGTGCTTTTGGGTCCAGATCCCGTACGGCCGGTTGTAGGGCAAGTAACATTGCAACAACATTGCGGAAATGGCCGCTTCCGATCAGCAGGGGTGCCATGTTGTCGCCCCCTCAAGACAGTCCGGAACCGGCTAGCTATAACCGCCCGCGCAACAAATCTGAGAGGATCACCAATGATCTACGAGACCCGCGTCTATCGCTGCCTGCCGGGCCGGCTGCCGGCGCTGCTGAAGCGCTTCGAGACCATCACGCTGAAGCTCTGGGACAAGCACGGCATCAAGCAGGCCGGCTTCTTCACGACGCTGGTCGGCGAATCCAACCAGGAACTGACCTATCTGCTGGCCTGGGAATCGCTCGCCGAGCGCGAGAAGAAATGGACCGCGTTCCAGACCGATCCGGAATGGATCACCGCGCGCGCCAAGACCGAAGAGGACGGCCAGATCGTTCTCAACATCGTCAACCAGCTGTTGGTGCCGACGTCGTTCTCGGCGGTCAAGTGATGCTGCCGAACGAGGGTGCGTGCAATTGAGGAAAACCTCCGGCGGTCCGCCGGAGGTTTCCTTTTCCTTGGGCATTTTCTAAGGGATCGACCGTCAAGCCATCGCAGCGGCCGCAAGCGCCGGATAATCGGTGTAGCCGCGCGCCGTGCCGCCGAAGAATGTGGTGTGATCGGCGTCGTTCATCGGCGCGCCGGTCTTCAGCCGCGCGACGAAATCCGGGTTGGCGAGGACCAACCGTCCGTAGGCTTCGAGATCTGCGAGGCCCGATGCGAGATCGGCGCCGATCTGCTCGGCCGGATGACCGGGACGGTTCAGGATCAGTGTCCGCTTCCACAGCGCGCGCAAGTCGGCCACCAGGCGGTCGTCGCCGTTATGAAGGATGTGAAGGTAGGCAAGGCCAAGCTTGTCGAGTTCGGCGACCAAGTGACGGTACAGGGCAGCGCTAACCGCGCCCTCGTCGATGCCGCCGAGCGTTGTGCCGGGCGACAAACGGATCGCCGTCCTGTCCGCACCGATCTCCGCTGCAATTGCGGTAGCGACCTCAATCGCAAAGCGCGCGCGGTTCTCGATCGAGCCGCCATATTGGTCGGTGCGCGTGTTGGCGCTTGGCGCGAGGAACTGCTGGATGAGATAACCATTCGCGCCATGGATCTCGACGCCGTCAGCACCAGCCTCGATGGCGGCGCGCGCCGCGTGACGGAAATCGGCGACCGTCTGGCGGATCTCTTCGATCGACAGCGCGCGCGGCACCGGAATGTCCTTCATCCCCGTCGCCGTGAACATCGGCGCTCCCGGGGCGATGGCGGACGGGGCAACGCCCTGACGATGATGCGGCGTATTGTCGGGGTGCGACATGCGTCCCGCATGCATCAGCTGGATGAAGATGTGGCCGCCCTTGTCATGCACCGCCGTCGTCACCTTCTTCCAGCCGGCGATGTGTGCGGCCGTGTAGATGCCGGGCGTGGCGAGATAGCCCTGGCCGTCATCGGAGGGCTGTGTGCCTTCGGTGACGATCAGGCCGACGCTGGCGCGCTGGGCGTAATATTCGGCCGCGAGGTCTCCGGGCGTGCCATCGAGTCCCGCGCGGCTTCGGGTCATCGGTGACATGACCAACCGGTTGGCCAGGGTGCTGCGTCCGACACGGACGGGCAGAAATCTTTGTGTGCCGAGTGCCATTTTGTGGGTTCCCTATCTTGGCTCCAGACGCCTCGCTGCGAGCAGGAGGTCGCCCTTCAAGGGCAGAAGTAGGATTTGGTTGTATCGGCGGTAGCCACTATATGCTGATACTATCCATCGGACCAGCCGATATGAGGCCACAATGCTTGAGAGCGTATCGTTCGACCAGCTGCGGATGTTCGTGGCCGCTGCCGATGAGGGCAGCTTCTCGGCCGCAGCACGTCGCGTCCAGCGAACCCAATCGGCGGTCAGTGAGGCAATCCTGAACCTGGAGGCCCATCTCGGCGTCGCCTTGTTCGACCGCGCGGGCCGCTATCCGAAGCTGACAACGGAAGGCGTCATCCTGCTGGCGGACGCGCGGACGGTCATGAGCGACGTCGACGCCATGAAGGCGCGCGCGAAAGGCATCGCCGGCGGGCTCGAGGCCGAGTTGACGGCGGTCGTGGACGTATTTCTCCCGATCGAGGCCGTCGCCGCTTTTGCCCGGCAGTTTCGGGTCCAGTTTCCGGCAACGCCGCTGCGGCTCTACGTCGAAGCGCTGGGAGGCGCGGTGCAACCGGTGATCGACGGACGCGTGAGCGTCGGGATCGTGGGTTCGCTGCCGTCGCTTCCGACCGGCCTGGTCAAGGAGCGCGTGGCCAGCATCAAGTTCATGTTCGTGGTTGCTTCGAACCACCCGCTTGCCTCCTATCGGGGTGCCATTCCGAAAGAGGAGCTGGCGCGACATGTGCAGCTCGTGCTGACCGATCGCTCAACGCTTTCGCAGGGCCGCGAGATCGGCGTGATGTCTCCTTCGACCTGGCGCCTGGCGGATCTGTTCGCCAAGCACGCGTTTCTCCTCAACGGCCTCGGATGGGGAGGCATGCCCTATCATACCGTGGCAAACGACATCGCCGCGGGGCGGCTGGTCGAACTCGCAATCGAGGAGGCGCCGCCCGGAGGACTGCCGCTGCCGATGTTCGCGGCCTACCGGGCTGCCGAGCCGCCGGGACCCGCTGCGCGATGGATGATCGAATTCTTCAAGAACTGCCGGGGCGGCGAGTGCTCAAATGAGATGGTGCAGGCTGCCGCAAGCCGCACCTCTTCATCGGGCACTGCGGATGGCGCTCACAGATCTGCCGCGCGGGGTGGCAAGATGCGCGCTATTGCGGGCAGCCCGACGTCTGATCGCCCTCGCGGACCATCGGCTTGCCGTTGATGAAGACGCCGTGGCTGCCGGAGGTCGTCTTGCCGCCGCAATGCGTGCGATCGCCCATCACCACGGCCGGCTTGCCGTTGATCAGGACATTGGGCACGCCTTCGACGAGCGGGCCGCCATTGCTGGTGGTGTCGCCGCTGCGCGCGGCCGGCTTGCCATTGACGGTGACGCCGGCGGCGCCGCCGGTGACGACCCCGGGCTGGCTGCTGGTCTGGGCGTGCGCCAGGCTCGACATCGCCGACAGGGCGGCCACAGCTCCGATCACAACCGAGATGCGCATTTCGTTCCTTTTTGTCGTTCCTCTTGGGAATCTGTTCCGCGGCAGTCTATAGGGGCGGTTGGGGCAGGATTGTGATAGCAGGGCGCACCCACGGCGTCAGCGCAACCCCCTCATCGTGCAGGATGGCTTGATCCCTCCGGCGCGGGATTGCATGGTCGCCGGCAAAAGGATGCAGCATTTTGACCAATCAGGTTTCCGCGCCAGCCGCCGCGCCGATCGTTGCCGTCGGATCGGCGAAATTCGGCAACGCCTTGCCGATCTCGATCATCGCCGGTCCCTGCCAGCTCGAGAGCCGCGCGCACGCGCTCGAAGTGGCGTCCGCGCTGAAGGAGATCGCGGCGAGGCTCAAGATCGGCCTGGTGTACAAGACCTCGTTCGACAAGGCGAACCGCACCAGCGCGTCGGCCGCGCGCGGCATCGGGCTGAAGCAGGCGCTGCCGATCTTCGCCGAGATCCGTTCTTCGCTCGGGCTGCCCGTGCTGACCGACGTGCATGAACCCGACCAGTGCGCTGAGGCGGCGCAGGCGGTCGACGTGCTGCAGATCCCGGCGTTCTTGTGCCGGCAGACGGATCTCCTGCTGGCTGCGGCCGCGACCGGCAAGGTCGTCAACGTCAAGAAGGGCCAGTTCCTGGCGCCGTGGGACATGACAAATGTGGTCAGCAAGATCACTGGCGCCGGCAATGCCAATGTGCTGGTCACCGAGCGCGGCGCGTCGTTCGGCTACAACACGCTGGTGTCAGACATGCGCGCGCTGCCGATCCTTTCGCGCACCACCGGCTCGCCTGTGATCTTCGACGCCACCCATTCGGTGCAGCAGCCGGGCGGCAAGGGGACTTCGTCGGGCGGCGAGCGCGAATTCGTGCCGGTGCTGGCGCGCGCCGCGGTCGCGGTCGGCGTTGCCGGCGTGTTCATCGAGACCCATCCCGATCCGGATCATGCGCCGTCCGACGGTCCCAACATGGTGCCGCTCCGCGACTTCGAATCCCTCGTCAAGCGGCTGATGCAGTTCGACGCGCTCGCCAAGACGGCAGCCTGATCGGCGGACAACGACATGACCGCAACGAGCGGCATGCCGCCGGCCCTCAACGTCATCACGCTGGCGACCTTCGCGGCGAGCCTGTCGGTGCGCGCACTCGATCCGGTGCTGCCGCATGTCGCGGAGGATTTCGGCGTCAGCATCGCGACCGCGGCGAGCTTTGCCGCGGTGTTCGCCTTCACCTTTGCCGCAGTCCAGCCGGCGATCGGCGCCGCCGCCGATTTGTTCGGCAAGGCGCGGCTGATGACGATCTGCCTTGGGCTGCTCGGCGTCGCCAACATCCTCGGCGCGCTCTCGACCTCGTTTCCGATGCTGTTCGTGACCCGCATCCTCGCCGGCATCGGCTCGGGCGGGGTGTTTCCGGTGGCGCTCTCGCTGACCAGCGATCTCGTCGGTCCCGACAAGCGGCAGCTTGCGATCGGGCGAACGCTCGCGGGCTCGATGACCGGCAACCTGCTCGGCGCCACGGCCTCCGGTCTGATCGGCGATTTCCTCGGCTGGCGCGGTGTGCTCGCGGTGCTCGGCGGCCTCGTGATCATCGTTGCACTGGCGGTTGCGGCCGGCTTCCGCGGCGCTGCGTTGAACCGTCCGCCGCGCACCAGCCTCAAGGCGCTTCGCCACGGCTATCGCACCATCTTCACCAATCCGAACGCGCGGATCTGCTATTCGGCGGTCTTCATCGAAGGCTGCTGCGTGCTCGGGCTGTTTCCCTTCATCGCCTCGTTCCTGTTCGAGCTCGGCGAGACCTCGCTCTCGATCGCCGGCATCGTGATCGCCGGCTTTGCGATCGGCGGATTGCTCTACACGCTGACGGTGGCGCGCCTGCTGCCGTTGATCGGCGTGAGGGGCATGATGGTCGTCGGCGCAACGCTGGTCGGCATCCAGCTTGTCGGCGTCGCCTTCGGGCCGCTCTGGAAGCTGCAGATGGCGGGCCTCCTCGTGATGGGCCTCGGCTTCTACATGATCCATGGCTGCCTGCAGGTGTTCGCCAGCGAATTGTCGGTCGAGGCGCGCGCCACCGCGCTGTCGCTGCACTCGTTCTTCTTCTTCATGGGCCAGACCGTCGGCCCGATCGCCTATGGCTTCGGCCTGCAACATGCCGGCAAGACCGCGACGCTCGTCTCCGCTGCCGCCGTGATGGTCGTGCTCGGCTTCATCTGCACGAGATTCCTGAAGCAGCGGCGTCCGGCCGACGCCGACCTGCGCCCGGACGTCGAGCCCTAACGATCCCTCAGGTCATGGACACACAGCATCAAGGCATTGTGTCGCTCAGTCGCCTTAGTGCTCGCTATTCAAACAAGATGCGCGTACCGTGGATTATGACCGTGCTTCCAGCGCGGCCTCTAACGGTGACCGAGGGTAACGAACGCTCCCGCCGTGGCGATGAAGGAGCGTGCCCGTTGTCCGGACGTCGCTTGACCGACTGAATTGTGCCGCCGGTCATCGTGCCGCTGTTTCTTCTGCTCTGCTTGGTCGCTGTGGTCGTCTGGCGTGGTTAGCGCGCCGGAGCTGCAATGTCTCGTCAGTGGCAACAATCAGCCCCACCATTAACGTGATCATGGCAAAGCTCGACACCGAAGCCTGATCAACGTCGCTCCAACGAGGCAATTTTGACCCATGGTCGCGCGCGATAGTTGGACCGTAGACCTGGAGTGCCCGCGCTGCGGGAGCATCGACGTAGCTATTCTGTCTCAGGCGGATGGCTATGCCTATGTGAGAGGCGAGAGCGGTACGCGCGCTGACCATGTGCCAGCCGGCTTCGCTTGCATTGATCCGGAGATCTGCTGCTTTCAGTGTTTGAAATGCCAGGTGCGGATACCGTGACATCGAATGTCGCCGCATAGAGGCTTCAATGGTGGTGTTGGCCTCGAAAAAAAACAACCGTCAGTGTTCAGACGGGATGTCCGCCGCATCGCATTTGATCGTGGCCCTATCGCTGCCAGGCGGATCGGCGTATGCTTTCCGCATCGCCGCCCGGCCCGTGGCTTCTATCGGTGATGAGAACGCCGGTTGCGCTTTCGCCCCACTCAGGGAGCAGCGCAGCCAAATGATCAGTTTACCCCAAATTTCAGTGTATTTTTCCTGCGAGAGCTGTGGTGCCACATATGAGGCCTCACAGGATCGCAATGATCGCAGTGGAAAGTTTCACTGCGTTCACTGCGCCAGATTGGTGCATCAATGGTCGGGCACCTTTAGCTATTTGGGTTGGCGATTGTTCCGGACGTCCGCCCAGCTGTCATGATCGGTCATTGCATCCTTTGTGATGACACGCGCTGGGTCTGTGAGAGTCACGAGGATCAGCCATGGACAGGTCCCGACGCCTGCACGTGTTGCGGGGCCGGGTCGCCATGTCCTCATTGCAATAGGCCTGAAGGCGAGGCGCGGCTGCCGCGAGGCTTTCGCAACATGTTCGACAACGGAGCCGAGTCATGACAGGCCGTACATCCTGATCCCTCGCGCATTGATCACATGTCGAACCGCGGCACCCAATTGGCGTCCAGGTGACGCCGGCGCGCAATCGCCACTATTGGTTAGCCGTCACCTGCCGGAGGTGCATGGTGTGCATGCCCATCGCGGCAAAGATCGCCGAAAGGTCGCCGGTCGGATGATCGCCGTTGAGGAACTGGACCATGGTCGCACCGCCCGGATTGACCGGGTTGGTGAAGCTTAGGAACACCTTGTCGCCCTTGAACGCGACGTCGTCATAGCCACGGCTGGCCTGGCGATCCCTCAGGTCATCTCGGCCCGCTTATTCCCACAACCGCTATTTCAGGGATGAGACGACCGGACCCGCAACCGGATCGGTTAGGCCGAGACCGTTGCCGAGGTCCTCGAGCGTGTCGCGAAAAGAATTCAGAGTGGAAATCATGGCTGGCCGCGCCGCGATGCACGCGTCCATATCTTGCCACTCGGCGATCATGCAGTAGGAACGGTCACCGGTTTTGATGATGCTGGCATGCAATAAACCCGGCCAGGTTGCTCCAATTGTCTTGTGAGCGTCCAGGAACTCTTGATCGCGCCCCGGCTTCACTCGAAAACGCACTGCATTGAAAGCGGTCACCGTCTTCTCCCAAAGCGCTGAGACGTTCCCGTAGAGGAAGCGCGCTTACGTGGTCGCGCAGGTTGAAAGCGGATGCATTCGCTTCAGCTTCGTGGCGGTCACAGACCGATTGGCCCGCCTACTGGGTCTTTATCATCTTCGCCAATTCATGGCGCAATTCTGGACTATCTTGATGGCCATGCACCGCGACAGCGTGTTGTACCGCTGCTTCCAGAAGCTCCTTTTGAGTGTCAGCTGAAATCGCGATCGTGCAGTTCATCTCACTTGGGTATTCTCGGCAATCCACAAACATTCTACCCAAATCTGCCTCCGTCAATACGAGTATACTATTGCCGTGCTGAACTACTCCCACTCACGATAATGCCCGCGTCTGCTCACTATGCCTGACTTCTTCAAATGATAGCTCATGACCGGCCAGCTTACCCGCCGCCGACAATGAGCGTGTCGATCGTCCTCGATCATGGTCGCTTCAACCACACGAGAGCAGGCATGCTCGAACATATGATACATCAAAGGGAACACCCATGTCAGTTCCTGGCCAAAGGCCGATAGGCATGTTGGCTTCCGCGCCGGTTTCCGAGGATCCGCGGATGTGGCGAACTGAAGGGGGTACCCGACCTAACCCCGCCCGCGATAAGTCGCGACGCCCTGATCGGGAACCCAGAGGCCCTTCGGCAGCCGGCCGGTCTGGAAGAACACGTCGATCGGAATGCCGCCGCGCGGATACCAGTAGCCGCCGATGCGCAGCCATTTCGGCTTGATCTCGTCTGATATCCGCCGGCCGATCATGACCGTGCAATCCTCATGGAATGCGCCGTGGTTGCGGAAGCTCGCGGCGAACAGCTTCAGCGATTTGGATTCCAGGAGCCAGCGGCCCGGCACATAGTCGATCACCAGATGCGCGAAATCCGGTTGGCCCGTCACCGGGCAGATCGAGGTGAATTCCGGCACCGTGAAGCGTACCAGATAATCGGTACCAGCCTGCGGATTGGGCACGCGGTCAAGCTGCGCCTTTTCCGGCGCGTCGGGCCATTCCACCGCACGGCCGAGTTGCAGGCCGGGGGAGGTCGTTGATTTGCTGGATTTCTTCGCCATTCGGGGTCTCCGTGGGGGTCTCATAGAGCATGATCCGGAAAAGTGGAAACCGGTTTTCCGAAAGATCATGCTCAAACAAGGACTCCCTATGATCGGGCGTCCGTCACCCGGCCTTTTCCCCCTCGATGCATTGCGCTAGAAGCACCGCCATCCGACCCCCTCACTGCCACAAGAGGTACTCATGACTGACATCGTCGACATCATCGGCCGCGAAATCCTGGATAGCCGCGGCAACCCCACGGTCGAGGTCGATGTGGTGCTGGAGGATGGGTCGATCGGCCGTGCGGCGGTGCCGTCGGGCGCGTCCACCGGCGCCCATGAGGCGGTGGAACTGCGCGACGGCGACAAGTCGCGCTATCTCGGCAAGGGCGTGGAAAAGGCAGTTGCCGCCGTCAACGGCGAGATCTTCGAGGCGCTGAGCGACCAGGCCGTCGAGGAGCAGGTCGCGATCGACCAGATCATGATCGAGCTCGACGGCACGCCGAACAAGAGTCGGTTAGGGGCCAACGCCATCCTCGGCGTCTCGCTGGCCTGCGCCAAGGCCGCGGCCGAGTCCTTCGACATGCCGCTGTATCGTTATGTCGGCGGCACCTCGGCGCGGACGCTGCCCGTGCCGATGATGAACATCATCAATGGCGGCGTGCATGCCGACAACCCGATCGACTTCCAGGAATTCATGATCCTGCCGGTCGGCGCCACGTCATTTGCCGAAGCGCTGCGTTGCGGATCGGAGATCTTCCACACGCTGCGTGGCGAATTGAAGAAGGCCGGCCACAACACCAATGTCGGCGACGAGGGCGGTTTTGCGCCGAACCTGCCGTCGGCCGACGCCGCGCTCGAGTTCGTCATGAACGCAATCGGCAAGGCCGGCTACAAGGCGGGCGACGACGTCGTGCTCGGCCTCGACTGCGCCTCCACCGAATTCTTCAAGGAAGGCGCCTACGTCTATGGCGGAGAGAACAAGACCCGCTCGCGTTCGGAGCAGGTGAAGTATCTCGCGGACCTCGTCAGCCGCTATCCGATCGTCACCATCGAGGACGGCATGTCGGAAGACGACATGGACGGCTGGAAGGAATTGACGGACGCGATCGGCAACAAGTGCCAGCTGGTCGGCGACGATCTGTTCGTCACCAACGTCACGCGGCTTGCCGACGGCATCAAGAACGGCCGCGGCAATTCGATCCTGGTCAAGGTCAACCAGATCGGCACGCTGACCGAGACGCTTGCGGCGATCGAGATGGCCTACAAGGCCGGCTACACCGCGGTGATGTCGCATCGCTCCGGCGAGACAGAGGATTCCACGATTGCCGACCTCGCGGTCGCCACCAATTGCGGGCAGATCAAGACCGGCTCGCTGGCGCGTTCCGACCGCACCGCCAAGTACAACCAGCTGCTGCGCATCGAGCAGCAGCTCGGCACGCAGGCGAAATACGCGGGCAGGGCGGCCTTGAAGGCGCTGGCCTAGCGCCCCAACTGATCGGGACTGAACAAGACGCAAAAAAGGGAGGTCGGGATGAGTGACGGCAAGAGCGGTCTGCAGCTGCGTTCGCTGCTCAAGAAGGATGGCGAACTGGAATTGTCGCTGGTCAATGTCCCGACCCCCGAGCCCGGTCCGGACGAGGTCGTGGTCCGGGTCGAGGCGTCCCCGATCAACCCGTCCGACCTCGGGCTCCTGATCGGCCCGGCCAACATGGCGGCGGCAAAGGTCACCGGCAGCAAGGAACTGCCTGTGGTGACCGCGCGCGTGCCGGAAGCGGCGTTGCCTGGCCTCGCTGCGCGGCTCGACGAGTCGATGCCGGTCGGCAATGAAGGTGCCGGCGTCGTGATCAGGACCGGCTCATCGGACGCGGCGAAAGCGTTGATGGGCCGCACCGTCGCGATGATCGGCGGTGCAATGTATGCGCAGTACCGCACGCTGCGCGTCAACGAATGCCTGCCGCTGCCCGACGGCACCACGCCGGCGGAAGGTGCGTCCTGCTTCGTCAATCCGCTGACCGCACTCGGCATGACCGAGACGATGCGGCGCGAGGGACACAAGGCGCTGGTGCACACGGCGGCGGCGTCTAACCTCGGCCAGATGCTGAACAAGATCTGCCTCAAGGACGGCATCGGTCTCGTCAACATCGTGCGCAACAAGGAGCAGGCCGACATCCTGCACAAGATCGGCGCCAAACATGTCGTCGATTCCAGCGCGCCCGATTTCATGGACAAGCTCACTGGCGCGCTGGTCGAGACCGGCGCGACCATCGCCTTCGATGCGATCGGCGGCGGCAAGCTCGCCGGCCAGATCCTGGTCGCGATGGAAACCGCGATCAACAAGGCCGCCAAGGTCTACAGCCGCTACGGCTCGAATGTGCACAAGCAGGTCTATGTCTATGGCGGCCTCGATACCCGCGACATCGAACTGCCGCGCGGCTTCGGCATGGCCTGGGGCATCGGCGGCTGGCTGCTGTTCCCGTTCCTGATGAAGATCGGTCCGGAGGCCGGCAACAAGCTGCGCCAGCGCGTGGTGGCCGAGTTGAAGACGACTTTCGCCAGCCACTACACCAAGGTGGTGTCGCTGCAGGAGACCCTGCAGCTCGACAACATCGCGGTCTACGGCAAGCGCGCCACCGGCGAGAAATTCCTGATCAACCCGAACAAGGGCGCGTAACGAACCGCGTTTACTCGCGCTCGAATGCCAGCTTCCTGGAGCGTTGGTGGCGCTCCAGGGCGTGGCCGATCAGGACATCCATCAGCTCGGATTGCGGCAGGCCGCTGGCCTCCCACAGCCGCGGATACATGCTGATGTTGGTGAAGCCGGGCAGGGTGTTCGCCTCGTTCACGAAGGCCTGCTCGCCGTGCAGGAAGAAGTCGATCCGCGCCATGCCTTCGCAGCCGAGCACGCCGAACGTCTTGATGGCGAGCTCCCTGATGGTTTCGGCAACGGCAGCCGGCACGTTGGCCGGCACCTGCAGCAGCGCGCCGTCCGCATCGAGATACTTCGCGTCGTAGGAATAGAAGCCGTGCTTGTCGGACGGAACGATCTCGCCGAGCTGGGAGGCGCGGACGCGGCCCTCGGCATCCTCGAGCACGGAGCACTCGACCTCGCGGATCGGCGCGACACCGCGCTCGGCCAGGATCTTGGTGTCGAAGCGGAACGCCAGTCTGCAGCCGGCCTCGAACTCTTCCGCGGTGCGCGCCCTCGACACGCCGACCGATGATCCCATGTTGGCGGGCTTGACGAAGACCTCCTGCGATCCGAGGGCGCTGACGGCGTCGTCATAGCTGATGGGAGCCGCGCTCGACATCGCGACAAAGGGGACGATCGGCAACCCCGCGTCGCGCATCAGGCGCTTGGCGACGTCCTTGTCCATGCCGGCCGCCGAGCCCATCACGCGCGAGCCGACATAGGCGACATCCGACAATTCCAGCGCGCCCTGCACCGTGCCATCCTCGCCGTTCGGTCCATGCAGGACCGGGAAGACGACATCGAATGCCGGCAATTCCGCCGGTCCCGCCGCCGGTCCCTGAAGCACCACGACGCGGCCCTGTCCGCCCGGCAGCAGAGCGAGTTGCGGTCCCTGGTCCGGAATGGTCAGCGCGCCGCTCCCGGTGCCGGCGCCGTTTCCCGCATCGGTGACGATCCAGCGGCCATCGCGGGTGATGCCGATCGCCGTGGCGTCATAGCGATCCGGGTCGAGCGAGCGAAGCACGTTTGCGGCCGACGCCCGCGAGACGTCGTGCTCGGCGGAACGGCCACCGAACAGGATTGCAACCCGTGTCTTGCGCTCTGCCATTGCCTGCTCTTCGGTCGGCCGGATGGTCCGTGAAATCCCGCCACATTATGTTTGGAAGAACGTGTCGACAATTGGCCCCGGGCGGCGCGTTTCCGGAATTGGACGAGCCATCCCCTTGCATTGATGCGGCCGGCGCCTCCCGGTGCGTCCCGCCGGCGGCGGGACAATGTTTCGGCCACCATGCGCGCGGCGGCCGCCCGCCGCGTCGGGCGATCGAGCAATGGCCTGGTTCACTTCTGCAAGAGCAAGCGCACCAGCTCGGCCTGTCGCTTCGACCCGGTCTTGTCGAAGATGTTCGACAAATGCGTTCGTGCCGTTCCGACGGTGATGCCGAGTCTATCAGCGGCGGCCTGACGGCCGTCGCCCTTGACGATTTCCAGCGCGAACGCGGCTTCCGCAGGCGTCAGGCCGAAACGTCGTTGCAGGCTGCTGAGGCGTGCCTGCATGTCGGTCTCGGGATCGGTCACCAGCACGATCGCGACAGGGCACCGCGAAACGGTCCAGGGCAGCGCGGCCATTGCTGTCTCCAGCGGCACCGGTGTCACGAGAACGTTAAGCGGTGGCCGGCCGGCGTGCCGCCGCAGCGTGAGTTCGCCGCCGGCACCGATAGCGGCGGCTGCCGCGCAGGACAATACCAGTTTCCGCAGCATCCGCCCGCCGTCCGCGTCGGATGCCGACAGACGACCGGCCTCGAGCCGTAGCCCATCGTCGGCGTCGAGAAGCGCATCCGCGATGCGGTTGGTGAACAGGGGCCTAGCCTCCGCATCGACAAGCAAGAAGCCCTGCTGCAATCTGTCAAAGCCGTCGAGCGCGCTCTCGCTGGCGAAGGTCAGCCGAAACAGGCGGCGCTGCAAAGCGACTGCGCGGACCAGATGTTGCGCAAGCGCGGCGAACAGGCGCTTCTGATCGACGTCGAATGGCGGCCGTCTGAGCGATCCGTGGCTCGTGAAGATTCCCGTCGCGCCATCGTCGACCAGCAGGTTGGTGGTCAGCGGCTCGGTGTCGTAACCGGCCGGAAGCCACCACTCCTGATAAAAATCCGTGTCCGTGAATTGGTCCCGCGTGATGAAGTTGCCGACGGTGAAAACCTTGCCCGGCGCCTGACCGATGCCGAGCGGCAGCAGCGGATTGCGCGGCGCCCAGTCCAGCAGGCGGTTGACCAGCACGGGATCGATGCGCGGTGCGAGCAGGTTCGAGAGCCCGGTCGCCGGATCGTAGACGCCGAAGATCACCTCCGGCCCGCCGACGGCATCACCGATCCGGTTGAGGACATCAGGCCAGCGCGCGGCGTCGAGTGCGGCATCGTAGATCGCGGCGACGAGATCGAGCACCCCGTCTTCGCCGGAAAGTGTGCCGCCAAGCATCGATCAGCCCCTGCCTGTTGCCAAATCTGACCCGGATGGCATTCGTGCCGCAAGCTCGATTTTGGGGCATCTCGCGCGTTGTTGCTGCAAAGCCTCACCTGGCGACATTCAGGTTGCAACGCAGTCTTTCCTCCCGGGCCTCCGACGAACGTCAGATGCGACCATCCCGCGGCTTGGTGAAGGTGCCGCAGCGGCAGTTCAATCGGCAGACTCGCGCCGTCCGTTTCTGGGGGCTCGCATGTACCGTCATCGGCGTCACAAAACCATCATCCCGCCGGTCGGCAGCCGGTCTCGCAAGGCCGGCTTGCTGACAAGCGACACGCTTGCCCGCGGTGTCGTCTGCCTGCTCGGCGCCAGCGCGATGCTCTATCCATCGGCGGCGCGCTCGGCGGACTATGCGGCCGGCGGCGGCGTCGTCAATGCACCGTCAGGGTTTGCGACGGCGGTCGGCTCCGGCGCGAGCACAACCGGCATATCTGCGACGGCCTACGGCTCAGGCAGTGCGGCGACCGGCGCCGATGCGACCGCGATCGGCCACGAAAGCTTGGCCACCGGCGTCGCTGCAAGCGCCTTCGGCACTTTTAGCACCGCCACCGGAGCCGCCGCGACGGCGATCGGCTCGGGCAGCTTCGCGAACGGCACGCAGGCGACCGCGACCGGTAACGACAGCCTGGCCACCGGCGCCAATGCAAGCGCCTACGGCACTTTTAGCACCGCCACCGGAGCCGCCGCGACGGCGACGGGCGTGGAGAGTACGGCGAACGGCACCAACGCGACGGCGACCGGTATGTTGAGCTCCGCGACGGGCACCAATGCAACCGCAACAGGCCAAAGCAGCATCGCCAATGGATTCGGTGCGACCGCGACCGGCGCAGGCAGCAACGCGATCGGTAACCTCGCAGCGGCGGCGGGCGCGGGCAGCAATGCGAACGGCGCGGAAGCGACCGCGACCGGCGCAAGCAGCAACGCGATCGGCACCTTCGCAACCGCGACAGGCCAAGGCAGCTTCGCCAACGGGTTCGGTGCAACCGCGACCGGCGCCGGCAGCATCGCCAATGGAGACCGGGCCACTGCGACCGGCGCGGGCAGCACCGCGACCGGCAATAACGCAAGCGCGTTGGGACGGTCCGCCACCGCGACCGGCGATTCCGCAACGGCTGTCGGCGCGGACAGCATCGCCAACGGCACGACCGCCAGCGCGTTCGGCCGAGGCAGCAACGCCACCGGGGTGGCGACGACCGCGATCGGACAGGCGAGCATCGCGAACGCCACCGGCGCGACCGCGGTCGGCGCCAGTTCAAAGGCGACCGCGTCCGGTGCGGTCGCGGTCGGTTACAATGCCGCTGCCACCGGCACCAATGCGATCGCGATCGGCAATGGCGCGGTCGCGACGGGTTCGATCGCGGTCGGCGCCGGCGCTTCGGCTTCCAATGGCGGCGCTGCGTTCGGTGACGGCGCTGTGGCGACGGGAACGAATTCGGCCGCCTTCGGCAGCAATGCGACGGCGACCTTCGCCAATTCGACCGCGATCGGCGCCGGTGCGGCGACGACGGCCGCCAACCAGATCGCGGTGGGCACCGCGTCCAGCACCTATCGCCTCTCGGGCATAACCTCGGCCGCGAGCCTCGCCGCGCAATCCGGACCGACCCAGGTCGTGACGACGGACGCCGCCGGGAATCTGGCGTCCGCCGGATTCAGCGGGCAGGATATTTCCACCCTGCAGTCCAACGTCTCGACGTTGCAGACGCAGATGCGACAGGCATTTGAGGGCACGGCGATCGCGATCGCCATGGGCGGCGCGGCGCTGCCGTCGGACAAGAGGTTTGCGATCTCGACCAATTGGGGCACGTTCCGCGGACAGAATGCCATGAGCCTCGGAGCGCAGATGCGGCTGAGCCAGTATGTCGTGCTCAATGGTGGCGTCGCCGCCGGTTTCGCGCAGGGCGGCGTCGGGGGACGGGCCGGAGTGACCGTTGCGTGGTGATCGGAAAGCAATCTGGCTGCTGGCTCTGGTAGCTGCGGGTGCGTTGCTGGCGGCGGCTGCCGCCTGTCACGCGGAAGCGCCTCCGCCGGCACCAAAGCCGGCCCAGATCGATCGCAACGGCGTGCTCATGCTGGTCCGCTCCTCGCTGCTCGCACTCGATCACGCCAACAAGACAGGCAACTACACGGTGCTGCGCGATATCGGCGCGCCGGGCTTTCAAATCAACTCGGCCGCCCGCCTCGGGGAGATCTTCGCCAAGCTGCGCAACGACAATCTCGACCTTTCCGGTGTCGCCGTGATCGATCCGCAGCTCAATCTGTTGCCGCAGATCGAGGCTAACGGACTGATGCATATGGCGGGCTTCTTTCCCTCGGTGCCGAACCAAGTCAATTTCGACCTGGCGTTCGCACCGGTGAACGGGCAGTGGCGGTTGTTCGGAATCTCGGTATCGATTGGACAGAGCGGGCCCACCGCGCCTGAGCCGCCGGCCGCGCAAAAACAGGCGCCCACAAACGGCGCCAGACCGGCGGCTGCAAAGTCTTCATCTGGCGGCAAGCTCGTGCCCGCGGAGAAGCCGGCCGATGTCCCGGCGCCGAAATAGACCGACACCGGCGATGGCCGTGCTGTATCCCGCGACCTGACCCAGCAGCACCTTTTCAGCGGCGACCTCGCCGAACGCCTGAAACTTCAGAGGGCGGACGCGAGTTGAACGCCCCGGCGGAGCGGTTTCATAAACGCTGCGTTTCCGGAATTGGACGATCCATGCACTTGCATCTTTCTTGGCGTGCCGGTAGGTGAAGTGGACCAGTCTTACGCGCAACCCGAGGGGAATTTTGTAATGGCCTATAACATCGTCACCATCGTCGGCAGCATCCGCAAGCAGAGCTTCTCGCTCAAGATCGCCAATGCGCTGGCCAAGCTCGCGCCGGCCTCGCTGAAGCTCGATGTGACGACCCTCGAGGGCATTTCCTTCTTCAACCAGGACCTCGAGGCGGCGCCGCCGGCGGATTGGCTGGCCTTTCGCGAGAAGCTGCAGAAGTCGAACGGCGTGCTGTTCGTGACCCCCGAATACAACCGCTCGGTCCCGGGCGTGCTGAAGAACGCGATCGACGTTGCCTCGCGGCCCTATGGCAAGAGCTCGTTCATCGGCAAGCCGGTCGGCATCATCTCCAACTCGCCGGGTCCGCTCGGCGGCGTCAGCGCGGCGAAGCACCTGCAGAACATCCTGCCGGGCATTTCCGGCCCGATCCTCGGTCAGCCGGAAACCTATCTCAACGGCGTCGGCGATGCCTTCGACGACAAGGGCGAACTGACCAAGGAAGCGCTCAAGACGGTGTTGCAGCAGTACCTCGCCGCCTTCGCCGCCTTCGTCGAAAAGCAGAACGGCTAACCCGGCGCCCCGTTCCGATTGAATCGGAGCGGGGCTCCAGGTTTGTTGTTCTGACGGGTTTTCTGCGCGCGAACCGCTATCGATCCCGGATCAAGTCCGGGACAGGCTTCGCTCGAAAACGCTCTGGTTTAGCACTCCGTTAACCGCATGGTCGCATCTTCGCGGCCATGGTTTCCCGCACACGCCTCAAATCGATTCTGACCGGGCTCGCCCTCTACACGCTGGCGGCGCTGATGGTCGGCTATTTCGGCGTCAACGCCTATACCGGCAAATACGGCCTGAACGCGCGGCAAGAGCTCGACCAGGAAATCATCGCGCTGACTTCGGAGCTGGCGCGCTTGAAGAAGGAACGAGCCGAGGGCGAGCAGCGGGTGTCGCTGCTGCGGTCGGATCGGGTCGATCCCGACATGCTGGACGAGCGTGCGCGCTTCCAGCTCGACTACGCCAATCCGCGCGATCTGGTTCGGATCAACAAGGCGAACTGACACCGGCAGTGATTTTTGGACAGCGTGTGTCCGAAATTAACTCGCGCCCGTTCTTCAAATTTCAAAATCGATCGATCAACATCACAAAAATGTCGCGCCGCGTTGCAGTGCGGCATAGCAAAATTCCATCCGGCGAATGCAATCCTTCCAAGGCGATTTGAGTTGGGTTAGAGAGGGTTCTTCGACTTCTCTCACCCGGAATTGCCATGGCCACACCCAAGAAAACCGTCGCAAAGGAATCAGGGCAGGAGAAGGCTGGCTCTCCGCCCGAATTCTCGAGGGAGCAGGAGCTGAAGGCTCTGCGGGACATGCTTCTGATCCGTCGCTTCGAGGAGAAGGCCGGTCAGCTCTACGGCATGGGTGCGATCGGCGGCTTTTGCCATCTCTATATTGGCCAGGAGGCCGTCGTGGTCGGCATGCAGATGGCGTTGAAGCCCGGCGACGAGGTCATAACCGGCTACCGCGACCACGGCCACATGCTGGCTTGCGACATGGAAGCCAAGGGCGTGATGGCGGAACTGACCGGACGCCGCGGCGGCTATTCCCGCGGCAAGGGCGGCTCCATGCACATGTTCAGCAAGGAGAAGCATTTCTACGGCGGTCACGGAATCGTGGGCGCACAGGTGTCGCTCGGCACCGGCCTTGCGTTCGCCAACCGCTATCGCGGCAACGATAACGTCAGCGTGACCTATTTCGGCGACGGCGCGGCCAACCAGGGCCAGGTCTACGAAAGCTTCAACATGGCGGAGCTGTGGAAGCTGCCGGTGATCTACGTCATCGAGAACAATCGCTACGCGATGGGCACCGCGGTGTCGCGCGCCTCGGCGCAGCAGGACTTCTCCAAGCGCGGCGTTTCGTTCAACATTCCCGGCAGGCAGGTCGACGGCATGGATGTACGCGCCGTGAAGGCCGCCGCCGATGAGGCCACGGCATGGTGCCGCGGCGGCAATGGTCCAATCATCCTCGAGATGCAGACCTACCGTTACCGCGGCCACTCGATGTCCGATCCGGCGAAGTACCGCACCCGCGAGGAGGTCGAGAAGGTTCGCCACGACCAGGACCCGATCGAGCAGGTGCGCAACCGCTTGCTGGCGGCAGGCGCGAGCGAGCAGGATTTGAAGGCGATCGATGCCGAGGTGCGCGAGATCGTCAACGCAGCCGCTGACTTCGCGCAGCACGATCCGGAGCCGGATCCGGCCGAGCTTTACACCGACATCTACCGCTGACCCCACCCGCGCAGAAGAATCTCAAGACCGATTTCGGGAGCTGATATGCCCATTCAAGTGCTGATGCCTGCGCTGTCGCCCACCATGGAGAAGGGCAACCTCGCCAAATGGCTGAAAAAGGAAGGCGAGACCATCAAATCCGGTGACGTCATCGCCGAGATCGAGACCGACAAGGCGACGATGGAGGTCGAGGCGACCGACGAGGGCACGCTCGGCAAGATCCTGATTCCGGAAGGCACCGCCGACGTTGCGGTGAACACGCCGATCGCCACCATCCTGGCCGACGGCGAAAGCGCCGCCGACCTCGCCAAGGCACCTGCCGCGCCGGCGCCGCAGCCAAAGGCCGCGGAGGCGCCTGCCGCGGAAGCCAAGGGGGATACAAAGGCGGAAGCGCCGCAGCCCGCGGCGAAGGCGCCGGCCGCGCCGGTCAGCGAAGCATTGCCCGACCCGGAAATTCCGGCGGGTACCGAGATGGTCACCCAGACCATTCGAGAGGCGCTGCGCGATGCGATGGCCGAGGAGATGCGGCGCGACGGCGACGTCTTCATCATGGGTGAGGAGGTCGCCGAGTATCAGGGCGCCTACAAGGTGACGCAGGGCCTGTTGCAGGAGTTCGGCGCCCGGCGCGTGATCGACACGCCGATCACCGAGCACGGCTTTGCCGGCGTCGGCGTCGGCGCGGCGATGGCCGGGCTGAAGCCGATCGTCGAGTTCATGACCTGGAACTTCGCGATGCAGGCGATCGATCAGATCATCAACTCCGCCGCCAAGACGCTGTATATGTCCGGTGGCCAGATGGGCTGCTCGATCGTGTTCCGCGGCCCGAACGGCGCCGCCGCGCGCGTCGCCGCCCAGCACAGCCAGGACTACGCCGCCTGGTACTCGCAGATCCCGGGCCTCAAGGTGATCGCGCCGTACTCGGCCGCCGACTACAAGGGCTTGCTCAAGGCCGCAATCCGCGATCCCAATCCGGTGGTCTTCCTCGAGAACGAGATGCTGTACGGCCACACCGGCGAGGTGCCGAAGCTGCCCGATTTCGTGGTGCCGATCGGCAAGGCGCGGATTGCGCGCGCCGGCAAGGACGTCACCATCGTCTCCTGGGCGATGGGCATGTCCTATGCGCTGAAGGCCGCCGATGAACTCGCCAAGGAAGGCATCGAGGCCGAGGTGATCGATCTCCGCACCATCCGTCCGATGGACACCGAGACGATCATCAACTCGGTGAAGAAGACCGGCCGTGCGGTGACGGTGGAGGAGGGCTGGCAGCAGAGCGGCGTCGGCTCCGAGGTCGCTTCGCGCATCATGGAGCACGCCTTCGACTATCTCGATGCGCCGGTCGCGCGCGTCTCGGGCAAGGATGTGCCGATGCCCTATGCCGCGAACCTCGAAAAGCTCGCTCTGCCCTCCGTCGCCGAGGTGGTCGCAGCCGCCAAGGCCGTGTCGTACCGGTAACGACGATGGCCGGTCCGAAGGAGCAGCCGCTGCCGCCCGACGTGATGGGCCGCGACGACGCCGTCGAGGTGCTGCGCGCCTTCGTCGTCGACGGCGGCCTGTCGATCGCGTTCCAGCGCGCCTTCGAGGAGCCGGACATGTGGGGGCTGATGCTCGTGGACATCGCCCGCCACGCTGCACGCGCCTATTCGCGCGAGAGCGAATACACCGAAGACGAGGCGCTCGCGCGCATCGTCGAGATGTTCGAAGCCGAAATCGCCCGGCCGACCGACATGGGCCAAACCAAACCGCGGTCGCAACAAGGTCACTGACAATGCCGATCAATATTCTCATGCCCGCGCTGTCGCCGACGATGGAAAAGGGCAACCTCGCCAAGTGGCTCAAGAAAGAGGGCGACAAGGTCAAGTCCGGCGACGTGATCGCGGAGATCGAGACCGACAAGGCGACGATGGAAGTCGAGGCGGTCGACGAAGGCACAATCGCCAAGATCCTGGTGCCCGAGGGCACCCAGGACGTGCCGGTCAACGACGTCATCGCCGTAATGGCAGGTGACGGCGAGGATGTGAAGGCGGCGGCCAGCGCCGGAGCGGGCGCTGCACCAGCCGCCAAGCCCGCCGAGGCTCCGAAGCCTGCCGCCCAGGCCGCGCCTGCCTCGGCTCCCGCACCGGCGGCTGCGCCCGCGCCGCAGCCGGCCGCAGCGCCCGCAGCCGCGCCGCAGGCTGCTGCACCGGCCGCGCAGGCCAATGGCCACGCTCGCGTGTTCTCCTCGCCGCTCGCGCGCCGGCTTGCGAAGGAAGCCGGCATCGATCTCGGCCGCATCACCGGCACCGGTCCGCACGGCCGCGTCATCGCGCGCGACGTCGACGACGCCAAGTCCGGCAAGGGCCTGAAGGCGCCGGCGGCTGCGCCGGCCGTCACAGGTCCCAGCATCGCACCGTCGATGTCCGACAAGCAGATCCTGGCGCTGTTCGAGCCGGGCTCCTACGAGGTCGTGCCGCATGACGGCATGCGCCGCACCATCGCGCAGCGTCTCACCGCTTCGGTGCAGAACGTCCCGCACTTCTACCTCACCATCGACTGCGACATCGGCAAGCTGCTCGCCGCGCGCGAGGAGATCAACGCCGCTGCGCAGAAGGACAAGGAGAAGAAGCCGCTCTACAAGATCTCGGTCAACGACTTCGTCATCAAGGCGATGGCGGTCGCGCTGCAGAAGATCCCGAACTGCAACGTCAGCTGGACCGAGGGCGGCATGCTCAAGCACAAGCATTCCGACGTCGGCGTCGCGGTGGCGATGCCGGGCGGCCTGATCACGCCGATCATCCGCAAGGCCGAGACCAAGACGCTCTCGACCATCTCCAACGAGATGAAGGATTTCGCCGCGCGCGCCCGTGCCCGCAAGCTGAAGCCTGAGGAATATCAGGGCGGCACCACCGCGGTGTCGAACCTCGGCATGTACGGCATCAACCACTTCACCGCCGTGATCAACCCGCCGCATGCCTCGATCCTTGCGGTCGGCACTTCGGAGGAACGTCCGGTGGTGCGTGGCGGCAAGATCGAGATCGCGCACATGATGAGCGTGACCCTGTCGTGCGATCACCGCGCGATCGACGGTGCGCTCGGCGCCGAGCTGATCGGCGCCTTCAAGCAGCTGATCGAGAATCCCGTGATGATGATGGTGTGACGGGCATCCGCCATGTACGCGATCTACGGTCCGTACGTCCTGCTCGCCGCCATCGCCGTCGCGTTGCTCTTCGCTGTCAACCGCGACCTGATATCGACGATCCAGTTCAGGATCATGATGATCGGCGCCGCTGTGCTGGCGCTGGCGTGGACCGTGTTCCTCGGTGCGGTATGGCAGGAGTACGGATAAATGGGCGGCACGGCTCGCACGCGCTGGCCCTGGATCTCGCTATTGCTGTCGGCCGCACTGGTGCTCAATCCGGTTGGACTGGATTTTCTGCACTCCGCGTTCTTCGCCGGCGAACAGCTGGCGCGGAACATCGCCCAGCCGATCGTGCTGACGGCCCTGGCCATCATGGCCGTGGTGATCGGGCTCGAATGGCTGGTCAGGTCGTTGATCGCAAGAAGCCGCGCGCGCGGCGTCACAAAATTGAGTTGAACGGGAGCCGCCATGGCCGACACATCCTTTGACGTCATCATCATCGGCTCCGGCCCCGGCGGCTACGTGACCGCGATCCGGGCCGCTCAGCTCGGCTTCAAGACTGCGATCGTGGAGAAATCCTATCTCGGCGGCATCTGCCTGAACTGGGGCTGCATCCCGACCAAAGCGCTGCTGCGCTCCGCCGAGATCTATCACTACATGCAGCACGCCAAGGATTACGGGCTGTCGGCCGACAACGTCTCGTTCGACCCGAAGGCGGTGGTGCAGCGCTCGCGCGGGGTCTCGAAGCGTCTCAACGACGGCGTCGGCTTCCTGATGAAGAAGAACAAGGTCACGGTGATCTGGGGCGATGCCACGATCGACGCGCCCGGCAAGATCACGGTGAAGAAGTCGGAGGTCGAGGCGCCGAAGGGCGCGAGCGGCGAGGGCGTCTATCAGGCCAAGCACATCATCGTGGCGACCGGCGCGCGGCCGCGCGTGCTGCCTGGGCTCGAGCCCGACAAGAAGCTGATCTGGACCTATTTCGAGGCGATGGTGCCGGAGCGGATGCCGAAGTCGCTGCTAGTGGTCGGCTCCGGCGCGATCGGCATCGAGTTCGCCTCGTTCTTCCACACCATGGGCTCTGACGTCACCGTGGTCGAGGTGCTGCCGCAGATCTTGCCCGTCGAGGACGCCGAGATCGCGGGGCTGGCGCGCAAGCGGTTCGAGAAGATGGGCATCAAGATCATGTCCTCGACCAAGGTGACAAAGCTGGAGAAGAAGGCCGACAGCGTGGTCGCGACCATCGACGACGGCAAGGGCCAGCCGCAGACCAAGGAATTCGAGCGCGTGATCTCGGCGGTCGGCGTGGTCGGCAACATCGAGAATCTCGGGCTGGAGAAGCTCGGCGTCAAAACCGACCGTGGCTGCATCGTGATCGACGGTCTCGGCAAGACCAACGTCCCCGGCATCTACGCGATCGGTGACGTCGCGGGACCGCCGATGCTCGCGCACAAGGCCGAGCATGAGGGCGTGATCTGCATCGAGGCGATCAAGGGCCTGCATCCGCATCCGATGGACAAGCTGCTGATCCCGGGCTGCACCTACTGCAACCCGCAGGTCGCCTCGGTCGGCCTCACCGAAGCCAAGGCCAAGGAAGGCGGCCGCGAGATCCGCGTCGGCCGCTTCCCGTTCGTCGGCAACGGCAAGGCGATCGCGCTCGGCGAGGACCAGGGCCTCGTCAAGGTGGTGTTCGACAAGAAGACCGGCCAGCTGCTCGGCGCGCACATGATCGGCGCCGAGGTCACCGAGCTGATCCAGGGCTATGTGGTGGCGATGAATCTGGAGACCACGGAGGAGGAATTGATGCACACCGTGTTCCCGCATCCGACTTTGTCGGAAATGATGAAGGAAGCCGTGCTCGACGCCTACGGGCGCGTGCTGAATATCTAGTCTCTGCTCCGTCATCCTGAGGCGCTCGCGCAGCGAGCCTCGAAGGATGCACGGCCCGGACCGAGCAGCGGGGCTCGTCGCCCTTCGAGACGCGCTTCGCGCTCCTCAGGGTGACGGGTCTGATATGAGTGAACCCAAGAACAAGAAAGAGCGCATCTCGTGAAAGACAACGACAACCTCACCATCGAACGCCCGACCTTTGTGACGCATCTCGAATGCGCGATGGAGGGCGACCACTACGCGGCCGACCAGGTGCACAACCTCTCGAAGGCCGGCAAGCCGCTGCTGGTGCGCTACGACCTTGCCGGCGTGAAGAAGGCGCTGACCAAGGACGCGCTGGCCGAGCGCCCCGCCGACCTGTGGCGCTACCGCGAGCTGTTGCCGGTGCGCAAGTGCAAGGACATCGTCAGTCTCGGTGAAGTCACGACGCCGCTGATCCGGCTGCCGAAGCTCGGTGCCAAGCTCGGCGGCGGCGAGATCATCGTCAAGGACGAGGGACGGCTGCCGACCGGCTCGTTCAAGGCGCGCGGCCTCGTGATGGCGGTGTCGATGGGCAAGGCGCTCGGCATCAAGCACATGGCGATGCCGACCAATGGCAACGCCGGCGCGGCGCTCGCGGCCTACGCCACCTCGTGCGGGATCAAGACCACGATCTTCTGCCCCGCGGATACGCCGGAGGTGAATGTCAGCGAGATCGAGCTGCAAGGCGCGACCGTCTATCGCGTCAACGGCTACATCGACGACTGCGGCAAGATCGTCGGCGAAGGAAAAGCAAAAGTCGGCTGGTTCGATACCTCGACCCTGAAGGAGCCGTACCGGATCGAGGGCAAGAAGACGATGGGGCTCGAGCTCGCCGAGCAGCTCGGCTGGGACGTGCCCGACGTGATCTTCTATCCGACCGGTGGCGGCACCGGCCTGATCGGCATGTGGAAGGCGTTCGACGAGCTCGAGAAGATCGGTTTCATCGGTTCGAAACGCCCGCGGATGGTCGCGGTGCAGGCCTCCGGCTGCGCGCCGATGGTGCGCGCCTATGAGGCCGGCTCCGAGCATGCGGCGCGCTGGGAGGACGCTCACACGATCGCCTCGGGCATCCGCGTGCCGCAGGCGATCGGCGACTTTCTGATCCTGCGCGCGGTGCGCGAGAGCAAGGGATTTGCCATCGCGGTCGACGACGACAAGATCACCACCGCCCTCGACGAGGTCGCGCGCGAGGAGGGACTGTTGCTGTGCCCCGAGGGGGCCGCGACCTATGCCGCCTACAAGCAGAGTCTTGCCGACGGCAGCGTCACCAAGGCCGACCGCGTGATGCTGTTCAATTGCGCCAGCGGCCTGAAATACCCGCTGCCGCCGGTGACCCGCACGCTCGACAGGCACAAGCCGATCGACTTCTCGCAGTTCTGACGCTGCTACTGCGTCGTCATTGCGAGCGTAGCGAAGCAATCCATTGCACCGCTTGCGCTGAAGCATGGATTGCTTCGTCGCTTCGCTCCTCGCAATGACGGCCAAAAATCTTTGGAGAGGTGGGAATGATGCGTAGAGCAATTGTGACTGTGTTGGCGATGCTAGCACTTACAGGTTTTGCGCGTGCGGAAACCTGGCCCGCGCACCCGATCACCATCGTCGTGCCGTTCGCCGCCGGCGGTCCGTCGGATGCGATGGCGCGCATCCTCGCCGAGCGCATGAAGCAGTCGCTGGGCGAGGTGGTTCTGATCGAGAACGTGACCGGAGCGGGCGGCTCGCTCGGCGTCGGCCGTGCGGTGCGCGCGGCGCCGGACGGCTACACCGTCTCGTTCGGCCATCTCGGCACCCATGTTGCGAATGGCGCGATCTACAAGCTCGGCTATGACCTCGTCGATGACCTCGAGCCGGTGGTGCTGCTGCCGAGCAATCCGATGATCATCGTCAGCAAGAACGCCGTGCCGGCGAAGTCGCTGAAGGAACTGTTGGATTGGCTGAAGTCGCGGCCGGCGCCGCCGACCGCGGGCACCGCCGGCGCCGGCAGCGGCAGCCACATCGCCGGGCTCTATTTCGAGAACGTCTCCGGCATCAAGCTGCAATACGTGCCGTATCGCGGCACCGGGCCGGCGCTGAACGACCTCGTCGCCGGCCAGATCGATATCATCGTCGACCAGACGTCGAACTCGATCAACCAGGTCCGCGCCGGCAACATCCGCGCCTATGCGGTCACCGATTCCAAGCGGGTCGCGAACGCGTCGGAGGTCCCGACGGTCGACGAGGCCGGCCTGCCGGGCTTCCACATGACGCTGTGGTCCGGCCTCTGGGTGCCGAAGGGCACGCCTAAGGAGATCGTGGACAAGCTCAACGTCGCGGCGATCCAGGCGATGAACGATCCTGCGGTGAAGAAGCAGCTTGAAAATCTCGGCTTGCAGATGCCGCCAAAGGACCAGCTCAAGCCGGACGCACTCGGCGCCTGGCAGAAGGCGGAGATTGCAAAATGGTGGCCGATGATCAAGGCCGCAAACGTGAAGGTGGAGTGAGACGCGCTCTCTCCGCGTCGTCCCGGCGAAAGCCGGGACCTATACGCCGCGGCCGACGTAAGGGGCAATCGGCTCAACGATCTGCGAACAGCTTACAACGGTGGTTATGGGTCCCGGCCTTCGCCGGGACGACGCTGCATTATTGCGGCGCAATTGCCTCACCGGGCGCCGCGTTGCTCTCCTGCGTCACGACGCGCTCGCCGCTCTTTGCCGCCAGCGCCGTGCCTGCGTCCTCGAACCGCGCCTGATAGACCGCGAAATTCTCCATCACGCGCTGCACGTAGTTGCGCGTCTCCGAGATCGGAATTCGCTCCACCCAGTCGACCGGATCGACCTTGGGATCGCGCGGGTCGCCATAGGCCTTGATCCAGTCGCGAACGCGGCCGCGGCCGGCGTTGTAACCGGCAAAGGTCATGATGTGGCAGCCGCGATATTCCGCCAGCAGCGCACTCAATTCGGCCGCGCCCATCTGGGTGTTGTAGACCGGATCGGAAACCATCCGGCTCCAGTCGTAGCTGACGCCGAAACGCTTGGCGGTGTCGCGGCCGGCTTCGGGCGTCACCTGCATCAGGCCGACGGCGTTGGCCGCCGACTTGTCGCGCTGGTCGAACGCGCTTTCGGTGCGCGCGATCGAGTAGGTCATGCTGCGCCCGATATCCGGGGCGATCGGGGTGTGCTTGGGAATGCCGATGACCGGGAACGCGTAATGGTCGAAGGCAAAGCCCCGCGCCAGCGCGATCTTGCCGATCTGCAGCATGGTGCGGGCATCGTTGCGGCGGCCGGTGAGCTCGCCGAGCGCCTCGAGCATCCCGACATCGGCGCTCTCCTCGGCGAGGTCGGCGGCGAAATAGAGCACGATATCGGGCTCGCCGATCGCATAGAGCATGTCCGCGGCACGCACGCGCTCGTCAGCCGCCATGCTGGCCGCGCTCGCCGCCGGCGAGGGCGCGCGCAGCTCGATGCCGTCACGGCCGAGCCTGGCCAGCGCGAGCTGACCGTAATAGGCGGTCGGGTAGCGCGCCGCGGCCTGGTAGTCGGCCCGCATCGCCACGCTGTTGCCGAGCGCTTCGGCGGCGCGACCGCGCCAATAGGCGGCGCGCGCCAGCACGGTCGGATTGGTCTGGCCTTCGTCGATCCGTGCGAAATGCGCGGCTGCGGTCCTGGCATCGTCGAGATAGCGCAGCGCGATCCAGCCGCGCATGAAGTGCATGTCGGAACGGTAATACGGATTGTCCGGCGGCGCCGCGCCGCGGATGACGTCATAGGCCGCCTGGTACTCGCCTTGGTCGAGCAGCTTGCGGGAGAGGATGCGGCGCTCGCGCCACCACTGGTCGGTGTCCTGCTGCGCCATCGTCTCGGGCGCCGCCGCAATCGTCACGCGCGCCGCGTCGTCGATCCTGTTCTTCGCGAGCAGCCACTGGATGCGGCACAGCGTGTAGCCGAGGTCGCTGCGGGCGTCCGCCGGCACATCGTTGAGCGTATCCTCGGCCTTGCTGGATTGCCCGCGGACCGCGCCGCAAGCCTTCACGATGGCCAGCTCGTCGCTGCCGAGGTGCTGCGCCGCGCGCCGCGCGCCGACGAGATCCTTGGCGCCGATCCGCTTGTCCATGCGCGCGCGATGATCATCGCGCGTCAGCAGGTCCTTGAATGCGTCGTAGGCGTCGCTCTCGGTACGGTCCAATAATTCTTCCGAGCGCCAGGCGTCGCGCACCAGCCGCGCGGCGCCGTCGCGGTCGCCTTCGGCGAGCAGCGTGCGTGCGAGCGCGAACTTGCCCTTGGCGCTGATCGGTTGATCGAGCGTGAAGTCGTGTACCGTTGCCGGATCGCTGCGCTCCTGCCACATCCTCGCTTCAGCCCGCTTGCGCAACAGCGTGACGCTTGGCCAGTCCGGGTTGGCCGTGACGAATGCCGCATAGCGGCTGAACAGCGCATTCGACTCCGAGTGGCGCAGCAGATACCACTCGACGAGCTTCCGCCCGACGGGATCGGTGATCTTTGCCTGGATATCGGATGCGTCGCTGGTCTTGCCCCGGCGTGCCGCGACGATCGCGTCCCTGACCGCGGCGAGATCGCCCGACAATTGCGGTCCGGCGGGCTTCTCCGGCTCGAGCGCCTTGGTGGTCTCAGCCGATTTGGACGAAGCGGATTTGGCCTTCGCTGATTTACGCTTGTCGGCGCCATGCCTGGCATGGCGGCGCTTGCCGGCGGCGCTCTCGCGCGTCGCCTTGGCGCCGTGCGCCTTCTTGTCCCCGTGGCCGCTCTTGGCCTGGTGCTGATGATGCGGTTTGGCGCCTGCCTCAAGCGGAAGCAGCGCGAGCACGGCCACCGTGGCGAGGCACGCCAGCGGACGTAGGCAACGGTTCATTCCCTGGCCCCCCTGAAACGATCAGGCACAAACGGAACGCGTCGTACGCGGCACATCCGCCGCAGATTACTACCACCCTCGATTCTCGAGTATTAACGCTGCCGCAACTCAACAGGGAAAACGCGACAAAATAAGGCGTACAACGTGTGGAACCCCGCGGGAACCGGGGTTTTGCGGGACTTTTTAAGGGGCCGAGGCGCCAGTTTGACCGGTCCCAGCGGGGATATATTCTCGCCAAACGTGCGGCGGGGCGCTTTCTCATGTCAGATCTGTTCTTTCAAGCCGGTGCGTCATGACGGCTCGGCTCAGAACCATCCTGGATGGCGGCCGCTATTTCGAGGGCCCGCGCTGGCATCGCGGGCGGCTCTGGTTCGTCGACTGCATGGCGCGGACGCTGCTGAGCATCAGCCCGTCAGGCGAACGCCAGGAGCATGCGGCGGTGACCGACGACACGCCGTGCGGTCTTGGCGTGCGGCCTGATGGCGACATCGTCGTGCTGACGATGTTCAGGAAGCGGCTGCTGCGGTTTTCCGGCGGCGCGCTGTCGCTGTATGCCGATCTCTCCGGGATCGCGACCGGTACGATCGACGACATGATCGTCGACGGGAAGGGTCGTGCTTACGTCGGCGATCTCGGCTTCAATCTGCCGCCGCCGGAGGGCCGCGGCGCCGTCGGCCGCGTCATCCTGGTGATGCCCGACGGCAGCGCCCGCGTCGTCGCCGACGGCTTGCGCTTTCCCAACGGCATTGCCGTCTCCTCCGACTATCGCCGGCTCGTCGTCGCGGAGATGGATGGTGGTAGTCTCGCCGATTACGACATCGCGCCGGACAGCGGCCTCAGCCTTCGCGGGCGGTTCGGTCGCGTCAATGATCCTGACGGCATCTGCCTCGATGGCGACGGCGCAGTCTGGGTCGCGTCGTTTACCGAAGACGCATTCGTCCGGATCGATCGCGATGGTGTGGAGCGTGCGCGCATCGCGGTGCCCGGCCGCCGCGCTCTCGCCTGTGCGCTCGGCGGCGCGGACCGCAGGTCGCTGTTCTGCCTGAGCGCGGAGACGTCCTACGAGGAGCTCCGGAAGGGCAAATCGGTGTCGCGGATCGACGTGGTCGAGGTCGATACACCGGGCGACGGCTATCCCTGACGGAGCCAGTCGCACGGGCGTCGTCCTGGTTCCAGTGCCAGCGAAGGCATCTTGCGGACTTGAGTTGCGTTCTTGTTTCGTTCATATTGGGCATCCCGGAGAATGCCGCCATGGACGCCGAGCGAGACCGCGAAATCATCAGGCTATGGAATGAGCTCCGCCGGCTGCAGCGCGAGGGACGTCCGACGGCGTTGCTGGTCCGCCGGATCGAGCAGGCTCTTGCGGCGCGCGAGCAGGAGGCGGCCTGAAGCTCCGGCTTGGGCGTTTGCTTCAGGCGAACCGGTATCTGCTTCGTCTGAACGCGCTTAGCGCCCGCCGTCCGGCCCCATCACCAGGTTCGGCAGCCAGGTCGATATCTCCGGGAAGAAGCACAGCATCAGCACGGCGAACATCATCAGCAGCACGAAGGGCAGCGTGCCCCAGATCACCTCGCTCAGCGGGATGTCGGGCGCGACGTTGCGGATGACGAAGATGTTGAGGCCGACCGGCGGGTGGATCAGGCCCATCTCCATCACGATGGTCATGACGACGCCGAACCAGATGATGTCGAACTCGGCGGCGCGGAGCGGCGGCAGGATGATCGGCGCGGTCATCAGGATGATCGAGACCGGGGGCAGGAAGAAGCCGAGCACGATCACCATCACGAGGATCGCAAACAAGAGCTCCCAGCGCGGCAGGTGCATGGCGACGATCGCCTCCGCCGCCGACTGCGAGATGTGCAAATAGCTCATCACATAGGAATAGAGCAGCGACATGCCGATGATCAGCATCAGCATGGTCGATTCACGAATGGTGGATTTCAGGATCGGCGACAGGTCGCTGGGTTTCCACACACTGTAGATCACGGCGATCAGCCCGAGCGCCAGGAGGCCGCCGAGGCCGGCCGTTTCCGACGGCGTGGCGTAGCCGCCATAGAGCGCGATCATCACGCCGGTGAGCAGCAGCACGAACGGGATCACGCGCGGCAGCGCGCTGAAGCGCTCGGCCATGGTGAATTCGTCGCGCTGCAGGATCGCGGCATCCTTGCCGGTCGCGTCATAGACGGCGCGGGCCATGGCGTATTCCTTGCGGAAGCGGAACACGGCGTAGACGCCGAACAACGACACCAGCAGCAGTCCGGGGCCGATGCCGGCGAGAAACAGCCGTCCGAGCGACTTCTCGGCGGCGACGGCGAACAGGATCATCGTGATCGAGGGCGGCAGCAGGATGCCGAGCGTGCCGCCGGCGGCGATGATCCCCGCGGCAAAGCCGCCGGAATAGCCGCGCTTGCGCATCTCGGGGATGCCGGCCGAACCGATCGCCGAGCAGGTCGCGGGCGAGGAACCGGCCATCGCCGCAAACAGAGCGCAGGCGAACACGTTGGCGACGCCGAGGCCGCCGGGCACACGGTGCAGCCAGGCATGCAGCGCCGAGTAGAGATCCTGGCCGGCGCGCGATTTGCCGATCGCCGCGCCTTTCAGGATGAACAGCGGGATCGACAGCAGCGTGATCGAGGCCATCTCCTCGTAGACGTTCTGGGTCACCGTATCGAGCGAGGCCGCCGGCATGTAGATCGCCATGAAGACGACGGCGACCGCACCGAGCGCGAATGCGATCGGCATGCCGGAGAACATCGCAAACAGGGTGGCAAGCCCGTAGGAGATGCCAATACCAAACACGGTCATCGGCGCGCGCCACCGGTCAACGGAATGAGGATTTGCAAAAGGAGCTGCACGCAGAGCAACGTCATGCCCAGCGCCATCAGCCCGTAGGGGATGGCGAGCGGCGGCGACCACATCGAGTTGGACACCTGGCCGTCGACATAGGCCTCGTGCGCCAGGGTCCAGGACTTCCAGGCGAAGAAGGTGCAGAACGCGAAACTCGCGACGTCGACCAGCCACAGTCTGATGCTGTTGGCGCGCGCCGAGAGCAGGCCGACGAACGCCTCGATGCTGACATGACCGCGCTGGCTCTGCACATAGGCCGCGGACATGAAGGTGGCGCCGACCAGAAGGAACACGGCGGCCTCGTCCTGCCAGTAGTTCGGGCTGTGGAACAGGGCGCGGCCGAGCACGCTGTAGCTCAGGATCATGCAGGCCGCGATCAAGGCGAGCGCGGCGAACACCACGATGACGTTGTTGCAGACGGACAGCGCCCGCCCGAGCAGCGCCACGGGTGTATGGCCCGTGGCGATGCTTGGGGTTTCGGCTTGATCCGCGGCCGGACCATGCATCATGCGGCGACGTCGCTTGCGAGCTTCAGCAGGTTGGCTGATGTCACCGTCTTGGCACCGTAGTCCTTCCAGGCGGTGTCGCGCGCGATGTCGCGCCACTTGCCGACGATGGCGGCGTCGAGTGCGCTGACCTTGGCGCCGGCCTTCTCATAGACCTTGGTGACTTCGGTATCGTCGTCCTGCGCCCCCTTGCGGCCGAACGCCTCGAGCTCGGCGCCGACGGCGAGGATGATGTCCTGCTGGTTCTTCGGCAGCTTGTCGAAGATCGCCTTCGACATCATCAGCGGCTCCAGCATGAACCAGTAAGAGGCGCCGGCGCCCGAGGTCAGCGACTTCGCGACCTCCTCGAGGCGGAACGAGATCAGGCTGGTGGAGGAGGTGATGCCGGCATCGCAGGCGCCGGTCTGCATCGCCGCGTAGATCTCGTTGGACGGCACCGACAGCACGGCGGCGCCGGCGGTCTGCAGCACCATGTCCATCTCGCGCGAGCCGCCTCGCACCTTGAGGCCCTTGGCGTCTTCGGGCGCCACGATCGCCTTGGAGCGGCTGGCGACGCCGCCGGCCTGCCAGACCCAGGAGATCAGCAGAATGCCCTTGTCGGCGAGGAAGTCGCTGAGCGCCTTGCCGACCGGCTCCTTCTTCCAGCGCAGGCCCTGGTCGTAGGTGGTGACCAGGCCCGGCATCAGGCCGATATTGGTCTCCGGCAACTCGCCGCCGGCATAGGGCATCGGATAGAGGCTGAGATCGAGCGCGCCCTTGCGCATCGCCGAGAACTGCGCGTTGGTCTTGATCAGCGAGGAGTTCGGATAGACCTCGGCAGCGAGGTCGCCGCCCGAGCGCTTGGCGACCTCGGCCGCGAACATCCGGCACAGCCTGTCGCGGAAATCGCCCTTGTCGATGGTGCCGCCGGGGAACTGATGCGAGATCTTCAGCGTGGTCGCGGCATGCGCAGTCCCGACACCCATCCGCAGGGCGGCGGGGGCGGCGAGGGCGGAAGCGAGGACGTGGCGACGTGTGAGCATGGTTCTTCCCCTGAAGAGCTTCTTGAGCGGCTGTTAGGCTGGCGCGGAGCTTTAGCTTAGCCGGTCTTCGCGCGAAACTTCTCTCATCTGATAGTTCGAGGCGCCCTGATAGTGCGGGCCGATATCAGGCCGCAAGTCGTCAGGCCGCAAGTCTTGCCGTTGCTGCGGCGCACACAGCGTGCCGACGCAGCGTTGCCAGTCGACCCTCGCACGACGAACCGTCGAGCGTACGCCGGCACGCTTCAAGAATTTGTTATTGAAGGTAACAACCGGCCGCGCAAGTGCGTCGAGGAGAGAGCGGCAAGTCGTCGCGCTCACATTTGACCACACAAGGGATCACTCATCATGACCACCAAGACCCGCCTCGGCCTTTCCGCCGCGTTGCTCTCGTTCAGCCTTGCGCTCGCCCCCGCCGCCTTCGCTCAGGACAAGATGGGCAAGGACGACGCGATGAAGAAGGAAGGCACGATGTCCAAGGATGCGATGTCCAAGGATGCCATGAAGAAGGACGATGGCATGATGAAGAAGGACGACGCCATGAAGAAGGACGGCGGCGCGATGATGAAGAAAGACGACGGCATGAAGAAGAACTGACCGCCGCCACCGCTCATCGTTCACGGGCCCGCCGTCGTGGCGGGCCTGGTTACGCCTCAGCGCTTCTTCTTGCCGCGCTCCTTGCGCGCCGCGTAGCGGGCGTCACGCTTGGCCTTCTGCTCGGCCTCGAGCGCAGCCAGTCGTGCGGTTTCCTCTTCCTTCTCCCGCGCAATGCGGATGGCCTCGGCTGCGGCGGCCTCTTCCTCGCGACGCTTCCGTTCGGCCTTCTCGATTTCACGGGCTTCCCTGGCCTTGGCGCGGCGTTCGGCGATAGCCGCGCGCTCCTCGGCCCGTGCCTTCACGGTCGGATCGTCAGCGCCCGGCTGGGTGCGAAACTTGTTGAGGAGGTTTTGCCGCGCCTGCAGGGCCGCTTTCTGGCGGTCGGCAAAACCCGGTTCCTTGAAGCCACTCATAGAGGAAGCCTGCTGCTTTCTGTTCGTTGATGGATGGGGTTCGGTCGGCGTTCAATAAGTGAATGGCGGCGAAAAGGCCAGCGGTGAACGAGGGGCTGTGGAGCAAAGGAGATATGAGCGGACCGCAAATGGCCGACGGCGGTGTTTGCACCCGGCTTTCGGCCGGCGTGGTGAGTGGTTGGTCACCGAACCCGCCGACAGGCCTATCCGCGTTGAAACTGCTCGCGCCGGCCGTTGCCGAGCACCTTGGCGACTGTCTCGGCGGTCATCGCGCTCCGGTCCGAGGCGCGCTGCGCTTCCAGCCTGTCGCGCGCCTTTTCGGTGATCAGGAGGCTGATCAGCCGCAGTCTGCTGGATTCGTCGACAGCTTCCGAGAGCAGCTGCCTGTAACGCTGATAATCGTAACTCGCTTCTTGTTCGCTCACCGGCACGCCCCGCACACGCGCTCAACTCAGCGGGCAGTTTTTCCCGAGTCGCGCCAGCCCGCAATTGAATTGCAGGGCCGATCGCTGCCGGCGCGCATTTCATTGTGCGACTGTTGCAGAATTGATCGCACGCAACCGTGCAAACGGTCATGATGCGGCGATGGCAAAAGGGAACCGAAGCGGCCATGAGCGAATCCGAAGACGGAGGTAACCGCCGCGGGGCGCTGATCGGACTGCTGGTCGCGGTGGTCATGCTCGCGGTCGGTCTCTGGCTTGCGCATGACCTGACGGCGGCGAGCAAGATGCAGGACTGCCTGATGTCGGGCCGGACCAACTGTAATGTGATCGAGCCGGCGCGCTGATCCTGCCTTGCGGCAGTGCAATATCGCTCCCACATCAAGCCCAAAGATTCGGGCTGAACTGTTTGGTCCCGGTTGTGATTCCGGTCACACGCGGACAGGCGGGCTGCCTCGACTCCCAGAGATCGGCGGGAACCAAGGCCATGATGTCCAAGCTGTGGTCCGGAACGGGCGCGGCACTGGCTGCCGCAGCCGCGGTGGGTGCCGTTTTGGTAGCGTATCTATCCCTGACGCTGGCGTCGCCAGAACCGGTGTCGAGCGCAGCGCTCGGGCCGGCCTGGCAATGCAGCCGGGTGGCTTTTGTGCTGACCACCTGCACGCGGGCGGGCGAGGATGAACAAGAGGCCAGAGCTGAGCGCGAGGTGAAGGCTGAGCCCGAGGTCAAGACCGAGGGCGAGGTCAAGGCGATCCCGGTGCGGGCCAAGGACGATTGTCCGCCGGAACCCTAGATCTGACGCGCCGTCGTTAGCGGAGTTCGGTGGCCACTTCGCTCAAACGCGCTCTGGCCGGCCGGGCTGCGGCCGCGGCCGTATTTCAAACTATTTCTTTGTGGCACCACGCGGCTTGATGGAGAGGCCAAGGCGCATCGCCATCTTCTTGATGCGCTCCGGCGAACGGCCGGTCGCCTTCACGACCTCCTCGAGCGACTTGGAGGAGCGCGCCAATTCCATCAGTCGTCGGTCCTCCTTGAACGACCACCGCGGCTTTCGGGCCATCTTGTTGGTATCCTTGTGCATTGCTGGGCAACAAAGCCGCCAGGCGGGGTCGCCTGACGGCCTTGCCGGTGTGGGCCCGGACCTTGGGGAAATGTCCGGTGGATAAGCAATACTGCTTCCGGATCAGGTCGCAATTGAAACCGGAATTTAACCTAACCTATCAAGGTTACTTGCAAGGATACTTGGATAGAGCGTGGCAGGAGGCCTTATGCGCAAGGTCGCCATTTTGAGTGCCGCAGCATTTTTACTGTCCGGTTGCTGGTCCGACCCGGAGGTCACGGGATCGACCAACAGCTGCGCGGCCAATCTTTACAGCCAGTACAATCCCAAGGTCATGGATCAGTGCGTCAACGCCTGCATCAAGTGTGACCATGGCAACGTCACGACCTGCACGACCTCCTGTACGCTGAAGGGCGCGCGGTAACCGATCCGCGCACGCACTGACGCGGACAGGGCCCGGCGGTCGCATGCGCGCGCGTTCGCGTGATCGCGTGGCGGCGCGATATTGGCGCGCCTTGCGCGGCGTCATGAACGCCGTTATCGCGTCTGTTCGGCGGCGCCATCGCCGAGCCGGAAACCAAAAGCGTGGAACAGAGCGCGATGAGCGGGCCTTCCTATGTCGCGGTCGATTGGGGCACCAGCAGCTTCCGGCTCTGGCTGATGAGCGCTGGCGGCGAGGTGTTCGGCGAACGGCGCAGCGACGAGGGCATGATGGCGGCCGCCAGGGCCGGCTTTGCGTCGGTGCTGCAATCGCATCTCGACGCGCTGGGCGCGGCGGCCAATCTGCCGGTCGTGATCTGCGGCATGGCCGGCGCGCGGCAGGGCTGGGTCGAGGCCGGCTATGTCGACATACCGGCGCATCTCTCCGCTATCCTCAAAGGCGCCGTCGTGGTCAGGGGGCAGCCGCGCGATATCCGCATCCTGCCCGGGATTGCGCAGCGCGATGCTGCGGCACCCGATGTGATGCGTGGCGAGGAAACCCAGTTGCTGGGCGCGCTCGGTCTGGATGCGCCGGGTGAGGCCCTCGTTTGCATGCCGGGAACCCATTCCAAATGGGTGCGCCTGCGCGGTGGAGCGGTCGAGCGCTTTGCGACCTTCATGACCGGCGAGTTGTTCAGCGCAGTTGCGCGCGACACCATTCTGTCCCATGCCGTCGCCGGTGCGGAAAAGGCCGTTGATGCCGATGCGTTCCGCTCGGCCGTCGTCGAGGCGTTCGCAGCGCCGGCGCTTTCTGCCAATTTGCTGTTTCGGGTGCGATCCCGGCAGTTGCTGTTCGGCGGCAGCGCGCAGGCGGCCCGTGAGACGATCTCCGGCACGTTGATCGGTGCCGAGCTGGCGGCCGGCCTTGCCGAGCTGGAGCGAGCAACGCCGGTGACGCTGATTGCATCGGGCCGGCTGCAACGGCTCTATCGGATCGCGCTCGAAAGCCTTTCGATTCCGCTCAACGTGATGGATGCGGAAGAGGCGGTTCGCCGTGGCCTCGCCGGCGCCGCGGCGGCGATCTGGAACAATTGAGGGATCAACGCATGAGCATTCAGTTTCCGCCGATGAAGCGTCCGCTGGTTGCAATCCTGCGCGGCGTCCAGCCGGACGAGGCCTTGGGCATCGTGAGCGTGCTGCTCGAGGCTGATATGACCGCGATCGAGATTCCGCTGAACTCCCCCGAGCCGTTCCGTTCGATCGAGATTGCGGCGAAGCGGGCGCCCGCTGATGTTCTGATCGGCGCCGGCACGGTGCTGACCGCGGCAGACGTCGATCGTCTCCATGACGCCGGCGGGCGCCTCATGGTGTCGCCGAACGTCGATGTCGACGTGCTGGCGCGCGCCCGGCACCACGCGATGATCACGATGCCCGGTGTGTTCTCGCCGACGGAAGCGCTGCTCGCCGCACGCGCGGGCGCCTCGAGCCTGAAGTTCTTTCCGGCAAGCGTGCTCGGCGCTTCCGGCATCTCGGCGATCCGCGCCGTGCTGCCGCGGGATGTGATGCTCGCCGCCGTCGGCGGCGTCTCGGACCAGAATTTCGCGGAGTATGTGAAGGCGGGCATTCGCGCCTTCGGTTTCGGCAGCAGCCTCTACAAGCCGGGCATGACGGCCGCGGATGTTGCGGTCCGCGCAAAGGTGACAATCGAGGCGTATGACAGGGCCGTGCAGGGCGCGAGCTAGGCCCGGTCCGTAATTCCTGACCGCGGGCTAGTCGTCGCGCTTTCCGCCGTCGATCACCCTGAATAGCGGGGCTGCCTCGCGAGGATTCTCCAGCAGCTCTTCGACCATGGCGATCGCGGCCGCAACGTATTTCCCGGTCGCGACGTCCAGCGGCCGTTCCGCTTCGTCTGCCAGCGCGAGCTTGGCGCCTTCGAGCAGTTTGCGGGTGCGGATGGCGGACTCGTCGCCGGAGGTCAGCGCGGCGCGCGCGATCGATCGCAGCACGAACAGCTCGCCCTCCAGCCGCAGCAGGCGGTCGTTCAGCTTGCTCAGCACAGTATTCAGGTTCCGCATGTCGTCCTCTCCGGGCGTTGGACCCGTCTTCCATACACGGTCATTCCTGACGAAATTCTTGTGCCGGCCACACACCATTTGGTTTGTTGAACGGCGTCGCCGGCCACCTCATGTTCCCGGCGGCTCTGGCAGGCGCTGTCGTCCGGCGGAGCGGTTTGTGGATCACGGCGAATAGCCCTAGTAGAGTGTCCGCGGTCAGGCGCCCCGGCCGGGCGCCGTGGGCGCATCCGCTTCATTTAGGAACGACGAAGGAACGCATATGAAGATTGCCGTCGAAACGACCGTTGCCGCGCCGATCGCAGATGTCTGGCACGCCTACACCACGCCCGACGACATCAAGCAGTGGAATGCGGCCTCCGACGATTGGCACACCACTGCTGCGACCGTGGACCTGCGCGCCGGTGGCGCATTCTCGTCGCGGATGGAAGCCAAGGACGGCAGCATGGGGTTCGATTTCGCCGGCACTTACACCAAGGTCGAGGCGCCCCGGCTGCTCGAATATGCGTTCGGCGACCGCACCGCGCAGGTTGCGTTCACGCCTGAGGCGGGCGGCGTCAAACTGCAGGTCAGCTTCGACGGCGAGGATACTCATTCGGTCGAGCAGCAGCGCGGCGGCTGGCAGGCGATCCTGGATAGTTTCAAGCGCTACGTCGAGGCAAAGCAGCGGTCCTGATCCGGCCGCTGCCACCAAGCGCAAGCGGATCGACCAGATGCTGGAAGAATTGACAGCCGGCGGGGTCTATATGGGAATGGCACATCGGCCGAGCAAACGGGCGAGGTGATCGTTCTCTCGGCGCGGTCGCGATGGTCGTCAGGAGCAAATGCGATGCGTTGTGTCTTGGCACTTGGCCTGTTGGTCATCCTGTGCGTGTCGGCGAACGCCGCAACACGGCGTCACTCCCACACACGCCAACCCGCAACCGTTCGTTCGCCCGGGGCTGCAACGCCGGCGGCGCGCTTCGCCGTTCCTGGCTGGAGTGACGAGGCGACGCGGCAATGGCTCGACCGTGCATCGGAAAATGCCGGCCGAGGCGGATAGTGCGGTAGCCCCTGGCGCCAACTCAATCGGCGTCGTCGTCCTCGGTTCCCCGAGAGTTCGATGCCGAGCGGCCGCCGTATTGCCGGGGAACGCCCGCGGCCTTTCTCGCGCTCACGCCCTCGCTCTCGCGCAGTTCCTTGCGTGCACGCCGCGCGGTTCGCATCGCGCGCTTGATATTTGAATCGTGCGAATCCTCGTCGAAGAAGAGGACGATCTCGCAGCTCGGGCACTGACGCGAGTAACCGTTCTGCAGCCGCTTGGCGCGATCACGAAAGACGTTCTTGCAGCGAGTGCAACGGATCTGGACGGAGTCTTCCATATCGATCCCAAAATGTCGGCGAACAATGAGAACGCTGGCAATCTCTTTGAGGAGGCAATTCCAGATTAGGATATCACGAAGCACGCCGCCCAAGATCGCTGCGAGAATCGGAACCTGCAACGTGACGAACCAAATACGTTCGGCATCTCGAGCGCTGTCGGAACTTTGTTCACGCACGGAGAACTACGGAATCGTTTCGTGCGCTGAATGATAAAGAACACGGCGCGATTTCAGAGCAGACCGTGGATATCAAAAAAGAAAGGCCTCAGCGCGTGGGCCACGCTGAGGCCAAGTTGACACTTTGGTCGTGAGGCTCCGTCACCGGCGCCTCGGTTCTTAACCTACATTCGTTTTTCTGCAGCCAAATAGCCCATATGGACCATGATCGTTGGCACAGAACGTGCACTCTTGGAGCTGTCAGGATTTTGCATCACCTTCCTGGGGCTAGGAGCAGCGCCGTCCGCGTATATTTCAAGCGGGCGGCGTTGTGCATTCCGGCAGCCGGTACGCGGCTTTGATTAGGGATCAGCGATCCACCGGCCGAATTTCCAGGCTCTCGATTTTGACCGGCGGACTAGAGAAAGCATCCTCGTTCAACGGATGCAGCGTGATCGGAGTATTCGTGCCGCCGGTGAGGACATTGTCGCCCGCGCCGCTTGCGTGGGTGTAACCGCCGGCGAGTTGGTCGAGCCCGATCCACGGCACTGGCGCCATCACCTTCCAGGTCAGTGCGACTTCCTGGTCGCCGATGAAAATGCCGAGGTTGGGAATGGCTGCGACGTAACGACTGTCCGGTGCGCTATCGGCCTGCAACACGCAATCGAGATTGGTCACCGGGCCCAGGATGAAACCGGTATCGGGGCCGCCGCGACACGCGAGCGTTCCGGCCTGCACCTGTTGCGCCTCGGCGGTTGCGATGGGCGTGGCGAGAACGGCCGCGCCCCACACCGCAACGATGACCCAATGACCCGTTGTACGCATGGCGCTGTACAACGCGAACGGACGCGCAATCGGTCCACGCTCTCGCGAGCGGCCTTCGTTGGTGGTTAAGAGAACCTTAGAATTGGGGTCGCCAACGAAACTACGCCGCCGGGCTCGAAATGAATTGTCCCGGCGGCGGTCTGTTTCAACCTGGGCCCGCAATCCCAGTGATGTTCTGTCTGCAAGACCGGCGCCAAGGTTCGAGGACCCCGTATTCATACGGGCGTTAGCGTCTCGCGACAGTCTGGGGTTGGCTGTTGACCTTTTTGTGCCCCGGCGGAGGTCCGACTGTCGCCCAAACCACCGCGGCAATCACCATCGCCGCCAGGATGGCGCCGGCCAAGGGCCGATCGTTATCCATGGTCCGTGCCTGTTCAGATATGATGCTCCAGCTTCCGCATCTCCTGCAGGCGTGCCAGGCAGAAATCCCGATACAATTCGTTGATGAAATCCCACATGACCGAATCCCCTCTTGGTCCAATGGCGGGACGCTACCCCGGGTTTGTTTCCGGCCGGCTTCGCGGCTTCCGGAAAATGGTTTCGCCGAAGGGGAGTGGCATGGCGATCCCGGCAGAAGGGCCAGAACCAAGTCAAGTCAATGGGTTAGGGCGGCTAACAGAACTTAACGGCACCTAGCGCGGTCAAAGGACATCCGAGCGCAGTGGCCAACGGGCGAGGGCAGGGAGAGCCCACGGCCGATACTCATACGTGCGCCCCATGACTTTGGGCACTTCCGGGCTGTTCAGCCCGTGGATGACATTGGATGGCCAGCGTGGTGGAAAGCGCGGTCCCGGCCACCCCACGACTACCCCATGGCCGGGATCGCGCCCCCACGATCTTCAGGCCTATCGCGAGCATGGTGCCGCAACGAGGTGCATGGCAATGCCGGATGAACTTCCGATCGTGCGCGCTCCAAAGCTAGCAGCGGATATCCTGCGCGACTTGCATGCCGCTGAGGAAGAGTTGGTCGGCAAGGCGGCCGTTCTCACCGACGGCAAGGCCGGCACAATCGATCACGTTTATCTCGACGACATGCACGGCCTTCGTTTGTCGATCAGGGGGCACGATGGCAGGTGGCCGGTTTCGACCATCAAATTTATTCTGTGAGGGAGAAGAGTTTCCGCCCAGGAGATGATCTTTGTCGAGAGAGAGACAGTCTAAGGACTCGGCGGACGCTTTTCGACTCTTGTTGGCGTTTCGTAAAATCAAGGATCGGAGTTTAAGACAGGGCGTCATCGAGGCGATCGAGGCGATGGCGGCGCGAAACCGCGCCGGTCATAATGCGGAAGATGAACAAGAGCGCTGATGTGCTGCCGTCCTAGCGCGTCATGGTTCAGCCTGAATCCAAACCGCTCTATAATAGGACGCGATCAGGGTCCTACACGTGGCGCCCGTGATCTTCGGGCGGTCTCGGCGACTTCTCGGCCCCCAGCAAGTCGAGACCCGTCCACCATCACGAAAAAGGCCGCCGGTGACGGCGGCCTCGTCTCATGATGGCGCAGACTCAGCGGGCGATGTTGATCCGCGCACAATGCAATTGGCCTGAACCTTCAGAGCGCCAGCCCGACTTACGTCGGGGGCAATTCATTTTTTAAAGAAATTATCGAATTTGTAAGCCAAAACCGACGGAGGAGAATGCCATGAGATCATCTGGTACTCGACTCGGAATGGTAATGCTCACCGGCGCCGCCCTTGGCGCCCTCGCACTTGAAGGTCTTCACGCACAAGCTCAGGCCCCGGTCTATTTCGTAGCCGAAATCGACGTGAGCAATCCTGACGCTTATGCTGCCGAATACGCGCCAAAGGCCCAAGCGATCATCAAGGCCGCAGGCGGCCGTTTCCTGGCCATCGGAGGAGCCGCCGCAGCTGGCGGAAAGGTGACGACATTTGAGGGGGACCCACCCAAGCGTGTGGTCGTGCAAGTGTGGGATAGCATGGACAAGCTCAAGGCGTGGCGTGCCAATCCTGAATATCTTGCGATCCGTAAGATCGGCGAAAAATACGCGAAGTTCCGCTCTTACGCGGTCGATAGCGTGCCACAATAGAGCGCTCAGAGCGCCCCTCCATAAAACAAAAAGCCCCGCCACCATGGCGGGGCTTGATTTTTCCCGGTGTGCGGCGGCCTAGGCGGCGGCTTGCTCGGCCGGCGCCGCCGGGCCTTGATCCGCTCGCTGTCATGCACGGCCATCCTGTTCAGCACCAGATCGCGCTCGCAGCCTTCGCACCGGGCTACGCGCCACTTGGCGTCAAGCACGGCCTTAGTGTGTGCTGGTGTCGCGATGATCGAGATCGCCAACTGTTCGGCCTCGTCCGCGAGCGCCTGATGCTCCGCGCAACGCTCACGGGCGATCGTCTCGCAGAACACTCCAATCCGCGCGAACATGACATCATAGCGCGCGATCATGTCGAGTAGGGCGGCCTCGGAGTTGGTGGTGGCAGTTTTGATCATGATTTTCTCCTCTAGGGTTTGACACAACGGCGTTGAGCGGCGCGTGCGCCACCCCTCGATCTCGTCGGCCTCCTTTGAGAAAACCCGGGCCTGCGAAACCCGAGTCCATCTGGACCAGGATAGCGTTTCACCAATTTGGCAAACCATCAACTGAAATACAGAAATGCACCGGATTGGTGAAATCGCTCGGTAGCGAAACCACGGTGTCCCGGGTGGGTTCTGGAAGGCGCGCCAGCCAGCGAGCCGGCGGCGCCCATGCGTCTATCCTGGTCGGCCGGACATCAGGGCGGCGAGCGGAAGGCGTATCACGTGGCTCGCCACCCCTGTGAATAAGCGGGATAAGCGTGTAATTGGCTCCAAAAACTCGGGGAGCGTGAAAGGATCGAGCGACACCGCGAATCAAACGAGTGGTCCGCGCGGGCAAATTTTTTCCTTGGGTGATTGAGTCTTGAACACCCCCAAATTTGGAGCCCTTGAACAGCGCGGTCGAGTCATGATCGGCGCGCTGTTTGGCAAACGCGAGGTCGACTTTTCGAGCAATCAGGAAGCAATCCAATTTTGTGAGCGGCAGCCAGATTTGTGGAGGAGATTGCTGACGCAGCTCGCCCAGCAGAGTGCCAATCCGCTTTTCCGCAATCTGAGAATGAGATTGATCAGGCCAAATTCGAAACTGCGTCACGATCGGACGGTGGCTTTGTTGTACGGGCCCGAATCCCCCTTCTGGTCATGCTCAATGCGATTTTCCGACCACTGCCGGGCTCTCAGAGCGATGAAGTAGCCCCGCCGACAATTCTTAATTTCATCAACAAGGGGTCTCACAGCTGAGCGCCCCCCCCGGTCACGATCCAGCATAACCGCTGCGATGCGTGGCGCTTTCCCTCACTTCAACAATGATGGCGATCAGCGGTCACGCCACGCTCGCGCAGGTGCAAGTCTATATCGATGAAGTCGAGCAAGAGACCATGGCCGATGCGGCCACGAACAAGCTTGCAAACAGCGCCCTGCGAACAGCGCAGGAACAACCAGTGGCTAACGCCACAGGTGCAGTGGCTAACATCGGCGTAAGTGATTGAAAAATAAGGGGACGATTCTGATTTGGCGATCCCGGCAGGATTCGAACCTGCAACCCGCGGAGTAGAAATCCGCTACTCTATCCAGTTGAGCTACGGGACCGTGGCCGCCTTGTAGCATCCGCAATATGAAAAATCCGCCTTTCCGCCAAGTCTGTCCGAACCGATTTTTGTGGTCGGACGACAAAGGCGAGCAGGGGTCTCGTCCTGCGTTGGCCAGACCCGCCCGCCGAGCCGGCATGACGCTGCCGCCGGGGCTGGTCGAAGGAATGTCGGCAATGCAATCTGCGACGTTTTCGTCCGTTCATGTCAGCGCCTTCACTCCGTCACCTTTTCGCGCATTTTTTTGCCCCAACGCGGCGTTCGACCGCGGGGCGTTCAGGAGCTCCATCATGATCGGTTTGGTTCGTGCGGCCGCACTTTGCGCCACGCTGGCGCTCGGCCTGGTGAGCGCCCAGGCTGCGGACAAGGCCTTCAAGCGCGACGATCTCGCGGATTCCGCGATCAAGCTGGAGGCCCAGATCAAGAGCGAGGCGGGCGCGGTCAACAAGTCGGCCGCGACCTTGCGCACCGACGCGGACGCAGCCTTCAAGCGCAATGATTTCCGCGGCGGGCTCACGATCCTCGGCCAGATCGCGGCAACCGCGCCCGAGGACGGCGCCAACTGGCTGCGGCTTGCCAGGACCGTCTTCCAGATCCGCTCCGCAAGCTCCAGCGAACAGACCTTTCTGATGGAGCGTGCCTCCACCGCCGCCTACATCGCCTATCAGCGCGCCGGCAATGCGGGCGAGGAGGCCGATTCGTTGGCCGTGCTCGGCAAGGCGCTCGCGGAGCGCAAGCTGTGGCGTCCGGCGCTCGACGCGCTGCGGCTGTCGCTCGACCTGCGCGAGGTCGCCGATGTCCGGGGCCAGTATGAGAAGATGCGCGACGAGCACGGCTTCCGGCTGCTCGATTATACCGTCGATTCCGATGCGGCCTCGCCGCGGGCCTGCTTCCAGTTCTCCGAGGAGCTCGCCAAGCGCGTCGACTTCGCGCCGTATCTCGCACTGGCCGGCACCGACAAGCCGGCTTTGTCGGCGGAAGGCCAGCAGCTCTGCGTCGACGGGCTGAAGCACGGCGAGCGCTACAACATCAATCTGCGCGCCGGCCTGCCGTCTACCGTTAAGGAGACCCTGCCGAAATCCGCCGAGTTCAACATCTATGTCCGCGACCGCAAGCCGTTCGTGCGGTTCACGGGGCGCGCCTACGTGCTGCCGCGGACCGGACAGCGCGGTATCCCGGTGGTCAGCGTCAACACGCCGGCGGTCACGGTCAACGTGTTCCGGATCGGCGACCGCAACCTGATCAACACCGTGATCGACAGCGACTTCCAGAGCACGCTGAGCCGCTATCAGCTCTCCGATCTCGGCGACCAGCGTGGCGTCAAGGTGTGGTCCGGCGAGCTCGCCACCGCCACTACGTTGAACCAGGACGTCGTGACCGCATTTCCGGTCGACCAGGCGCTCGGCGACCTGCAGCCGGGTGTCTATGTCATGACCGCTGCGGCCAAGGGGCCGGGCAGCGACGACGACGGCACGCTGGCCACGCAATGGTTCATCGTCTCCGACATGGGCCTGTCGGCCTTCTCCGGCAACGACGGTATCCACGTCTTCGTCAACTCGCTGGCCTCGACCGAAGCGGCCGCCAATGTCGAAGTGAAGCTGGTCGCCCGCAACAACGAAATCCTGGCCACCCGCAAGACCGACGCAGCAGGCCATGTGCTGTTCGAGCAGGGGCTGGCACGCGGCGAGGGCGGACTGTCGCCGGCACTGCTGACGGTGACGGGCGAGAAGGCCGACTACGCCTTCCTGAGCCTGAAGACCAACGCCTTCGACCTCACCGATCGCGGCGTCGCAGGGCGCGCGATCCCGACCGGCGCGGACGCCTTCGTCTACGCCGAGCGCGGCGTCTACCGCTCCAACGAGACCGTCTACCTGACCGCGCTGCTGCGCGACGGGCAGGGCAACGCCCTGACCGGGACGCCGCTGACCATGGTGATCGAGCGGCCCGACGGCGTCGAATTCCGCCGCACCGTGCTGCCCGACCAGGGCGCCGGCGGCCGCATGCTGGCGGTGGCGCTGAACTCCGCGGTGCCTACGGGAACTTGGCGGGCGCGTGTCTTTACCGATCCCAAGGGCTCGTCGGTCGGCGAGACCACCTTCATGGTCGAAGATTACATCCCCGAGCGGATCGAATTCGACCTGACCAGCAAGGAGAAGGTGATCAAAGCTGAAGTTCCAGTGGAACTTCAGGTCTCCGGCCACTTCCTCTATGGCGCGCCGGCCTCGGGCCTGCAGCTCGAAGGCGACATGCTGGTCGCACCTAGCGCAGCCGGCCGGCCCGGCTATGCCGGCTACCAGTTCGGCGTCGACGACGAGCAGACCGCGAGCAACGAGCGGACCCCGATCGAGGATCTGCCGGAGGCCGATGCCAATGGCGCGGCGAGCTTCCCGGTCAAGCTCGAGAAGGTCCCGGCCTCGACCCGGCCGCAGGAAGCCCAGATCTTCATCCGCATGGCGGAGACCGGCGGCCGTTCGGTCGAGCGCAAGATCGTGCTGCCGGTGGCCCCGGTGGCCTCGTTGATCGGCGTCAAGCCGCTGTTCGGCGACAAGAGCGTGGCCGAGGGTGACAAGGCCGAGTTCGACGTCGTGTTCGTCGCACCCGACGGCAAGCAGCTGTCGCGCACCGGACTGCGCTACGAGCTGTTGAAGCTGGAGTCGCGTTACCAATGGTACCGGCAGAATTCGTCCTGGCAGTATGAGCCGGTCAAATCGACCCGCCGCGTCGCTGACGGCGACGTCAACCTCGCGGCCGACAAGGCGATGCGGCTGACCTTCCAGCCGCAGCCCGGCCGCTACCGGCTCGATGTGAAATCGACCGATGCCGACGGTCCGGTGACTTCGGTGCAGTTCGATGTCGGCTGGTATTCCGACGGCAGCGCCGACACGCCCGACCTGCTCGAAACCTCGATCGACAAGCCGGAATATCAGTCCGGCGACACCATGACGGTGTCGGTCAACGCGCGCACCGCCGGGAAGCTCACGGTCTATGTGCTCGGCGACCGCCTGCTGACGACCCAAAGCGTCGACGTCAAGGAGGGCACCCAGCAGGTCAAGCTCCCGGTCGGCAAGGACTGGGGCACCGGCGCCTACGTGATGACGACGCTGCGCCGTCCGCTCGATGCCGCCGCCGGGCGTATGCCGGGCCGCGCGATCGGGCTGAAATGGTTCGGCATCGACAAGAAGACACGCACGCTGGCCGTCGAGCTTTCGCCGCCCGCATTGGTGCGGCCGGGCACGACGCTGAAGATTCCGGTCAAGCTCGGCGGGCTCAATCCCGGCGAAGACGCGAAGGTGGTGCTGGCCGCGGTCGATGTCGGCATCCTCAACCTGACCAATTACAAGCCGCCGGCACCGGACGACTATTATCTCGGCCAGCGCCGCCTGACCGCCGAGATCCGCGACCTCTATGGCCAGCTGATCGACGGCATGCAGGGCACGCGGGGTCAGATCCGGAGCGGCGGTGACGCCGCCGGCGCCGAGCTGCAGGGCTCGCCGCCGACGCAGAAGCCGCTTGCGCTCTATTCCGGTATCGTCACGGTTGGCCCCGACGGCACCGCCGACGTGAGCTTCGACATCCCCGAATTCGCCGGCACGGCGCGGGTGATGGCGGTGGCGTGGAGCGCCACAAAACTCGGCCGCGCCAATGTTGACGTGATCGTGCGCGATCCCGTGGTGGTGACCGCGACATTGCCGCGTTTCCTGCTGACCGGTGACAAGGGCACCATCAGCATGGATATCGACAATGTCGAAGGCGCCGCCGGCGATTACGCCGTCAGTGTCAAGGCGAGCGGCCCGATCAAGGCTTCGGGCAATCCGACCACGACCGTGAAGCTTGCCGCCAAGCAGCGCACGTCGCTGTCGCTCGGCCTCGAGGCCGGCGGCGCGGGTCGTGCCGATTTTGACGTCGACATCTCCGGGCCGAACGGGATGACGCTGGCGCGGCACTATGCACTCGACGTCAAGCCGGCGACCCAGGTGCTGGCGCGCCGCTCGATCCGCACCCTGGCGAAGGGCGAGAGCCTGACGCTGACCTCCGACATGTTCTCCGATCTGGTGCCGGGCACCGGCAGCGTCTCGGTCTCGGCGAGCCTGTCGACCGCGCTCGATGCCGCGAGCATCCTGAAGGCGCTCGACCGCTACCCCTATGGTTGCTCCGAGCAGATCACCAGCCGTGCGTTGCCGCTGCTCTATGTCAACGATCTCGCGGCCGGCGCTCATCTTGCGATGGACACCGCGGTCGACCAGCGCATCCGCGACGCGATCGAGCGGCTCCTCGCCCGACAAGGCTCGAATGGTTCGTTCGGCCTGTGGTCGGCGGGCGGCGATGATGCCTGGCTCGACGCCTACGTCACCGACTTCCTGACCCGGGCCCGCGAAAAGGGCTTTGCGGTGCCGGACGTGCTGTTCAAGAACGCCCTCGACCGCGTCAGGAATTCGGTCGTCAACGCCAACGAGCCGGAGAAGGACGGCGGCCGCGATCTGGCCTACGGCCTCTACGTGCTCGCCCGTAACGGCGCCGCGCCGATCGGCGACCTGCGCTATCTCGCCGACACCAAGCTGAACAATCTGGCGACGCCGATCTCCAAGGCGCAGCTGGCCGCGGCGCTGGCGCTGGTCGGCGACAAGGCGCGGGCGGAGCGGGTCTATGGTGCCGCGCTCGATGCGCTCAACCCCAAACCGGTGATCGAGTTCGGCCGAGTCGATTACGGCTCGGCGCTGCGCGATGCGGCGGCGCTGGTTTCGCTCGCAGGCGAGGGCAATGCGCCGCGCACCACGCTGACCCAGGCCGTGCTGCGGGTCGAAGCGGCGCGGGGGCTGTCGCCCTACACCTCGACGCAGGAGAATGCGTGGATGGTGCTGGCGGCACGCGCGCTCGCCAGGGAGACGATGGCGCTCGACATCAACGGCCAGCCGGTCAAGACCGCGGTCTATCGCAGCTACAAGGCTGAGGAGATGACGGGCCAGCCGCTCAAGATCACCAATACCGGCGATGCGCCGGTGCAGGCGGTGATCTCGGTGTCGGGCTCGCCGGTGACGCCGGAACCCGCGGCCTCCAACGGCTTCAAGATCGAGCGCAGCTACTTCACGCTCGACGGCAAGCCGGCGGACGTCAGCAAGGCGAAACAGAATGACCGCTTCGCGGTTGTGCTGAAGGTGACGGAAGCCAAACCGGAATTCGGTCACATCATGGTGGCCGACTATCTGCCGGCCGGGCTCGAGATCGACAACCCGAACCTGGTGTCGTCAGGCGATTCCGGCACGCTCGAGTGGATCGAGGACGGCGTCGAGCCGAAAAACGCCGAGTTCCGCGATGACCGCTTCACTGCGGCGATCGACCGGGGCGCCAACGACAAGTCGGTGTTCACGGTCGCCTATGTCGTGCGCGCGGTGTCACCGGGCAAATACGTGCTGCCGCAGGCCTATGTCGAGGACATGTACAACCCCTCGCGCTACGGCCGCAGCGGCACGGGTGCGGTCGAGGTCAAGCCGGCGAAATGAGCGATCGTGGAATGAGCAAGGACGCGCGTCCAAAACTCTTCTGGTCATGGCCGGGCTTGACCCGGCTATCCAGGGACGCGTCCGCTGGCAAGAAAGACGTGGATGCCCGGGTCAAGCCCGGGCATGACAAGCGTAGCGGGCGGTTGGTGCTTCGCATCGCCGGCGCTGTTGCGATCGTGGTCGTCATGGTTGCTGCGGCCTTCGCCGCCTGGGTGGTCTCGCTCGGGCCGCTGCCGCTTGCGCAGGCGCAGCAGGTCTCGACCACGGTCATCGACCGAAATGGAAAACTGTTGCGCGCCTATGCGATGGCGGATGGGCGCTGGCGGCTGCCGGTCGACGCCAAGGCATCGGTCGATCCCACCTATCTGAAGCTGTTGTTCGCCTATGAGGACAAGCGCTTCTACGCGCATCACGGTATCGATCCGCTGGCGCTGTCGCGCGCCGGCTTCCAGCTGCTCACGCGCGGCCATATCGTCTCCGGCGGTTCGACGATCACGATGCAGCTGGCGCGGCTGATCGAGCCGCGGCACCAGCGCTCGGTCTACGCCAAGCTGCGGCAGATGGTGCGCGCGGTTGAACTGGAGCGGCAGCTCTCCAAGGACCAGATCCTCGATCTCTACCTTGCGCTGGCGCCGTTCGGCGGCAATCTCGAGGGCGTGCGCGCCGCCTCGATCGCCTATTTCGGCAAGGAGCCGAAGCGGCTCTCGCTCGCCGAGGCCGCGCTGCTGGTGGCGCTGCCGCAATCGCCGGAGCGGCGGCGGCTCGATCGCTATCCCGAAGCCGCGCATGCTGCGCGCGACCGCGTGCTCGACCGCATGGTCGAGGACGGCGTGGTGTCGAAGGACGACGCTGCGCAGGCCCGCGCAACGCCCGTGCCGAAGATGCGCAAGCAGATCCCGATCCTGGCGCCGCATTCGTCCGATCAGGCGATCGCGACAATGAAGGATGCGCCGGTCATCAAGCTGACGCTGGACGCCGCGCTGCAACGGAACCTGGAGGCGCTGGCGCGCGATCGCGCCATCGCGCAGGGGCCTGACGTCTCGGTTGCGATCGTCGTCGTCGACAATGAGACGGGCGACGTGCTCGCGCGCGTGGGCTCGGCGGATTATTTCGACGAGCGGCGCGCCGGGCAGGTCGACATGACGCGCGCGGTGCGCTCGCCGGGCTCGACACTGAAGCCGTTCATTTATGGCCTCGCCTTCGAAGACGGCTTTGTTCATCCCGACAGTCTGATCGAGGATCGGCCGATCCGCTTCGGCACTTACGCGCCGGAAAATTTCGACATGACGTTCCAGGGCACGGTGCCGATCCGCAAGGCGCTGCAATTGTCGCTGAACGTGCCGGCGATCGCGCTGCTCGACCGGGTCGGTGCGAGCCGGCTGTCGTCGCGGCTGAAGCAGGCCGGCACCAACCTTGTGCTGCCGAAGGACGAGGCACCTGGTCTTGCGATGGGCCTCGGCGGCGTCGGCATCACGCTGCAGGATCTCGCCCAGCTCTATTCCGGTCTGGCGCGGCTCGGTGCGACCAAGCCGCTGCGCGAGATCGTGCTAGCGAATGACAGCCGCGACACGATGCGGCTGATGGATCAGGCGGCGGCCTGGCAGGTCGGCAACGTCCTGCTCGGTACACCGCCGCCGGAGAACGGCGTGCACAACCGGATCGCGTTCAAGACCGGCACCAGCTACGGCTATCGCGATGCCTGGTCGGTCGGCTTCGACGGCCGTATCACCGTCGGCGTCTGGGTCGGCCGTCCGGATGGCGCGCCGGTGCCGGGTCTGGTCGGCCGCACGGCCGCGGCGCCGATCCTGTTCGACGCCTTTTCGCGCACCGGGAAGATCCCGGCGGCGTTGCCGAAGCCGCCGCGCGGCGTGCTGGTCGCCTCCAACGCGAAACTGCCGCCACCGCTGCGCCGGTTCCGGCCGCTCGGCGAACTGGTCCGCAGCGGCAACGACCAAGCGCCACATATCCAGTTTCCGCTGAACGGCTCACGCATCGACGTCGATCAGTCCGAGGGCGGCAGTCATGCGGCAATGCCGGTCAAGGTCGCCGGCGGGGTGCTGCCGCTGACGGTACTCGTGAACGGTGTCTCAGCGGGGGACATCGACAGCAGGCGGCAGCGCCTGATCGACCCGCCCGGGCCGGGCTTTGCGCGGCTGACCGTCATCGACGCCACGGGGGCAGCGGATACCGTTGTGATCCGCGTGCAATGATCGCGCGGGAAAGCGGAACAGCACGGTTGTTTGCGCTGCGGTTTCATCGTATGCGAAACCCATGGTGGATAGCCTCCAACCCCGGCGCTTCGGAGCAGGGCAACAGTCTGTAAAACCTGCGCATTCGAGCCGCAGGCTGTTCATGGCGTTTGAGTTCGCGACGGCCAGCCAATGGCGTTCGATCCTGTTCCTGACGCTGACCTGCCTGGTGCTGTTCCTGCCGGGCTTCTTCACCATCCCGCCGATCGACCGTGATGAGGTTCGCTTTGCCCAGGCGACCAAGCAGATGGTCGAGAGTGGCGACTTCGTCGATATCCGCTTCCAGGACGACGTCCGCTACAAGAAACCGGTCGGCATCTACTGGATGCAGGCGGCGGCGCTGAAGACGATCTCCGCGTTCGGAGTGCCGCGCGCCCAGGTCCGCATCTGGGTCTACCGCCTGCCGTCTCTGATCGGCGCCATCGGCGCCGTTTTGCTGACCTATTGGACGGCGCTTGCCTTCGTGACGCGACAGGGCGCGGTGCTGGCTGCCTTGATGATGGCAAGCTGCGTGCTACTCGGGGTAGAAGCGCGGCTCGCCAAGACCGACGCCATGCTGTTGCTGACGGTCACCGCGGCGATGGGCGCGATGGCGCGGGTGTATCTGTCCTGGCAACGCGGCGAGGATCCGGCGCATCCATCATGGGCGCCGCCTGTGATCTTCTGGACGGCGCTGGCGGTCGGCATCCTGATCAAGGGCCCGCTGATCCTGATGTTCGTCGGCCTTGCCATGGCCGGGCTCGCGATCCTCGATCGATCGGCGGCCTGGTTCTGGCGCATGCGCCCGGTCTGGGGCCTGATGTGGACCCTGGTGCTGGTGCTGCCGTGGTTCGTGCTGATCTTCCTGCGCGCCGGCGAAACCTTCTTCGCCGACTCCGTCGGCGGCGACATGCTGAGCAAGCTCGGCGCACAGGAATCCCACGGCGCGCCGCCCGGGCTCTATCTGCTGCTGTTCTGGATCACGTTCTGGCCCGGCGCGCCGCTCGCAGGCCTTGCGGCGCCGGCGGTCTGGCGCGCGCGGCGCGAGCCGGGTGCGCAGTTCCTGCTCGCCTGGTTGATCCCGTCCTGGATCGTGTTCGAGGCGGTGCTGACCAAGCTGCCGCACTACGTGCTGCCGCTCTATCCGGCGATCGCAATCCTGACCGTCGGCGCGCTGGAGCGGCGTGTGCTGTCGCGCTCCCCTTGGCTGTTGCGCGGCGCTGCCTGGTGGTTCGTTATCCCCGCGTTCGGCGCTGTGCTGGTGATCGTCGGCGCCATCAAGGCGATCCATCAGCCGGTGTTTCCGGCCTGGCCGTTGTTCGCGGTGGCGATGGTGTTCGGCCTGATCGCCTGGTGGATGTTCGAGGACAGCCGCGCCGAGCGCTCGCTGCTCAATGCGGTGATCGCCGCGGCGCTGATGGCGGGCGCCACCTATGGCGTGGTGCTGCCGCGGCTCACCACCGTGTTTCCGAGCCAGGAGGTCGCGCGTGCGCTGCGCAATGTGACCTGCGTCGGCCCGAAGGCGGCGGCTGCCGGCTTCCACGAGCCGAGCCTCGTATTCATGACCGATACCTCAACGCTGCTCACCGACGGATCCGGTGCCGCGGATTTCCTGGGGCAGGGCTCCTGCCGCTTCGCGCTGGTCGAACAGCGCTCCGAGCGCGCCTTCGTGCAACGCGCCGAGGCGATCGGCCTGCGCTACAACGCGCCGGTGCGGATCGAGGGCTACAACATCTCGCAGGGCAAGGCCGTTTCGATCGCGATCTTCCGTTCCGAAGGGACGGAGTGAATGCCGGCGCCGCCAGCCACCGCGGAATCCGTCAACTATTTCGGACGATTGCTGACGCTGGTCTGGCTATCCTTTGCCCAGCTCGTGCGCGCGCCGTCGCATTCGCGCCGGGCCGAGGCGGCGCGACGCTCCGCGCGCCATGGACTCCTGCTCGTCGTCGTCACTGGTGCCGTGATCATCACTCTGATGTATGCGGTCGATGTCGCCGAGATCAGCCTGATGCCGCCACGCGGCACGCCGGGTCTCTGGTGGGTGAAGACGCTCACCGATTTCGGCAAGGACGAGTATGTGCTGTGCGCGCTTGGCTTGCTGCTGACTGCGGTCGCCTTGGCGGCGCCTGCGCTGCGCGGTGTGCCGCGCGCGACTTTGCTCGGGCTAGGAACGAGGCTGCAATACCTGTTCCTGTCGGTCGTGTTGTCGGTGGCGGTCGGTGAACTGATCAAGTGGATCGTCGGCCGCGGGCGGCCGTTTGTCGGCGGCAAGGCCAACGCGTTCAACTTCCAGCATTTCGCCGGCACCGAGGCCTATTCGAGCTTTCCGTCGGGACATTCGATCACGGCATTTGCGCTGGCCTTCGCCGTGTCGGCTGTGTGGCCACGTGCACGGGGCGTGATGCTGGTCTATGCGCTGATCATCATCGCGACACGGCTTGTGCTGCTGGCCCATCATCCGAGCGACGTGCTGGCCGGCGCGCTGGTTGGCGTGATCGGCGCAATGGCCGTGCGCTACTGGTTCGCCGCCCGCCGCCTTGGTTTCGCCATTGATCGGGATGGCACCGTGTTGGCGCTGTCGGGACCGTCGGAAGAGCGCCTTAAAAGGGTTGCGAGGAACGCCTTCGCCCCATAAAAGCGGTCGCCCGATGGCCGGATCGGGCGGGTTCCATCCGCTGCCAACACCAACCACGAGTGCCGATTTGCCTGCTTCCGACCAGACGCCGGTCGCCGTTTCCATCGTCGTGCCCGTGCGCAACGAGGCGGACAATATCGCGCCGCTGATCGCCGAGATCGCGGCGGCGCTCGACGGCCGCTGGGCCTACGAGATCGTCTACGTCAATGACGGCTCGACCGACGCCACCGGCGAACGCCTGAGCGCGATCATGGCGCAGCGGCCCAATCTCCGGCAACTCCGGCACACCGTCTCGTCGGGCCAGTCGGCTGCCGTGCGCAGCGGCGTGCGCGCCGCGCGCGGGGCGATCGTGGCAACGCTTGACGGGGACGGCCAGAACGATCCGGGCTTTCTGCCCAACCTGATCGCGGCGATCGAGAGCGGCAACGGCCGGGTCGGCCTCGCCGCGGGCCAGCGTGTCGGACGCAAGGACACCGGCTTCAAGAAGCTGCAATCGCGGATCGCCAACGCCGTGCGCAGCATCATCCTGCGCGACGGCACCCGCGACACCGGATGCGGCTTGAAGGCGTTTCCGCGCGAGGTGTTTCTGGCGATGCCCTATTTCGACGGGCTGCATCGTTTCCTTCCGGCGCTGGTCCGCCGCGAGGGGCTGGCGATCGCCTACGTCGACGTCGTCGACCGCCCGCGCCATTCCGGCGTGTCGAATTATGGCTTCTTCGACCGGCTCTGGATCGGGATCATGGATCTCGGCGGCGTGTGGTGGCTGATCCGCCGCAAGAAGCCGACGCCGGTCGTCACTGAAGTGACGGGCACTGAAGTGCCTGACGTGACCGAGGTGAAGTGATGCTGATTCAGTTCGGCCAGGCGCTCAGCGCCTATTTCTACGAAGTGTTCATCGCCAAGTTCGACTTCTGGCTGGCGTTCGGCCTGATCGCGCAATTGTTCTTCACCGCGCGCTTCCTGGTGCAGTGGATTTCCAGCGAGCGCGCCGGCCAGAGCGTGGTGCCGATGGCGTTCTGGTTTTTCTCGATGGGCGGCGGGTTGATGACGCTGATCTACGGGTTCGCCAAACGCGAGCCTGTCATCATCATCGGGCAGGGCCTCGCGACGCTGATCTACATCCGTAACATCATGCTGATCGTGAAGAACCGCGCCAAGGCGTCGAAGACGCTCGACAGCTGATCCTCGTGGTCGTCAGTGCGACGAGCGGCATGCTGGGCCTCCTCGACAATCTCGATGGAGTTCAGCACCGGGCTCCGCTCGACATTGTGATCGAAACAAAGCGACGGTCAAACAATCGCCCCAAGGCGTATGGCATCTACGCTTCGTTGTGGGCGTGGCTGCATCCCGAGACAATGCGCCAAGGGATGCGGGGCGTTGATGACCAGCCGTGGCGAACCGACCAAAGCGCGTGGCTATCGATCGGGTGTCCATGATGTTCCGATGCTTGACGAGCCGCCGCTGACCGGCGAGCGCGGCCTGCCGGACCGGCGTGCAGTCAGTATGCGCTGGATGGCGGGGACGATTCTGATCGGGACCGCGGCCGTCGCGCTCCTTGGTGGCGCGCTGCGCGGTGCATTCGGCTATCGCACGCGATTCGCAGCATCGCCGGTCGTTTCACTTCCGCGTTTCACCGGGCAGGTGGTTGACGAGGCGCGGCGCGGCGATCGTCTGGATCGGCGACCAGGCTCGCAAGGCAGTCCGTCGGCGCTCAAGATCGAGCAGCTCAGCGATGCCGGCTCGGTCCGTCGATTTACCCGTGTGTCAGCGCGGCTCGCGGAGATCGATCCCGAACCACAACAGGATCGTCGTCGCGAAGCACCGGCAGACGGCAAGGACGAGCAGCGAGCCAACGTGCAATTGCTGTCGGAGTTACCGGCGATCATACGGGCGGGTCCATCACGCCGCGGGCTGCCGGGCCGCACCAGCTCCTATGCTGACGGTGAAGATGTGCCGCAGCCGCATTCTCCGATCGGGGAGGCTGTCAACGTAACCAACCTTCCGAAGTCGCCTTCCTCGTCGCGTCACCATCGACATGTCGTTATCGCAAGGAGCGGTGACACGCTGTCCGCCATTCTGCGGGCGTTGGCCGCGGCTGCCGAGGACGCGCCGTCGATCCTTGCCGCTTTCCCGTCGCCTGGCAGTCAAGAGACGCTGGCTGGTGGCGAGAAGATCACGATCACCGAACAGGACGGAGACGCCGGGTCGCCCCGCGGCCACGTCGCGAAGGTGTCGATCGAACGGCCAGACTCCAGAGTGTCCGCGGTCGGTCGCACCGACAGCGGCCAGTACCAGGCGATCGTGCCGGAACAGCCGGATGTCGCCGTGTCGAGCGGGAAATTGTTGCGTCAGTCGATCGACACCCACTCCGTCTCCGGCGAGACGCTGCGTGACGGGCTCAACGCGCTTGCACGCTCCAATCATGTCGACGAGGGGATCGTTGCTGAACTCATGCGGCTTTGCGGCCGCGATTTCGATCTCGACGAGCCGCTCGGCGATGCCGACGTCGCCAACATCATCTATGCTCCCAACGAAATCGGCCAGCCGGAGCTGGTCTTCATCGACTTGACGGCCGGCGGGCAGGCGCGCCGCTACTATCGGTTCACGGCCCCGGACGACGGCAGCTCCGACTTCTACGATGAGGATGGTCAGTCCATCACCAAATTCCTGTTGCGCAAGCCGGTGGTCAGCGGGCGCCTTGGCGACGGCTTTGGCTGGCGTATCCATCCGATCCTCGGCGACCGCCGCTTTCATGAGGGCGTCGATTTTGCAGCACCCTATGGTTCGCCGATTGCGGCCGCCGGCGCCGGCGTCGTCGAGACCGAAGGCTTCGAGCACGGCTACGGGAAATATATCCGCGTGCGGCACGATCGCGGCTATGAGACCACCTACGCCCACGTCGCGAATTTCCCGCCCGGGCTGAAGATCGGAGACCGTGTTCGTCAGGGCGAGACGATTGCCTATGTCGGATCGACCGGGCTCTCGACCGGACCGCATCTCTATTATGAGGTGCGGATCAACGGCCATAACGTCGACCCGCTGCGGATGAAATTGTCAGGCGGCCGGCTGCTGCAAGGCGACCTGCTTGGGGCTTTCGATCGCCAGCGGGACAGCATCGACCAGCTCGCGGCGGCCTCCGCGTTTCCACAGCGGCAGTTTGGCTCCGAACACCGGCCGCCGACGTAGCCTCGAAGGCACGTCCGATCAAAGCCGCCCGGGCGCCGGCAGTTCGGCCGCCTCGACCGCATTCGCGCGATCGGCCGCAGTCTCGCCGGCGGCATCGAGCACGGGATAGGCGACCGAGCAGATGTGCGAATGGATGCGGCGAAGGTCGCGCAGCACGTCGAGATGCAGCGAGGTGGTCTCGATGGTCTCGGGCCGGCCTTCGCGCAGACGCTCCAGATGGCGCTCGACGGCGGCAAGCTCGGCCGCGCGCAGCGCCGCCTTCTCCGTGAGCAGCTTGCGCGCCTCGGCGGCGTCGCCCGACATGAACACACCGAACGCGAGCCGCAGCGAGTCGATCGTGCGCTTGTGGAACGCCGACAATTCCTCGGCGCCTTCGGCCGAGAATTGCAGGCGATGCTTGATCTTCTTGGTCGCGAGCTCGCTCAGATTCTTGTCGATGATGTCGCCGATATGCTCGAGATTGATCGCGAATGCGACGATCTCCATGGCGCGCTGACCCTCGCGCTCGTCCAGGCTGCCCCGGGTAAGCTTCGTGACGTAAAGCTTGATCGCCTCGTTCAGCCGGTCGACGGTGTTGTCCATCTTCGACACCTGGTCGACCATTGCGCGATCGTTGGTCAGCATCGCCGTCATCACCTTGCGCAACATGGCCTCGGTGTGGTCGCCCATATGCAGCACCTCGCGCGCGGCATCGGCCAGCGCGAGTGACGGCGTCTCCAGCGCGCTCTCGTCGAGATAGCGTGGCCGTGACGGATCGGTCTCCTGCGCCCGCTTGGGCAACAGCCGCTCGAGCAGACGCGCCAAGTGGTCGAGCACGCCGATGAACAGCAGCGCGGTCACAACGTTGAAGGCAATGTGGAACAGCGCGGTCGCCTTGGCGAGATCCGGCTGCCAGGCGTAGATATGCTCGGTGATCGGACGCAGGAACGGCGCCACCAGCAGGATACCGATGACGCGGTTGACGAGGTTGCCGACCGGCAGCCGGTAGCTCGCCGGATTGTCGCGCCGCGCCCCCTCCATCAACGGATTGACGGCGCTGCCGAGATTGGCGCCGAGCACGAGGGCGAACGCGGCATAGGGCGAGATGAACTGCGAATAGGCCAGCGACATCACCAGCAGCACGCTGGCGACGCTGGAATGAACCAGCCAGGTCACGATTGCGCCGATCAGGATGCAGAGCACGGGATCGCCGGTGATCGCGTTCAGGAAAACGCGCACGCCCGGGGCATTCTCGGCCGGCGCCATCGTGTCGAGCAGGATATGCAGCGCGAGCAGCATCAGACCGAGGCCGATCGAGACGCGGCCGAGATCCTTGATCCGGGAGCGCGGCCCGCTGCGGAATGCGACGAGGCCGACAATGAACAGCACCGGCGCCACGGCGGCGACGTTGAACGACAGCACCTGCGCGATCAGCGTGGTGCCGATATTGGCGCCGAGCATGATCGCAAGCGCCGGCACCAGGCTGACGATCTCCTCGGCGGCGAAGGAACTGGTGATCAGGGCGGTCGCGGTCGAGCTCTGGAGCAGGGCGGTCAGGCCGAGGCCGGCGCCAAGGGCACTGAAGCGGTTGTTCAGCGCCCGAGCCAGCAACAGCCGCAAATCGGGCCCGAAGGCCCGCAGAATCCCGCTGTGGACCATATGCAGGCCCCACAGCAGGAGCGCGACGCCCCCCATCAGATCAAGCAGAACAAGACTTCCCATACTTCCTGGATATCCCGGCAAATTCGAGTCGAAGGGGTCACGCTATCGTCAAATGACCTGGGATCAACCCCTTTTGTTCCTGTCGGAACCGGCTTGTCGGAAGGGCCTGTAACGAGCGCGGGCCGCCAATTGAGGCACTGAGTTCAACTGAGCCGGCCTCATGGTTCAACGGTGAGGCCCGGTAAATGAATCTCGAACATGACCGCTCAATTGCGATTGGTTCCGCTAGGCAGTTTCCAATCTTTCCCCGTTATGACAGTGGGAACGAGAAGCTGTCCAGCCGAGAAGCTATCCAGAAAAGGGCTTGGGGATCAGAATGTTTGTCAATCGCCGCAAGAGCGAACGCCGTGAGTGCCGGAGCGTCGCCAAAATTCAGTTGGGCACAGGGTCGCTGCCACGCGACTGCATGATCACCGATATCTCGGCCGGCGGCGTCAAGGTGATCGCTGAATATCTGGAGATTCCGCCGGAATTCACCATCATCCTGTCGAGCGGCAGTCCGCGTCAGTGCCGCCTGGCCTGGCGGATCGGGCACGAATTCGGCGCCCAGTTCGTCGACTGATCCGGCCGCCAAGCTGGCGGCTCGGGCTGCATCCGGCACCGCTTCTGGGCCGGATGACGGCGAGATGATGGCATCCTTAACCGGAACTTAGGGTTAAGCTGTGAGCATCCCGGAACCTTCGCTGTTCCGAGTCTCATTGATGTCTGACAAACTACCCCGACCTGCAGGCCGCATGCACCGTCTCGCCGGCTCGGCATCTGCCGTGCTCCTGCTGATCGGGCTGTCTGCCTGTCAGACCTCGGGTCCGTCCGATATCACTGGGTCATTGGGCGATACGGCGGAGTCCACGCCGGCCCCAGCCGACCCGCGGCGCGACATCGCGACCTACCACGAGCGCGTCCGCGCCAACCCCAAGGACACCGACTCCGCGCTGAAATACGCCCGGGCGCTGCGCGCCACCGGCCAGCGGGCGCAGGCGGTCGCGGTCATGGAGCAGGCGGTGCTGGCGCAGCCCAGCAACAAGGCGCTGCTCGCCGGCTACGGACGGGCGCTCGCCGACAACGGCAATTTCCAGCAGGCATTCGACGTGCTCGGGCGCGCCCACACCCCGGAAGACCCGGACTGGCGCATCCTGTCGGCGCAGGGCGCCGTGCTCGATCAGCTCGAGCGCCACGACGAGGCCCGCCAATATTACGCGAGCGCCCTGAAGATCGTGCCCGACGATCCATCGGTGCTCTCCAATCTCGGCCTGTCCTATCTGCTGTCGAAAGACCTGCCGAAGGCCGAGGAAACGCTGCGCCGGGCTCGGGATCGCGCGCCCGACGACATGCGGGTGCGCACCAATCTCGCCGTCGTGGTCGGCCTGCAGGGCCACCAGGCCGAGGCTGAAGCCATCATGAAGGCAGATCTGCCGCCCGATCAGGGATCAGCCAATGTCACCGCGCTGAAGCGGCTGTTGACGCGCAGGGATGCGAGCCGCAGCGATACGGACAAGATCCCGGTCGCAGCCAGCCGCCGCGACTAGAGCGCTCTCACGCGAACGTCTGGAAGGCTAGCCGGCGGCGCGGCGTCCATCGCTTCGACGCGACTGCAGCTTCCTGAGGATCGGCGACAGGAACGACTCGCGCGTCTCGGCCAGATCGGGGCGGCCGGTCAGGCGTTGCGCGATCTGCAGGAAGGTTTTTGTGGTGCGGTGACGCGCGGAGACTTCCGCGATCATCTGACCGTTGTTGGCGGCCTCACCGAACAACCTGCAATCGAACGGGATGGTCGCGATCGGCTGGCTCTCGATCGTCTTGGCGAAGTCCTTGACCTCGATCTCGGGCCGCTTCGACATGCCGACCTGGTTCAGGCAGTAGAGCGGCGGGCGGTCGTTCGGACGCGCGGTCCGCAACAGGTTCATCATGTTCTTGGTGTTGCGCATGTTGGCGAGATCTGGCTCGGCGACGATCAGGATGTCGTCGGCGCCGACCAGCACACGTTTGGTCCAGGCGGTCCATTGATGGGGAACGTCGAGCACGATGCAGGACGTGGTCATGCGCATCGTATCGAAGATGGCATCGAATGCTTCGGCGCCGAAATCGTAGACCTGGTCGAGCGTTGCCGGTGCCGCCAACAGGCTCAGGTGATCGCCGCATTTTGCCAGCAGGCGCTCCATGAAGGCGCTGTCCGGGCGCTCGGGTGCGAACACGGCGTTGGCGATGCCCTGCGTCGGATCCTGGTTGTAGTCGAGGCCTGCGGTGCCGAAGGCGAGGTCGAGATCGACCACGACCGAATCCAGCCCGAGGTCGCGCGCGATGGTCCAGGCGACATTGTGAGCGATGGTCGAGGCGCCGACGCCGCCCTTGGCGCCCGCGACCGCGATCAGGCGGCCCACAGAGACTGCTTCCGAGGACGAGAACAGGCCGCAGATCGAGCGCACGACGTCGAGCACCTTGACCGGCCCGATGACGTAGTCGTTGACGCCGCGCCGGACCAATTCGCGATACGGTGCAGTCTCGCCGGGCATGCCGAGCACGACGACGCGGGTGCCGGGATCGCAGACCGTGGCGAGTTCGTCGAGACCGGCGAGCAAATCAATGTCCGGCTCGGTCTCCAGCATGATGACGTTGGGCGTCGGCGCCTTGTGATAGGCGTCGATGGCGGCGGCGATGCCGCCCATATGGACGGAGAGGTGGGCCTTGGCGAGCCGGCGGTCTTCGGCGGCAGCGCGCGCCGTCGTGGCGGTCGCGACGCTGGCGCAGAAAGCCTGCACGGAAATCCGTGGCGCCGGCGCGATGTGGTCGTTGGCGTGCTGCGGCTCGTCTTGTTGTTCGGTCATTTCCCGGCGTCGCTCAGCTTGGCTCTATCGGCTTCGGGGTAGGTGGTCGCGGTGGACTCACCCTTGCTGTATTTCTGGAACGCGACCGACCGGCGCGGCGTGTAGGATGCGGTTTCGGTCCGCGGCTGCACGAGGTCGGACGGATTGGCGACCATCGCAGCCAAATTGTGCTGCGTGGCGCAGCCGAAATTGTCCCACTGCTTGTTCTCGTTGTAGCTCGGATTGTAGATCGAGGGACCCAGGTCGCTCGGCCACAAGCCGCAGGGTCCGGCGACCGCGGCCATCTTCGAATAGCTGAGGCGAATGGTCGGCAGCGCGCGCGGATCGTCGACGCGATAGGAACGCCTGACGATGGCGTGGGCGGGCACGCCCATCGACGCCAGCACGCCGCGGATCTCCTGATACACCGCCTGCGCCGAGCGGGCATTCGAGGTGTCGGCCGGCACGTCGATCGCGATCGCGCCGGTGCCGTCGCGGCGCCAGGTGCGGGCCATCCCCATGACGTCGTCGCGTTGCGTTTCGGTGAGATTGCCGCGGGCGCGGCCCACGAACACGACGATCGACTGCTCGCCCTCGGTGACGGCGATCGGATGCCGCTCCCGGTAGTCGTCGGGCACCGTGCCGGTGGCAATATTGTCGCCGGTCAGATTGCAGCCGCCGAGCGCGATCGCGGTGGCAACGAGGGCGCCGGACAGCGACAGCGTCCTCGCATGGCCGGCTCGTGTGTTGCGGGTCATCATGGCATCCCCCAATCCTTCAGCGCCTCAGTCGATGATGAAGCCGAAATTGACCGGCGTGGCGCCGATCGGCTCGGCACGGGCAGCAACGCCGTAGATGCGATTGACGCGCGCCAGCAGCGCCGACTGCGCGTCGGAGGCCGGGGCGAACCCGTCATCGGGACGGGACAATTCCTTCTGCGCAACCGCGCGCACCACATAGGGCGTCACGATGACCATGAGCTCGGTCGCGTTGTTGACGAAGTCCTGGCTCCTGAACAGCTGTCCGAGCACCGGGATCTGATCGACACCGGGCATTCCGTTGATGGCCTGCTTGGTCTGCTCCTGGATCAATCCGGCCATCGCGATCGAGCCGCCGGAGGGCACTTCCAGCGTGGTGTCAGCACGGCGGGTCTTGATCGAGGGAATGGTCGTGCCGCCCTGGCCGCCGGTCAACGCGTTGTCCATCGAGACTTCGGAAACCTCGGTCATCACCTTCAGGCTGATGCGCCCCTCGGACAGCACTACCGGGGTGAAGTTGAGCGAGATGCCGAACTTCTTGAAGCTGACGGTCTGGACGCAATTCCCGATCGTGCCTGTCGACGAAGTCTGACAGGTGACGCCGGTCGGAATGGGAAACTCGCCGCCTGACACGAAGGTCGCGGACTCGCCGGAGATCGCCGTGAGGTTCGGCTCGGCCAGCGTCTTCACCACGCCCGCGCTTTCCATTGCGCGCAGCGTCGCGGTGACGGTCGGCACGCCGAGCTTGTTCAAGGCCGCGCCGGTCAGCAAGTTGTTGGCGAGCGGTCCGTTGTTGGCGGTGAAGGCGTTGGTGTTGTTGAAGACCACCGCGGCGGTACCGTAGTTCATGTTGGCACTGAGATCGACGCCGAGTTGCTTGACGACATCGCGCCGCACTTCGGCGACGGTGACCTTCAGCATCACCTGGTCGCGGCCGCGCACCACGATCGAGTTGACGACCTTGTCGGGGCCGCCGACCAGCTTGGCTGCGATGTCGCCGGCCTGCTGGGCCTCGACCGGGCTTGCGACCGTGCCGGTCAGCACCACGCTCTCGCCGACGCCCTCGATCTGGACGCCCGGCAGCATCTGCTTCAGCGCGGCACGCATGCCGTTGAGATCGCGCTTGATCGCGATATCGTAGGACGCGACCTGGTTGCCGTCGGCGTCGAAGAACACCACGTTAGTCTGGCCGACCGCGGCGCCGATGATATAGGCGCGCTGCGCCGAGCGGATCACGGCGTTGGCGATCTTGGGATCGGCGACCAGGACGTCCTTGGCTTCGCGAGGCAGGTCGACCACCACCGACTTGCCGACGCCGAGCGAGACGAAGCGCGTCTTGGCGGCGATGCTGCTCGTCACCGTGACGTCCGCGTTCTTGTCGGGATCGGTCGCGCTGGCGAGGGCGGGGATCAGCATCAGGGCGGTGACCGCCGAGACGGACAGCGAGCGGACCAGTGTGGTCCGCCTCGCCAGTTGTTTTGCAGCAATTGTCATATCGAAGCCCCCATCACTTCTGTGTCGTCTGAGAGCTCGGGATGCCGAAACGCACCACCCGAATGCTCTCGCCCCGCTTCGGGGCCTGATCTCTGGTCTCGTCGGTCTTCTCGTTGACGTCGGCGATGCTGCGCAGCGCCAGCGCCAGCGTGCCGCTCTGCCGTGCCCGCGCGAGCGTCTCGGCCTGTTCGGGCTTGAGCTCGAGCGTCACGGTCTTGCCGATGAGGGAGTTGTTGCCGTCCTTCTCTTTCGGCGCCTGGTCGATCGCCAGCACGCGGACGTTGGACAGCAGGATTTCGGTGGTGATGATGTCGCGGCTGCCCTGTTGCTGATCGGGATTCTTGTCGCGTCGCGACAGGATCACGTCGACGCGGTCGTTCGGCAGGATGAAGCCGCCGGCGCCGGTCTCCGGCGAGATTTCCGTGGAGATCGCGCGCATGCCGGAGGGCAGGATCGCGGCCATGAATCCGCTGCCATTGGCCTTGACCAGCTTTTGCTCGCGGATCGGCTCGCCGACGATGAAGGGAGCGCGCGCGATCGAGCCGATGACGTCGTTCATGGCGTCGGCATTGGTGTCGTGGCGGATGAACGCGCTGCTCGCGGTCTCGGCCGGCCAGCGCTGCCATTGCACGTCTTCGGGCTTGACCGACTGACCGAGCCCGATATCGGACTTCGCCACCAGCACCTCGACGGTCGGCAGCTGTACCACTGGCGGCGCGACCGGCGCCGGTTTGCGATCGCCGACGCTCGCGAGATACATGGCCGCGAGGCCTGCGACGCCGGCGATGCCGAGGACCACGATGCGTGCCGTCTTCATGCGATTGTCTGAATGCCCTTAACGCAGAGCAGTCACGTCCTTGCGGCACTGACAGCCCTTCCCGGGAGCATCAGTACGGCCGCAAAAGTATAAGGGAACTTGATGGAAGGTCCGGACAATTAAGGGATTGGTGGGGATGGTGAACGGCGAGTTATCGGCGCCGTCGCATCTCCGCAGAATCCCGGAGATTGCGCGTACGCGACGCGTGCGACGTTAGTCGCAACGCGGCGGCGGCAGCGTCCTGGCCGGTCGGTCGTGGTTAATGTCGCCTAACGCAGCCGGCGCGGAAGGATCAGAGCGCGGCCTTCAACGCGGCGAAGCCGCGATCGAGATCGGCCTTGAGGTCGTCGAGATTCTCGAGCCCGATATGCAGCCGCAGCGTCGGCCCGCCCGGCGACCATTTGGTCGCGCTGCGATAGTCGCTGCAGTCGAACGGGATGGCGAGGCTTTCAAAGCCGCCCCAGGAAAAGCCCATGCCGAACAGCGTGAGTGCGTTGAGCATCGCATCGACCGCGGTCTGCGGCACAGGCTTCAGCACAATGCTGAACAGGCCGGAGGCGCCGGTGAAGTCGCGCTTCCAGATCGCATGCCCCGGGTCGGTCTCCAGGGCGGGGTGCAGCACATGATCGACCTCGGGCCGCGCGCCAAGCCAGCGCGCGATCTCGAGCCCGGAGCGGTGGTGCTGCGCCAGCCGCACCGACAACGTCCGGACCCCGCGCAGCGCGAGATAGACGTCGTCGGGGCCGGCGCAAACGCCGAGCAGGCGGATCGCCTCCTGCACCAGCGGCCAAGCCTTCGCATTGGCCGAGATGGTACCGAACATGATGTCGGAGTGGCCGCCGATATACTTCGTGCCGGCCTGCATGCTGATGTCGACGCCCTGTTCGAGCGAGCGGTGATAGAGCGCCGTCGCCCAGGTGTTGTCGTCGATCATGAGCGCGCCGCGGGCGTGCGCCACGGCCGAGATCGCGCGGACGTCGGGTATCTCGAAGGATTGCGAACCGGGCGCCTCGACCAGCACCGCGCGGGTATTCGGCTTGAACAGCGTCTCGATGCCGGCGCCGATCAGCGGATCGAAATAGCTGGTCTCGATGCCGTAGCGCTTCAGCATGTTGTCGCAGAAATTGCGGGTCGGCCGATAGGCGTTGTCGCACACCAGCAGGTGATCGCCGGCCTTCAGCACGGCGAGCAGCGTGGTGCTGATCGCGGCCAGTCCCGACGGGGCGAGGCCGACGCCGGCGCATTGCGGGCCCTCCAGCGCCATCAGCACGTCCTGCAGCGCCCGCGTGGTCGGGCTGCCGTGGCGGCCATAGGTAAATTCGGCGCGATGGGCGTGGAGGTCCTCGGCGGTCGGATAGAGCACGGTCGAGCCGTGAAACACCGGCGGATTGACGAAGCCCTTCTGGGCCTTGGTGTCGCGGCCGGCCGTGACCAAGCGGGTCGCGGCGTCGTGCGGGCGGGAGGGCGTGGAGCCGTCGGAGGAGGTCATGGTTTGCTGCCGTTGGATTTTAGACTTTTTGCCGCGGCCGTACCGCGTCGGGAAGACAGGGCCACGCCGGGAGGTGTTACTAACAAGACGTAGAAGACGTGCGTCAACCCCTTGACCCGGCTCGTCAGTCGCTATGTGATGCGCCGCAACTACCAGTCGCCGCACGTTGAGGGGCCTGCCGCGACCTACGATCCGTTGCCTGGCCGGTTTGCACGTCAAACTGACTGTCAGATCAGCATCTTTTGCTGCAAGGGATCATTGGGATGGCCCGTGAACGCGAGGCGATCACAAAGCAAAACGTCCAACGGACGACCCTGAAAGGCCTACCCATGAAACGCGTATCCTTGGCTGTTCTCCTTGCCGCTGCCGCTGCCTTGTCGGTCCAGTCCGCCTCGGCGCAAACCCTCAAGACGGTCAAGGACCGGGGCCAGCTGTCCTGCGGCGTCAGCCAGGGCCTGCCTGGCTTTTCATCACCGGACGACAAGGGGAACTGGACCGGGATCGACGTCGACGTGTGCCGGGCCATTGCCGCCGTGGTGCTCGATGACCCGACCAAGGTCAAGTTCGTGCCGCTGTCGGCCAAGGATCGCTTCACCGCGCTGCAATCCGGCGAGATCGACGTGCTGTCGCGCAACACCACCTGGACGGTGTCGCGCGATACCTCGCTCGGCGCCAATTTCACCGGCGTGACCTATTATGACGGGCAGGGCTTCATGGTGAAGAAGTCGCTCAAGGTCAATTCGGCGCTCGAACTGAACAGCGCGTCGGTCTGCGTGCAGACCGGCACCACGACGGAGCAGAACCTCGCCGACTTCTTCAAAGGCAACAACATGAAGTACGAGGTGATCGCATTCGGCAGCATCGACGAAGCCGTCAAAGCCTATGAATCCGGACGCTGCGACGTCTTCACCGACGACGCCTCCGGGCTCTATGCCAGCCGTCTGAAGCTCGCGAACCCGGCCGATCACATCGTGCTCCCGGAAATCATTTCCAAGGAGCCGCTGGGGCCGATGGTGCGCCACGGCGACGACCAGTGGTTCGACATCGTGAAGTGGACGCTGTTTGCGATGATCAATGCCGAGGAGCTCGGCATCACCCAGAAGAATGTCGACACGATGCTCAAATCGGACAAGCCGGAGATGAAGCGGGTGCTCGGCACCGACGGCAATCTGGGTGAGCAGCTCGGCCTGACCAAGGACTGGGTGGTGCGCATCATCAAGGCGGTCGGCAATTACGGCGAGACCTTCGAGCGCAATGTCGGCACCGGCTCGCCGCTCGGCATCGCCCGTGGCGTCAACAATCTCTGGAACAAGGGTGGGATCCAGTACGCGCCGCCGATCCGCTGATCGGTCCGGCCAACGGCTGCCGCGATGAGCATCGCGCCCCGCAAACCACCGCTGCAATTTGCCCTCAGGCTGAAGCGTGCGCTTGGCGGCAAGACCGGCTGGAACGGATTGGCCGCCCAGATTGCCTTCGCCGCGATCCTCGCCTGGATCGCCTACGAGATCGTGGCGAATGCGCGGACGAACCTGGAGACCCAGCACATTGCGTCGGGCTTCGGCTTCCTCAATTACAATGCGGGCTTTGACGTCAATCAGAGCCTGATCGCCTACAACAACTCCGACACCTATTGGCGGGTGTTCTTCGTCGGCTTGTTGAACACGATCCTGGTCTCGGTGATCGGCATTGTCTTCGCCACCGTGATCGGCTTCGTCGTGGCGCTGTGCCGGTTGTCGCCGAACTGGCTGCTGTCGCGGATCGGCGGCATCTATGTCGAGATCGTCAGGAACTTGCCGGTCTTGTTCCAGATCCTGTTCTGGTACCTCGCTGTGCTCGCGGCGCTGCCGGCTCCGCGGCAGAGCGTCTCGATCCTCGGTACGTTCTTCCTCAACAATCGGGGCCTGATCGTGCCGCAGCCGGTCAGCGAACCGGGGCTCTATCCGTTCCTGGCCGCGCTCGCGGTCGGCATCGTCTTGGCGCTGGGCTTGCGGCACCACGCCCGGCGTGCCCTGTTCCAGCGCGGGCAGATGATCAGGATCTGGCCCTATGTGCTGGGTTGCCTGATAGGTCTGCCGCTGGTTTCGATGCTGATCTTCGGTTGGCCGTTGAAGTTCGAGCTGCCGCAGCTGAAAGGCTTCAACTTCGCCGGCGGCGCGCGGGTCATCCCCGAATTCGTTGCGCTGACGGTCGCGTTGTCGACCTACACGGCGGCCTTCATTGCCGAGATCGTGCGCGCCGGCGTCATGTCGGTCCACAAGGGACAGATGGAGGCGGGCTCTTCGCTCGGCCTCAGCCGTGCCGCGACGCTGCGGCTGATCGTGGTGCCGCAGGCGATGCGGGTCATCGTGCCGCCGCTGACCAGCCAGTACCTCAATCTTACCAAGAATTCGTCGCTGGCGGTGGCGATCGGCTATCCGGATCTGGTCTCGGTGTTCGCCGGCACCGCGGTGAGCCAGACCGGGCAGGCGATCGAGATCATCGCCATGACGATGGGCGTCTACCTGCTGCTCTCGCTGATGACGAGCGCGCTGATGAGCATCTATGGCTGGCGCATTAACCGGAGCATGGCGGCATGACGGATCTATCCGCCCCGTCCTTTGTCCGGCAGGATCTGGTCGCCGAGCGTGCGGCGCCGGCCAGGACCACCGGCTTCATCGGCTTCGTGCGAACGCGGCTGCTGAATTCGCCGGGCAACATCCTGCTCACGATCCTCGGGCTATTGCTGGCCTGGTACATCGTTGTCCCGACGATCAAGTTCCTGCTGGTCGACGCGGTCTGGGCCGGCAAGGATCGCACCGCTTGCCTCGCCGAAAAGGCGGGGCACGAGGTCGGCGCCTGCTGGCCCTATATTGAGGCCAAGCTGACGCAGCTGATCTATGGCTTCTATCCGGAAGCGCAGCGCTGGCGGGTCAATCTGACCTATGGGCTCGGCGCCGCGCTGTTGTTGCCGCTGCTGCTGCCGCGCCTGCCGGCCAAGGGCATCAACTCCGGCCTGTTTTTCTTCGCGTTTCCGGTGGTGGCGTTCTTCCTGCTGCATGGCGGCGGCATCGCGGGCTTCGGCGTGAGCTGGACCGCCGGCGTGTTGCAGCTGTTCGAGCAGAGCGTTGGCGGCGCCGGCGATCTCTTGGTCAATCTCAGCAAGAGTTCGGCGATCGCCCCGCTGCCATGGGTACTGGGCAAGCTGCTCGTCCTGGTCGGCTTTCTGTTCCATTGGCTGATCTTTCCGCTGACCTGGCTGCGCGACCAGTTGCAGCTCTCGTCGCTGCCGGTCTGGGGCGATTTCCTGGTCACCGCCGTGATCGTCTCCGCCGTGCTGTTTGTGCTCGGAGGCGGCATGCGGACCGGCCGCAGGGCGCTGATCGGCAGCCTGCTGACGTTCGCCGGGATCGCCGTCGGCATCAAGCTGATGGGGCTCGATCGCGGCGGCTTTCCCATCGTCGACACGCGACTGTGGGGCGGCCTCCTGGTGACGCTGGTGATCGCGATCACCGGCATCGTTGCCTCGATGCCGATCGGGATTGCGCTCGCGCTCGGCCGCCGCTCGAGCATCCCGCTGATCCGGATCTTCTCGATCGCCTTCATCGAATTCTGGCGCGGCGTGCCGCTGATCACGGTGCTGTTCTTCGCGACCTACATGCTGCCGCTGTTCGTGCCGGGCAATTTCGCCGTCGACGGCCTGTTGCGTGCCCTGATCGGCGTGGCGATCTTTACCGGCGCCTATATGGCCGAGGTGATTAGGGGCGGGTTAGCCGCGGTGGCGCGCGGGCAGGCGGAAGCCGCATCGGCACTCGGCCTGTCCTGGTGGAAGACGACGTCGCTGATCGTGCTGCCGCAGGCGCTGCGCTACGTCATTCCCGGCATCGTCAACAGCTTCATCTCGCTGTTCAAGGATACCTCGCTGGTGTCGATCGTGGCGCTGTTCGATCTGTTGGGTTCCCTGCGAGCGTCGTTCTCCGACCCGAACTGGTCGACGCCGACGACGGCCTTTACCGGCTTCGCCTTTGCGGGAATGATCTACTTCGTGTTCTGCTTCGGAATGTCGCGCTACTCGCTGTTCGTCGAACATCGGCTCAACGCTCACCGCCGCCACTGAACAAGGTCACCATGTCCACAACCCCGATCGTCAACATCTCCACGCTCAACAAATGGTACGGCGACTTCCACGTGTTGCGCGACATCAACCTTGAGGTCGGCAAGGGCGAGCGTATCGTGATCTGCGGCCCGTCCGGCTCGGGCAAGTCGACCCTGATCCGCTGCATCAACGCGCTGGAGGAATTCCAGGAGGGCGAGATCGTGGTCGACGGCATCGAGCTCGGCCCGAACCTGCGCCGGGTCGACGAGGTGCGGCGCGAGGTCGGCATGGTGTTTCAGAGCTTCAACCTGTTCCCGCATCTCACCGTGCTCGACAATTGCACGCTGGCACCGATCTGGGTGCGCAACATCCCGAAGAAGGATGCCGAGGCGGCCGCGATGAAGTTCCTCGAGCGGGTCAAGATTCCGCATCAGGCCAACAAGTTTCCCGGCCAGATGTCGGGCGGTCAGCAGCAGCGCGTCGCGATCGCCCGCGCGCTGACCATGAACCCGAAGGTGATGCTGTTCGACGAGCCGACCTCGGCGCTCGACCCGGAAATGGTCAAGGAGGTGCTCGACACCATGGTCGATCTCGCGAGGGAAGGCATGACCATGCTGGTCGTGACCCACGAAATGGGCTTTGCCCGCGAGGTCGCCAACCGCGTCGTGTTCATGGATGCCGGTCAGATCATCGAGTCGAATACGCCGCAGGAATTCTTCGCCAACCCGCAGCATGCGCGGTCGAAGCTGTTCCTGAGCCAGATATTGCGGTGACGTTTGTCGTCATTCCGGGGCGATGCGAAGCATCGAACCCGGAATCTCGAGATTCTCGGTGCGCAGTTGCGCACCTGAGGGTTCGGTCCTGCGGACCGCCCCGGAATGGCGATACCGGTCAGACGAACGGCAGCTCGATCTTGCTGCGCTTTTCCAGCCATTCCGGGACCGGCAGATTCTTCGAACGCATGAAGGCCGGGTTGAACAGCTTGGACTGATAGCGGTTGCCGGAGTCGCAGAGAATGGTGACGATGGTCTTGCCGGGGCCGAGCTGCTTGGCGAGCTGGATCGCGCCTGCGATGTTGACGCCGGTCGACCCGCCGAGGCACAGGCCTTCGTGCTCCAGCAGCTCGTAGATGATAGTCACAGCTTCCTCGTCGGAGACCAGGAACGCATCGTCGACGTTCGCTGTCTCGATCACCGGCGTCTTGCGTCCGAGGCCGATGCCTTCGGTGATCGAGTCACCGGGCGTCGATTTGACCTGGCCGTTCTTGAACAGTTCGTACATCGCGAAGCCGTGCGGATCGGCACAGGCGGTGACGATGTCCTTGTTCTTTTCCTTCAAATAGCGGCTGATGCCGGCGAGCGTGCCGCCGGTGCCGACCGAGCAGATGAAGCCATCCACCTTGCCGTTGGTCTGCTGCCAGATCTCCGGTCCGGTCGAGTCGTAATGTGCCTTGGGATTGTCGAGGTTGTTCCACTGGTCGGCGAACAGCACGCCGTTCGGCTCGGTCTTGCGCAGCTGCTCGGCAAGACGCCTGCCGAGATGCTGATAGTTGTTCGGATTGGAGTAGGGCAGCGCCGGCGCCTCGACGAGCTCGGCGCCGCACAGCCGCAGCATGTCCTTCTTTTCCTGGCTCTGCGTCTCCGGAATCACGATCAGGGTGCGGTAGCCCCGCGCGCTCGCCACGACCGCAAGTCCGATGCCGGTATTGCCCGCGGTCGATTCGACCACGAGCCCGCCGGGCTTCAGATCGCCGCGCTTTTCGGCCTCCAGGATCATCCCCTTGCCGGCGCGATCCTTCACGGATTGGCCGGGATTCATGAATTCGGCCTTGCCGAGAATAGTGCAGCCGGTCAGTTCGGATGCGCGTTTCAGCTTGATGAGGGGGGTGTTGCCGATCGCTTCAATGACGTCTTTGTTGAATGCCATGTCGGGGAATTTCTTTGCCGGTCTGTGTCTTGCTCGCGGCGAACCTAGTGTGCTGATCGAAAAAGGGAAGGGCTTTCGCACTGCGGCAAATTACAGGTCACCACGCTGAACCCGACTGGCACGCACCACATGGGCATCTCGGAGGAGGCTGTTTTGCAGCGGCCGGGTCGTCTGGCAGAATCGTTCTGCGGCCAGCGCTTTTGCGTCAGTTGCGCGCGACCGACCGCGTCAAGGCCTGATGAGGCGGGACGCCGCGCGTCGCTCCGGCGCATGTTGCGGATTCGGAGCAACAGGGCCGAGAAATCCCCATGAAATCTTCGTAAGAAAGATGACTTCCGGCACCGGTCTGAAGCGCGCGGAAATGCCGTAAAAATAGGGAAAAGTCGGCATTCCTGGTAGCCACGAATCGCTTGCGATGCGACGTCGCACAATCGTGACAGGGCTGTCCGCCCTATCGTCCCAAGGATAGGATGGGACAGCCAGGTTCCATTGGAAGCATTACTCCGTGCACGTCACCCAGACCATTGCTGACTGCGTCATTTGTGCGCCACGGGCGAAGTCTGGCTTTGGCGGAGAATGGGTGTGACCCAGCCCGCGTCCGTGATGGCGCCTGGAGGCCGGTTCGGCCTCGCCGTCCGCATGCGACGGCTCGCGGGACGATCGCTTGTTGCGCTCGGCCTGGTCGCGGGTTCAGCCGGCTGCATTCTGACCCAGGACATCCCCGATCCCGCGCTCGACGTGCCGCAGGGCTACAAGGCCGCCCGGCTGGGCCGACCGGGCGACGCGCTTCCGACGCTCGACTGGTGGCGAGGCTTCCGATCCAGGGAGCTGACGCAGCTGATGGAGGAGGCGCAGACCGTCAACCTCGACATCGCCGCCGCCGTGGCGCGTTTCCGGCAGGCTGACGCGCTGGCGCGGCAGGCCGGCGCGGCGCTGCTGCCGACCGTTAATCTCAACGGGTCCGAAACCTATTCACGCACCTCCGGCTCCAGCGCCAGCGGCCTGACCAATGGCGGGCGCGAGGTGGTGAACTACAGCGCCTCGCTGAGCGCGAGCTACCAGCTCGACTTCTGGGGCCAGAATCGCGACGCCGCGCAGGCGGCGGAGGAGACCGCCGTCGCCAACCGGTTCGACCGCGAGGTGGTGGCGCTGACCACGCTGGCGAGCGTCGCCAACACCTATTTCACGGTGCTCGCCGCACAGGACCGGCTGCGCACCGCACAGCGCAATATCGCCAGCGCAGAGCGTATCCTTAATGCGATCCGGGAACGCTTCAAGGCCGGCACCGGCTCCGATCTCGACGTCGCGCAGCAGGAGAGCGTGCTGGCGAACCAGCGCGCGCTGGTGCCGCCGCTGCGGCAGGCGCTCGACCAGAACATCAACGCGCTCGCGGTGCTGGTGTCGCGGCCGCCGGAGCGCGTGCGCCTCGCCGGCGGCTCGCTCAATTCAGTCGCGATTCCGCGCGTGACGCCGGGCCTGCCGTCCGAATTGCTCACCCAGCGTCCCGATATCCGCAGGCAGGAGGCGCAGCTCGCATCCGCCACCGCCAATGTCGGCAGCGCGCGGGCGCAGTTCTTCCCGAGCATCCAGCTGACCGGGACGGGCGGCTACCAGAGCCAGGCGCTGGTCTCGCTGTTCCAGCCGCATGCGGCCTTCTTCAACCTGGTCGGCGGCATGACCCAGCCGATCTTCGATGGCGGCCGGATCCTCGGCAATTTCGAGAACGCGAAGGCGCGGCAGGATGAGCTGCTGCAGACCTATCGCAAGACGGTCGTGCAGTCGTTCACCGATGTCGACAATGCGCTGGTCGCGATCCGCGAGACCACGCGGCGGCTGCAGCTGCAGCGCGACGTGCTGTCGTCGTCGCGGCGCGCCTTCGACCTGGCCGAGCAGCAGCTCAAGGCCGGCACCGCCGACATCGTAACTGTGCTAAACACGCAGCTGACCCTGTTCCAGGCGGAAGACGCTTATTCCCAGGCCCAGCTGGCCCGGCTATCGGCGATCGTGAGCCTGTATCAGGCCTTGGGGGGCGGCTGGGAACCGAAGATGGAAAGACCGGTCGATGCTCTTTAAGCCCGACTCGACGGACGACGAGAAAAGCTCAGCCCCACGCAAGCGAAGCCTGGTCTCGCGTCTGCTTGGGCGCATGGTATCGCTGCTCATCACACTGGTGATCCTCGGCGGGCTCGGCTATCTCGGCTGGCTTGCTTTCCAGCCCAAGCAAAATGGAGGCGGCGGGCGCGGCGCGGGCGCGCGGCCCGATCTGCCGGTGCCGGTGCTCGCGGCCACGCCGCAGGTGCATGACGTGCCGGTCTATCTCGACGGCGTCGGCTCGGTGAAGGCGCTCAACACCGTCACGGTGCGGTCGCAGGTCGACGGCAAGCTGCTCAAGGTGAATTTCGTCGAGGGCCAGGACGTCAAGAAGGACGATGTGCTGGGCGAGATCGATTCCGCGATCTATCAGGCGCAATACGACCAGGCGGTGGCCACGAAGGCCAAGGACGAAGCGCTGCTCGCCAATCAGAAGATCGACCTCGCTCGCTATGAGCAGCTCGCTGCGACCAACGCGGGCTCGAAGCAGCAGGCCGATACGCAGCGTGCGCTGGTCGCGCAGCAGGAAGCCATCATCAAGGCTGATCAGGCCCAGGTCGACAATGCGCACGCCACCCTGAGCTACACCAAGATCGTCGCGCCGATCTCCGGCCGCGCCGGCCTACGCCAGGTCGACCAAGGCAACATCATCCACGCCTCCGACACCACCGGGCTCGTGATCCTGACCCAGCTGCAACCGATCGCGGTGTGGTTCAGCCTGCCGCAGCAGCAGATCATGCGGGTCAACGCCGCGGCCGCGAAGGGCCAGCTCGCGGTCGATGTGTTCGGCAATGACGGCGTCACGGTGATCGATACCGGCAAGCTCACCGGCATCGACAACCAGGTCGATCCGACCACCGGCACGCTGAAGCTGAAGGCCGAACTGCCGAATGCCAGCTACCAGCTCTGGCCCGGCCAATTCGTCAATGTGCGCCTCAAGGTCGAGACCCTGCCGCAGGCGATCGTGGTGCCGACCTCTGCTGTGCAGCGCGGTCCGGCCGGGACCTTCAGCTATGTGATCGGCGCGGACAATACCGTCACCGCCAAGCCGGTGACGGTCACGCAGCAGAACGAGCATGAAGCCGTCATCGCCAGCGGCCTGACCACGTCGGACCGGGTCGTGACGACGGGCTTTGCCAATCTCGCGGATGGCTCCAAGGTCGTGGTCGGCAAGGACGACGGGCCGCCGGCCGCCGATCTTGCGCCGCGCAAGCGCGGCCGTACTCCGGACGGCAAGCGCGGGACGCAAGGCGAGGGCCAGAGCAAGGACCAGAGCAAGGACGCCAAGCAGGACGGGCAGGGCGGCGAGCATCGCGGCCGGCGCGACCACAGCGAGGGCGATCCGAAGGGGCAGACCGGACCGGCGCCCGCGCCGGCGGCAGGGGGCGAACAGTCGGGCGGCGCGCCGAAGGCGCAGCCATGACCGACATCTTGACCTCGTAATGTCCGACCTAACAGCGAGCACGCAACCATGAGCGTCTCCGAACCGTTCATCCGCCGGCCGATCGCCACCTCGCTGCTCGGCATCGCCCTGATGATCGGCGGCGCGCTGGGCTATTGGGCATTGCCGGTCTCGGCGCTGCCGCAGGTCGACTTCCCGACCGTACAGGTGACGACGCAACTGCCGGGCGCGAGCCCCGACGTGGTGGCCTCGCTGATCACGGCGCCGCTGGAGCGGCAGCTCGGGCAGATTCCGTCGCTGTCGTCGATGAACTCGACCAGCTCGTTCGGCGTCAGCCAGATCTCGCTGCAATTCGACCTCAACCGCGATATCGACGGCGCCACTCAGGACGTCCAGGCCGCGATCAATGCCGCCGCCGGCATCCTGCCGAAGACACTGCCGTACCCGCCGGTCTACGCCAAGGTGAATCCGGCGGACGCGCCGGTCATGACCCTGGCGCTGACCTCGGACACGATCTCGCTGCGGGCGATGAGCGATCTTGCCGATACCATCCTCGGACAACGCCTGAGCCAGATTTCCGGCGTCGGCCGGGTCTCGATCCTCGGCGGATTGAAGCCCGCGGTGCGCGTGCAGGCCGACCTGGCGCGGCTTGCGGCCTATGGCATCGCGATGGAGGATCTGCGCAACGCGATCGCCGGCGCCAACGTGTCGGGGCCGAAGGGTTCGCTCGACGGCGCCCAGCAATCCTACACCATCGCCGCCAACGACCAGATCGCCGCCGCCGACGCCTACCGGCCGATCATCATCGCCTATCGCAACGGCTCGCCGGTGACGATCGGCGACGTCGCGCAGATCGTCGACGGGCTCGAGAACGATCGCACCGGCGGCTGGTACCAGGGCACGCCGGCGGTCATCATCGATATCCAGCGCCAGCCCGGCGCCAACGTCATCGACGTCGTCAAGCAGATCCGCGGCGAAATCCCGCGGCTGCAGCGGGCCGTCCCGGCCGGCGTCAAGCTGACCATCGTCTCCGACCGTACCGTGACGATCCGCGCTTCGGTCCACGATGTGCAGTTCACGCTGGTCCTGAGCGTGGTGCTGGTGACGCTGGTGGTGCTGTTGTTCCTCCGGTCGCTGCGCGCGACCCTGATCGCCGGCGTCGCCCTGCCGCTGTCGCTGATCACGAGCTTCGGCGTCATGTATTTCGCCGGCTTCAGCCTCGACAATCTGTCGCTGATGGCGCTGACCATCGGAACCGGTTTCGTGGTCGACGACGCCATCGTGATGATTGAGAACATCGTCCGCCACATGGAAGGCGGCGAGACTGTCATGGAGGCCTCGCTGAAGGGCGCCAGCGAAATCGGATTCACCGTGATCTCGCTGACGGTGTCGCTGATCGCGGTGTTCATTCCGCTGTTGTTCATGTCTGGCCTGGTCGGCCGCATGTTCCGCGAGTTCGCGCTGACCTTGACGATCGCGGTCGTGACCTCCGCGATCGTCTCGCTGACGCTGACGCCGATGATGTGCTCGCGGTTGCTCAAGAACATCCATGAGGAGATGGCGGTCCCGGGCCTTGCCGCGGTCAGCCGCTTCATCGACCGCATGGTGGAGTTCTACCATCGGACGCTGCTTTGGGTGCTGCGGCGGCAGCGCGCGACGCTGCTGGTGACGTTTGCGACCATCGCGCTGACGCTCATCATGTATGTGCTGGCGCCGAAGGGCTTTCTGCCGCTGCAGGACACATCCTCGATCACGGCGGTGACCGAGGCCGGCCCCGACGTCTCGTTTGCCGAGATGCAGCGCCGGCAGAGCGAGGTCTCCGACCTCATCAAGGCCGACCCCGACGTGGTCGGCGTGGTCTCGGTGATCGGCGCCGGCTCGGTCAATCCGACCACCAACGTCGGCCGCCTGGTGATGACGCTGAAGCCGCTCGATCAGCGGCGTGACGGCGTCGTCAAGGTGATCGAGCGGCTGAAGCAGAAGATCGCGACGGTCCCCGGCATGACAGTCTACTTCCAGCCGGTGCAAGACGTGCAGATCTCGACCCAGTCGAGCCGCTCGCAATACCAGTACACGCTGACCGCGACCGATGCCGGCGAGGTCTCGCAATGGTCGCAGAAGCTCGTCGCCGAGATGCGGCGCGATCCGATCTTCCGCGATGTCTCGTCGGAGGCGCAGGATGGCGGTCTGCGTGCGGCGCTCGACATCAATCGCCAGCGCGCCGGCCAACTCGGCGTCAGTCTGCAGGGCGTCACCGACACGTTGAACGACGCCTTCGCGCAGCGGCAGATCTCGACGATCTACGGCCAGGCCAACCAGTACCGCGTGGTGCTCGAGGCGTTGCCGATGTATCAGCGCGATCCCTCGATCCTCGACAAGCTCTATCTGCCCGGTGCGAGCGGGGCGCAGGTGCCGCTGTCGGCGGTCGCGACGCTGGTTCGCACCACGGCGCCGCTCGCGATCTCGCACCAAGCGCAATTCCCGTCGGTCTCGCTCAGCTTCAACCTGGCGCCCGGCGAGGCGCTCGGCGATGCGGTCGAGGCGGTAAAGGCGATCGAGACCCGGATCGGCATGCCCGGCAGCATCGTTGGCATCTATTCCGGCGACGCCGCCGAATTCGCGCGCTCGCTGGCCGGACAGCCCTGGCTGATCCTGGCGGCGATCATCACGATCTACATCGTGCTCGGCGTGCTCTACGAGAGCTACATCCATCCGATCACGATCCTGTCGACGCTGCCCTCGGCCGGCGTCGGCGCCATCCTGGCCTTGATGCTGTGCGGGCAGGACCTCTCGGTGATCGGCCTGATCGGCATCATCCTGCTGATGGGCATCGTCAAGAAGAACGCGATCATGATGATCGACTTCGCACTGGAGGCCGAGCGGCACCAGGGCATGTCGTCCTATGACGCGATCGTGCAGGCCTGCCTGTTGCGGTTCCGGCCGATCATGATGACGACGCTGGCGGCGCTGTTCGGTGCGCTGCCGCTCGCGATCGAAAGCGGCACCGGCGCCGAGCTGCGCTTCCCGCTCGGTATCTCGATCATCGGCGGCCTGCTGCTGAGCCAGCTGCTGACGCTCTACACCACGCCGGTGATCTATCTCGCGCTCGACCGGCTCAACCGCCGGATCGAGCGGGCCGTGCCGGAGGCAGGTCCCAGCGGCCCGCCGATCGCGGGCGCCACCGAGGGCATGCAGTGATCTCGATCTCCGAGCCCTTCATCCGCCGGCCGGTGGGCACCACCTTGCTGGCGATCGGGCTGTTTCTGGTCGGGATCGTCGCCTACGAGTTTCTGCCGGTGTCGTCGGTCCCGAATGTCGACTTCCCGACCATCCGGGTGTCGGCGTCGCGGCCCGGCGCCGATCCCTCGGTGATGGCTGCGACTGTCGCGGCGCCGCTGGAGCGCAAGCTCGGCACCATTTCGGGGGTCGACCAGATCACCTCGACGAGTTCGCTCGGCACCACCAGCATCCAGGTGCAGTTCTCGATCGGCCGCAACATCGACCGCGCCGCGCGCGACGTGCAGGCCGCGATCAATGCCTCGCTCGCCGATCTGCCGAGCGACCTGCCGTCGCTGCCCAGGTTCCGCAAGGCCAATCCGGCCGCGGCACCCGTGTTCGTGCTGGCGCTGACCTCGAAGACGATCTCGACCAGCGCGATGTACGACGTCGCAGATACCGTGCTGGCGCAGCGCATCTCGCAGGTGCCGGGGGTCGGCGAGGTGACCGTCAGCGGCGCCGACCAGCCGGCGGTGCGCATCGCGCTCAATCCGGTGTCGCTGGCCAATGCCGGGATCGCGACCGACGACGTCCGGCTCGCGATCATCAATGCCAATCCGCTGGGCCCGGTCGGCATCTTCAATGGCGACCGGCTGAGCGAGACGCTTTCGATCAACAAGCAGATGCGCACCGCGGCCGAATTCCGCGACATCATCATCAAGAGCTCGAACGGCAATTTCGTCCGCCTCTCGGATGTCGCCGAGGTCGAGGATTCCGTTCGCAACTCGCGCTCAATCGCCTGGTTCAACAAGCAGCCGGCGGTGCTGATCCAGATCACCAAGCAGGGCGACGCCAACGTCATCGATACCGTCGACGGCGTTCGCAGGATGCTGCCGGAACTGAAGCAGTGGATCCCGGCCGGTGTCGAGATCTCGACCCTGGTCGATCGTACCGGAACGATCCGCGCCAGCGTCGAGGACATGCAGTTCACGCTGCTCGCGACCGCCATGCTGGTCATGGTGGTGGTGTTCGTGTTCCTGCGCAGGATCGTACCGACGATCGCAGCCGGCGTCTCGGTGCCGCTGGCGCTGGCCGGCACCTGCGCCGGCATGTGGCTCGCCGGCTTCTCGATCGACAATCTGTCGCTGATGGCGCTCGCGATCTCCGTCGGCTTCGTGGTCGACGACGCCATCGTGATGATCGAGAACATGTACCGCAATCTCGAGCAGGGTATGGCGCCTTATCCGGCCGCGGTCGAAGGCGCCAAGCAGATCGGCTTCACGGTGCTGTCGATCTCGCTGTCGCTGATCGCGGCCTTCACGCCGCTGATCTTCATGGACGGGATCGTCGGCCGCCTGCTGCGCGAGTTCTCGCTGACCCTGACGTTTGCCATCATCGTGTCGACCCTGGTGTCGGTGACGATCACGCCGATGATCTGCGCGCACTACATCAAGGAGGCGACCTCGGATCGTGCCACCTGGTACGATCGCATCATCGAGGGCACGCTGTCGCGCGTCGTGGCGTTCTATGCGTCGACCCTGCGGATCGTGCTCGGCTATCCCTTCCTGACCCTGGTGGTGTTCTTCGCCACCGTCGCGCTGACGGTGGTGCTGTACGTCAAGACGCCGAAGGCCTATTTCCCGACCGACGACAGCGGTTTCGTGATCGGGGCGACCCGCGCTTCCGCCGACATCTCGTTCCAATCGATGCTCGGTCTGCAGCAGCGGCTCGCCGACATCGTGATGGCCGACCCTGCGGTCGCCGGCATCGGCTCGTCGGTCGGCTCCGGCGGCGGCCCGGGCGGCGCGACCTCCAATCGCGGCACCATGTTCATCAGCCTGAAGCCGCCGGAGGAGCGCGGAGGCCTGTCGACCGCGCAGGTGATCGACCGGCTGCGCCGTAACCTGTTCATGGTGCCGGGCATCCGCCTGTTCATGTTCGCCGCCCAGGACATCCGCACCGGCGGCCGGCAGAGCGATTCCGACTACCAGTACACGCTCGCCTCGACCGATCTCGATCTGTTGCAGAAATGGGCGCCGCTCGTCGCCAAGCGCATGGAGACGGTGGAGGGCATCACCGATGTCTCCGCCGACCGCGATCCCGGCGGCTTGCAGCTCAACCTCGTGATCGACCGCAAGATCGCCTCCAGCCTCGGCGTCCGCGTGCAGGACATCGATAACGCGCTCAACAACGCGTTCTCGCAGCGGCAGATCTCGTACATCTACACCCAGCGCAACCAGTACGTGGTGGTGCTGGAGATCGACCCGAAATTCCAGAGCGACCCGTCGAACCTCGAGCGCATCTACGTCGCCGGCGCCAATGACGTGCAGGTGCCGCTCTCGGCGCTCGTGCACTACCAGCGCGGACTGTCGGCGCTCGCGGTCTATCACTCCGGCGGCTTCCCCTCGACCACGGTGTCGTTCAACCTGCTGCCGGACGTGCCGCTGGAGGTCGCGACCACGAACATCCAGCAGGCGGTCGACGAGCTGCATATGCCTGAGGGCATTCGCGGCAGCTTCGACGGCAATGCCGGCGACTTCAACAAGACCAGCGGGCGGCAGCCGCTGCTGATTCTCGGCGCGCTGGTCGCGATGTATATCGTGCTCGGCGTGCTCTATGAGAGCCTGGCGCATCCGATCACGATCATCTCGACCTTGCCGTCGGCCGGGCTCGGCGCCTTGCTGGCGCTGCAGGTCACCAACACGCCGCTGACCGTGATCGCCTTTGTCGGCATCATCCTGTTGATCGGCATCGTCAAGAAGAACGGCATCATGATGGTCGACTTCGCGCTCGAGGCCGAGCGGCATCAGGGCCTGTCGTCGCGGGATGCGATCTTCGAGGCCTGCCGGGCGCGCTTCCGCCCGATCCTGATGACGACCATGGCCGCGCTGTTCGCCGGCATTCCGCTGGTCATTGCAACCGGCCCGGGCACCGAGCTGCGCCGGCCGCTCGGCATCACCATCATCGGCGGCCTGTTCGTGTCGCAGATCCTGACGCTCTACACCACGCCGGTGATCTATCTGCTGATCGACCGGTTGCGCCGGCGCCCGGCGCCGTCGGGCGTGCACGCGCCGGCGGAATAGGTTGGATTGAATGGCTCCGCACGCGTATAGCGGAGCGATGTCCGAACCGACCGAAGCAAAGACCGAACTTGCCACCGAGATCCCGGAGTGTCCGCATTGCGGCAAGCCGATGCCGCTGTGCATCTGCGACAGCGTCACGCCGATCAAAAGCCGGATCCGGCTCCTGATCTTGATCCATCCGCAGGAGCAGGACAGGGCGCTCGGCACCGCGCGACTGTTGGCGCGGCATTTCGAGAACGCCGTGGTGCGGATCGGGCTGTCCTGGCCGAGCCTTGCCAAGGCGCTCGGTCGGCCGGTGTCCGATCCGTCGCGCTGGGCGGTGCTCTATCTCGGTTCGGCCAAGGTCGAGGATCTCGATACCGACGCCGAGATCGTCGCGATCAACCGCAAGGGCGAGCTGGAGCCGCACCAGCGCGCGCTTCTCTCCGACATCGAGGGCATCGTGCTGCTCGACGGCACCTGGAGCCAGGCCAAGGCGCTGTGGTGGCGCAATGCTTGGATGCTGAAGTGCCAGCGGGTGATTCTCGGGCCGAAACGGCCCTCGCTGTACGGCAAGCTGCGCCGGGAACCGCGGCGCGACGGCCTGTCCACCATCGAGGCGGCCGCGATCCTGCTGGCCGGGCTGGAAAAGCGGCCGGATATCGCGGCAGCGTTAACTGATAGTTTCGAGCGAATGCTGGCGAGATTCCGCGAAGTGCAGGCCGAAATGCCGGAATTGGCGCCAAAACCGAAGAAGCGGGACTTCCGGAAGCGCCGACGTTAGCTGTCCGGCTTGGTTGCCTATCGCAGACAGGGCGTATATGAAGTGCGCCGCAAGGGGCCACGTGGCGGAGTGGTTACGCAACGGTCTGCAAAACCGTGTACACCAGTTCAATTCTGGTCGTGGCCTCCACTCATCTCATCAATGGCTTGCAGCCGACAAATGAGAAGCCGCATTAGCTTGCGGCGTACCAGCCTTCAGGAAACGGAATCAGCGGCCACGGCGCCTGGTTGTCATTCGCGGCGCGCGGCGGCGGCTGCATGCGGGGCGACGGTTGGGCCACGAAATCCTCCTGAGCAATAGGCGCGATCGCCGTTCGCACGGCGTCCAGCAGCAGATCAAATTCGACTTCGCTCATCGCGCTCTCCGAGGTTCGAGAGCGCCATGGTCGCAAAACTGTCTTCGGTTCGGATTGAGCGATTCGTTCGAATTTTATGAAAAGAACGATGGCGCCCGCTTTGGTAAATAAATGTCTGATGACCCCTCGGGGAACCTAGGTCGGCAAGGCCGCTCCTCGTGTGAGACAAATCACATCTTGCGAAAAACTCTTCATGGACTTCCCGGCAATATTCATAGCCGTCAAATATCGCAGGAATTTTAGGGAGACGTGACAGTGAAGGCCCGAACGGCGTAGATCGTCTACGCCGGCTGTCTATCGCATCAGTGCCGGGGAAATCCCGACATCGGCGTGGTCGCGGTCATGCCAGCCCGGCGAGGTCTCCCGGCAGCATGGTCTTGAACTGCGTCAGCACCTGCCGTGCTTTCCGCGGCGGCAGCGTGATCGCGTGACGCACGGCGGCTGCGATCAGCGTCATCGTCAGTCCCGAGAAGGTGCTGAGGGTGGCGGCCGGCATCGTGGGCGCAACCCGCCTGACCGCGTCGGACAACAGGCCGGCGAGCACGGCCATGTCGTCCGCATCGAGCTTCTGCAGGGCGCGGTTGGCCTGGGTCGCCTGCCAGATGTCGCGCATGACAGGCTCGCGCATGAACATCTCGTAGTAACTGTCGACGATCCGGCATAGCGCCGGATGCAGGTCGCGCGCGGACGAGACCGCGGCCAGATCGCGCCTGACGCAATCGCGGCCGACCGCGTTATGCCGTTCCGCCAGCGTGCCGATGATCGCGGCCTTGTCGGGGAAATATTGATACAGCGAGCCGAATGCGACGCCGCTGCGTTCGACGATGTCGCTCATGCGGAAGGCCTCGCTGCCTTTCTCCGCCATGATCTCGGTCGCGCAGGCGAGGATGCGTTCGAACCGCTCGCGGCTGCGCTGCTGCGTCGGGGCAAGCCGCGCCAGCCCGGGCAGGGGGGCTTCTGCTGCGGGCGCGGCCTTTCGTCTCGCCATCTGTCTCCTCCGCAATCGGGGTTGACGTCTCAAATACGAGAGTTTATCGCATTTTACAAATACGAGTATCCCTCGCTTTTTGAGGTGGTGCGATGCGCAATATCCTGACCTCGGGCTTGCTGTGGTTTTCCGCGCTCGGCTGCGGCCTGCTTGCCGGGGTCTATTTCGCGTTCTCGGCGTTCGTCATGACCGCGCTCGGCCGCATCGACCAGGCCGCCGGCATCTCGGCGATGAACGCGATCAATGTCGACATCGTGCGCTCGCTGTTCATGCCGGTCTTCCTCGGCACCACGCTGTCTTGCGCCGGGCTGGTCGTGCTCGGCGGGCTGCGATGGCAGGAGCCGGGCGCGCTTGCGATGATCTGCGGCGGCAGCCTCTATGTCGTCGGGATGTTCGTCGTCACGGTCGTTTTCAACGTGCCGCTGAACGATCAGCTTGCGGTCACAGATCCCGTGAGCACCGCGGCCGCGCCGGTCTGGGCGCGCTACCTGACCGACTGGACCATCTGGAACCACGTGCGGACCATCGCCTCGCTTGCGGCGACGGCGCTGTTGATTGCCGCCATCGCTGCGCGATAGGGCGCAACGACGACGATGGCTGCGTCTGGAACATCAAGGTCGACTGGTCCAACCACAATGAATCGGTGCTGTGGAAGAACGTCAATCTCTGCAAGCTCAACGTCCTGAGGCTGCGCTACGACCCCGGCACCAAGACCACCTCGTTCATCGCGGAATGACGTCAGGGGCGGAGCGTGCCCGCGGAAGAATCAGCGGCGCGGCGAAATGGCCGCGCCCGGCGGTGTTTGACGGTGTTTCCTTGCGCCCGCGGCGCCGATAACGGGACAGCCGGGACAGGCCTGCATCACCCTGGAACGCCGGCAAAGCCTTGCGCCGCAGAGGTTTACCGTGCCCCGCTAAAGTTTCGCCGGAGCCCCATTTGGTTCTTTGCAAGGCCGAAAGGCTTTGTTATACGCTGCCCGCTCGCGAACGTTTGGTTCGCCTATTCCTCGGTAGCTCAGCGGTAGAGCATTCGACTGTTAATCGAATGGTCGCTGGTTCGAATCCAGCCCGGGGAGCCAGTTTTGGCCCCATCAAGACCCGTTCAACGCCCATCACAAGCCTGTGGTCCGCTACGGACAGACAAGAAACGTCGTCAAATCGACTCAATAACCGTCAACACTTCGTCCTGCCGGGTCCTGAGAGGTGATTTTGATGGCCATTAACCTGATCGACCTGTCGATGCCGCAGCCGACGCTTGTTCCGAGCGATGCTCCCGACATCAGTGACGATGAGTGTGTCCGCCGGCTCGCGAGGGCCGTCGAGGAGCATGATTCCGAGCATCTCGATGAAGTGGCTCGCCTGATCGGCCGGCTTGCCGTCACGATCGAATAGAGCGCACCACGGCGCGCATTTTTGGAGCGGGTTTTGCACGCCAACGGCGTGTTGCGTTTTGGCGGAGCTTGTTCCAAAAGATGGCCCTGTTCTAGCTTCTCCAGCGGCAATGCCGCGACTTGCAGGATCCCGCCAATGACCGGTTTTTCGACCGCGCGCCAGTACATGGTGGATGGTCAGGTGCGTCCGAGCGACGTGACCGACGATCGTATTCTCGAAGCCATGCTGACCGTGCCGCGCGAGGTGTTCGTGCCGGCCGGCAAGCAGGCGCTGGCCTATCTGGACCTCGATCTCGACGTGACCGAGGGCGGCGCGGCCAGGCGCTGCCTGATCACGCCGGCGCTGCTCGCCCGGATGCTGCAAGCCGCCGAGATCAAGGCAACCGACCGCGTCCTGGTGGTCGGCTGCGCGACCGGCTACGCCGCTGCCATCGTGGCGCGCTTTGCCCGCGAGGTCAGCGCAACCGAGAGCGATCCGGCGCTGGCCGCAAAGGCCTCCGCAGCGTTCGGCCAGCTCGGCATTCAGAACGTGACCGTCAAGACCGCAGCCGCTGCCGACGGTGACGCCGCCGGCGCGCCGTATGACGTCATCGTTCTCAACGGTGCGACCGAGGTTATCCCGACCGGACTGTTCGGCCAGCTCAAGGAGGGGGGCCGGCTGGTCGGGGTGTTCGGCCTGACGCCACCGCCGCGTGCCACGCTCGTGACTCACTCCCACGGGGATTTCGGCCATCGCGAGCTGTTCGACGCCACGGCCCCTGTGCTGCCCGGACTCGAGCGGGTTCCGGCGTTCGTCTTCTGACCGCTACCGCGCTGCGCCAGCTGATAAAATCCCGTTCTGAATCAGAAGTGTGGCCCGTTTGCCCCATGTGAAGAGTTTCCACCGCGTTCCGTTGCGGGGTAGTTCCGTTGCCCTTAGCTGCGGACTAAGGTGAGGCGGGACTCACTTCGTCTGAAGCGACCGCCGGAACTGACTTGCTTGTGGAGACGGCGACTACAATGATTGGATTACCGGGGATGCGTGGGGTGAAGCTTATCACCGCGGCTGCGACTGCCGTCCTTCTGTTGGCGGAGATGGGCCCCGTGCCCGCGCTTGCCGATACTATCGAGGCCGCGCTGGTGCGGTCCTACCAGAACAATCCCCAGCTGAATGCGCAGCGCGCACTGGTGAGGGCAACTGACGAAAACGTTCCCCAGGCGCTCTCAGGCTATCGTCCGAGAGCCGCGCTGACCGTGAGCGGCGGATATCAGTACACCGACCAGCAGCCGACAGGCATCAAGGACGCGATCCACGGCACCCAAAATCCGGCCAGCGCCGGTCTGACGGTGAACCAATCGCTGTACAACGCGCAGACCCCGAACAAGGTGCGCGCGGCCGAAAGCCAGGTATCGTCGGCGCGCGAAGGTCTGCGCGTGCTCGAGCAGACCGTGATCCTGAGCGCCGCCACCATCTACATGGATTATCTGCGCGACGCTGCGATCGTCGAGGTCCAGCGCAGCAACACGCGGGTGCTGGAACAGACGCTGAAGCAGACCCAGGATCGCTTCAACGTAGGTGAGGTGACGCGCACGGACGTTGCGCAATCCGAGGCACAGCTTGCGGCCGGCAAGACCCAGCAGCTCACCGCGGAATCGAACCTGACGACGACGCGGTCGAACTTCCGCCGCATCATCGGCAACGAACCGCAGAATCTCGCGCCCGGCTCGCCGGTCGATCGCTTCCTGCCGACGACGCTTGCGGCCGCCGTCGAGCTCAGCCTGACCCAGAATCCGAACGTCACATCCGCGATGTACGGCGTCGACGTCAACTTCCTGCAGACCAAGGTTGCCGAAGGCGCGCTGCTGCCGACGGTTGGGTTGCAGGCGTCGGTGACCGAAGGCTACCAGCAACAATTGTCGGTGAACCGCAGCTTCAATGCGGCAGCGCAGGTTCAGGTGTCGGTGCCGATCTATCAGGGCGGTGCTGAATACTCGCTGATCCGGCAGTCGAAGGAATCACTGGCGCAGCAGCGTCTGGTCCTGGAACAGACCAGGGATCAGGCGCGCGCCAACGTCGTCACCGCTTGGGGCCAGCTGGTCGCCGGCAAGTCCCAGGTCGCGTCGGCGCAGGCGCAGGTGACCGCGTCCGAAATCGCGCTGAACGGCGTCCGCGAAGAGGCCAAGGCCGGCCAGCGCACCACGCTCGACGTGCTCAACGCGCAGCAAGCGCTGGTCAATGCGCGCAACGCACTCGTCACCGCGCAACACGACCGCGTCGTTGCATCCTACAACGTGCTGAGTGCGATTGGCCGGCTGTCACCGCAGGTGATGGGCCTTTCGACCAACGTCTATGATGCCAGCGTGCACTACCAGCAGGTGCGCGACAATTGGGCCGGCGTGCGCACGCCCGACGGCCGCTAAACACCTTCACGTCAACATCGCTTGTCGCGCCATGTTTGTGGTTCTGAGTTAATCAGGACCACAGACTGGCGCGTTTGCTTGCAATCGATAATTGGCCTGACATACCGTTTTGTCGGGCAGCAAGGCGATTCGCGCCGGCGTTGCGTGATGGCAGGTGCGACGCCACCTGTGATCACGCTGCATTGGGCGACACGAAGCTTGCACAAAGCCTCGGGCGGGCTTGATCTGGGGACAAGTCGGGCGGGAGCAATGAAAATCTCCGCCCGCTTCATCGGAACCGGCGAATCCTCTCGGGCTTGATGTAAAATAAGTTCGATGTGGAGTCGGAGATGACGCAGCCTGCGAAGGTCCAAGAGCCCTCGATGGAGGAGATTCTGGCGTCGATCCGTCGCATCATCGCCGACGACGAGGCGAAGCCGGCCGCGGCCGAGAAACCTTCGGCAGCCGCTGCGCCGCCGCCGAAGGTTGAACCGCCGCCACCAGCAGCCAAGCCCGCGATGAAGAGCCCGCCGCCCGCAGCGCCCCCGGCCGCGAAGCCCACCGCGTCAGCGCCGAAATCACCGCCGCCAGCGCCGGCGCCGGCCAGCAACAATCAGGATGACATCGACTCGCTGCTCGCCAGCCTCGACGAGGCGACACCCGCGTCCGAGATCAGGCCGTCGCCGCAGCCCGAAGCCGACGTATTCGAGCTCACCGACGACATGGCGCTGCCGGAGCCGGCGGCGACGCCGTCGTTCCGCAAGGTCGAACCGCAGGACGACGTCGAGTTCACGGAAGCCCGCACACGGGCGCCGGAGCCCATGCGAGAACCGGTTCGAGAGAGAGAACCGCCGGCAATCGAAACCGCGCCGATGCAGCAGATCATCTCGGGAACCACGATGCGGGCGGTCGAATCCGCCTTCAATTCGCTGGCCAACACCGTGCTGAGCAACAATGCTCGGACGCTGGAGGATCTGGTCAAGGAGATGCTGCGGCCGATGCTGAAGTCCTGGCTGGACGACAATCTGCCGGGGCTGGTCGAGCGGATCGTCAAGGCCGAGATCGAGCGGGTCTCCCGCGGGCGGTAGCTCCTGCCGCAGGGGGCTTGGCAGCCCTCATTCAGCCCCCAAATGCCCCAGAGTTTCGGTTCTGATAGGATCAGACCCGAAACGCCAGTTCCCTGTTTGGACGCGTTTTCTTCACGCGAACCTGCGTCCACTTCGCTCGAAAACGCTCTCAATGCCGTTTTGACGTGCCGGTCCGGTTGACTCGGTGCGTTCTGGCGGCTTTCTACCCTTTCCCCATGGTCCACAGCGCATTGTCATGATCGAGAAAAACTACCAGCCTGCCGATATCGAGCTCCGGATGGCCCAGCTCTGGGAGGAGAGCGGTGCGTTCAAGGCCGGCCGGCCCGAGCGCAAGGACGCCCAGCCTTTCACCATCGTGATCCCGCCGCCGAACGTGACCGGCTCGCTGCACATGGGCCATGCGCTCAACAACACGCTGCAGGACATCCTGTGCCGCTTCGAGCGGATGCGCGGCCGTGACGTGCTGTGGCAGCCCGGCACCGACCATGCCGGCATCGCCACCCAGATGGTGGTCGAGCGCCAGCTGATGGAACGGCAGGAGCCGGGCCGGCGCGACATGGGCCGCGCCAAGTTCCTCGAGCGGGTCTGGCAGTGGAAGGCCGAGAGCGGCGGCACCATCGTCAACCAACTCAAGCGCCTCGGCGCCTCCTGCGACTGGTCGCGCGAGCGCTTCACCATGGACGAGGGCCTGTCGCGCGCCGTCGTCAAGGTGTTCGTCGAGCTGCACCGCCAGGGCCTGATCTACAAGGACAAGCGCCTGGTCAATTGGGACCCGAAGCTGCTCACCGCGATCTCCGATCTCGAAGTGCAGCAGGTCGAGGTCAAGGGCCATCTCTGGTACCTGCGCTATCCGATCGAGGGGCGCAGCTTCAGCCCCGAGGATCCCAAATCGTTCATCGTGGTCGCGACCACGCGTCCGGAGACGATGCTCGGCGATACCGCGGTCGCAGTGCATCCGGACGATGAGCGCTACACCGATCTGGTCGGCCAGCATGTGATCCTGCCGCTGGTCGGCCGCAAGATTCCGATCGTCGCCGACGACTATTCAGATCCGGAGAAGGGCTCGGGCGCGGTCAAGGTGACGCCGGCGCACGACTTCAACGATTTTGAGATCGGCAAGCGTCATGGCCTGCCGCAGATCAGCGTGCTGGACCAGGAAGGCTGCCTGAATCTCACCGGCAACGAGGACTATCTGCGCGGCCTGCCGGCGGGCGCCGACGAATTCGCGGCAGAGTTTCACGGCATCGAGCGCTTCGCCGCGCGCAAGAAGATCGTCGCAAGGCTGGAGGAGTTCGGTTTCCTCGAGCGGATCGAACCCAACACCCACATGGTGCCGCATGGCGACCGCTCCAATGTCGTGATCGAGCCGTACCTCACCGACCAGTGGTATGTCGACGCCAAGACGCTGGCGCAGCCGGCGATGGCGGCGGTGCGCTCGGGCGAGACTACGTTCGTGCCGAAGAACTGGGAAAAGACCTATTTCGAGTGGATGGAGAACATCCAGCCCTGGTGCATCTCGCGCCAGCTCTGGTGGGGCCATCAGATCCCCGCCTGGTACGGGCCCGACGGCAAGGTGTTCGTCGCCGAGACCGAGGAAGAGGCAGTCGGCAACGCGCTCGGCTACTACGTCGAGCAGGAAGTCATCACGCCGGAGCAGGGCCACGACATGGCGGTCGAGCCCGCCAAGCGCGAGGGCTTCATCACGCGCGACGAGGACGTGCTCGACACCTGGTTCTCCTCGGCGCTGTGGCCGTTCTCGACGCTGGGCTGGCCGGACGACACGCCGGAGGTCGCGCGCTACTACCCGACCAACACGCTGGTCACGGGCTTCGACATCATCTTCTTCTGGGTCGCCCGCATGATGATGATGGGCCTTCATTTCATGAAGGAGGCGCCGTTCTCGACCGTCTACATCCACCGTCTCGTCCGTGACGAGAAGGGCGCCAAGATGTCGAAGTCGAAGGGCAACGTCATCGACCCGCTCGGTGTGATCGACGATTTCGGCGCCGACGCGCTGCGCTTCGCGCTGACGCGCGAGGCGGCGCAGGGCCATGACATCCGCCTGTCGCCGCATCTGGTCGAGACCAACCGCAACTTCGCGACGAAGTTCTGGAACGCCTGCCGCTTTGCCGAGATGAACGAGTGCGTGAAGCCGGACGGTTTCGATCCGAAGGGCGCCAAGGAGACGTTGAACCGCTGGATCGCGCACGAAACCTCGCGGGTCACCCGCGAGGTGACCGAGACGATCGAGGATCATCGCTTCAACGATGCGGCCGGCGCGATCTACCGCTTCGTCTGGAACGTGTTCTGCGACTGGTATCTCGAGCTGGCAAAGCCGGTGCTGATGGGTGAGGAGGGAGCGGCCAAGGCCGAGACCCGCGCCATGATCGCCTGGACCCGCGACGAGATTCTCAAGCTGCTGCATCCGTTCATGCCCTTCATCACCGAAGAGCTGTGGGCCGTGACCGCCAAGCGCGACGGCCTCCTGGTGCTGGCGCCCTGGCCCCGCAAGCAGGGCGTGACCGGCGAGCAGCTGGCGGCGATCGCAACCGCAGGTCCGATTGTCGATCCGATCATTCCGCCGGTCATTGCCGCGCTCGACGCGGACGAGTTCAGCGATCCCGCAGCCGAAGCCGAGATCGGCTGGGTGGTCGATCTCGTCACCGCGATGCGGTCGGTGAAGGCGGAAATGAACATCCCGCCGTCGACGCTGACGCCGCTCGTGATCGTGACCACCTCCGACGAGACGCGCGACCGCGCCCAGCGCTGGAACGACACCATCAAGCGCCTCGCGCGATTGTCGGAGATTTCCTTTGCGAACGCCGCGCCTGAAGGCGCCATGCAGCTGCTGGTGCGCGGCGAAGTCGTCGCGCTGCCGCTGAAGGGCGTAATCGATCTTGCTGCCGAGCGGGCGCGGCTGGAGAAGGAGCTCGGCAAGGCCGACGCCGACATCAAACGGGTCGACGCGAAACTCTCCAACGAGAAGTTCGTCGCCAACGCGCCGGAAGACCTCGTCGAGGAAGAGAAGGAAAAGCGCGCGGCAGCAACGGAGCGCCGGGCCAAGATCCTCGAGGCGATCGAGCTGCTGAAGCGGGCATCATAGCGGGCAACGCGGTGACGCTCAGAACCGCTTGCTGAGGAATTTCGATCCCTTCAGCCCGTAGCGCCAGGGCAGGTCGACGGCTTTGGTGATGCCGATCCGCAATCCGGTGACGATGTCGGGCACCTCTAGCCGCGCGTGGAGCGCGATCGGCGGACGGTCGAGTGGCAATTCGCTATGTGCGATGGTGATGCCGAGCGCCTCGCAGAGCTTGCCGGGCCCCGAGCACAAGGCGCGCTCATCCTCCAGCCCGCGCCGCCGGCGCATGGCCGCCAAGCCGTGGGTCGGCTCGAGCGCGCGGATCAGCACGGCGCTGGCCGAGCCCGGCGCCTCGCAGACGAAGTTGACGCACCAATGGATGCCGTAGGAGCGGTAGACATAGGAGAAGCCCGGCGGGCCGAACATGATCTGGTTACGCGGGGTCGGTCCGTTGAAGGAGTGGGCCGCCGGCTCGGTGTGATGGTAGGCCTCGATCTCGGTGATGATGCCGCCGACACCGCCGACCAGGAAGGTCGCGCCGATCAGGTCGGGCGCGACCTCATGAACGCTGCGATCGAAGAAGGCGCGTTTCAGAGCTTTGCCGAGGCGCGGCGCGGTCGCACGGGTCGATCGGGGTTTTTGAGCCATTTTGAGGTGGGAATCGGCGTGGAACAGACCGCAAGACTGCCAATATATGGGCTGATCTGCTAGGGTCGCAGGGCGGGTTGCGAGCCGCGTCAACACCGATTAGCTATGGCCTCTCGCGACTTGCAGGCACAAATGGTCACCATCGTCGACACCATCTCCACCACTCAGCTCCGCCCGCGCCACCCCGAAAAGGTGAACCGGCCGGATGCCGTGTCGCCGCCGAAGCCGGACTGGATCCGGGTCCGCGCGCCGAACACGCGCGGCTATGCCGAAACGCGCCGGATCGTGAAGGAGAACGGCCTCGTCACGGTGTGCGAGGAGGCGGGCTGCCCCAACATCGGCGAATGCTGGGACAAGAAGCACGCCACCTTCATGATCATGGGCGACACCTGCACCCGCGCCTGTGCGTTCTGCAACGTCAAGACCGGCATGCCCGGCGCGCTCGATGCCCATGAGCCCGAATACGTCGCCGAGGCGGTCTCGAAGCTGGGTCTGACCCATGTCGTGATCACATCGGTGGATCGCGACGATCTCGCCGACGGCGGCGCCGAGCATTTTGCGCAGACCATCCGCGCGATCCGCGCGCGCTGCCCGACCACCACGATCGAGATCCTGACACCGGACTTCCTGCGCAAGGACGGGGCGCTCGAACGCGTGGTGGCGGCGAAGCCCGACGTCTTCAACCACAATCTGGAAACCGTGCCGTCGCGCTATCTGACGGTCCGTCCCGGCGCGCGCTATTTCCATTCGATCCGGCTGCTGCAGCGGGTCAAGGAGATGGACCCGACCATCTTCACCAAGTCGGGCATCATGGTCGGCCTCGGCGAGGAGCGGCACGAGGTGCAGCAGGTGATGGACGATCTGCGCTCGGCCGAAGTCGACTTCCTGACCATCGGCCAGTATTTGCAGCCGTCGCGCAAGCATCACGCCGTGATGCGCTACGTGACGCCGGACGAATTCGCGGGCTACGAGCGTGTCGCCTATACCAAGGGTTTTCTGATGGTGTCGGCGAGTCCGCTGACGCGCTCGTCGCATCATGCCGGCGAGGATTTTGCGAAGCTGCAGGCGGCGCGCACGGCTCGCGGCCGCTAGATTTTGTAAACGGCAGGAGGCCGGCGCCGCCACGCGCCGTTGCCTGATCGAGCCTCGACCGAACCTTGACCGAATCTTGGACGGGACCAATGCAACGCGTGCTGGTGATGGGATCGTCGGGGTCCGGCAAGTCGACCTTTGCGCGACGGCTGTCCGCCATGACGGGCATCCCGACCGTGTCGATCGACGCGTTGTTCTGGAAGCCGGGCTGGGTCGAGTCCGACAAGGATGAATTCGAGCGCCGCATGATCGAGGTCACGCAAGCGCCGCGCTGGATCATGGATGGGAACTACATGAGGAGCGGTGCAGGCGAACTGCGCCGGAAGCTCTCCGATACGATCATCTGGTTCGATCTGCCACGGCTGACCTGCATGCTCGGAATCCTGGGGCGGATCGCCGGCAGCTATGGCCAGGTTCGCCCTGAGATGGCGGAAGGTTGCCCGGAGAAGATCGATCTCGAATTCTTCCGCTATGTCTGGACCTATCGTCAGCAGCAGCGGCCGAAGCTGATCGAATATTTTTCGGGCTTGCGCGCCGATCAATCGCTGGTCTGCTTCACCGATCGAGCCCAGGCGGACGACTATCTGAAGCGTCTCGCGCGCCAGCAAAACCGTGCGAGTATCCACTGATGCCACGATTCTCAAGCAAGCGGCGGGTCCGCCACACCGCACCTCAAATGTTCGATTTGGTCGCCGACGTCGAGCGCTATCCGGAATTCGTCCCGCTGTGCCAGGCGCTCAAGGTCCGCCAGCGGACGCCCAAGGACGACGGCACCGAGGTCGTGGTCGCCGACATGACGGTCTCGTTCAAGCTGGTGCGGGAAACCTTCACCAGCAGAGTGACGCTCGACCGGCCCAACCTGAAGATCCTGGTCGAATATCTGCGCGGCCCGTTCAGCAATCTGGAGAACCGCTGGAGTTTTGAGCCGAAGTCGGACACCGAATGCGATGTCGGCTTCTTCCTGAACTACGAATTCAAAAGCCGGATGCTGGCGATGCTGATGGGCTCGATGTTCGACGCCGCATTCTCGCGCTTTGCCGCCGCGTTCGAGAAGCGCGCCGACCAAGTCTACGGCAAGCCGGCCTAGCCAACGTCTCCGTCATTGCGAGGAGCTCGCGACAAAATTGCAGAGCAATTTTGCGCGGAAGCGACGAAGCAATCCATGCCGTCGCAGGTGATGAAATGGATTGCTTCGCGGAGCCTGTCATCGGGCGCGCGTTCGCGCGACCCGTTGGCTCGCAATGAAGGAAAGGATGGTTGTTCTTTACGGGCAGGAACGCCGCACGCCGCCGGACGCGATGTAGGTCCCCGAAGCCGGGTCGTAGGTGCGGAAACGCTGGGAGCAGTAGGCGTCGTTGTTGGCTTTGGCCTGGCTCGCCGCGATGGCGCCGCCGATGATCGCGCCGGCTGCAAGCCCGCCGATGATCGCCGCGCCGTTTCCACCGCCGCCATGGCGATAACCGTAGTAGCCGCCGCGGTAGCCGTGACGCGGGCCGCCATGCCAGTGACGATACTGCACGTGCTCGACGGAGGTCGGCCGGTCCTGCAACCGCGCGGGCGCGAGCGGTGCGGCAAACGAGGGGGCAATAGTCGACAGCGTCATGGCGCCAGAGGTGATTGCGGCCACGACCAAAGTTCCCAACTTCATCATTTTCTCCTTGTTGTGGGATTTTGCTGTTTGCACAAACAATTCAAACAGCAGAGTTGGAACAATAGAAAACGGCGAGGCGACGTCGCAGTTCCACCTGAGATAGGCGGCACTGGGTCGCAGTTGACTTGAGGGGTGTGTGAGGTTGGCCTTCGCGCGACTCGCCTTGCGCAGGCCTATCCGCGTGGCGGCCGCCGGCGCTTCGCGGCGTGGCTTCGCGGCGACCGGGCCACGCGCGGCCGCAATCGGCTGGCAGCCTCGCGCCGCGGCTTTGCGGCCTGCGGCGGCCGCGCGAGCTCCATCAGCATGCGGAGCGCCTCGACCACCGAGCGCTGCCGCACCGTGCTGCGGCCGATCGCGCCAAATCGTTGCTCCCGATGAACGATGCGGCCGTCGCGCGCGGCGACGGCGAAGTGCACCAGGCCGACCGGCTTGCCCGGCGTCGCGCCGCCAGGGCCCGCGATCCCGGTGATCGAGACCGCAAGGTCGACGCCGGCCTTTTCCAGTGCGCCGATCGCCATCGCGGTCGCGGTTTCCTTGCTGACCGCGCCGAACGTCTCCAGCGTTGCCGCCTTGACGCCGAGCATCGCCCGCTTGGCCTCGTTCGAATAGGTGACGAAGCCGCGGTCGATCACGTCGGAAGAGCCGGGGATATCGGTGAGCGCGCCCGCGACCAGGCCGCCGGTACAGGATTCGGCGGTCGCGATGGTCAGCTTGCGCATCCGGCACAGGTCGAGCAGCGCGCGGGAGAGGGCACGAGCGTCGCTGCCGCCCATGTCAGGCACCCCAGCCTTTTTCATCCCAGGGCAAACGGACCGTGGCGCTTGCGGTTGCCGCGATGCCTTCCTCGCGGCCGGTGAAGCCGAGCCGCTCGCTGGTGGTGGCCTTGACCGCCACGCGCGAGATGTGGACGCCGGAGATCTCCGCGATCTTCGCCCGCATGGTGTCGCGCAGCGGCCCGATCTTCGGCCGCTCGCAGATCAGCGTCACCTCGAGATTGGCGATCCGGCCACCGCGCGCGGTGACGCGCTCGACGGCGTATTTCAGGAACTGGTCGGAGGAGGCGCCCTTCCACTTGGCGTCGCTCGGCGGGAAGTGCGAACCGATGTCGCCATCGGCCAGCGCGCCGAGGATCGCGTCGACCAGCGCATGCAGCCCGACATCGCCGTCGGAATGGGCCAGGAAGCCTTTGGTATGCGGCACGCGCACGCCGCAGATCATGACATGGTCGCCGTCGCCAAAGGCGTGCACGTCGTAGCCGGTGCCGGTCCTGATGTCGCCGAGCTGGCTTGCGAGCCGCGCTTCCTCGCGCACGAAATCTTCGGGGGTGGTGAGTTTCATGTTGGCAGCATCGCCTTCAAACGTCGCAACGGTCAATCCCGCCCATTCAGCAAGCGCGGCATCGTCGGTGAAATCGCTGCGGCCCTCGCGCGCGGCACGACGATGCGCCTCCAATATTACGTCGAAACGAAATGCCTGTGGCGTCTGCGCGATCCGCAAGCGAGCACGCTCCGGCGTCGCCTCGACATCGCCGGTATCGCCGGTGAGCTTGATCGTGTCGGTGACGGGAATGACGGGGATCGCAGCACCGGTCCGGCCGGCCGCGGCGATCGCGCGCGAGATCACGGCCGCGGTGACGAAGGGGCGCGCGGCATCGTGGATCAAGACGATGTCGGGCTTCTCGCCGGCGAGCGCCTCGAGCCCGGCATGGACTGAGGCCTGCCGGGTCGCGCCGCCCGGCGTCGGCGGTTGATGGCGGAGGCCAGCCACCGCTTCGTCGAACAGCGCGGCATCATCGGGATTGACCACCGGCTGCACCGCAAACACGTCGGGGTGTCCGGAGAACGCCTCCATGGCGCGGTAGATCACCGTCTGTCCGCCGATCGTCCGGTACTGCTTTGGTCCGCCTGTGCCGGCGCGCAGTCCACGGCCGGCTGCGACAAGGATGGCTGCGGTACGCTCAGGCTTCGACATATTGAACCAGTGACAGACGAATCGGGGATGAGGGGAGCGGCGGGGGACCGCCGCGCACAGCCCTTAGCATGACCGCTGCGCAAAAACAGAGCGTTTGCGATGACTGTGGGAAAAGCGGATTTTGTTGCAGTGCACCTGCACTGATGGTAGGAATGTCTAAACCGTAGGCATGAGCCTTGACTGCACAAGAATTGTGCGCAGAATAGACGGCGTCAGCTGCAATGGCGTGGCTGACAGAACGACGAGACGGCTGTGACCGGCGTGCAAAGTACTCCTCGTAACCCATTGAAGATAGGCGACATTGCTGTCGCCAACCGGGTTCTCCTCGCGCCCATGTCCGGCATCACCGACGCGCCCTTCCGGCGACTCGCCGCCAGTTTGGGCGCCGGGCTGGTGGTCTCCGAGATGACCGCCAGCGACGATCTGGTGAACGGCAAACCGACGTCGAAGCTGCGTTGTGAGGCAGCCGGGATCGGGCCGCATGTGGTTCAGCTCGCCGGCTGCGAGACCCATTGGATGGCGGAGGGCGCGCGGATCGCCGAGGGCGCCGGCGCCGACATCATCGATATCAATATGGGCTGCCCGGCGCGCCACGTGACCGGCGGCCAGTCAGGCTCGGCCCTGATGCGCGACCTCGACCACGCGGTGACGCTGATCGAGGCGACGCTGTCGGCGGTCAAGGTGCCGGTGACCCTGAAGATGCGGCTCGGCTGGGACGATCGCTCGCTCAATGCGCCCGAACTCGCGCGCCGCGCCGAGGCATCTGGCGTGCAGATGATCACCGTGCATGGCCGCACGCGCTGCCAGTTCTACAAGGGCGAGGCCAACTGGAACGCGGTGCGCGCGGTCAAGGACGCCGTCACGATCCCGGTCGTGGTCAATGGCGACATCACCTCGTTCGACAAGGCTCTCGGCGCGCTGGAGATGTCGGGCGCCGACGCCGTCATGATCGGCCGCGGCGCGCAGGGCCAGCCCTGGCTGCCCGGCCAGATCGGTCGCCGGCTCGAGACCGGCGTCGCCGAGGCTGCGCCGTCGCTCGCCGAGCAGCTCAAGCATGTTCGCGCGCTCTATGACGAGGTCTGCAGCCACTATGGCCTGCGCATCGGACTCAGGCATGCGCGCAAGCATCTCGGCTGGGCGCTGGAGACTGCTGCGACCTATAGCTGCGCGCCGGCGGCAACGTTGAAGACCTGGCGGCAGGCGATCCTGACCTCGGAGCAGCCGTCCAGCGTGCATCGCGCGCTCGAGGACGCCTATGACGACTTTGCCTGGAGTGCTGCCGCATGACGTCAGCCATGGAATTTCGCCGGCCCGTGCCCACCGACGGCGAGGCCATCCTCAACGCGCTGCCCAATCCGGTGCTGCTGGTCGCACCCGACGGACGGATCGTCGATGCCAACATCGCCGCCGAATCCTTCTTCGAGATCTCGACGCAGTTCTTGCGCCGGCAGTCGCTGAAGGAACTGGTGCCGTTCGGCAGTCCGCTGCTCGCGCTGATCGAGCAGGTGCGGGCGAGCGGCTCGCCGGTCAATGAATACAAGGTCGATCTCGGCACGCCACGGATCGGCGGCGATCGTCAGGTCGACCTGCACGTCGCGCCGCTGACCGAGCGGCCCGGACATATCGTGGTGATGCTGCAGGAGCGCACCATCGCCGACAAGATGGACCGCCAGCTCACCCATCGCAGCGCGGCGCGCTCAGTGATCGCGCTGGCCGCGATGCTCGCCCATGAGATCAAGAATCCGCTGTCCGGCATCCGCGGCGCCGCGCAGTTGCTGGAGCAGCAGGCATCCTCCGAGGACCGGCTGTTGACGCGGCTGATCTGCGACGAGGCAGACCGCATCGTGACGCTGGTCGACCGCATGGAAGTGTTCGGCGACGACCGTCCGGTGGCGCGTGGCCCGGTCAACATCCATTCCGTGCTCGACCATGTGAAGCGCCTCGCGCAGTCCGGCTTCGCGCGCAACGTCCGCTTCATCGAGGACTATGATCCGTCGCTGCCGCCGGTGCTGGCCAACCAGGACCAGCTGATCCAGGTGTTCCTCAACCTGGTGAAGAACGCGGCTGAAGCGGTTGCCGATCTCGGTACCGATGCGGAGATCCACCTCACCACGGCGTTCCGGCCCGGCGTGCGGCTGTCGGTGCCAGGCAAGAAATCGCGGGTCTCGCTGCCGCTGGAATTCTGCGTCAAGGACAACGGCAGTGGCGTGCCGGAAGACCTGTTGCCGAACCTGTTCGATCCCTTCGTCACCACCAAGCAGACCGGCAGCGGGCTCGGCCTCGCGCTGGTCGCCAAGATCGTCGGCGATCACGGCGGCATCATCGAATGCGAGTCGCAGCCGCGCAAGACCATCTTCCGCGTGCTGATGCCGATGTACAGCGCCGCCAAGCAACACGACCATAGCAACCGCGATGACGTTCCGGGTACGTCCTCGCCTGCCTCACGATGAGGAACAACAATGCCTGCAGGTAGCATACTTGTCGCTGACGACGACACCGCCATCCGGACCGTCCTGAACCAGGCGCTGTCGCGCGCCGGCTATGAGGTGCGCCTGACCGGTAACGCTGCCACGCTGTGGCGCTGGGTCAGCCAGGGCGAGGGCGATCTCGTCATCACCGACGTGGTGATGCCCGACGAGAACGCGTTCGATCTGCTGCCGCGGATCAAGAAGATGCGGCCGAACCTGCCTGTCATCGTGATGAGCGCACAGAACACCTTCATGACCGCGATCCGCGCCTCCGAGCGCGGCGCCTATGAATATCTGCCGAAGCCGTTCGACCTGAAGGAGCTGATCACCATCGTCGGCCGCGCGCTGGCCGAGCCGAAGGAGCGGGTCTCCAGTCCCGCCGACGACGGCGAGTTCGACTCGATCCCGCTGGTCGGCCGCTCGCCGGCGATGCAGGAGATCTACCGCGTGCTGGCGCGGCTGATGCAGACCGATCTCACCGTGATGATCTCGGGCGAGTCAGGCACCGGCAAGGAGCTGGTCGCCCGCGCGCTGCACGACTACGGCCGGCGCCGCAACGGCCCGTTCGTCGCGGTCAACATGGCGGCGATCCCGCGCGACCTGATCGAATCCGAATTGTTCGGCCATGAGCGCGGTGCGTTCACCGGCGCCAACACCCGCGCCTCCGGCCGCTTCGAGCAGGCCGAGGGCGGCACGCTGTTCCTCGACGAGATCGGCGACATGCCGATGGAGGCGCAGACCCGTCTGCTCCGCGTGCTGCAGCAGGGCGAATACACCACCGTCGGCGGCCGCACGCCGATCAAGACCGACGTGCGCATCGTCGCGGCCTCCAACAAGGATCTGCGCATCCTGATCCAGCAGGGCCTGTTCCGTGAAGATCTGTTCTTCCGCCTCAACGTGGTGCCGCTACGGCTGCCGCCGCTGCGCGAGCGGATCGAGGATCTGCCCGACCTGATCCGGCACTTCTTCTCGCTCGCCGAGAAGGACGGCCTGCCGCCGAAGAAGCTCGACACCCAGGCGCTGGAACGGCTCAAGCAGCACCGCTGGCCGGGCAACGTCCGCGAGCTGGAAAACCTCGCCCGGCGGCTCGCCGCGCTGTATCCGCAGGACGTCATCACCGCCTCGGTCATCGACGGCGAGCTGGCGCCGCCGGCGGTCACCTCGGGCAGCACCGCGACCGTCGGCGTCGACAATCTCGGCGGGGCCGTGGAGGCCTATCTGTCCTCGCACTTCTCCGGCTTCCCGAACGGCGTGCCGCCGCCGGGCCTCTACCACCGCATCCTCAAGGAGATCGAGATTCCGCTGCTGACCGCCGCGCTGGCGGCGACCCGCGGCAACCAGATCCGGGCCGCCGACCTGCTCGGATTGAACCGCAATACCCTGCGCAAGAAGATCCGCGACCTCGACATCCAGGTCTACCGGAGCGGCGGGTAGGGCTGACGGGGCGGGGTGCGAGCCTCGCTACCGTTTTTGAGCAGTCACAAATGGTTTTGAGGACACGGCGCCGCACCTCGGCTTGCGCCGCGGAAATGTCGCAATTCGGCAACATTGTGATATGATTGCATCAGTTCGCAATTCCCGCGGGCGATCGCACTCAGCTCAATTGCCGGTATGACCAGCGCAGAGACCACCGCTTCAACGTTACACGCGCCCCCGGCCGAGCCCACTGCAGAGGCGCGGGGCTTCCCGCTGCGGCGCTGGCTGGCGCCGTTTGCCGTGGCGATTGCGCTGCTGTCCGGCTTCCTCACCTTCGTGGTGCTGACCAACCTGACCCCGATCGAGCCGACGCCTGAGGTGGTCCGCTCCTTCCTGATGATCAATGCCGGCACAATCCTGCTGCTGGTCGGCATCATCGTCCGCGAAGTCTGGCAGATGGTGCAGGCGAGGCGGCGCGGCCGGGCGGCGGCGCGGCTGCATGTCCAGATCGTCGGCCTGTTCTCGGTGATCGCGGTGCTGCCCGCCGTGCTGGTGTCGATCGTTGCCAACGTCACCATCGAGCGCGGCCTCGACCGGCTGTTCTCGGGTCCCACCAAGGAGGTGATCCAGAACTCGCTGACGATCGCCAGCGCCTACATGCAGGAGCATGCGCAGCTGATCCGCGGCGACATCCTGGGCATGGCCAGCGACATCTCCCGTGCGCGCCTGACGCCGCTCTACGACCAGGATCGCCTCTCGTTTCGCGAGTTCCTGACCGCCGCCGCGGCCGCGCGCAATCTGCCGGTCGTGGTCCTGATGGACAAGAACGGCAACATCCTGGAGAGCGCCGAGACCGGGATCAGCCTGAGCTATGCGCTGCCGCCGCCCGAATTTCTGAGCAAGGTCAACGATACCGAGCCCGAAATCTCAGTGTTCCCGGAGAGCTATGTCGCCTCTGTGGTCCGTCTCAAGACCTTCGACGACACCTTCCTCTATGTGGCTCGCCTGCTTGATCCGGCGGTCGTTGCCCAGCTCAAGCAGACCCAGACCAGCGCCGCCGAATATGCCCAGCTCGAGACCCGCCGGCTGGGCATCCAGGTGGCGTTCGCGCTGATGTTCGCGGTGATCGCGCTGACCATCCTGATGGCCTCCGTGCTGATCGGCCTCAACTTTGCCAACGGGCTGGTGTCGCCGATCCGCCAGCTGATGGGCGCGGCGAGCGAGATTTCGACCGGTAACCTCGACGTCCAGGTGCCGGTCCACAGATCGGCAAGCGACCTCGCGCTGCTCGGCGAAATCTTCAACAAGATGACCCAGGAGCTGCGCACCCAGCGCAACGAGCTGGTCGATGCCAGCGAGACCATCGACAGCCGCCGCCGCTTCATCGAGGCGGTGCTGTCGTCTGCCAGCGCAGGGATCATCGGGGTCGACGCCTCAGGCACCATCGGCGTCCTCAACCGTTCGGCGGAGAAGCTGATCGGGCATGCCGAGTCGGAGACGCTCGGCCATCCGCTCTCGGACGTGCTGCCCGAGCTCGACGAGATGATGAAGACCGCGCGCGAGGGCACGCAGCGCCTGGTGCAGGGGCAGGTAACGATCCTGCGCGACGGCAATGAGCGCAATCTGTCGGTTCGCGTCTCGGCCGAGCAGACCAGCCAGTCCCGCGACAGCTACATCATCACGCTCGACGACATCACCGAACTGGTCTCCGCGCAGCGCACCTCGGCCTGGGGCGACGTCGCTCGCCGCATTGCCCACGAGATCAAGAACCCGCTGACCCCGATCCAGCTCTCGGCCGAGCGGATCCGCCGCAAGTTCGGCAAGACCATCACCGAAGAGAAGGACAAGTCGATCTTCGAGCAGTGCACTGACACCATCGTGCGCCAGGTCGACGACATCAGGCGCATGGTCGACGAGTTCTCGCGCTTTGCGCGGATGCCGAAGCCCGTGATGGAAGGCGAGGACGTCGCCGACGTGGTCCGTCAGGCGGTGTTCCTGATGAAGGTCGCGCATCCCGATCTCGACATCGAGGCCGACATCAAGCAGTCGCCGCTGCCGGCACAGTTCGACCGCAGGCTGATCTCGCAGGCGCTGACCAACATCATCAAGAACGCGACCGAGGCGATCGAGCAGGTTCCGCGCGAGGAGCTCGGCAAGGGCCGCATCGACGTCGTGGCGCAGCGCGAAGGCGACGACATCCTGATCGATGTCGTCGACAACGGCATCGGCCTGCCCAAGGTCGCCCGTGCGCGGCTGCTCGAGCCCTATGTCACGACGCGGGCCAAGGGCACCGGTCTTGGACTTGCGATCGTCGGCCGCGTTCTCGAGGACCATGGCGGCCGCATCGAGCTCAAGGACGCGTCCGATTTCCGCGACGGCCAGCGCGGTGCCTGGATGCGGCTGCGCTTTTCCGTCACGGGCCAGGCGGCCAAGCCCGAGAACAAGCCGGAGAACAAGGAACAAAAGCCGGACGTGAAATCATCCGACCCCGTCAGCGAAAAAAATCCGCTGCAAGAGCCGACCAACGGCCCGGCACAGGCGACCAACAATGAACCAAAAATCCAAGAACCGATCCAAGAACCCGATCAGCAAGAACCAAATAACCAAGAGCCAAATGCGCAACAGCCAAGAAGCCAACAGCCAAGACTCAAAGCCGCGACGGGCGACTGACAACGCAGGTGTAACCCATGGCAAGTGACATTCTGATTGTCGACGACGAAGCTGACATTCGTGACCTCGTTGCGGGTATCCTGGACGATGAGGGGTTCTCCACGCGCACCGCGCGCGACAGCGATTCGGCGCTTGCCGAGATCGCCAACCGCCGCCCGAACCTGATCTTCCTCGACATCTGGCTGCAGGGCTCCAAGCTCGACGGCCTGCAGCTGCTCGAGCAGATCAAGAAGGACAATGCCGATCTGCCGGTCGTGATGATCTCCGGCCACGGCAACATCGAAACCGCCGTCGCCGCGATCAAGCGCGGTGCCTATGACTTCATCGAGAAGCCGTTCAAGTCGGACCGGCTGATCCTGGTGGCGACGCGGGCGCTGGAGACCTCGCGGCTCAAGCGCGAGGTCAAGGAGCTCAAGCAACTGGCGCCGGCGGCGAGCGTGCTGACCGGCCGCTCGGCCTGCATGAACCAGCTGCGCCAGACCATCGACCGCGCCGCCAAGGCCAACAGCCGCATCCTGATCGTCGGCCCTTCGGGCGCCGGCAAGGAGCTCGCCGCGCGCACGCTGCATCACGCATCCGGGCGCGCCGAGGGGCCGTTCGTGGTGATCAATGCGGCCGCGATCACGCCGGAGCGCATGGAGATCGAGCTGTTCGGCATCGAGGGATCGAACGGCGAGCAGCAGCGCAAGGCCGGTGCGCTCGAGGAAGCGCATGGCGGCACGCTGTTCATCGACGAGATCGCGGACATGCCGCGCGAGACCCAGAACAAGATCCTGCGCGTGCTGGTCGATCAAACCTTCCAGCGCCAGGGCGGCACCGGCAAGGTCCATGTCGACGTCCGCATCATCTCCTCGACCGCGCGCAATCTCGAGGAGGAGATCGCGGCGGGCCGTTTCCGCGAGGATCTCTATCATCGCCTCTCGGTGGTGCCGATCCGGGTGCCGCCGCTGTCGGAGCGCCGCGAGGACATCCCCGAGCTGATCGACTATTTCATGGACCAGATCTCGGCGGCCACCGGCCTGCCGAAGCGGCAGATCGGACAGGACGCGATGGCCGTGCTGCAATCGCATGTCTGGCCGGGCAACGTCCGCCAGCTCCGCAACAATGTCGAGCGCGTGATGATCCTGGCCGGCGGCGGCCCAGAGGCGATCATCACCGCCGACATGCTGCCGCAGGACGTCGGCTCGATGGTGCCGGCGATGCCGACCTCCAACAATGGCGAGCACATCATGGGCCTGCCGCTGCGCGAGGCGCGCGAGGTGTTCGAGCGCGATTATCTGATCGCCCAGATCAGCCGCTTCTCCGGCAACATTTCGCGCACCGCGGAGTTCGTCGGCATGGAGCGCTCGGCGCTGCATCGCAAGCTGAAGGCGCTCGGGGTCGGCTAACGCTCGGGGTCGGCTGATCCGATACGCCCCGTCCGGCAATCGCCGGCGGTCTGGCGCGAAGCCTCGGCGGTCACCCGCCGGGGATGCAAGGCCAGGCTCGGGTCCGGGTGGGCCGGCCAGCGAGGTCAGGGCAGGGCGGGCACAGCCGGGGGATTTATCCACTCTCCACGAGAATATTCGTCTCTTTCCCTGCACTTTCTTAGAATTGCCACCGTGTTCCTCCCGACTGCACCGCGAACCGGCTTGCCTAAAAACCGCGCGTAGCCTCTAATCCTACCGCTACGCCTGCCAGAGGGGGATCTCAGGGCAGGTGGGCGGCTGGAGGAGGCTCCGTCAGAGAGCCGCAACCGGTTCAATAAAAAGAAGCACAAGCTTGCGGGACAAAAACAATGGCGGCAGACCGCGCACAAAATCTACAAGACACCTTCCTTAATCACGTTCGTAAAACAAAAACGCCACTGACGATATTTCTGGTCAACGGGGTAAAGCTGCAGGGCATTGTCACATGGTTCGACAATTTCTGCTTGCTGCTGCGGCGCGACGGTCACTCGCAGCTTGTCTACAAGCACGCGATCTCGACCATCATGCCCGGCGCTCCGATTCAGCTGTTCGAAGGTGGTGAGGACGCACCGGCTTGAGAGTGAACTGATTGGAACCCTTCAATCCTGAAGGGGGCGTCGACCGGACCAAGTCTAGGCCCGGGTCGGCGGGGGACTTGAGCACCGGGCGGGTGATCGTCATCGGCCCCTACCTGCGCACGCGCCGTGGCGACGGCGATGCGCAAACGGATTCCTCTATCCGCGACTACGAAGCGCGGATCGAGGAAGCGGCCGGCCTTGCCGGTGCGATCGACCTCACCGTGGTGGAATCCGTCGTCGCGCCGATCAGCCAGATCCGGCCCGCGACCTATCTCGGCAAGGGTAAGGTCGAGGAGATCAACGGCCTCGTCGCCGGCGACAAGGTTGAGCTCGTGGTGATGGATTGTGCGTTGTCGCCGATCCAGCAGCGCAATCTCGAGAAGGCCTGGAGCACCAAGGTGCTCGACCGCACCGGCCTGATCCTGGAAATCTTCGGCCGCCGCGCCAAGACCAAGGAAGGCGCGCTGCAGGTTGAGCTTGCCCATCTCAATTACCAGCGCAGCCGCCTGGTGCGGTCATGGACCCATCTCGAGCGCCAGCGCGGCGGCTTCGGCTTCATGGGCGGTCCGGGCGAGACCCAGATCGAGGCCGACCGCCGCCTGATTGGCGACCGCATCACGCGGCTTGAGAACGAGTTGAAGAAGGTGCAGGCGACGCGGCGGTTGCATCGCGCCGGACGCCAGCGCGTGCCGTACCGTGTCGTGGCGCTGGTCGGCTACACCAATGCCGGCAAATCGACCCTGTTCAACCGCCTGACGCGCGCCGACGTGCAGGCCGCCGACATGCTGTTTGCGACGCTCGACCCGACTTTGCGCGCGCTCAACCTGCCGCACGGCGGCAAGGCGATGCTGTCGGACACGGTCGGCTTCATCTCCAATCTGCCGACCCAGCTGGTGGCCGCGTTCCGTGCCACGCTGGAGGAAGTGCTGGAGGCCGACATCATCCTGCATGTCCGCGACATCTCCCACGAGGATGCGGAGGCGCAGGAGCGCGACGTCGAGGCGGTGCTGCACCAGCTCGGGATCGATCCCGATGCCGACGGCGGCCAGCGCATCATCGAGGTCTGGAACAAGATCGACCGCTTCGATCCGGAGGAGCGGGACAATCTGCGCAACATCGCCGCGCGCCGGCCGCCGGAGCGGCCGTGCTTCCTGGTCTCGGCCGTCACAGGCGAGGGGATCAATGAGCTCTTGACCGCGATCGAGGATCGCCTCGCGGCCAAGCGCATCACGCTCAATCTTTCGATCGATGCCTCCGACGGCGCCGGCATCAGCTGGCTGCATCGCAATGCCGAGGTCCTGAACAAGGAGCTCAATGGCGAGCGCTTCGACATGACGGTGCGGGTCGACGAGACCAAGCGCGACATCGTCATGTCACGATTCGATGCTCTGCCGCACGGGACGTAGCGTCCCGGACATCCGCGGCGGCAAGGGGGATCGAAGTGGGATCGATGTTCAACCGTCGAACAATTCTCGGCGGCGGCCTGGCAAGCGCTGCGGTCGCAGGAATCTCAACGCGTGGGGTTGCCGACAACGCTGCTTTCGTCGACCCGCCCGCGCTTCGGCCGGTTCTTGCGCGTCCGGACCGCATGTTTCGAGTCACGGTATGCCTGCGTCCGTTCCGCGCTGCCGGTCCGCGCATCGAAGCGGAATGGATCGACAGCAAATATGTCGTCCACAATTATGGGCACGGCGGCAGCGGCTGGTCGCTGTCCTGGGGCGCCGCGCAGGAGGCCGTGCCGCTCGCCCTGCAACTGAGCGCGCGCAACATTGCCGTCCTCGGCGCCGGCGCGATCGGTCTGACGACTGCGATCACCGCCCAGAGAATGGGCGCGACCGTCACGATCTACGCCAAGGAGCGTTTCCCGCAGGTGCGCTCGGCGCGAGCGACCGGAGACTGGTCGCCGGATTCGCGGATCGCGATGGAAGCAGACGTCGCGCCGGACTTTGCCGACCGCTGGGAGCGGATGGCGCGCACGACCTTTGCCACCCATCAGAGCTATCTCGGCCTTGCTGGCAATCCGATCGAATGGACTGATCGCTATTTGCTGTCCGACGACGCGCCCGACGCCGACGGCCGTCCGCACCGGCGCCAGCATGCCGCGGGCGACGGCCAGAAGAAATTCCTCGAATTGCGCGGCCGGATCAGGTCGCTCACGCCGCGATGGGATTTGCTGGCCGCCGGATCGAATCCGTTTCCGGCGCCATACGCCTGGAAGAGCGCCTCGCTGACCTACAACGTCACGGATCTCTACCGTCAGCTCGAAGCGGAGTTTCAGCGCGCCGGCGGGCTCTTCGTGCCGATCGAGTTGCACACGCCGTCCGATCTCTCGAAAATCCGCGAGACCGTCATTGTCAATTGCACCGGCTACGGCGCCCGTGCGTTGTTTCGCGACGAGAGCATCGTTCCGGTGCGCGGCCAGATCGCCTGGCTCATTCCCCAGCCGGATGTCAATTACGGCGTCTTCTATCGCAACCTCAGCGTGCTCGGCCGGCGCGACGGCATCGTCGTCCAGCCGGTCGGCGAAAACGACTATTTCGGCTTCAACGACGACAACGAAACGCCGGATCTCGCCGCCGCGCGCCAGGCAGTGGAAGACGCAGCCAAGTTGTTCAGCCGGGCCTGATCGGCGCTCCGGCACGGCACCGCGCAATCTCCCGAAATGTGACGGCGCCGTGACGCGGCCTCACTCGACCGCGCTGCGACGTGCCGCCGCACTTTCCGTTTGAAATCTGCGGCGCCTTGGTTCATTGCGCTGCTGGACGCAAAGCCGAGGCCGATCAATGCAGGACACCAGCGAAACCATCATCCACGACACACTCGCCGGCCCGAACGGGGATCTTGCCCATGTGCGGGCGCCCGAGATCGTCGATGCCCTCAATGCCCGGGAGCCGGCGGATGCGGCGAAGCTGCTGCAATCGCTGCCGGCCGAGAAGGCGATCGAGGTGCTCGACCTGCCCGGGCTCGACAACACCTGTGAGATCCTGGCCGAGCTGCCGAAGGACGCCGCGGTGTCGCTGCTGTCCGGCGTCTCCGACGACCGTGCCGCCGACATTTTCAAGGAACTGGTCGAGCCGCTGCGCACCACGCTGCTGAACGGCCTCAATCCGGATACTCGCAACGTCATCTCCGGGCTGCTGGCCTATCCCGAGCGCAGCGCCGGCAGCATCATGACGACCGAGTTCGTCAGCGTGCCCTCGAACTGGACCATCGCCGAGGTCCTGCATCACATCCGAATGGTCGAGCGCACCCGCGAGACCGTCTACTCGATCTTCGTTATCGACCCCGTCAAAAAGACGCTGATCCAGGCCGTGCCGCTGCGCCGCCTGATCTCGGCCGACCCGCATGCCAATGTGCTCACTGCGGCTCCCGCGCGGAAGCCGCTGATGATCTCGCCAGAGGCCGACCGCATGGAGGCGGCGCGGCTGATCTCGCGCTACGATCTGCTCGCTGTCGCCGTCGTCGACGGCCCCGGCCATATCCTCGGCATCGTCACGGTCGACGACGTCATCGACGCCATCGTCGAGGAATCGACCGAGGACGCCCAGAAGTTCGGCGGCATGGAAGCGATCGACGAGCCTTATCTGCGGATCGGCTTCCTCGAAATGATCAAGAAGCGCGGCGGCTGGCTGTGCGCGCTGTTCCTCTCGGAAATGCTGACCGCAACCGCGATGCAGTCGTACCAGAGCGAACTCGAGAAGGCGATCGTCCTGACGCTGTTCATCCCGCTGATCATGAGCTCCGGCGGCAATTCCGGCTCCCAGGCCACCTCGCTCCTGATCCGCTCGCTGGCGTTGCACGAGGTGCGGCTGCGCGACTGGTGGCGTGTCGCCATGCGCGAACTGCCGACCGGCATCGTGCTCGGCGCCATCCTGGGCTTGATCGGCATCGTCAGGATCACGCTCTGGCAGACCCTTGGCCTGTTCGACTACGGCCCGCATTGGATGCTGGTGGCCATCACCGTCGGCGCCGCGCTGGTCGGCATCGTCACCTTCGGCTCGCTGTCCGGATCGATGCTGCCGTTCATCCTCAAGCGCATCGGCTTCGATCCGGCGAGCGCGTCCGCGCCCTTCGTCGCGACGCTGGTCGACGTCACCGGCCTCGTGATCTATTTCGGCGTTGCTGCGGTCATCCTGCACGGCACGCTGCTGTGAGGTGAGGGAAGGGCAGAGGTCGTGACCGCGCATATTCGGGCTCAGATTGTTAGATGGGTCAGTGACGATTTCCCAGGGATTGTCGAATGCCGCTTCTCCGACCGGTTCGGCAAAGAATGGGCGATAATCGATAAGCTGCCAATCCTTACGGATGCCGATCTGCGGCCCGATAGCCAACTCCCGCAGCCTGTTCTTATTGCTTGCGAGGTCGTGGCAAGACGGCAAGATGAAATCGGGCGCGAAATCGTTGACATCTCCACTCTGACTCCTTGGGCCATACAAGCCACGGATGGAGCGACGAGCTTCCAGCTTTTCGCGGAGCAACTACAAACGAGCAGAACTCAGCCTTAGAGTAAGCGGGTGTCCGCATATTCGCCGTCGTCCCTGCGAAAGCAGGGACCCATAACCACCGGCCATCGTTATTGCGCTTGGTCGCAGTTCCGCACTACAACTTCGCCCGCCGATGACTTGCGCGGAACTGGCACTGCCTGCCGGTCGATAGATCACGCGGTATGGGTCCCTGCTTTCGCAGGGACGACAGCGGTGGTTGCGGTTTTCGCTTCGTTCCACAGCGCGTCCATCTCTTCCAGCGTCGCGCCGTCGAGCGAACGGCCCTTCGCGGCCAGGGCCTTCTCGATATAGGCAAACCGCCGCTCGAACTTCGCGTTGGTCGCGCGCAGCGCGGTTTCCGGATCGGCGTCGACGTGGCGGGCGAGGTTGACCAGTGCGAACATCAGATCGCCGGTTTCCTCCGCGATCTCCGCTCTGTCGTTGCGGTCAAGCGCGGCCTCGATCTCGTCGGCCTCCTCGCGGATCTTGGCGAGCACGGCGCGCGGATCGTTCCAGTCGAAGCCGACGGTGGATGCCTTGCGCTGCAACTCCATCGCCCGCGTCAGGGCAGGGAGGCCAGCCTTCACGCTGGCAAGCAAGGATTTGTGCGCGGTGTCTTCCGGCGGCCGCTTCGCGGCGCGCTCGGCCTTCTCCTCGGCCTTGATGCGCTCCCAGGCGCTCTTGACGCCGGCGGGCTGGATGTTGCCGTCCTTGTCGGCAAAGACGTGCGGATGACGGCGGATCATCTTCTTCGTGATCGCCTCGACCACGTCGCCGAACGCAAACGCGTTCTGCTCCTCGGCCATCCTTGCGTGATAGACCACCTGCAGCAGAAGGTCGCCGAGCTCCTCGCGCAAATCCTCGAAGTCGCCGCGCGCGATCGCATCCGCGACTTCATAGGCCTCCTCGATCGTGTAGGGCGCGATGGTCTCGAAATTCTGCACGAGGTCCCATGGGCAGCCGGTCACCGGCGTGCGCAGCGCAGCCATGATCTCGATCAGGCGGGAAATGTCGCGGGAAGGGGTCATGGGACACCGGCATCAGGGAGGTCCTGGCTTTATGCCAAAACACCCCTCCCGATCCCAGCAAAACACGCCGGAAACACGGCGCTGTCCACGGATTGGCCGCGGCATCATCAGGTGCTAAATCGCGTTCCATGACCGATCAGAACAATTCCGACACCGCGCTGGTGCTGTTTTCCGGCGGCCAGGATTCCACCACCTGCCTTGCCTGGGCGTTGGACCGCTTCGCCCGCGTCGAAATGCTCGGCTTCACCTATGGCCAGCGCCACGCGATCGAGCTCGACTGCCGCGACCGCCTGCTGGACGGCATCAGGGCTCTGCGGCCGGACTGGGCAGCAAAGCTCGGCGACAGCCACACGCTGGCGATCCCGACGTTGTCGGAGATTTCAGACACCGCGCTGACCCGCGACGTCGCGATCGAAATGGGCGCGGACGGGTTGCCGAACACCTTCGTGCCCGGCCGCAATTTGGTATTCCTCACCTTCGCTGGGGCGTTGGCCTATCGGCGCGGCATCCGCCACATCATCGGCGGCATGTGCGAGACCGACTATTCCGGCTACCCAGACTGCCGCGACGAGACCATCAGGGCTTTGCAGTCGGCGCTCAGCCTCGGCATGGCCAGGGACTTCGAGCTGCACACGCCGCTGATGTGGCTCGACAAGGCCGCGACCTGGCGGCTCGCGCACGAACTCGGCGGGGCAGGGCTGGTCGATCTGATCCGCGAGCATTCCCACACCTGTTACCTGGGCGAACGCGGTGCGCAGCACGATTGGGGCTATGGCTGCGGCGAATGCCCGGCCTGCAGCCTGCGGGCCAAGGGCTGGCGGGAGTATGTCGCGCAACCGTAACCGTGGGCTGATAGCCGTCCGCAGGGGCGCACTGACAAAATATCGAAAACAACCCCATGCAAAGTACCGGCGGCTGCCAGCGTTCGACACGGCAACTTGACACGTCGGGCAACTCAGCGGTATTCTTCTATTATTCCGAAGTCGTGCAGGCGCGGGTGCGCGTGGTCTGGCGCCTTGAATCGCGAACCCATCCTCATCGTCGTCCTGGCGAAAGCCAGGCCCCATTACCCCAAGCCTCAGTTGTTGTGCGACGCTGGGGCCGCGATCCCGTTCACAGGCAAATTCGGTGGCTATGGGGCCTGGCTTTCGCCAGGACGACGATCATATGTGTGGCACCCGCACTGTCATCGCCCGCGCAGGCGGGCGATCCAGTACGTCGCGGCCTCACGGCTCAAGCACCAACGTCTCTGGAATACTCATCACCTGCATACGCATGCGCGGGTGATGACAGCGCGTGGTGTGGCGCGCGAATCCATCCTCATCGTCGTCCCTGCGAAAGCAGGGACCCATAACCACAAATGGTTATTATTGCGCGCCGCTGGAATGACGAGTCCCCTCAACAATATCCGCCGCGGAGTATGGGTCCCTGCTTTTCGCAGGGACGACGGGGAGAGAACCGCTACTCGAAATCCTTAGCCGTCAGCACGATCGGCTGGCCGTGCGGGGTGCGGTCGGCGGCGTGGTCCCAGGCGTCGCGGTAGCGGTGCAGCGTCTCCGGTGTCGTGACGCCCTTGGCGGCAACGAGATGTTCGAGCGTCGCAAGCCAATGCTGGTAATAGGTCTCGCCGGTGTCGGGATCGCCGGCCGCCTGCGCGCGCTTGATCTGATCGGCCAGCGCAGCGGCCCATTCGGGCCAGGTGAACACGCCGCGGTCATGCAGCGTCAACGCCATGGCGAAGGCCTGCGCCTCCCACGGCGCGCGGAACACCGGGCCGTCCTGATCGCGCGGAATGCTGGACACGGCGCTGGTCGCGCGTGCGGCGGCGCCGGCATCCATCAGACCGCCTCCAGATACGGCTCGAACGCGTCGATCGAGACCTTGATGGTCGGATCGGAGTCCGGTCCCCACAGTTCGTGTCCATCGAACACGACGGTGTACAGCCACTGCGGATGCTCGCCGGCATCATTCGCCGCCGTGTCGGGAAACACGTGACAGCCATGATCGCGCTCGATCACCCCGACATGACCGCGCACGTAGCGCGGCAGCCGCGTGTGTGTGGCGGGATGGATGTTCTTCGCCCGCACCCGATCGCCGGCCTTGAATTTCGCCGGAGCTGGTGCGGCGCGGCCGAACTTGCCGCGCACCATGATGCGCTCGACATCGGGGATCGAAAACTTGCCGTGCTTGAGCGATTTCGCCGGCGCGACGGAATGTCCGGCCGCGATGTCGTCCTTGGAGATATAGCCCTTGTCGAGCAGCAGGGCCTCCAGCCCGAGCAGCCATTTCCTGTAATAGGAGCTCGACAGATAGACCTGCGGGGGCAGGGTCTCGCGATAGAACCGCGATGCATCGATGTTGAAGGCGCCGGCCGCGCCCATGGCACGGACCATGGCGAGCACCCGCGATTCCCATTCCTGGTGGAACATCGGCTCGTTCGGCTCGGGCTCGACCTTGCCGAACCCGTCCATGCCGCCCATGTCGTGGACCCCGTTCACGACGGGGCTCCCGGCGTTTTCGCGAATCCGGTGCCGATCATGGAATCGCGCGTCACGAGGTCGGCGAGCTGTTCTTCGCTCCAGCCCTCGGTGCCTGCGGGCCGCATGGGCAGCACCAGGAAGCGTGTTTCAGCCGTAGAGTCCCAGACCCGGATTTCGGTCTCCTTCGGCAGGCTGACGCCGAAATCGGCGAGCACGCCGCGCGGGTCCTTGACCGCGCGCGAGCGATACGGCGAGGCCTTGTACCAGACCGGCGGCAGGCCGAGCATCTCCCAGGGGTAGCAGGAGCACAAAGTGCAGACGACCATGTTGTGGCGGCCGGGCGTGTTCTCGATCGCGACCAGATGGTCGCCGACCCGGCTGACATGGCCGAGGGTGCCGACCGCCTTGCTGGCGTCCTCCAGCAGCGCCTTCTTGAAGGCGGGATCGGCCCAGGCCTTGGCGACGACCCTGGCGCCGTTGTGCGGGCCGATCTTGGTCTCATAGGCCTGCACGATGACGTCGAGCGCGGCGGCCTCGACATAGCCCTTTTCGGTCAGGATCGATTCCAGCGCGCGCACGCGCAACTCGGTCTCCGACAGTTCGGAATGGTCGTGATCGTGGTGGTGATGATCATGTTCGCTCATGCCCAGAGAATAGGCGAAATCGCCGTGCTATGTCGAGGCAAGCCGTACACAACAATGCGAGCAGGGAGGTATGCGTGGTTGACGATGTGACGATCGAAAAGGGCCTCGGACCGGAGGGGCGCATCGCGGTGGTCCGTTTCGACCGCGGCGACGGTATCAACGCGCTGTCGCCGGAGGCACTGCGGCAGTTGACCGATGCGGCGCGCAGCTTCGAGGACGATGGCGAGACCTCGGTGGTGGTGCTGACCGGCGGCGCCAAATCGTTCAGCGCCGGCTTCGACCTCAAGGATGCCGAGGGACGCTCGCGCCAGACCATGGATCTGGGCACGCTGCGCCGTCACCTGAAGCTCGGGCCGCGGCTGACGCGCGCCTGGCAGGAGATGGAGCAGGTCACGATCGCCGCGATCGAGGGCTTTTGCGTCGGTGGCGGCGTAGCGCTCGCGGTCGCGCTGGATTTCCGGGTCATGGCGCGCGATGCGCATCTGCGCGTGCCGGAGATCGCGCTCGGCATGAACATGAGCTGGCAGAGCGTGCCGCGCATGCTGCATCTGATGGGGCCGGCGCGCACCAAGCAGGCCGTGATCCTGGCCGACGACCGGATCTCGGCTGACGAGGCTTACGAATGGGGCCTGGTGGAGCAGGTGACTGATCCGGGCAAATCGTATGACGCTGCGATGGCGCTCGCGGCCAAGGTCGCCGCCCAGCCGCCGATTTCGGTGGCGATGACCAAGCTGACGGTCAACCGGCTGGCGCATGCGCTCGACGATCTCGCCAGCCACATGGATCTCGACCAGTTCGCGCTGGCGAGCCTGACCGACGACCACAAGGAGGGCGTCGCGGCCTTCCTCGGACGGCGCAAGCCGCGCTTCAGGGGGCGCTGACAGCTGCGCCTAAGGTTTGGTGATGCGGTCGCGGCCGGCGAGGTCGGCCTCCCAGCCGAATACCGAGCGGCCGTCGAGGTCAGGCGAACGGGCGCGCTCGTTGGCGACGTAAGCATCGAAGGACGGGCCGGTTGCGGTCAGCTCAAGCCTGCGGGCCTGGTCGTCCAGCCGCTTCAGCGCCTGCAGTTCCTCGTCGCGGCCGAGCTTGGCCTGCCGCACCGCCGACTTCAGCACGCCGATGGTCTCGTCATAGACCTTGATCGGCACCGGAAACGGATGACGGTCCTTGCCGCCATGCGCGAGCGAGAAACGCGCCGGATCGCGGAAACGGTACGGCGTCCCGTGGACGACCTCGGCGACCATGGCGAGGGACTCCACGGTGCGGGCGCCGACGCCGGGCGTGAGCAGCAGCTCGGGGAAATCCAGCGGCCCGCGCTCGGCCGCGGCGGCGAGGGTGCCGTGCAGGCGGCGGATGAAGACATCGCTCGAGCGCACATCGTGATGCGCGGGCATGATCAGGTGCAAGAGATCGCCCTGCGCCGCCACCTTCTCGGTCAGCTCGGCATATTCATGCGCGATGCCATCGGGACCGAGCGCGGCAAGCAAGTCGAGCTGCGCCTGGCGCGAGGCGTCGGCGCGGTGATCGGTGAGATTGACGATCTCGCCCTGCGCTGGACCATCGATCGCGCTGTGCGGCTCATCGACGAAGCTGCGCAGCCCCTCGGAATGCCAGTGGTAACGTCGCGCCTGGCGCTTGTGATCGTTCATGCCTTGCTGGACCACGGTCCATTGCCCGTCCGCGGTGACGAAGAAGCCATGCAGATAGAGCTCGAAACCGTCCTGGACCGCGGCGCTGTCGACCTTGGCGACCAGGCGGCTGGCGCGGGTGAGGGCGACGCCGTCGAAGCCGGTCCGGTCGCCCAGCGCCGTCAGCTCGTCCGGCGTGCGCCGCGAATGCTTGCCGCGGCCGCCGCAAACGTAGATGCCGAGCTCGTCCTGCAGTGGCGCGAGCCCGCGCTTGAGCGCGCCGATCACGCTCGTGGTGATACCAGACGAATGCCAGTCCATGCCCATCACGGCGCCGAACGACTGGAACCAAAACGGATGCGAGAGCCGCTGCAGGAACGCGTCGCGGCCGTAATGATGGACCACGGCCTGGGTGATGATCGCGCCCAGCGTCGCCATGCGCTCGGCCAGCCACGGCGGCACGCGTCCACCATGGAGCGGGAGATCGGCGCTGCCGGTACGTCGGGCCATCGGTCTCCAAGCCTCGAACTGGTGTCGTTGAGTCGGGGGCAGACTATCAGGCAAAGCCTTCGCGGGTTGTTGAATCCCCGCATAAGACCGACACACAGAACGGAATTCCTTAGCTTTTTCTTGAAAGTTTCCCTTCATAAAAAAGCGCGAAATCCTCCATAAGGGTGTCGTAACGGGGTGGTTCCCCGACATAAGATTGTCGCGCCGTCTGGAAAAGCTCGGAAAATCCGAAATCATGATCATGGACCGTGGAATTGCCGGTGCGATGGGCAAGGGCGCTCTGTCTGGGCCTCGGTCGCCGCGTCTCAACCGCCGGGCGTTTCTGTTCGGCTCCGCTGCCGGTCTTGCCGCACTGGGCCTGGCCGGTTGTGCATCCGACTACATGAGCCTGGCCGAGGCGGAGAAAGTCTACGGGCCCGTACCTGACGAGAAATTCCCGATCCCCGCGGTCGATGTTAGCAAGGTCAAACCGCAATATTTTCGCAAGACAGTGCACTACGACAGCGACGAGGCGCCCGGTACGATCATCATCGATCCGAGCAAGTACTATGTTTACCGCATTGAAGGTGAAGGAAACGCGACCCGCTATGGCGCCAATGTCGGCCGCGATGGATTCCGGTGGAGCGGGGAGGCTTATGTCGGGCGCAAAGCCGAATGGCCTATCTGGACGCCACCCAAGGAGATGATCGCGCGCCAGCCGGAGGCGGGCAAATATGCCCGCGGCATGCCGGGAGGTCTCGACAATCCACTCGGTGCCCGCGTGCTCTACCTCTATCAAAACGGGGCGTACACGCTGTACACGATCTATAGCACCAGCGACCCCGAAACGATCGGGAACGGCATTACGAGCGGCTGTACCGGCCTCCTCAGTCAGGACATGATCGACCTCTATTCGCGAACGCCGCTCAAAACGAAGGTGATCGTGCTCCCGGCCTAGGCAACGGCAGGCCGAAGATGCGCTCGCATCGGAGCAGGCGGCCGTCGCGGCGGGTCGCATTCACGCACGATGCGGACAAGAAAATACGACGCGCTTTCGGATCGAAGGCGCGCGTATCCGGTCAGCGCGATCCGGCTGTTCGCGCAGATGCTTGGTGAAAGCCTTCCGCAGGTCTTTCGATTGCGCCGCCTTCGCCATCTTCGGCAGCGTCTTCACCTGCGGCTATGACCGACACCGGCGTGTCGCAGACGTCGCAAGGATATTCGACCAACTCCGTGGTCAGCCGGACATACCAGGAGCGACCTTAGGGATCGCAGCGCCGATGATCGCTGCGCCCGAACGCGACGGTCTTATGGGATGCGTTGCGACGGCCATATGGGATGAAACGGCCTTATGGGATGAAATGCGAACCGTATAGGGGAAGCCACGCTGGGCCGCCAAACTGGATCGGCTTCCATATCCGAAATTCGCATAAGGTATATTATGGAATATTTATATCTACAATTAGATCAGATATTTAGTGGGAAATCTTCGCACCAGCCCGCAGCTTGGCGGCTGTCCGGGCTTGTCCCGATCGTTGCTCCTGCTGGTCCAGACGCGATAGCGATCCACGCGCACGCGTCTCGTCAGAAAGCCGATATTGCCGCGGCGTACGGACGCTGCAATAAGCGCCAGCTGTGCAGAGATCGCTGGTGACCCCGCGGCATCAGGTCCGTATAGGATGGCATCTCAGAACAACAACAAGCCTCTCGAGGGAGCAAACCCAATGAGCTTTTCACGACGCACGCTGCTGAAGGTCTCCGCCGCTTCCGCCGTCCTGGGCGGAATTGGCGCGCCGTATGTTGCGCGCGCCCAGTCGGCCGAGTTCTCGTACAAATTCGCCAACAATTTGCCGGAGTCGCATCCGTTCGTGGCGCGTGCCCGGGAGATGGCCGCGGCGATCAAGACCGAGACCAACGGCCGGTTCGACCTGCAGGTGTTCCCAAATAGCCAGCTCGGCTCCGATACGGACATGCTGAGCCAGGTGCGCTCCGGCGGCGTCGAGTTCTTCACGCTGTCCGGCCTGATTCTGGCGACCCTGGTGCCGGCAGCCTCGATCAACGGCATCGGTTTCGCATTCCCGGACTATCCCACGGTCTGGAAGGCCATGGATGGCGAGCTCGGCGCCTATGTGCGCGGCGAGATCAACAAGGCCGGCCTCGAGGTTATGGACAAGATCTGGGACAACGGCTTCCGCCAGACCACGTCGTCGACCAAGCCGATCACCGGTCCGGACGATCTCAAGGGCTTCAAGATCCGCGTGCCGGTGTCGCCGCTGTGGACCTCGATGTTCAAGGCGTTCGATGCATCGCCCGCCTCGATCAATTTCAGCGAGGTCTATTCGGCGCTGCAGACCAAGATCGTCGAAGGCCAGGAAAACCCGCTGGCGCTGATCTCGGCCGCCAAGCTGTATGAGGTGCAGAAGTACTGCTCGCTGACCAACCACATGTGGGACGGCTTCTGGTTCCTGATGAACCGCAGAGCCTGGGCGGCGCTGCCGGACGATATCAAGACCATCGTCGCCAAGAACGTCAACGCGGCCGCCGTCAAGGAGCGCGAGGACACCGAGAAGCTCAACGCCACCGTGAAGCAGGAGCTCACGGGCAAGGGCCTCGTGTTCAACCAGCCCGAGGTCGGGCCGTTCCGCGACAAGCTGCGCGCCGCCGGCTTCTACGCCGAGTGGAAGGGCAAGTACGGCGAGAAGGCCTGGGATCTGCTCGAGAAGTCCGTCGGCAAACTGTCCTGATCGATCACGCGGGAGGCTTGCCAGGAGGATTTGCCATGGCTCATGTCGAGATGACGCCGGCCGTGGCCGGCGAGGCGGCGTCACAGCCCCCTCGCCGCCGCTCTGTTCTCGGTTCCATCGAGGCTGCGCTCGGATGGCTGGTCGAAATCCCGGCGGCGATCCTTGTCGTCGCCGAGGTCGTCATCCTGTTCGCCGGTGTGGTGTCGCGCTACGTGCTGCATGCGCCGCTGATCTGGTCCGACGAACTGGCGTCGATCCTGTTCCTGTGGCTTGCGATGCTGGGGTCGGCGGTCGCGTTCCGCCGCGGCGAGCACATGCGCATGACTGCGCTGGTCGCGAGCGCCGGGCCGAGGCTATGGGTCTATCTCGACGTGGTCGCGACCTGCGCCGCGCTGGCGTTCCTGATCCTGATCGTGCGGCCGGCCTATGAATACGCCTACGAGGAAAGCTTCATCACGACGCCGGCGCTGCAGATTTCCAACACCTGGCGCGCGGCGGCGCTGCCGGTCGGCACCTGCCTGATGGCGCTGTTTGCGCTGCTGCGGCTGGCGCGGGTCGGCGACTTCAAAACCTTCCTGCTGGCCGCGCTGACGGTCGTCGCGCTGATCGGGGTGTTCTGGCTGGCGCAGCCGATGCTGCGGCCGCTCGGCAACCTCAATCTGATCATCTTCTTCGTCGGCGTGGTCGGCTTCTGCGTGTTCGCCGGCGTGCCGATCGGCTTTGCCTTCGGCATGGCGATCTTCGGCTATCTGGCGCTGACGACGCGGACGCCGCTGATGGTGCTGGTCGGCCGCATGGACGAGGGCATGAGCCACCTCATCCTGCTGTCGGTGCCGCTGTTCGTCTTTCTCGGCCTCCTGATCGAGATGACCGGCATGGCGCGCGCGATGGTGGCGTTCCTGGCGAGCCTGCTCGGGCATGTCCGCGGCGGCCTGCATTACGTGCTGGTCGGCGCCATGTACCTGGTCTCCGGCATCTCCGGATCGAAGGCCGCCGACATGGCCGCCGTCGCACCCGTGCTGTTTCCGGAAATGAAGGAGCGCGGCGCCAAGCCGGGCGATCTGGTCGCCCTGCTCGCCGCCACCGGCGCGCAGACCGAAACCATTCCGCCGAGCCTCGTGCTGATCACGATCGGCTCGGTCACCGGCGTCTCGATCTCGGCGTTGTTCACCGGCGGCCTGTTGCCGGGCGTCGTGCTGGCAATCACGCTGTCGGGATTGGTGTGGTGGCGCTACCGCGGCGAGAATTTGAGCCACGTGCAGCGCGCCACCGGCAGCGAGATCGGCAAGGCGCTGGTGTTCGCCCTGCCCGCATTGGCCCTGCCCTTCGTGATCCGCTACGCCGTGGTCGAAGGCATCGCGACAGCCACCGAAGTCTCGACCATCGGCATCGTCTACGCCTTCGTCATCGGCCTCCTGATCTACCGCAAGTTCAACTGGCGGCGGCTGGTGCCGATGCTGATCGACACGGCGTGCCTGTCGGGCGCGATCCTTTTCATCATCGGCACTGCGACCGGCATGGCCTGGGGCCTGACCCAGTCCGGCTTCTCGCGGGCGCTGGCCGCGTCGATGACCGGGCTGCCCGGCGGTTCGGCGACCTTCATCGCGGTCTCGATCCTGGCCTTCGTGATCCTCGGCAGCGTGCTGGAAGGCATTCCGGCGATCGTGCTGTTCGGGCCGCTGCTGTTTCCGATCGCACGGCAGGTCGGCGTCCATGAGGTGCACTATGCCATGATCATCATCCTGGCGATGGGCATCGGACTGTTCGCGCCGCCGTTCGGCGTCGGCTATTATGCCGCCTGCGCCATCGGGCGCGTCGATCCGGCCGAGGGTATCCGGCCGATCTGGGGTTACATGCTGGCGCTGTTGATCGGCCTGATCATCGTCGCCATCTTCCCCTGGATATCGATCGGTTTCCTTTAAAGCACCTTGCGGATGGGATAGAGCCATGAGTGCAGCTCAAAACCAGTACTCGATCGGGCTGGACAAGACGCCCGCCAACTACGTGCCGCTAACGCCGCTGAGCTTCCTGGCACGCTCGGCCGCCGTCTATCCCGACCATGTCAGTGCGGTCTATGAGGGCCGCAGCTTCACCTGGAAACAGACCTTTGAGCGCTGCAAGCGCTTCGCGTCCTATCTTGCAGACCGCGGCATCGGCCATGGCGACACGGTCGCGGCGATGCTGCCGAACATCCCGGCGATGAACGAATTGCACTTTGCGGTGCCGATGACCGGCGCGGTGCTGAATGCGCTGAACATCCGCCTCGATGCGGAATCGATCGCGTTCCAGCTCGATCATGGCGGCGCCAGGATCATCCTGGTCGACCCGGAATTCTCCGGCGTGATCGCGGAAGCCTTGACCCTGATGACGGGCGCAAAGCCGTTCGTGATCGACGTCGACGATGCCGCCTTCAGTGGCGGCAAGCGGATCGGCGAGATCGAGTATGAGGCGGCTGTCGCCTCCGGCGATCCCGGATTCGCCGAGCGGCCGCCGGCCGACGAATGGGATGCGATCGCGCTGAGCTACACGTCGGGCACGACAGGCAATCCGAAGGGCGTGGTGACCCATCACCGCGGCGCCTATCTCAACGCCGTCAGCAACATCCTCGCCGGCAATCTCGGCCAGCATCCGGTCTATCTCTGGACGCTGCCGATGTTTCACTGCAACGGCTGGTGCTTCCCCTGGACGATCGCGGCGACCGCCGGCGTCAATGTCTGCCTGCGCAAGGTCGATCCGGCAAAAATCTTCGAGCTGATCCCGCAGCACGGCGTCACCCACATGTGCGGCGCGCCGATCGTCTACAACACGCTGATCAACGCGCCCGATGCGCCGAAGGCCGGCAAGGCGAAGCCCGTCGTCGGCCTGATCGCCGGCGCGGCGCCGCCGGTTGCCGTCCTCGAAGGCGCCGAGCGCATCGGCATCAAGCTGACCCATGTCTACGGGCTGACCGAAGTCTACGGCCCCGCCTCGGTCTGCGCCGAGCAGCCGGGCTGGGACGAGCTGTCGGCCGATGCGCGCGCGCAGCTGAAGCGACGCCAGGGCGTGGCCTATCCGCTGCAGGAAGACGTCACCGTGCTCGATCCCGAGACCATGCGCGAGGTGCCGCGCGACGGCGAGACCATCGGCGAGGTCATGTTCCGCGGCAACATCGTGATGAAGGGCTACCTGAAGAACGAGAAGGCGACGCAGGAAGTCTTCGCCGGCGGCTGGTTTCACACCGGCGATCTCGGCGTGCTCGACGAGCACGGCTACGTCATCATCAAGGACCGCTCCAAGGACATCATCATCTCCGGCGGCGAGAACGTCTCCTCGGTCGAGGTCGAGGATATCCTCTACAAGCACCCGGCGGTGCTGTTTGCCGCTGTTGTCGCAAAGCCCGATCCGAAATGGGGCGAAGTGCCCTGCGCTTTCCTGGAGCTGAAGGACGGCGCCAAGGCGACCGAGGCCGAGATCATCGCCTATTGCCGCGAGCACATGCCGGGCTTCAAGACGCCGAAATCGGTGGTGTTCGGCGTGATCCCGAAGACATCCACCGGCAAGATCCAGAAATTCCTGCTGCGCAACCAGGTCGGGTCGGCCAAGGCGATCTCGGCCTGAACAAAAGCCGCCTTCAGTGTCGTGCAGCGCACTCTTGCCTCATAGACGCTGTCGTCCCGGCGAAAGCCGGGACCCATAACCACAGGGTTGCGTCGTTGGAGTGCGATGTGGCCCAGCGTTGCAACACAACTGGCATTCGTGGCTATGGGTCCCTGTGTCTTGGAAGTCTGTCATGATGGGGTGGGCGGGAAGCCGTTGGGTCCTTGGCGCTTGACGCCGTGAGCCGGCTCGGTCTCCCGCCCGTTCCATCTATCAACCTGAACAGTTGCACGAGGCTGCGCCAACAGACCTCGCATCACAGGGACAGGCACCGTGACCATAGCTCTTCGTTACGTCGGAATCGACATCTCCAAAAAATACCTCGATATCTTTGATGAGGCTGACGGCGTGCCGAGGCGCATTGCCAACGCGACACAGGCCATCACACAGCAGGTGGCGCGTTGGCAATGCGATGCGCTGGTCGTCTTCGAGGCGACGGGTATCTATGACCTCGCGCTTCGCGAGGCGCTGCGTCAGGCCGGCATCCGCTTCGCACGGATCAACCCGGCCCGTGCCCGCGACTTTGCGCGGGCGAGCGGCCTACTCGCCAAGACCGATCCGATCGATGCGCGGATGCTGGCAGCCTTTGCGCGGGCCATGCAGCCCGCCCCCGAGCAGGTCGCCGATCCTGCACGCAACGCCCTGGCGAGGCTTGCAAAACGGCGGGATCAGCTGGTCCTCATGCGCGCCCAGGAGAAGAACCGGCGCAGCGAGGCCGACGATCGCGCCATGGCCGAACGCATTGGCCGCCTCATCGAGGTCCTCGACCGCGAGATCGCCGAGATCGAGGCCGACATCAGCGCATTGATTAAAGCCGAAGCGGAGATCGCGGACGATGCGAAGTTAATGCGTTCGCTGCCCGGCGTGGGTCCCGTGGCCTGCATGCAGCTCATCGCGCAGATGCCGGAACTCGGGCGGGTCGGACCGAAGCAACTCGCAGCGCTCGCTGGTCTTGCTCCCTTCAACGTCGACAGCGGCACCTTCCGCGGCAAGCGCAAGATTGCGGGCGGCCGAAAGCGCGTTCGTGACGCCCTTTATATGGCGGCCCTCAACGCAGTTCGCAGAGCTGATCCGTTCAAGGCCTTCTATGCACGACTGCGACAAGCCGGAAAACCAGCCAAACTCGCCCTCATCGCCGTCGCCAGGAAGCTGCTGACGGTCCTCAATGCCATCATGCGAGACCGAAAGCCCTACCTGCAAACCAAACCAACATAACAGTTGCCGGGTCAAGCCCGGGACGACAGCGAGTATGTGGCGCCGGCTCAGCCCTCCGCAAGGCGGCCGAGCAATTCGTACAGCATTCGTTTCTGGTCGGCCTTGAGCGGCGCCAGCGTCGTCGCGGTGCACTCGATCTCGATCGGGATCAGCTGCTCGACCAGCGCCACGCCGGCTGTGGTCAGATCGATCAGGATCAGCCGCTTGTCGGTCGGGTCGCGCCGGGTCGCAACCAGGCGGCGCTTCTTCAGCCGCAGCACGACGTCGCGGATATTGGCCGGCTCCATGGCGACCAGCCGCCCGAGCAGGTTCTGCGACAGCGCCCCGCGCTCGTAGAGCCGGGCCAAGGTCGCATATTGCGGGGCCGTCAGGTCGTAGGACCCGATCCGGTCGACCAGGTTGGACGAGGCGCGCTGATAGGCCCGGCGGAGCAGGAAGCCGACCTGGTCCTCCAGCCTGTAGTCCGGCGCGCCCCGCCTGATCGGCGCCGCTGCTTTAGTCGACGTTCTCGGCATCTCGGTACATCACCTTGTGGCGCGTGGTCGAAACCCATTCGTCGATCTGCGCTTCGGTCATGAAGTGCTGATCATCGAACCTGTTCCAGTTGCTGATGTCGGCCAGGCTTTTCTTCCAGCGCTTGTACGGCGGCTTGGCCGGCGGACCGAAGCACATGATGTCGAGCACGGATAATTCCTCGGGGATGCCGAGCAGCGGCTTCATCGCCTGCTGGGCCTTCTCCTGCCCGATCGCCGTCACCCACCAGACGTTATAGCCGAGCGCGGCCGCCGCGAGATGCGCCGACATCGTCGCCGCCGCCACGCTCTGCAGCAGGATGCGCTCGGCATTCTCCTTGTACATCTTGTCGAGCTCGGAGCCGTCGTTGAGCACGGGAAACGCCTTGACCCAGCGGAAGTCGCTGGCGACGACGATGAAGCCGGGGGCCGACGCGAGGCCGCGATAATCGGGCGTCGGAAACTTCATCTTGAGCCGGGCGCGGGCGACCTGCTCCTCGCGGAAATATTCCGTGATCCTGTTCTTCAGATCCTGATCGGTGACGGCAATGAAGTGCCAGGGTTGCGCATTGGCGCCCGACGGCGCGTGCCGCGCGGCTTCCAGGATCATGTCGTAGTGTTCCGGCGGCATCACGTAGCTGGCGTCGAAGGCCCGGGTCGTCAGGCGGTTCTTCACGACATCCATCAGCGCGTCGTATCGCGTGCGATCGGTGTAATCGCGCGCTGCCACAGTTTCCGCCATCGAGGCCTCCCGATATCGTTATGATCATAACGATATCGAAACGGCGCAAAAGGTCAATGCCCGATAGCGGCGCCGGGCGATCATCTCGACGCGCGGAACCGTGCGCCCGCGATGGCGCTCAAGTCCGGCCCTGCGATGTGTGAGGTTTCAGCCAGCTCGATCGAGCGTTAGCCGCATGCCGTCATAGGCAGGGATCACGCCGGCCGGCAGGCTCTGCCGCAGCACCTCGTAGTCGAGGTCGGAATGCATGTTGGTGATGACCGCACGCTTCGGCTTGAAGCGCTCGATCCACGACAATGCGTCGGCAACGCTGAAATGGCTGGGATGCGGCGCATAGCGCAGGCCGTCGACGATCCAGAGATCGAGACCTTCCAGTGCCGGCCAGCTCGCCTCGGGAATGTCGTGCAGATCGGGCGTGTAGGCGGCGTCGCCAATGCGGTAGCCAAGCGCGGGAATCTGGCCATGCTGCACCAGGAAGGCCTCGAGCTTCAGCGGACCGCCCTTCCCCTGCACCGCGTGGCTCTCGCCGGCCTCGATCGAATGCCGGGTCAGGATCGGCGGATAGTCGCTGCCTTCCGGCGAGATGAAGCAATAGGAGAACCGCGCCATGATGTCCTTGGCGGTCGACTGGTTGAAGTACACCGGGATGCGGCGGCGTTGGTGCAGCACCACCGAGCGCAGATCGTCGATGCCGTGGGTCTGGTCGGCATGCTCATGGGTCAGGAACACCGCGTCGATGTGCTCGACATTGCCGTCGATCAGCTGCTCGCGCAGATCGGGCGACGTATCGATGACGACCCGCGTGGTGCCGTGCTCCATGGTGCGCTCGGCCATGATCGAGCAGCGGCGGCGACGATTCCTGGGATTGTTGGGATCGCAGGCGCCCCAGCCGAGCGCCGGGCGCGGCACGCCGGCGGATGAGCCGCAGCCCAGAATGGTCAGTGTCAGCGTCATGCAGCAACCTTCGGCGCCGGCACCTTGGAGAACAGCCGGAAGAAGTTTTCAGTGGTCTGCCGCGATATCTCCTCCAAGGAGACGCCGCGGGTTTCGGCGAGCACCTTGGCGACCTCGACGACGTAGGACGGCTCGTTGCGCTTGCCGCGGAATTTGCCGGGCGCAAGATACGGCGCGTCGGTCTCGACCATGATGCGGTCGGCCGGCAGCTCGGCGGCCAGTGCGCGCAGGGCATCCGACTTCTTGAAGGTCAGGATGCCCGTGAACGAGATCGATAGCCCGAGCCCAATCGCTTTCATCGCGAGCTCGCGGCCGCCGGTGTAGCAGTGCAGGACGGCCTTGAACGGTCCCTTCGCGACCTCATCCTCCAGGATGCGGCCGCAATCATCATCCGCCTCCCTGGTGTGGATGACGAGCGGCAGACCGGTCTCGCGTGCCGCGGCGATGTGGGCGCGAAAGCCGCGCTCCTGCGCCTCGCGCGAACCATGCTCATAGAAATAGTCGAGCCCCGCCTCGCCGAGCGCCACGACCTTCGGGTGCTTGGTCAGCTCGATCAGTTCGCTGGCCGGAATGCCGTCCTCTTCGTCGGCATGATGCGGATGAGTGCCGACCGAACAGTAGACGTCGGGAAAGCGCTCCGTGATCGCAAGCAGACCGCCGAGCCGCCTCACCCGGGTCGAGATCGTGACCATGCGGCCGATGCCGGCCGCTTCGGCGCGCCCGACGATCCCGTCGAGATCGTCGGCGAAGTCAGGAAAGTCCAGATGGCAGTGACTGTCGATCAGCATGAATTTCGAACCGCTCACTCAGTCTTCGGTTCCACGTAGCGCGGGAACACGCCGACCGGCGCCGGCAGAACCGTGCCCGGCTTGATCCGCTCGGCGACCGCCGCGAAGCTGCGCGCATCCGCTGGGATGCCGAGGCTGTCGAGCATCTTGGCGCAAGATTCCGGCATCACCGCCTGCGCCATGATCGCGATCTGGCGCACCACCTCGGCGGTGACATACAGCACCGTCTTCTGGCGCGCCGGATCGGTCTTCGCCAGGGCCCACGGCGCCTCGCCGGCAAAGTAGCGATTGGCTTCGGCGACCACGGCCCAGACCGTGTTGAGCCATTGATGGATCTGCTGCGTCGCCATCGCGGTCCGCGATGTCTCCAGCATGGCGTCGGCCTGCGCCAGGATCGCCTTGTCGCTGTCGCTGAACTCGCCGGGCTCCGGCAGCACGCCGCCAAGTTGCTTGGCGATCATCGACAGCGAACGCTGCGCGAGATTGCCGAAATCGTTGGCGAGGTCGGCATTGATGCGCGCGACGATGGCCTCGTGGTTGTAGTTGCCGTCCTGGCCGAACGGCACTTCGCGCAGGAAGAAGTAGCGCACCTGATCGACGCCGTACTGGTTGGCCAGATTGAAGGGATCGACCACGTTGCCGACCGACTTCGACATCTTCTCGCCCCTGTTGAACAGGAAGCCGTGCGCATAGACCCGCCTCTGCAACGGGATGCTGGCCGACATCAGGAAGGCCGGCCAGTACACCGCGTGGAAGCGGATGATGTCCTTGCCGATGATATGCACGTCGGCCGGCCAGTAGCGCCAGTGCTTGTCGCTCTCGTCGGGATAGCCGACGCCGGTGATGTAGTTGGTCAGTGCGTCGACCCAGACATACATCACGTGCTCGGGATCGCCGGGGACCTTGACGCCCCAGTCGAAGGTGGTGCGCGAGATCGAGAGATCCTTCAGCCCGCCGCGCACGAAGCTCATCACCTCGTTGCGGCGCGAATCCGGGCCGATGAAATCGGGTTGGCTCTCATAGAGGTGCAGCAGTTTGTCCTGGTAGGCCGACAGCTTGAAGAAATAGCTCTTCTCCTCGACCCATTCGACCGGCGTGCCCTGCGGACCACGGCGGACATTGTCCTCGCCGACTGTGGTCTCATCCTCGGCGTAATAGGCCTCGTCGCGCACCGAGTACCATCCGGCATAGGCGTCGATATAGATGTCGCCATTGTCCTGCATGCGGCGCCAGATTTCCTGCACCGACTTGTGGTGCGCGGGTTCAGAGGTCCGGATGAAGCGGTCGAACGAGACGTTCAGCCGCTCGTCCATCTCCTTGAACCGCGCAGCGTTGCGGGTGGCGAGCGCGTGCGGCGTCAGTCCCTCACCCTGCGCGGTCTGGATCATCTTCTGTCCGTGCTCGTCGGTGCCGGTCAGGAAGAACACGTCCTTGCCGTCGAGCCGCTGGAAGCGCGCCAACGCATCGGTCGCGATCGCCTCATAGGCGTGGCCGATATGCGGCTGACCGTTCGGATATGCGATCGCGGTCGTGATGTAGTAGGCGTTGCCGCGGTCCGCGGCAGGTGCCGGGACGGACGCGCGCGCAGCAGCCGTCGCTGCGGGTTTGGGTTGCTTGGGCGCGCGGACAATTGCCGCCTTCTCGGCAGCCGGAGCCTTCGGCACTGCGGGCTTCCTTGCAGCTGGAGCCACGGCCGCAGCGGCTGCCTTCGGAGCCTTGGTGGGCTTCGTGGCAACCTTCTTGGCGGTCTTCTTCGCAGCCTTCGTGACGGCCTTTTTGGCGACCTTCTTTGCCGCCGGCTTCTTGGCACCTGTCTTGGCCTTGGTGGCTTTCTTCGCCTTCTTGGTGACGCGTCCACCCTTTTTGGTCTTGGCAGCGCGCGACTTCGCGGTGGCTTTCCTGGTCGCGCGCGCGGGCGATGCCTTCTTCGTCTTCTTGGCCTTTTTCGACGATTTCTTCTTAGCGGTCGCCACCACGGAATCCTTTGCAGATCGAAACGAGATTGTCGGGAGTGTTGTCAGACGGATGTGTTGTTAGACGAGACGTCTATCGGGTCGCGTCCGCGAGCATCGAAAACACCGAGAAAACCAGCGGCTTGCGCTCCAGATTGTAGGCTTCGGTATCGCGCGCGGCGCGGACGATCTTTTCCCATACCTCCGCCAGCCGTGCAAGGCGCGGCAGATTGGCATTGGCGTCGCCGGCACGCACGCGCTCGCTCATCCAGCGATCGATGCCGTCGATGAAAGCGGCAAGCGCGACGCGGTCGCTGGTGCCGAGCGCATCGCCCAGCGCGTGCAGCTCGCGCGGATCGACGTTCGGAAGCGTTGCGAGCAGCGCGGCCGTGCGTTGCTGCAGCTTGAGCGCGTCGCCGCCGAGCAGCGAGAGCGCCCGCCCGACGCTGCCCTCGGACGCTGCCGCGGCTTCCGCCAGCGCCGGATCGTCGGCCTCGATGTCGGTCGCGGCCGTGGCCGCGCGGACCACATCGCCCGTCTCCAGCGGCCGCAGCAGCAATTTGCGGCAGCGGGACAGGATGGTCGGCAGCACCCGTGACGGCGCGTGGCTGACCAACAGGAACAGCGACTGCTGCGGCGGCTCCTCGAGGATTTTCAGCAGCGCGTTCGCGGCATTGGGATTGAGTTCATCGACGGTATCGACGATGCAGACGCGCCAGCCGTCGACCGCTGCGGTCGAGCCGAAGAACGAGATCGTCTCGCGGGTCTCGTCGACCGTGATCACGGTGCGCATCACGCCGCGGTCGTTGAGGCCGCGCTCCAGCACCAGCAGCCCGCCATGGGCGCCCGCCGTGATCTGGCGCGCCACCGGATCGGACGGATCAACCCGCAGCGTCGGCGCCGCCTGAACCTGGGACGACTTCGGATTGCGGAACGCCAGCACGAACCGCGCCATGCGATAGGCCAGCGTCGCCTTGCCGATGCCCTGCGCGCCGCCGATCAGCCAGGCATGCGGAATCCGACCGCTGCGATAGGCATCGAGCAGTGCGGTCTCCGCCTCGCGATGCCCGAACAAGTCGGGGGTTTCGCGCGGGTGGCGAGCGGGGTTCTCCTGTTCGACCTTGCGTGCGCTCATGCGGGACTGTCCGCCGTGAGCGTTGCGCGCAGATGCTCGCGCAGCGCGGCCCAGATCCTCGCCGCGACCGTGTCCGGTTCGGCAGTGGAGTCGATCAGCACGCAGCGCTGTGGATCGTCAGCCGCGATCTTGCGGTAGGCATCGCGCAAATCCTGATGGAACTTGATGCCCTCGGCTTCGAAGCGATCCGCCGTGGCATTGCCGCGGCGCAGGGCGGCGCGCTGCAGTCCGACCTCGACCGGCACATCGAGGATGAAGGTGAGATCAGGTTTGAGATCGCCGATGGTGACGCGCTGCATGGCATTGACGAGGCCGGGCGATACCTGCCCGAGCTGGCCCTGATAGGCGCGCGTGGAATCGAAGAAGCGATCGCACAGCACCCAGATGCCCTGGTTGAGCGCCGGCAGGATCACGGTGCGGACATGGTCGTCACGCGCGGCGGCAAACAGCAGCGTCTCGGCTTCCGGTCCGAGCAGCTTGCCCATCCCCGACAGCACGAGGTGACGGATGATCTCGGCCCCCGGCGAGCCACCGGGCTCACGGGTCACGATCGCGCGCAGCTTGGCGACATCGAGCCGTTCGGCGAGCTTGCGGATCTGGGTCGATTTCCCCGATCCCTCGCCGCCCTCAAAGGTGATGAAGCGACCGCGCAAGCTCGGCCGTTGGACTGCTGCTTCCGCCATGTCAGAGCTTCTCGACCCCTGCGCGGAACATTCCGATCACAAGCTCCTGGGCGCCGTCGAGCGCGCGGCGCATCGTCGATCCCGTGCCGACGGCATTCGCCGCGAACACCGGAGTCTCCATCGCGACATTGCCGCCGCGCCAGACCCGGACGACGCCGATCTGCTGGCCGGCGGTGATCGGCGCCTTGACCGGGCCGCTATAGATGACGCGCGCGAGCAGCTTGTCGTTGCCGTTCTTCGACACCATGACCTTGATCGGATCGGGGCTGACCAGCTTGACCGAGCGGGTCTCGCCGCCGAACACCCGGGCGTAGCCGACCGGCTGGTTGGCCGCGATCAGGACCCGGGTCTCGAAGCTGCGGAACCCCCATTCCAGCATCTTCTTGGCTTCGGTCGCGCGGTCGTCGGAATCCTCGAGGCCATTGACCACGACGATCAGCCGCGTGTCGTTCTGCACGGCCGAGCCGACCATGCCGTAGCCGCCTTCCTTGGTGTAGCCGGTCTTCAGGCCGTCGGCGCCGGGCAAAGCGTTCAGCAGCGGATTGCGGTTCTGCTGGCGGATCTTGTTCCAGGTGAATTCCTTTTCGCCGAACAGCTTGTACCGGTCCGGGTAAGTCAGGATGAGGTGGCGCGCCAGGATCGCGAGTTCCCGTACCGTCATCTTGTTGGTCGGGTCCGGCAGCCCGTTGGAATTGCCGAAGGTCGACTTGGTCATGCCGAGCTCGCGGGCGCGCTTGGTCATGAAGTCGGTCGCGAAGGTATGCTCGTTGCCGGCGATGCCTTCGGCCAGCGCGATGCAGGCATCGTTGCCGCTCGGGATGATCGCGCCATGCAGGAGATCGTCGACCGAGACCTTGCTGTTGATCGCGGCGAACATCGTGGAGGTCCCGGACGGCGCCCCGCCCCGCCGCCAGGCGTTCTCGCTGATCCGATACTCGTCGGTCAGCTTGATGTCGCCCTTCTTGATGGCGTCGAACACCACCTCGGCCGTCATCAGCTTCATCATGCTGGAGGGCGCGCGCAGCTCATCGGCATTCTTCTCGAACAGCACGCTGCCCGAGGAAGCCTCGACCAGGATCGCGGTCGGCGCATCGCCGTCGAACCCGCCATCTTCCTTCTTGGCGCCCTGGACGCTGTTGTTGGCGGCATAGACCACCCCGCCGCAGCCGATCGCCAGCACGACCGCGGCCGCGACCAGGCCACGCCAAGAACGCCCGGCGCGAGCGAACAACGTGCGGGGAATTGCGATCTGGGCTGCCATCGGCGATGTCCTGAAAGACTGCGTTCTAACAGCTGGAAGTATTGCAAACAACTGAGGTTTCGCCGCTTGTGCACGGCCGGCTGGATTGCCGGCTGCGCTGAACGCCCGTATCCTTGTTAGTAATCTTTGGAACCAGCTAACGACAGCAGAACCGGCAAACAAGGCGGAAACGCGAATGTCATCCTCCCGCACCATTTCCGCCAATGGCATCGACATGTTCGTGCGCGAGGCCGGGCAAGGCCCACTGGTCGTGCTCTGCCATGGCTGGCCGGAGCTGTCCTACTCATGGCGGCACCAGATCACAGCCCTCGCCGCGGCAGGTTTTCGGGTTGCAGCCCCTGACATGCGCGGCTTCGGCCGGACCACCGCGCCGGTCGATGTCGGCGCCTACACGATCTTCGATACTGTGGGCGACATGGTCGCGCTGGTGGCCGCGCTCGGCGAGCGGAAGGCGATGATCGTCGGTCACGATTGGGGCGCGCCGGTTGCCTGGCACGCGGCCCTGTTCCGTCCTGATATCTTCACCAAGGTCGCCGGCCTTAGCGTGCCGCCGCCGTTCCGTGGCCGCGGCCGTCCGCTGGAGACCCTGCGCGAAAGCGGCATCACCAATTTCTATTGGCAGTACTTTCAGCCGCCCGGCGTGGCCGAGGCCGAGTTCGAACGCGACATCGCCCACACCATGCGGCTGGTGCTCGGTCGCGGTGTCTCGGATCCGAGCTCGATGTTCGTCGACGAAGCCAAGGGCTTCCTCGGCAAGCTGCCGACCGGTATGCCGCTGCCGGTCTGGCTGACCGAGGCCGACATCGCCGAATTCGCCGAGGGCTACCGGCAGTCTGGCTTCCGCGGCGGCCTGAACTGGTACCGCAATCTCGACCGAAATTGGGAGCTGACCGCGCCCTGGCAGGACGCGCAGATCCATCAGCCGTCGCTGTTCATCGCCGGCTCGAAGGATTCGGTGATTACCGGGCTGATCGGTGCCAAGCGGGTCGCGGACATGGAACGCGTGCTGCCGAACCTGCGGCAGAAGCTGATTATCGAGGGTGCCGGCCACTGGATCCAGCAGGAGCGCCCCGACGAGGTCAACGCGGCGCTGATCGCATTTCTGAAATGATCAGGCCAAAGGCTTGATTCGCCACGATTTGATTCGGCAAACGGCTTGATTCAGTAGAGCCCGCGCCCGCTCAGCACCTCGGCCGGTCCACGCGCGTCGATCGGCACATAGGCGGTGGCCGCGCTCGGGGTTGCGGCATAGCGCGCGTCACCCTCGTAGGAGACTTCGCGCGGATTGTTCGGCACGCGGCGGTGCGACCGGCTCGAGGCCGACATTTCCGAGGTGGCGCTGACCGAGGCGTAGTCGGACTGGGTGTTGCCGAGGCTGTAGGGCCGCCCTTCAGGCAGCGGGACATCGCCCCGGACCCGGCCCGACGAGGACGACATCTCCGGCACGAACGGCCGGGCCGAAGCGACCCGGACCATCGACGGGGACGGCGCCGGCGTACCGGTGCGCAGGGTCGCCATCAGCTGGCGGTCGTCGGAGCCTTCGAGCGGCGCCCGCCCGACATATTCGACGCGGACGCGGGCGACGCCATTGCCTTTGAAATCAAGCAGTTCGGCGGCCTTGTTCGAGACGTCTATGAGGCGGTTGCCGTGGTACGGGCCGCGGTCGTTGACGCGAACGACGAGCGATTTGCCGTTGCTCAGATTGGTGACGCGCGCGTAGCTCGGCATCGGCAAGGTCGGGTGGGCGGCCGTGAGCGAGCCCATGTCGAACACCTCACCATTGGCGGTCAGGCGGCCGTGGAAATCATCGCCGTACCAGGACGCCATGCCCTCGGCGCGATAGTTCTCGTTCTCCTCCGGCACATAGGTGCGGCCGGCGACGACATAGGGTTTGCCAATGCGGTAGGTGCCGCCGCCCTTCGGCACGGGATCACCGAGCGCCACCACACGCGGGCTCGAGGACACGCCGTATTTGGGATCGACCCGGCTGGCGAACTGGTTCGAGGAGGCACAATTGGCGAGGACGAGGCACGAGGCCACCGCAACGGCGCCGCGCGCCGTCCGGATCATCGAATCTGGCCGTCTAATCCCCATCTGCCCCAAGTACCATTCTGTCCGGACCCGCGCCTACTGCGAGGCGTCGGGATCGATTCTGTCACTGTGCGGCCCACCTCCGCACCGGATGGTGAAGATATCGCAACCGGAACACGGCGGAAATGGGGTGAGCCATCCGGCGGTGGCGTCTTGGTGAATGGTCTGTTGCGCCTCCTCCGTCCTTCTACGGACCTCCGTGCGCGCAAAACATCCTCGCCTGTCCCGCTATCACACACACTGTTGCAGCAAATCATCAGTCGGGGGGCATCTTCAATTCCAACAATTGAATCTTTTTGACTGTGCAAGGCTGCAATCGTTTTCTCTCGGACGTGGGGCGCAAAGGAAAGTTTGCGATGATCGAGACGGTTACAGCGGTGATGGGCCTGGTGAGTGCGGCGATCTTCTTGGCGCACGCCGTGGAAGGCTATCGGTACCGGGCCTGACGGTCCGTTGAAGGCGGAAAGACGCGTCACCTCTTTCCAGGAGCGAATGTTCGGAAAGCTTTAATCAATTCGGATGAGCATCGGTAGAAAGCAGGTGTGTCATGCGTAATCACGATTTGGTCTCCGACGGGTTTCTAACCCTGACCGCAGCAAGCCTCGTGCTGCTGTGCTCCAGCCTGTTGGCCTTCGCTTTCGGCTGAACATGTGATGCCCTGGGCGCCATCTGCGCCCATGCGAAAGACCGCGGCGACCCTCGCCGCTCGACCTCCGGATTCAGCGTTAGAGTGCTGGCGATACGAGCCAGACGTCTACCCAGCTGAGACGATCCGCGCAGCAAATCCGCCGCCTTCTCGTAGCCCCAGTCCTGACGCACGCCCCCACCTTTCCCGCGAGAGGATTCGCGCATGACCGGCGCAGTAAGAGAGGGAACGTCTGCGCTGCTCGTCAGCACGGATGGCCGGTTGCTGTTGCAACTGCGCGACGACCTTCCTCACGTTTCCGATCCCGGCAAGATCAGCCTGTTTGGCGGGCGGCGGGAGGGCACCGAGACCTTCCTGGAATGCGTGGTGCGCGAAATCCACGAGGAGATTGGCTACTACCTGCCGCCCGAACGTTTTGAGCTGATCGGCCGCTATTTCGGACCGGATCATTCGACGCCGGGCGGTACCCTTCACGGCGAGGTGTTCCTTGCGCGGGACGTGCCGATCGACCGGTTGAAGGTCACTGAAGGCCGCCTCGAGATCGTCGCCGTCGATGACCTCGAACGCATCAGCGGCAGGCTCGCACGCCCGGCAGAATATGCGCTCGCGATCTTCCTGAAGCGCGAACCAATTACCTGAGCGATGAAACCAGCTCGCGGACGAGCTCGTCGATCATCGGCAGCGCATCCGCGGGATGGGCAACATCGATATCGTGCACATGCCAGTAGCTCACCTTGTCGGCGACCTCGGGAAACCGCCGCTCGATCAGCGGACGATGCTCGGCCTCCTTGAGCGCGATCACCAGGTCCGCGCCGTCGAAGTCAGCCAATGAACATGGCTGCGGATAGCGCGTGGCGCCCTCCGGAACGATGCCGTTGGCGCGAAGCCGGTCATCGGCAAACACCGACATGGCGCCGACATTGTCGGGCGAGCCGCGTTCGGCGGCGCCTCGCGAGGAGGCGCGCCAGAGCAGGTTTTCGCCGCGCGCAAGATGATTGAACAGCTCCTCTGCGTATCGACTGCGGTAGTAGTTGCCGGTGCAAAGGAAGAGGACGCGCTTCATGGGCATCATGATGGCCAACGGCGATGGTCGCGGTCAACCGTGGTGCGCGTATGCGACGATGACCCGCAGCCAATTGCTGCGGCCTCGGCGCCGTAGCATCGGCCGAAGCCCTGGTTGTCCTCGCGCTCAAATTCAGTTGGTTCGCTGCCGGTGGACCGAGCTAACGGCCCATTTCGCTCCGGTGTTCTCGCCAAGTTCGCGTTGCGTTCGGCGTCGCTCTACGCTAAGGGCCTGATCCGAATGATCCGGAAGGGTGGCCGAGTGGTTTAAGGCACCGGTCTTGAAAACCGGCGTGCCCGCAAGGGTACCGTGGGTTCGAATCCCACCCCTTCCGCCAGTCAAGTCAAAAAGACCAAGAATTTCAGCGGTTCGCGGTTTTTACTCACCAAACGACTAGCCAAATCGCGATAGCGCTTGTGGCGCGAAACGAAAAACCCGGCGTCTTGCGGAGCCGGGAATTCGCGATATCGAAATTGCTGGACGGGCTACCGCCTCTTGAACAGGCTGATTACGTCTGCCGTGTCGGTTGGCAAAGCCACTCCCGCGAGCGCCAACGCCTTCAAGAATTGGCGTACGGCATCGTCGAATTCGTCGAGCGAGATGGCTTTCTCTACTGGCATTTCATAGACGCGGAGAGTTCGGCCTTTGCCGAGTTCAGGTGCACTTACGTCGATGATCAGCGGGATCGGATCGTTCGGATCTTCGACGCAATGAAGCTCGTATATGCCTCGCGCGAGGAACCGAATGTGGTCAGGGAACAGCGGTTGTCCTTTACGCGCATTGATGAGGACTGCATAGCCTTTGCCGTCCACCCACCACACGCCCTTGATGCTCGGCTTGAACCAAAAACCGAGCACCCTCTTCGGCTTCTCGATGTGACGGTACCAGCGGCCCCTGCCACCGAAATGATCTCTGAGGAGCCGGACAACATCTTGGATTGCGACGTTCTTCCAGCTTTGCTTCGGATCATCGGGATACGGGCTGAAAGCGGCCTTAATGTAGGCGTCCGTGGCAAGTCCGGCAACGATTGGCTCTAATCGCGGCCAGATCATCTGGTACGACATGAAGCCGCCGCCCGCCAATCGCTCAGAGAGATTGTTTGCGGTTAGAGCGGCATCCATACCGACGACCGACGGATACGCAAACTTCGGTAAATCCAGAAGCTCAAAGTACTTTCCGCGCCCCGCCATCTAGGCATCTCCTGCGACATGGAGCCGAATAGCGAGGGAATAGGCTGATTCGGCCGCTGCGCGCAATATACCCTAAAAGTTCCGTTAATGGCGAACTGTGGATTTCCGTTCCCCGGCAAAATGCTCGCGGATTAGTTGGTTCGGAATACGCGGGCTCAGCGTTGGGTCTGCGAGGTGCGCCTTATACACGATGTCCCAAGGGCCATTTGCCTCATGAGAGAGCGATACCAGTTGGCCGGTTGTGAACCGGCTGTAGGCATTGAATTCGCGAACAATGATCTTCTGATGCTCTTCTCGAACGTCATCATACGGCACCGGAATGCGTTGACCTGACGCATAGTCCAGGAATTGAGCAGGCCCGGTGATCGGGTTGTCTTTGTGGATTTTGAACGCGTCGAAGACCGGTTTAATCACCGGCCCGTATTGCCAAGCCTCAAAATGATTTCGGATCAGACCATCGGGCATCTCCCTCAGCGCGCCCGCCTGAATGAAAAACAGTAACTTGTTGATCCGCAAATTTGTCAGATCGAACTCGACCGCGTCGAAATTCGCCAGAAGGAAGTTGCATATCTTGCGAGCTTCATACATGACCGTGCGTTACCAGAGTCGTCGCCTCGCCTCTATACAGTGGCTCATATCGCCCTAACTGACGACTCGACCGAATGGGGCATCGTTCCCCGCAATCGACACCGCGACGCTTCGAATCAATAGCACATCTAGAACAAATAGCGAACGAAAATTCGGTCGGTCGGTCGATCGCTCAAATTGGGTCCGTACGTGCGTTGGTCCGATGAGGCGGATGATGTTTCCGCGCGGTGCAGCGCCGGGGACTTGTCGACGAACACAACGAAAACCAGGATCGAGTGGAGCCCCTTTCATCGGAACGTCTCTATGACAAAATAGCTGCGGCTTCTCGCGATCCTCGCTGCTTTGGCGGCTCCTCAATTTTCGAGCGCGGGCGAAGTATCCCTCCTTAAGGAGATTTTGAAGGAAAGCCGGCGCTACGCAAGAAACCTGAGTTTATTGCAGCGAGATCGTCAACCCGCCGAGATTTGCTGCAAATTCCAGGCCTGCTTTCGGCCCTTTGAGCGTGAGCAGAACACCGCGCTCGTTTCGCATACTCACTCCCCCTACGCCGGCGGCCCACGCGCCGCCTCCCCCGACCAGCGTATAGCTGCCGGCGAAATCGTTGACTTCCCTGATGCCTGAGGCGGTGCCTTCCAGCCAGGTCACCGATGCGCCCGCGCTCACGCCGAGGCTGAAGCCGGACACGATGAACCGATAGTGCCGCCCACGGTAGGTGAGCGTGCCGCTCCCGCCGCCGCCACCCACGACGAGCGCCGCCTTCACGAACTTGACCTGGACGTGGCCGGTGGCCTGAGCGAAGCACGGCGCGACCAGCAGAACCATCGCGACAAGCGCCAGTATGACGGGACGGATGCCTTGCATCATTTGAGCCCCTCTTCGCTCAAGGATTTGTAGGGTCGACCTTCTTCCAGGTTTGATCCGGATCGAAGACGATCATGCGCTTGGCGAGGAAATCGGTGCGTGAACCGAGATCCTTTTGAAAGACAGTACCTGCGTGGTTGACCAGGAAGGTCATGACGCCGGAATTGCCGTGCTCGGCGGGCCAGGCGACCAGTGCAAATCCACCGATCATCTTGCCCTTCACGACATAGTTCAGCGCGCCGCCCGGAGCATCGGAGCCCTGCGCCTTCAGGATCCGATAGTAGTATCCGTGGTAGGGCTCGGGCTGCTCGCCGACCTTGTAGCCTTCCGCCGCGGCCTGGGCCGCCAGCTCACCGAGCGGGCTCGGGTCCTTGTCGTCGCGCCAGAACAAGCCGTCGGTCTTGCCCGGCCTGCTGACGATGCGCTGGGCGTAGGTGCCCACACCCTCGCCGCGATCCTTCTCGGCATATTCATTCTGCGCGTCGACGTAGGCGAGGCAGGTCTGGATCGCCGCAAGCTCGTTGCGGCCAATCCTGCGATAGAGGATTTCGCGACGCCCCGCAGCCGCATCAAAACTCCAGCCGTCCTGGTTGCTGACGAGAGGGATCGGGAACGGGAAATCGTCCGGCCCCAGAATCAGGGTGGCCTTCTTGTTGCCGTCGGCCTTGATCGAATGCCTGGCGTCGTAGGCCGACAGAAAGCGCTCTCGCGCATTGGCGTCGGCGACATCGTCGCCGGACTCGATGATATCGACAGCATCGCGGCCGAGCACCTTCAGCATGGCTCGGCTCGTGCCGGCTTTGACGGCGGTTGCCAAGGCGGACGCCGCATCTTCCGGATTGGGGAAGCCCTGCTGGGCGCGAGCGGGAGAGAGTAGCAAGGCGAATGCTGCGGCCGCCGCGATGCCGATCCAAGCCAGGCGATCCAATCGCAAGTACGAAGTGCCTGTCATCGTGAAGCCTCCGACGGGGATGGAATCTTCGCACCAGCGGCAAGCCAGTCGTGGTAGCTGCGGAACTTGAGACCGAGCTTGTCGTAATAGACCCTGAGATAGCCGTCGGCGCCGCGTGTCACCGCCGCCGGCATCACTTGCTCGACCTCCTGCGCCATCACGCCGACATAGGCCTTGTTGCTGCCGAGATAGCTGAAGCGGTAATAGCCGAGGCCGTTGGCGAGATAGCCAAGCAGTTCGATATCGTGCTTGAGCGCGATGTCGGAACGCCGCCCGCCGCCACCGCCGCCGCGGAAGCCGCCACCTCCTCCGCCGCCTCGGAAACCACCTCCGCCGCCGCCATGGAAGCCTCCGCCGCCACCACGGCCGGCGAAGCTTGCGCCGCCGCCGCGCGGCATGCTGGCCATACTCGATCGCCCGCGCGCCGATGCCGCCGCGGCTGCCCGTCCGGACGACACGTTCATGGCGCCGCCGCGACTGCTGCCGCCGCGATTAGCCGCAGCGGCGCGGTTACCGGCACTGCCACGGTTGGCGGCCTTTGCGCGATCGCCGACGCCCTTGGCCTTGTTGCCGGCACCGGCGCGGTCGCCACCTCTGGCGCGATCTCCGGCGCGATCGCCGCCGCGGTCTCCTGCTCGATCTGCGCCACCCGCGCGATCGCCGCCCGGGTTGAGAACCTGCTGACCGTCGCGGCCGCGATAGTTCATCCGGTCGCTGACGCCGGCACGATTGTTGTTGCCGCCGAAGCGCTGCTGGACGCTGCTGTTGTTGTAGCGAACGCCCTGGCGATGCGCGATATTGTGCTGCCAGCCGTTCGCAATATTGTTGGTTCTGCTGAAATGGTTCACATAGACGTTGCGATTGCCCCAGTTGCAGCCGCCACCCCAATAATTGCCCCAGCGCCCGATCGCCCATCCGGCGCCGAAGGCAAGGCCTGCCGCGATCACACCGGCGCCGATATAGGACGGATAGCCGAAATAGTACGGCGGGTACGAAGCGTATGGCCACGCGCCGTAGACCGTGGCCGGATCGTAGTAGGGAACGTAGACCGTGTCCGGATCGGTCTGCTCGATGACAATGACCTGCTTGTTCTCCTGGGTCTGGACGCTGACCTTCTGCTGCTTGGTCGTCACCAGCTTGTTGTTGGCCTGCGCCTTGCTGCGCAGCCGCTGGATCGCGTCCATGACGTCAGCCTGTTGGGCCAGCACGGCATCGCCCAGATTCTTTGTCCAATCGATCTTGTCGCTCATCATCGACAGCACGTCAGCGGTGCTTGCGAGTGCCTTTACGCTGTCATCCCAGGCCTGCTTGTCGACCTCGGCCTTGAGCGCATCCCCTTTCAGGCTCTTGCGCTCCTTCAGCCAGCGATCGGCCTGGACGACCTCGAGCGGATAGGTCGAAGCCGCCAGCACATTGGCCAGCAGCGAGTCCGGATAAAGCGCAATCGGCGCCACCAGGGCTTCCAGTTGCTCCGGCTTCAGGAGTTGATCGGCCGGCTGCGTTGCTGCGGCGGCCGGCTGGCTGGCCTGGGCCGGCGGCTTGTCGGCAGTCTGCGCCAATGCGGCAACGGGCGTTACCGACATCAGCGCAATCGCAAGCAGGGTCTTGCCCCAACGGAACATGGCCACCTCCATCGACACGACGGTCGACAGAATCGGCCACGGGCCACGTCCGCCCTTTGATCGAGATCAAGGAAAGCGCCGGTTCGCTCAGCTTCCGACCTGGCCCTCTTGCCGCGACGCAAGATGGGCGCGGCGATCGTGGATCAGGCTTTCGAGCCGATGGGCCGCAACGTTCACCGCGGTGACGGCACGCTCGCTCTTGTCGTCCCCGACCGGCTGGCTGCGCTGCGTCCGCAGCACCTGGTCGATTTCGCGCTCGATCTCTTCCAGCTCCGGCACATGCTCGGCCGCCCGGATCCGAGGTCCCAGCGCATAGAGCATGTCGAGCGCTTCCTGGCGGCTCTTAGTCTCGACCGGCCGGAGAAATTTCCAGGCCGCGGCAAGCACCGATGCAAGGCCCCCCGCGATCATCGGCGCCAGGAAAATCGCATTTCCCCATCGATCGAGAACGCTCTCCCGGGTGCCCTCGTAGAACGCGGCCGCGCCCGGATGTACGGGGATGTAGGCATCTGCATCGGTGTCGGGCGTCACGATCTGCGCCAGCCCGGGCAATTCAGCAAGCAGATCGTGCCGTGCGGTCATGATCGCCTGGGTCAGGTCGCCGATCAGGTCGTTGCCAAGCTTCTTCTGCGCCACCAGGTAGAACGAGGTCCGCAGCGTCGTCAGGTCATCGGGGGGAATTGGCGGCGAGCCCCGCAATGTTCCCTTGGGCACGTCAAAGCTTTCGTAGGCTCGCTCCTTTTCGGCAATCGCGCCCGCGGACTCGATGGCAATCATCACAGGGCCGGTTCGCGATGTGTGCGGGAGAACGCCCCGCAGGAGGGACAGATATTTCTCGGTCAGGGGAATCACGAGCAGGATGGCGCGGACTTCCTTGGTTTCCAGCGCCCGGCGCGCGTCCGAGGGCAGAAGCGGCTTGAACGTCACGCCTGCGCGCGCAAGATCGTACTCGTCCGATAACACCTTGATCAGCTTCTGATTGGTGTCGAACCCGATCACGCCGAGCGTGGTGCGCTTCAGCTCCGTCACGTCAGATATCGAGGCCCCGGGCGGAGCAACGATCAGCACGGCGGCATGGGCCAGCACGATCACGGCCTGGGCCTGTGACAGGTCGCCGACATCGCCACGCACCACCGCAAGGTCGACCTTTCCGGACGCGAACGTAGCGGCAGACTCGAGCGGCCCCGTGGTCTGGACCAGGCGAAGCCGGACCGTCGCCTTCGACTCCGCGAGCTTGCCGGCGATCGCCGAAATGAGCTTGTTCGCCTCGCCATCGAGCGAACCGACGGCGACCGTGAGCGTTGTCGGTCGAAGATGCCAGCGATAGGCGAATAGGCTGGCACCCCCGAGCATCAGCACGAGCCCGACGACCACGGCGATGCGCAACGACCTTGGCAAATTGCTGGGATCCACGGCGCGCTACTCGGTCAATCCGGCGTTGACCGGATTCTGCTTCACAGCGCTCAATATATCGGGCCGCAGAAAGGGTCAAAGGCTGCATGCCGCTAGAGTTTGCAGCGATGATAGGAGACCTGCATCCCCTCGATACCCGGAAACTCGCGTGTGATGGTGTCGTCGTCGACGACCTTGAGGAAGAACTGCACGTTGGACACCATGATCCCCGACGCGCAACTCACGATGATATTGATGTCCTTGCTGTCATCCTTGCGCGATTTGATCTTGCAGTTCTCGAACTTGCCCCTCAGGCGATCGGCCTCTGCGATGAAGCCGCCGCCATAGACCCCGGAGAAATTCGCGAACGTGACCTGGTTCGCCCTGCCCTTGCGGGCGAACACCTTGCCGCATTGATTCGCGCTCGTGGCCCAGGCGCCGGCGAGATCGAACGCGAGCGCATGATCCGGCAGTGCGAAGATCATGCCCGCCACCACGATTGCACGAAGCTTGCCGTCCGACTTCATCTGCAGTCTCCCTGTTCGCGCCCGTCAATGACCACTGAGCACCAGCGTCTGGATCGGCAGCAGCAGAGCCTGGATCCGCAGCAGCAGTGCATGAACGAGTGCGGTCGCGTCGACGGCGTGCAGGGCAAAACCCTTCAACGCGCCGGTTTTCGGATCGGCAATCACGTCATGGTTGCTGGTGTAGGCATTGACGATGCAACTGCTGCCCGGCGTCACGCCATCCAGGCCGTCCTTGTAGAGCGGCTCAAGAAACACGAGGATCGAACCCGGCTTTTGCAGGTTCTGCGGGTCGATCAGCAGCTCGGTGGCCCGAAACTGACCGGCGGCGATGAAATCCTGCACGCTGGTGACGACCAGCGGAATGATCACCCAGGGTTTCGACATGCACGTGGCTTCCGCAACCATGCCCGGCTTCATCACCTGGGCCTCGATCTGCCCGAACCCCGCCTGCAACCTGTTGCGGCCCGCTTCGTCCGGTATCAGGACTCCGGCCGGCCGCATGATCTGGGCGACAAGGTCTCCGGGGCGAACGGCGAATTGCTCGACGCGGCCATCGACGCCGGCACGGACGAACGTCTTGTCGAGATCCACCTGCGCCTGCGCCTGCGCGGCCTCGGCGCTCGCCTTCTCGGCCGGCAGGAGTGTGGAGACGCGCAACGTCGCCGATTCCTTGACGGCGTTAGTCGCATCGACGCCGGACTGCCGCTGATCAACCAGCACCTGCAGCTTCTCGATGTCACGCTGCGGCACAATGCCGGGATTGCGGCGCTGCAATTCGCTCTTCACATCGAGTTCGTCCTTGGCCTGCTGCAATGAGGCTTTTGCCTCCCCGATCTGAGCGTCCGCCTTGACGACATCGGCCTGCGCCGAGATCAGCGACGCATCCACCTCGGCGATCTTTCGCCTGGCGGTCTCGAGCGCAGCCTCTTGCTTCGAACTATCGAGCCGGAACAGAACGTCGCCCTTCTTCACCGGCGCAGTGAAGTCGACATTGACCTCGACGACGCGGCCGGAACCTTCGGGCAGGATCGGCACGGTCCTGAAGTAGATCGCCGCGGAGGTTGTCGAGGGATGGAAGTAGAAGATCATCGTGATCAGGGAGATCGTGAGCATCAGGCAGCCGGTGATGCCCCATCTCAGTTCGTACCAGACAGAGAAGAACGTGATCTCCTTGCCGAACCGCTTGCCTTGCCGATAGCGGCGGTAGAGGTAATCCGGCAGGATCGTCACCAGCGAGCAGATCATGAGCTCAAGCATGGTTGTGCACCTCCTGCTTCGCGGGCGTGCGGACGTCAGGGCTGCCGGCAGGTCCGGATTCGGCTTCCGGTTCGGCAGCGGGCGCGCCCGGCGTCGCGTCGGCGATGCGCTCGACGGAGTCTGCAATGCTGCGCATCGGCGTGCCGAAATCCGGCAGGTCGATGAGTGCCAGCAGCAGGCCGGCGACCCAGAAGATATGCATGTGGGTGAAGAGCGATATCAGGCCGAGCACGGCGACGATCTCAAACTGAAGCTTCTGGGACTTGTGCGCCATGCGCTCCGGCAGGCTGTGCAGCTTCCAGTAAAGGGTGCCAACCCATAGAACTGTCGCTACGAGGAAAATGCCCATCACCACCATCAGGGTGTCGGACCCGTCGGCGCCGGGAATGAAGAACGGCAGATGATGGGGAGCTGCCGGATGCATCTGTTCGCTCAAATTTCATCTCCCGTCCGGGCGCCTGGCGCGTCGCAGCCGTGCCTCGTACCGTGCATTTCCGCCATGCAGCTTGCTTGATCTGGATCAATGAAGCCGGTTGGTTCGCTCCTACCGTTTGAGGCATGGTCGAAGCTTGGGCTTAGGAGTCCCCAGCCATGCGAGACAAAATCGATGACCTGATCCCGAATGCGCACGAGATCCAGAAGCAGGCCTCGCTCAAGGAAGCGGAAAAGGCCGAGGAGCATGCCAAGCGCGCGGCGGCTGTGGAGGCCGAGAAGCGCGCCCTGATCGAGCGGTTGAGCAAGCCGTCCGGACTCAGCGAGGACGAGAAGGTCAAGCTGGCCTCGACGGTGATTCAGCGTGCGGTACGCAACGGGCTGACCGAAGTGCAGGTCTACCGCTTCCCCAACACGCTGTGCACCGACAAGGGGCGAGCCATCAATCAGATGGAGGCGGGCTGGGAAAAGACGCTGACGGGCATTCCGAAGGAAATATACCAGCTTTGGGCGGACTACCTGCAACCGCGCGGCTACCGCATCCGATACCAGGTCGTTGAATACCCCGGCGGCATGCCCGGCGACATCGGCATCGTCATTGCGTGGGGCTAACAGCTCAAACGATGGACGGGTATCAATGGCGAAGGAAAATTCCTCCGGAAAGATGAAGCGCAAGCCTTATGAGGAAGAGCTGCACAAGCTGCAGATCCAGCTCTGCCATCTCCAGGAATGGGTGAAGGCGAACAAGCTCAGGGTCATCATCCTGTTCGAGGGGCGCGATGCGGCCGGCAAGGGCGGAACCATCAAGGCCCTGACCGAGAAGGTCAGCCCGCGCGTATTTCGCGTGGTCGCCCTGCCCGCGCCATCCGATCGTGAGAAGTCCCAGCTCTTCATCCAGCGCTACATGCAGCAGTTTCCGGCCGCCGGCGAAATCGTGATCTTCGATCGCAGCTGGTACAATCGCGCGGGCGTCGAATATGTGATGGGATTCTGTACGCCGGCGGAGCACAAGCGGTTCCTCTCGCTCTGCCCGCAAATGGAACAATACATCATCGAGGGCGGCATCATCCTGATCAAGCTATGGCTCGAGGTCGGGATGGACGAACAGGAACGCCGCTTCAGGGCGCGGATCGACGATCCGCTGCGGCAGTGGAAGCTGAGCCCGATGGACACCGAATCCTACCGGCGCTGGTACGACTATTCCCGGGCACGTGACCTGATGTTCAAGGCGACGAGCTCGAAGCATGCGCCCTGGCACATCATCCGTTCCGACGACAAGCGGCGCGCACGACTGAACTGCATTGCGCACCTCCTGAAGACGATCCCCTACGGACGGGTCAGGCGTGACAAGGTGAAACTGCCAAGGCGCGCCGGCAAAGGACGCTACAACGATCAGGCCGGTCTGCGGGGGATGAAGTTCGTCGAGGAACGCTACTGAAAGGCCCAGGCCGCGCCGGATGCGCAAGCCCGGGTCCTTGCCACCTATTTCAGGCGGATCGTGACACCGCCCACGGCGGCCGAGACTTCGGCGCCGACCTTCGGGCCGCTGAGCTGCAGGATCACGCCATTGGCGTTCTGCAGTTGCACTCCTCCGGCGCCCGCGGCGATCGCACCTCCAGCGCCCGCGGCGCTGTACGAGCCTTCGATTGAGCCGGGCCCCCTCAGGTTGATGGCGCGCCCGACAAGCTTGGTGGTCGAGGCGCCGATCGTGAAGCCGACGCTCATGCCCGACACGGTGAACGGATAATGCTTGCCTCGCAGGGTCAGTACGCCCTCGCCGCCTCCGACACCAACGATAAAACCGCCCTTGGTGAAGATGACGGCGACCGCGCCGGTTTCGGCCAGCGTCGGCGTACTGAAGCCAGCCAATCCGATTGCCAGCGCGGCGAGAGCTCCAAGCAAATCCACTTTCCTCATGATTTCCCTCCAGGGATCGGTTACGCCAACGGATCTATGATGCAGCCTTGAGCTTCGGCGCTGACGCCTTCGGCTTGCCCATCCTGGTGAGAGCCTCGGTCGTCACGAGCTTCAGGCCCTCGGCCGCGTCATAGCCATGGATCTCCTTCACATCGAGCTTGCGCATGAAGTCGATCGTCTCCTGCGTGATGACCTGGCCAGGGACCATGATCGGGAAGCCCGGCGGATACGGGATCACGAAGCTCGCGGAGACGAGCGCGGGCCCGCTCTTCAGGCGCCTGTCGATTTCGGGATCGTTCAGGCGAATGTATTCGCATCCGGCGGCATCATACGCTGAATAGAATCCGCTGCGGATGTCGCCCTCGTTCGTCCGGGTGCCGGCATCGCCGCGATAAGTCTCGTGGAAATGCGAGAAGTTCGGCAGGTCTGGCACGTCCTTCATCAGGCTGTTGACCCGCGCGTCGAAATCGGCCCTGGCGTTCGCTCCGCCTTTGGCGAGGCCCCGATCGATTTCGCCGGAGATTTCGGCCAGCACCCGGACCAGATGCGCGACGTCGCTCCGCGTATTGTTGATGTTGGACTGGATCAGCACCGAGTTGCGCGAGGTCTTGTTGACCTGGATGTTGTAGCGGCTGGCGAGCAGGCCCTTGAACTGCGTTCCATCGTATCCGGCGGTACCGCAGACCAGCGTCATGCGGGTCGGATCGAGGCAGAACTCGTCGTCGTTCAGGCTCTTCAGCGCGCTCGCCCAGTTGGTGCCATCCGCCAGATAGTCGGTGAACCCGCTCTGGCGATACTCCTTGGGGACCATTGCATCCGCACCCAGAACGCGGAAATACCGGGAAATCAGCGGATTGGTATTGACCGCATTGCGGATCGCGAACGCGATCTCCATCGCATTGGCCACCAATCCATAACCCTCGAGCTCCATCTGGCGACGCGAGACGTCGAGGCTCGCAATCAGCTGCTGGTTCGGACTGGTCGATGCGTGCGTGAACACGGCTTCCTTGAACTGCGCCTCGACGGTGTGGAATTCGATGTCCTTGACGGCCAGCATCGAGCCCTGCCGGATCGCCGACATCGACTTGTGCGTCGAGTTGGTCTGGTAGACCCGCAACCGGATCTGACGCGGATCGGGAATCAGCCTGGTCTTGAGCAGTACCTCGTCCGACGGGCTCTTGCCGAGTTCGGCCTGCTGCTTCTCGTAGGCCGCAACCGATTTTGGATCGCGCATCCAGGCTTCGATCTCGTTCGCCGCACCCATCGCGGTTCGCCGTCTCAGGAATGGCGAGAACCGCGCGAAGCCGAACCAGGCCTCGTCCCAGAGGAAGATCAGGTCGGGCTTGATCGCGAGGCATTCCTCCATCACTCGCCGCGTGTTGTAGATGTGACCGTCGAAGGTGCAATTGGTCAGGTCGATCATCTTGACCCGGTCGAGCCGGCCATCGGCTTTCGCGTTCAGCAGCGCCTGCTTGATCGTCTTCAGAGGCACCGCGCCGTACATCGAGTATTCCGTCATCGGGAACGCCTCGACGTAAAGCGGCTGCGCGCCAGCCAGCACCATGCCGTAGTGGTGCGACTTGTGGCAGTTGCGATCGACGATAGCGATGTCGCCGGGACCCAGCAGCGCCTGCACTGCCATCTTGTTGGAGGTCGAGGTGCCGTTGGTCACGAAGTAGACGCGATCGGCGCCGAGTGCGCGCGCGGCCTTCTCCTGCGCTTTCTTGATGTTGCCGGTCGGCTCCAGCATGCTGTCGAGGCCGCCGGTGGTGGCGCTGCTCTCGGCAAGGAACAGGTTCAGCCCGTAGAATTCGCCCATGTCGCGGATCCAGTCCGACTTGAACACGGACTTGCCCCGCGCGATCGGCAGCGCGTGGAAGGTCCCGATCGGCCGCTGCGCGTATTTCTTCAGATTGTCGAAGAACGGCGTGTCGAAGCGATCCTGCACCCCTTCCAGAATTGAAAGGTGCAATTCGAGAATATCCTCGACCGAGTAGAACACCCGGCGCACCACGTCGGCTTCGGGATTGCCGGCCAACTCCTCGACGTCGCGATTGGACATCAGGTAGAGATCAAGCTCGGGACGGATCCGCTTCAGGATATGGGCCAGCCGCAGCGCGGACGCATCGGACTCGTCGTTGAGCCCCATGGCGCCGGTCATGGCACGAAGCACAGGCGCGTCGTGGCGCGAGCGCAACCCAAAGCCTTCATTGATCACCACCGCCGCAATGTTGGGGTTCAGCATTGCCGCGCAGAAAGCGTCCTCGAGATTGCCCACCACCACGGGCTCATAGATGAAGGCGTCGACTGGACGCCGCAGCCTGCGCCATTCTGCCAGGAGTCCCGGCCAATTGCTGGCTGGCACCCCGGTCACGATCAGGGTCTCGAAGTAGGGACGGCGCGCCGCCGATTGTCCGAGAGTTGGCGGCAGCAGATCGGGAACGTCGCCATTGCCGTCGTCCTGCGTGCTCCAGTCCCCGGCGTGCTGGCGGAAGGATTTGGTCTGAAGTGCCTGCGCGATCCGCGTCGAAAGCATGTGCGAGGTTGCGGCGTCCCCCGCCGCGGCGGCTTCCTTCAGCGCCGTCATCAGGCGCAGGCCCGGGTAGCCGTGAAACTCCTCCGTGACCGCAAGCGCCGACAGCGCCGCGTCATACGGCGCACGGTCGCCGCCGCCGCTCCACCGCTTTGCCGCCTCGACCAGATCGCGCCAATTGTCGGCGCGTCCGCCGGGTCCGGAGAAGAATTGATCGATGCGCTGCTGTGCCGGCTTCGCGTCGTTGGCCATCGATATCTCCCGATTTTGGCGCTGGTTCTCCGATTGTAGGAACGGGGCCCACCGTGCGGTTTGATCCAAGTCAAGCCGCAACCGGATGAGACAGGTCTCGTAGCCGGCGCGCGAGCGCCCTGCCTTGCGATGCAACTAGGCCGCAGTGTCGGAGCGGCCCGCATGGCTGCGCACGCTAGGTGTTTGCCGGCGGCTTCCTGTTGTCCAACACGCTGTCGAGCGTGCGCATCCAGTCTGCGCTATCGGTCTTGTCGGCAAGACCATCCGCCTGAAGCAGATCCCGCAACTGCGCGTGCGCGCCGACGATACAGAACGTGATTCCGCGCGATGCGGTTTCCTGGTGAAGATCGTGGAGCATGCGCGACCCCGCGAGGTCGATGAACGGCGAGGCTGACAGGTCGCAGGCCACCAGCTTGACGTCGGGGGACGTCCGGAGCGCCGCCAATACCGTTTCGAAGATCGTCTCGGCATTGACATAAAGTAGCGAGGTTTCCGGGCGGAACGCGATGATCCCGGTCAACGTCTCCACGTCGTCGTGCCGCGCCCGGTCGGAATAGCGGCCGCTACCAGGCAGACGGCCGAGAAACGCGATATTCGGCTGGGACGCGCGCAACAGCAGCAGGAAGATAGTGGCGATGGCGGCCAGCAGCACGCCCTGCAGGATCCCGAGGAACAGCACGGATACGAGCGCGATGACCGCCGCATAGAAATCGATCCGGCTGATCCGCCACATCCTGGCGAGTGCCGGAATATCGACCAATTTGTAGACCGCCGAAAAGACGATCGCGGCAAGCACGGTCTTCGGCAGATTGGTCAGAAGACCCGTGAAAAACAGCAGGCAGAGTGCAAGGGTTGCCGAACAGAACACGAGGGCCAACGGCGTCCGCGCGCCGGCAGCGTCATTCACGGCTGACTGCGACAGCCCGCCGGCGACGGGATAACCGTGCCCGAACGCCGCAGCGAGATTGGCCGCGCCGAGCCCCAGAAACTCCTGCCGGACATCGAGTGCATAACCGTGCTTTGCCGCAAAGCTTCGCGCGGCGGACACGCCTTCCACGTAAGCCAGCACAAGGCATCCGGCGGCGATGGGAAACAGATCGTCAAATTCGAGCAAGCCGAACGTCGGCAGCGCAAGGCTTGGCAACCCGGTCGGGATCTTTCCGGTCACCGGCAATCCCATGTCCGCAAGTCCAAGGACGGAGACCGTGAGGATCGAGAGCGCCACCACGGCGAGCCCAACGGGCCTTCCCGGCAGCCTGCGCTCGCCGAGCAGGAGCAGCACGGTCGCAGCCGCACCGATGCCGAGCACCAGCGGCCGGGTATCGCCCAACTGGCCGGCCAGCTTGATCGCGCGGTCGAAAAAATTGTGGCCGCCGCCTGCCACGCCGAACAGGCTCGGCAGCTGGCTCATGATGATGGTGAGCCCTGCCCCGGCCTTGAAGCCGACCAGGATGCTGTCGCTGATCAACCGCACCAGCAGGCTGAGCCTCAACAGCCAGGCGATCAGGCAGAGCGCCGCGACGCTGAAGGCAACGAGGCTGACGATCTGTCCGTAACGCGTGGCATCGCCGCCGGCCAATATGCCGACGGCGCCGGCGATCATCAGCGAGATCGCCGAGGTTGGTCCGACCGCGAGTTGCCGGGATGAACCCAGCAACGCGTAACCCACGCCGCCAAGCAGGTAGCCATAGACGCCGATCTGCGGCGGCAGACCGGCGAGGCCCGCATAGGCCAGCGACACCGGGATCGCGTAGGCCGCCAGCGTGACCCCGGCGATGGCGTCGCCGCCCAGCCAGGAGGCGCGATAGTCGGCAAGCCAGTTCGCCGGCGGAAACCGTCGGACCCAACTTGTCTCGCCCTGGATCGACATCAAGTCCGCCGTATCAAGCCGCATTGGACGCATGTGGTTGTGCCGGGCGGACCGATCCACGTTGATTCAGATCAAGCGTCGCCCTCGCGGATCAACACTACGATTGTCGTGACCTGCACATTTGCGGGTGAAACGCCGGAAGGCATGGCATGCGTCAGCACGGCTTACGGGCCCTCGCGACCGTAACACTTCTCCTGCTTGGTCTGACCACCCCGGCACGCGCCGACGACACAAGCCCATCCCAACGCATCCAGGAGGAGATCTGGGCATTGCCGCTGCCGCTACCCATGTTCGCCTATCTGGTTCGACCGCTCGGCGACGGCCCTTTCCCGTTGGTCATCATGAACCACGGCGTGTCGCTGAAGGCCCGGGATCGCAGCTTCTTCCCGCTGGTCGAGTTTCGTGATGCCGCAATGTGGTTTGCGCGGCGCGGCTATCTCGTGGTGGCACCGGTCGGCACCGGCTATGGCGCTGCGGCCATCGATATTCCGGAGCGCGGTCTTTATGGCCCGTTCTTCTCCAAGATCGGGAAATGCGCCAATCCGAATTTCCTCGATCCGGGTCTCGCCGTCGCGCAGGTCGATCTCTGGATCATTGATTACATGGCCGCCGAAAAGCGCACCTTGCCGAACGGCGTCGTCGTCGTCGGGCAGTCGGCCGGCGGCTGGGCCGCGATTGCGCTGTCGAGCCTTAACCCGCCGCAAGTCAAGGCCATCATCACCTTCGCGGCGGGCCGCGGCGGCCGTGTCGACGGCAAGCCCAACAACAATTGCGGTCCCGAAAAACTGGTCGAAGCAACCGGCGTGTTTGGCCACACGTCGCGGGTGCCCATGCTGTGGCTCTACATCGAGAATGACACGTTCTTCGGCCCGGCCCTGTCGAAGCGAATGTACGAGGCCTTCACGCGCGCCGGCGGCCGGGCCGAGTACCATCTATTGCCGCCGTTCGGCGACGAGGGGCATTTCCTGATCGGCTCTCCCGATGCCATTCCCATCTGGTCGCCATTGGTCGAGCGATTTCTGGACAACGTTCGCTAGGCGCAATCTCGCTGGAGGAGCATCCATGGTCCGATATGGTGGCTTGTACGGTGCCTCGTATGGTCCCTTGGCGACGTTGGTGCTGTTCGCGGTCAACATCGGTGCTGCACACAGCCAGCAGGCGCCCCCGCCGCCCGCTGCGGTCAAGGACGGCGCGGAGGTGGCTCCGCGGGGCGCACGCGCGGCGCGGGACGTTAAATTTGGCGAATGGCGAAAGCTCTGCTTCACCGCGGCTGGCGCCAGGACATTATGCCGGACCACGATCACCGGCACCTTCGGGACCGGCCAGACGGCCGCTCGCGTCGATCTGATCGAGCGCGAAGACGGGACCTCCCGCCTCCAGCTTTTCCTGCCGGTCGGGATGTACCTGCAAGCCGGGGTCAAGCTGTCGGTCGACCAGCAGCAGGTCCATCGCATGCCCTATACCTGGTGCGTGAGCAACATGTGCATTGCAGCCGATGTTGCCGATCCCACGCTCATCGAGCAAATGGATCGCGGAAAGATGCTCTCGATAGAGGTGGTCGACACCAGCATTCTGACCTTGACGACATCGGTGCCGCTCGACCGCTTTGCGACCGTTCGCAAGGGAGCACCCGCGCTGACGCTCGATCAAGCCATCGACGAATGATCGAGACGCGCGCTCGCTGCGCCAACCAATAATTGTTCGATCGGCTGCATCAGCGACTTTGCCGTGAACGGCTTGGTCAGATAGGCCACGCATCCCGATGCCATTGCGGCCATGCGTGTCGCCGGGTTGTCATTTCCGGTGATGTAAATGACGGGGACCTCGATGCCTTGATCCGCCAGGCGATGCCGCAGCTCGATCCCTGAACCATCGCTGAGATTGATGTCCAGGATCAGACACAGCGCGCCATCGAAGCCACCGTCACTTAGCAAAGCAGTTCCGGTCTCGAATAATCTGGATGCAAATCCATATTCCCGAAGCAGCCGTCCGATTCCCCGGAGCATCGAGGGGTTATCGTCCACAACGAAAACAATTCTCGGGGTCGGCAAATTCTGAAACCTCCACCTCGGCGCCGCGATCCGATGCCCATGTCCCGATGCAGGACACTTAACCTCCATCGGCGCGCGACACCGTCGCGGGCACTGTTGGAGATAAACGCCGTCACAGAGCTTTCATATTGTACCATGGGACAGGACGGCCGCAGCCGCGCCCGCGGCGGGTCACCCCTTGACCTCAACCGTCAAGCTCGCGCGCGCCGAGCCGCTCGGCGATCGAGACCAGCTCGGCAAGCGACTGCACCTTCATCTTCTCCATGACCTGGTGACGATGCGCCTTGATCGTGCGTTCCGTCGTGCCGAGCTCATAGGCGATCTGCTTGTTGATCCGACCGCGCACAATCAAATCGAATACCTGCCGCTCGCGCGGGGTCAACCTTGCCAGCAGCGCGCGGAGTGAGTCGAGCCTGGTTCGCCGGCTGCGGGTCAACTCGTGCCGCGCGACAGCGCGATTGATTGCCTCGATCAGTTGCTCTGACGCGATCGGCTTGGTCAGGAAATCCTCGGCTCCGGCCTTGATCGCCTGCACGGTCGTCGCCGTGTCGGCATGTCCAGTGAGGAATACGATCGGAAGCGTTGACTCCAGCTCGTTGAGGCGTATCTGCAGCTCCGGACCACTCATGCCGGGAATGCGCACGTCCAGCAGGATACAGCCGGCATCTTCGTCGCCCGGCAATTGATCAAGCAGTTGCCGGGCCGATGCATAGGTCGCAACACGGTAGCCGGCGAGCTTGAGCCTGCGCTCAAGTGCTGTGCGAAACGAGGCGTCGTCGTCGACAATATGCACGTAAGCGTGCATTACCCTCTCTCCTACACAACCGACGACAAAGACTGCGATCGTTAAGTTAGCACTGCCTCCTGCTAAAGTAAGAGCCCAAACGCGCTATGCCGCCAGCGGCAATGACAGATGGAAAGCCGCTCCACCACCGGACTGGTTCTCAGCCCAGATCTGACCACTATGTGCCAGAACGATCGTCCGCGCGATAGACAGTCCGATGCCCATTCCCTGCTCCTTTGTTGTGAAGAACGGATCGAAAATCTCGTTCAGCCTGTCCGGGGGAATTCCCGGACCGGAATCGGAGATCGAAATCACGGCCGACGCCCCTCCGTTGACTTCGGTACGACCGATGATCGTGCGTCCGTAGGGCATCTTTCCCATTGCGTCCATGCTATTGACCACGAGGTTGAGAATGACCTGCTGCAACTGGACCGGGTCTCCTTTCACCAGCAGGGTCTGCGGCGACGTCTGCAGGTAGATTGCGACGTTGCGTGCCGACGCCTGCAGCTTGAGGAAATCGAATGCTTCCCGCATGGTCTGGTTGAGATCGATCTCCTTCTTCTCAAACGGCACACGCTTCAGCAGGCTGCGCATCCGCCGGATCACCTCGCTCGCACGCAAATCATCGCGCTTGATGTCGGAAATGATTTCCCGCACCTCCTGAAGGTCGGGCGTCGGCGAGCCGAGGATCAGTTCCGCGCTCTCGGCATTGGTCAGGATCGAGCCAAGCGGCTGGTTGAGCTCATGCGCAATCGAGGACGACAATTCTCCGGCGGTCGCCTGTCGATTGCTATGAGCAAGCTGGGAAAGGCGATTGCGGGCCTCGACCTCCGCCTTTCGTCGCATGAACCGCTCGTGCAGCAGGAACGCAATCAGCATGGTCTGGACCAGCAACGCCGCAGCGAGCGCAACGGCCCGCCAGCGATACTTTTCCAGAAAGGTCGGCTCCCGGAAGCGGATTTCGCTGCCTTTCGGCAGACTGGCTTCGCTGACATTCCAGCGCTGCAGCTGCTGCCAGTTGAAGATCGGCTTCACGGCATCGATGATCGACGGCGGCAGGTTTTCCGGCGCCTCGCCATCCAGGAGCCGCAGCGCCCTGTGTGCCGCCTCGGCGCCGATCAAGGACGGGACGATAACGAATCCGCCGATGCCGCCCGGCTCGAGGAACGTCTCCGCCGCAACGACAATGGGACGATTTGCCTTCGCTGCGACAAATGCGAGGGCATCTGAGGGTGGATAATAGTTGCCTTTGCCGTCGCTATAGAGCCCTGTGTAGATGATCGCGCTGTGGTCCGGTAGCGCGGCAACCTTGTCGATGACGTCAGGCATCGGACGTCCGATGATCTCGATCAGGTCGAGGCCCGGAAGGCCGGCCGCCGCCTGGTCCTTCCAATTGCGAAAAAGAACTTGCCGATCCCATTCTGCGCCAACGAGCACGACCGTCTTGAGGTCTGGCAGCACAGCGCGGGCAGCCAAGACGGCATCCTTGAGCTTCAAGGTCACGATCCCGCCGGTGACATAGGCCGGCGGCCGCAATCGCCTGAAATCGGCCTCTTCGACCAGCGTAAACACGATCGGCGTGTCGGGCCAAAGCTGCGGGCGCCAGCGGATTGCAAGCTCGAGCGCCGCCGCTCCAACGGCAATCACGACGCCGATCGGTCGATCGCGGTATTTCTCCTCGAGAAATCTCCGGAAATCCTCCTGATAGGCCTCACCGCCGAAACGATTGAGATCGAGGCTTTCCGTGTAGATTGTCGTCGGAGCGTGACCGTGCGCGCTCACGGCCTCCCTCAGTCCAACGAAGACCTGATAGTAGAACGGGCCGCGCCGATCGGACTGGTCCAGCACCAGCATGGAATGCGGGCGCACCTCTTGCGCCCAGAGACCAGCCGGCGACAGCAAGCTCGCCAGCAGGATGATCAGTCCAGAGAGCCGAATTACCTTGCCCATAGCGCTCGGAGCCGGAGACCAACGGGTTCAGGAAAACTAGCACGGTTATCGTCGTAAATGCTGAAAAGTAGTCCAAGGCTTGCGTATCAATTACGAACAAATTGCCGCATTCCCCGCACCCTGTCCTTTGGGACAATGGCCTCAAGACCAATAGAGGCTGGTCGGGACGTGTCGTAGTCATTGCGCGCGGACAAGCATTTTCGAGCCGCCACGGACGCCGCAACGTCATAGTAAAGAGAGTTGGTCCATGTTCGCTCACGTCATTGTCAGACCGGCAAACGTACCGAGCATCCTCGGTGGGCTGACCGCCCAGCACGCCAACTTCATCACCAGCGAATTCCACTACAGAAGGGGTGCCGAGATCTACGGCGAGAAGGAGCCCGCGGAGTACGTCTACCAGATCGTTTCCGGCGCTGTCCGCAGCTACAAGCTGCTCTCCGACGGACGGCGTCAGATCGGTGCTTTTCACCTCGCCGGAGACATTTTCGGCCTTGAGAATGCCGAAACCCATCGCTTCACGGCCGAAGCGATCGTCGACACGAACGTGCGCCTCACCAAGCGGATGAGCCTCGAACGGGTCGCCCATTCCGACTCCACCCTCGCTCGCAACCTGCTGATCATGACCACGAGCAACCTGCAGCATGCCGAAGACCACATGCTGCTGCTCGGCCGCAAGACCGCATTGGAGCGGGTCGCCGCGTTTCTGCTCGAAATGGACCGCCGGCTGACCGGCGTCGGCGTCGTCGCCCTGCCGATGTGCCGGCGCGATATCGCCGACTATCTCGGGCTGACGCTGGAGACCGTATCGCGTGCACTATCCAGGCTGCACGCCTACGGGGCCCTCAACTTCCTCGGCTCGAACCAGCGCGAAATCATGCTGGTTGACCGCGACCAGCTCTCCAGATTGGACAACTGACCGCGACATTACCGGGATTTCGGGAGCGTCCCCTGGCGTTCGATGGTCTTTTGCAGCACCTCGAACAGGACCGCCGTCGACCAGCCGAACATCAGGATGCCGTTCATGGCGGCCATCGGGCCGACCAGCAGCCACTGCTTGACCGGAACGACGTCGCCATAGCCGAGCGTGGTGTAATTCACAAAGGCGAAATAAAGCAGATTGCTGTCCGCGGGCGCTGCACCAATTGCAAGATAGGCCAGTGACCACACGACGATCTCCAAGGTGTGAGCCATCATCAGTATGAGCGCGGTCGCCACCATCACACCGCTGAGCTGCAGCCCAAACCGGCCAGTGGCGCTCAGGGTGACATTGCGCAGCAGTCCGATCACCCCGACGGTGAACAACGAGTGCAGTACAATATTGATCGCGCTGACCGCCGATCCCACGATGAGTTGAAATAACATCATCCCTGCCCCGCCAGCCGGGCGCGGTCGTCCCGGATCCATGCCGTAATCAACTCCCAGCCGACCGCGAGAATGATGGGACCGATGAACAGGCCCACGATGCCATGCGCCAGCGTGCCGCCGATCACGCCGATAAAGATGACGAGCGCCGGCGTGGTCAGGCCCCGCCCCATGACCAGCGGCTTCAGCACATTGTCGAGGACGCCGACGACCAGGAAGAACAGCGTCAGGGCGAGCGCCGTCGTGAAGTCCTTGGTCGACCAGAGCCAGATGATGACGGGAAACAGCACGATCGCCGCCCCGATCTGCACGATCGCCAGCAGCATTACGACAAATGCCAGCAGCCCCGCGCTCGGAATCCCCGCCAGCTTGAAGCCAACGCCGGCCAGCAGCGACTGCAGGACGGCGACGCCGATGACGCCCTGCGAAACCGCCCGAATTGTCGCGCCGGCGAGGTCGAGGAAGTGCTCGCTCTGCTCCGGCACGATCCGGGACAGGAAACCCCTGCATGCCGCGGCAAGCTGCCGGCCGTGGGGCAACAGGAACCCTGCCAGCACGACCGCCAGCAGAAACTTCAACATTCCGACGCCGGCATTGCTGGCAAACGCAAACAGGATCCCGGCCAGCGGCTTCAGATGCGGCACGACCTCGCGCAACACGGCGCGCAGATTGATCGACGCGCGGTCCCAGAGGTCGTAGAGCGGGCCGCCGATCAGCGGCCAATCCTTGATCTCCGGCATCGGCGATGGCACGGCCACGTTACCGGCGCTCAGTTGTCCGGCGAGCTCCCGCACCCCCTCCACTGCCCCGATCCCGAGCCAGGCCGCCGGTCCGATGACGACGCCCAATACGGTCAAGGTCAGGACCAGGGCCGCGATGCCTGCACGGCCCCCGAGCATCCCTGTGAGCCAGTTGAACACCGGAAAGAGCGCGACCGCGAGTACGACACTCCAGGCCAGGATCGGCACGAACGGGCGGACCAGGACGAACGACCAGTAGATCAGCAGCGCCAGCAACCCGAGGCGAATTGCGAGCTGGATGAACTCGTCTCCGGCCACGAGTTGGCGAAGGGTTTTCAAGAACGAGCTCTCGGTTGAGCGTCAGTAGGCACACGGGAGGCGGTGCCATCGCCTTGCCACAGGTGGCTTGATCCAGATCAAGCGTCGGATGGCGCCGGCTGACAGGCTCGCCTCCGCCGTTTCGATCGCAGCCGGCGTGTCACCCTGATGTGGAGGACGTCATGAAGAACACCAAAATCTTGCTGGCCTTGACCCTGCTTGCGAGCACGGTCGGCATTGGCACGGGCGAGGCGGCCCCGCTGCCGACCAACATCGCGGCCATGAAAGGCGTGGTCGACAACAACGCCGTTCAGGTCCGTTGGGGCGGCTGGGGTGGTGGCTGGCGCGGAGGCTGGGGCTATCGCGGTTGGAGAGGAGGCTACGGCGGCTGGGGCTATCGAGGATGGGGCGCCGCCGCTGCCGGTGCGATCGTCGGCGGAGCCATCGCGAGCTCGGCCTATGGCGGATACCCGTATTACGGCGCCGGATACGGCTATGGTTATGGCTCCGGATACGGCTATTGCCCGCCTGGCGCAGGTTACGGCTACGGCTACTACGCCCAGCCGCGCTATTACGGTTGGTAGGTCGGCCGTTGCACTCCCGGCTCGGTCGCGGTGAAGTCACCGCAGGCCGAGCAACGAACGCCGATAGCCGCTCTCGCGCGCTTCGTTCCTGCACACGAAACTGCCGTCGAATCCCCTGGCGTAGCGGCGCTGTCCCTTGAGGTAATAACGTTCGCGGCGGAAATCGAGCCACACCACGGTATCGCCGGGACAATGCCGCTGAGCCTGGTCCTGACGACGGAACGATGTCAGCGGCAGCGCGACCGCTTGCAGCGCGCAGCAGAACAGGACAATCGTGGCCGAGGCCACGATCGTGGCCTTTGCCGCCGGATGGCCGCGCCGTCCGGTCGAATTTGCAACTATTTTGAAGCGCATTCATTGCCGCCCGGCTGGGGCCTCTGGTTGCAGGCGCCGAACTCGCCGCCGGTTTCAGTTCGCTCAGATTTAGATGAGAGGTCCGCTCAGAGCGACAGCAATCCAAAAGCAAACGCGACAGTCGACAGCATCCCGGCCGTCATGACCGTTATCCTGAAGGCAAGATCGCCGTCGATCGCTTCAAGCAAACGATGCAGCCAATGGCGCGCACCGGCCGGCTCTCCCGCTCGAAACACTCGTCGAAACATGCCGCTGCGGTTGCCCATGATCGTCATGGTAGATCACGGAAAAACCGCGTGACCAGTGCAGCCTGTGCCAGACAATCGAAATCACGTGCGACAGGCTGGCTCACCCAATCGGACTATATCGCCCGGTTGCCCTGAATGACGAATGCCCGGGCGGCGCTATCCGCGACAGCTCCCGCGCCGAAGGCCAACAAAGCGCCAACCATGTGGAGAGCTCAGCGCCTTGCGCCTCCCTTGTTCCCGGTCGCCGCTTCGTGGGCATCGCGATAGCCTCTGGCGATGGCCCGGACGCCTCGTCCGATATCGTCGTAGACATCGTCAGGAAGGTTTGCGAGCGATACCCGAAGCGACCATTCGGGAGCATCGAAGCCGCCTCCGTTCAGCAGCACGATTCCGTGGGCCTCGGCCAACCGGAACGCGAGATCCAACGGGTGGATATTCTTCTTCAGGTGTTCGACGGCATCGTCGCCGATGTTCTTTCGGGCCCAGAACTCGAAATCGATGAGGGCATAGTAGGCATCGTAGTTCGGATTCGGGGTTAGCTTGTCGGCAAGCCCGAGCCCGTCGAGCAGCGACCACAGGCGCTTGTTGACGATTTCCATGCAGGCGGCCTGATAGGCCTTTTTCACGTCCATCATCTCGGAGAGCGAGAACAGGCTCATCATCACCTGCTGTGGCAACGATAGTCCCGCGGTGTGATTGAGCGCCACGTCGCGGCTGTCGGCCACAATGCGGTCGATCAGTTTGAGCTTGCGCGGCTCAAGCGTCAGCGGCCCGTAGCGCTTGTCGAGCGCCTTCACGGCGTCGTCCGGAAGCCTGGCGATCATCTTGTCGAAGATGTTGTCTTCGTGGATGGCAATGGCCCCTAACCGCCATCCCGTGCAGCCGAAATACTTCGAATAGGAATACACGCCGATGGTGTTGTGCGGAAGCTCGCCGAGCAGCGAACGGAAGTTGTGCACGAAGGTTCCATAGACGTCGTCGGTGAGGATCATCAGGTCGGGGCGCTTGGTCTTGACCAGATTGGCCAACTTGGCGATCGTCTCCTTGCTCAACGCCATCCCCGGCGGATTGGACGGATTGACGACGAAGAAGGCCTTGACCTTCGGATCCTCCAGCTTCCTGATTTCCTCGTCGGTGAACTGGAATTTGTTTTCCTGCGGAGCCCTGATCTGAACGACCTTCAGATCGTAGTCTTCCAGGTGCGTCATCTCGATGTAGGGCGTGAAGATCGGCGTCGCCAGCGCAATCGTATCACCAGGCACCAGCAGCCGATTGGCCTTCAGCGACTTGAACAGGTAGCACATCGCCGCCGTGCCGCCCTCGACCGCATAGATGTCGAATTTTCCGGCCGGCCGCGGCTCGCCGCAGACCGCCCACATCAGATATTCGTGCACGATCTTTTCGTTGTGCACCAGCATGCGGTCCGGCACCGGATAATTGTCGCCGATGATCGAGTCGACGAGTTCGTGGACGAAGGCGTCGGGATCGAAGCCGAACTTCTTGACCGCAAAGGGCAGCATCTCGGTCAGGAAGCTCGCGCCCGGCATGTCCTTGTGCTGGGCAAGCCACGCCTCGAACCGCCGGGCAATCCCCTTGGCCTGCGGCATGCCGCCGATGCCCGCCGGATGCTCCATCACCCGCTTGCTCTCGGTGATGGCGAACTGCCCGAGCAGGAAGAAGCCCTCGCGCGGCGTCGTCGCCACCCAGTTCGGATTGCCGCGCCCGGCGTTCAGGAAGGGCATCTGACTGCGCTTCGAATTGCTCTTCGCGAGGTTAATCAACTCGTCCTTGATCTCGAAGGGGCTCAACGCCTCGAATTTCTTTAAGGTCAGAAGATCGGCCATTTGACACTCCCGGGACGATGCAAGCTGTTGGATGGAGGCGGACCGGTTGTTCGCCTGCGCAATCGCGGTCAGCATGATCGGCCGCCGGTGACCGAGTTTGATCTATGTCAACGGTCCTGTGCAGGCGATGCAGCCGCAGCGGCCGCGTCGCGATGCAATGTGCGAGCCGCGCGTGAGCTGCAGGCAAGACGATGAAACAGCGAGGGCTCTCGCAGTTGCGCTTGACATAGATCAACGTCCTTCTCACCGGCCGCCGCCTGATGTCGATCAATACGGTCGCCTCGCCCTCGTTAGGCCCCGGGACAGCATGAACGGGTGACATCATGATCGATTGGCTCTTCCAGACGCTCCGCACCTATCCCGAAATCGCGATCTTCCTCTCGCTGGCGCTCGGTTACTATTTCGGGTCCTTCACCTATAAGGGTCTTGGTCTCGGCGCGGTCACCGCGACGCTGATCGCCGCGGTCATCATCGGCCAGATCGGCATCACCATTTCAGGTCCGCTCAAGCCGTTCTTCTTTCTGATGTTCCTGTTCGCGATCGGATATGGCGTCGGGCCGCAATTCGTGCGCGGTATCGCGCAGGACGGTATTCCGCAGGCGATTTTCGCAGCCGTGGTCTGTGTCTTCTGTCTTCTCGCTCCGTATCTCGGGGCGAAGATCGCCGGCTACGATGTCGGATCGGCCGTCGGGCTCTATGCCGGCTCACAAACGATCTCCGCGTCGATGGGGCTCGCGACCGACGCCATCAATCGCCTCGGCCTGCCCGCGGACGAAGCCAAGAAACTGCTCGATGCCATGCCGGTCGCCTATGCCGTGACTTATATTTTCGGCACGGTCGGGTCGGCGATCGTGCTGGCCCTGCTCGGGCCTGCGCTGCTCGGCATCGATCTCGAGGCCGCATGCAAGAAATATGAAGAAGAGCATGGCGGCAAAAAGGAGCTGGGCGGCCCGGGAACGGCCTGGCATCAGTTCGACGTGCGCGCCTATCGCGTTCGTGAGCGCGGACCTGTCGTCGGCAAGACGGTCGCGCAGGCTGAGGCCCTGATTCCCGATCATCGCATTTTCGTCCTTCGGCTTCGGCAAGGCGGGCAGATCGTGGAGGCAGCCTCCGACACCGTGATTCATGCCGGCGATGTCGTCGCCGTCGCCGGCCGCCGCGATGTGCTCGTGCAGCTGATCGGCGAGCAGGCCGAGGAAGTCGACGATCGCGAGCTGCTGGCGGTGCCGATCGAGGGCGTCGATGTCTACGTGACCAGCAAGGACGTCGATGGCAAGACGCTGGAGCAACTGGCGAAAGAACCGGGCGCGCGCGGCGTGTTCCTGCGCAGGATCTCCCGGGGCGCGATCGCGACCGAGATTCCGATCCTGCCGAACACCAAGATCAACCGGGGCGACATCGTCACCCTGGTCGGCCGCACGTCAGATGTCGCTGCCACCACAAAGATGCTGGGCCGGCCGGATCGCGCGACCGACGTTGCCGACGTCGCCTTCATCGGGGCAGCCATTGCGATCGGCGCCCTCGTCGGTGCCTTCGTCTACAAGGTCGGAAGCGTGCCGCTCACTCTGTCCACCTCCGGCGGCGCGCTGATCTCCGGTCTGTTCTTCGGCTGGCTGCGATCCGTGCACCCGACATTCGGCCGCATCCCGTCACCGACCGTGTGGTTCATGAACTCGGTCGGCCTGAACGTCTTCATTGCCGTGGTCGGCATCTCCTCGGGACCGGGATTTGTCGCCGGATTGCAAAAGCTCGGCTTCAGCCTGTTCCTCTGGGGCGTCGTGGTCACCACGGTGCCGCTGATCCTGGCGATGTTCGTCGGCAAGTACGTGTTCCGCTTCCACGACGCGATCCTGCTCGGGTGCTGCTCGGGCGCCCGTACCACGACCGCGTCGCTCGGCATGGTCAACGACCGCGCGAAAAGCCAGATTCCCGGCCTTGGCTATACCGTCACCTACGCGGTCGGAAACACGCTGCTGACGATCTGGGGCATGGTGCTGGTGATGATGATGACATAGCTGCGGCGAGCGACGATGTTGACCTGGCTGCAGCAGTTTCTGGTCCGCTATCCGGAGCTTGCGCTGTTCCTGGTGATCGCGGCCGGCTACTGGATCGGAAGCTTCAGGATCGGCGCCTTCAGCCTTGGCCCGGTGACGGGTGCGCTGTTCGCGGGCCTCGCGGTCGGCGATTTCGCGCATGTGCCCGTCTCCAGCATGACCAAGTCGTTCCTGTTCCTGCTGTTCCTGTTCGGGGTGGGCTATTCGGTCGGTCCGCAATTCGTGCTGGCGATGAAGCGTGACGGGCTGAAGCCGATGCTGATGGCCGTGGTCGTGAGCTTCACCGGCCTTGCGGCGGCGATCGTCGTGGCACGCGTGCTGCGACTTGACCCCGGCTTTGCGGCCGGACTGCTGTCCGGTGCGCTCAGCCAGAGTGCCGCAATGGGTACCGCGACCGACGCAGTCAATTCGCTGCCCGTGTCCGACGCACAGCGTGCGTTGTTTGTCTCGCACATCGCGGTGGCCGATGCGGTTTGCTACATCTTCGGCTATGCCGGCGTGATCACATTCTGCACGATCGTCGTCCCGGCGCTGCTGAAGATCGATCTGAAGGCGGAAGCGCTGAAACTGGAACAGGCCCTGGGCATCACGCGTGCCAAACCCGGCTTGGCGTCCGCCTGGCGCAAATTCGAAATGCGTGCCTACCGGCTGGATGATCACGCAGCGATCGCCGGATTGAAGGTTGCCGCCGCGGAAGCGCGGGTACCCGGTCAGCGCGTGTTCATCCACCGCATTCGCCGCGGAGAGGACATCCTCGAGGCGGAGCCCGGAACTATGCTCGCAGCCGGCGACGTTGTCGCGCTGTCCGCTCCACGCCAAGTCGTCGTGGAACTGATCGAGCCGCGCGGCGAGGAGGTGGAGGACCGCGAGCTGCTCGATATCCCGCTGGTCTCGGCCGACGTGTTCCTGATCAACCCGTCGCTAGCTGGAAGCAATCTCCAACAGGCTTCGGAGCAGAACTGGGCACGCGGCCTCTATCTGCGCGCGTTGAGCCGGGGTGGCGAGGCACTACCCATTGCCGCCGGCGTCGTCCTGCAGCGCGGCGATCTGCTTCGCATCGTGGGTCCCGAACCGGTGGTGCAGAATGCGGCCAAGAGCATCGGCGTCATCGTCGCGCCGAGCACCAGCATCGATTTCGTCGTGCTGGGGCTCGCGATTTTCCTCGGTGGTCTCGTTGGCGTTCTCGTGAGCTTTTCCGTTGGCGGCATCACGATCTCGCTGAGCACCAGCGTCGGCACCCTGCTCGCCGGACTTCTGGTCGGCTATCTCCGTACCCGCCTGCCGTATTTCGGCCGGATCCCCGACGGCGCGATCAGCCTGATGACGTCGCTCGGACTGGCGGCCTTTGTCGGCCTCACCGGGATTCATGCCGGACCGATCTTCCTTTCCGCCATACGGGAGTCGGGCATCGGCCTGCTGCTGGGCGGCATGGTCGTCACCCTGTTGCCGCAGATCGTCGGCTTCTGCTTTGGCCATTTCATGCTGCGCATGAATCCCATTCTCCTGCTCGGCGCATTGACCGGGGCACAGACGGTCACGGCAGCGATGGCGGCCATTCAGGAGCGCTCCGGCAGCTCGGTGGTGGTGCTCGGCTATACGCCGGCCTATCCGATCTCGAACATCCTGCTGACGACCTGGGGATCAATCATGGTCGTCATGTTCGCCGGATGAGCCGCCTGACGCGGCCGGCGCCTTGGCAGGTGTCGCGATGTCGGTTTGGGCCTAACCGGCGAAATAAAGCCGTCCCAGTGGACGACCGCTTTGGGCCGCCGTCATGGTTGAACCCATCGGCTTTCTCTCAAGCGCAGCGTTGGCATGTTGCGCGATTGTGTGGCTGGGCGCCAACATGGAACGGACAGAATTGCTCCGTCCGTTTATATGGCCGGGACGCAGATGCTATTCGCTCTATCCATTCCACATGGTTGTCTACGACGTGTTCTTTGGCTTCGGCCGTCCGCTTGCAGGTTGCCTTGCGCTTCCGGTTGTCTGCGTCTTGGCGGAGATCACCTGGCGCACGATCGAGTCCCCGCTGATCGGCTACGCGAGAAGAAGGTTTGCGAGAGCCGAGTCAGGGACGATCAGGGTCGCTGGTGTTGTTCAGAGCAAATGCAAGGGGGTGACCGGAGCGGCATGCTAAATGGCTGGGAGCCCATCCAGGTGCCGCGGTTGAATCTCCTGCCCAAACCAACAATTAACGAATCAGCTTGAATGATGGGGGCGTTGCCAGTCTGGCGCTCGGCACCGAGGGGCTGAAATGAATTGGGTCAAGGCACTGCTGCTGCTCTCCGTACTGCTCCTTGGATGCGCCGACTTCGCGACCACCAACCGGATTTTAGAGCTCGGGTTCGGCGAGGCTAACCCGTTCATGGAGATGGCCCAGATCTGGTTCGGCGCCTGGTGGCTGATCCCGAAATTGGGTTTGACGTTCCTCGTCATCGCGTTGCTTTGGCGCAGCCAAAGCCTTTCCAGGATCGCCCTTGTGGTGGCGTTTTGCTCAACGCCCGTCATCAACAACCTCGTCATTATCGCGGGCGCGAGCTGAACCCACACTAGTTCAGATATGGCGACTGAGCGTCCTGCTCGTTTGCTGCGAGCAGGCATGACCCGATCAAAGTCCGAACCCTCTGCCGCCTAACCAGCGCCATTGCTGCCCTGCCCCCGCGCATGCGATCGGGCACGCAGTCAGGTCTGCCGGATGAACTCCGCGATCAGGCCGCCGATTTCCTCCGGGGCATCCTCAAGACAGTAATGCCCGACGCCGGCAAGACGCCTGACCGGTGCCGCCGGGAAGATCGCGGAAAACAGCGGCAGGAAATGCTCTGCGTGCAGCGTGCGGTCCGCCTCGCCCCAGATGGCGAGCGCCGGCCTGCTGCGGATCGCGCGGTCGGCGGCGCGATCCGGCGCGTCGAACCTGTGCGCACCGGTCGCAAAGCCCCTGGCCCATCCGATCGCACCGAGGCAGTCGGCCGGGCGTGCGAAGGGTGCGCCGTAGGCGGCGAGCCAGGCGTCGGTGATGACGGCGTTGTTCTCGAAGCCGTTGAGCTTGAGCGTGCTCAGGATGTTGAAGCCGAGTTGGCCGAGGACCGGCTCGAGCTCGCCGTTCGCCTCGGCCCTTGCGATCCATTGAAACCACGGCGAAGCCAGCGCATTGGCGGTGACGCGCTCGAGCAGATCGCTCTGCTCGAACGGCGTCGGCCCGTTGGCGGAGATGATGCGGCGGATGCGATCCGGATGCCTGGCCGCGAACCCCATGCCGACCGGGCCGCCAAAGTCATGCATGACCAGCGTGATGTCGGTGAGATCGAGCGCAAGGACCAGCGCTTCGAGATTGTCGACGTGGTCCTGCAGCCAGTAGCTGCGCTCTGCCGGCGTCGCGCTCTTGCCGAACCCCATGTGATCCGGAACGACCACGCGGTGCGTCGCGCGCAGGACCGGCACCAGATGGCGAAACAGATAGCCCCAGGTCGGTTCGCCATGAAGGCAAAGCACCACCTCGCCGTCTCGCGGGCCTTCGTCGACATAATGCATCCGGAAACCTGGAGCCGCGCTGAAATGCGGCGCGAACGGAAAGGTGCCGTCGAAGGTGGCGTCGGACTGGATCATGGCTTTGCCTCGAGTAGTTTTAGATTGAAACCGTCGTGTATCGCTTGTGGTTTTACTTTGCAACCGATATATCGAGACCCCGACGGGGCGGTCTTTCGGGCCGCGCACCGATCAGAATGTGGATTGAGGAGCGTCAGGCGGACCACGATGGCGAAGCGAGTGAGCCACAGGGACTCGATGTGCGGCGTGGCCCGGCCGCTGGATGCGATCGGAGACTGGTGGTCGCTGTTGATCGTCCGCGATGCATTCGACGGGCTGCGCCGGTTCGGCGAATTTCAGAAGAGCCTCGGGCTTGCCAAGAACATCCTCTCCGCCCGGCTCCGTAATCTGCTGGCGCACGGAATCATGGAGACCATGCCTGCAGCGGACGGCAGCCCGTATCAGGAATATGTGCTGACCGAAAAGGGACGCGGGCTGTTCCCGCTCCTCGTCGCGCTCCGGCAGTGGGGTGAGGATTTCTTCTTCGAGCCCGACGAAGTGCATGTGCTGCTGGTTGATCGAAAGAATGGACTGCCGGTGCGCCGCCTCGAGCTGAGAGCGCAGGACGGACGCGTCGTCGGCGCAGAAGACACCATGGTGCGGCTGCCGCGGGCTTCACATGAGAACGGCAGCGCGTGAGTCTCGCGCGCGCCATGCGGGACCGCTGCCAGCAACCGGATGTTAACCGTCCTTGCCGCAGCATCCGCGCGTGGAGGTTCGACCAATGCAGACATTCCGGATTTCGCTGAGCGACGGGGAGCGGAAATTCCACACAGCGATTCAGGCGCCGGATCCCGCGTCCGCGCGTATCAAGGCCGCTTACTTCTTCGACATCTCGAAATGGCGGATCTTGAGTGTGTCGCCGAGCGGAGCCAGTGCCGCCGCGGCGTAGTCGCGGCGCGCCCTACGCCATCCGGTCGAGTTCAGCCGCGGCAAGGTTTGCAATCTGCAGGTCGATTTCGGCGAGCGGATCGTCGTCGCCGAGGAACCATGCTGCCGACAAGCCGGTCCAGGCGACGATCCATGACAGCAAGCGACGGCGATCGAGCTTTGCTGCTTCCACGACGATGTCGAGACGCCGTGCAAATCGTCCGGGTTCGGTCGCAACCGGCCGTGCCGGATCGGCCAGATCCGGATTGGTGAAGATGTTGGCGAAGTCGAAGCCACGCTCGCCGACGAGATGCTTGGGATCGATCGCAAGCCAGCCGCGCGCGCCGAAATCGAGCACATTGTCATGGTGCAGATCGCCATGCAGCACCACGATCTCGCGCTGATCGCCGAGCAGCGCTTCGGCGATGTCAGCCGATCGGTTCAGGATGCCGCCGTGCGCCCTCGCCGCCGGCCACAGCTCGCGAAACCAGTCTTTCAGCGGCGTCAAGTCCGGCCGCGGTTTCGTTCGCCGGGCGTGAAGCCGATCGGCCGTTGCACAGAGAATCCTGCAGGCCTCATCGTCCCGGCCGGTTCGCGCCATGTCGCCGAGCGAGGCCGAACCCATCGCCCTCTCGAGCAGGAGCGCCTTGCCGTCACGGGCAAGGACGCGCGCCGCACCGTCGCCATCCCACCACGCTATGATGATCGAGCCGAGGCGTTCGTTCGGCTCGTTCGAGAGCTTGAGCATTGCCGGTTCGCCGTGTCGACGCACCGGCAGCAGCCGCGCGGCGTGCGTCACGATCGGGTCGCCGTCGGGGACGAGGCTCCAGGCCGAGAGATAAGGTTCGAACATCGGGCGGGCTGACCGGGTGATGAAGGGACGTAACCGTCGTTCTAAGCATTGCCTGCGCGCGCTGCCACGCTGGTTCCCTGCGGCGCATCGTGGCAGGGCCGCGCCAACCGGTTCCTGGCCGCCCTGCCCATGTTGGCTGATGACAGCCCCCACCCTTCTCGCGCTACAATGTCGCAGCCGGTGCGACGGAGGGTGTGGTGATGCCGCGAAAGGGAATTACCGGACACGACGATTGGGTGGTCACTGAAGCTCTGGCCACCGCGCTGGTCGCGCTCGAGCAGTTGCCGTCGAAGCATCAGCCGCGCGCGCATATGGAGGACGTCCGGAAACTCCTGACTGCGAGATGTGAGGCCGGAGCCGTCACCCTGCATCTTGCACAAGCCAAGTGCCGGTTGTTTCCCGATACCGATCCCCTGACCATCTATGAGGAATACGGCCTCAAGGATGGACTGGGGTAGCGGCCGTCGACCGAACGGCTGGAGCATTTCGGTTCTGATTGAATCAGAACCGAAGCTCTAGATTCTTGTTTTGACGCGTTTTCTTCACGCGAACCGGTGTCCACTTCGCTCGAAAACGCTCTAGTCGTGGCTGACGCGCCAGATCGTGCCGTTGCCGTCTTCGGAGACCAGCAGCGCGCCGTCCCGCGCCACGGTGACACCCACCGGACGGCCCCAGACCTCATTGTCGCCGATGACAAAGCCGGTGACGAAATCCTCGTACTCGCCGGTCGGCAGGCCGTCCTTCAGCCTGATGCGAATGACCTTGTAGCCGGTGCGCTTCGCGCGATTCCACGAGCCGTGTTCGGCCGCAAACGCATCGCCGCGATATTCGGCCGGGAAACTGCTGCCGGTGTAGAACGCCAGGCCGAGTGAGGCCGAGTGCGCCTGCAACAACACGTCGGGAACAGTCACCTTGTCCTTGAGGTCGGGCCGCGCGCCCGTATGCGCGGGGTCTTCGTTGGCGCCGATATAGTACCAGGGCCAGCCGTAGAACGCGCCCTCGCGGATACGCGTCACATAGTCGGGCACGAGGTTGTCGCCGCGGCCGTCGCGCTCGTTGGTCGAACACCAGGGCGTGCCGCTTCCAGGCTGGATCGCAAGTCCGACGCAGTTGCGGATACCGGTGGCGAACAGTTTCTGGTTCTTGCCGTCGGGATCGAAGGCCAGCACAGCCGCACGGTCGGTTTCCGATCCCCAGGCCGCGCCAAGCGCGTGATCGCGGCTCCAGCTTTCGATACCTTCCGGCGGCCGGCCAAGGCCCTCGCCTGCGTTGCCGGCGGAGCCGACCGACACCAGCATGCGCTTGTCGTCCGGCGTGAACACGATGTCACGCGTGGAATGGCTGTAGCCGTGAGGAAGGTTTGCGACAACGCTCTCAGGCTTTCCCGACGCCCTGAGATCGCCGTTGCGGTAGGCAAAGCGCACGACGCTGTCGGTGTTGGCGACGTAGAGCCATTGCGGATTGTTGCCGTTTGGAAAGAACGCGATGCCGAATGGCCGGTTCAGTCCGGTTGCGTAGACCTCATTGGTCGCCGGCTTGGTGGCGCCGTCGGCGCTGCGCAGGACACGGATGCGGCCGGAGCCGGTTTCCACGACGAAGATATCGCCGTTGGGCGCGGTCCGGATAATGCGCGGACCGCTCAGCCCGCTCGCAAACAACTCGACCTTGAACCCCGCCGGCACCTGCGGCACCGCCGATGCGGGGCGCGACACGACGCGGGACGAATTGCTGCTGGAGGCCGTTGCGCCCGGCTTGGGCAAGTCCTGCGGCGTGATCAGACGCACCGTGCCCGGTCTGTCGCGCTGCCAGTCGCCGAAGGCCTCCGCGCCTTTCAGCACAGGTTCAGCGCCCGACCGCGCGATGCTGGTCGCTGCGAGGATGACGACGGAAATACTCACGCCGGCAAGATTGGTCTTACGCATTTGCTCCTCGCGCGAGGTCCCTGTCAGACGCGCAGCTCATAGCGCAGTTCGCGCGCAGGATGCGTTCACAATGTCGTCTGTACCAATGGCCGTTGGGAAGCGCCGTCGCATCAACAGGCGAGCGCTCCACAGGATGCACTACACGGCCCTGGAACGGACCATTGGCTTGCGCTCGGCCGTCGTCGGTTCGCGGAACGCCGGCGTGTCTCCAACAAGCGGCTTGAGGGGAACCGTGAGCCGGCAGATCAGGCCCTCGGCGCGCCAATCGAAATCGGCTCTTCCGCCGAGCTGGGTCTCGATGCTGGCGATGACACTTCGTGTGCCGAAGCCTTTCTGCTTCGGCTTGGTCACCGGAGGCCCGCCGGATTCCACCCAGGCCAGGATCAGCGTGTCGTCCGCCACTTCCCAGGTGATCGCGAGCCGGCCCGGCAACACCGACAGGCTGCCATATTTGGCGGAGTTGGTGACGAGCTCGTGCAGCGCCAGTGCCAGCGTCTGCGCGGTCGCGGGCTGCAACTGCACCTCTCCGCCGGCGATCCGGATCTGCCCGGCCTCGGAATAAGGCGCGATCTCCTCGGTCACCAGCCGCCGGATTTCGGCGCCCTGCCAGCTCGACAGCGACAGCACGGTGTGAACGCGCGCCAGCGCCGTGATGCGGCCCTCGACCGCCCGCACATAGGCGGTCACGTTCTGCGCGCGCGTCAGGCGCACGATCGACTGCGCCAGCGCGAGCGCGTTCTTGGCGCGATGGTCGACCTCGCGGGTCAATAGGCTCTGCCGTTCCTCGGCCTTCTTGCGATCGGTGATGTCGACAGTGACGCCGCTGACCCGCACCACCCTGCCGCTCCTGTCGCTGGTCGCCGCAGCCGTGCCGACGCACCAGCGGATCTCGCCGTCCGGCCGCACGACGCGGAATTCGGCCTCATAGGAGGTGTGGCCGTTGCCGAAGCCGGTCCAGCCCTGCCGGAGTTGTTCGACATCGTCGGGATGAAACAGCGCCCGGATATTATCGGAGGTCAGTGCGAAGGATTTCGGATCGACGCCGAAGATCTTGTATTGCCCCTCGTCCCACATCCAGTCGCCGTTGACCCAATCCCAGTCCCACGAGCCCATCTTGCCCGCGGCAATCGCCATGCTGCGGCGCGCCTCGCTCTCGACCAGACGGGTGGTCGACTGCTCGAGCTCGGCGGTGCGCGCGCGCACCCGGTCCTCAAGCTCGGCATTGAGGCGTTCAAGCTGCCGTGTCTTGCGATAGAGCTCGGCAAACACGCGGATTTTTGCGCGAAGCACTTCCGGCACAACCGGCACCGGCACGTAATCGACCGCGCCCATTTCGTAGCCGCGCAGCCGGTCGATGTCGCTGACCTGGATTGCCGAGATGAAGATCATCGCGGTCTTTTGAAAGCGCGGATGCTCGCGGATCATCGCGGCGAGTTCGAAGCCGTCGAGCTCGGGCATGCAGACGTCGACCAGGATGACCGCGACTTCATTCTTGAGCAGGAACTCCAGCGCCTCGCGGCCCGACGAAGCGGCCACCAGCGTTTCGCCGAGCTCCTTCAGGATCACCTCATAGGCCAGCAGCTTGGCCGGTTGGTCATCGACCAGAAGGATGTTCACCTTTTCATGGTCCATCATGTTCGATCGCCGATCAGCGGTGCAGCCACATGCGGATCGCCAGCAGCAGTTGCTCGGTGTTCACGGGTTTCGCCAGATAATCGGATGCGCCTGCTTCCAGGCATTTCTCCCGGTCACCTTTCATCGCCTTCGCGGTCAGCGCGATGATCGGCAGCCGCGCAAAGGCGGGATTTTGCCGGATGGCGCCGATGGTCTGGTAACCGTCCATCTGCGGCATCATGATGTCCATCAGCACGATCGCGATCTTCGGATTGGACTCGACCAGCGAAATCGCCTCGTGACCGGTTGTCGCAGTCAACACCTTCATACCTCGCCGCTCCAGCACACTCGACAGCGCGAAGATGTTGCGGGCGTCGTCGTCGACCAGGAGCGCGGTCTTGCCAATAAGATCCTCATCGGAACTATTGAGCTTCTCCAGCATCCTCTGTTTTTCGACAGGCAATTCCGTGATCACACGGTGCAGGAACAGTGACGTTTCGTCGAGCAGACGTTCCGGCGACTCCACACCCTTGACGACGATGCTGCGCGCCATCGTGTGCAGTTCCGCGTCCTCTTCGGCCGAAAGTTCCCGCCCCGTAAACACGACAACGGGAATATTGGCGAGCGTCTCGTCCTTGCGGATATGATCCAGCACCTCGAAGCCGCTCATGTCGGGCAGGCGCAGATCGAGCACCACACAGTCGCACGGATGCTCGCGCAACGTTGCGAGCGCCCCTGCCCCGGTTCCGCTGGTCACGATCTCGATATCCTCGTGGCCGAGCAACTCGGTGATGCTGAGCTGCTCCGCCGCATTGTCCTCCACAATCAGCAGACGCTTGCGACGCGGTCTGGCGTATTCCTTGATCTGCGATAGCGCCGCGCTGACGCCCTCGGTCGTGGTCGGTTTGTTGACGAAGGAGAAGGCGCCGCGCGCCAGCGCATGTTGCCGGTCCTCGTCGAGTGTAATGATCTGGACCGGAATGTGACGAGTGAGCGGATTGTGCTTGAGCTGGCTCAGCACCGTCCAGCCCAGCATGTCGGGCAGAAAGACGTCGAGCGAAACCGCGCTCGGCTGGAACTGCTTGGCGAGATCCAGCGCCTCGGCGCCGCGGCTTGCGACCAGCACCTTGAAGCCCTTGTCGCGCGCCAGATCGATCAGCACCCGCGCGTAATGCGGGTCGTCCTCGACGATCAAGAGGATCGTGTCGCCCGGCTCGAGATCGAGCCGGTCGTCCGCCAACTGCTCGATCACGCGCTCCTGTGCGCCCGACGACTGCAGCGCCGGCGCCGCCGTGTGCGGCATCGCCAGCGCCTGCGGGCGCAGGGCCACCGACGGTCCGGCATATTTCAGCGGCAGATAGAGCACAAAGGTCGAGCCTTTGCCCGGCGCGCTTCGCAGATGAATCTCGCCGCCAAGCAGGCCGGCCAGCTCGCGGCTGATGGCAAGGCCAAGGCCCGTGCCGCCATATTTGCGGCTGGTGCCGGCATCGGCCTGCTGAAACGCCTCGAAGATCAGCTTCTGCTTGTCTTGGGGAATGCCGATGCCGGTATCCGACACTTCGAATGCGACGACGGCGGGCGCCGCGTTCAGGATCGGATGCTCGGCGCTCCAGCCGCCGAGTGCGGCCGACACGGTCAGGCTGACGCCGCCGTCTGCCGTGAACTTGAACGCATTCGACAACAGGTTCTTCAGCACCTGCTGCAGCCGCTTGGAGTCGGTCACCATGCTGCGCGCAAGGTTGGCGTCGACATCGATGCTGAAGGAGAGATGCCGGTTCTCCGCCTCGTGCCGGAACGGCCGCCCGACGGTCTCGAGCAGGCTCGAGGTGAGGATTTCCTCGGCATCGACCGTCACCGTGCCGGACTCGATCTTGGACAGATCGAGGATGTCGCTGATCAGGTTCAGGAGGTCGGTGCCGGCGCCATGAATGGTGCGGGCGAACTCGACCTGCTTGCCGGTCAGATTGCCGTCCGGATTCTCGGTGAGCTGCTGGCCCAGGATCAGGATCGAGTTCAGCGGCGTGCGCAGCTCGTGCGACATGTTGGCGAGGAATTCGGACTTGTACTTCGAGGTCAGCGACAGCTCGGTCGCCTTCTCCTCCAGCGCGCGGCGGGCCTGCTCGATCTCCTGGTTCTTGCGTTCGACGTCGACGTTGCGCTCGGCAAGCTGCTGGGCCTTCTGCTCGAGCTGGTCGTTGGTCTGCTGCAACTCCTTCTGCTGGGTCTGCAATTCGCCGGCGAGCTGCTGCGACTGCTTGAGCAGCGCCTCGGTCTGCATCGTCGCCTCGATGCTGTTGAGCACGATGCCGATGCTGTCGGTCAGCTGTTCGAGGAAGGTGATCTGCGATGTCGTGAACGACGAGATCGAGGACAGCTCGATCACCGCCTTGACCTGGTTCTCGAACTGCACTGGGAAGACAACGAGATTCTTCGGCATGATCCGCATCAGCGCCGAATTGATCGGCACCGCATCGCCGGGAATGTCCGAGACGAGGCGCTGGCGCTTGTCGAGTGCGCACTGGCCGATCAGTCCTTCGCCGAACTGGACGATTTGCGGATGCGGATTGCTGCTGTCGCTGGCATAGGCCGACAGCAAGCGCAGCTGCGCATTCTCGGGATTGTCGACCTGGTAGATCACGCCCATATGCGCGTTGATCAGCGGCGCCAGCTCGGTCAGCAGCAGGCGGCCGACGGTCGCAAGATCGCGCTGGCCCTGCAGCATGTTGGTGAAGCGCGCCAGATTGGTCTTCAGCCAGTCCTGCTCGGTGTTGCGCTCCGTGGTGAGACGGAGGTTGCCAATCATCGTGTTGATGTTGTCCTTCAGCTCCGCGACTTCGCCGCGCACGTCGACCTGGATCGAGCGCGTCAGGTCGCCCTTGGTCACGGCGGTCGCCACTTCCGCGATCGCGCGCACCTGGGAGGTCAGGTTGGCTGCCAGCAGGTTGACGTTGCCGGTCAGATCCTTCCAGGTGCCTTCGGTGCCGGGCACGTTGGCCTGACCGCCGAGCCGGCCCTCGACGCCGACCTCGCGCGCCACGCTGGTCACCTGTTCGGCGAAGGTCGCAAGCGTCTCGGTCATGTTGTTGATGGTGTCGGCGAGCGCGGCCACCTCGCCCTTCGACTTCACCGTCAGGTTCTGCTTCAGGTCGCCATTGGCGACCGCGGTCACCACCTTGACGATGCCGCGCACCTGCTCGGTCAGGTTCGCCGCCATGACGTTGACGGTGTCGGTCAAATCCTTCCAGGTACCGGCAACGCCGCGCACCTCGGCCTGACCGCCCAGCTTGCCCTCGGTGCCGACCTCGCGCGCGACGCGCGTCACCTCGCCGGCGAAGGCGTTGAGCTGGTCCACCATCGTGTTGATGGTGTTCTTCAGCTCGAGGATTTCGCCCTTCACGTCGACCGTGATCTTGCGCGACAGGTCGCCGCGCGCGACGGCGGTCGTCACTTCCGCGATGTTGCGGACCTGCGTGGTCAGGTTCGCGGCCAGGAGGTTGACGTTGTCGGTGAGGTCCTTCCAGGTGCCGCCGACGCCGGGCACCACGGCCTGGCCGCCCAGCCGCCCCTCGGTGCCGACCTCGCGCGCCACGCGCGTCACTTCGGCGGCGAACGAGCGCAGCTGCTCGACCATCGTGTTCAAGGTGTCCTTGAGCAGCAGGATCTCGCCGCGGACATCCACCGTGATCTTCTTCGACAGATCGCCGCCAGCGATCGCGGTCGCGACCTCGGCGATGTTGCGGACCTGCGCCGTGAGATTCGACGCCATGAAGTTGACGTTGTCGGTGAGGTCCTTCCAGGTGCCGGCGACGCCGGGCACTTCGGCCTGGCCGCCGAGCTTGCCCTCGGTGCCAACCTCGCGCGCCACGCGCGTGACTTCACCAGCGAAGCCGTTGAGCTGGTCGACCATCGTGTTGATGGTGTTCTTCAGCTCGAGGATTTCGCCCTTCACGTCGACCGTGATCTTGCGCGACAGGTCGCCGCGCGCCACGGCCGTCGTCACTTCGGCGATGTTGCGGACCTGCGCCGTGAGGTTGCCGGCCATCGAGTTGACGCTGTCGGTGAGGTCCTTCCAGGTGCCGGCGACGCCGGGCACGTTGGCCTGGCCGCCGAGGCTGCCGTCGGTGCCGACCTCGCGCGCCACGCGCGTCACCTCGCCCGCGAAGCGGTTGAGCTGGTCGACCATCGTATTCAGCGTTTCCTTCAGCTGAAGGATCTCGCCACGCACGTCGACCGTGATCTTGCGCGACAGGTCGCCGCCGGCGATCGCGGTCGCGACCTCGGCGATGTTACGAACCTGCGCCGTCAGGTTGCCGGCCATCGAGTTGACGCTGTCGGTCAAATCCTTCCAGGTGCCGGCGACGCCGGGCACCTCGGCCTGGCCGCCGAGCTTGCCGTCGGTGCCGACCTCGCGCGCGACGCGCGTGACTTCGCCGGCGAAGGCGTTGAGCTGGTCGACCATCGTGTTGAGCGTTTCCTTCAGCTGAAGGATTTCGCCCGACACGTTCACGGTGATCTTCTTCGACAGGTCGCCCTTCGCCACCGCGGTCGCGACCTCGGCGATGTTGCGGACCTGGGCGGTCAGGTTCGAGGCCATCGAGTTGACGCTGTCGGTCAAATCCTTCCAGGTGCCTGCGACGCCGCGCACCTCGGCCTGGCCGCCGAGCTTGCCTTCGGTGCCGACCTCGCGCGCCACGCGCGTCACCTCGCCGGCGAAGGCGTTGAGCTGGTCCACCATCGTGTTGATGGTGTCCTTCAGCTCGAGGATTTCACCGCGCACGTCGACCGTGATCTTCTTCGACAGGTCTCCGTTGGCGACCGCGGTGGTGACGCCTGCGATATTGCGGACCTGCGCGGTCAGGTTCGACGCCATGAAGTTGACGTTGTCGGTCAAATCCTTCCAGGTACCGGCGACGCCGAGCACGTTGGCCTGGCCGCCGAGCTTGCCCTCGGTGCCGACCTCGCGCGCCACGCGCGTCACTTCCGACGCAAACGCGTTGAGCTGGTCGACCATCGTGTTGAGCGTTTCCTTCAGCTGAAGGATCTCGCCCGACACGTTCACCGTGATCTTCTTCGACAGGTCGCCGCCTGCGATCGCGGTCGCGACGTCGGCGATGTTGCGGACCTGCGCGGTCAGGTTCGACGCCATGAAGTTGACGTTGTCGGTCAGGTCCTTCCAGGTGCCGGCGACGCCGGGCACCTGGGCCTGGCCGCCGAGCTTGCCTTCGGTGCCGACTTCGCGCGCCACGCGCGTCACTTCCGAGGCGAACGAATTGAGCTGGTCCACCATCGTGTTGATGGTGTCCTTCAGCTCGAGGATCTCGCCGCTGACGTCGACCGTGATCTTGCGCGACAGGTCGCCGCGCGCCACGGCGGTGGTCACGTTGGCGATGTTGCGGACCTGGGCGGTCAGGTTGCCGCACATCGCGTTCACCGAGTCGGTCAGGTCCTTCCAGGTGCCGGCAACGCCGGGCACGATCGCCTGGCCGCCGAGCTTGCCATCGGTGCCGACCTCGCGCGCCACGCGCGTCACTTCCGAGGCGAACGAACGCAGCTGATCGACCATCGTGTTGATGGCTTCCTTCAGCTGCAGGATCTCGCCGCGCACGTCGACCGTGATCTTCTTGGACAAGTCGCCGTTGGCGACTGCGATCGTCACCTCGGCGATGTTGCGGACCTGGCCGGTCAGGTTGTTGGCCATCGAGTTGACGCTCTCGGTCAGGTCCTTCCAGACGCCGGTCACTTCCGGCACCTGGGCTTGGCCGCCGAGCTTGCCCTCGGTGCCGACTTCACGCGCCACGCGCGTAACCTCGGAGGTAAACACCGAGAGCTGCTTGATCATCGTGTTGACGATGTTCGCCGACTGCAGGAATTCGCCGCGCAGCGGCCTGCCCTCGACGTCGAGCTGCACGGTCTGCAGCAGGTCGCCCTGCGCCACCGCGGCGACCGCGCGGGTGACCTCGCGGGTCGGCCACAGCAAATCGTCGATCAGGGTGTTGACCGAGCTTTCCATGTCGGCCCAGGCGCCGCTGGCGAGGCCGAAATTGACGCGCTGGCGGGTCTGTCCCTCACGGCCGACGACCTGTCCGACGCGCGCCAATTGCTGCGCCATGCGCTCGTTGGCGGCTGCGATTTCGTTGAAGGCGTCGGCGATCTTGCCGTCGATACCGAGATAGTCGCCACGCATCCGAACCGAGAAATCGCCGCCGCGCATCGCCTGCAGCGATTGCAGCAGATCGTGCGAGGAATCGAGGCTTCCGTTCGATGATTGGGTGCGGCGTGTATCAGCACGGGGACGAGGCGGCGAACCGAGATCGGTCATGTAATTTCCCCTACGCGCTGGCCACGAATCCAGGGACTCGGAGAGGCCAGTGTGACCATAAGAATGACTGCCCTTGATCTATTCAAGCGGGAAAACGCCAAAACCGCGATTTGTGACGCAAACCGAGGGGCTTAATCGTCGATGGAACCAAAAGTTCCAATGCGCATTGGAACTTTTTGCGCAGTAGCGTAAGCCGTTCGTATTGCTTGGGCCTGATCGGCGCATTTGATTGCATTGGAACATTGGCCTCGCCGGAACGTTCCCGGCGTTGGCAGGATTGGTGATGGTTAAGAAATCAGACCGGCTCAAGCAGGGCATTTTCGAGAGCGAGCGCAGCTTCCGCCTGTTGGCTGGAGGGGCGATTGACTATGGGATTTGCACGCTCGCCCCCGATGGACGGGTGATCAACTGGAACAAGGGCGCCGAGCGCATCACCGGCTATCCGGCCAAGGCGATCCTCGGCAAGCACTTCTCGGTCTTCTATCCCGCAGAGGATCGTGCATCGGGCCTTCCCACCAAGGCGTTGCAGATGGCGCGGAAGGAAAAGCACGCCGTGGCCGAGGGCTGGTGCATCCGCAAGGATGGCACGCAATTCTACGCCTCTGTCGTCATCGATCCGATCTACGAGAAGCGCAAGCTGATCGGCTATGCGATGGTCACCCGCGACGTGACCGAGCGCCAACAGGCGCGCGCGGATCTCGACGCCAGCGAAAGCCAGTTCCGCCTGCTGGTGAGCAACGTCACCGACTACGCGCTGTACATGCTGACGCCGGCCGGCATCGTCGCCAACTGGAACGCCGGCGGCGAGCGCATCAAGGGCTATTCGCCACGCGAAATCATCGGCCAGAGCTTCGCGCGCTTCTACACGCCTGCCGACCAGGCCGCGGGCAGGCCGGCCCGCGCGCTCAAGATCGCTGAAGAGACCGGGCACTATGAGGAGGACGGCTGGCGGGTCCGCAAGGACGGCTCGTTCTTCTGGGCCAGCGTCGTGATCGATCCGATCCGCGACAGCGACGGCAGTCTGGTCGGCTTTGCCAAGATCACGCGGGACATTTCCGAGCGGCGTGAGGCGCAGCAAAAGCTCGAACTGGTGCAGCGACAGCTGGCGGAATCGCAGAAGATGGATGCGCTGGGCCAATTGACCGGCGGCGTCGCGCACGACTTCAACAACCTGCTGATGATCATTTCGGGCAATCTGCACCGGATCAAGCGCGAGGTGACGAGCGAGCGCGGCCAGCTTGCCCTGAGCGCGATCGAAACCGCATCCGAGCGCGCCGCATCCCTGACCAGCCAGCTGCTCACCTTCGCGCGCCGCCAGAGCGTCAACCCACAGACCATCGATGTCGCCGACAGGATCACCGCGGTGCGCGAGGTGCTGAGCAGCGCGCTCGGCGGCGCGATCAAGCTGAACTTGGAGATCCAGCCGGATATCTGGCCGATCTTCGTCGACCCGAACGAATTCGAGACCGCGCTGATCAACCTTGTCGTCAATGGGCGGGACGCGATGGCTGGTGGCGGCACACTGACGGTCTCGGCCCGAAGCGTACCCGCAACCACCGAGGTGGCCGTCAGCGTAGCCGATACCGGCGAGGGCATCCCCGAGGATGTGCTGAGCAGGGTCTTCGACCCGTTCTTCACCACCAAGTCGGTCGGCAAAGGGACCGGCCTCGGGCTGTCCCAGGTCCACGGCTTCGCCCACCAGGCCGACGGCCGGATCGAGATTGCAAGCACGCTTGGCAAGGGCACCACGGTCAGCATCTACCTCCCGCGCGGGACCGAGGCCGCAAAGGGTACGACCGCGGGCGACAGCGTGCGCGGCTCCGCAACGGTCCTGCTGATCGAGGACAATCCGGCGGTCGCCGATGCGAGCACGGGCCTGCTCGAACAGCTCGGCTACACCGTGCGCTGGGCTTCGAACGCAGAGGCTGCCTTATCGGAAATCGAGACCAACGGGGTCGACGTGGTGTTCAGCGACATCGTGATGCCCGGCAAGATGGATGGGCTGAAGCTCGCGCGCACGATCCGGGACAGGAGGCCCGAGTTGCCGATCCTGCTGACAACGGGCTACAGTGAGAGTGCACGCAACGTGCGGTCCGACTTTCCGGTCCTGCGCAAGCCGTACCGCATTCAAGACCTCAGCCGCGAACTCTCGAAGCTGACGGGGCAACGCTCCGTAAGCGTGTCGGACGATCTCCCGGCAGATGAAGATCTGCCCAGGAAGGCGAGAGCGCGGTCATAATTTTCAAATGGAGGGCTAACGGTCCGCTGGCCAGGTTCGCCGCACCAATTGCACCCGTTCGATGCGACTGCACTGCTCGCAGCGATATTGAAGGATGTCCCTGCCCTCGCTGCCCGGAGAGCTGCTCTCAAGCCGCATTGTCCTGATGCAGCTGATGCAGGAGATCAGCGTCAGCAACGGGCTGCGATCGTCATTCATCGATACCCGCGGTGGCGCGGTCGGATCGGCGATCATGGCGCTGGGCGATGCTATGGTGTTGGCTCTCACCACAAGAAAATGCCCACCTGTGGCTAGGGTTCCCGGCTCGAAACCAGATTCGGACTCGAGCCGGCGCGTGACGCGCCCTCCCGCTCGGGCGGACCGATCAAACCCTCGCGTTGCTCGGGCCCGGCCTGAGCCTGCCCTTGTCCGATTTGTCGGGAGCCGGCTTGCCGGTCGCAACGGCTCGATCCGTAAAGCTTCGGCTTAGCCGCTCCCGCACCGTGGGGAGGCGCTCGCCGCCGCCGGCGGCCTTCCACCGGCCGATGAGCTCGGTCACTTCGGCGCGCATCGCCATCAGCCGATATGACGCTTCGCTGCAATCCAGATCGCGGTTGACCTGATCCCGGATCGACGCCTCGACCAGGGTCATCTCAGCCCGCAAAGTGCTGATCTTGCGACGAATTTCGTTGATCTTGTTGTCCATGGCTTGTTAGAACAAAAATAGAACATATTGTCAAGTCACGATCCGGCAAGCGAGGTGAGCGATGAGCATGGCAGCGGTGAGATTTGGCGGGGTTGCGGAGCGGCTGGGCGGGCTGATGTCGCGTGCCCAGGCGCTGCGGTTGCGGACCCTGGCCGAGGAGGCCTATCAGCCGAACCAGTACGCGCGCGACCTGACGTCGGAGGAAGCCGAACGGCGCATCGATGCCCTCCGGGCCGAGATCGCACTGGCGGATTCCTTCTGAACCGCCCAACCCGGACCGGGCCGGACACTCCCTTAAGGCTTTGATATAGCGGCGCAGCTAGGTCTGTTCTGTTATTGCTGTTTGCCTTTTGGGGGAGTCTTTCGTGCTGGAGCTGGAGAAGCGGTCGCCGCTTGCGTTCCCGATCACGCTGAAAGACGGGCGAACCCTCGCAACCGTTGGCGACGCGGCGGATTACCTGTCAGCATTGAACATTGATCAGCGCGAGCGCGGGTACTGGAAGACGGCGATCATGATGTTCAACAACGCCATGCGCGAACCCGGTTATCTGAGGATCGCAACGATGAACCTGCGCTCTGCGCTGGTGTACGACCGCCTCGTCGATGACGTCGGCCACTGATTGTGGTGTTGCCGCTACAGCCGAATCGGCGCGCCTTTCGTAAGGCCCGTCCGTTATGGCCGCAAACAAGGTAACGGCGGTACACGCGACGGCCGGGTGCGCCATGCGCTTCGGCCGCACTCTCGGGCCGCCGCGGAGGGCCAAGGCGGCCCATTTCTTTTCAAAGCAATTTGGCGCGGACGAACAGCATCCGCAGCGCGGAGGTTGCCTGCACCGTCAGCATGGCGTTACCCGCCGCGCGCTCCAGCGCGACCAGCGCGTCGTCATGCAGCGAGCGGAACTCCATCCATTCGACGGCGCTGAGATTGCTGATGAAGCGGTAGGCCTGACCGACGGTCGCGAGCGTCACCGTCTCGCCGTTCAGCCGCACTCTGAATGTCGCCTTCAGCGGCGTGTCGGATTTGGAAACATCAGCCATGGCGCGGTTGTGCTCCGCGGCGCGTTAATGTCAATCTAATTTCTCTGCTCCCATGGAGGTGCGCCGGCTCCACGGAATCGCAATGTCTGTTAGCGTTTCGTGGGGGTGATTCGTGCCTGATCTTGCCAACACAGCCTATCTCGATGCGCTCAATTCCGAGCAGCGCCGCGCCGTCGAGCACGGGGTCGGCAAGGATGGTATCGTGGGCGCCCCGTTGCTGGTGATCGCGGGCGCAGGCTCCGGCAAGACCAATACGCTCGCCCATCGCGTCGCGCATCTGATCGTCGCGGGCGCCGATCCGCGGCGCATCCTGTTGATGACCTTTTCGCGACGCGCAGCCGCCGAGATGGCCGGCCGGGTCGAACGCATCGCGCGGCGCGTGCTCGGCGATCGCGCCTCGATCATGACCGATGCGCTGAATTGGGCCGGCACGTTCCACGGCATCGGCGCGCGGCTGCTGCGGGAATTCGCCGAACGCATCGCGCTCGACCCGGCCTTCACGATCCATGACCGTGAGGACTCTGCCGACCTGATGAACCTGGTCCGCCACGATCTCGGTTTCTCCCGCACCGAAAGCCGGTTTCCCACCAAAGGCACATGCCTTGCGATCTATTCGCGCTGCGTGAACGCGGAGATGCCGATCGAGGCCGTGCTGGGCCAGTTCTTCCCGTGGTGCTCCGGCTGGGCCAGCGAGTTGAAGCAATTGTTCGCGGCCTATGTCGAAGCCAAGCAGCGGCAGAACGTGCTCGATTACGACGACCTGCTGCTGTACTGGGCGCAGATGGTGACGGACACTGCGCTGGCCGAGGAGATCGGCGGCCGCTTCGACCATGTGATGGTCGACGAATATCAGGACACCAACCGCCTGCAGTCCTCCATCCTGCTCGCGCTCAAACCCGCGGGACGCGGGCTCACCGTCGTCGGCGACGACGCGCAGTCGATCTACTCGTTCCGCGCCGCCACGGTGCGCAACATCCTCGACTTCCCGGCGCAGTTCAGCCCGGCCGCCGAGATCGTCACGCTCGACCGCAACTATCGCTCGACGCAGCCGATCCTGGCGGCCGCCAATGGCGTGATCTCGCTCGCCAAGGAACGCTTCACCAAGAACCTGTGGACCGACCGGACCTCGACCCGCAAGCCGCTGCTCGTCACGATCCGCGACGAAGCCGATCAAGCCCGTTACATCGTCGAGCAGGTGCTGGCCAACCGTGAGGAAGGCGCGCTGTTGAAGCATCAGGCGGTGCTGTTCCGTACCTCCTCGCACAGCGGTCCGCTGGAGGTCGAGCTGACCCGCCGCAACATTCCCTTCGTGAAATTCGGCGGCCTCAAATTCCTCGATGCCGCGCACGTCAAGGACATGCTGGCGCTGCTGCGCTTCACTGCCAATCCGCGCGACCGGGTTGCCGGCTTTCGCATCCTGCATCTGTTGCCCGGCGTCGGGCCGGCCTCGGCGCAGCGCGTGCTCGACCGCATGACTGAGGCCGCCGATCCGATCGCGGCACTCGTGGCGCTGCCCGCCCCACCCCGTGCCGGCGCCGACTGGCGGCTGTTCGTCGAGACGATCGAGAACCTCCGCTACTCGGAATGGCCCGTCGACATCGAACGCGCGCGCCTCTGGTACGAGCCGCATCTCGATCGGATCCACGAGGACAGCGAGGTCCGCCGCGCCGACCTCATTCAGCTCGAGCAGATCGCCGCCGGCTATCCGTCGCGCGAACGCTTCCTCACCGAGCTCACGCTCGATCCGCCCGACGCGACCAGCGACCAGGCCGGTGTGCCGCTGCTCGACGAGGATTATTTGATCCTGTCGACCATCCACTCCGCCAAGGGGCAGGAATGGAAATCCGTCTACGTGCTCAACGTCGTCGACGGCTGCATGCCCTCCGATCTCGGCGCCGGCACGTCGGCTGAGCTCGAGGAGGAGCGCCGCCTGCTCTATGTCGCCATGACTCGCGCCAAGGACGATCTGCATCTGTTGGTACCGCAGCGCTTTTTCGTGCACGGCCAGGCCGCCAAGGGCGACCGCCACATGTACGCCTCGCGCACCCGCTTCATCCCGGAGCGGCTGCTGCCGACGTTCGAGCGGACCAGCTGGCCGCGCGCCGCGGCCGCGCAGGCCTCCTCCGCCAGCCGCGCACCGCCGATCGATATCGGCGCCCGGATGCGCGGCATGTGGCGCTGACCCGGTTCAAAAGGATTTCACGCGGGCGGGAACGAAGCCGCCGGTCCGGCGTTGAGGCGACGTTCGTAATCGGCAAACGACCATCCCGACGGCTTCGGCGCGCAATGGCACGCTGGAGCCGTCTTTTTTGCGCCGCGTCAATTCAGGCAGAAAACAGCGTCACCGGCTGGTCGAAGCCCTTCAGCGTATAGTCGGAACCGGCCGCGGTGATCATGTCGCGGGTTCGGTCGCGCACGGCCGTCGTGACCAGGATCTCGCCGGATTTTGCCATCGCCTGGGCGCGTGCCGCGCGATTGACCACCGTGCCGACCGCCGTCAGGTCGCGATGGGTCTGCCCAAATTCTCCGAAATTGGTGTCACCGCTGTCCATCCCGATCCCGATGCCGAGCTCGATATCGCCGGCGCCGATCGTCCGCACCAGGGCGTCGTGCCTTTCCTGGAAACGGCGCTGGATGTCGCGCGCTGCCAGCAAGGCCTGCACGGCATGGTCCTCCCGCCGCACCGGAAAATTGAAGATCGCGAACACGGCATCGCCGATCGTCTTGTTGAGAATGCCGTCATAGCGCCAGATCGCGGCGGCGCAGTCGTCGTAGAACGCATCGAGCAGCGATGTCAGCCCGTCCTGCGCGATGGTCTGCGTCAACGTGGTGTAACCGCGCAAATCGGCGAACAGGATGGTGGCGTCGATGGTCACGGCGCGTGCCTTCATGATCTTCGAGAAGGCCATCTCGCAGATCGTGCAGGTGTTCGGATTCATACGGCTCGGCCGGACACCGAACAGGCGGAACGGCGCCGATAACGGGCCGCGCAGCGGGATCGGCATATGCAGGTTTTGCCAGCAGCCGAGGCAGATCGTTGCGGGTTCCGGAGTCATCGGCGTGTCACCTGCTGTTCCAGCAACGAAACCACCCCACCCTGGCTCGGTCGGTCATGGCGTCCCCACGAGATTGCCGCGCTCAGGCGGTCGTCACGAAACTCACTCCAATCCGCGTCTTCTTGCTCCAGATCACCTGGCATTCATAGACAACCGAGGCGTCCCGGGCCATCACCAGGCGGAATCTGTGCGGGACGAAGGCCGGATTCTCGACCTCGATGGCCGCCCCTTCCGCCGACATGTTCACGATCGTGCAATGCATGACCGAACCGCCCGACGAGACATAGCCGGGTTCATTGACCTCGGTTCGCGGATGCTTGCGCTTTTCGTCCACCCGGCCTGCCCCCTAAACTTTCTTCACGCAAACGTGGGCGATCGGCATTGCAGGAGTCAACGGCTCCCGCGGCCCGCATCAGGCTTTCGCACCACGATTTGTGCGCAGCAGTAAGCCGAATTGCTTATCGCGCCCGTGCAGATGAGCCCCGCGTCGGTGCGGGCTTGCCGTTCGCGACGGCGCGAGGATAGCCTCACCCTATGGGCGATGCGCTGGCGCGACGCACGCTCCAACAACAACGACCAGGCGCCATGGGGAGACGCGCCATGTTCGAGATTCTCGATCGCCGGACGACTCTGACCGGCAACCAGATCAAGATCCTTGCGGCGGCCATCATCGGCGATGCGCTGGAGTTCTTCGACTACTTCCTGATCGGCTTTGTGCTCGCGTTCCTGATCGGGCCGTGGAAACTCACCTTTGGCCAATCGGCCACCGTGCTGATGAGTTCCGGCATCGGTGCCATCCTCGGCGCCTATCTGTGGGGCTGGCTCGCCGACCGGGTCGGGCGCCGCATCGTCTTCATCGGCACGGTCCTGAACTTCTCGATCGCGACCGGCCTGCTCTATTTCACGCCCGACAATGGCTGGGTCTATCTGGCGATCCTGCGCTTCTTCGTCGGCACCGGCGTCGGCGGACTTTATTGCGTCGACCTGCCGCTGGTGCAGGAGTTCATGCCCTCGCATAAGCGCGGCTGGGTCGGCGGGCTCGTCACCTGCGTGATCCCGCTCGGCGTCGGGCTCGGCGCGGTTCTGGGCGCGATCATGGGCACCGATCAGTGGCGGCTGCTGTTTGCGATCGGCGTGCTGCCCGCTGTCCTGGTACTGCTGGTCCGGCTCTGCGTTCCGGAGTCGCCGCGCTGGCTGTGCCGGCAGGGACGCTATGACGAAGCCCGCAAGTCGCTGGCCTGGGCGCTGCAGGTGCCACCATCGGAGCTGCCATTGCCGAGCGCGGCCGACGCCGGCCCGATCGTCAAGACAAGCTGGTTCGACCTGTTCAAATATCCGCGCAGCCTGATCGTCTCCTGGCTCGGCAATGCCGGGGCGCAGACCGGCGTCTACGGCATCACGCTGTGGGCGCCCGCGCTGTTCGTGCTGCTCTTGAAGGTCTCGCCGCAGGAGGCCGCCAAGATGATGATCCTGCTCAGCATCACCGGCTTCCTCGGACGCATCTCGTTCTCCTGGTTCTCGGAACTGCTGGGACGGCGCATCGCCGGCGGCCTGCTCGGCTTCGGCGCCGGCGCGCTGACCATCATTGCCGGCTATCACTACGACGCGACGCTGTTCGGCATGTCGGCGTTCTGGCTGCTGCTCGGCGCCGCGTTCTTCTTCGCCGACGGCGGCTTTGCGATCGTCGGCCCCTATGCCGCGGAGGTCTGGCCGTCGCATCTGCGCACCACGGGCATGGGATCGGCCTACGGCTTCGGCGGCATCGGCAAGATCATCGGACCGGTCGGGCTTGCCCTGATCGTCGGCTCGAACAACTACCTCAAGCCGGATGTGCCGCTGACCCAGATCCCGACCGCCTTCGTCTATCTCGGCTGCTGGTTCCTGATGGCGGGCGCCGTCTATCTGTTCTTCGGGCTCGAGACCCGAGGCAAGTCGATTGAGCAGATCGACAAGGAGCTCAACGCGACGGCTGACGTCGCGGCCTCCGCAACGATCCGGCGCGCCTGAGGGAGGCGAACATGAACATAACTTCTGCCGCTCTTGCCGGCGATCGCGACGTGATCGCCCGCGCCGAGGCGGTCAGGGACGCGGTTGCGGCCGCGTCCGACGAGATCGAGACGACCCGCCGCCTGCCGCCCGATCTGCTCGACCGGCTGCATGAGGCCCGGCTGTTCCGCCTGCTGTTGCCGCGCTCGGCCGAGGGGATCGAGACCGATCCCTCACCTTCTTCCATGTCATCGAGACCATCGCCAAGGCCGATGCCTCGACGGCGTGGTGCCTGAGCCAGGCCGGCGGCTGTGCGATGTCGGCGGCCTATCTCGACCTGCCGGTCGCGCAGGAGGTGTTTGCCGACCCGCACGCCGTACTGGCCTGGGGACCCGGCCCCAAGGTCAAGGCGGTTGAGTGCGAAGGCGGCTACCGCGTCACCGGGGTCTGGTCGTTTGCATCAGGCGGGCGGCACGCCACCTGGCTCGGCGCCCACTGCCCGGTCTATACCGCGGACAGCTTGCCGCGACGCGACGCCAATGGCGAGCGGGTCGAGCGCACCATGCTGGTGCGGACCGAAGACGTCGAATGGACCGACATCTGGAACACGGTCGGGCTGCGCGGCACCGCCAGCGACCAGTTCGCGCTGAACGATTTCTTCGTCCGCTCGGACCATTCGATCACCCGCGAATTCGATCGCGAATGCCGCGAAAATGGTCCGCTGTACCGGATGAGCAACCACACCTGCTATCAGGTCGGCTTCGCCGGGGTCGCCTGCGGCATCGCGCGCAGCGCGCTGGACAATTTTATCGATGTTGCGCGCAACAAGGTGCCGCGCGGCATGAAGAAGACGCTGCGCGACAATGCCGTGGTGCAATCCGGCCTCGCCCAGGCCGAGGTCAATCTGCGCGCCGCCCGCGCCTTCTTGCTGCAGTCGATGGCGGATATCTGGCAGGATCTGGTTGCCGGGCACAGTATTACGGTCGCGCAGCGCATGACGATCCGGATGGCGGCAACGCACGCCATCCACAAGGCACGGGAAGTCGTCGACTTCGCCTACAACACGGCCGGCGCCACCGCGATCTTCGACGGCCATCCGCTGGAGCGGCGCTTCCGCGACATCCACACCGTGACCCAGCAATTGCAGGGCCGCTTCAGTCATTTCGAGACCGTCGGCGCCTGGATGCTGGGCGCCGATGCCGACCTCAGCTTCGTTTAACCCGATTTCTCAGGGAGAAGAACCATGCCACTGGGTGGACTACAGCATTTCACGATCGAACCGCAGGACCTGGAGAAGACCAAGGCGTTCTATTGCGATGTGCTCGGGCTCGAGAATGGCGATCGTCCGCCGCTCGATTTCCCCGGCTACTGGCTCTATTCCGGCGGTCAGGCCACTGTCCATTTAATGGGCACTCGCAAACCGCGCGACGGCATCGTGGTGCGCGGCACCGAGAAGAAATATGAAGACACCGGACGGCTCGATCATATTGCCTTCGCCGCCTCCGACGTCGACGCCGTGCGCAAGCGCCTGCAGGCGAAGAACGTCAGCTTCCGTGAGCAGATCGTGCCACGCACCGGCGACACCCAGATCTTCCTCTACGATCCCGACGGCGTCGGCGTGGAGTTGAACTTCCCGAAGAGCTGAACCTGTCTTCGCCGGATTATTCCGCTGCTCAACAATTGGCCGGCGCATGTGCCGGCCAAATTTTCACGTCGGCAAAACGGTTCCCGACAAGGCCCTGACTCGGCCATCACTCGGGCGTGATCCGGTCCGTTTTTCTTCAACATTGAATGACGAATTAGCCGGGCCGCGCCGCTGCGGCAGAATAGCCGGGTGCTGCGCCTTTAACCTACCCCAGGGCCTGGTGGCCCGGCTATTCGTCCCCACTTCGCCGCCGGAAATGGCGCTAGTCCAGCCCGCGTTCGTGGCTGAGCCGGACCATTTCGTTGATGAAGATTTGTTTCTGCTTGTCGTCGAGGCTCGCATAGAGCGGCTCGGCGGCGTCGGCGACGCCGCGCTGATCGCCTGCGCGGTCATTGAGGAACTGGGCTTCGTTGCGCATCTGCTCGATGATGTCATCAGGCGGATCGCGCTGCGCGCGTGCAATGCGCAGGTTGAGACGGTCGGCGCCATTGTGCCCGAGATAATGCATCGCACTGTTGAAGCCGGCCCAATTCTTCTCCTGCTCCGGCGTCAGGTTGAGCTCCTTCTTGATCCGCTCGATGTTGGCGTCGCTGTTGGCGACGATCTGTTCGGCCGTGAGCTGCGGTGCGCCGGCCTGGGTCAGCACGGTCGGCGCTTGCTTCGCGCCCTTGTCCTTGGCGGCGGCCTTGGCCGATTTGGCGGCCTTGGCGCCTTGCTTGTCACCGGACGCCGGAGCCTGTGCGTTCTTGCCGTTGCCGGCGTTGTTGTTGCCGGTCAACACCCCGGTCACGCCGGTCACCACCCCGACAACGCCGCCGATCGCGCCACCCAGAACGCCGCCGACCGGGCCGGCGGCCTTGTTGCCTTCGCGCGCGCCGTTTTCGACGCCCTGCACGATCTGCGCATCGACCATATGAGGCACTGCAAGCAGCGTGACGGCGGCGGCCCCAACCGCGGCGCACAATCTCCATTGCGCTCGCAGCTTCGCTACCGGGATGAGCATGATCGGGTCTCCGTGATCGATGGTGGATTGTAGGACTGACGCGGCGGGCTGGTTCGACGAATCCGGAGCTTATCGTTTCCGGCTTCGGCAAGTCTATCGGTCGCGCCGGGCATCAACATGACGGAACACGGCGCGGTCAGGCGTGGCCGGAAACCTGCGGCTCAAGCGCGCACCGTTTACGAGCACCGCTGTACCAATCTCCGCGTGCATCGCAGCATGATCATCTGAAGCACGGCAAACCACGGGGCAACTGTAGTGATGCTGACGACACTGCCTGCGATTTGACCACAACGTTAGTACTACTTGGCATAGGCATCTCGTTTCTCGACAGCAGCCGGCAATTCTGTTCTGATCAGTGTGAATGAAATCCCGCGACGTCGCGCGAACGCGACGCACAAAAACAACAACGGGATTCAAAAAGTCTTTTGTCCGTCGGCTACCAGGGAGGGAATGCCATGTCACGGAAGAAGCTTTCGCGCCGAGAATTCGTTGCAGCGACAGCGCTGTCATCGGCGGCGCTCATTACAGCCCCCTACGTGCGTGGCGCCTACGCAGCCGGAAAGCTCTCGATGGGCTTCTGGGATCACTGGGTGCCGGGCGCGAACAGTGCCTCCACCGAGCTCGTCAATGAATGGGCCGCCAAGGAAAAGGTCGAGGTCCAGCTCGACTACATCACCAGCCAGGGCAACAAGAACATCGTGACCATCGCCGCCGAAGCGCAGGCGAAATCTGGTCACGATATCTTCCAGATGCCGACCTGGTGGCCACAGGCCAATGCCGAGCTGCTCGAGCCGGTCAATGACATCATGGACCCGCTCCTCAAGCTGAACGGCGACGTCAACGGCACGGTGAAGTATCTCGGCCAGGCCGACGGCAAATGGCTTGGTGTTCCCGCCAGCGTCGGCAGCCAGATCAAGGGCCCCTGCTCGCGCATCGACCTGATGAAGAAATACGCCAATATCGACGTCCAGGAGATGTATCCGGCCGGAAGCCCGCCGAAGGCGGACAACTGGACGCTCGATACGTTCCTCAAGGCGGCTGAAGCCTGCCACAAGGCCGGGTTCCCGTTCGGCATCGGTCTCGGCGAAACCAGCGACAGTGTCGACACCGCGGGCGCGATCTTCCACTCGTTCGGAGCGCAGCTGGTCGACGCCAAGGGCAACCTGACCGTCAAGACCGATGCGGTGCGCCAGTCGCTCGAGTACTACAAGAAGCTGCTCGCCTTCCTGCCGCCCGATGTCTCCGCATGGGACGATGCCTCCAACAACAAGTGGCTGGTCGCGGGCAAGGGCGCGATGATCATGAACCCGCCGAGCGCATGGGCGGTCGCCAAGCGCGATGCCCCGCAAGTCGCGGAGCAATGCTGGACCCACGGCTTCCCGGCCGGACCCAAGGGACGCTTCGCGCCCTACCTGCCGTTCTTCTGGTCGATCTGGTCGTTCTCGAAGAACAAGGAGGCCGCCAAGAGCCTGCTGTCTCACCTGTCGCAACCGGCATCGATCGAGAAGATGGTGGTCGCGAGCGGCGGCTACGACCTGCCGGCCTACGAAAAGCTCACGACGTTGAAGGTCTGGGAAGAGGTAGGGCCGCCCAAGGGCACGCTCTTCCACTACCCGAACCCCTTCAAGCACCAGACGCTGTCGATGGCGGCCTCGCCCGCGCCGCCCAAGGTCGCGCAGCAGATCTACTTCCAGGCCACCCTGACCAAGATGTGCCTGCGCTACTTCCAGGGTGAAGGCATGGAGAAGACCCTCGCCTGGGCCGAGGGCGAGTGCGAAGGCTTCATGCGAAGCTGACGACGAGCGAGCTTTCGCGCGACCGTCCGTAGTGCCGGCCGCGCGGGGTCTCGTCTTCACATCCCGGCCGCCGAACCGGCGCGCCGTGCAACCAACCCGCGCGAGGGACCTGCGTTATGGTTGACGTCGCATTCCAATCCAACCGTACAGCCGCAGCCCCGGCAGGGCGACGGCGCACCGGTCTGAGCAACGCGCTGCGGCGCAAGTCGATGTCCGCGTTTCTGATGGCGCTGCCGTTGATCCTCCTGATCGGAGTGCTGGTGATCTATCCGGCCATCTACTCGCTGCATCTGGCGACGCTGAACAAGGCGATGACCAAGTTCGTCGGCCTTGGCAATTTCGAGTTCCTGTTCAAGCGCGAGACCTTCTGGCTGGTGGTCAAGCAGTCCTGCATTTTCGCGATCTCGGCGGTGGTCTTCAAAGCGCTGATCGGCTTCATCGTCGCGCATTTCGTGCACAACGTGCCGGCCAACAAGCAGCGCAAATGGCGCGGCATGCTGCTGGTGCCATGGGTGATCCCGCCGGCGATGAGCACGCTGGCCTGGCTGTGGCTGTTCGATCCGTCCTATAGCGCCTTCAATTACACGCTTGCGTTCTTCGGCATCGGGCCGATCCCGTGGACCGGCGACGCCATGTGGGCGCGTTTCTCGGTGATCCTGGTCAACGTCTGGTACGGCGCGCCGTTCTTCATGATCATGTATCTGGCGGCGCTGAAATCGGTGCCCGAGCAGCTCTATGAGGCCGCCGCGATCGACGGCGCCAATTGGTGGCAGCGGATCTGGTACGTGACCTTGCCGATGATGCGCAACATCATCGCGATCACGACGCTGTTCTCGCTGATCGTGACCTTCGCCAATTTCGACATCGTGCGCATCCTGACCGCTGGCGGGCCGCTCGACCACACCCACATCTTCGCCACCTGGGCGTTCCGCGTCGGTATCGAGGGCAGCGACATTCCGCTCGGCGCCAGCGTCTCGCTGTTCATGGTGCCGATCCTCGCGGTCGCGGCGATCTTCATCCTGCGCGACATCACCAAACGCGGGAACGAATCCTGATGAGCACGGTGACGATCGACAAATCCGGACCGACCCGCAAGATCAAATACGGCAGCATGAGCCGCGACCGGACCTGGGCGCTGCGCTGGTCCTATTTCTTCTTGACGCTGTTTGCGATCTTCTCGCTGGTGCCGCCGCTCTACATGCTGATCACGTCCCTGAAAGGCAGCGCGGAGATCTCGGCAGCGACCAATCCGTGGTGGGTGTACCACCCGACACTCGAGAACTACATTCAGCTGCTGACCTCGAACCAGTTCCTGCGCTTCTTCTGGAATTCGGCGTGGGTCTCGATCATCGTCGTCACCATCACGATGCTGATCAGTGTGCCGGCGGCGTTTGCGCTGGCGCGGATGAAGTTCTGGGGTTCGGCGACGCTCGCGACTGGGGTGTTCCTGACCTATCTCATTCCGGACAGCCTGCTGTTCATCCCGCTGTTCAAGATGTTCGCGGTGATCGGCGATTGGACCGGCATCCAGCTTATCAATCGCTGGTACGTGCTGCTGTTCATCTATCCGACGCTGACGGTGCCGTTCTGCACCTGGATCATGATCGGCTATTTCGCCTCGATTCCGAAGGAGCTCGACGAGGCCGCGATCATCGACGGCGCGAGCTGGTTCCAGACCCTGACCCGGATCTTCATCCCGGTCGCCCTGCCCGGCCTGATCGCGGCGACGATCTTTGCCTTCACCGTCTCCTGGGCCCAGTTCCTCTATCCCCTGGTGTTCACCACCTCGACCGATCAGCTGGTGCTGCCGGTCGGCATCATCACGACCCTGATCAAGGGTGACGTCTTCAACTGGGGACAGATCATGACCGGCGCCCTGCTCGGCGCCGCGCCGCCGCTGATCATCTACGCCTTCCTGATGGACTACTACATTGCCGGCCTGACCGCCGGTGCGACAAAGGGTTGAACGCGACAAAGGTAGGATAAGGGTAGAATTCATGGCCGACGTCAGTTTGCGCAAGGTGGTGAAACGTTACGACGAGGTCGAGGCGGTGCGCGGCATCGACCTCGACATCGCCGACCATGAGTTCGTGGTGCTGGTCGGGCCGAGCGGCTGCGGCAAGTCGACGACGCTGCGGATGATCGCCGGCCTCGAGGACATTTCCGACGGCGATATCATGATCGGCGGCGATGTCGTCAACGATGTGCCGCCGAAGGACCGCGACATCGCAATGGTGTTCCAGAATTATGCGTTGTATCCGCACATGACCGTCGCCGAGAACATGTCATTCGGGCTGCGGCTGAAGCACTACCCCAAGGCCGAGATCAAGAGCCGGGTGACGGAAGCCGCCCGCATGCTCGACATCACCGACCTGATCGACCGCAAGCCGAAGCAGCTCTCCGGCGGCCAGCGCCAGCGCGTCGCGATGGGACGCGCGATCGTCCGCAACCCGAAGGTGTTCCTGTTCGACGAGCCGCTGTCCAATCTCGATGCCAAGCTGCGCGTGCAGATGCGGATCGAGATCAAGAAGGTGCACCAGAAGGTCCGCACCACGACCGTCTACGTCACCCACGACCAGGTCGAGGCGATGACGCTGGCCGACCGCGTAGTGGTGATGAACCACGGCAGGATCGAGCAGATCGGCACGCCCAACGAGCTCTATCACAAGCCGGCGACCCGGTTCGTCGCAAGCTTCATCGGCTCGCCCGCGATGAACTTCGTGCCATGCCGGCTCGAGGACGTCGGCGGCAAGCTCAACGTGCGGCTGACCGATCGCCTCTCGTTCCCGCTGCCGCCGGCGCGCGCCGCCCGCTACCAGGGCCTCTCCCGCACCGACAAGCTGCTGCTCGGTCTGCGGCCCGAGCATGTCATGGAGGCCCGGCCGCATGCCGAGCCCGGCATCGAGCCGTTCGATGCGATGCTCGACGTCACCGAGCCGATGGGCATGGAGACGCTGGTCTACTTCACGCTCGAGGGCTCCCCGCTCTGCGGCCGGGTCAACCCCAATGCCGGCGCGCAGGATGGCAGCCCGCTCCGATTGGCTGTGGACCTCAACAATATGCATTTGCTAAACGAGGTGACCGGCGCCGTGCTTTGACGGCGCACAAGAAACCTCAAGGGCAGGAAATGGCTACCAACAAGAAGAAGATTTTCATCACCCAGACTCTGTCAACGGGGGCACGGGTCCTCCTCAATGAACGGGATGATGTAGAACTCGTCGAATTTCCCAACCTGATCTCGGCCAAGGACTTCCAGGCGATGCTGGAGCAGCATGCGCCGGTCCATGGCGTGGCGCTCGGCGCGACCCGCTTCGGCGAGGCGGAGCTCGAGGCCTCCAAGGGCATGCTGGTGGTGACCCGGATCGGCGTCGGCTATGACGCGGTCGATGTGCCGGCATTGTCGCGCCGCAAGGTGCCGCTGATGGTCGCAGGCACCGCGAACTCACCGTCGGTCGCCGAGCAGGCCTTGTTCATGATGCTGACGCTGGCCAAGCGCGCGAACGAGATGCACACGATGGTCAAGGATGGCACCTGGGCGAGCCGGCTCGGGGTGCTGCCGTTCGATCTCTACGGCAAGACCGTGCTGATCGTCGGCTTCGGCCGCATCGGCACCCGTACCGCCAAGCGCTGCCTCGCGATGGAAATGAATGTGCTGGTGTACGATCCCTACAAGGCGGCCGGCGAGATCACCGCGGCCGGCTGTGAGGCGGTGCCGAGCCTCGAAGCGGCGCTGCCGCGGGCGGATTTCGTCACGATCCATTGCCCGAAATCGCCCGAAACGGTCGGCCTGTTCAACGCCGCGCGCATCAGGCTGATGAAGCCGACCGCCTACCTCATCAACACCGCCCGCGGCGGCATCGTGGATGAGAAGGCGCTGCACGACGCGCTGGTGTCGGGCAAGCTTGCCGGCGCCGGCCTCGACGTGTTCGAGGTCGAGCCTCCGCCGGTCGGCCAGCCCCTGCACGCTTTGCCAAATGTGATCATGGCACCGCACGTCGCGGGTGTGACCGTGGAGGCTGTGGATCGCATGAGCGAGCAGACCGCGCGCAATATCCTGAGCGTGCTGGACGGCAATCCGCTGCGCCAGAACGTGATCAATCAGGACGTCTTCGGCTGAGCTTTCAGCCTTTCTCGTTGGCGCCGCAGCCGATCCCGCGAGGTCGGCCCGGCGATGCGGAGCATGCACATGGCTTTCAAGGAATTCGGCAACTACGATGCGGTCGGTCTGGCCGAGCTCGTCCGCAAGAGGGATGTCACGGCAAAGGAGCTACTCGACGAGGCGATTGCGCGCACCGCTGCCGTCGATCCGAAGATCAACGCGGTCGTCGTCAAGCACTACGACTACGCCGAGCGCCAGATCGCCAAAGGGTTGCCTGACAGCCCCTTCACCGGCGTGCCGTTCCTGCTCAAGGATCTCGATCTGCTCGAGGGCACCCGCACCACGTCGGGCGCCAGCCTGCTGAAGGACTTCGTTGCGGACCATAACGGTACGCTGACCCAGCGTTTCCTCGATGCGGGTCTTGCGATCTTCGGCAAGAGCGCGAGCCCGGAATTCGGCCTGATGCCGACGACGGAATCCCGCCTGTTCGGCCCGACCCGCAATCCCTGGAATCTCGACCATTCCTCCGGCGGCTCGTCCGGCGGCGCGGGGGCTGCGGTCGCCGCGCGCATCCTGCCCGTCGCGCATGCCAGCGACGGCGGCGGCTCGATCCGGATCCCCGCCTCCGCCTCCGGCGTGTTCGGCATGAAGCCGACGCGCGCCCGCAACCCGTGCGGTCCCGATCGCGGCGAAGGCTGGGGCGGCTTCTCCGTTGGCCATGTGCTGAGCATCAGCGTCCGCGACAGCGCGGTCATGATGGATGCGATCCATGGTCCGGAGCCGTCGAGCCTCTACGTCGCGCCGGCGCCGGAGCGACCGTTTTCCCAGGAGGTCGGCCGCGACCCCGGCCTTCTGCGCATCAGCTTCACTGACAAGTCGCCCTATGGCGATGCTGTTGATCCCGAGATCGCCGCGGCGGTTCGCGACATCGCCAAGCTGCTCGAGGGCCTCGGCCACCATGTCGAGGAGCGCGCACCGCCGCTTGCCGCCGATCCCGCCGCGGTCATGACGACCATCGTCGGCGGCAATACGGCGCTGACCATCCGCCTGCTCGAACAGCGCGTCGGGCGCACGCTGACGTCGGACGATGTCGAGCGGCTGACGCTCGCCAGCGGCCAGAACTCGGTCAAGATGACCCCCGCCGACTACGTCGCCGCGCAGCTTGCGGCGTTCCAGATCTCGCGCGGGCTTGCGACCTTCTTCGAGGGCTGCGACATCTTCCTCAGCCCGACGCTGTGCGCGCCGCCGCTTCGCATTGGCGAGCTGAACACGATGTCCGAGGACCTGAGCCACATCGCGCCGGTGCTGCGCCGCTACATGCCGGGCACCTCGATGTTCAACATGTCCGGGCAGCCGGCGATGTCGGTGCCGCTGGCCTGGAACAAGGCCGGTCTGCCGCTCGGCATGATGTTCGCGGCCAAGCTCGGCGAGGAAGGACTGCTGTTCCGCCTGGCCGGCCAGCTCGAACAGGTTCGCCCCTGGAAGGACCGCCGGCCGCCCGTCTGCGCCTAGCTCAATCGGGCGCGACAAAGGGCAGTCCAATCAGGTAGATAGGGAGAGCGCCGGCACGATTCCGCCGGCGTCATGCCTGGGAGACCGAACCGTGAGTGACCCGACCGACAATGCGCTCGCCGCAATCGCGAGCATTCTCGATCAGACGACGACGCCTCCCGAGAAGTCCAAGCCGTCTGATAACAAGTCGTCCGACACCAAGTCGTCCGACAAGACGGCGGACAACGCACCCGAGCCCGCGGAGGAGCCGCCGGTCTCGATAGCGATGCCACCGCCCCTGCCATCATCCATCGAGGTCGTTACCATCGAGGCCGTGTCCATCGAGACGGAGTCGATGGACGCCGCGCCTGCCGAGCCGACGGCGGACGAGCCGCCGCCGGTCGAGGAGCCCGAGCTGCTGGTCGAACAGCCTGAGCCGAGTGAGACCGAACCAAGCGAACCCGAGCCGAGCGTGCAAGAGCCGGAGCCGGAGCCGATCCAGCCTCCCCAACCGATCGAGGCCAATGGCTATTCCAAGTCCGGACCAGGCCCGATGGCCGCGCTGCGCTTCCGCTGGACGGTGCGCGAGGACGGCGCCCAATACTATGTCGACGAGACCGTCGGCGAAGGATCGACCCCGCTGGTCAACGGCCCGATGGACAGGGATGCCGCGATCAAATTCGTCGACGATCGGGAGGCCGAAGCGCGACGGCGCTTCGAGCATTTCAAGCACGAGATCGTCAGTCGCACGGCGGCCGCCCTCCAGGCGAGCAGGGACCGCCACGAGGCCTAACACGCGATACGTGCTCACGGGCATCGCAAAAAAGCGGATGGAGAAAATCTGATGTTTCGCGCGCTGGCCGGTTTCGCTCTCGCTTTGCTCATTTCTGTCGCGCAAGCGCAGCAGGCCTCGTCCCGGCTCGATGAGATCGTCAAGCGCGGCACGCTGCGGGTCGGCATGACCGGCGACTACATGCCCTTCACGGCGCTCGACAAGGAGACCAAGGCATTTCGCGGTTTTGACGTCGACATGGCGCAATCGCTCGGCAAGGCGCTCGGCGTCAAGGTCGAGTTCGTTCCGACATCGTGGCCGCAGATGATGAAGGATTTCGAGGCCGACAATTTCGACATCGCGATGGGCGGCGTCTCCATCACCTTCGACCGGCAGAAGAAGGGCCTGTTCTCAACGCCGATCATGCGCGAGGGCAAGACGCCGATCGCGCGCTGCGCCGACAAGGGCAAGTTTGAGACGATCGCCGAGATCGACAAGCCCGGCACCCGCGTCATCGTCAATCCCGGCGGCACCAACGAGCGTTTTGCGCGCGCCAACGTGAAGGCCGCCGACATCCGTGTCTTCAACGACAACACCAAAATCTTCGACGAGATCGCCAAGGGCGACGCCGACCTGATGATGACCGACGCGTCCGAGACGCGCTATCAGCAGAAGCTGCATCCCGGCGTGCTCTGCGCCGTGCATCCCGACAAGCCGTTCGACTTCGCGGAAAAGGCCTACTGGATGCAGCGCGACGCCGCGTTGAAGGCGTTCGTCGACCAGTGGCTCCATATCGCGCGCGAAGACGGCAGCTACGCGAAGGTCTATGCCGCGTGGTTCGAATAGGCTGCGTCAAGTTTGCCGCTCGCGTGCCGCAAATTGATGCGCGCGGCCTGAAACCAGATCGCAATCCGGTGATTTGAACCTGAGGCGCGAGGACACGACTCATGTTCTGACCGTGATTTGGGACACGTTCAGCGAGGCGGCCACCAATTAGTCTCGCGAACGGGATTCCCTGCACCGGAGGTCGAGATGACAAAGCTTCTGGCGATCGCCACGCTTGTGCTGGCCAGCACGGCGACAGCGCAGGCGCAATATACGTTCGATTACGGCGGCCGCACCATCCGCATCGACCCCGATCGCGGAACGGTTTCGATCCCCGGCGTCTATGACAACACCGGCCGCAGCACCAAGCGCGCCAAGCACAGGGACGCCGAGCAGAAGCACGAGACGGCTCCGAAGGACGCCAAAACGGATTCTCCGTCTATACCGGCAACGCCACCCGCGGCCGCTGCCTCACCCTCTCCGCCTGCCGTTGATCAGGCCGCGGCGCCAGCATCGCCAGCGGCAACGACAGAGCCCGCAAACACGAGCGTTACGCCAGCTCCGGCTACGGCAGCGACAACACCGCCGCCACCACCCGCGCCGCCAGTTGTGCAGCAAAGCGCGACGTCGGCAGCAAGGCCCGCTTCAGCGCCGACTGTTGGCGCCGTGTCGCCTGCGCCCAAGCCGGCAGCGAACCCAGTACAATCAGCCAACTCACCGCTCGGCGTCTGGCTGACCGAAGAGAAGGAAGGCAAGGTCCGCATCGAGCAATGCGGTGCCAATCTCTGCGGCTATTCGGTCGACAAGAAGTCGAACGCCAACGGCGAGCAGGTGCTGATCAACATGAAGCCGGGCAAGGACAAATGGAGCGGCCGCATCTTCGATCCGAACAGCGGCAGCACCTACGATTCCACCATCGCACTGAAGAGCCCGGACACGCTGCGCGTCCAGGGCTGCGCGTTCGGCGGCATGTTCTGCGGCGGCCAGACCTGGACACGGGTGAATTGATCTACGATTAATCGTAGCCCGGATGAAGCGCAGCGAAATCCGGGATTCTCACCGCGGGAGAGATCGTCCCCGGATTACGCTTCGCTCCATCCGGGCTGGAACAAAAGCCCCGCTCACGAGCGGGGCTTTTCCTTTCGGCCGGCTACAGCGCCTCAGCCGACCTTGCCGCTATATTCCTCGTCGGTGACGTGCTCCATCCAGGTCGAATAGACGCCGTCGAGCGCCTCCTGCATGGCGATATGGGTCATGCTGTTGTCCGGCGAGGCGCCGTGCCAGTGCTTCTCGTTCGGCGGGATCCAGACGACATCGCCGGGGCGGATTTCCCGGATCGGACCGCCCTTGGCCTGCACGCGGCCGATGCCCGAGATCACGTACAGCGTTTGCCCGAGCGGATGGGTGTGCCAGGCGGTGCGCGCACCGGGCTCGAACGACACGCGCGAGGCATTCAGCCGGGCCGGCGCCGGCGCCATGTTGATCGGGTCCTGCAGCACGCTGCCGGTGAAGTTTTCCTTCGGCGCGCGGCGGGTCGGCCGCGAGCCGGAAACGTGGATATCCATGGGGTTACCTCCCTCTCTTGACGTTATTTCTTGGATGCGGCGTAGCGCGCCTTGGTCTCGGCATTCATCGGATACAGGCCGGGTAGCTGGGCGCCATTGTTCACCTCGTTGACGATCCAGGCTTCCATCCGCTCCTGCTCGGGTCCCTCGGCCAGCACCTGGTCAAGGAACGCCTGCGGGATCAGCACCGCGCCGTCCTGGTCCGCCACCACCACGTCGTTCGGAAACACGGCAACGCCGCCGCAGCCGATCGGTTCGCCCCAGCCGACGAAGGTCAGACCCGCAACCGACGGCGGCGCGGCGTAGCCGTCGCACCACACCGGCAGGCCGGTGCCGAGCACGCCCTCGAGGTCACGCACGACGCCATCGGTGATCAGCGCCGTCACCCCGCGCTTGACCATGCGCGCGCAGAGGATGTCGCCGAAAATGCCGGCATCGGTGATGCCCATGGCATCGACCACGGCAATGCAGCCCGCCGGCATCGCCTCGATCGCGGTACGGGTCGAGATCGGCGACGACCAGGATTCCGGCGTCGCCAGGTCCTCGCGGGCCGGCACGAAGCGCAGCGTGAAGGCCGGTCCGACCAGCCGCTTCTGTCCGGGCTTCAAGGGCTTGGTGCCGCGCATCCAGATGTTGCGCAGGCCCTTCTTGAGCAGGACCGTGGTGATGGTGGCGGTGGACACGTGCGACAGCGTCGCGATCGCTTCGGCGGACAGTGACATCTGGAAAGCTTGCTCCGATGGGAGGAAAAGACCGGCGCATGTTGCCGGGCGAAGCCCCTGCGTCAAGGCCTGCGCGAAAAAGCTGCGATCATCCAGATTTATCGCCGGCATGCCGATTAATTTATTGAAGTTGCTGCATCATTTTGCACGAAGCGAATTCCGTTTTGAATCGAAACACGCTAGCTTGATGGCTGACCCAATCTGCTTGAGCCGATGGCCGAACCCTTAAGTCCTCCCCGCCTTTTGCCGAGTGGCGACAGCGCCATCACGGTGGAATTCAGCCGCACCATCGATGACGCCGCCAACCGGCGGGTGCTCGCGCTCGACCGCGTGATAGCAGCCGAGCCGATCGCCGGCATCACCGAGACCGTGCCGACTTACCGGTCGCTGCTGGTGCATTACGATCCCGTGCAGATCACCTTCGATGCGCTCGGCGAGCAGCTGCTTGCGCGCGCCGCCAAGGCACCGCCGACCGAAAGCGGAACGCGGCGCTGGCGGATCCCGATCACCTATGGCGGTGAGCACGGCATCGATCTCGAGGATGTGGCGAAGGCACTTCAGACCACGCCCGATGACATCGTCGCGCGCCACGCCGCCGGCGACTATCGCGTCGCCATGATCGGCTTTACGCCCGGCTGGTCCTATCTCAGCGGGCTCGACAAGTCCCTCCATCTGCCCCGGCGCAAGGACCCGCGGCTGCTGACCCCGGCCGGCACCATCTCGATCGGCGGCATCCAGACCGGCGTGCAGTGCCTCGCCGGCCCGAGCGGCTGGCACCTGCTCGGCCGCACTCCGGTGCGAACCTACCAACTGCATCGCGATCCGACCTTCCTGCTGGAGCCGGGTGATGCCGTCAGCTTCACGGCGGTGGATGCCAAGACCTTTGCCGAACAGGACCGCGCCGCCGAGGCCGGCGAATTCGTCGCAGAACTGGTGACGCCATGAGCAAGCTCGTCGTCACCTCGATCGGCCCGGCGAGCTCGGTGCAGGACGGCGGACGTCCGGGCTCGCAGCGCTACGGCCTGACGCCGAGCGGCGCGATGGACCGGCTTTCGCTGGCCGCCGCCAACACGCTGGTCGGCAATGAACCGTTCGCCGCCGTGGTCGAGATCGGTCCGTTCGGCGCCACCTTCACCGCGCGCGGCGGCGCGGTGCGCATCGGGCTCGCCGGCGCGTCGCGCAATGCTGACATCGGTGGCCGGCCGGTCGCCTTCGACAGTTCGGCAACGCTCGCCGACGGTGAGGCGCTCAATCTCGGTTTTGCGCGCGGCGGCTCGTTCAGCTATCTCGCGATCGAGCACGGCATCGAGGGCGAGCCGATGTTCGGCAGCCTCGCCGTCAACGCCCGGGCCGGGCTCGGCAGCCCCTACCCGCGACCGCTGCAAAGCGGCGACGAGTTGAAGACGAAAGCTGCGAGCGGCGCCACTGAGCGCCGCATCGAATTGCCCGCCGCGACCGAAGCGCCGATCCGCATCGTGTTCGGCCCGCAGGACGACGAGTTCACCGCGGAAAACAAGAAGCTGTTCCTCGACAGCGAGTGGAAGATCTCGGCCACCAGCGACCGCATGGGCTACCGGCTCGAAGGCGCCGTCATCAAGCACCGCGACGGCCATAACATCGTCTCCGACGGCACCGTCAACGGCAGCATCCAGGTGCCCGGCAACGGCCAGCCGATCGTGCTGATGCCGGACCGCGGCACTAGCGGTGGTTATCCGAAGATCGCGACCGTGATCACGGCCGATCTTGGCCGCTTCGCGCAGACCTCCGCCGGCCGCCCGTTCCGCTTCAAGGCCGTGACCATGGCGGAAGCGCAGGCCGAGGCGATCAAGTTCCACGCGCTGCTGCATTCCCTGCACGATCGCCTCCGCGGCGTCGACGATTTCGGTCTCAACATCGAGGCGCTACGGGATGCGAATGTCGCGGGTCAGGCCGTCAGCGCGATCGATGTGTCGACCTGGCAAGTTGCGCTACCCTGAATCAAACACGAACAACAAACGGATCGATCGTCATGACTGCAACCATCGACCTCAATTGCGATCTCGGCGAAAGTTTTGGCCCTTGGGAAATGGGCAATGATGCCGCGATGATCGAACTTGCGACCTCGGTCAACGTCGCCTGCGGCTTCCATGCCGGCGACGCCGACATCATGCGCAAGACCGTCGAACTCGCGAAGGCGCGCGGCGTCAGCGTCGGCGCCCATCCCGGCTATCGCGACCTGCATGGATTTGGCCGCCGTCCGATGCCGGGGCTGACATCCTCCGAGATCGAGAACCTGATCGCCTACCAGATCGGCGCCCTGCAGGCGATCGCAACCGCGGCCGGCCACAAGGTGACCCATGTGAAGGCGCATGGCGCGATTTCCAACGTCGCCTGCGAGGACGACATGACCGCACGCGCGATCGCCAATGCGATCAAGGCGGTCGACCGCAATCTCATCTTCGTGGTGCTCGCCAACTCGAAGCTGGTGCGCGCCGGCGAAGCCGCCAATCTGCGGATGGCGCATGAAGTGTTTGCCGACCGCGCCTACGAGGACGACGGCAATCTGGTGTCACGCAAGAAGCCCGGCGCGGTGCTGCACGATCCCAAGGCGATCGCCGAGCGCGTGGTGCGGATGGTGCAGGATGGCGCGGTCGTCTCGGTCACCGGCAAGGTGATCAAGATGCAGACCGACACCGTCTGCATCCATGGCGACACGCATGGCGCCGTCGAGATCGCGCGCGGCCTGCGCGAGGCGCTGAGCAAGGCCGGCATCACGGTTGCGCCGTTCAAGACCGCGCACTGAGCCGCGAACACACGGAGCAGCAAAGGGCCGGCCGTCATGCCGACCCTTTTAGATTCCGTTAAGAGTCTTCTTAAACCCAAACTTGCCGTTTGATTGCTAGGTGCAGCTTCCGAGCCTTTGATTGTCCTCTCAGGAAATTGGGTACGAAAGCATGTTCCGCACCAGCCTCTCCCTCGCAATTGCTGCGGTGGCCACGGCCGCCTTCACCAGCGCAGCCTCCGCCGGCTGCTACAGCTGCTATACGCCGCCGCCCCAGCCCTGCACGACCTGCTATCAGGTGCAGACCGTGCCGCCGCAGTATCGCACCGTGCAGGAGACTGTGATGGTGTCGCCGGGCCGCGTCATCGCGCATCGCACGCCGGCGCAGTATCGTACCGTGATGGTGCCGAAGACCGTGATGGTCGCGCCCGAAGGCGTCGCCTATGAGCGCGTCGCGCCGCAATACGCGACGCAAGAGCGCACCCAGATGGTCTCGCCGGGCTATTCCTACTACGCGCCGGTCCAGCCGACCTGCAACACCTGCGGCGGTGGCGGATTTGGCTACGGCTACGGATATGGTCACGGCTACGGCTACTGAGCCGTCAGCATCCAGCCAACACAAAGCCGCCGCCAGAGGCCATCAGACGGCGGCTTTTCAATTCTCTTGTTAGCTCAGAACGGGTGGACGGACAGCGTGCCGAACACGATCGCCGCGATCACCGCAAAGGCGCTGTAGAGCGCCGCGGTGTGAATTCCGATCCCGGACTTTCTTGAAATTTGTCGCGCGTAAAAGTGCAGGCGGGCTTCCGCCGATAGCTCGCGCATGGTCGATCTCCAACGCCCCATTCTCGGCCATATGGAATAGCGTTCGCGCCCGGATTCAAGCGGGCGGCAGAAATAGCGATGCCGCCGCCTTCGGGAACACGGTTCCGAGAGGAAAATTCTTTCCCGTGCGCTCGCCCGAGAATCTTATTCGTTGCAATTCGAGGCGTCTGGAACCCGCGCCGGTCCCGCAATAACCGAAAATCTCGAAAACAACCCCATGCAAAGTAGCCGGAGGTGGATAGCTGAGGCGCGGCCGCTGCACCGCGCTCAGGGCTTCCAGCGCCCGATCTTGAAGGCCGCCAGATGGCCGGGAACGTCGTTCGGATCGAACGGCGGACCGGCGAACGCACCGATGGCGTTGGAGGTGCCAGCCGGGCGCCCGGCCGCAGCGTCATAGAGGTCCGGCCTGAACACCGCCATGGCAGCCTTCAGTGCCTCCGGCCGGTACGGTGTCTGGCCCCAGCGAACCATCTGCGCGTAGAGCCAGGCCGCCTGCCCCGGGTCCGGCCGCGCTGCTGCCTCGCGCCCGACCAGCAAATAGCGACTGCTTTCGCGCATGGTGCCGTCGGGCGAGATCTTCAGCCTGCCATCGAGCGTGCGCTGGATGACGCTGGCGTCGACGCCGAGCCGCTCGGGCTGCGCCAGGATGCGCGCGACCTCGGGCCGGTTTTCCGGCTGCTCGATGAACTCCGCGGCGCGCAGATGCGCGCGTACCAGCGCGGCCACGACGTCGGCGTTCTTCTCCGACCAGCTCTGGCGCACCGCCAGCACCTTCTCCACCGCGCTGAGCAGGATGTCCGAGACGAAGTGCAGGATGTGGCCGACACCGAGATCGACCGCGATCGAATTCCAGGGCGCGCCGACACAGAACGCGTCGACATGGCCGTTGGCGAGACTGTCGACCATGTAGGGCGGCGGCAGCACCACGAGCTGGACGTCCTCGTCGGGATCGACGCCGCCGGCGGCCATCCAGAACCGCAGTTGATAATTGTGGGTCGAGAACGGGAAGGTCATGCCGAACGTCAACGGCTCGGCCCCGCTCTTGCGCCGCTTCGCCACGACACGGGCAAGCGCGCGCGAAGTCGCCATCGGATCGAAGCGGTCGCCGTCGATCTCTTCCAGCAGCGCCGCGTGCAGCGCCGGCGATACCGTGATGGCGTTGCCGTTGAGCCCGAGATTGAACGGTGCTGCGATCGGCACCTTGACGTGGCCGAGCCCGAGGCTCGAGGCGATGGCCACCGGCGCCAGCAGATGAGCCGCGTCGAACAGGCCGATATTGAGCTTGTCGCGGACGTTCGACCACGACACTTCGCGCACCAGCGTGACGTCGAGGCCTTCGGCCGCGGCAAATCCCTTGTCGGTCGCGACGATCAGGGCGGCAGCGTCAACCAGCGGAATGAATCCGATGTGCAGGGGTGTGGTCATTTCAAGAGCTCCGACGCCGTCAGGATCGATTGCGCGATCTCCCCGATCTTCTTCTTCTCGCGCATCGCGGTCGAGCGCATCAGCACGTAGGCCTCCTCCTCGGTCAGCCCCTTCACCTTCATCAGGATGCCCTTGGCGCGATCGATCACCTTGCGCTCCTCCAGCGCATGCTTGGTACGGTCGAGCTCGTCCTGCAACTTGGCGAAGGCATTGAAGCGGGAGACGCAGAGATCGAGGATCGGCTTCATCCGCTCCTTCTTGAGGCCGTCGACGATGTAGGCGGAGACGCCGGCTTCGACCGAGGCCTGGATCGAAGCTGCGTCGCTCTGGTCGACGAACATCGCGATCGGGCGGCGGACGGCACGGCTGACCTGGAACATTTGTTCCAGCACGTCGCGGCTGGGGTTCTCGAGGTCGATGACGATGATGTCAGGGTCGAGCGCATAGATCCGCGCGAGCAGGCTCTGCATCTCGCTGATGTGGACCACGTCCGTATAGCCGGCCTCCCGCAGTCCTTCCTCGAGGATGGCCGCACGGATCGGGCTCTCGTCGACTATGACGATCTTGGGAGACGATTCAGCGCTCATCGACCACTCTTAAAGCCCGGCAAGAACCATCCATATCACGCCGGGGCGGAGCGGAAAGGGTTGTAATTCTCGGCAATTGGGACTAGCTCCTGCCCATCAATCAGGCAGATTTGAGAAGATATGCAAGAGGCCGCTACGCCGAAAGTGAGCTTTGTGTCCTTGGGGTGCCCCTGAGACAACGAATGTAAACTTTTTGAGCTGCCCCACTCCCAGAGACGATGGTGGGCGATGGCGACAGAACCTGAGGTGGCTATGGAGCGCATGACGGAGGCACTTTCGCTCTCTGAACTTGAGGTAGTCCGCCGATCGCTCCAAGCGGCAGTCGAGGGCAGCTTCTTTCCTGACTGGGAGTTTCAGACGCTAATGGGAGTCGATCGCGAAACCGTTCGGGCGGTCTTCGCTGCTTGGCCTCACCAGACTATCGACCACGAGGACTTCAGGTGCGCAGTCGTAAGCTCACTAAACAATCTGCTCGGATATCCGCATAACAACGAGGACGAGTTGATGACCTACGTGCCAGAAGGGCGTACCGCCATCAGGAAGGCACTGGATCAACTTGTTGCCCTTGGCATCTAAGGATGGCGATAAACTTAGGCAGTGACCGGCTCATCCGGCGATTTGCCTCTGGCACACAGATAGCATACCTCGACAACTCAGACGCATATACGAGCCGATTACATGGACAGAGCGCCGCGCATTAGCTTCCACAGTCTCGGTTGCCCCAAGGCGCTGGTCGATTCCGAGCGCATCATCACCCGGCTGCGCGCGGAAGGCTATGAGCTGGCGCGCAAGCATGACGGCGCCGACATCGTCATCGTCAACACCTGCGGCTTCCTCGACAGCGCCAAGCAGGAATCGCTCGCCGCAATCGGCGAGGCCATGGCCGAGAACGGCAAGGTCATCGTCACCGGCTGCATGGGCGCCGAGCCGGAGCAGATCGAGGCCGCCTATCCCGGCGTGCTGTCGATCACGGGCCCGCAGCAATATGAGAGCGTGCTGGACGCCGTGCACCGCGCGCTGCCGCCGGCGCACAACCCGCATATCGACCTGGTGCCGCCGCAGGGCGTCAAGCTGACGCCACGCCACTACGCTTACTTGAAGATTTCCGAGGGCTGCAACAACCGCTGCAGCTTCTGCATCATCCCGAAGCTGCGCGGCGATTTGGTGTCGCGGCCGGCCAACGACGTGCTGCGCGAGGCCGAGAAGCTGGTGAAGGCCGGCGTCAAGGAATTGCTTGTGATCTCGCAGGACACCTCGGCCTACGGCGTCGACCTGAAATACGCCGAGAGCCCGTGGCAGGATCGCAGCGTGCGCGCGAAATTCTTCGATCTCGCCAAGGAGCTCGGCGAGCTCGGCGCCTGGGTGCGGCTGCAATATGTCTACCCCTACCCGCATGTCGACGAGGTGATCGGCCTGATGACCGAGGGCAAGGTGCTGCCCTATCTCGACATCCCGTTCCAGCATGCGAGCCCCGACGTGCTGCGCGCGATGAAGCGCCCGGCCGCCCAGGAGAAGACGCTGGCGCGAATCCAGAAGTGGCGCGAGCAGTGCCCGGAGCTGACGCTGCGTTCGACCTTCATCGTCGGCTTCCCCGGCGAGACCGATTCCGATTTCGCCTATCTGCTCGACTGGCTCGATGAAGCCGAGATCGACCGCCTCGGCTGCTTCAAATACGAGCCGGTTGCCGGCGCCGCGTCGAATGCGATCGGCAATGCCGTACCCGACGAGGTCAAGCAGGAGCGCTGGAATGCGCTGATGGCGCGGCAGCAGAAGATTTCGGCAAAGCGCCTCAAGCGAAAGGTCGGCACCCGGCAACAGGTGATCATCGACGAGGTCGGCCCGACGGTCGCTAAGGGGCGGTCAAAGGCCGACGCGCCCGAGATCGACGGCGCCGTCTATCTCACCAGCCGCCGCCCGCTCAAGGTCGGCGAGATCGTCACCGCCAAGATCGAGCGCGCCGACGAATACGACCTGCACGGCAGCGTCGCCGGGTTCTGACCCGCTTGACACCGCCGCCCCTTCGGCTGTATGGCCCTGCGCCATGAAGCTGAACCGGACCCACCGCCGCGCCATCAACCGTCGTCGCAACCGCGACGATGCTGGGCTGCGCCGTGTCCGACGCCACCGCTGATTAGCTAAATCAGCCAAGGTTTTCGAGAAGGCCGCGCCCCCAAAGCGCGGCCTTCTCGCTTTTTCGGCCTGCCCGTTCCCACACCGACCCCAGAGGAGATCGACATGACCAACGCTACCCATCCGTTCGATGCGCTGATGGACATCACCGCTCGCCCCGAGGTCGTCTTCGTGCGCGGCGCAGGCTCGTATTTGTGGGACGCCAACCGCAACCGCTATCTCGATTTCGTGCAGGGCTGGGCCGTAAATCCGCTCGGCCACTCGCCGGTCATCGTCGCCGATGCGCTGGCCGCGCAGGCCAGGCGGCTATTGACGCCGAGCCCGGCATTCTACAACGAGCAGAGCCTGAAGCTGGCGAAGATGCTGGTCGACAACAGCTGTTTCGATCAGGTGTTCTTCGCCAATTCCGGCGCGGAGGCCAATGAGGGCGCGATCAAGCTCGCGCGCAAATTCGGCGCCAAGTACAAGAACGGCGCGCACGAGATCATCACCTTCGAAGGCGGCTTCCACGGCCGCACGCTGGCGACCATGTCGGCCTCGGGCAAGAAGGCGTTCGAGCCGCTGTTCGAGCCGAAGGTTTCAGGCTTCCGGAAAGCGCGGCTGAACGACATCGAGTCGGTGCGGCAGCTGATCAATTCGTCGACGGTCGCGGTCATGCTGGAGCCGATCCAGGGCGAAGCCGGCGTGTGGCCAGCGACTGACACGTTCCTGCAAGAGCTGCGGGCGCTGACCCAGCAGCGTGGCCTGCTCTTGATCGTCGACGAGATCCAGACCGGCATGGGCCGGACCGGAAAGCTGTTCGGCTATGAGCACGCTGGGATCGAGCCCGACATCATGACGCTCGGCAAGGGCATCGGCGGCGGCGTGCCGCTCGCAGCGCTGCTCGCGACCGAACATGCCTCGTGCTTCGATCACGGCGATCAGGGCGGCACCTTCAACGGCAATCCCCTGATGTGCGCCGCGGGGCTTGTCGTGCTCGAACAGATCGGCCGGCCCGATTTCCTGAAATCGGTCACCGACACCGGGCTGCTGCTCGAGCGCGAATTGCAGCGGCTGTCGGCGCGGCACGGGCTCGGCGAGATCAGGGGCCGCGGTCTGCTGCTTGCGCTCGATCTCAAGATGCCGATCGGGGCGGCCGTCGTCGCCGAGGCGTTTGCGGCCGGCGTGCTGGTCAATTCGCCGCAGCCGGACACGCTGCGCTTCATGCCGGCACTCAACGTGACGCGGGAGGAGATTTCCGCGATGATTGATTGTCTGGATGGGGTGCTCACGAAGGTCGGTGCGGCCAGACGGGTGGCGTAGCTGCCACGTCCGTCATTGCGAGGAGCGAAGCGACGAAGCAATCCACCTGTCCCCGGGTGGAGAGGTGGATTGCTTCGCGGAGCCTGTCATCCGGCGGCGCTTTGCGCCGACCGGGTGGCTCGCAATGACGAGGAGAGACTTACGGCCGCAAAATCGCCGCCCCCGTGGTCGCCCGGCTCTCCAGATCGATATGCGCCTTGGCGACGTCCTTGAGCGCGTAGGCGTGGTTGATCGGCACGTGCAGCTTGCCGTTGATCACGGCGGCGAACAGCGTGTCGGCGCCTTCGAGCAATTCCTTGCGGGTGCCGACATAGTCGTTGAGCTTCGGCCGCGTCGCGAACAGCGAACCGTGGTTGTTGAGTTCGGCGAGCGGGAACGGCGGCACCGGCCCAGAGGCGTTGCCGAACGAGACGAACAGGCCGCGTGGCCGCAGGCACGACAGCGATCCCGGGAAGGTGGTCTTGCCGACGCCGTCATAGACGACGTCGCAGAGCTCACCGCGGCTGATCTGCTTGACGCGTTCGACGAAATTCTCCTCGTTGTAGAGGATGACGTGGTCGCAGCCATTGGCGAGCGCGATATCGGCCTTCGCCTTCGAGCCGACGGTGCCGATGACATGCGCGCCAAGCGCGTGGGCCCACTGGCAGGCCAGCAGCCCGATGCCGCCGGCCGCGGCGTGGATCAGCACCCGATGGCCCTGCTCGACCTTGAAGGTCTTGTGCAGCAGGTACCAGACCGTGAGCCCCTTGAGCATCAGCACGGCGCCCTGCTCATACGTGATGTGGTCGGGCAGCTTTACAAGTTTGTCCGCCGGGATGACGCGCTCGGAGGCGTAACCGCCGAGGTTGTAGTAATAGGCGACGCGATCGCCGGGGTGGAAATTGGTCACCCCCGGACCGACCGCCACGACCTCGCCCGCGGCCTCGTTGCCGGCGATGAACGGCAGGCCGGGCGCCTTGTAGAGGCCGGTGCGGAAATAGACGTCGATGAAGTTCAGCCCGACCGCATGCTGGCGGATGCGGACCTCGCCGGTTCCCGGCGCCCCCACCTCGACATCCTCATAGGTCAGGACCTCAGGGCCCCCCACCTTGTGCACCCGCACAGCCTTGGTCATGTCGTCGCTCCCTCAGATCAGCGTCAAACGAGCGAATGCCATCGGCGCCGGCTTGTCAACCAAGCGGCCGGAACCGGGGCTACAGCATGATCCGGAAAAGTGCGAAGCGGTTTTCCCTCGCGACAAACGCGTAGCGTTTGCGCGGAGATCATGCCCTTTAGCCCGCCGGCTTGTTGCGGTTGCGCCTGGCCATCACGTTGAACATCTCGACTGCCGCCGAGAATGCGATGGCGAAATAGATGTAGCCGCGCGGGATGTGGAATTTGAATCCGTCGGCCACCAGCGCCACGCCGATCAGCACCAGGAACGCCAGCGCCAGCATCTTGGTGGTCGGATGCTCTGCGACAAACCTCGCCACCGGTCCCGACGAGATGTACATGATCGCGCAGGCGATCACGACCGCCGCGATCATGATCTCGATGTCCTGCGCCATGCCGATCGCGGTGATGATCGAATCCAGCGAGAACACCAGGTCGATGATGATGATCTGCACGATCACCCAGAAGAACGCGTTCGGGCTCGGCTTGTCATTCTCCTCGGCGTCACGCGCCTCGACCTCGCCGTGGATCTCGTGGGTCGCTTTCGCGATCAGGAACAGGCCGCCGCCGATCAGGATGATATCGCGCCATGACAGCGCGACACTCTCGATGGTGATCACAGGCTGCGTCAGCCCGATCAGCCAGACCAGGACGCTGAGCAGGATGATACGGAACACCAGCGCCAGCAGCAGGCCGATCTGCCGCGCGCGGTTGGCCTGCGGTTGCGGAATCCGCGAGACCAGCACTGACAGGAAGATGACGTTGTCGATGCCGAGCACGATCTCGAGCGCAGTCAAGGTCAACAGCGCCGCCCAGGCTTCCGGGCTGGTGATCAATTGCATCATGCTCTGAAGGCTTTCATCCGGCGGATCAGGGTATCGCTGCCGACGATGTAGACCGCGATAGCGCAGAGGCCGAAGGTGATCGGGGCTCCAACCATGAAATCGTTGGCGAGCGTGTACATGCCGAGCAGCGCCCAGGCGCCGAGCAGCCACAGCGTGAGCCAGCGTAGCCGCACCACGCGGAACGGGTGCAGCACATGGAACGGCGCAAAGGTCAGCACGATCAGCAGCGCGACCACGATCGTCGACAGCACCGGCGGCAAATGCAGCAGGAACAGATAGAACGCCGCCGCATTCCACAGCGCCGGGAAGCCGCGGAAATGGTTGTCGTCGGCCTTCATGCGGCGGTCGGCGAAATACAGCGCACTGGACACCACGATGCCGATGCCGAGGACCGGCGCAGCCAGCGGCAGCAGCATCCTGCTCGCGGTGATCGCATAGGCCGGCACGAACACGTAGGTGACGAAATCGACCACCAGGTCGAGCACCTCGCCCGACCAGTTCGGCTGCAGCCGCACCACGTCGAACCGGCGCGCCAGCGGGCCGTCGATCCCGTCTATGATCAGTGCGACCCCGAGCCAGGCGAACATGTTGGCCCAGTGCTCGCGCACCGCCTCCAGCATCGCCAGCAGCGCGACCCCGGCGCCGAGCGCCGTGAAGATATGAACGGAGAATGCGGCGGTCCGCATCCGTTCTCGCAACGCATCCGGCTGGCTCGAGTGCTCCATCGGCCGAAGTGCTATCAGGAATCGACCACCTTTGCATATGCAGTCTTGCGGCGTTCCGCCGCGCAGATCGTTGGAAACTCTTGGTGGTTACCGATGGCTTGAAAATCGGGCCAAGCATGTCAAATGTGCTGATATGACCGACAGCTCCCAGGATTATGACGTTATCGTAATAGGCGGCGGCCCGGCCGGATTGACGGCTGCGATTGCCCTCGCCGACGCCGGCGCGCGTACCGCGCTGTTGGCGCGCCGCGCCCCCTATGCCGACAACCGGACCACCGCGCTGCTCGGCGCCTCGACCGAGATCCTGGAGCGGCTCGACGTCTGGCGGCGCTGCAGCGAAAATGCTGCCGCGCTCAAGACCATGCGCCTCGTCGACGACACCGGCCGCCTGATCCGCGCGCCGGAAGTGCGGTTCTCCTCCGATGAGATCGGCCGCGAGCAGTTCGGCTTCAACATCGACAATCGCTCGCTGGTCGCAGCGCTCGAGGACCGCGCCGGCGAGATGGCCGCACTAACGCGGTTCGACGACGAGGCCGCCTCGGTGCAACCGGATGATGCCGCGGTCGCCGTGGTGACGCGGCAGGGCCAGTCGCTGTCGGCCCGGCTCGTGGTCGGCGCCGACGGGCGCAACTCGCTGTCCCGCGAGGCCGCCGGCATCGAGGTGGTCAGCCGCGAGCTCGGCCAATCCGCCCTCACCTTCAACATCACCCACAGCCGGCCGCACCGGAACATCTCGACCGAGTTTCACACCGAGCACGGCCCCTGCGTGTTCGTGCCGCTCAGCGGCAACCGAAGCAGCGTGGTCTGGGTCTCGGCGCCCAAGGAGGCCGAACGGCTGAAGGCGCTCGGCGACGGCGAATTGTCCGACGCGGCCGAGCGGCAGTCGCACTCGATCCTCGGCCGCGTCGAGGTCCAGGGTGGCCGTCACGTGTTTCCGCTCGCCATCGAGCGGCCCCGGCAATTCGCCAAGGACCGGATCGCGCTGGTTGGTGAATCCGCCCATGTGCTGCCGCCGATCGGCGCGCAGGGGCTCAACATGGGATTGCGCGATGCCGCCGATATCGCCGAGATCACAGGCCAGGCGATCGGCCGCGGCGAGGATCCCGGCGCGCCACATGTGCTGTCGCGCTATCAGGCGGCGCGGCGGCCCGATGTCGCCAGCCGGACCTGGGCGATCGACATCGCCAACCGCTCGCTGCTCAGCGACTTCCTCGGCGTGCAGACGGCGCGGGCCGCCGGCCTGCATCTGCTCGGCGCCTTCGGCCCGCTGCGGCGGCTGGCGATGCGCGAGGGCCTCGCGCCGTCGTGGCGGCGGTGACCAGAGCGTTTTCGAGCGAAGTGGGTACCGGTTCGCGTTAAGAAAACGCGTCAAATAGAAACCGCGCCTCTAGGGAAACACCAGCCGTCCGCTCTGGATGAACCACATCACGCTGGTCAGCGTGACCACCGAGGCGAAGGTGCCGATCAGCACCGCGACCGATGCCGGCTCGATCCAGGTCTCGTTCTGCCGCGCGATCACGAACACGTTGAGCGCCGGCGGCAGCGAGGCCATCAGCACCGCGGTCGCAGCCCAGGGCTGCGGGAACGGACCGAGCAGCAGCATCAGTCCGAAGGCCAGCAGCGGATGGATCAGAAGCTTGATCGCGACCACGCCCGGCACCTCCCACGGCACCCGCTCGAACGGCCGCAGCGCCACGGTGATGCCGAGCACGAACAGCGCCGTCGGCGCGGCGGCGTTTTGCAGGAACTGGATGGTGCGGTCGAGCGCGACTGGAATCGGGATGTGAAACGCGGCAACCAGCGCGCCAAACACCGCCGACATGATCAGCGGGTTCTGCACGATCTGCCGCAGCACCACGCCGAGCGCGTGCAGCAGCGAGGGATGGTCGCGGTCGGTGAGTTCGATCAGGAGCGGCACGATCGAGAACAGGAAGATGCTGTCGCAGCAGAAGATCAGCGCAGTCGGCGCCGCCGCCTTGGTGCCGAGCACGGCGAGCGCCAGCCCAGGGCCCATGTAGCCGATATTGCCGTAGGCGCCCGACAGGCCCGCAAGCGTCGCCTCGCGCAGCGACAGCCCGCCGATCAGCTTGCCTGCGACCATCGCCAGGAAGAACGCGATCACGGTTCCGAGCGTGGTGGCGATCAGGAATGGCGGGTTGTTCAGCTCGGCGAACGGTGTCTTCGACATGATCCCGAACAGCAGCGCCGGCAACGAAACGTAAAGCAGGAAGAAATTCATCCAGGCGAGCCCGCTCTCGGGCAAACCCTTGGCTTTTCCGCACGCGTAGCCGATGAAGATCAAGCCGAAATACGGCAACGCCAGATTGAGGATATCGATCATTCTGAAAGTAGTTTCTCGGCCGGATTTCGGGTCGTTTTTGCAGGGCTGGAATCGGTAAACCGGGGCTTAATTCGAGGCTTAGCCCCTAGCATCGGCCACAATGTTGGTCTATCGACGAACCATGATCAAAGCGCGCACCGCCAAGTTTCAGATCGGGCAGATCGTCCGTCACCGGGTGTTCTCCTTCCGGGGCGTGATTTTTGATATCGACCCGGAGTTCAACAACACCGAGGAATGGTGGCTGTCGATCCCCGAGGAAATGCGGCCGCACAAGGACCAGCCGTTCTATCATCTGCTCGCGGAAAACTCGGAGACCGAGTACGTCGCCTATGTGTCCGAGCAGAATCTGCTGCCCGACGATTCCGGCGAGCCGATCCGGCACTCGCAGGTGGCGGAGATCTTCGTGAAGGACAAATCCGGCGGCTACCGTCCGCGCAACCCGTCGCTGAACTGACGCGCGGCGCCTGTCCGGCGAAGGACGCCACGGCGCGGCTTCCAGCCTGCTCATACCCCCTCACGCGCGGCCAGCGCCGCCGCGATCGCCCAGACTGCAAAACCCGCCAGCGCCAGTCCGGCGCCGACGAGACCGGTCGAGGTCCAGCCGTAGCCGGCCGCGACGGCCATTCCGCCGAGCCACGGCCCCAGCGCATTGGCGACGTTGAAGGCGGAATGGTTGAGCGCGGCGGCGAGGCTCTGAGCTTCGCCCGCGACATCCATCAGCCGGGTCTGCAACACGGTGGCGAGCGCTCCGCCCAGCCCGATCAGGAACACGTCGGCGCTCAGCGTCCAGAAATTCGCCGCCGCCAGCGGATACAACGCCAGCGTCGCGGCCGACCACAGCAGCAGCCCGCCCGCGGTTGCCATCAGCGCGCGGTCGGCAAAGCGCGGCACGATGATGTTGCCGGCGGTGAGACCGGCGCCGAACACACATAGCGTGACGGGCACCAGCGCGGGCGACGTGTGCGTCACCGCCAGCATGGTCGACGCCAGATAAGTGTAGACCGAGAACAGTCCGCCAAAACCGATGGCACCGATCGCAAGTGTCAGCCAGACATGCTTGCGCCCGAGCGCCGAGAGCTCACGCAACGGGCTCGCCTTGCTGTCGGCGACGTCACGCGGCGCGAAGATCAGGACCAGCATGGCGGTCAGGAGCGCGAGGCCGGCAACGATCGCGAAAGCCCAACGCCAGCCGATCGCCTGCCCCACGCCGTTTGCGAGCGGGACGCCGATCGTCGTCGCGATGGTGAGGCCCAGCAGCACGCGGCCGACCGCCGCCGTGCGCTTGTCGATCGGGACCAGCGAGGCCGCGACCAGCATGGCGATGCCGAAATAGGCGCCATGCGGCAGCCCGGCGAGGAAGCGCAGCACCAGCATGGTGTGGTAGTCGGGCGCGAGCCCGGAGAGGCCGTTCATCAGCGCAAAGAAGCCCATCAGCGCGATCAGCAGTGTCCGCCGCGCCATGCGCGCCGACAGCACGGCGATCACAGGCGCGCCCACCACGACGCCGAGCGCGTAGGCGCTGATCGCGTGACCGGCCTGGGGCTCGCTGATGTGCAGATCGTGGGCGAAGAACGGCAGCAGGCTCATGGTCGCGAATTCGGCGATGCCGATCGCGAACCCGCCCATCGCCAGCGCGAGATGAACGATGCCCGGATGAAAGGCACCGGGGACGTTGTCCTGGTCGAGGCACCCGCCGGCATCGGCCGAAGCACGCCCGGTCGGCGGCTCCGAAGGCCGGGAGAGCGGTTCCCGCCGGTGCGTGCTGACTCGCTGGGACATTGGGAGACTTCCATGATTGCGAACGGCGAACGGGCTTGCGACCCGAGCAAAGTCCGATCGCATCGCGCCATCACGCTTCCGCACGGCGGCCAGGGTTCGCACAGAACCACGCGCGCGTTTGCGCATCGAAGGCGCGCGTTCCGCGCTTTCGTCTGGCCTCCCGTGACGGATTTATGATTGTGCTTCGACGCCGGACTTGTCCGGACAAGGCAACGACGATGCGGCTTGGCGCGATCGATTTGCCTTGAGCGACCATCGCATACGATCGGCACGATCACCAGCGCGGCAGGCTGCCATCAGCCAGTCTGTTTCGCATGACAAAAAAGGCGCCCTTGCGGGCGCCTTTCGCTTGCGACGATCTCGCGCTTTCTTGAACGCGTGATCGACGTTGTTACTTGGCTGCCGGATTGGCCGGAGCCGGCGCCGCACCACCGCCCGCGCCTTCCAGCTTCTTGCGCTGTTCTTCGGCGCGCTTCTGCAACTCTTCCTGCAGCTTCTTCGAGTTTTCCTCGAACACCTTCGGATCGGTCGGCGGGCCGTCATAGGCCTTGGCGAATTCGGTGTTGAGCGGCAGCGGCAGCGTCAGCGGCGCGCCGTTCGAATTGATCGCCTGGACCACGAGGTTCTGGCCCTTCTTCATGTTGGCGATCAGCTCGGGGGTTGCTTCATAGTCGGACATGCAACCGTTCTGGAAGCAGATCACATAGGGCGCCTGCTGCGGCGGGTTGCCGTCGACGATGATGCGGGTGCCGTGAACCAGCTGCATGCCGAGCGGCAGCGTGACGCGCAGGATCTTCTTCGGCTCGCCTTCCGGCTCGATGATCACGGCGGCAATCACCGGCTGGCCCGACTCGATGCGGCCGTCCTTGCCGGTGAAGCAAACCTGCTTGGCGTTGGCTTCCTGGCCCTTCAGGCAGAACTTTGTCCAGGGGGCGTAGATCAGCTGGATCTGCTGATCCTGGGGCGGCTGCTGGGCGGCCGCGGCGGGCGCCTGACCTGCGGCCGGTGCCTGTGCCTGGGGCGCCGGCTGGGCTGCCGGCGCCTTCGGAGCTGCCTTGGGTGCCGCCTTGGGCGCTGCCTTCGGTGCCGCAGGCGCCGGCGCTGCCGGCTGCTGGGCCCGAGCGGCAGGAACCAGGAGCGCTGCAGAGAATGCCGTCGCCGCCATCAGGGCAACAATTCGCCCATGCGGCCGGACCGGGGCGGCCAAGATACGGAAATTCATTGCGGAAAACCCTTTCTGAACGGCAGCGCCCGAAACCGCTGCAGGCGCCGACACATAGCCGTTTGGGCGGCTGTCTCCTAGTCAATTGAGGCGGATACGTGACAGGCGTTCCCGCCCTCCAATTGCACGCCTTCAATACAGCGGCGCGCGGAAAGATCAATGCCGACAAGCGCATTTGCGCACCTGTGACGGCGAGTTTCAGCGCCCTGTGATAAACCTCCTGATGTGACGTTTCGCGAATCAAATCCGGCGCCTCACGCACGTGTTCCCGGGCACGGTTGGCGCGCCGCATTGGCCGTCGTCTGGCTTGTGCTGGCATCCATCCCGGCATTCCTGACGAGCGCACTTGCCCCTGCGGCCGCCACCGAGAGCCACGCCATCGCGATGCATGGCGCGCCCGCGCTGCCTGCCGACTTCACTCACCTGCCCTACGCCAATCCTGACGCCCCCAAGGGCGGCCGTCTGGTCCTGAGCCCCCGGGAGGGCACCTTCGATAGCCTCAATCCGCTGATTGTCAGGGGGCTCGCCGTGCAGCAGCTCCGGGGCTACGCCTACGAACGCGGCTATGTCTACGAAAGCCTGTTGGTGCGGAACAATGACGAGCCGTTCACGCTCTACGGCCTGCTCGCCCGCAGCGTCGAGACCGACGATGCCAGAAGCTATGTGACATTCCGCCTCGATCCTCGCGCGCGCTTCTCGGACGGGCACGAGGTCACGGCCGACGACGTCGTGTTCTCGCTCGAACTGCTGCGCGATCACGGCCGTCCTCTACATCACCAGTATTATTCGAAAGTCGCAAAGACCGAGGTGCTCGACCCGCTCACGGTGCGGTTCGATTTCGGCGGCGTTGCGGACCGCGAATTGCCGCTGATCCTCGGCCTGATGCCGATCCTGCCGCGCCATGCCACCGACGTCTCCAAGTTTGAGGAGACCACCTTGGCGCCGCCGATCGGCACCGGGCCGTACCGCGTGACGGCGGTCAAGCCCGGCAGCAGCGTGACCTTTACCCGCAATCCGGATTACTGGGGGCGCGACCTGCCGGTGAACCGCGGGCTCTGGAATTTCGACGAGATCAGGCTCGATTACTACCGCGACGCCAACGGCCAGTTCGAGGCGTTCAAGCGCGGCCTCTATGACTTCAGGACCGAGCCCGAGCCGCTGCGCTGGCATGACGGCTACGACTTCCCCGCCGCGAAAAGCGGCGACGTGATCCGCGACACCATCAAGATAGGCACGCCCGATCCGTCCGAATTCCTGGTGTTCAACACCAGGCGGCCGAAGTTCGCCGACGTCAGGGTGCGCCAAGCGTTGCTGATGCTGTTCGATTTCGATTGGATCAACCGCAATTACTATTTTGGACTCTATTCGCGCGCCGGCGGCTATTTCGCCGGCTCGGATTTGTCGGCCTACGGCCGCCCGGCCGATGACCGCGAGCGCGATCTCCTCAAGCCGTATCTGTCGCATATTGCGCCCGACATTCTCGAGGGCCGCTATCGCCTCCCCGACACCGACGGCTCAGGCCGCGACCGCACTGTTCTGCGCAACGCGCTCGCGCTGCTGTCGGAAGCGGGCTACGCGCTCGACGGCACGGTGCTGAAGCAGCGCTCGACCGGGACGCCGCTCCGGATCGAGATCCTGGTGACGACACGCGAGCATGAGCGGATCGCCCTCGCCTACCAGCGCGACCTGAAGCGGGCTGGCATCGACGCCGCGGTCCGGGTGGTCGACGCGGTGCAGTTCGAGCAGCGCCGCGTCGCCTATGACTTCGACATGATCCCCATTCGCTGGGACCAGTCGCTGTCGCCGGGCAACGAGCAGTGGTTCTACTGGGGCAGCCAGGCCGCCGACGTGCCGGGCACCCGCAACTACATGGGCGCCAAGGATCCGGCCATCGACGCCGCGATCGCTGCGCTGCTCGCGGCGCGGGAGCGGCCGGCCTTCGTCTCGGCGGTGCGGGCGCTGGACCGGGCCCTGATGTCGGGCTTCTACGCTATCCCCCTATTTAACTTGGGAGAGCAATGGATCGCGCGCTGGAATCGGATAGAACGGCCTTCGGCCACGGCGTTGACGGGCTACCTGCCGGAGACCTGGTGGCAGAAACCCGGCGCGCAATCCAAGTGAGCTGCCAAGTGATCTGCGAGCCGACGCGGCATGATCCGATCTGATCGAAGCGATGCAACCGACGTTGAACCTGTGAACCAGTCGATCACCTCGCCCACGCTCGATACGCTGTTCAAGCGCAGCTTGGCGCGGCAACCCGAGGCGCTGGCGCTGGTCGACCCGATCAACAAGCAGCGCGTCACCGGACAAACCCGCAAGCGCCTGACCTATGCTCAGGCCGACCGCGCGATCTCGGCGATCGCCGCCCACTTCGTCGAGAGCGGATTGCCGGCCAATACGGTAATCGCGGTTCAGCTTCCCTCGACGATCGAATTCGCCCTGACCGCGCTCGCCGCCTATCGGGTCGGCCTCGTGGTGGCGCCGTTGCCGCTATTGTGGCGGCAGGCCGAGCTGACGTCCGTCCTCAACCGCACCGCGGCGCGGGCGATCGTCACCTGCGGCAGGATCGACGGCGTCTCCTACGCCGACATCGCGATGAACGCCGCGGCGGAAGCCTTTTCGATCCGCCATGTCTGCGGGTTCGGCACCGATCTGCCCGAAGGCATGGCGTCGCTCGATGACGCGATCCTGCAGGACTCCCGGACCTCGCGTCCGATGATCCAGGACGGACGCAAGCCGGCGCTGATCTCCTTCGACGTCACCAGCGAGGGTTTTCGTCCGGTGCCGCGCGCGCATTTCGGCCTGATCGCCGGCGGGCTCGCTATGTCGCTGGAGAGCGACCTGGCGCAGGGCGCGACTATCATGTCGGCATTCGCGCCGATGTCGTTTGCCGGCATCTGTTCGTCGCTGGTGAGCTGGCTGCTGTCGGGCGGAACGCTCGTCATGCATCACCCGTTCGACGAGGAAGCGTTCGAAACCCAGTTCAACGATCACGGCTGCGACACGCTGATCGCGCCGGCGCAGCTCGCGCTGCGGCTCGACGAGTGCGGCCTGTCGGAGCGCCTGCCCACCCTGCGCAACGCGATCGGCCTCTGGCGGACGCCGGAGCAGGTTGCCTCCAGTGCGCACTGGACGTCGCGGCGGGTGACCTTGACCGACGTCTATCTGTTCGGCGAGGCCGGACTGTTCGGCGCCCGCCGCAACGCCGAGGATGGATCGCCGGCCCCGATCAAGCCCGGTCCGCACAGCGCGCCGCGTGAGGCTCCCGGCGCATCGATCGCCGGCGAGATCCTGCTGACCCCGAAGGGGACGCTCGGCCTGCGCGGCCCCATGGTGCCGGTCGCCGCCTATGCGCCGCCGCCGCCCCCGGGCGACAGCCTGATTGCGCCGCCGCCGCGTGATTACGTCGACACCGAATATGCCGCACGGGTCGACCGCGCGACCGGCGCCGTCAACATCACCGCCCCGCCGTCGGGGGTCATGACGGTCGGTGGCTACCGCTTCCTTGCCCAGGAGTTACAGGAGTGGTCGCGCCGGCTCGGCCAGGGCGCATTGTTGACGGCACTGCCCGACCGCCTCAGCGGTCACCGGCTGGCCGGACGGGCTCAGGACAATGCGCGGGCCCGCGACGCCCTGACAGAACTTGGGCTTAACCCGTTGATGGTCGAAGCATTTCGCGACCGCAGCGGCACCGGAATGGCTTAAAATCTTATCATTGCGTTAGTCTTAGCATTGTGTTGACGCCGCATTAAGCCATGCCAACTAGCATCGTCACCGTTTGCTGATCTGTGCATTGGTTTCGAGCGTTCGAATGTCTCAACAAGGTCCGGTCCTCATCGTATCGGCGTCGGCAAAGCCGCCGTTTGCCGCGGTCCTCGATGAGACGAAGCTGTTTCCGGTCGTGGTCACCGACTGGAGCGAGGTCGGACGCGCCATCGAGCAGGTCAAGCCGGCCGCGATCATCGCGGCCGCCGAGGGCGTCGACTTCGTCACCCTGTCGGGCCTGGCCAAACGCGCCGCCGCCCGCGCGCCCTATCTGCCGCTGATCGCGGTCGATCCAGCGACCACCCTGCCCGACACCGTCATCGCGTTCTTCCAGCACAAAGGCATGCCGGATCGCCTGGTCGCCCGGCTCAACGCGTCCTTACGCGTTCGCGCCTTGCATGCGACCGTGATGCGCCGCCTGGTGCCGCCCACACCGATCGCATTATCCGATATCGATCCGGTCGGAGAGGCCACCGCGCTCCTGATCGGTCGCGGCGGCGCCTACCCGGCGCTGTCGGTCGCGCTCGGCGAACGCGCCGGCGTGGTCGGCGCGCTCAGCATCGAGGCGGCCGCAAAGCATCTCTCCAACCGTGACATCGACGGCATCGTGCTCGCCGAAGGCTTCACCCCGCGCGTGATGGATGCGTTCCTGACGGTGCTGACCGAGGATGTCCGCTTCCGTCCGTTGCCCGTGATCGTCGCCTCCGGTGAGCTGACGCCGCGTTACGAACTGCCCAATCTCGAGATCGTCACGGCTGGGCCGACGCGCGTCGGCGACATGGTGTTGCCGATGATCCGGCAGCATGCCTTCGAGGCGCGGCTCGGCCGCATGCTCAAGGCGATCGACGCCAAGGGCCTGATCGATCCCCGCACCGGTCTGCTGACCAAGGCCGCGTTCGAGCGCGACTTCGCGACCGCCGTCTACCAGACCGCCGAGCGCGGCGGCGCGCTCTCGGTGGCGCGGTTCACCTTCGACAACACGCAGCCGCGCGCGCAATTCGACGGCGCGCGGATCATCAGCCGGCTGATGCGCCAGGCCGATTTCGGCGCCGTGCACGACGACCGGTCGCTTGTTGTGGCATTCGCCGGGACCGACCTGCGCAACGCCCAGGCGATCACGCGGCGATTGGCAAGCGTGATGCGCCACACCCAGAACGGCCGCCGCGACACCAGGGCCGAGCCCACCGTCAGCATCGCAACGCTGCTGCCGGGCGATTCCGCCCTCTCGCTGCTCGGGCGCCTGTTCGGCACGGCGGAACGCGCAGCGTCGTAACAAGCTCTATGCCGCTTGTCAGTTGCTGCGATCGCTGCGCGGGTATCGCCGGCAGGCGGAGCCGCCTTGTCTGGGCGGCTCCGCATTCCTCATCCTCAAGCCTCACGCATGCTGTGGCTGCGCAAGCTGGCTGACCTGCATCGCCGGCGGATCGACAACCAGGGTACCGCCATGGCCATCACTCGAGGTCGTGAAGGTCGAGGCCATGTAGTTGCCGAGCAGCGCAATACTCGCCGTGACGGTGCCGTCCGTCACCGTGAGCGTTCCGTGCGATGAGTCTCCGCTGAAGGTCGGCGTGTGAACGTTCGCGAAACTGATGTTCGCGAGATCGATCGCGTCCGAACCGGTCATCCCGGCGACGGTTCCGATAAAGCTCGCGGAATTGTCGAGCTTGAGCGTCCCCGTCGAGCCCTGGAATGCGACGCTGGCATTCGACGCCCCCGGCAATTCCAGGGTCGCGCCCGCTGCGATGGTGGCATTGGTGGAGCTTTCGCCCGTCACGTTGAAGGGCTGCCAGGCTCCCCACGCAATGCCGTCATTGGCCCGGATCCAGAGTTGGTCGGTACCCGAGCCGGCCTGATAGGTGGTCTGGGAAAGTTGCGCCGCCGTGATGTCGATCTCGGTATTCACGGGCTGCGATGCGCCGTTGATGCTCCAGTGCCCGTTCGAGTTGGAATCCCACAGCGCATATTTCGTGATGGCATCGCCGTCGGCGTCCGTCGCAGTGACGAGGTTCGCAGCAGCAAAGGTCTGCCCCGAGACCGTCACGACGTTGGAGACCGCGACCGTCGGTGCCTGGTTGGTAGCGGTCGCCGTGAAGCTCTTCCAGGCGCTCCACATGCTGCCGTCATTGGCCTTCACCCAGAGCGTATCGGGCGTCGAGCCGCCCGGTCCGAACACGTAGCTGACCTGCGACAGGTTCGCCGCCGCAACATCGATCTCGGCGTTGGCGGCCTGGGCGACACCGTTCACCACCCAGTGGCCATTGCCGCCGGTGTCCCAGAACGCGTACTGGGTGATCGGATCGCTCTCGGCATCCGAGGTCGAGAACAGGCTCGACGCCGCCACCGAATGGTCGTGAATTCCGGTCACGTTCGACGCGGTAACGACCGGAGCAGAGTCGTCGCCCGGTGTTGCCGTGAAACTCTTCCAGGCGCTCCACATGCTGCCGTCATTGGCCTTCACCCAGAGCGTATCGGGCGTCGAGCCGCCGGGGCCGAACACGTAGCTCACCTGCGACAGGTTCGCCGCGGCAACATCGATCTCGGTGTTGGCGGCCTGGACGACACCATTCACCACCCAGTGCCCGTTGCCGCCGGTGTCCCAGAACGCATACTGGGTGATCGGATCGCTCTCGGCATCCGAGGTCGAGAACAGGCTCGAGGCCAGAGCCGAGAACTGCCCGTGGGCCGCTTTCACGTTCGCTGCCGTGACAACCGGAGCAGTATCGTCTCCCGGTGTTGCCGTGAACGCGGCCCAGCTGCTCCACTTCGATCCGTCGTTCGCCCGCACGTAAAGTGTGTCGGGCGTCGAGCCGCCGGGGCCGAACACGTAGCTCACCTGCGACAGGTTCGCCGCGGCAACATCGATCTCGGTGTTGGCGGCCTGGACGACACCATTCACCACCCAGTGGCCATTGCCACCGGTGTCCCAGAACGCATACTGGGTCATCGGATCGCTCTCGGCATCCGAGGTCGAGAACAGGCTCGAGGCCAGGGCCGAGAACTGCCCATGGGCCGCTTTCACGTTCGCTGCCGTGACAACCGGAGCAGTATCGTCCCCCGGCGTTGCCGTGAATGCGGCCCAGGTGCTCCACTTCGATCCGTCATTGGCCCGCACGTAGAGCGTATCGGGCGTCGAGCCGCCCGGTCCGAACACGTAGCTCACCTGAGACAGGTTCGCCGCGGCAACATCGATCTCGACATTGGCGGCCTGGGCGACACCATTCACCACCCAGTGGCCATTGCCGCCGGTGTCCCAGAACGCATACTGGGTCATCGGATCGCTCTCGGCATCCGAGGTCGAGAACAGGCTCGAGGCAAGAGCCGACGTTTGCCCATGGGCGGCCGTCACGTTCGCTGCCGTGACAACCGGAGCGGTATCGATCCCCGGTGTTGCCGTGAACGCTTTCCAGGCTCCCCACAGGCTGCCGTCGTTGGCCCGCACGTAGAGCGTATCGGGCATCGAGCCGCCGGGCCCGAACACGTAGCTCACTTGCGACAGGTTCGCCGCGGCAACATCGATCTCGACATTGGCGGCCTGGGCGACACCATTCACCACCCAGTGGCCGTTGCCGCCGGTGTCCCAGAACGCATACTGGGTGATCGGATCGCTCTCGGCATCCGAAGTCGAGAACAGGCTCGAGGCGAGAGCCGACGTCTGCCCATGGGCGGCCGTCACGTTCGCGGCCGTCACGACCGGAGCGGTATCGATCCCCGGCCCTGCCGTGAACGCTTTCCAGGCTCCCCACAGGTTGCCGTCGTTGGCCCGCACATAGAGCGTATCGGGCATCGAGCCGCCGGGGCCGAACACGTAGCTCACCTGCGACAGGTTCGCCGCCGCAACATCGATCTCGACATTGGCGGCCTGGGCGACACCATTCACCACCCAGTGGCCATTGCCGCCGGTGTCCCAGAACGCGTACTGGGTGATCGGATCGCTCTCGGCATCCGAGGTCGAGAACAGGCTCGATGCAAGAGCCGACGTCTGCCCATGGGCGGCCGTCACGTTCGCGGCCGTCACGACCGGAGCGGTTTCGGGCCCCGGTGTTGCCGTGAACGACTTCCAGCCTCCCCACAACGTTCCGTCGTTCGCCCTGATGAACAACGTATCAGGGGCCGACCCTGTCGGCCCGAACACGTAGCTCACCTGCGACAGTTGCGCCGCGGTAATGTCGATCTCGGTGTTGGCAGGCATAGCCACACCATTCACCACCCAGTGGCCGCTTCCGCCGGTGTCCCAGAACGCGTACTGGGTCATCGTGTCGGGATCCGGATCGCTCACCGTGAACAGGCTCGATGCGGCAATCGACGTCTGGCCGTGCGCCGCAGTCACGTTGGCTGCGTTCACGGTCGGCGCGGTGTCGACAAACGCCTTTGCCGTAAACTGAGTCCAGCCGCCCCAAACCGTGCCGTCATTGGCGCGAACGTAAAGGGTATCGGTCGAACCGCTTGGACCGAAGACGTAGCTCACCTGCGACAGGTTGGCCGCCCCAATATCGATCTCGGCATTGGTCGCCTGCGCGACGCCGTTGACGCCCCAATGTCCGTTACCTTGGGTGTCCCAGAACGCATATTGGGTGATGGGATCGCCATCGGCGTCCGTGACCGAGAACAGGCTGGAGGCGAGCGCAGAGCTCTCGCCAAAGATTGCCGTTACATTGGGTGCTGACGTGACCGGTGCGACATCAGCACGCGTCGTGACCAGCGTGCCGCTGCCGGAATCCGCGCCGACGCTGAACCGCACGCCAGGCGTCGCATCAAGCTGCAGATCGAAGGAGGAAGCCCCCTCGGTGACATGCAGGACATTGCCCGGAAGCAAGGTCGCCGACCCGCCGGATGAGAAGGTCACCCCGGCCAAATCGATGCTGTCGCCCAGCACCAACCCGCTGACGGTGGTGCCGGCCAAAGACGTGCCGTCGATCTTGAGCTGCCCGCCGGACCCGCTGAAGGTGATGCCGCCGCTCGCGACGCTGCCGGCCAGCAATTCGACCACGCCGCCGGAGATCGTCACCGGACCAGTCGACCCGCCGGAGGAAACGACTTCCGTGCCGCCGGCAAACACCGTCACGTTGTTGGTCACTGCGCCAGCCACTTTGAACGTGCCGCCGCTGGAGACGGCAACATGGTGGGCCGTCGCCCCGGACAGAACATTCAATATGCCGCCACTGCTGACGGTCGTGTGGTCGATCGCGCCTCCCGATGACACGTTCACCGTGCCGCCCGAAATCCCGGTTCCGGAGCTGGTCACGCCGGTAACCACACCTCCCGAGATCACGTTCTCGATGCCGCCGGCAAAGACCGCGACGTTGCTCAGGACCGTGCCGCCGACGTTGAAGATGCCGCCGCTCGAGACGGAGATATGGTCCGTCGTCGCGCCGGACGAGACATTCAGGTCACCGCCGCTGAAGACGGTCGCATATTCGAACGAAGCTCCGGAGAGAACGTCGACCACGCCGGATATTGCGGTGCCCGAACCGGTGACACCGGTGACGGAGCCACCCGCAGAGACGATTTCGTGACCGCCGCTTTGAATAGTGACATTGCTGGTGATCTTGCCCCGCACATTGAGCGTGCCGGACACATTGATCATGCTGGCCGAGCCTCCAGCCAGAACGTTGAGCGTCGCACCGGCTGCGACGAACGTTCCCGTGCCGGCCGAGCCGCTGATGGTGCCCTGAATGACGCCGCCGGACGAGACGTTCTCGATGCCACCGCTCAACACCAAGACCGTGTTGGACGTGGTCCCCGTGACATTCAGAGTGCCGCCCGCCGAGACCGTCGTCCCGGTGGCAAATCCACCAGCCAGCACGTCGAGCGTTCCCCCGGAGACGAGCGTTCCGCTGGCTGTGCCGCCGCCGCTGACAAACATCGTCGCGCCGCTCGCAACAACCGCATTGGCATCGCTGCCCGCGACCGTTTCGGTGCCGCCGGACGAGACGGTCGTGCCGGTGTCGCTGCCGCCGTTGCTGATGGTCAGAAGCCCGCCGCTGCTGACGGTGGTGCTGACAGCAGTCCCGCCGGAGGCAACGAACATCGAACCGCCATTGAGCACGGTGTCACCGGTGTCGGTTTGGCCGCTCGAGACGGTGTAGGACGATCCGCTGCTCACGGTCACCGGGGAGCTTTGGCTCATCACCGTGCCGCCGTTGTTGGTCAAGCCCGTGACAGTGGCGCCGGCAATCACAATCAAGGTGCCCCCGCTATTGACCGTGATGCCGCTTGCGGTGCCGCCGGACGAAACGACTTCGGTGCCACCGGAGCTGATCACTGTGCTGCTGGCGATGCCGCCCGCCATCACGGTCTCGGTGCCGCCGGCGCTGATCACCGTGGTCCTGGCGATGCCGCCGGATGAAACGATCTCGGCACCGCCGGAACTGATCACCGTGCTGCTGGCAATGGGGCTGTACGGGCCGCCGCCCCACACGATCTGTTCACCGCCCGCGATCAGCGTGGTGGAAATCGCCGTTGCGCTTCCGCTGTATTGGCCACTGCCGACGTATTGGATGCTGCCGCTGCCGGTGACCGTCGTGTTGACGGCTGTGCCTGTTGCAATATAATTATATGGCGCAACAAGTTGGATTCCACCGCTGGTGATGGTGGTATTGCTTGCGACACCATGACCGGCGCTTCCGAAGGCGGCATAGCCGATCCACTGCGTTCCGCCCGCGATTGTCGTGTTGGTTGCAACGCCGCCCCCAAGAAATCCGACGATCTGTTCGGAACTGCTTTGGATCGTGGTGTTGGACGCGAGGGCGCTGCCTACGAAGTTGTTGTTGTATGTGTCGGAGACGTACTCGTATCCTCCGTTCTCGATCAAGGTGCTGATCGTGGTGCCGCCCCACATTTGTTCGCTGCCGCCACTGAGGGTGGTGTTGATGGTTGAGCCGTTGAATAGTCTAATCCCGCCGCTGCCGACCGTGGTGTTGCTTGCGGTCGAGCCACTGTAAACGGCCATTATGCCGCTGTTGATGGTCGTTCCAATCGCCGTTCCAGTTCCGGTTGCGTTTGACGGAGTGGTGCCGAGAACCACACCTCCACCACCGTTGACCACGGCGTTGACGAGTGTGCCAAGAACATAAATCTGCCCGGCACTATTGGAAGAACCACTGGAAGTCGTGTCGCCGATATCCGTAGCGCCGGAGGAAACAACGACGCTCCCGGCATTTACGGTGTCGCTGATATAGCCGCCGTTCAGCACGTAGAGCGTGCCGCCGTACTGGACTGTGTTGCTGGTCTGCGTATCGGACACCGAAGCGCTGGTTCCGCTGGCAACGTTCACGCCCATAGACCCCTCCCCGAAAATAACTGATCGCGAAATCCAATAAATCTGGCCGGCAATTCGCCCCGCAGCCGAGCCTGGTCGATGGCCCAACAGTCGATGCAAACGCCTCCCAGCCCTCACCAACTCACTTGGCGTGGGGTCTTGATCACTGAGTTTTGGAGAGCAGTTGAAATGCTGGCGGGACGCCAACCAGATTCAAGTTGCTACGTCATCCAAAATATAAAGGCCGATCTGAACTAAAAACACGATGAGCTTACAATTCGTCCAAAGGCCGTCAAGGTGCCGGCCGCAAAAGTTCAATATTTCTCGCCCGTTGTTCACATTCCGAAACAGTCGCGCCCGCTTGGCAGCCGACAGACGCCCCCGTCAAATTACGGAATCGTCTCTGTCATGAGAAGTCTGCCACGCCGCCCTTCTTGCCGCCGCAAAATTGGCGAGCTGGCGGTCTTAAGTCCACGCCTCTCAGCACCAGGCCCAGATGCAGCCGACGAAGCGGTAGCGGTAGATCCTCACGTAATGGACGCCGGACGAGCGTCGCGGCCGCACCGTCTTCGCGTCCAGTTCTCGCGGCACCTTGGGGTCCTGGCTCTCCGGGTCGACCTGAACAGCCCGGCGCCGCAGTTCAGCCGCCTTGGCCGGATCACGCGCACCGAGCAATCCGCGTTCCTGCATGACGGCAAGGTATTTGAGCGAAAAGCCGTCGTTGAGATCGGCCGCCTGCTGAAAATATTGCGCGGCCGTCTCGTAGTCGCGCGGCGTACCCTTGCCGTAGAAATACATCAGGCCGGTCTGGGCGAGAGCGAACGGATTGCCCGCCTCGATCGCCTTCTGATAGAGCTCAAGCGCTCTCGCCTCGTCCTTCTTGACGAAATAGCCATTGGAATACATCGCGCCAAGATTGCTGATCGCGTCCGGCTGTCCCGCGGCGGCAGCCTTGCTGAAGAGCTCGAAGGCCCGCGGCATGTCTTCGACGACCCCGCGCCCGGTCGCAAAATACATCCCGAGCTTGCCCTGTGCCGGCGCGTAGCCGGCATCGGCGGCTTTGGTCAAATAGCGCTGCGCCGCCAGATAGTTTTTCGTCCCGCCGTAGGCCAGGCCAAGCAGAAATTCGAGGCGTGGCTGATCGGGATTGGCGCGCAGCGCCGCTTCGCAGACCGGGATCGCGGCCGCGTAATCATGCGTGTTCGCGATCTTCAGTTGCTCAGGACTGGCGAATGGCGGCGCCGGCGCGGCCGCGCGCTCGCATTCGCCGTCCGGACTGCCGGCGGCCGTCGGCGTCTGCGCCGCGGCAGCGGCCATCGGTGCCGCGACTTGGGATGGAGCAGCCGGTTGCAGCGGCATCGAGGGCGGCGAGGCAGCGACGCTCGGGGACGGCGCTGCCGCCAGATAGACGTCGCCGACCAGAGAGGAACTGTCCCAAGGTGTCTGTTGCTGACTGGTCGCCGCGAGCACATCGCCGCGAACCCTGGACAGCATCTGGCGCACTTCGATCCCGGGTGTCGCGATATGTTTCAGCAGCGCGGCGGTGAATGGCGAATTCCGCCCGGCGCCGTCGAGAGCAACATTGTTCGGTTGCGTCGAATAGACGATCAGCGAACCCTGCCCGGTCGCGTCGATGCGGCCGAGCCCGCGCGTGGGCGCCGCGCGGGTGCTGCGCGCGAGCTTCTCGAGAAAGGGATTGTTGCGGCAGGCGTCGAGAATGATGATGTTGGCGCGCCCCGCCCCTTCCATCTCCTGTTGGATATCGGTCAGGTTCATCGTGTTGAAACGCACATCGGCAGGCGTTTCGATTTTCGCGTCGACCGGAACCAGATAGTTTTCGCCGTTCATCTGCAGGCCGTGACCTGCGTAGAAAAACAATGCGACATCGGCGCCGCTCAGGCGCTTGGAAAAATCGCGCACTGCGTTGGCGATGGCGCTGCGCGTCCCATCGCGCTGCTCGATCACGTCGAAGCCGATGCTGCGCAAGGCCGTGGCAAGATCGGCTGCGTCATTGGCGGGATTACCGAGGGCGGGAACGGCTTGATAGTTGCTGTTACCGAGCACCAGCGCCAGGCGCGTGCCGGCGAAGGCCTCTATCGGCAGAACGGTCAACGCAAGGCAAAACGCGATGAAAAGCAACCGGCAACGGAGTTGATGCATCGTGCTTGCTTACGGCTTTCAGTATCGGCTGAGACCGAGATGCAAATCATACCGGCAAGGCCCACGCCAGTCAAAACCCCTGATCCAACGCGATCGCCATCTTGAAAACTAAACCGGAGTCCAAGAGCACCAAACAATCTTGCCGCTATCTGCACGGAACCGCACACAGCATCGTGCGGTTCACTCACCCATCGCACACAATCAGCGAGCGTTGTGTGATCTCCGCACGTTCGTGACAGTGCGTGCGTCGATCCGATCAGCACTGTGAGCGAACCTCATGCAGCCTTTTTGGTCTCCGCGAGATTGGCGAGCTGGCGCAGGATCTCGGTGGTGCCGGCGAGCCGCTCTTCCGGCGTCTCCCAGTCCTGGAAGAACACCACCTTCATGTCCGGCCGCACCTTGGCGGCCTGGCCGTGCTGACGGATGAAGGCCACCAGCCGCTCCGGATGCGCGAAGCTGTTGTCGCGGAACGCGATCACGGCGCCCTTCGGACCGGCATCGACCTTCCCGACATTGGCCCTGCGGCAGTAGGCCTTGATCGCGGCGACCTTGAACAGGTAGCGGACTTCGTCCGGCAGCACGCCGAAGCGATCGCGCATCTCGGCGGCGAAGCTGTCGATCTCGTCGTCGGTCTCGAGATCGGCGAGGCGGCGATAGAGCGACAGCCGCACGCTGAGATCGTTGACGTAGTCCTCGGGGATCAGGACCGGCATGCCGATCGTGATCTGCGGCGACCAGCGGTCGGCAGCGGGCTCGGCGACGCCGGCCTTGAGGTTGATGATCGCCTCCTCCAACATCGACTGGTACAGCTCGAAGCCGACTTCCTTGATGTGGCCGGACTGCTCCTCGCCGAGCAGATTGCCGGCGCCGCGAATGTCGAGGTCGTGCGAGGCGAGCTGGAAGCCCGCGCCCAGCGTCTCCAGCGATTGCAACACCTTCAGCCGCCGCTCTGCCTGTACCGTGATCTTCTGCTGCGCCGGCAGGGTGAACAGCGCATAGGCGCGCAGCTTCGACCGGCCGACGCGGCCGCGCAGCTGGTAGAGCTGGGCGAGACCGAACATGTCGGCGCGGTGCACGATCAGCGTGTTGGCATTCGGGATGTCGAGACCGGACTCCACGATCGTGGTCGACAGCAGGATGTCGTATTTGCCGTCGTAGAACGCGGACATGATGTCCTCGATCACGGTCGGCGGCATCTGGCCGTGGGCGACCGCGACCTTCATCTCCGGCACGTTCTTGTCGAGGAAATCCTTGACGCCGGCGAGGTCTTCGATCCGCGGCACCACGTAGAACGCCTGCCCGCCGCGGTAGCGCTCGCGCAGCAGCGCCTCGCGGATCATCAGCGGATCGTGCGGCGCCACGAAGGTGCGCACCGCAAGGCGATCGACCGGCGGCGAGGCAATGATCGAGAGTTCGCGGACGCCGGTCAGCGCGAGTTGCAGCGTGCGTGGGATCGGGGTGGCCGACAGCGTCAGTACGTGGACCTGGGCGCGCAGCTGCTTCAGCCGCTCCTTGTGGCTGACGCCGAAGTGCTGCTCCTCGTCGACGATCAGGAGGCCGAGGTCCTTGAACTTGATCGCCTTGCCGAGCAGCGCATGGGTGCCGACGACGATGTCGACATTGCCGTCGGTGAGCCCCTTCTTGACCTGGCTCAATTCCTTGGTCGACACCAGCCGCGAGGCCTGCGCCACGTTGACCGGGAAGCCGCGGAAGCGCTCGGTGAAGGTGCGCGAGTGCTGCCGCGCCAGCAGCGTGGTCGGCACCACGACCGCGACCTGCCTGCCTTCGAGCGCGACGGCGAACGCCGCGCGCAGCGCCACTTCGGTCTTACCGAATCCGACGTCGCCGCAGATCAGGCGGTCCATCGGGCGGCCGATTTCGAGGTCCTTCAAGGTCGAGTTGATGGCCCCTAACTGATCCTCGGTCTCCTCATAGGGGAAGCGCGCGCAGAACTCGTCATAGACATGCGGCTGCAGCGGGAATTTCGGCGCCTCGTGCAGCTGCCGCTCGGCCGCGATCTTGATCAATTCGCCGGCGATCTCGCGGATCCGGTTCTTGAGCTTCGCCTTGCGCGCCTGCCAGCCGCCGCCACCCAGACGGTCGAGCTCGACATTGGCGCTGTCGGAGCCGTAGCGCGACAACAGCTCGATGTTCTCGACCGGCAGGAACAGCTTGGTCTCCGCGGCATAATGCAGTTCGAGACAATCATGCGGCGCGCCGGAGACTTCCAGCGTCTGCAGCCCGACAAAGCGGCCGATGCCGTGCTCGACATGGACCACGAGATCGCCGGTCGCAAGGCTCGTCACCTCGGAAATGAAATTGTCGAGCTTGCGGCTCGCCTTGCGCGGCCGCACCAGGCGGTCGCCGAGTATGTCCTGCTCGCTGATGACGGCGAATTCGTCGGTCTCGAAGCCGGACTCCATGCCCACCACGGCCAGCATGGTCTCGTTGCGCGGGGTCGCCTGCACGATCCGCCAGGTGTTGACGCTGGTCGTGTTGAGCAGCTTGTGGTCGCGCAACATCGCGCCCATGCGGTCGCGCGATCCCTCGCTCCACAGCGCGACGATCACCTTCTTGCGCTGCGACTGCAACGCACCGATATGGCCGACCACGGCCTCGAACACGTTGACATTGCCGTCGGCGCGCTCCGGCGCGAAATTGCGGCCCTGCCGCGCGCCGGCGTCGAACACGTCGGGCGAGCCTTCCGGCACCGCGAACGGCGTCAGCCGCGCCAGCGGTGCCTCGCCGAGCAGCCTGGTCCATTCGGCCTCGGACAGATAGAGCTTGTCCGGCGGCAACGGCTTGTAGATCGCGCCGCTGCCGGGATGCTCCAGCGCCTCGCGCCGCGCGTCATAGTAGTCGGCAATCTGCGTGAAGCGCTCGCGCGCGGCATCCTCGCCCTGCGGCTCGATCGCAATCGTTGCGCCGTCGAGATAGTCGAACAGCGTGTCCATCCGCTCCTGGAACAACGGCAGCCAGTGCTCCATGCCGGGATGGCGCCGTCCCTCGGAGACCGCCTCATAGAGCTGGTCGTCGCGTCCCGGCGCGCCGAACGCGGCGACATAACCCATGCGGAAGCGCCGGATGGTTTCGGTCGTGAGCTGGAATTCGGACACCGGCACGAGGTCGAGCCCGCGCATGTCGAGCAGCGTGCGTTGGGTCTCGGCATCGAAGGTGCGGATAGACTCGAGCGAGTCGCCGAAGAAGTCGAACCGAACCGGCTGGTCGAGGCCGGCCGGAAACAGATCGAGGATGCCGCCGCGCACCGCATATTCGCCGGGCTCGCGCACCGTGGATGAACGGGTGTAGCCATTGTGTTCGAGCCAGGCCACGACCGAATCCATCGGCACCACGTTGCCGGGCGCAACCGACAGCGCCTGCGCTGCGACCTGATCGCGCGCCGGCACCCGCTGCACGGCGGCGTTCACGGTCGTGAGTACGATCAGCGGCTTGTCGCTGCCGACCAGCCGCGACAGCTTGGCAAGCGCGGTCAACCGCTGCGCCAGAATGCCGGAATGCGGCGAGACGCGGTCATAGGGCTGGCAGTCCCAGGCTGGAACCTGCATGACCGCGATATCGGGCGCAAAGAACTCCAGCGCGCGGGCGAGCTGCTGCATCCGCGCGCCGTCGCGGCACACCACTGCGAGGCTGACCGCCGGCCGCTTCGGCTGCGCGGCAATGGCGCGCGCCAGATCGGAGATGACGAGCCCTTCGGCGCCCTCGGCGACGTTAGCGATGGTCAGCACCCGGCCGGGCGCAAGCATCGCGGCCGGCGATTTCATCGGCTGCTTCATGCGCTGGGATCCGCCACCCGGAACGCCTTGATGCGGGCAAACAGCGCGGTCTGATGCTCGGCAGCCAGCACCCTATCGCCGGTCAGCGCGGCATAGAGGTCGGGATCCGGTACCTCGATCAAATGCTCGAGCTCGTCCAGCTCCTGATCGGACAGGTCGGCGATGGTCGAATCGGCAAACCGGCCGAGGATCAGGTCCATCTCCCGGGTGCCGCGATGCCAGCAGCGAAACAAAAGCCGCTTGCGGCGGTCATCGAGCCCGTGGCTCGATCGTGTCGATCCCGTCATGTCCCAAAATCCATCGAACGCCAAAAGCCCGGACGTGCCGGGCGGGCTTGATATAGCGATGGCCGGGGCCGATGTCAGCCCTCTTTCGCCGCGTTTTGGAGATGCTTTGGGCGCATGCCGTCATTGCCGGGCTTGCGTGCCCGTCGAAGCCTTGGTGCAGGCCCTTGGCGCAGCTCTTGGCGTAGACGGGACCCGGCAACTCACGCTCGCTTAAAAAAGACGTGGATGCCCGGCACAAGGCCGGGCATGACTTGTCGAAACGGACCTAGATTCTCCAGATGCGCCCCAGCCTGCTCAATCCGCTGTTTGCCCAGGTCACGACCCTCCAGGGTGTCGGCCCGAAGCAGGACAAGCTGCTGCGCTATCTGCTCGACCGCAGCGAGACGCCGCGGCTGGTGGATCTGCTGCTGCATTTGCCGGCGAGCGTGATCGATCGGCGCGCGCGGCCGAAGATCCGCGACGCCGCGGTCGGAACCATGGTGACGCTCGAGGTCACCGTCGACCGCCATCGCCCCCCGCCGCCGCGCAATTCGCGCGCGCCCTACCTCGTCTATGCCAGCGACGACACCGGTGACGTCGTGCTGACCTTCTTCCGCGCCCAGCCCGGCTATGTCGAAAAGCTGCTGCCGGTCGGCGAGAAGCGCTACGTCTCCGGCACGCTGGCGATGTATGACGGCATCCCGCAGATCGTGCATCCCGACCGCGTCGTCGATGAGGCCGGCTTCGCAAAACTGTCCGGCATCGATCCGGTCTATCCGCTGACCGAGGGGCTCGCGATCGGCTCGCTCCGCCGCGCCATCGCGCAGGCGCTGACCAAGCTGCCGGACCTGCCGGAGTGGATCAGTCCCGAGGTGCTGCGCCGTTGCAACTTCCCGCCGATCAGGGAGGCGCTGACCCGCGTCCATGTTCCGGTCGAGCTGACCGACATCCTACCCGACGGCCCGTTCTGGTCGCGGCTTGCGTTCGACGAACTGCTCGCCGGCCAGCTCGCGCTGGCGCTGATCCGCGCCACGCTGCGCCGCCCCGCCGGCGTCCGCAACGCCGGCGACGGCCACCTGCGCAATCGGATCATCGATGCCCTGCCCTATGCGCTGACCAAGTCACAGCAGCAGGCGGTCGCGGCGATCATCGCGGACCTGCAACAGCCGGTGCGGATGTTGCGCCTCGTGCAGGGCGATGTCGGTTCCGGCAAGACCGTGGTGGCACTGCTGGCGGCCGCCGCCGTCGCCGAAGCCGGCAAGCAGGCCGCGCTGATGGCGCCGACCGAAATCCTGGCGCGCCAGCACATCAAGACCATCGCGCCGCTCGCCGAGCGCGCCGGCATGCGCGTCGCCATCCTCACCGGCCGCGAGAAAGGCAAGGAGCGCCGCGAGCTATTGGCCCAGCTCGAAGCCGGGGAGATCGACCTGTTGGTCGGCACCCACGCGCTGATCCAGGACGACGTGATCTACAAGGCGCTGGCGCTCGCCGTGGTCGACGAGCAGCATCGCTTCGGCGTGCGCGAGCGCCTCGCGCTGACCTCCAAGGGCGAGGCCGTCGACGTGCTGGTGCTGAGCGCCACCCCGATCCCGCGCACGCTGGTGTTGACCTATTTCGGCGACATGGACGTCTCGGAGCTGCGCGAAAAGCCCGCCGGCCGCCAGCCGATCGACACCCGCGCGGTGCCGATGAGCCGGATCGAGGATGTCATGGACGGCGTCGGCCGCGCGCTCAGTGCCGGCAAGCTGGTCTACTGGATCTGCCCGCTGGTCGATGAATCCGAGGCCGAGGGCACCGAGCACCTCACCAACGCGACCGAACGTTTCGAGTCGCTACAGAAGCGGTTCGGCGATCGCGTCGGCCTTGTGCACGGCCAGATGAAGGGCACCGAGAAGGATCGCGTGATGGCGCAATTTGCCGCGCACGAGATCGGGCTCCTGGTCGCGACGACCGTCGTTGAGGTCGGCGTCGACGTGCCCGCGGCGACCATCATGGTGATCGAGAACGCCGAACGTTTTGGCCTTGCGCAATTGCATCAGCTGCGCGGCCGCATCGGCCGCGGCTCGGAAGCCTCGACCTGCCTTTTGCTCTACAAAGAGCCGCTCGGCGAGATGTCGAAGGCGCGGCTGAAAGTGATCCGCGAGACCACGGACGGCTTCCGGATCGCCGAGGAAGATCTGAAGCTGCGCGGCGAAGGCGACGTGCTCGGCATCCGCCAGAGCGGCCTGCCCGGCTATCGCATCGCGCGCTCCGAGGTGCACGGTCAGCTCATCACCCAGGCGCGCGACGAGGCGCTGCGGATCATGAAGGACGATCCGAAGCTGAAAGGCGAACGCGGCGAAGCGCTGCGTTGCCTGCTCTATCTCTATGAGCGCGACGAGGCCGTGCCGTTGATCGGCGCGGGGTAGCGGCCGCCACCGTCATTGCGAGCGAAGCGAAGCAATCCATCCCTCCACGTATGCGGAGCCATGGATTGCTTCGTCGCTTCGCTCCTCGCAATGACGGTGTATACTTACGGCTGGGGGATAACCATGAAACAACCGTGCGTATACATCTTTGCGAATAAGCGTCACGGCACCATTTACACCGGCGTCACCGCCAATCCGCCCAAGCGCGCGTTTGAGCATCGCGAGGGATTGGTGAAGGGATTCTCGGCCAAATATGGATGCAGGATGCTGGTCTGGTACGAGCTACACGAAACGATGTACGACGCGATCACGCGGGAAAAACAAATCAAGGCCGGCAGTCGCGCGAAGAAGATCGCGCTGATCGAGGCGCAGAATCCAAATTGGAACGACCTCTACGACACGCTGATCTAGGTGCCCTCAGCGCCCCTCCGCCGTCATTGCGAGCGAAGCGAAGCAATCCATCCCTCCACGTACGCGGAGCCATGGATTGCTTCGTCGCTTCGCTCCTCGCAATGACGGGGATAGAGCGGAGGGTCCTACTCCACCTTCGCCGGCGCGGGTTGCGTGGCCGGCTGCAACGAGGCCTGGTTGGCGACGCGGGCAGCGTTGGCCATGCCGGCGAGCGCCGCGGCGCGCTGCTTCTGATCGTTGCTGCCAGGCTGCACCACGCCGGCCGACATGATCAGCGTCGCGGCATCCTCGGTGCTCATCTCGATCTCGATGATCTTGCTCCTCGGCACGTAGAAGAAGAAGCCGGTGGTCGGGTTCGGCGCACATGGCAGGAACACCGAGATATGCTCCTCCTCCCCGGGCAGGCTGGCCGCGAGCTCGGCGCTCGGCGCCTGCGAGATCAGCACGATCGACCACATCCCGGGCGAAGGAAACTCGACCAGGCCGACGCGGCGAAAGCTCGAGCCGTTGCCAGAGAACAGCGTCTCGAACACCTGCTTGAGGCCGCGATAGATCGCACGCACCGCAGGAATCCGTCCGAGCAGCCGCTCGCCGAGATCGACCAGGGTCCGCCCGATCAGGTTGGCGGTGAGGAAGCCGAGCAGCGTCAGCGCGATGACGGCGACGATCAGGCCGGAACCCGGCAATCCGAACGGCAGATAGGTTTCCGGCCGGTAGGCCGTGGGCACGAACGGCCGGACCAGATTGTCGACCCAGTTCACGAACCACCAGGTCAGATAGAAGGTGATGGCGATCGGCCCGGCCACCACCAGGCCGGTCAGGAAATAGTTGCGGAACCGCGCCATCAGCCCACGGGGAGCGTCCGGGGGCAGTTCACCTGGCGCGGGGGGAGGCACTTTGTTGGACGTCATTGCTGTTCCAGATCGTCGAAGCGGCCGTCCTCACCAGCATGATCCGGAAAAGTGCGCCGCGGATTTCCGAAAAGATCGTGCATAAACAAAAGGCTAGCGCGAGATGATGAACCTGTCCCGAACTTCGGCGCGCAGCACCCCTGAGCTAAGCCATTCTAGCAGGTTTTTGAAGGGCTGCGTGACAGCGTCACTTGCGGCTATTCGACCGTGACCGATTTGGCCAGATTGCGGGGCTGATCGACGTCGGTGCCCATCACCACGGCAGTATGATAGGCGAGCAACTGCACCGGAACGGCATAGACCATCGGCGCGAAGGTCGCCCCCATGTCCGGCATCACGATCGTCACCAGCGACTGGATGGTCGCCTCCGCGGCGCCCTTCGCGTCGGTCATCAGGATGATCTTGCCGCCGCGGGCGGCGACCTCCTGCATGTTGGAGACGGTCTTCTCGAACACCTTGTCATAGGGTGCGATCACCACGACCGGCATGTGCTCGTCGATCAGCGCGATCGGCCCGTGCTTGAGCTCGCCGGCGGCGTAGCCCTCGGCATGGATGTAGGAGATTTCCTTCAGCTTCAGCGCGCCTTCCAGCGCCAGCGGATAGCTGGTGCCGCGGCCGAGATAGAGCACGTCGCGCGACTTCGAGATCTCGCGCGCCAGCTTCTCGATCTGCGGCTCGGATGTGAGCGCTTCCGACATCAGCCGCGGGATCTCGACCAGGCCATGCACCAGCTTGGCCTCGTCGGCATCGGACAGCTCGCCGCGCGCCTTGCCGGCGGCAACCGCAAGCGCGGCCAGCACCATCAGCTGGCAGGTGAACGCCTTGGTCGAGGCGACGCCGATCTCGGGACCTGCGAGCGTCTGCAGCACGGTCTCGCTTTCGCGCGCGATCGTCGAGGTTGGCACGTTGACGACGGAGAGCGTGTGCGCGCCCTGCGCCTTGGCGTAACGCAGCGCCGCCAGCGTGTCAGCCGTCTCGCCCGACTGCGAGATGAAGATCGCGAGGTCGCCCTTGCGCAGCGGCGCCTCGCGGTAGCGGAATTCGGAGGCGACATCGAGTTCGACCGGAACGCGTGCCAGCCGCTCCAGCCAATATTTTGCGACAAAGCCGGCATAGCTCGCGGTGCCGCAGGCCGTGATCGAGATGCGCTGGATATCCTTGAAGTCGAACGGCAGCTTGACCGGCATGCTGACGCGCTCGGTCGCCATGTCGACATAACGCGAGAGCGTGTGCCCGACCACTTCGGGCTGCTCGTGGATCTCCTTCGCCATGAAGTGGCGATAATTCGCCTTGTCGACCAAAGCGGTCGCTGTGGTGTGCTTGATCGCCTCGCGATGGACGATGGCGTTGTCCTTGTCGAAGATGGTGGCACCCTTGCGGGTCAGCACCACCCAGTCGCCGTCCTCGAGATAGCTGATTGTATCGGTGAACGGCCCAAGCGCGATCGCGTCCGAGCCGAGATACATCTCGCCCTCGCCGTGGCCGACCGCGAGCGGCGGGCCGTTGCGGGCGCCGATCATCAGATCGTCCTCGCCGGCGAAGATGAAGCCGAGCGCGAACGCGCCGCGCAGCTGCGACAGCACCGCCCTCACCGCCTCGATCGGCTTGACGCCGCCTTTGAGCAGGTTGTCGACCAGATGCACCACGACTTCGGTGTCGGTCTCGGTCGCGAACACCGCGCCCTTGTGCTCGAGATGCTCGCGCAGCTCACGGAAGTTCTCGATGATGCCGTTATGCACAACGGCGACGCGTTCGGTGGCGTGCGGATGCGCGTTGTTCTCGGTCGGCCGGCCATGGGTGGCCCAGCGGGTATGGCCGATGCCAGTGTGCCCGCCGAGCGGCTGGGCCTGCAGCCGGGTCTCGAGATTCTTCAGCTTGCCCTCGGCGCGACGCCGCGCCAGGGAGCCGTTCTCCAGCGTGGCGACACCGGCGGAATCATAACCGCGATACTCCAACCGCTTGAGCGAATCCACCAGTTGCTCCGCGACCGGAGCGCGTCCAAGAATGCCGACGATGCCGCACATGCGGTTCAATGTCCCCAAAAATCGCCGAAAATTTGCCAAAGCGGCGACACGGTCCCTTAACGGGAATCGCCGGTCGCAAGATACTCAATAATTATTGCCGATTGCGACAGTCTTAAACGGCAAGGTTGATGCGAAAGGCTGGTTAATCGGGGCTAACTAGTTTGGCAAGGGCGTGTCCATGTCGTCTAAGACAGCGGCGTCCCCCGAGCCTTTCACCCAGACATCTTGGCGTAGGTGAACAAGCCCACGGCGGTCCAAAATATCATCCCGCTGAACATCGATACGAGGTCGTGCGGTTTCAGACCGGCGAGCCCCCATAGCCCTCTACCGGTCTTGGTCAGGAACGCATCAAGCACCAATTCGCCGAGGCCGCGGACGAGACCGTCGATCACGGTTCCCATCCCCGACCGCGCAACCACACGTCCCAGCACGTCACGAGCATGTCGTGCAATCCGTTCTTGAGGAAAAACAGATAGAGCGCGAACAGCAGCACGAAGCTGAGTGGATCGTTGCCCAAGGAAACGAACTCAGCTTGGTCGCGTGTCTTCCGGGACAACACCGCAAGCTGTCCGGTCTCGGCCCATTGGTAGAGTCGCGCGACGCTGAAGTACGTCACCAGACAGCAAAAGATCCCGATCAGAACGGTGCTGGCAATTTTTCGCATGATGCGTTTTGCCCCACCGCCCCCTAAGGCGCGTCAAACCGGTGGCGGCAAATGCTTCAGATCGCGTCAACGCACCATTAACGCCTCTCGGCGAGGGGCCGCCGCCGGAGGGTGCGCGGCCTGTCGCGCGACCCGCGACGATCGAGGTGCTGTCCATCTCGGGCATCCCCGATCAGTTCGAGCTCGCGATCGCTGCCGACGCGTTGTCGCGGGCCTGTCGCATCAACGCGAAGGCCGACAACCGGATCGAGGTCGCCTTCACCTGACCGACGGCGCGGGATTATCTCTAAAGGCGATCTCTGGTCGTCATTCCGGGGCTCGCGAAGCGAGAGCCCGGAATCCATTTCACCACCGATTCTGGGGCCTGATGGATTCCGGGCTCGCGCCAGGGGGCGCGCCCTCAGGTGCGCAATTGCGCACCGGGGAATGACGAGAGAATAGCGGTCGGCGTTGATTGCAACCCAGGCGTCCGTTCAAGACGCTCTATTGTTCGACCTGGTAGAGCCGCCATCGCTCCGGCACGCCTTTGAGCTGGTGCGCGCCGCGATCCTTGAAACGGATTTCGGACTCCCGCATCAGATCCTTGACTGCGCTCGAGACCAGCACCTCGCCGGCACGTGCCTTGGCGGCGACGCGCGCACCGATGTGAAACGCGAGACCGATGACCTCCGCGCCGCTCACCTTGTATTCGCCCGCGTGCAATCCCACCCTGATCTCGAGCCCCAGCGTGCGCACGGCCTTAACGATCGCGGTCGCGCAACTGATCCCGGCAGCGGGCGCGCGGAACGTCGCCAGCACACCGTCTCCCGTCGTCACGACCTCCTTGCCGCGCAAGGCCTTCAGCTCGCGGCGAACGGCGGCGTAGTAGTGATTCATCACCGTCGCCCAGCGCGAGTCACCGAGCCGCGCGGCCTTTTCGGTGGATCGGACGATGTCGACAAAGAGGATGGTGGCGAGCGCCTGCTTGAGCTCCGAGCCTCGGTCCACGGTCCGGCGCCGGTTCGCAATGTTTCCCGTCAGCGGTTCATAGCTATGGCTGCGCCGCCGCGCGACGGCCGCCTTGGAGTAATCCTGGGCGCGCTGCACCGTGCGGCAGCGAATGGTTTTTTCCTGCGGTGGAAACGTCCAGTAGACCTTTCGCCCGGCTCCGGCGCCCTGCACCTCCACGGCGCCCCATTTCAGGAAGACCGTCGAGCCAGTCCGTCGAATGCACCATGCCTTTGACGTGTACCCGGACACGTTCGACTGATGCACTCCGATGCGAAGGAATTTGGGCATGAGCGTCCGGCCGATCGAACGAGCGCTTGGGGGCTAACCTGGAGTAAAGCGTAGCCATACATTTCCGCATTGGCAACGGTGCTCGTTTCCGCACCGATCAAAAGCTCTGCGATGTCCGAGATCCAGCTTTTGGTCAGCTCCGGTATTCGCGCCTCTGCCCATTCGATACGACGTCAGCGTCGACCGAGAGAATTGCCTCGTCCTGCGCTTTTGCCATCGGCTGTTCTTCATCGCGAAATCGTGCCGGGGTCAGCCGACTGCGGTCGACCGTCATGCCAAAGATGTCGAAGCGATTGTAGTAGCCGACCACGTCGTGAAACTGCTTCGGCTCGACGCAGCGATTGAGATCGATCTCCGCGTAGGCGATCCCTTCCTGGTCCTGCAATTCATCGCCAAAGACACCACCCGTCGGATCGACGAAGAAACTCGCTGCACGCGGCGTCTGGTCGATCACGTCGGCGATGGTTCTGTCGCGTTCAATCAGGAAGGCCCGCATCGGCTGGTCCATGTAGCCGGCGGTGACGATCCCGAATACCTTGGCTTCGAAGCAGTGGGCGCTGGCCCGGATGCGGTTGGCGGCGACGTTGTCGAAATTGCCGCCGCCTGCCGGGCGGCGCGTGGGCCACATCGGCGGCCAGCTCGAGATGTGCACCTGTTCACCCTGCGCCATCAGTGCGAAGCGGGCCAACGGATTGGTATTCTCGCCACAGATCAACCCACCGATCCGGCCCTGCCGCGTCTCCGCGACCTTGAGGCCCGCGCCGTCCCCCGACGACCACACCAGCTTCTCATAGAAGGTCGGAACCAGCTTGCGGTGATGAACCAGAATTTCGCCGGTCTCGCCGATCAGCAGGTTCGAGTTCCACAGCCCACCAACGCTGACGGCCGAGCGCTCGCTGATGCCGATCGAGACGGTGACGCCGAGGCCGCGCGCCTCGGCGCACAGCCGCGCCACTTCCGGTCCGTCCACCAGCACGGACTGCTCCGCCATCCGCACGAACAGATCGTGATTGTCGATCGGCGGCCACAGCGCGGCCCAGACCGGAAAGGCGGGAATGTAGGTTTCGGGAAACGCGATCAGCTCGGCGCCGGCCCTGGCTGCCTCGCACATGATGGCGATCGCCTTTTCGGTGGTCGCCCGGCTGTCGAGGAAGACGGGCGCGGCGTGGACGGCGGCAGCCTTGAAACGAGGGAGCATGACGAAAATTCCGGCTAGAGCGTTTTCCCGCGAAATGGATACCGGTTCGCACGAAGAAAACGCGTCAAAACAAGATCTAGAGCTCCGTTCCGATCCAATCGGAACGGAAAAGCTTTAGGACCAGGGAGGCGAAGCGGTATCATCCCTGCCTTCCCGGTATGCATGGGAATTGTCGCAAGGTCGGTTGCGAAGGATCGGAGCCGTCTGCGCGTTGGAACGGGAATTGCTTTGCTGACAGGGGCCGTAAATCCGGAGGCAGGTCATGTTCGATACGATCAACTGGGACGATTTGCGGGTCTTCCTCTGCGCCGCTCGCGCCGGAAATTTGAGTCAGACCGCAAAGCGGCTGCGGCTGGATCATTCCACCGTGAGCCGGCGGATCGCCCAGATGGAAGCTTCGCTCGGCATCGCGGTGTTCGAACGCCACCGCACCGGGCTCAAGCTCAACGAAGTCGGCGAGCGCTTGCTGCGTCATGCCGAGCGGGTCGAGAGTGCGGTGATCGCCATTCGTGAGGAGGCCAGCGCCAGCGACACCCAGGGACTGATCGGGACCGTGCGGCTCGCCACCATGGAGGGGATCGCCTCGCTTTATCTGGCGCAACGCTTTGCGAAACTGCGTCGCACCGCGCCGCAACTCGCCGTCGAGCTCGTCACGTCGGCGCAGACGGTCTACGTGCACAAGCGCGAAGCCGATCTGTTCGTGTCGTTCTTCCGGCCACCCGGTCCGGGCCTGATCTCCGAGCGCATCGGCAAGTTTCGGCTAGGGCTGTTCGCAAGCCAGAGCTATCTCGACAATCACGGCACGCCAGCAAGCCTTCGCGACCTCGCCGATCATTGGTTCGTCTCCTACATCGAGGATCTGATCCAGGTCGATTCGGTGCGCTGGCTTGCCGACGTCATCGAGGAGCCGAAGGTCGCCTTCCACTCCAACAGCATGATCGCACAGATGAACGCCGCGGCGGGCGGCCTCGGCATCGTCATGCTGCCGAGCTTTGCCACCAACGACCGGCCCGACCTGATCCCCGTGCTGCCCACCCTCGCCGGCACCGTTCGCGAGGTCTGGCTCAACGTCCACAGTGACCTGCAATTTGCCCCGCGCATCCGCGCCGTCCGCGCGTTTCTCAAAAATACCCTGAAGCAGGACCCCGACATGCAGGTCACGCTGGCCGATGCCCTGCCGCAGCCGCGCACGGCAGATTGCAAAAATCCATAGTTCCCTTCCATCGGAGCCCGGCTGAAGCTCGTCCGATTGGCGCAAGGTCGCGCGCGCTGAAGTTTTGAGGGGGCAAGCATGAACGTGGTTATTCCCGGCAAGTCCGATCCGGCGCCGAGCGTCAGCGCCTTGGCCAAGAAACTGACCAGGAAGCGGCTGATCGTCGCGCTCGTGCTCAGTGCCGCGATGATCGTGATCTATTTCAGCTTCATGGGGCTGTTCGCGTTCGACAAGCCGCTGCTCGGCACCATCCTGATGCCCGGCCTGTCGCTCTGCATTGTGCTCGGCCCGCTCGTCATCATCTCCTCCTTCGCGCTCTGCCTAGTCTACGTGCTGTGGGCGAACCGGGTGTTCGATGCCGGCATCCGCAATCTTCGCTGAAGGGACCAGAGCAAGATGGGCAGCAGCACGCTTTCGATCGGGTTCTTCTTCGCCTTCATGGCGTTGACACTGGCGATCACTTATTGGGCCGCGCGGCGCACGCGCACCACCGAACACTTCTTCGCCGCCGGCGGCCAGGTCACGCCGTGGCAGAACGGCTGGGCACTCGCAGGTGACTTCCTGAGCGCCGCCGCCCTGCTCGGCATTGCCGGCATCGTCACCTCAAACGGCTTCGACGGCATGATCTATTCGATCGGGTGGCTGGTCGGCTGGCCGATCATCCTGTTCCTGATCGTCGAACCGTTGCGCAACGTCGGCCGCTTCACCTTCGCTGACGTCGTGGCCTATCGGCTGCGCCAGCGCCCGGTGCGCCTCGCCGGCGCCGTCGGGACACTTGCCGTCATCCTGTTCTACCTGATCGCCCAGATGGTCGCGACGGGATCGCTGATCAAGCTGCTGTTCGGCCTGCCCTACACCTGGTCGGTCGTCGTGGTCGGCAGCGTCATGCTGGTCTATGTGCTGTTCGGCGGCATGTTGGCGACGACCTGGGTGCAGGTGGTGAAGGCTGCGCTGCTGATGGGCGGTGGCATCCTGCTTGCCTTTCTCGTGTTGACCCATTTCGAGATGAACCCGCTCAAGCTGTTCGCCGCGGCGTCCGAGAAATACGGCACCAAGGTCCTGCAGCCGGGATCCAAGGTGGTCTCGGGCCAGTGGGATGCCATCTCGCTCGGGCTCGGCCTGATGTTCGGGACCGCCGCGATGCCGCATGTGCTGATGCGGGCCTATACGGTGAAGGATGCCAAGGCCGCGCGGCTGTCGATCCTCTATGCCACCGGCCTGATCGGCGTCTTTCATCTGATGGTCTTCATCATCGGCTTTGGCGCCATGGTGCTGGTCGGCGCCGACGCGGTGGCAAAGGCCGGAGGCGGCGGTAACATGGCAGCGCCCCTGCTCGCGCTCGCGGTCGGCGGTAATGCCTTCTTCGGCTTCATCTGCGCGGTCGCGTTCGCAACCATGCTCGCCGTCGTCGCCGGGCTGACGCTGTCGGGCGTCGCCACGCTCTGCCACGACGTCTGGACCAATGTGATCCGCAATGGCAGCGCTTCCGAGGCCGAGCAGCTCAAGGTCGCGCGCGTCGCGACCGTCATGATTTCGATCTTCGCCATCTTCCTCGGCATCGCGTTCGAGGGCCAGAACGTCGCCTTCATGGCGGGCCTCGCGTTCTCGATCGCCTGCGCCGCCAACTTCCCCTCGCTGGTGCTCGCCATCACCTGGCGCCGTTTCACGACGCCTGCAGCCGTGGCGAGCATCCTTGTCGGCACGCTGAGCTCGCTGGTGCTGATCTATCTGTCGCCGACCATCCAGGTCGACATTCTCGGCAAGCCGCTGGCCGCGGTCGAGCATCAATGGTGGTTCGTGTCGCTGCGCAATCCGGCGATTATCAGCATGCCGCTATCGTTCGCCGTCGCGATCCTGCTATCGCTGGTCACGCGGGAGAAGAACGCCGATCTCGCCTTTGACGAGATGCAGCGGCGCATCCTGCTCGGACCGGTTCAGCCGGACACCAGCGCGCAGGGCCAGGTGAAGAGTGCGGCCTGAACCGCGGCGCGCAGAGCGAGATGTCGCGATAGCGCGGATGTGTGGCTCACATATCGTGCAACACACTCAGTGTCGTCCTGGCGAAAGCCAGGACCCATTACCCCAAATGCCAATCGCTGCGCGACGCTAAGGAAACAATCCCTCTCACAATCAGATACGGTGGTTATGGGTCCTGGCTTTCGCCAGGACGACGATTGGGGGGATTGGGGGCTCGAATCTATTACCGTTCTGCCGGCACAATGGCGAAGCCGTTGTGCCCACCTGACGGCGATCACACCAGCCCTTACTTCCCCTTCGCAGCCTTCGCCTTCAGCTTCGCCGCGCGATAGCGGGCGGCGCCGCCTTCGCGGATCGACTGTTCGCTGCGCTCGAGCGCCATCGCGTCGTCGGGGACGTCCTTGGTGATGACGGAGCCCGAGCCGATATAGGCGCCGTTGCCGATCGTCACCGGTGCGACCAGCGAGGTGTTGGTGCCGATGAAGGCGCCCTCGCCGATCAGCGTCTTGTGCTTGAGGAAACCGTCATAGTTGCAGGTGATGGTGCCGGCGCCGAGATTGGAATTGGCGCCGACATGGGCGTCGCCGACATAGGAGAGATGGTTGACCTTGACGCCGGCCTCCAGCGTCGCGGCCTTGGTCTCCACGAAATTGCCGATCCGCGCGCCGTCGCCGAGCGAGGTGCCGGGCCGCAGCCGGGCATAGGGACCGACCGACACCTTCTTGCCGATGCGGGCCTCGACGATGTGCGAGAAGGAATGGATCACGGCGCCGTCGTCGATCGAAACGCCCGGTCCGATCACCACGAACGGCTCGATCACAACGTCCCTGCCGAATTTGGTGTCGGCGGCGAGATAGACGGTGTCCGGCGCGATCAGGGTCACGCCGGCCTCGAGCGCCTGCTTGCGCAGCCGCGCCTGCATCACGGCCTCCGCCTCGGCGAGCTGTGTCTTGGTGTTGATGCCGCGCACTTCGTCTTCGCTGGTTTCGATCACGACGGCCTCCAGTCCCAATTCCCTGACGATGCCGACGGCATCGGTCAGATAATATTCGCCCTTGGCATTGGCATTGCCGATCTTCTCGATGATCGCGAGCGCCTTGCTGCCGTCGAACGCCATCACGCCGGCATTGCACAGCGTGATCTTGCGCTCCTCGGGGCCGGCATCGGCATGCTCGCGGATCGCAATCAGCTTGCCGTTCTCGGTCACCAGCCGGCCGTAGCCGGTCGGGTCGGCGGCGTGGAAACCGAGCACCGCAAGCGCGGCGCCATCGCGCAGCGGCGCACGCATCCGCGCAAAGGTCTCGGCCGAGATCAGCGGCGTGTCGCCGAACGCGACCAAGAGGTCGTCGGCGCCGCGGGCGAGCGCCTCGCGCGCCGCCAGCATCGCATGCGCCGTGCCGAGCCGCTCGCGCTGCACGAAGGTCTGCGCGTCGGGCCGCACCCGGCGCGCCTCGGCGGCGACCGCCTCGTGGTCGGGACCGATCACGACCGCGAGCTGTGATCCCTCGCCGGAGGCGGCGGCATCGAGCACATGCGCCAGCAGCGACTGCCCGGCCACCGGGTGCAGCACCTTCGGCAGCGACGAGCGCATCCGCGTGCCCTCTCCGGCCGCAAGTACCACTGTCAGGCTCGTACGCGTAGTCATTCGGCATCCTCGATGGTTCGCGCAGTCAACTGCGCAACGCTTTCTTTGAGGCCGTCTTTAATTGTTTTCCCCGGCAGAAGAAACCGATTCGCCTCCGTGGCCTCTCAGATTCAAGTTCCCGGTCCATTTCCTGTTAATCTTTGCCTCGTGATTCGGCGGGCCTTGAGGAGGGCCAAGCGGGCTTTGGCCAAAGATCCCGATAATCTGGCGGCGGATTTCGACACCGAAAGCACCACCGGCTTTTTGGCCGAGGAGGATGCTTTCGATCGCCGCATGCTGTGGCGGCTCGGCTCGTGGGGCGTGGCTGCGGTCGGCGCCGTCAGCATCGCCGTGATGGCCAACCAGTCCGCGCTGACGCTGCGGCGCGATCAGGTCGCCGCATCTGATATCGCGCGCCAGGCCCAGCAGTTGCAGACGCTGGCGAAGGAGAGCCACAACGAGACGCGGCGGCTGGCATCCGCGATCGATACGCTCAACGGCGACCGCGACCGGCTGTATTCGCGCGTCACCACGCTGGAACAGGGTCTCGACTCCGTGACCGGCACGATCGCCAAACAGCCGGTGGTGGCCGTGCCGGCACCACCACCCACTCCGGCTGCGGCGCCTGCTACGCCGCCAGCTTCAGCCAATTTGGCGCCGGCAGTGGCGGCACCGGCCGTTGCCGCCGTCGCAACGACGCCGCCTGCCGCATCGGACAAGCCGGCCGCGACCGACAAGGTGGTGGCATCCATCGACAGCAAGGCGCCGGCGCCGGTCGAGAAGCCGGTTGCTGCGACCGAGAAGCCCATGGCGGCCGACAAGAAGCCGGCGGCCGCCGCGAGCAGGCCCCAGGTTGCTGCGGAGAAGCCGTCGGCCCCCGAGAGCTCGCCGCCGGTTTCTGCCTCCGCCCCATCAGTTGCCAGTCCGATGAGCGCCGCGGCCGCCGCGGCCAGTACCGACGAAATAAAGCCGGCCGCGCCAGCGCCCGGGGCCAAGCCGGCTGCGGACAAGCCGCTGATGGCATCGCGCGATCCTGCGCCGAACAAGGCAACCGAAGCGCCCAAGCCGCCGACCTCGAGCGATGTCAACGCCGCGCCGATCCCCCCGCAGGTGATCACACCGGATCCGGACTCCGATGTTGAAGAGGATGCGCCGAAGGCGCAGATCCAGCGCACCGAGTTCGGCGTCGATCTCGGCACGGCAAATTCGGTCAATGGACTGCGCGCGCTCTGGCGCAGCCTCTTGAAGTCGAAGGCCAACGCGCCGCTGGCCGCGCTGCGGCCGATCATCGTCATCAAGGAGAACAGCAACGGGCTCGGCATGCAGTTGCGCCTGGTGGCCGGACCGCTGAACGACGCCGGGACCGCCGCCAAGATTTGCGCCGGCCTCAGCCTGGTCCAGCGGACCTGCGAGACGGCGATCTACGACGGCCAGCGGCTGGCCCTGAACGAGCCGCCTGCCGGAGCCAGGCCGGCGTTGCCGCACCGGCGGGCCGCGCTGAGGCGCACCGTCGCACCGCCGCAGCCGGTTGCAGAGGAAAAGAAGCCGGAGCCGACGTCGATCTCCTCGATGTTCCGGCGGAACAGCCAATAGTCATGTCCGGCAAAGGATTGCGGCCAAATTCTCAACCGATTTCGCTGCTTTGACCGAGCCTTGTCCGAAACCCCGTTCCCGACCATAGTGCCGCGATGACAAAACCTCCGTTCCGCCTCTCCCCCTATCAGGTCCAGTTCCTGATGGTCGTGGGCTTCGTCACCGTCGGCTACGCGCTGTACGTGCGCTATCTCGCCATCGAATTCTCGCCCGTTGCACTGGCCTGCGACGCCGGCACGCAGACCATGCTGTGCAAGGCCCGCGCGCTGTCGACCGTGCTGTTCAAGAACTCGGTGTTCGGGATCACGGCGCTGGTGATTGCGGTGCTGAACCTGACGCGGCCGTCGATCGTGCTGCTCACCGTCGGCTTGATCGCAGCCGCGCTCGGGATCGTGCTCTACAATGTCGTGCTGTCGGGGCTCGCGATCGGGCTGTTCATCCTGGGTTTTGCGCGGCCCGCGCCCGCCACAGCGTAGCGGCGAGCAGGAGGTACATCACGCAGGTCCAGTCCGACTGCCAGTTGATCGTGCCCTCGTTGAACATCGTGTAGAGCGCGGCGATCGCCAGCAGGCCGGCGAACACGGATTCCGCCAGCGGGCGGATACCTTCCTTCGGACGATTGAACATGGTGAGCAGCGCGAACGGCACCACCGCCATGGTCAGGGAAGCGTACGGAAAATCGCGGTAGCGCGGATCGAAGGCGAAGCCGAGTGCGGTCTCCGCTGCGATCACTGTGGTGATGACCAGCACGATCGCCAGCAACGCGCCGATCGCGCCCTTGCCGCGATAGTCGCGCGGCCCGACCAGCTCCAGGAAGGTCGGCAGCGAGCGCCCGGCGATCAGCGCATGCGCCGTCAACAAGGGCGATGCGATCGCGGCCGCGAGCAGCACGCCCCAATGCAGCCAGCCGCCGACGCCGTAGCTCTCGTAATACATCTTGTCGCCGGCGATCCCGAGCAGCGTCCCCGCCGTCGTCGCCGAAATCGCGACCGCGATCCAGGCCGACGGCCGCGGCGTCCAGGGCCGGCGGCGCAGCGTCAGCCAGGCCGCGAGGAAGATGGCGATCGACAGCGCCATGCCGCCCGCCATCTGCAGCTTCCACTCCGGATAGTTGCTGATCGCAACGCCGGGCGGGTACTTCACCTGCCGCTTGACCGCATCGAACAGGCCCCAATTGCCGCCAACCGTACCCTCGAGCTTGCGCTTCCAGGGTTGGTCATAGGCCTCGATCAGGTTGACCCGAAAGCCCTCGCGCTTGGCGAGATCGAGGATCTCGGACACCACCCGCGCCTGGTTGGTGCGCGATGGCAATGCGCCCTCCCGCATCCGCCCCGCGCTCGGCCAGCCGGTCTCGCCGATCAGGATCTCCTTGCCCGGGAAAGTCACTGCCATCCGCTTGCGGATATCGTCGACATGCGCCGCGGCGTACTTCGCCTTGATCGGGATGTCCTCCCAATACGGCAGGATGTGAATGGTGACGAAATCGACCGCGTCATAGATCTCGCGGTTCTTCACCCAGTATTCCCAGACGTCGGCGTAGGTGACGGGCAGATTGCCCGCCGCCGACTTCACCGCGCGGATGTTGCCGGCAAGATCGGTGGCGGTCATCTCGCCGCGCAGCAGCACCTCGTTGCCGACGATCAGCGAGGTGACGACGCCGGGATATTCCTTGGCGAGCCGGACCGCGATCGCGATCTGCTGCAAATTCTTGAAGCGGTTGCTGCTGAGCCAGATGCCCTGCATCACCTTCAGCCCGACCTTGGCCGCCACGCCCGGGACCTGGTCGAGGCCGTTCTCGATCGAATAGGTGCGCACGCAATCGGTGACCTTGGCGAGATCGGCGAGGTCCTGCTCGATCTGCTCGACCGGAACCTGCGTGGTCGGATCGAGCGGCGTCTGGGCGCCGCGGAACGGCGTGTAGGACACGCATTGCAGCTTTGCGGCAGGATCGATCGGTGCGCGCGCGAGCGTAATCGGCGTGGCGAGCCACCACCACACAGATGCAATCACTGCGAGCGAGATCAGGAGAAGCGCCAGCGGCGTACGAAGCGAAATCGGTTCCATCCTCCGGGGGACCGTCGAATTAGCCGGTCATAGCCCGTCTGCCAAGTCCAGGAATCGGTCAATACCATGGTTGTCCTGCGACAGTTTTGCGCTGGGTCGATAAAGTTGTGAGTTTGCTGGACAAAATACCAAATTCCAGTCATGGGATTCCGCCACAGTCTCCGCCGCACTGGAGACCTATTTGGACGGCATCACGCGAGCCGTTAGGATGATCCCGCAGGGGCAGGAACATATCGGGGAATGCATGCGTCGACGGCTGCTTGAGTTGAAGAACACTGCTTTGCGCCATCTTGCCGTAACGGGCCTCGTCACAGCGCTCGCGCTCTTGAACGGAGCCGGCGGCGCGTTCGCCCAGAGCGGCACGCCGAATCCGCCTGATCAGGCCAAACAGCAGCCTGGACAGCCCGACCCCAATGCCAACGCCGTGCGGGAGGCCAACCAGCGCAAGGTCGAGGAGTTCGTCGAGGCCCAGCAGGCCATCAACGGCCCGGCCGGTAATCCGGAATGCGTCTGGCTCGGCCGCCGCGTGGTCCGCCTCATGTGGAACGACGACCTCGACACCGCCTTCCGCCATCTCGACCTCTACGACCGCTTCGGCTGCCCCGGTGGCCACGTCCAGGCCGCCTTCCGCTGCCTGACCAGGTTCGGCGCCCAGATCGACGACAAGGTGCGCGGTAGCCTCGACGGCCGCATCCACGCCTGCTGGATCAACCCGGGCGCCCAGCCGCAGGCCGCGGCAGCCGCCGCGCCCACCCCGGCGCCATCGACGGCCGGCAATGCCGCGCCCGCGCCGGCAGCCTCGCCCTCACCTGCGCCGACCCCGTCGGCGACACCGGCGCCGGCATCGAAATAGCCGCATGGCGCGATTGGATCCGGCCGCGATTTTTTTTCGCGGCTGGAACGGCTTGCGCCCTTAAAACGCCATTGCGGCATACCAGTTGTTAAATCGGATGGCGGAGATATCTTTCCCTCCGCCGCTATGTTGGTCGAGCCCAGGGGACGGGTTCGCTTAGTCCTCAATCTCAGGCCCCGTATGGTTTAACCGCGATGCGCGCCGTCGTCGCCGTCCTGTTGCTTGTCACCGCCGCCCACGCCGCCCTGTGGGGTCTCTTCCAGGAGAAGCAGTCGGCGCCCGATTTCCGTGGCACGTTGCCGAGCCTGTCCTACGCCCCGTTCGAGTCCGGCCACTCCGTCGCGGACGTTGCCGCCGACAGCGAGAAGGTGCGCACCGACCTGCGAAAGCTGTCGACGCTCACCAAAGCGGTCCGCCTCTATTCGTCGACCGAAGGCAACGAGCTGGTGCCGCCGGTCGCCGCCGAGTTCGGCATGAAGGTCACGGTCGGCGCCTGGATCGACAAGGACGCCAACCGCAACAATCGCGAGCTCGAAGCCGCGATCAACCTGGCCAAGCGCAACAGCAACGTCATCGGCATCGTGGTCGGCAACGAAACCGTGTTCCGCGGCGAGCAGGTCCCGCTCGAAAACCTCGGCTCGGTTCCGGAGATCGGCGTGCCGCCTGAGGAGTCCGAGCGCATCCTCCGCGAGGAAGCGCAGCGCCTGCACGACGCGGAAACGCAGCCCGAAGACAAGCGGTCCGAAGCCGTCAAATGGGCAATCGCCGAAAGCAACGTGCATCGGCTGATCAAGGTGATCCAGCGCGTCAAGAAGTCGGTCAGCGTTCCCGTCACGACCGGCGAAATCTGGAACATCTGGCGCGACCATCCGCAGCTCGCCAATTCGTCGGACTTCATCGCCGCGCACGTGCTGCCGTACTGGGAAAACTTCACCGACAAGCAAGCGGTGGATCAGGCGGTCGACCGCTACAACCTGTTGCGCGACTCGTTCCCCGGCAAGCGCATCCTGATCGCCGAATTCGGCTGGCCGAGCCAGGGCTACAATCTGCGCAGCGCCGAGCCCGGTCCGTTCCAGCAGGCCACGGTGCTGCGCAATTTCGTCGCGCGCGCCGAAGCCATCGGCATGGACTACAACATCGTCGAAGCCATCGATCAGCCGTGGAAGTTCTTCGAAGGCGGCGTCGGTCCCTACTGGGGCATCCTCAATGCCGACCGCGATGCGAAGTTCGCGTGGACCGGCCCGGTCACCGATCTGAACTACTGGAAGATCGCGCTGGTCGCCGTGCTGGTCGGCCTCTTCATGTCGCTGCCGATCCTGCGGCTGGACCAGCCGACCGTGATGCAGGCGCTGCTGCTGTCAGCCGCCGCCAACGGTGTCGGCGCCTGGGTTGCGACCGTATTCTCGTACTGGACCACGCACTACTTCGTCTGGGGCTCAGCCTTCGCGCTCAGCCTTGGCCTCGTGCTGCTGGTTCCGCTGGTCCTGATCGCGATGGCGCGGATCGAGGAGATCGCGGCGGTGGCATTCGGCCGCGGCCCGCGCCGGCTGATCGGCAAGAGCGCGACCCTCGCACCGGCCACGATGGGCGAGAATGTGACGTTCCCGAAAGTCTCGATCCACATCCCGGCCTATTTCGAACCGGTCGAGATGCTGAAGCAGACGCTCGATGCGGTGTCGCGGCTCGACTATCCGAATTTCGAGTGCGTCTGCATCATCAACAACACGCCCGATCCCGACTTCTGGCGGCCGATCCAGGATCACTGCCGGATGCTCGGCGAGCGGTTCAAGTTCATCAATGCCGAGAAGGTGCAGGGCTTCAAGGCCGGCGCACTGCGGATTGCGATGGAGCGGACCGCGGCGGACGCCGAGATCATCGGCATCATCGACGCCGACTATGTCGTGCATCCGGACTGGCTCAAGGACCTGGTGCCGGCCTTCGCCGATCCGCGTGTCGGCCTGGTGCAGGCGCCGCAGGAGCATCGCGACGGCGACCGCTCGCTGATGCACTACATCATGAACGGTGAATATGCCGGGTTCTTCGACATCGGCATGGTCCAGCGCAACGAGTTCAATGCCATCATCGTGCACGGCACGATGTGCCTGATCCGCCGCGCCGCGATGGACAAGGCCGGCGGCTGGTCCTCTGATACGATCTGCGAGGACACCGATCTCGGCCTCTCGATCCAGCAACAGGGCTGGCTCACCCACTACACCAATGTGCGCTACGGCGAAGGCCTGCTGCCCGACACCTATGAGGCCTTCAAGAAGCAGCGCCACCGCTGGGCCTATGGCGGCTTCCAGATCGTCAAGAAGCACTGGCGGCGCTTCCTGCCCGGCGCGAGCCGGCTGACGCCGGACCAGCGCCGCGAGTTCTCGCTCGGCTGGCTCAACTGGCTGGGCGCCGAAAGCCTCGGCGTCGTGGTTGCGATCCTCAATCTGATCTGGGTCCCGATCGTCGCCTTCGCCGACATCGCGATCCCCGACAAGATCCTGACCCTTCCGATCATCGCCTCCTTCATCGTCTCGCTGTTGCACTTTGTGGTGCTCTACCGGCTGCGGGTGAACATCAAGGCGGCCCAGATGCTGGGGGCCATGATCGCGGCGATGAGCGTGCAGTGGACGGTGTCGCGCGCGGTGGCGCAGGGCCTGATCACCGAGCATCTCGCCTTCGCCCGTACCTCGAAGGGCGGCCTGTCGCGGATGTCGATCGAATTCCAGGCGTTCTGGGAAGCCGTGATCGGCGTGCTGCTCCTGGTCGGCGCCATCGTGCTTGTCGTCACCAACGGCTACAAGCAGGTGCGCGAGATCTACATCTTCGCCGGCGTGTTGGTGCTGCAAAGCCTGCCATTCCTTGCCGCGGTCTCCATCGCGATCCTGGAGAATTCGCGGATCAACGAGTTCGCGTTCTGGCGCAATAGCGCGATCCGGACCGCGGAACTGATCGGGCTCCGCCCGGTCAGCCTGCCCTCGGTCGCCGCCCCGTCGCAGCCGGTCGGCTCGGAAATCCGCCACGACAGCTGACTAACTTCAAGAAACCGGCCTAACCCGAGGCGCTAGAACGGCAAATCCGCCGTAACGGTGCACAATTGACCGCCCCTCGGCTATTGACCCGATGGGCCCTGCCCCCTACACAGCGCGGGCTGGAGCATGATCCGGAGCGGCTCAAAGCCTGCGGCCGGATCCGATGCTCAGGTGAGTGAGCGCGTAGCTCAGGCGGTAGAGCACGTGACTTTTAATCATGGGGTCGAGGGTTCGAGTCCCTCCGCGCTCACCAATTCCCCAGACTTTCCGAGCTGTTTCACAGGCTCCCCGAAGCAACATCCATTTGCCGTGGGTGCCGCACGTCATTAAGCGCGGCGAGGGATGGCGATAGTTAGGACTCATCCTGGAAGTAGCGTTTCACCAATTACGGTCCCCGAGAACTTTCCCGTTAGGCTTAGGCAGCTTGAGTTGGTCGCGCCGAGCACAGAGGCCGCCAATCTTGTCGAGCATCCGTTCAAGCAGCGCTTCGGTCGCTGCCGTTGGCCATCCCTCTTTCCATGTGCAAAATGCGATACTAGGAGCTAGCACATGAAACTTGCCAGGGCAGTCGCAGTTTGGGTCGTGCCCTGCGCACTTGCCGCAACTGCCAACGCACAGAGCTGCCTCATGGGCCCCATCAAAACGAAGGATGGCTCGCTGCAGACGTGGACTGTCGTCAATCACTGCGGCGCACCGGTAACAGTGCGCTATTCGCTGAAAGGTCCCCTAGGCAAAGATGCAAAAAGCGCGGTCGTCCCCGCTTGCAGTAGGCAGCGGATTGTTCAGACCTTCGAGACAGACCACATCGATTTTCTAGAAACGGCATATGGTCCAGGCTGGGAGAAGATTTGCCCATCATTGGACGATGAGATTCGACCCAAGAAGCGACCGGAAAAATCAACCAACGAAGCAGATCAGATCCCATTTCCATCCATCAGCCCTCCGCCCTTGGCCGGTCCCAAGCCAATAGGCCCTGCGGGAGGGAAACCCATTCCCAAGGGATAGTCTGGGGATTGATTTCTCAGTGCCCCCCGCGACCCGCAACAGTCTGGATGCTCCCGCAACTGCGACTAGGACGAATCCACATTCAACGGAGCCAAATGCAGATTGCGGCGAGGTGGACGAAGGCGAGGAAGTAGTCAGCTCGTCGGTCATATCGCGTGGCGAAGCGGCGGAAGTGTTTGAGCTTGTTGAAGCAGCGCTCGATGCGGTTGCGTAGCTTGTAGATCGTCTCGTCGTGCGGGATGGGGACCTTACGAGAACGGGTTGAGGGGATTACCGCTTCAGCGTTCATGTCTGCGATGGTCGTGCGTAGATCGTTGTTGTCGTAGGCCTTGTCGGCGAGCACGGCCTCGGCGTTGAAGCCCTCGAGCAGGGCTTTTGCAGTGAGGTTGTCGTGTCGTTGGCCGGCGGTGAGCATGAAGCGCAGCGGCCGACCGAGGCTGTCGCAGAGCATATGGATCTTGGTCGTCAATCCACCTCGGGAACGCCCCAACTCCTGAGTTTTGGCCCCCCTTTTCCGCTCGCGGCCTGCTGGTGGACACGAACCAGAGTGGTGTCGAGCATCAGGTATTTGTTGTCGCGATCCTTGATCAGTTCGGCAAACACCTTCTCCCATACGCCGGCCTTGGCCCAGCGAGTGAAACGCGCGTGTACGCTCTTCCACTTGCCATAGCGCTCCGGCAGGTGCTGCCAGTTGGCACCGGACCGTAGAACCCACAAAACCCCGTTCACGAACAAGCGGTTGTCAACACCGCTGCGGCCGGGATCACCTACCTTGCCTGGCAGCATAGGTGCAATCCGAGCCCATTGTGCCTCGCTTAGCTCATAGCGCTTCACACCCATCAGTCCGCTCCGAATCAAAAGGTTCGGAACGCATTGATTCAGCATCATTCAGCTATGGGAATCCTGAATGTGGATTGGTCCTAGCTCAGTGTCGACCGAATTTCACGCTGTTCAAGATGACTGAGCCGAAGTTGCAGCAGTGCCCTCATTTCCCAAGCCGATCACAGATACCGTCACCGCTACCCGCTCACGGTCCCACCGTCAGCGGCAGCTCGCCCTGGCCGTTCGTCCAGTCGATGATGTCGAGCTGCAGCCCTCGCTTCAGCATCTCGGCCTCGAGGCTGCCGGCGTGGCGTTTCCACTCCGGCGTCGCGCGGACCCGGAATTTTGGCTCTTCGCCGTGTGCCTCGAAATCATCGTCGGCTTTGAGCGCGCCGCGGATGGCTTCGTACATCATCTTCAGGCTGGCGTCGGTGAAGGCGCCGTAGTCCATCGGTCGTCTCCCTCAGCACTCTCGGAACGCAAAAGGCCGCCACGGAGCTTGTCGTGGCGGCCTTCGGCGTAGCGGCCCATCCAGACGGCCCAACATGAGCGTGGATGAGTCGCGTTAATGAAACGTTGTTCGTGCGGCGGCATCCATCCGTGGGCTCGCCGACAAAGCCGGCAAAGAAGGGCCCCGCCGAAGCGAGGTCCTCTTTGGTTACGCGTGGTGCGTCCCGCTGCCGTTTAGTCGTCGTCCCAGTCACGACCACGGATCACGATGCCACGGTCGCGGTAGTAATCGCGGTGATGGTGCCAGCCGTGGTGCCAGCCGCGATCGTGCTCCCGGTATACGCGCGGACCGTCATACCGATCGCCGTAATAGCCGGGGCTGCTACCGAAATAGACGCCGACACCCTGCGCGCTGGCAATGGTCGGTGCCGCTATCGAGAGGGCCGCCGCTGCGGCAAGGGCGTAAGTAAGCTTCGTCATGACATCCTCCTTTCCAGTACCGTGACAACGACTGGCGTCTGCGCATGTTGCAGGAACAAGTTCGGAACTTTTCTGAACGCATGTTCAGCATCGTGGCGAGATAGACGCGATCGGCAGGGCCTCGTCCGGGTAGCGGACCGAGATGTCCGTGAGAACGAGCTGCTTGACCCCACTGCTCGCCGCAAGCGCGGCAGCTTCGGTAGCCGTCGACGCGGTATTCGTGCTTCACCGATCGCGCGGACGAGCCAAATCTAAACGATATGGAAGCCGCTCTGGTGCTCGAGCAACTGCGCCGTTGAGACATGCTGGAGCGTGATCGTGTCGCGGGCGGCATCGGTGATGACCGCGTTGCCGGACGCGTCGTCATGGATCGCGGCGACCAGGGCGCTCAGATCCGCAAAGACGCTCTTGCTGAATTGCAGCGTATCGGTCGCGGGCGCAAAGTGCGTGTGCGTCACACGGCCGAAGTTTTCCGCGAACACGAATGTGTCCTGCGCTACCGCACTGGAAAGCTGGTTGCCGCTCTGGCCCGGTGATGCCGCCGCGACAACCAACGTTCCTCCATTCCCATCATTAGTGAACTGGAAATTGTCCTGCGCGTACACCCCGAGGAAGTGGAGCGTGGCCGTGTGCGAGCCATCGCTCACCGAAAGCTCTCCGGAGGCAGCGTCGAAGCTGGAATGGACGGTGTTGAAGGTGATGCCGTGCAAGTCGATTTGATCGGACCCCTGCCCGCCATCGCCGCTGAACGCGATCATCTGGCCGTTGAACGTGGATGGCTGTTGAAGGTTCAACGTCGTGCCGTCGAAGGTTGTTGGTGCAGCGGCATTCGGAGCGGGGTCTGAAGGAACGACGTGAACCTGCGCTGCAGACGCAAAGAACTGGTCGGATGCCGCACCCGCTTGAACCAACGAAATTCCGGAAGATCCAACCGACGCAACTTGGGTGACCTTGCTGCCATCGAACGCGAGTTCGGTGACTTGACCGGCACTGTCCTGGGTTATCAGTTCCGCGATTCCGGCCGTCATGTTCTTGACGTCGTGAACAGGATCGTAGCTTCCCGGCAACAAATTGCTTCCAATCAGCTTCCCTTGATCGAAGTACAGAATGTCTATTTGGCCCGTCGCAGATTGAGTTATGACGTCGGAATGGCCGTCAGCATTGACGTCTGCAACTCCAACGACGTTCCAAAATGCTTGATTGGTGAGAGCGCTTGCAGTCAGGTGGCCGACGGAATCGAACCATAGAAAGTCGATCTGGCTGTTCCACTGCGTCACGAACCCGGGGTTCGTCTCTCCGCTGAAATGCCCCGCGCCCTTGATGTCCAAATAGCTGCCGGCGAGCAGAAGCGATGCCGAGAATTTGCCTCCGGAAAACCAAAGCAGGTCGATCTGGCCATTGGATTGCGTGACAAATTGAGTGCTGCCCGTCGAGTTAAAATCGACATCGCCAACAACTTTCCAAAAGCCTTGAGGGGTCAGCGACGAGCCAGTCAGGTTGCCGGAGCCAAATTGCAATAGATCGATCTGACCATCCGTCAGCTGCGCAGCAACATTATTGGTCTGGGTGCTCGCAGGTGCGGACGATGCCCCGATGTGAAACCCCAGGGAATCGAGCTGCTGCAGATCGACCGAAGTAAGATGCTGCAGCGTGCTGCCGGTGTAATATTCGTTGAAGGGATCATTTGCCCCCTGCACGCCGCTGTTGAGGAAGTCGCTCGGATCCGAGTTCTGGCCGTAGTCCGCGAGCTTCGTGCCGCCTCCGTTCAGGGAGAAATAGGCCGCTGATGCGGGAATATTGTTCGAGAACAACCGGACACCGGAACTGGTGAAGCGGTAGAAATCAAAAATATCCGGTTGTGATCCGTAGGGAACGCGGCCCATGGCGTGAGTGAGTTCGTGAAGGGCGACGCCAACCAGAAGACTGGGATCGATGTCGGTGGCAAAGGTAAGGCTACCGTCATCGGTCGTCGTGTCGTTCGCACCGATCACCCCCCAGAGCTTGAGCTGGGCGTTCCACACCGCGACCGAGGACTGGCCCTGGATCGAAGTTCCTGCCGGCAACGCATTGAAAGTCGTGTCACCCGCAGACGCATAGTTCACCAGGTCAGCCCTGACCGTCGAATAGCTGAGCCACTGTCCACTATCGGCGCCCCCCGCGGCGCCGCCACCGGTGCCGCTATAGTCGACGTTGAAATTGAGCGTGATCTTGTCGGTGATCGCTGCACTCAAAAGCGCTGCCGCCTGCTCGATTCCTTGTCGGAAGCTGGCAGGCGCCGCCATTGCGGCAGCGTCGAAGATCAGGTTGATCGTGAGCCCGCCGGAGGTCTCCGCGACGACAGAGCCCACGCCGCCCGAGCCGGAGCCGCTCACCGCAGTCTGCGCTTGAACCGATTCATCAGGGAGGACGACAGGCGTCGGCGGCGGGCTGTATGGCGCAGGCGCCTCACCACCGTCCTGATCCTGTTGTAACGCAGCCCTGGATATCATCGCTCGCTCCAGCTTTGGATCGCCCTATCGAGGGGATCCTGACCTTCCGCTTCCTCGGCAGGGCTCAAGCAGAAGATGCGCGGTCATCCTTAACCAGATCTTAAAGCCGGTATTCTCGTGCTGTTCACGGCACCAGGCCGGATACATTCCGTGGAAGCTAAAGTTGGCGGCCGCGCAAAGGTTCCGGCGCCAAGGTGGTCCGGCCGTCGAAACGATCGCGACGCGGGCCGCGGGGCAGTGCTGGTCTTCCGCGCGGCCGCCAAGATCATAACAGCCGGCTTGAACTCGCCGATCTTCCGGACCGAGATTGGCGCTTGCACCGTCGCGCCGCGTCCGTGTCACGCGTCAATCAGTCATAGCCCCAAGCATCGAAACAGCTGGGCGAGCGCCGTGTTGGCGGATTGCGCGCGCCGTTCGAGGATTTCGGCCGCCGAGGCGTAGTTGCGTGCCAGGATCTGGAGCGCGCGTCGCGCATCCGGCAGCGTGGACTGCTTGGCCATCTCCAGGCACTGGTGCTCGAAGTAGCGAAGCTCCTCAAGTTCGGTCATTGCGATTCGTCCGATTTCATCTGCATCTTCGAACTCAGTGCGCCAACGACCTAGTGAAAGTTTGGCAAGATTGTTGCAGACGAGGGATGATCCGGTCGGAGTGTTGCTGGAGGCATGATTTGATAATCACTGCTCCGTGACCCGTGCGGGTGCGTGCTACGCGGATCGACAAGCACGCCCGATCGCATCACTATGCGTGAGTCTTGCTTGGGACACAGTAACGTCTTGGCCGCAGCGTTGGGGCATCTTCGCTCGGATTGCCGTGGCGAGGCATGCGGTGGAGTGGTTGGCGCAGGCACGTGGCCGGCGTGTCCTTGAGTTGGCATTGTTGTATCAGATGAAGAAACGCGATTGGGCCTTCGTGGCCGCCTGTGTGGCCGGCGCGCTGTTGTTCGGTGTCTGGAGTTTCCAGATGGGGATCGCGTTTCATCGCTCCCGGCAGGGCGCAACCGATCTCTCCAGCTCGCACCGGCGTAGCCTGGGCGGCTCTCAGGACGGCTCTTCTGCAGGTATCCCTGCCCGGCCCGCGGCCGACGACAGCGACCAACAGGCCCGACAGCCGCGATAGCCGGCGCAATTGCGTTCTTCACCGCCGCATCGCCTCGAACTAAGCCCACGCCAGCCCCGCGACGACAGTCGGCTCATCATCGTCGGTCCTCGCGCCGGTGAGACGCCTGCGGCGCGCGCTGTCCTTGGCGCGACGATGACGCGCGTCAAACCGCCGTAGCGCCATCGGCACACGCCACGCGAGGCTTTGAGCGAGCTCGATGGCCTGTCTGACCACGGCCGTCACGGTCGCCACGCGCGTGAACAGGCCGATCAGGAAGATCGTCGAGAAGACGTCGATATAGGCCAGCACATCGCCGACCAGCATCAATTCGGGAGGAAGCGGAATCCGGTGCAGATAGGCACCGATCAGGATGACGACCGGAATCAGCGCGATCAGCTTCCGCAACGTCAGCCGATCCAGCAAGGCCGCGAGCTCAACGACCAGAACCTGCCAGAGCCAGTCGCCAAGCGCGGCCGGCTTGTCGATCGTCCAAGTCTGCCACAATGGCTGCCACAACGTCTGCAACAGCTGCCGCCAGTTCCGTTTCCCCATCGCAGCGTCCGCATCCTCACGCGCGCAATACCGGCGGCTACGGCTTCGACGACGCCTCGCTGCCGTCGCCCTCGACCGCGGCGCCTTGCACGTCAGCCGAATCGGCCGATGGAAAGATGCGCTCGTAGTTGGCCCTGGCCTCGCGAATCAGCTGCGCACGCTCGCGTTCCGATTTCGAGATGAACCTGATGATCTCGCCCATGTGCTCTCCAACGCAGGGGGAATTCTCCGACCATCGGCAATGCAACCATCGTGCCTGATGGCCGCCCGGCCGACATGCTCGCGCTTACCGGATCCGCCGCGGCGATATCCGCTGCTGGCTGAACGCAACACGGGGATTGATGCCGCAATAGGCATCGCGGCCTGACGCCGACGCCTGGCACTGCTCGTAGGTCTGGTAGCCGCAATAGCCGGGGTATCCCTCATCCCTGCCCTGGATGCACCAGGGATAATCATAGGGATCGGCCGCCGCCGGCTGTGCGGAGCCGACAATCCAGCTCGTTCCGAGCGCCGCGAACGCCAGAATTGCCCAATTCGACCTGCGCATGAACCTGCTTCCTTCCTCGATCGGCACCCAGCCGTTGATTTAGGTACGCCGGGAAGATCTGCGAGGTTTCCGCTCACCGCCTCAAGAAGGTGTGACCCGAGCGCGGAGGGAGCGCATCGGAAGCCAGCCGCCCTAGATGGGCGCGGGACCCACAAAAAACACGAGGCCCGGTGTGCCTAGGAGCCCGGGCCTCGTGTCTGATGTCCCCCGCCTCAGTGGCGGATCAGGCGTTGTGGTTACGCGAGCTTGCCCGCGCGATCCATCCCGGATGACTACGGGGTCAGGCGCGCGCAGATTTCACTTGCTGTAGCTGTAGAACCCCTGCCCGGTCTTGCGGCCGAGATGGCCGGCATCGACCATCTCCTTCAGCAGCGGCGCCGGCCGGTATTTGGGATCGTTGAAGCCGGTGTAGAACACCTCCATCACCGACAGCATGGTGTCGAGCCCGATCAGGTCGGCAAGCGCGAGCGGGCCGATCGGATGGTTGCAGCCGAGCTTCATGCCGGCATCGATCTCTTCCGCGGTCGCAATGCCTTCCTGCAGCGCGAAGATCGCCTCGTTGATCATCGGGCACAGGATGCGGTTCACCGCAAAGCCCGGGCTGTTCTTCGCGGTGATCGCGACCTTGCCGATACGCTTGGCAAACGCTTCGGCCTTGGCGACCGTGTCGTCCGAGGTCTGCAGGCCGCGGATCAGTTCGAGCAGCGCCATCACCGGGACCGGATTGAAGAAGTGCATCCCGATGAAGCGGTCGGGACGATCGGTCGAGGCCGCAAGGCGGGTGATCGAGATCGACGAGGTGTTGGTTGCGACCAGCGCGCTCGGCTTCAGCCCGGCGCAGAGATCCCTGAGGATCTTGACCTTCAGCTCCTCGTTCTCGGTGGCGGCTTCGATCACGAGATCGCAGGCGGCAAGCTTGGACTTGTCGGTGGTCGCGTTGATCCGCGCGAGCGTCGCGTCGCGATCGGCCGCCGTCATCTTCTCCTTGGCGACCAGGCGATCGAGACTGGACCCGACCGTCTTCAGGCCGCGTTGCACCGCCGCGTCCGAGATATCCACCATGGTCACGGCAAGCCCCGCCGCCGCGCAGATTTGCGCGATGCCGTTGCCCATGGTTCCGGCGCCGATGATGCCAACCGTCTCGATCATTGTGTCTGTCCCTTCTCGTCGCTTGCGCCGCCGCGCGGCCGCATCGTCAAAAACGGCGGACCCGGAAGGTCCGCGGATGGCGCATGCATAGCAGTCCGGCCGAACGGCCGATACAGGACACGGCGGTATTCTGGTGAGGTCTATTCCGGGCGCGGCGGGATGGATCGCCGTGGCGGGACGGCGGCGCGCGGCGGCAATTGGGTGCGCGGCGGCTCTGCCGCACGCGACGGCTCGAGCACGCGGTTGAGCCGCACGATCCACCAGGCGAGGCGTCCGTAGCTGCGGCGCAGCGCCGACCCAAATCCCTCGTCGATGTCCTGGTCCCGATCCATGCCGCTCTCGTAAACGTCGATCCTTGAAGGAACGGTGTGACGCAATCACCCGCTGCGCCAGCCACTGTTAGGAATTTGGCAACTATCGGCGCGCAGACTGAAGGCTTCGCGCCGGTAATCTCCCGGATTGCACAGGGCAGACCCCGCGCAGCAGCATCGCCATGGCGGCGCGACTCGCTTTTAATTGATCGAATTTTCCGCCGGATGCCGCGACATAAGGACATTAGACGACGAGGGCTACGCCCATGCTTTCTGAAAAATTCTTTTTGGTTCTCGAGACATTGCTCAACGGCCAGACCCATTCCGACGGCAGCCCGCGTGTGGTGAGCACATCGCCCCACATCCCGGTCAAGCTTCCGCAGGAAAGCCAGCCGGAACGCAAGCTCCCTCGCTAGGCTTCGTGCCGCGAGCCGGCCTGATCGATCGCCGCGACGAGCGAAGCCGATCGTCCGTTTCGCGCCCGTGATCCAGCTCATAGTTGATGAAGGTGAGCCACGCTACACCACTCCCGCAACGAAGTGGTGCCGCCGTGAACCATGAGACCGACAGCAAGACCGATTTCGGGAGCATCGCCGTCGCGATCTGCGTCGCCGCCTACACAGCGATCATGCTCGCCTATCTCGCCCAACACGATCTCGGCCTGACCGCCACGCAAACGCGTCATCTTTCGATGATGGCCGCGCTGTTTCTCGCGCTGCCGATCGCGCTGGATTTCCTGCGCACCGGCCCCGACAAGGCGCGCTGAGCCGGGCAATGGCGCGCCTGCAGCATCCGATCTCCCCTGCCGAACACACGCCTGCGCAACATAGCGCTAGGTGAAGCGACGCGAATCAGCGTTACTTTGCAACTGATCACTTCGTGGGATTTGGCTGCATGACCCAGCCCAGCGTCCTGGATCAGAAGATTTTGGATCAGAACATTCGCGAGCTGCAGGAATGGCTGCGCAGCGCCTGGCAACAGCTCGCGGACCCCTCGCTCACCGCCTTCTCCCGCCGCGAACTGCGCAACCAGATGAAGCAATGCAACGCCGATTTGCGCGTGCAGCTGCAAGCCGCTTCCAAGCAAATGCGGAGTCAGCCGGCTCGATCGGGCAAGACGTTCGCCAGACCTGAGCTGCGGATACTCGCGTAGGAGCGTTTTCCAGCGCAGCGGATTGCGGCTCGCGTGAAGAAAACGCGCCGGTGTCGCAAGCGCCGGCGCGCCAAAATGCCGCGATCTCCTGCTGCATGCGCGCCATACGCACCCTCTGCTTGTGCAGGGGCGCCCGACAAGGCACAGCAAAACGGCCCCGGTATGCCTATATCCCGGTATGCCTATATAGGGCGTCGCAGAGCGGCCATGCCGCCAAACCTCAGGGACTCCCGTGTTATATCTGGAACTTGCGATCGTGGCGGTCTTGATCGTCGTCAACGGTCTGTTGTCGATGTCGGAGCTCGCGATCGTCTCCTCCCGTCCGGCGCGCCTCGCGGCGTTGGTCGAGAAAGGCGTCAGCGGCTCGCGCCGCGCGCTTGCGCTGGCCTCCGATCCCGGAAAATTCCTCTCCACGGTGCAGATCGGCATCACGCTGATCGGCGTGCTGTCCGGCGCCTTTTCGGGCGCGACGCTGGGCCAGCGCCTCTCGCAATGGCTGTTCGAGGTTGGAGTGCCGGCCAACGTCGCCGACGCTGCCGGTGTCGGCATTGTCGTCGGCGTGATCACCTATGCGTCGCTGATCGTCGGCGAGCTCGTGCCGAAGCAGATCGCGCTGCGCGATCCAGAGGCGATCGCGGTGCGGGCCGCGCCGGCGATGACGGTGATGGCAAGATTGTCGCTGCCGGTAGTGTGGCTGCTCGACCGCTCCGGCAAGTCGTTGCTGTGGCTATTGGGCCATCGCGAGGATGCGCAGGACCGCGTCAGCGAGGACGAGATCAAGACGCTGGTGGTGGAAGCCGAAAACGCCGGCGTGCTGGAGCCCGGCGAAAAGGAGATGATCGCCGGCGTGATGCGGCTTGGCGATCTGCCGGTCGGCGCCGTCATGACGCCGCGCCACGAGGTCAGCCTGATCGACCTCGCCGCTCCCACGCCCGAGATCCTGGCGGCGCTGCAAAGGAGCAGTCACTCGCGCTGCGTGGTGTTCGACGGCAACCGCGATCATGCGCTCGGCATCGTGCAGGCCAAGGACGTGCTCGACGTCTACCTCGCCGGCCAGACGCCCGACATCCGCGCGCTGACGCGCGATGCGCCGATCATTCCGGAGACCGTCGATGCCCGCGACGTGGTCGCGATCCTGCGCGACTCCGCGGTGCATATCGGCCTCGTGCACGACGAATACGGCACCTTCCAGGGCGTCGTGACCAGCGCCGACATCCTCGAGGCCATCGTCGGTGTTTTCCATACCGAGGAAGGCCCGGCCGAGCCCGCCTATGTCAGGCGCGACGACGGCTCCTATCTGATCTCGGGCTGGATGCCGGCGCTCGAGTTCAGCGAACTGCTCGGCATCGCGCTGCCCTCGCCGCGGCCCTACCAGACCGCCGCCGGCTTCCTACTGCATGCGTTCGGCGCGATCCCCGATACCGGTGCGAAAACCACTGCGCAGGGCTGGGATTTCGAGATCGTCGATCTCGACGGCCGGCGCATCGACAAGGTGCTGGCGAGCAAGCCGTCGGTGGCCTGAGGTTGCCAGCCGGCCGGCCTGTTGATAACGGGCAGGACAACGAACCAGGCGACCGCGGTGTGCTATCGGCATAGCGGCAGCCCAAGCAAATCCCGCGTAACCCCCACGGAATTGATCCCATGCGCATTACCCTTGTCGGTTCCCGCCATTTCGGCGTGACGACCCTGAACATGCTGCGCGAGCACCACGTCACGCTAGTCAGGGTGGTCGTCCATGACGGCGAGGACCGGCTGGCGGCAGCGGCAAGGGCGGCCGGCATCGAGGTCGTGGTGCAGGCGGATCCCAAGCTGGTGACGGCCGCCGAGATCGCGCCGGGCACCGAGCTGATCGTGACCGCCCACAGCCACGCCCGCGTCAGCAAGGAGGCGCTTGCCGTGGCCAAGCTTGGCGGCATCGGGTACCACCCCTCGCTGCTGCCGCGTCACCGCGGCATCGCAGCGGTGGAGTGGACCATCAAGGAAGGCGATCCAATCGCCGGCGGCAGCATCTATCACCTCGCCGACCGCATGGACGCCGGCGCGATCGCCGCCCAGGACTGGGTGTTCGTCAAGAAGGGCGAGACGGCCCGCGAGCTCTGGGAGCGCGCGCTGGCACCGCTCGGGCTGCGCCTGCTCGGTGAGGTCATCGACTACGGCAAGGTCAATGGCGCGCTGCCGGCCAAGCCCCAGGACGAGCAGTTTGCGACCAAGGCGCCTAACCTCAGCCCTGGCAAGCACTAATCCCGCATTTCGGTATCTAGATACCTCACAAAATCAAGCGACGGAACAAATTCTTCGTTCCTGGCCCGGAACCAGATTCACTATGATGTGTTTGAGTTCACAGGAACATTCGGGGCTCCCGCGACGCAGCAAATTTTGAACACATTGTGACAGGATAAGCCGCGTCATCACACGAAATTACAGGGATTTGATTCATGCGTTCGATCCGCATTCGCGACCTGATTTTGGTCACTTCGGTCGCCTCGGCTGCCGCCCTCACCGCTGCTCCCGTCTCCGCCCAGCAGCCTTATGACGGCCTCTGGAACGTCACCGTCGTCACCAAGACCGGTAGCTGCGAGCCGTCGTCCAGCTCCACCCTGACCGTTTCGGAAGGAAAGATCACGGCGCCCGGCGCGACGATCTCCGGCACCGTCGGCAGCGGGGGCCTTGTGCGAGTCTCGATCAATGGTGCATATGCGAACGGACAACTCAGTGGCAACTCCGGATCGGGGAAGTGGAATGGGGCATCAGCTGGCGTACCGTGCAGCGGCCGATGGGAAGCATCCCGTCAGTAAGATCAGCAGCGTATCGAGTTTCTTCGCTATCGCGCGGCGGCCAGCATATGCAGCCGTCGCGTTTTTCGTGACCGCATTGGCGAGCACCTCAGGCCATGCCCAGTCCAGCCCGTTCGCCGGCATGGCGGGCACCTGGTCGGGCGCTGGCTCGGTCACCCTCGACGACGGCTCCAGCGAGCGGATCCGCTGCCGTGCGACCTATCGCGTCGGTGGGCCCAGGATGACCATGAGCCTCACCTGCGCCAGCGACGCCTACAAGTTCAACCTGGCGGCCGACGTGGAGGCCGAGGGCAACGCGGTCACTGGCTCCTGGAGCGAGTCCAGCCGCAATGTCAGCGGCGATCTGCGAGGTCGCGGCGGCGGCGGCAACTTCCAGGTCGTTGCCAGCGCGCCCGGCTTCAACGCCGACATTTCGATGCGCACCAGTGGCAACAAGCAGTCCGTCACGATCAGAGCCGACAGCCAGTTCCGCGGCGCCAACATCACGCTGTCGAAGTAAGCTATCAGGACTCCAACGACAAAAGCCCTCGGGTGATCCCGAGGGCTTTTTTGTTGGCTGCGCAGGCAATGGCTCGCATGTGCCGCTATGCGGCAGGCACGAACGCCGTCACCTCGATCTCGACCTTGGCGCGCTGATCGACCAGCCCGTCGATATAGAGCAGCGTGGACGGGGGGAAATTGCGTCCGAGCGTCTCCTTCCACGCCGCGCCGATACCGGCGCCCGCGGCCTCGTATTCGCTGCGGCTGGTCAGGTACCAGGTCAGGCGCACGATGTGCTCGGGACCGGCGCCGGCTTCGTTCAACAGCTTGATGATGCGCTTCAGCGCCGTGCCGACCTGGGCAGCCATCTCGGGCGCGTACTCGCCCTTCTCGTCGCCGCCGGTCTGCCCCGCCAGCACGATCCATTTGCCGGGCGCGTCGAACGCGACACCGTGCGAGAAGCCGCGGGGTTTCGACCACTCGGCCGGTTGCAAGACACGCATGAGCAGATCCTCCTGATGTGATTATTCCCGCCCTGCTTAGCAGAGATCACGCGGCCAGCGCACCACGCATCGGCAGAATTGCGCGTTGCAAATTCATATCGGCTCGCCGATACCGGGAATCCCTCCTCATCTCATTCCGATCATGGATCGCACGCCCTCAAAGACCCGCGCAGCACTGTGGATGTCCGGTTGGCTCGCGCTGATGCTGATCGTGGCGGTGGCCGGCCGCGAGGCGACGCGCGAGGTCAACGTCTTCCAGCTGATGGCCGTGCGCGGCGTGCTCGGCTTCGTGATGCTGTATCCGATGGTCCACACCCATGGCGGGTTTGCGATCGTGAAGACCGCGCGCGTGCACGTCCACATCGCGCGCAACCTGATCCATTTCTGCGCGCAGCTTGGCTGGTTCTATGCGCTGACACTGATCCCGATCGGCCAGGTGGTCGCGATCGAGTTCACGATGCCGATCTGGACCGCGATCCTCGCGGCGGGCTTCCTCGGCGAACGCATGACATCCTGGAAGATCGTCGCGATCGTGCTTGGTCTGGTCGGCGTCATCGTGATCGTGCGGCCGGCGACCGGTGCGATCAATCCGGGCCAGCTGATCGCGCTCGCCGCGGCCATGGGCTTCGGAGTCTCGATCGTCGTGGTCAAATCGCTGACGCGGACCGAGCAGGCGCTGACGATCATCTTCTGGATGCTGGTGGTGCAGTCGCTCGCCAGTATCGGGCCTGCGCTCTATGTCTGGACCTGGCCGCCGCTCTCCACCTGGGGCTGGCTTGCCGTGATCGCATTCTGCGGCACCTTCTCGCATTACTGCATGGCGCGCGCCCTGCTCCACGCCGACGCGACCGTCGTGATCCCGATGGATTTCGTCCGGGTCCCGCTGACCGCGATCGTCGGGTGGCTGATCTATGCCGAGCAGCTCGACGCCTATACGGTGCTTGGCGCCGCCATGATCCTGGCCGGCAACCTCCTGAACCTGAAGCCCGCTGCAAAGGTGTCGGCGCGCCCAAGATGACGGCCGCGCGGCGCTACACCACGGCGGCTCGACCACAAAGCCCGGGGATGTTCCCGGGCTGCTCTGCTTCGAAAGCGTGCTACTTCCCGGCGGCTTTGCGCAGCGCCGCGTTGATGCGGTCCTGCCAGCCAGGGCCGCCCTCCTGGAAATATGCCAGCACGTCCTGATCGATCCGCAGCGTGACCTGCTCCCGGACGCCGGGGACCGGGACGGCCGCAGTCTTTGGCAGCGCATCCGCGACTTTGGTGGTGGCCCGTTTGAACGCCGCCTCGGCTTCGCTACGGGCATCGTTCAGGGTTCGCGGTCGTCTCGGCTGGTCGGCCATGTCCTAGATTCCTTCAAACAGCACCGTCGAGAGATAGCGCTCCGAGAATGACGGCACAATCGCCAGGATAGTCTTGCCCGCAGCCTCCGGCCGCTTGCCGATCTGCAAGGCGGCCGCGATTGCCGCCCCAGACGAGATACCGCCGGGGATACCTTCGTTGCGCGCCAGCGCGCGCGCGGTCTCGATTGCGGTGGCGCTGTTGATCTTGACGATCTCGTCGATCACCGAGCGGTCGAGGATGTCAGGGATGAAGCCCGCGCCGATGCCCTGGATCTTGTGCGGCGTATGCTGGCCGCCCGACAGCACCGGGCTCTCCTCCGGCTCCACCGCGACGACGCGCAATGACGGCTTGCGCGGCTTCAGCACCTGCCCGACGCCGGTGATGGTGCCGCCGGTGCCGACGCCGGCGACGAAATAGTCGATGTTGCCGCCGGTGTCGTTCCAGATCTCCTCCGCCGTGGTGCGGCGATGGATTTCGGGATTGGCGAGGTTCTTGAACTGCTGCGGCATGACGGCGTTGGGGGTCGTGCGCACGAGTTCTTCCGCGGTCGCGATCGAGCCCTTCATGCCCTGCGCCGCCGGGGTCAGCACGATCTCCGCGCCGAGGAAGGCGAGCATCCGCCGCCGCTCGATCGACATCGACTCCGGCATCACGAGCTTCAGCCGATAGCCGCGCGACGCCGCGACATAGGCAAGCGCGATTCCAGTATTGCCCGAGGTCGGCTCGATCAGCACGGTGTCAGCGTTGATGATGCCGGCCTTCTCCATCGCCACGATCATCGCCGCGCCGATGCGGTCCTTCACGCTGGCCGCCGGATTGAAGTATTCCAGCTTGGCGAGGATCGTCGCGTTGACGCCGCTTGCCTGCGGCAGTCTGCGCAGCCGCACGATCGGCGTCGAGCCGATCGCATCGACGATGGAGTCAAAGACGCGGCCGCGTCCGGGTTGCACTGCACTCGTTGTCGACGGCGCGTCCATCAAGCGGCTCCTGCTGCGGGATATGCTGGAAATATGCGGTCTTCTCTCATTAGAAGCAGCGCATCATGGCGCGCAAGTGAGAAACCGCCGAGACGCAAATTCGTTGCATCGCAAAATAAGAACCTACGCAAATAACGTAAAACCTACGCATTTGTGTTGCGACAAGGTCAAACAAGTGCGTCTATATACTTTCGTCAGGTGCAGCTCAGAACGCAAAGGGAGGCGCACATGCCAGCACTTGCTGAAGTCCGGTCGACCGCAGCGTCCAGACCCGATCCGCGCGGCAGCGATTTGCCGACCTGTCCTGTGTGTGCTGACTCCATGGTCGCGGCAGAAGCGTCCGCCTACCTGTTCGACAATTTGATCAGCTATCTCTGGACCTGCGACAATTGCGGTTACGGGTTCGTAACCAAGCACACGGTGAAACCGATCGTGTGCAACTGATCACTTAAGCTCACCTCGGAGCGATGTCACCGCGCGCCCAACCGGCGCGCGTTTTCGTTTTGAAATCCTCGAACGTGCCGTTTGCCACCGCGTCGCGGATGCCCTGCATCAGCTCCTGGTAATAGGCGACGTTGATTTCGGACAGCAGCATTGCCCCAAGCGTTTCGCCTGATCGCACCAGATGGTGCAGATAAGCGCGCGAATAACTGCGCGCCGCGGGCCACGTGCTCTCTTCATCGAGCGGACGCGGATCGTCGATGTGCCGGGCGTTGCGCAGGTTGATCTGCCCGAACCGGGTGAACGCCATGCCGTGGCGTCCGTTCCGGGTCGGCATCACACAGTCGAACATGTCGACGCCGCGCGCCACCGCCTCCAGAATGTCCTCCGGCGTGCCTACGCCCATCAGATAGCGCGGCCGATCGGACGGCAGCGCCGGCGCGGTCTCCTCGATCATCGACAGCATCACCGCCTGCGGCTCGCCGACCGCCAGCCCGCCGATCGCGTAGCCGTGAAAACCAATCTCGGTCAGGCCGCGCGCGCTGACGTGGCGGAGATCGGGGATGTCGCCGCCCTGGACGATGCCGAACAGCATGTAGCCGTCCGGCGCGCTCTCGAAGGCACGCTTGGAGCGTTCGGCCCAGCGCAGCGACAGCTGCATCGCGCGCTCGATGTCGGCGCGCTCGGCCGGCAGCCTCACGCACTCGTCCATCTGCATCGCGATATCGGAGCCGAGCAGCCGCTGCACGTCGATCGAGCGCTCCGGCGACAGCTCGACCTTGGCGCCGTCGATATGCGAGCGGAAGGTCACGGCCTTCTCGGTCACCTTGCGCAGTTCCGAGAGCGACATCACCTGGAAGCCGCCGGAATCCGTCAGCATCGGGCCGCCCCAGCCGGTGAAGCGCTGCAGGCCGCCGAGCCCCGCGATCCGCTCGGCGCCCGGCCGCAGCATCAGGTGATAGGTGTTGCCGAGCACGATATCGGCGCCGGCATCGCGCACCTCGCGCCAATGCATGCCCTTCATCGCCCCGGCGGTACCGACCGGCATGAATGCGGGCGTCCGGACGACGCCATGCGGCGTGGTCAGGCGCCCGGTGCGGGCGGCGCCATCAGTGGCCAGCAGTTCGAAATGATTGGGAAGATTCATGCGGCTGCTTATTGCGTGTCGCCGGTGCCCGATCAACCCGTCGGGTAACGGCTCCCGCGCGACTTCGTGAACGCCAACAGCCGGACGGATGCTTGCCCCGGAACGGTCCTTCCGTTAAACAAAACGACACCGTATCGTTTTATGTCGAGAATAAGGCGGCGGCACTTCCCGTTGCGACTGCTATCCGCGTGAAACCTGACTGGCCGAGATGTTCCCACCCTGCAGCGCCCGGCCTGACCGCGTCCGCCATCGGATGACAAGCGCTCATGCGATCCGGCAAGCGGTGCTGCTGTGCGGGCTCGCCTTCGCGCTGGCGGCCTGCAGCTCGCTGCCGCGGATGCCTTACACGGCGGCCAACGCCGCCAATTCGCGGGTGCTCGATCTCGACGGGCTGCGCCGTTACGCCGACGAGCCGGCGTCCAAATTCCGGCTCGAGAAGAACACCGTTGCCCCGATCAAGACCTATCTCGCCCTCTCCGGCGGCGGCGCCGACGGCGCCTATGGCGTCGGCGTCCTCAACGGCTGGACCGCGGCCGGCAACCGCCCGAGCTTCTCGGTCGTCTCCGGTGTCAGCACCGGCGGGCTGATCGCGCCCTTTGCATTCCTCGGCCCGCGCTACGACGATACGCTGAGGGAGGTCTACACGTCGGGGATCGCCGAAAGCCTGCTGCAGGACCCGAGCCTGATGCGGGTGCTGTTCGGCTCCGGCCTGTTCGGCAACAAGCGGCTGCGCGAGCTGGTGGCGCGCTACGTCGGCCAGGACGTTCTGAGCGAGGTGGCGCGCGAAAACGCCAAGGGCCGAAAACTCCTGATCGTCACCACCGATCTCGACACCCAGCGCACGGTGATCTGGGACATGGGACGGATCGCTGCCGTCGGAACGCCCGAGGCGCTACAGCTGTTTCGCGACGTGATGGCGGCCTCCGCCAGCATCCCGCTGGTGTTTCCGCCGATCATGATCGACGCCGAGGGCCAGGGGCGCCGCTTCCAGGAGATGCACGTCGACGGCGGCGTGACCGCTCCAGTCCTGACGCTGCCGGACGCACTGCTGTTCCGCGAGCGTAGCTGGCCCGCCGATGGCCGAATGAACATCTACATCCTCGTCAACAAGAAGCTCGAGGGCAACTTCGAGCTGGTGTCGAACTCGACGATCGACGTCGCTTCGCGCAGCATTTCCGCAATCACGCAGGCGCAGACGCGCTCGGTCATTCTCTCGACCTATGATTTCGCCCGCCGCAACCGGCTGGGCTTCCATCTGTCTTACATCGAGCGCGACTATCCGGCGCCGGAAACCCAAGGCTTCGACACCGCCTATATGCGCGCGCTCTACCAGCACGGCTACGAGAAGGCCGCCGCGGGGCAGGCCTGGACCGCGACGCCGCCCTAAAGCGGGCCAGCCCCCGGTACCACCGAATGGACGAATCCGCATCGCGCGGGTTATAGACCGGACAGACCCGTCCGAACGCACAACGAGATGAATGGGCAATGGGATTGACGGCAACCAAGGCCAAGGTGGCCAAGCGCGGCGTGATCAAGTCACGTGGCGGCCGGCCGACCCGGGATGCTGCGATCGAGCGCGACCAGCGGCTGATCGAGGTCGCCACGCGCCTGTTCCTCGAGCGCGGCTTCGATGCGACGTCGATCGACGCTGTGGCCGAGGCCGCCCGCGTCAGCAAGCCCACCGTCTACGGACAGTACGGCGACAAGCGCGGCCTGTTCACCGCGGTGCTCAGGCGCGAAATTGCCCGGTGGCTGGCCCCGCTCGCCGCCGCGGCGGCCGAAGCGCAGGCCGGCGGTAGCTGCGATGGTTCGGTCGAGGAACGGTTGATCGAGCTCGGGCGCCAGCTGCTGGTGCTGAACTGCAGCGCCGACTCCATCGCCTTCAGCCGGATCCTGACCGCGCAGGCGATCAATTTCCCCGAGGTCGCCAAGCTTGCCGTCGACGAGGGCTGGTCGAAGGCGGTGTCGACGACGGCGGATTTCTTCGACCATTTGGTCGACAATGGCGCTCTCGACCTCGAGGACACCACGATCGCGGCCGAGACCTTCCTCAACATGGTGGTCGGCCACACCCACCGGATGGCGACATTCGGGATTCTGATCGACATGAAAGCTGCCGTGACGCGGATGGAAGTCTCGATTCGGCTGTTCCTCGCCGGTGCCGTGGGACCGCGGGACCGGCTGCGCGACGCAGCCAAGGCCCGTCGCCGGCCGGCGCGCTGACCGTTTTATAGGATCGTTTCGTCGTCTTACACGTTGCCGTGATGAGTCTTGAATAAACAGAACGAAACCGTATTGTTTAGTTGCAAAGAGACGCTCAGGGCCCGGATCGCCCCCCAAGGGTTCTGCGTCACCTTGTAACTTCGATCGTCACGACGGAGCTGCCGCCATCGCTCCGCCTGAACGTTCGGCGGCCGATCTCTGACTAACAGAGGTCGGCCGCACCTTTCTCGGCCCGCCCCTCGCTCTGCGAACGCGGGTCACGCGCGTGCACATGTTCAATACAGGTTTGACGATGAGGACAGGACGATTGCGCGCACTGAGGCATTGGGCATTGGCAGCGCGGCTGCTTGCAACCGCGCTGCTGGCGCTGCCCTTCGCGTCGCCGGCCCATGCGATCACGAGCTCGGCTGCCGCCGCGCTCACCCCGCAGGACAGTGACAGCGCGCTCGACGTGCATGCGGTTCGCCGCGAGCTCGAGAGTTTCCAGTCCGCCCAGATCTCGCTGCGCAAGGCGATGGCGATCGCGGAGGCGCTGCACTCAGGCTCGATCACCGCCGACATCAGCTTCGACGGCGCGTCGGATCCCGCAGTCTATCGGGTCAAGACCATGCAGCAGAACCGCATCTGGCAGCATGCGATCGACGCCTGGACCGGCCAAGTGGTCGGCGGCGAGCCCCCGTCGCCGCTGGCCTCCCTTGGCGCCGAAGACCGCGACAACCTTGTCGTGCTCAGGGCGCTGCGGCATCGGCTCGCCGATGCGGTGCGCGTCGCCGAGCACACGACATCAGGCAAGGCGATCAGCGGCGGCTTAATGCGCGAGCGCGGCAAGCTCAATTTCGTCATCGTGGTGCTGACGGGCAGCGACCTGAAAGAGGTGATCCTCGAGCCGCCCGGCGCGCGCCGGCGCTGAGAGCGGCGCGGCGGTTGCCAGGTTTTTCCCGTGCCAAGTTTTCGCCCAAAAGCCGTTGACGGACGCCGATCTCTGCCGCATAAGTCCGCACCATGATCACCGCGACCAAACGCACGACCAAAACCACCAAGCCCTCTGGGGCCTCGGGAGGCGTGCGCGCGTAGTCGGTCGTACAGCATCATCTCTACCCGAAGCCCCGCCTGATGAAGGTCCGGGGCTTTTTTATTGCCCGCGTTACGCTCAAATTCGAATGGAGGACAAAGTGAGTAACGATCCCGTCGTCGCGATTGTCGGCGTCACCGGCGCAGTCGGCGCCGAATTCATCGCCACCATGGACAAGCGCGGCTTCCGCGTCGGCAAGCTGAAGGCGCTGGCGAGCGCCCGCTCGGCTGGCAAGACCGTCAGCTTCCGCGGCAAGCCGGTCGTAATTGAGGAGCTGAGCGAGCGCGCCTTCGAGGGCGTCGACATCGCCCTTTTCTCGGCCGGCAGCGGCATCTCGAAGAAGTTCGCGCCTGTCGCGGTGAAGTCCGGCGCCGTCGTGGTCGACAATTCGTCGGCCTTCCGGATGGATCCGAACGTGCCGCTGGTGATCCCCGAGATCAACGCCAACCGCATCCGCGACCACAAGGGCATCATCGCCAACCCGAACTGCGCCGCCATCACCGCGCTGGTGCCGCTGTGGCCGATCCACCGGAAGAACCGCATCAAGCGCGTGATCATCTCGACCTACCAGGCCGCGAGCGGCGCGGGAGCAGCCGCGATGGAGGAGCTCGTCGAATCCACCCGCGCCAATCTCAACGGGCAGGTCTACACCCCGAAGGTGATGCCGCACCCCTACGCCTTCAACCTGTTCAACCACAACACGGCCATCGATCCGGAGACCGGCTACAACGACGAAGAGACCAAGGTCATCAAGGAGACCCACAAGATCTTCGAGGACGACAAGATCGCCATCGGCGTCACCTGCGTGCGGGTGCCGGTGCTGCGCGCGCATTGCGAGGCGATCACCTTCGAATGCGAGAAGCCGATCACCGAGGACCAGGTGCGCGCGATCATGGCGCAGGCGCCGGGCGTCAAGATCGTCGACGATCGCGCCAAGAACTACTTCCCAATGCCGATCGATGCGTCCGGCCAGGACGATGTGCTGGTCGGTCGCATCCGCAAGGATCTCAGCGATCCCTCCGGGCACTCGATCTCGATGTTCGTCGCAGCCGATCAGTTGCTCAAGGGCGCCGCATTGAACGCGGTGCAGATCGCCGAGCTGCTGCCCGAGCGCGCAATGGCGTGAGGGAATGACGCGAAGTCCTGCCCCGTCATCCTGAGAGCCTGACCGAAAAAGCAGTGAGTGATTTCAGTCGGCTGTGATTCCTTCGGATTTGCAAAGATTCGAGGGAGTGCACCATGCCATGGACCAAAATCACTCGTGCTCAGTATCTGCGGAACGGACTGCGCTATGCAAGCGACATGACCGACGCGGAGTGGCGTCTGATAGCCAGGAAGTTGCCGGGTCGGCGTCGATTGGGCCGCCCGCGGAAGGTTGATCTGCGCAAGGTAGTCGAGGCCATTTTGTTCATTCTGTCCACCGGCTGCCAATGGCGCGCTCTGCCGCGGGAGTTCCCGCCGTACTCGACGGTGCAAGGTTATTTCTATACTTGGCGCGATACTCGCCGATGGCACAGGATCGTGAAGGCTCTGGTCCGACAGGCACGGCGCAAACTCGGCCGCAAGCCGACACCGACGGCGGCCGTCATCGACAGTCAGAGCGCTTCGACGACACAAGCCGGCGGCCCGCGCGGCTTCGATCCGGGCAAACGTGTTAACGGACGTAAGCGGCACATCGTCACCGATACCAACGGTCTCTTGCTGGCCGTCCACGTTCACCCAGCCAATGTTCAGGACGTGCATGGTGCAGTCCCCTTACTGGAGCGCGTGCGAGAGCGCTTTCCGAAACTGCGTCATGTCTTTGCTGACCGGGTTTATCGCGGAAAGCAGCTTGTTGGCGCGCTCTCCCATTGCGGGCCATGGACCATTGAGATCGTTCAGCGGCCGCCTGGGGTCAAAGGCTTCCAGCTCTTACCACGACGCTGGGTCGTCGAGCGCACCTTCGCGTGGTTCGGCAGGTGTCGCCGCCTCTCCAGAGATTTCGAGGGCTCCGCCTCAACTGAGGTCGCCTGGCTCCTCGTAGCCCATCTCAGACTCTTGACCCGACGCCTCGCTACGCCCTGAAAATACTCAGCTCATTTGGAGTCAGACTCTGAGGCGCGAGCGGAGCGAGCCTCGAAGGATGCATCGGCCCCAGTCGGGCCGTCGCCCTTCGAGGGCCGCTGAAGAGGCGGCCACCTCCGCGACAAAGGCGAAGCCTTTGCGCGGGGGTGGCGGTGATAAAGTTGAGTTCGCGGAGTCAGTCGCGCGCGCGAAACAGCAAGCACGCATCGCCGTAAGAATAGAACCGGTAGCCGTTCGTGATCGCATGCGCGTAAGCGGCCTGCATCGTCTCGAGGCCGGAAAAGGCCGAGACCAGCATGAACAGCGTCGAACGCGGCAGATGGAAGTTCGTCAGCAGGATATCGACCGCGCGGAAGCGATAGCCCGGCGTGATGAAGATCGAGGTTTCCGCCGCGAACGGCTGAATGGTGCCGTCGGCATCGGCGGCACTCTCCAGCAGCCGCAGCGACGTGGTGCCGATCGCGACGATCCGGCCGCCCTTTGCGCGCGCGGCATTCAAGGCGGCAGCGGTCTCGGCGGTGATGCAGCCCCATTCGGCATGCATCTTGTGTTCGGAGGTCTCATCGACCTTCACCGGCAGGAACGTCCCTGCCCCGACATGCAACGTCAGCCGATGCAGCGCGACGCCGCGGCTCTTCAGCGTGGCCTCGAGCGCCGGCGTGAAATGCAATCCCGCCGTCGGCGCGGCGACCGCGCCTTCGTTGGCAGCGAACATGGTCTGGTAGTCGCTGACGTCCTGGTCGTCGGGCGTTCGTTTGGAGGCGATGTAGGGCGGCAGCGGCGTGGCGCCGACATCGGCGATGGCCTGGTCAAGCACCGGACCATGGAACGAGAATGAGAGCGTCACCTCGCCCTCCTGCCCCTTGGCCTCGACCTCTGCATCGAGATTGCCGAGCAGGCAGACCTTGCCCTCATTGCCGAAGCGGATGGTGTCGCCGGGCGCAAGCTTCTTCGCCGGCTTCACCAGCGCCTGCCAGCGCGAGCCGTCGAGCCGCTTGATCAGGGTCGCCTCGATCTTCGGCTCGGTCTCGCGCCCGATCCGGCGGCCCTTGAGCTGGGCCGCGATCACCTTGGTGTCGTTGACCACAATCTGATCGCCCGCCTCCAGCCAATGCGGCAGGTCCGCGATGGTGGCGTCGCGCAGCACACCGTCCGGATGCGCCACCAGCATCCGCGCGGAATCGCGCGGGCTCGCGGGGCGAAGCGCGATGCTCTCGGGCGGCAGTTCGAAATCGAAGAGATCGGTGCGCATGGTGGCGATTATTACTTCAGCGCCGTCATTCCGGGGCACGCGAAGCGTGAACCTCAGGTGCGCAATTGCGCACCGGGGAATCTCGAGATTCCGGGTTCGATGCTGCGCATCGCCCCGGAATGACAGCGCTTAGCTCAAGCCGCGTCGGCGGCCATCCGCGCCTTGACGATCTTGTCCGGATCCTTCACCGGCTCGCCGCGCTTGATCTTGTCGACGTTCTCCATGCCCTCGGTGACCTTACCCCAGACCGTATACTGGCCGTTGAGGAAGGAGGCGTCGTCGAAGCAGATGAAGAACTGGCTGTCGCCGGAATCCGGGTTGGCGGCGCGGGCCATCGAGGCTGTACCGCGAACATGCGGCTCCTTGTTGAACTCGGCCTTCAGCTTCTTGCCGGAACCGCCCATGCCGGTGCCCTGCGGGCAGCCGGTCTGCGCCATGAAGCCGTCGATCACGCGGTGGAACACGATACCGTCGTAGAAGCCTTCGCGCACCAGCTCCTTGATCCGCGCGACGTGACCGGGCGCGATATCCGGGCGCATTTCGATCGTGACCGGGCCCTGGGTGGTTTCGAGGATCAGAGTATTTTCGGTAGCAGCCATGCTCGCTTCTCCTGGCTTCGGGGTGGATATTTCTTATTCCTGAACGGGATCGCGAACGGGCGGCCAGCAACCGCGCCGCCCAGGCTCTCGGTAAATGGCATCGGCGTGCAGCGTTGCAACGCCTCCATCACGGCGACCCGGTACGCAATCCGGTCGTTGTCGGTCGCCTCCTGCGATTCATAGCTGATCCTGGGATGCCCGAGGATCGCGCCCTCACGGTTGAAGCTGACAATGACGGTAATGTCGATCGGGCCAGCCTTGTCCGCCGGCGGCGGCCGCCAGCAGCGATGGATGGCAAGAACAACGTCCTTGATCGTATTGAGTTGCTCCGGCTCGGCCGCCACCGATCCGGTCAGCGCGAGCCACAGCACCAGCGGCGCGGCGAACCAGGCAAGTGGTTTGCTGCGCGCCGCCATCGCCGATCACTTGATGTCGGATGCGACCTGCACCTTCACCATCTTGTCGGGATCGGTGACGGCGCCGCCGGGAGAGCCCGCGGGAGCCTTCTTCAGCTTGTCGACCACGTCCATGCCCGACACCACCTCGCCGACCACGGTGTACTGGCCATTGAGGCTCGATCCGTCGGCGAACATGATGAAGAACTGCGAGTTGGCGCTGTCGACAGAGTCGCCGCGCCGGGCCATGCCGACGATGCCGCGCTTGAACGGGACCTGCGAGAATTCCTGCTTCAGGTTCGGATATTTCGAGCCGCCGGTGCCGTTGAAGTTCTGGCCGTCGCCGGTCTGCGCCATGAAGCCATCCATCACGCGATGGAACGGCACATTGTTGTAGAAGCCCTCGCGCGCCAGCTGCTTGATGCGCTCGGCGTGCTGGGGCGCGATGTCGGTGCGCAGCTTGATGACGATGCGGCCCTTGGTGGTGTCGATCACGATCGCATTGGCCTTGTCGAGATTGGCAGGCAGCGGCTGCGCGACCGCGGGCACGACGCAGAGCAGCGCGGCAACGAATGCAAGAATGCGGATCATGGAAACTCCGGACCTTTGATGTTCTGGGTGTGGCAGGCCGCCGGGATCAGCCGGCGAACTTGGCCTTCAGGCTAGCGGCGACTGATGACGGCACGAATGCAGAGAAGTCGCCGCCCATCTGGGCGATTTGGCGCACCAGTGTGGCGGTGATCGGGCGGACCGCGACCGACGCCGGAACGAACACGGTATGCACCTCGGGCGCCATCGCCTCGTTCATGCCGGCGAGCTGCATCTCGTAGTCGAGATCGGTGCCGTCGCGCAGGCCGCGAATCATCAGCGTGGCCTTGGCCGCGCGCGCGGCCGCGACCGTGAGGTTGTCATAGGTCGAGGCCTCGAAGGCGCAGCCCGCCTTTTGGGCAATCGGGTCGAACACCTCATGGACCATGGCCAGCCGTTCCTCGGTCGAGAACAGCGGCTTCTTGCCGGGATGGACGCCGATGGCGACGATCAGGCGGTCGCAGAGGAAGACGGCCTGTTTCACCACGTCCAGATGGCCGTTGGTGACGGGATCGAAGGAGCCGGGATAGAGCGCGATACGGGACATCGTCCCTCCTAACCCGCCCGGCTCTCCCCGGCAAGCCGCCCGGGTTCCGCCCGCCGCGCGAAATAAATCTCTCCTCGTCCGGTGAACGAGTCCTGGGATGCCAGCGTCTACGTGGGTGAATGTTTCGTCGGCCGTTGGCGGACGAAACAAAACCGGCCCGCGATGAAACCATTTTCCGCCCTGGCGAAGACACCAGGAAACTTGCGGCCGGTAGACGTTGGACAACGAAACGACGGGCCCGGGCGGGCCCGATCATATGGGGACCGTCATGATCAAGGCACTTTCCGCTGTCGCTGTTGCCGCGTTTATTGCCGCCGCGCTCACCGTGCTGCCGGGCTTTGCGCCCCAGGTCGCAGCCTCCACCCCGCAGCCGCTGGCCAAGGCCGACCGTCTCGACGTCCACCCGGTCGGCAAGGACTGCTCGCAACAGGCCTGGCCGAATTTCGAAGCCTCCTGCCTGCGCGGCGCCGGCAACAAGACGGTGGTTCGCGAAGCCCGCCTCGTCACCGCCGACCGCACCCCGTAGGTGATTTGAGGACACTTGGCACTGGTCCAGATGCAGACGACCAATCCCGACAAGTTGCATGGGCGTCGCCAAAATATCGAAAACAACCCCATGCAAAGTAGCTGCCCATCGCAGCAACCCGAAGCGATCGCCTTGCCGCTCCGGCGCGATCAGAGCGGAAACCGGCCCGTCAGTTCGGTGTAAGCTCAGTCCGTCACACAAAACCCAATGGTAATTTGCGACGTCCCGTCGCAGACTATCGTCTAAAGCGCCCGCCCGGATGATCCGGAGGGCGCAAGCCATCAGGGGATTGCCGTGACCAGTACGCCCGCCATCGTTTCTTCTGGCCATCCTCCCAGCAGTCCGCTCCCGGTCGCGGTCACACTCGGTGCCCTGGGTGTGGTCTATGGCGACATCGGCACCAGCCCCCTCTACGCCCTGAAGGAAGCCGCCAAGGCCGCCGCCCATGGTGGGCCGCTGACGCAAAGTGCCGTGCTCGGCGTGGTCTCGCTGATCCTGTGGGCGCTGATCCTGATCATCTCGGTCAAATACGCGATGCTGATCCTGCGCGCGGACAACCGCGGCGAAGGCGGTATCGTCGCGCTGCTGGCGCTGCTCTCGGCGCGCAATGCGGCGCCCGGCACCTGGCGCTCCCATCTGCTGGTGGTCGGCCTGATCGGCGCCGCCCTGCTCTACGGCGACGGCGCGATCACGCCGGCGATTTCAGTGCTGTCGGCGATCGAAGGCCTCAAGGTCGACGCGCCCTCGCTGACGCCGGCGGTGGTGCCGCTCACCGTCGTCATCCTGATCGGCCTGTTCTTCATGCAGAAGCAGGGTACGGGCTTCATCGGCAAGATCTTCGGCCCGGTGATGCTGTTCTGGTTCGCCGTGCTCGCAGCGCTCGGCATTCACGGCATCGTCAAGGCGCCCGGCGTGCTGGTCGCGCTGAGCCCGTTCTATGCATTCGATTTCCTGATCCATCAGGATTTCCACGTCAGCTTTGCCATCCTCGGCGCCGCATTCCTTGCCGTCACCGGCGGCGAGGCGATGTACGCCGACATGGGGCATTTCGGCCGCTTTCCGATCCGGCTCGCCTGGTTCGCCGTCTGCCTGCCCGCGCTGGTGCTGAACTATTTCGGCCAGGCCGGTGAACTGATCAACGACCCGAATTCGATCGACAACCCGTTCTTCCAGCTCGCCCCCGACTGGGCACATTACCCGCTCGTCCTGCTCGCGACCGTAGCGACCGTGATCGCCTCGCAGGCCATCATCTCCGGCGTGTTCTCGCTGACCCAGCAATCGATCCAACTCGGCTTCCTGCCGCGCATGCATATCCAACACACCACGAGCGACGCGATCGGGCAGATCTATGTGCCTCTGGTGAACTGGCTGCTCGCGGCCGGCACGCTCGGCGCGGTGCTGGCGTTCGGCACCTCCGACGCGCTCGCCGGCGCCTACGGCATCGCGGTGTCGCTGTTGATGGCGATCACCACACTGCTCGCCGCGCTGGTCGCGATCCAGTGGGGCTATTCGCCGATCATCGTGATCGCGGTGAACGGCTTCTTCTTCATCATCGATGCGATCTTCTTTGCGGCGAACACCGAGAAACTCTTTGAAGGCGGCTGGTTCCCGCTGCTGCTCGCGGCTGCCGTGGCGTTCCTGATGATGACCTGGCGCGGCGGCGTCAAGCTGGTCGAGAAGGCGCGCGGCAAGCTGCGCCAGCCCGAAGAGGATCTGATCGAGACCGCGGTCAACAAGTGCAGCGCCCGCCTGCCCGGCACCGCGGTGTTCCTGGCCTCGGCCCCCAACGGCGTGCCGCTCGCGCTGACCCAGTTCGTCAAGCACAATCACGTTCTGCATCAGCGCGTGCTATTGGTCACCGTGCAGATCGAGGAGCGGCCACGAATTCCCGACGAGGAACGCGCCGACGTGAACGAGATCAGCCCGGGTATCACCCGGATCATCCTGCACTACGGCTTCATGCAGTACCCGACGATCTACGAAGGGCTGCAGCTCGCCTGCCGGCAGGGCAAGCTGCCCGGCATCGATCTCTCGGACGTGACCTACTACATCGGCCGTGAAACCATCATCCCGCGCGAGGACGTTCCGGGCATGTGGGTATGGCGTGAATCGCTGTTCGCCTTCCTGCAGCGCAACGCCGAGCGGTCGGCGGCGTTCTTCGGCGTGCCGACCGGACAGGTCGTGGAGTTCGGCACCGAGATCGAGATTTGATCGAGCGGCTCGCGTAGCCCGGATGTCTGCATTCCGGGCTACGGATGGCGAAACAAACCTAGTTTTATTTAGGCCGTCGCTGGCCAACGATCATGCAAGATGCGGCGGGGCCGCAAGCACCATCGCGGGGCTGACGGGCTGGTTCACCACAAGTGTACCTCCATGGCCGTCGCTGGAGGCAACGAAGGTTGACGCCATGTAGTTGCCCAGCAGCGCGATGTTCGCGGCATGCGTGCCATCGGTCAAACTGAGCGTCCCGCCCGTGCTGTCGCCCGAATAGCCCGGGATGACCGCCTTCGAAAACGCGATGTCGGCGAAATCGATGGCGTCGCGCCCCGTCATTCCCGCAACCGTTCCGGTGAAGGTCTGGGAGTCATCCAGCTTCAGCGTGCCACTATCTGACGCAAAGGAAAGATCGGCAGCGCTCGCCGAAGGCAGATCGAGCGCTTGTCCGGGCGCGATCGTCGAGGGGTCCTGAACCGTGAACGGGCTCGACCAGTTTCCCCAGACCGTGCCATCGAACGCGCGAATCCAGAGCGTGTCGCTGCTTGAACCGACCTTGTAGGTTAGCTGCGAGAGTAGAGACGCCGATAGATAGTTGTCCTGGTTCGGTGCCAGTGCCAGCCCATTGAGGTAGAACGCGCCGCCGCCGGCTCCGGTGTCCCATACGTCATACTGCGTTGCCGGGCTCCCGAACGGGTCGGAATAGGTAAAGAGCACGGAGCCGGGATAGATCTGGCCCTGGATGGATGTCACCGTCGGGTTGACCGGCGTGACGACCGGCCCGGTGTCGATCGGCGCGTTGACCGTGAATGCACGGGACCATGCGCCCCAAACCGTCCCGTCATTGGCACGCACCCACAGCGTATCGGACCCCGATCCCGATTGGTAGGTCAGGTACGGAAGCTGTGCGGCGGTGAAGATGTTGTCGCCGTTGGGCTGGAGTGCCTGCCCGTTGAAGACGAAATGTCCGCCACCGCCGCCGGTGTCCCACACGTCATACTGCGTGGCCGCGCTCCCGAACGGGTCGCTATAGCTGAACAGCGACGATGCGGCGTAGCTTTGCCCATGGGTCGCGTTCAGATTTTGCACGATCTCGACGGGGCCGGGATCGATCGGAGCCGAGATGGTAAAGGCGTTCGACCAGGCTCCCCAGACGGTCCCGTCGTTTGCCCGTATCCAGAGCGTGTCGGTGCCCGATCCTGATTGATAGGAGAGCGATGAGAGTTGGGCGGCCGTGACGTAGTTGTCCCGGCCTGCCTGAAGCGCGAGGCCGTTGAGCGAAAAATGGCCACCGGGGACGCCGCTGTCCCAGACATCGTATTGAACCGCGACGCTTCCGAACGGATCGCTGTAGGTGAACAGCGACGACACGGCATAGCTCTGGGCATGAACGGCCACATGGTTGACGACGGTCTCGACCGGGCCGCTGTCGAGCGGGGCAGTCACCGTGAACGCTGCCGACCAATTCCCCCACACCGTCCCGTCATTGGCACGCACCCACAGTGTGTCCGCGCCGGAACCCGACTGGTAGACCAGCTGTGAGAGCTGCGCGGCCGTGATGATGTTGTCTGTGTTGGGGTTGAGCGTCACCCCGTTCAGAACGAAATGCCCGCCGCCCGCACCACTGTTCCAGAAATCATACTGCGTGGCGCCGGCCCCGAACGGATCGCTGTAGATGAACAGCGTGCTGGCCGCATAGCTCTGGCCGTGTGCCGCCTGGATCGACGCGACTGCCTCCACCGGTCCGGTATCGATCGGACCGACCACCGTGAAGGCATTCGACCACGAGCTCCACACGTACCCGTCGAACGCACGGACCCACAGCGTGTCGGAGCCGGAGCCAGCCGTGTACGTCAGACTGGAGAGCTGACTGGCATTGATGATGATGTCCTGACCACCCGCGTAAGGCGCAAGCGCGCCCAGCTGGAAATAGCCGCCGCCGGATCCTGTGTTCCAGAAATCATATTTCGTGGCGGCACTGCCGAGCGAGTCGCTGTAGCTGAACAGCGACGCCGCGCTGAAGATTTGGTTGTGCGTGGCGGTCTTGGCGAAACCAACAACACTAGGCGTATCGACGGGGGCCGTAATCTGAATGGCCTGCCAGGAGCCCGTGACGCTTCCGTAGACGTACTGGACCCAGAACGTGTCGCTGCCGGATCCCGCAAAATAAGTGGCTTGCGCCAGTTGTGCAGCCGTCAGGCCGACCGTTACGCCGTTCGACTGCACTACCCCGTTGACGGTAACCGTCGCTCCGCCGCTACCGGTCTCCCAGATATTGTAGAGCGTGATCGTGCCGCTCCCGGATGCGGCTCCCTTGGACACCAGGTTCGCCAGCGGCATGCTGCCGGCGTGCGCGAAACCGAACGAGGAAACGTTCAGTGATCCGTAGGTGTCGGCGTCAAGGATGTTGTAGTACCCGTGTCCGCCTGTCGAAGGATCGCCCGACCAGCGGCTGACGGCAGTATAGCCGCTGACCGTGACGCCCCCGGACGCTCCGTTCACCGCCCAGGTCGTGCTCGCACCGTTGATGGCGATCTGCACGATGCCAAAGTCGATCGCGCCCGCAGAAACCGGCTGGCCGTTCAGGAAATAGACCGGCGTGTCCCACTCAGTGGCGATCTGCGACAACACCTGAACCTCGGAGCCAAGCGCCGAGAAACCTGCATTCGCCAACTCGGTGGCATCGTTGGCCAGTTGCGAGCCGATCGCGAGCGGCGACTGCCCGTTCGGTTGCAGCAGCGCATTGACCAACGGCTCGATCGCATCGAAGGTGTTCTGGACGCTGTAGCCGTTCGCGATGTAGGCGTTCAACGTCGATACGAATTGGACGTTCGCGGCGATCAAGTTGTTGTAATAGGCGAATGCGCCGACCTCGAGCGTGACCGTGATGGGGCTGCCCTGGATCGAGCCGAACGGCGTGTATTGGAGGAGCGTAAAGACCCCGTTGGCGCCGGTCTCATTGAGGTGGTCGACATATTCCGGGTCGGGGATCAGAAGCACGCCGGCGATGGCGTTTGTCGAGACCGTGTAACTCTGCACCAGCGTGGGCGAGGCCGAGATCGTCGTCTGCCAGGCAGGGCCGCCATCGGCGGCGATCAGTGTCGGACTTCCCAGGATTGAATAAGTCTGTACCGCGTTAGATAATATTATGAGTGCCATGCAACTGTACCTGCCGTCTAAACCGTAGAGGCAATGACAGTGAAATATCAAATGTTGCGGCGAATTGCGAGAGCCCGGATTTCATCTCGCTCCATCCAGGCTACGGGTGCTGTCAGGGAAGGTCAGACGATCCGCCTCTCCAGCTGAAGCCACGGCTCGCAGTCTCGATCGACCAGGCGCAGGCGATCATCCGCCGCACCGCGCCTGGCGCCAGGGTGCGCGACGTCGTCGAGCTGCGCAGCGGTGCGATCCGGAGCTAAGCGAGCGGGAGCAATTTGCGATCTTCGCCGAGGGCGCGTTGGCTCATTGACCCAAATCGGACGCGGCATCCAAAGGCCTGGCAAAGGCCTGGACGGTCTATTTGCCCGCCGCGAGACGACGAACGCCGGATGCCGTCAGACCGAGTTCACCGAGCCGTCTGACTGCGTAGCCGAGACCGACAAGGCGCTCCCCGTGCAACTGGGGAATCTCCCGTTGGGCTTCGCCCTTGCCGACCTCGACCAGGGAGGCGAACTCGTCCGAACTGAGGACTTGGGGATCATCCGTCATGACGCGGCCTCGTCGGTCCAGACCTTGAACGAGATCAGTGTGTTTGGCCCAAACGTCTGGGTGATCGGAACGTCGGAGGCATCCCGTCCCTGTGCGATCAGAACCCGGCCGATCCTCGGCACATTGTTGCGCGGATCGAACATATGCCAGCGGCCGCCGAGATAGGCCTCGAACCAGCCGGCGAAATCACCAGCCGCCCAAGGCAGCGGGGTGCCGATGTCGCTGAGATAGCCGGTGCAATAGCGCGCCGGAATGTTCATGCAGCGGCAGAAGGCAATAGCGAGATGCGCGTAGTCGCGGCACACGCCCTTGCCTTCGTCGAAGACCTCCCGCGCCGTCTTGGTGGCGCGGGCGTGCTCGTAGCCGAAAGCGATGTGGTGATGGACGAAGTCGCAAATGGCCTGGACCCGCGGCCAGCCGGGCGGCGTGCCCTCGAACAGCTTCCATGCGATTTCCGAAAGCCGGTCGGTCTCGCAATAGCGGCTGCCGAGCAGATAGACCAGCGTGTCCGCCGGCAAGTCCTCGACCGCGTGCTGGCCTGCCGAAGCAAGCACCGGATCAGGCGCGCCGCTGTCGCGCACGACGCCATCGGCCGCCAGGCGCATCGGACCGGCCGGCGCGACGATACGGCTGCACCAATTGCCGAATCCGTCGCGATACGGCGTGATCGGCACCGCGGGGCTGGTGGTCAGGTGGTCGGGGACGATGATGTCGGACGCACGCGTGAAATGCGTGCCCAGCACCATGATCATGGGCGTCGGCTGGGGGAACTCGTAGTGCATTTCGAATCCGACGCGAAGCTTCATTCGAAATACGTTCCTGTTTGTCCTACCGACATGGCGACGATGCGGTCGAATACAAGGTACGATCTGCCTGATCGGACAAATACCCGTATCGCGCGAGAAAGTGCTGGCTATTTGCAGCAATCGCGCGCAGGAACGACGACGCTTGCCGGCTGGCGCGGCTTGCCAGCGCGAGGCGAACCCGACGAATGTTCCAGTCGGATGGTTGAAAGCCTCCTCCGTGCGTTCGAGACAGATTCGAACGCACTCACCGAAAGAGCTTCATGCAAAATCTCTCGCCTCGTCACGTCAAGACTGAAGAGTCCGTGCGCCTCGGCGTGACGTCAGGTTGGTATTCCACAAAAGTCAGCGGAACATTCGTGACCGGCCCGCACGACACCGAAGCCGATTGCCTGCGCAAGATCGCCGAGATCAATCCTCCGCCGCCGAGGAAGAAGAAATAGCTCCTGCGCGACCGGATTGGGCGCGTCGGCAAATGCCAACTCAGACGCATGTCGGCAAGATGGCCAAACAAACCCGCGTTCGCCTCCTGGAGGTCATCGTGAGTGCGCAGAAGGAGCCCACTCGCTGGAAATGGCATGTTTCCGAAGGCGGTCTGGAGCTCGTGCACGGCTACGCGACGTCACGCGAAACAGCGCAACGGGACGGCGATAGCGTTCTGTTCACAATGCTATCTGCCCCCCAGGCGCCCTGAACGGGTCGCCCGTCTAACATAGACGCAGGTTCCCGAAGCCCGCCGAAACGACCCACGGGCGCAGCCCTGCGCGCCCGCGCAATCAGGCATCAATCAGCCTGGCGGGCCCCAACCTCGAGCCGCATGCAACGAACTACGTTCGGGAACGGCCCTACTCGCCGTTCCCGTTCGCGCCGTTCTCTTCCTCCGGAATGTGCTCGACCGAGACCACATGCTCGTCCTCGGCGGTATCGAACACGATCACGCCCTGGGTCGAGCGCCCGGCGACGCGGATGTCGGCCACCGGGCAGCGGATCAGCTGCCCCTTGTCCGTGACCAGCATGATCTGGTCGGCGTCCTCGACCGGGAACGACGCCACCAGGTTGCCGTTGCGGTTGTTGACGCTCATCGCGACGATGCCTTTGCCGCCGCGGCCGGTGGTGCGGTACTCGTAGGACGAGGTCCGCTTGCCGAAGCCGTTGACGGAGACGGTGAGCACCACCTGCTCGGCAGCCGACAGCTCGGCGTAGCGCTCCTGCGACAGCTGGATCGCGTTCGTCGTCTCCTCGCCCTCGGCATCCGCGGGCTCCTCGGCCGTCGCCTCGCCGGCCACCGCTCGGCGCATCTTCAGGTAGGCTGAGCGCTCGTCCGAAGTGGTCTCGACATGGCGCAGGATCGCCAGCGAGATCAGCTTGTCGGCCTCGGCCAGCGCGATACCGCGCACGCCCATCGAGGTACGGCCGGTGAAGACGCGCACATCGGTGACCGGGAAGCGGATGCACTGGCCGCCGGCGGCGGTCAGCAGCACGTCGTCGCGCTCGGTGCAGATCTGCACGTCGACGATCGCCTCGCCCTCGCCGAGCTTCATGGCGATGATGCCGGAGCGGCGGACGTCGACGAAATCGGACAGCTTGTTGCGGCGAACGGTGCCGCTGGTGGTCGCGAACATCACGTCGAGATTGCCCCAGGAGGATTCATCCTCCGGCAGCGGCATGATCGTGGTGATGCGCTCGCCCTGCTCCAGCGGCAGGATGTTGATCAGCGCCTTGCCGCGCGCGTTTGGCGCAGCCATCGGCAGCCGCCAGACCTTCTCCTTGTAGACTTGGCCGCGCGACGAGAAGAACAGCACCGGCGTGTGGGTCGAGGCCACGAACAGCCGCGCGACGAAATCCTCGTCGCGGGTCTGCATGCCGGCGCGGCCCTTGCCGCCGCGGCGCTGCGCCCGGTAGGTCGACAGCGGCACGCGCTTGACGTAGCCCGCATGCGACACGGTGACGACCATGTCCTCGCGCTGGATCAGGTCTTCGTCCTCGACCTCGCCTTCCTGCTCGATGATGACGGTCTTGCGCGGGGTGGCGAACTGCTGCTTCACCTCGGCGAGCTCGGTCTTGACGATGCCCTGCACGCGGGCACGCGAGCGCAGGATGTCGAGATAATCGGCGATCTCAGCCGCGAGCTTGTCGAGCTCCTCGGATATTTCGTCCCGTCCCAGCGCGGTCAGGCGCTGCAGCCGAAGATCGAGGATGGCCCTGGCCTGCTCCATCGACAGCCGGAGCGTGCCGTCATCGTTGATGCGATGCCGGGGATCGTCGATCAGCGTGATCATCGCCTCGACGTCGCGTGCCGGCCAGTCGCGCGACATCAGGGCCTCGCGCGCGGTGTTCGGATCGGGCGAGGTTCGGATGACACGGATCATCTCATCGATGTTGGCGACGGCGATCGCAAGGCCAACCAAGATGTGGGCGCGATCGCGGGCCTTGCCGAGCAGGAACTTGGTCCGCCGGGTCACCACCTGCTCGCGGAACGCGACGAAGATGGTGAGCAGGTCCTTCAGATTCATCGTCTGCGGACGGCCGGAATCCAGCGCCAGGATGTTGGCCGGGAAATTCGTCTGCAGCGGCGTGAACCGGTAGAGCTGGTTCAGCACCACGTCGGGCACCGCTTCGCGCTTCAGCTCGATGACGACGCGATAGCCGTCACGATCGGACTCGTCGCGCAGGTCGCCGATGCCCTCGATCTTCTTCTCTTTTACGAGATCGGCGATACGCTCGACCATCGTCGCCTTGTTCACCTGATAGGGAATCTCGGTGATGATGATCGCTTCGCGATCCTTCCGGATGGTGTCGATCGCCACCTTGCCGCGCATCACGATCGAGCCGCGGCCGAGATGGTAGGCCGAGCGGATGCCCTGGCGGCCCAGGATGATGCCGCCGGTCGGGAAGTCCGGTCCGGGAATGATGTCGATCAACTCGTCGATCGTGAGCGCCGGATTGTCGATCAGCGCCACGCAGGCGTCGACGACCTCGCCGAGATTGTGCGGCGGGATGTTGGTCGCCATGCCGACGGCGATGCCGCCGGCGCCATTGACCAGGAGGTTCGGGAAGCGGGCCGGCAGAACCGCCGGCTCCTTCTCCGAGTTGTCGTAGTTCGGCTGGAAATCGACGGTGTCCATGTCGATGTCGGCCAGAACGGCAAGCGCCGCCTTGGTCAGCCGTGCCTCGGTATATCGATAGGCCGCCGGCGGATCGCCGTCGACCGAGCCGAAATTGCCCTGGCCGTCGATCAGCGGCACCCGCAGCGAGAAGTCCTGCGCCATGCGGACCATCGCGTCGTAAATCGACTGGTCGCCATGCGGATGATATTTACCGATCACGTCGCCGACGACGCGCGCGGACTTGACGTATTTCTTGTCCGGCGTGTGTCCCTGCTCATGCATCGAATAGAGGATGCGCCGGTGCACCGGCTTGAGCCCGTCGCGCGCATCGGGCAACGCACGCGACACGATCACGCTCATCGCGTAATCGAGGTAGGACTTCTTCATCTCGTCGAGAATGGAAACGGGACGAATATCGGAGGGCACCGGCGGCTCGCCGGGCTTGTCGTCTTCGGGTTCGGACAAAGGGGAAATCCGGTCAGTTCTGCTGGGGAATCATATAGACCATCAGGGGCCTGATAACCACCCTTGCGCGGCTCCGGCAAGCCGTTTTTCCCTTCGTTTTTTCATGTACTTACGGGCTTGTTTGCGGCTTCGGCCGCGGCTTGGCCCGGGAAGCGAATCGTGAGCGGCGAATTGCGCATGGAACACGGGTTCCCGGTACGGTATTCGCCGCTCACCATTCGCGATTTCGCTTCTCTCAGTGCCCGAACACCACTGCGTGCATGATCCGCCCGGGCACGAAGGTGAACAGGCCGGCAATCACCAGCGCGCCGAAGAAAATGCCGATCATCGTGAACTTGTGGCGGCGGACGTTGTGGCTCCGCGCGGCCGTCACGCCGAGCACCAGCATGACCAGTGAGAAGATCGACAGCAGGTGTATCGGACTCCACGGGCCCACCAGCTGGATCTGATGGATCCAGAACGAGCTCCCGGCGACGACCAGCATCAGGATCACCCAGATCCAGCCCAGCGTCCGGTGCGGCAGCGTGCCCTTCGGGGCCGCGAGCTGGATGGAGCCGAGCACGAAGGCAGCCATCGCGGCAAAGGCATGGAGCGGGATCGCAGGCGCAGCGTCGAGCAATGGCGCGAGGCTCATGATGGCAGCCCTCGAGTGAAGCTCACGGCCAGACGTCACTCGCCGCAGGCCAATGTAAATATCATTCACATTGACCTGTGTCAAAGTCTGGGGAACTTGCGCGATCCACTGGATGTTAGTGAAATATGGTCAGATGGATATGAGGTTATCCTCATAATCCACACAAGGACCTATCCTCGCCGCGTCATACCGCCGCTCCGGGAAATGAATCTTCACGGAACGGCGCCTGACGGAAGCGTCGAAACCGCGACTTGCGGTCAGAACGGGATGTCGTCGTCCATGTCGCTGTTGCGGCTGCCGCCGCCGGCGGCGACCGCGCGGCGCGGCGCTGAGCTGACCGGACCGGACGAGCCGAAATCGCTGCCGCCGCCATCATCGGCGAAGCTGCCGCCTCCGCCGCCCCGCCCGTCGAGCATGGTGAGGTTGGAGTTGAAGCCCTGCAGCACGACCTCGGTCGAGTACTTCTCGACGCCGCTCTGGTCGGTCCATTTGCGGGTCTGCAACTGACCCTCGATGTACACCTTGGCGCCCTTCTTCAGGTACTGCTCGGCGACCTTGCAGAGGCCTTCGTTGAAGATCACGACGCGGTGCCACTCGGTCTTTTCCTTGCGCTCGCCGGTGCCCTTGTCGCGCCAGGTCTCCGAGGTGGCGATGGAAAGATTGGCGATCGGACGGCCGTCCTGCGTCCGCCGGATCTCCGGATCCTTGCCGAGGTTTCCAACCAGGATCACCTTGTTCACGCTTCCCGCCATTGCATCATCTCCACTCGAAAACCGGGCGCCGGACATCGGCCGCCACTCTCAACCATCGCCACTTACTTGCAGGCGTCGCGAATGACCTATACGGCCGGTGCCGGCTCGATGCCCTCGCCGTCGCGCGGTTATCCACGATTATCGAGATATAGCACCGCAGCCGGCACTGTTCCAGTTTTGTTCGCCACAACCAGCCGTAGAAGCGGCCGATGGCGACGGCGCGGCCGCCGATTTCGGTCCCAGTCACCAGCGAGCTCCGACGCCTTACGAAATGCAAATCAAATCAACGCCTTGCCGTGTCGATACTTCGTCCGCGAGTGTTGCATTTGGGAGACGGCGTTTCCGGTTGAATCAGCGTATAGGTACCAGCCATCAGATGGGCGCTCGCGTCTGAAATCGCGCTTCGGGACCTTTTGGAAGCCGATTGGGAAGCTGGGGGTTTGATTATGAAGAAGTTTTTGCTCGCGACGGTTGCGCTGATTGCGTTCGCTGCGCCGGCCGCGGCCGCCGATCTCGCTGCGCGCCCCTACACCAAGGCGCCGCCGCCAATGATCGCCGCCGTCTATGACTGGAGCGGCTTCTACATCGGCGCCAACGGCGGCTGGGGCTCAAGCCACAATTGCTGGGACCAGATCCCGGGCGGCATCCTGCTCGGCTCGGATGGTTGCCATGATGCGACCGGCGGCGTTGCCGGTGGCCAGATCGGCTATCGCTGGCAGGCTGGCACCTGGGTGTTCGGCCTCGAAGCGCAAGGCGACTGGGCTGACTTGAAGGGCAGCAACAACAGCGCGATCTTCCCGGGTCTGTTCACCAACCAGAGCAAGATCGACGCGTTCGGCCTGTTCACCGGCCAGATCGGCTACGCCGTCAACAACGTGCTGCTTTACGCCAAGGGCGGTGCCGCGCTGACCGACAACCGCTTCAGCACCTACTTCACGCCGACCGGCGTGCTCGCCGGCCGCACGACCGACACCCGTTGGGGCGGCACCATCGGCGCCGGCATCGAAGTCGGCTTCGCGCCGAACTGGACCGCCGGTGTCGAGTACGACCACCTGTTCATGCAGGACAAGACCTACAACCTCACCACCCCGACCGGCGCGCTGTTCAGCGGCATCCGCGATCGCCAGGACGTCGACCTCGTCACCGTCCGCGTGAACTACAAGTGGGGTGGCCCGGTGGTTGCGCGCTACTGATCGCGCGACACGGATTTGATCCAAACGAAAGGCCGGCCTCGCGCCGGCCTTTTTGTTTGCTTGGTCGGCTCGTTTGCGCGGCCAAGCGCGGTTGGCGACATCCTGCATCGCTACAATGCCGGGCTCGCGCCGCCCTCGATCTCGGCCAGCGACACGCGCTGGGGTTGGACCGACGGCGCCGGCGTCGAATACATGTTCGCCGCCAACTGGTCGGCCAAGCTCGAGGACAATTACATCGATCTCGGCAAGGTCGCGCCGATCCAGTACACGCCCGCGATCAACGATCGCTCGGAGTGGAAGGACACGTTCCACACCGTCAAGCTCGGCATCAATTACCACTTCAACGTGGCGAGCCCGGTCGTATCAGCGAAATACTGAGCTACCGGCAGTCGCGCGCCGCACCTGCGCAGCGAACACAAGAGCCAGCCTTGCGCCGGCTTTTTCGTTGCGAGCAAGGCGCGCCTCGCGCGGGCCGTTTTCCGTGCATTGTGGTTTCACGGATACACAACTTCCAAGATTTCTATGTAGAAACACACGAGCGTCACACGACAGGGCTGTGACGTTCCCTTCAAGTTTGGAGGGGCAACAAGAAAATGGGACTGGGACTTTGAAAATCAGGAATGTTTTGCTGGCATCGGCCGGCATGTTTGCCTTCAGCGCAATTGCACCGGCGATGGCCGCCGACATGGCGGCCCGCGCGCCTTACGTGAAGGCTCCGCCGCCGGCCGCGATCTACAACTGGACCGGCTTCTACATCGGCGGCTTCGGTGGCTATGCCAGCGAGGACTCCGGCAACCCGAAGATGGAAGGCGGCTTCGGCGGCGGCACCATCGGCTACAATTGGCAGGCCGGCAACATCGTGTACGGCCTCGAGGCTGACGGCGCCTGGGCTGACGTCAATGCGTCCGCTACCGCTTTCGGCATCACCGCGACGAGCAAGATCGAGTCGCTCGGCACCGCGCGCGGCCGCATCGGCTTCGCCGTCGACAAGGTGCTGTTCTACGGCACCGGCGGCTACGCCTGGGCCGACAACAAGCTCACCCTCAGCGCTGGCGGCGTGAGCGTCTCGCAGAGCAACTTCCACTCCGGCTGGACGGTCGGCGCCGGCATCGAGGCGTTCATCGCGCCGCAGTGGTCGATCAAGGGCGAGTACCTGTATCGCAGCCTCGGCGGCGAGACCTACTTCGGCATTCCGTCTGCCGACATCAACCTGCACACCGTGCAGTTCGGCGTGAACTATCACTTCGGCGGCCCGATCGTCGCCAAGTACTGAGCGAAAAGCAGACCTCAGGGTCTCGGAAAGGCCGGCCTCGCGCCGGCCTTTTTCGTTGCCGGAACCGGGCCCTGCTGACGGCTGCTGCCATCAGGCAAACTATCCGTTGATGGACGCGACTCAGCACTGGAAATTGTCGGCCGTTCTTCCTACGTTCCAGTCTTCTCACCCATCGGCGCAAGGTCCCGGCAGCACCGGCGATGCGCGCCCAAAAGGCGCCCGATCATGCGCCCGGAAATGTCGCTATGGATGAAGTGCTCAAGGCGAAGCGCCAACAGAACGCCGGCTCCTCATCGCGCGCCATCACGATCCGCGGCGCGCGCGAACACAATCTGAAGAACATCGACGTCGAGATTCCGCGCGACAAGCTCGTGGTGTTCACCGGCCTGTCCGGCTCCGGCAAATCGTCGCTCGCATTCGACACGATCTATGCCGAGGGCCAGCGCCGCTACGTCGAGTCGCTGTCGGCCTATGCGCGCCAGTTCCTCGAGATGATGCAGAAGCCGGACGTCGACCAGATCGACGGCCTGTCGCCGGCGATCTCGATCGAGCAGAAGACGACGTCGAAGAATCCGCGCTCCACCGTCGGCACCGTGACCGAGATCTACGACTATATGCGCCTGCTGTGGGCGCGCGTCGGCGTGCCCTATTCGCCGGCCACGGGCCTTCCGATCGAAAGCCAGATCGTCTCGCAGATGGTCGACCGCGTGCTGGCGCTGCCGGAAGGCACCCGCCTCTATCTGCTGGCGCCGGTCGTGCGCGGCCGCAAGGGCGAGTACAAGAAGGAACTCGCCGAGTACCTCAAGAAGGGCTTTCAGCGCGTCAAGATCGACGGCACCTTCCATGAGCTGTCGGAGGCGCCCGCGCTCGACAAGAAATTTCCGCACGACATCGACGTCGTGGTCGACCGCATCGTGGTGCGTCCCGACCTCTCCCAGCGCCTCGCCGAAAGTTTCGAGACCGCGCTGAAGCTCGCCGAGGGCCTCGCCGTGATCGAATACGCCGACGCGCCGGCGGCAGCACCGGCCGAGGACAAGAAGAAGACCGCGAAGATCCACGACAAGAGCGGGCCCGAGCGCATCCTGTTCTCGGAGAAGTTCGCCTGCCCGGTTTCCGGCTTCACCATCCCCGAGATCGAGCCGCGCCTGTTCTCGTTCAACAACCCCTATGGCGCCTGTCCTGCCTGCGGCGGCCTCGGCGTCGAGCAGCATATCGACGAGGACCTGGTCATCCCCGACAAGGAGCTGACCTTGCGCAAGGGCGCGATCGCGCCCTGGGCGAAATCGTCGTCGCCCTATTACATCCAGACCCTGACCGCGCTCGGCAAGCACTACAAGTTCACGCTCGACACCAAGTGGAAGGACCTGACCAAGAAGGTGCAGGCCGCGCTGCTGCACGGCTCGGGCGACGACGAGATCAAGTTCTCCTATGAGGACGGCGTCCGCTCCTACGACACCAAGAAGCCGTTCGAGGGCGTCGTCACCAACATCAATCGCCGCTACCGCGAGACCGAGAGCGAGTGGGCGCGCGAGGAGCTCGGCAAGTATTTCTCAGACGTGCCCTGCGCCGGCTGCAACGGCTACCGGCTGAAGCCCGAGGCGCTGTGCGTCAAGATCGGGGCTAAGCATATCGGCGAGATCTCCGAGCTCTCGGTCAGGCGCGCCGGCGAATGGTTCGAGACCGTGCCGGAGGCGCTGAATGCGCAGCAGAACGAGATCGCCGCGCGCATCCTCAAGGAGATCCGCGAGCGCCTGACCTTCCTGCTCGACGTCGGCCTCAATTACCTGACGCTGTCGCGCTCGTCCGGCACGCTGTCCGGCGGCGAGAGCCAGCGCATCCGCCTCGCCTCGCAGATCGGCTCAGGCCTGACCGGCGTGCTGTACGTGCTGGACGAGCCGTCGATCGGCCTGCACCAGCGCGACAATGCCCGCCTGCTCGACACGCTGAAGCGGCTTCGCGACCTCGGCAATACCGTGGTCGTGGTCGAGCATGACGAGGACGCCATCCGGCTTGCCGACTATGTGCTCGATATCGGCCCCGGCGCCGGCATGCATGGCGGCCACATCGTCGCCGAAGGCACGCCCGACCAGATCATGCGCAACCCGAAATCGCTGACCGGCAAATATCTCACCGGCGAGCTTTCGGTCCCCGTGCCCGACCGGCGGCCGCCGAACCACCGGCGCACCATCAAGGTCATCAACGCCCGCGGCAACAATCTGAAGAACGTCTCGGCCGAGATCCCGCTCGGCCTGTTCACCTGCGTGACCGGCGTTTCCGGCGGCGGCAAGTCGACCTTGCTGATCGACACGCTCTACAAGTCGATCGCGCGCAAGCTGAACAATGCCAGCGAAGGCGCGGCGCCGCACGACCGCATCGAGGGCCTCGAGCACATCGACAAGATCATCGACATCGACCAGTCGCCGATCGGCCGCACCCCGCGCTCCAACCCCGCGACCTATACCGGCGCCTTCACGCCGATCCGCGAATGGTTCGCCGGCCTCCCCGAGGCAAAGGCACGCGGCTACGAGCCCGGGCGCTTCTCCTTCAACGTCAAGGGCGGCCGCTGCGAGGCCTGCCAGGGCGACGGCGTCATCAAGATCGAGATGCATTTCCTGCCCGACGTCTACGTCACCTGCGACACCTGCAAGGGCAAGCGCTACAACCGCGAGACGCTGGAGGTGCTGTTCAAGGGCAAGAGCATCGCCGACGTGCTCGACATGACCGTCGAGGAGGCCGCCGAATTCTTCAAGGCGGTGCCGCGGGTGCGCGAGACCTTCCAGACCCTGCACCGGGTCGGCCTCGACTACATCCATGTCGGCCAGCAGGCCACCACGCTGTCCGGCGGCGAAGCCCAGCGCGTCAAGCTGGCAAAGGAGCTGTCAAAGCGCGCCACCGGCCGTACGCTCTACATCCTGGACGAGCCGACCACTGGCCTGCACTTCCACGACGTCGCCAAGCTGCTGGAGGTGCTGCACGAGCTGGTCGCCCAGGGCAACACGGTGGTGGTGATCGAGCACAATCTCGAGGTCATCAAGACCGCCGACTGGGTGATCGACCTCGGCCCCGAGGGCGGCGACGGCGGCGGCGAGATCGTCGCCTGGGGCCCGCCCGAGGACATCGTCAAGGCACCGCGCAGCTACACCGGCAAGTTTTTGGCGCCGGTGCTGAAGAAGGCGAACAGCAAGCCGAGGAAGAGCAGCAGCGCAAGCGAGGCGGCGGAGTAATCTGGGAAACCCCAAATCCGGGTCAATCGTGGATATCCTCCGTGCGCCGAAGCGTTTTTGACTGGTCTTAGAATGAGCGTCGACTGGTTTCGCAGGCAGTCTTGGTCGCAAGAGGATCAAACCGAATTTTGGCGGCGCTTGAACAGAGCGCGGGAGACAAATCGGGCGCAGTACGTCTTCATCCAAGGCTTCACTCTGATGGAGATCGGGCAGCGATACGATGCCGATGCGATAGCTCTCTTCAACCACGTGATCGATCGCTACCCTAATTCCATCACCCTCGTGCAAGCGCTCTCTGCAAAAGCCGACTGTCTTTTAAGGTCAAGAGACATCGAGGGCGCGCTGACTTACTATGAGCATGCGATCCAGAGGATGCGCGCCAAGCCGAGCGTCCAGACATGGGCGTGGCTTGAACTTGCGTGGGTCGTCGCGACTAACGAACTCTCGAATCACTATGAGACTGCGCTTGCGGTCCTTGATGAGTTCGGGAGTCGAGCAGGATTGTTTCCCATAGTAGTATTCCGCGTCTACGGAAGCCGTGCCCTTATCATGAGCGCCTGCGGATTGGCCGACCTTGCCGCGAGTAACGCACGTACAGCGCTTAGTGCGGCCAACAAGGAAGAGTCCGGAATTCGATACCATCCGAAGATCGGTGTTGTGGGACCAAGGTACGATGACATCCGGGCGCGTTTAGTGGCAATCGCGTCCGCGTGAAATCCGGTAAAGGGCAAGCTGGTGAGCAAGTAGCCCGGATGAGCGAAGCGATATCTGGGACCGCTCGAAGTCATCGACGTTTGTCCCGCATGTCCCTTCGCTCATGCGGGATACGATGACTGGAGCAGCCCACCTCCGCCCTACACCGCCCAATAATTCGGGTGCGTGTAGGCGTGCGAGCGGTCGCCCCAGTCAAATTCATCGCCGTCGAACTCGGACGGGCCGGTGCGCAGATCGTCCAGCGTCACCTCGGCCTCGAAGGCCTGGCGCGCGGGATCGAATTTCAAGGCTGTCCACCTGACCGGATAATGGTGGTGGCTGCTGAGCACGCCGCCGGTTTTGATCACGGCGTAGGCCACCGTTCCGCTCACCTTGTCGAGCATCAGCCGCTCGATCGAACCGAGTTTTGAGCCATCGCGCCCGAACACGCAGACATGCTCGACGCGGTCGCTGGGCACCAAGGTATGATGCATGGCATCCTCCCTGCTTTCCCTTGTTCGGCCGAGATTATAGCACCGGCGCATGCCGATGTGCAGAGGTCGTCGGGCGGATTGGCGAAGTGTAATCCGCCCTCCGTCACTACCCGAGAAACTGCGGCGGCACGTGGTCAGTCAGCCATACGCCGTTGTCCGCCCGGTAAAACTTGAATCCCTTCCCGTGCATGGCGCCGGCATCGACCTTGAAAATATGGGGCTTGCCGTGACGCTGACCGACGCGCAGGGCTGTCGCTTCATCGGCGGACAGATGCACTTGCTGGCGTGCCTGCGGCTTCAGGCCTTCCACCAGGATCACGTCGACAAACCGCGTCGCGGTCCCGTGATACAGGATCGACGGCGGCTGTTGCGGCGGCAAGCCAAGCTCTACCGATACCGAGTGCCCCTGCGCGGCACGGATCTCGCGGCCATCGGCCGAGATCGAAAACCGCTTCTTGTCGCTGGTCGCGACGACATCGAGCAGGTCGGCGCGGCTAAACCTCGTTCCAGCCGCGTTGGCTTTTTCAACCAGCTCGTCAATGTTGACCCAGCCGTCAGCACTGAGCGTCAAGCCGATCTCATCGGGCTTGTGCCGCAGCACGAAGCTCAAGAACTTGCTGAGCTGGATTTGATCGACCGGCATCGGGTGTTCCTGTCCGGCCGCCTTATACCCAAGGCCAATCGTGACGAGCAAGTCAGCCGGCAAGCGAAGCAATCGTAGGGTAGCCAGCCTACCCTACGCACTTGCTTCGCACCTACTCCGTCCTTCTCAGAAACGCCCCGAACGCCCGCGGGCCGTCGCCGACCTTGACCTCGCCGACCACCTTCAGCTCGGCGGCATCGATCACGCTGAGCGTATTGCTCTCCCAGTTCGCGACCACGATGCGCTTGCCGTCGGCCGTCGCCTCGATGCCCTCGGGGTACTCGCCGACCGTGATCCGCTTCACCGGCTGCAAGGTTGCGAGGTCGAACACGCTGACCTTGCCGTCATACTGGTCGGTGACGAAACCGCGGCCCTGCGCCAGCGCCACGGCATAGGGGCGCAGGCCGACATGGACGCGGCCGATCTCGCTGATGGTCGCGATGTCGATCACGGAGACGTCGTTGGAGCCGACATTGGCGGTGTAGGCACGTTTGCCTTCGGCATCGATGGTGACGCCGAACGGACGGGTCCCGACCTTCACGATCCCTCGCCGCTCGTGGGCGGAAATGTCTGTGATCGACACGCTGTCGTCGTCGCGGTCGGCCGAGAGCAGCAGCCGCCCGTCCGGCGTCACGGCAAGCCCGGACGGCGATGCGCCGACCGCCAGACTGGCGACGACCCGCTGCTCCCTGGCATCGATCACCCGCACCGCGGCGGCGTACCAGTCGGCGACATAGACGGTTGCGCCGTCGGGGGACACCGCGATGCCGAGCGGCCCGCCGCCGACCTCGATCCGGCCGACCACCTTGCGCGCCGACGCGTCGACCACCGTGACCGCCTTGGCATCGGGGCTGGTCACATAGGCGAAGCGGCCGTCATGGCTGACGGCGACGCCGGCGGGCTTGCCGCCGATCGCGATGGTCGCGACCGGCTTCGACGTCGCGAGATCGACCACCGTGAGATCGTCGCTGAGCTGGTTGGTGACGAACGCCTCCTCGGCGCGCGCGCCAGTGAGACCGGCGAGCAGCACCAGCAGCGCGATCACGCGCATGCTCAGCTTCCGCTCTCGATCTTCTTCTTCAGCGCCGCTAGCCCGCCTCGGTAGAGCTCGCTCACTGCTTTCACCGCGGCCTCGTCGTTCAGCTCCGGCGGCGGATCGTTGTTCGGAAAGCCGCGATAGAAGGCGCCGGCCCATTCCAGCTTCGCCTTGCCGCCAGGCGCCGGCGACACCGACAGCGTCGAGGAGTAATTGGTGACCGGCAGCACCTTCACGTCGACCGCCGTGATGCGGTACGAATAGCTCATCATCTCGGGCTCGTATTTGTAGAGCTCCTCGTCGATGGTAATGCCGGGCGCCAGTGTCAACCGCCGCGTGGCGCCGATCTCGTTGCCCTTCTCGCCCTCGGTCTTGGCGACACCGGCAAGCCAGCTCATGTCCTGGAAATTGCCGATCACCGCCCACACCTTGGCCTGTGGCGCATCGATCTCGATGGATTCCCGCACCTTCTGGCGGGTCGGCCCATGGGCCCAGGCGGCCCCAAATACGGCCAATGCCGCCACCACCACGCCAGCCTTCGCGATCGTCAATCTCATCCCTGGTCTCTCCCGATGTCTGTTGGTCATGCGCCGCCTGGCGCATGCCGCAGTCTATGGCTCGGGTTTAGACCGGATCGGGGACCCGCTTCTTGCACCAGAGCGAAGTCGCCGCTGGCGGCTTCCCCGGGAGGCAAGCCCGCCGGGATCGGCGTCACTCCTCGATCGCCGCCTCGACGAACCCCTTGGGGTCGTCGCAGAACTCGCGCATCAGCCGGTAGTGGTCGGTCTCCTGCAGGTTGACCGGCTCGAGCCCGTATTTGCTCAGCCGCAGCAGCGTCGCGTCGGGATAGGCCATCAGGACCGGCGCATGCGTCGCCATGATCACCTGGCAGTGGCCGGTGCCGTTCATCCGGTGCAGCAGCTTGAGGAATTCGATCTGGCGCGCCGGCGACAGCGCGGATTCCGGCTCGTCGAAGATGAAGATGCCCTGCCGCCGGCAGCGCTCCTCGAAGAAGCGCAGAAAGCCCTCGCCGTGGGAATGCGACAGGAAGTCCGGCGGCAACGCGCCGACGTCCTGCGCTGCCTCGTCCAGATATCGTGCAACCGAGAAGAAGCTTTCGGCGCGGAAGAACCAGCCATTGGTGACCTTGGGCAACCAGCTCGCGCGCAGCGCTGACGCCAGCGAACCGCCCATTTTCTCCAGCGCACGACCATGGTCGACCGCGCGATAGCCCTTGCCGCCGCCGGCGTCGTCATAGCCCGCCATCACGGCGATGCCTTCCAGCAGCGTCGACTTGCCGGTGCCGTTCTCGCCGACAATGATGGTGATCGCCTTGTCGAAGCTGAGTTCGAATTCGTCGCGCAGCAGCGGCAGCACGAAAGGATATGCATCGCGATTGGGAATGCGCCCAGGATCGAGCCAGACCCGCCTCAGATACGGCGCCGGCATGTTGATCGGGCGATGTCGTCCTCTGGCCATTCGTCCTGCTTCCGGCACGCCGCGGCGGCGCCAGCCACGATCCCAGATCGAGGCGAATCCGTCAAGAACACAACAAGAACGAGCGGACCAGGCTGGCGCGCACGTCGGCGTACAATGCTAGGTTCAACGTCCCGCGCATACGACGCGGAATCAGCAAGCCTTGTTGGGATTCCCGAAATGACAATCTCGCCTCCGGAAGGGTTCAAGCTCCTGCCGAGCCGCCCAGGGTTCATCGACCACAATGGTCCCTACTACTGTCGCGAGACCGGCGACGCCGCGCCTGAATGGGGGTTTCAGAGCGACGACCGGCACGGCAATCCCTACGGCTATATTCATGGCGGGGCGATCCTCGGCTTTCTCGATACCGCCCTTGGCAGTGCCGTGTTCATGGCAACGAAACGCAAATGCGCGACCGTTTCGCTGGACACCCGCTTCGTCGGCGGCGCCGCACCGGGTCCATGGATCATCGGCCGCACGACCGTGAAAAAGGTGACGCGGACCTTCGCCTTCGTCGATGCTGAGGCCTTCGCCGGCGACAGGCTGCTGGTGACGGCTGCGGCGGTCTTCCGTGTCTTCGACGAATGAGCGGATGCCAAGTCGCAGCTACATGCTTTTCCGCGAGGCGATCCTCACCGAGCAGCAAGTGGTCTGCAGCTATGACGATCGGCCGCGCGAGCTCTGCCCGCATATCATCGGCTACAACAAGAGCGGTGAAGAGGTCGTGCTGGCCTGGCAGTTCGCCGGCGAAAGTTCGGGCAAGCTGCCGGAATGGCGCTGCCTGCGCCTTGCCCAAGTCAGCGCGATCAGCTTGCGCAAGGGCCGCTGGCACGAGGGCGGTTCGCACCGCACCGAGCAGACCTGCGTCAGCGCGATCGACCTCGACATCAACATCCATGTCCGCAAGCGGCGGTGAGCGGCCCTTACCTGTCGCGAGGATGCGGATGTGTGCCCCACTGACCGCGCAGCATATTCGGTGTCGTCCCGGCGAAGGCCGGGACCCATAACCACCGATGTCGATTGATACGCAACGCTCGAACGACGAGTCCATTCAGCAACACCCGCCGCGGAGTATGGGTCCCTGCTTTCGCAGGGACGACGCTCAGAGAGACTGCGAGCCCGCCCCTACGGCCGCTCCGCCTCCTCCAGCACTTCCAGCACCAGCTCCATCGTCATCAGCACGGGATTGTCGCCGCGCACCAGGCGTCCCTCGGCGATGCCGCCGAGATAGTCGACCAGCGCGACGTCGAGACTGGCGCGCACTCGACGATTGGCGTCAGGCGCGATCTGCCCCGCGGTCACCGCGAGCTCGGTCGCGAACGGCACCACGCTGTGGCCATCGCTGAGCACCGCGCCGATGGTCGAGCCGACGCCGCCATGCAGCCGCGCGCGCAGGATGCCGTGCTGGCGGCAGAAGTCTTCCAACGCACAGGCAAAATCCTGGTTCGGGCGCAGCCGCAACGCGAAGGCATGGCTCGTGGCCTTCGCACCCGCCGGCGCGCTTTCGACCGGGCCAAAGAGCTTGAAATTGGTCTCGCTGTCGGGCTCGGCCACAAACGTCGCGCCATCAATCCCGAACGCGCTGACCTCGAACGGCTCGGCGACGATGGTCTCGTCCGGCAGCATGTGTCCGCCGTTGAAGCGGCCGTCGGCCTCGGTCCACAACCCGTGGCAATGGAAGAACGGTGCGCCGTCGCGTTCGCCGAAGGTCAGCGCCGCGAGCTTGAGCCGTGTCACGCCGTCGGGACGGAACGTGTCGCTGTAGAACGCGGCGTTGACGCCGTCCTTCGACAGCGCCGGCATCACATAGGCGAACGGCCCGAGCGCGCCGCCCGTGGCGCTCAGCACGCCGCCGGAAAATCCCTCTGCCGCAAAGCCGCGGCGCACAGCTTCGAGCAAGGGAATGCCGGCCTCCAGCATGAATGAAAATGCGCGGCCGCGCGCGGTGACCCATTGGATGCGCTCGGGTATGGGAGCACCGGGCTGGGCGATGCTGCGCATCGCCTCACGCGCCCGTCGATTTGGCGATCACCTCGAGCAGCCCGCGCGCCTCGAGCTCGTCGCGGATCAGCCGCTTCGGCACCTTGCCGTAGCCGGACTTCGGCAGCGCCTCCCAGAAGAAGAAGCGCTTCGGCATCTTGTAGCGCGGCACCTTCGGCGCAAGGTACGCCGCTAGCTCCGCCTCCGCGACCGCCTCGGTGCCCTCGCGCGCGACGCAGACGGCGACACCGACCTCGCCCCAGAACGGATCGGGCACGCCGAGCACGGCGACCTCGCCGACCGCGGGATGGGTCAAGAGCTTCTCCTCGATCTCGCGCGGATAGATGTTGGAGCCGCCGGAGATGTACATGTCGGAGGCGCGGCCGGTGATGTAGACAAAACCCTCCTCGTCCATGTGGCCGAGGTCGCCGGTACGAAACCAGCCGTCACGGAACGCCTTCGCATTGGCCTCGGGGTTGTCGTAGTAGCCGGCGAACACGCCGGGGCCAATCACGCAGATCTCGCCGGTCTCGTGCGCCTTCAGCTCGCGCCCGTCGTCGCTCTGGATCGAGACCTGCATCCCGGTGCGCTCAAAGCCGCAGGTGCCGATCCGCGCATGCGGTCCGTCCTCGGGATCGTGCAGGCCGGGCGGCAGCACGGTGATGTTGCCGGTGACCTCGCCGAGGCCGAAGTACTGCACCAGCACACCGCCGAGCTTGTGCAGCGCCGCCTTCTGGTCCTCGCGATACATCGGCGCGCCGGCATAGATGATGTAGCGCAGCGAGGAATGGTCGTGCTGCTCGGCGGCGGGGTGCTCGACCATCATCTTCAGGATGGTCGGCACCGTGAACATGTTGCTGACGCGATACCTGGCGATCAGGCGGAACGCCTCGGCGATGTCGAATTTCTCCGACGGCAGCAGGATGGTCGGCACGCCGCGCGCGGTCTGCACCAGCTGGTGCACGCCGGCGCCATGCGACAGCGGCGCCACCACCAGCGAGGCGTCGTCTTCGGTGGTGCCAGGCATCAGGTCGGCGAGATGGTTCGTGATCACGAAAGCCATCTGGCCGTGGGTCAAGACCGCGGCCTTGGAGCGCCCGGTGGTGCCGGAGGTGAAGAAGAACCAGCAGGGATCGTCATACTCGACCGATGTGTTCTCGACCGAGGCGCCGGCATGCTTGGCGATGACGTCGCCGACGGTGGCCTCGCCGAACGTGCCCTCCTCGCCGATCCGCCAGACGAATTCGAGCGCGGGATTGGCGGCCGCCTTGGCATGGTCGGGGAAGTCGGCGTGGCACAGAAACGCCTTGGCGCCGGAGGCCGCCGCCAGATAGGCGACCTCGTCCGGCATCAGGCGGAAATTGGTCGGCACCCAGACCGCGCCGAGCCGGAAGGCCGCGAACATCGACCAGAACATCTCGTCGCAGTTCTTGGAATGCACCAGGATGCGGTCGCCTTTGCCGATGCCGCGCGCGGCCAGCGCCGCCGCCAGCGCCGAGACGTTCTGGTCGATATGGCGCCAGGACCAGGCCTTCTCGTTCCAGATGAAGCCGGGACGATCGCCGTGGCGGCGAGCGTTCTGGGTCAGGATGTAGGCAAGGTTCATCACCCGACGCGACACCCGCGCGATCCCGCCGCGCGGCGCGGTCGCCTCGGTCCCGCTCATCGCCGCCCCGCCGATACGCACAACAGACAGGGCATGATCAGGACGGTCATCGGGTGTTTCCTCGGTCAGAACCGGGCGTCTTCAAGCGCCGCAAGGGATTGGTGCCACCCGGTTTATCGCCAAGCCGCTCGCCTCGGCAAGGCCCGCCGAACGCAGCGCGATGATACCGCGCCGGCGGCCGCCAACCCGACAATGCCTGGCCCGACAATACCTGGCCTGACAATACTTGGCCCGAGACCGCTATTGCGGATGCTTGGCCAGGTCCTGCTCGCTCAGGTTCCAGTCCTGCCAAAGCTGCAAGGCGCCGATCATGGCGACCAGCCCGCCGAGCAGGATGTGCCAGAGCTGCAGCGTCTGGTCTTCCGAATAGCCGAAGATGTTCGGCGACGCGACCAGCCAGAGGCCGAGCACGATGCTCGCCACCTCCTCCCAGCGATGCAGCGCGACATATTCGAGCTGGGCGAGGCCCAGCACCAACATGCCGACCACGAAGCTGTTGAGTACCAGGTGGCTGCGCTCGACATCGACGACGTCGCTGACCTGGATCGGAAACCAGGGCGAGACCATGATCAGCACGCCGAGCAGCATGCCGAGCCAGTCCTCCCAGGGGCGGTGTGTGCCGAAGAAACGATTGTCCGACATGACGAACCTCCTTGCGACAAGGGGCATACGTCAGCGGCCGGCCTCACCACTCGGTACCAGACGACCATTGGGCCGCATCCGGGGGCGTATGTCTGGCAACAAGCCTAATCGAATTGCATCGGCCCGCAAGGCCCGATCGGCGTATGTGCGATGCGGCAGGATCGACGGCTGCGGGCGCCGCGCGTCAGCGGACCCCACCGAGCCGCGCCAGCGCCTCCTTGGCGGACTTCAGATCGGGCTGCAGCTCGAGCGCCTTGCCGAAATCGGCCGCCGCGCCCTTCTTGTCGCCGAGCCGCAGCTTGGCCTGGCCGCGGTTATTCCAGGAATAGACGTCGGCGGGATCGTATTGCAGCGCCTTGTCGTAATCGGCGAGCCCGCCCTTGTTGTCACCCTGGAAGAGCCGGATCATGCCGCGGTTGCGCCAGCCGCGCGCATCGGTCGGCGCGATCTTCGCCGCCTCGCCGTAATCGGCAGCGGCACGATCGAGCTGCTCGGTCTCGCGATAGACATTGCCGCGGTTGAGATAGGCTAGCACGTTGGGCTCGAGCCTGATCTCGGTGGTGAAGTCGGCAATTGCATGCGCCGCATCGCGCTTGCGGTAGTAGACGAAGCCGCGATTGCCATAGGCCGTGGAGAGCTCTGGATTGTACTTGATGGCGAGGTTGAGATCAGCCAGCGCGCGGTCGAGATCGCCCTTGTTGAGCCAGGCATCGCCGCGATTGTTGTAGGCCATCGCAAACGCCGGATCGATCCGGATCGCCTCGTCGTAGTCGGCAATTGCATGATCGAGGTCCTGCTTGAAGGCGTAGACGCGGCCGCGATTGGTGTAGGCGCAGGCAAAGGCGGGATCGAGCTTGATCGCCTCGTTGAGGTCGGCGAGCGCGGCGTCGAGGTCGCGCTTTTCGGTCAGTCCGTGGCCGCGGTTGCAATAGGCCCCGGCCAGCCGCCTGCCGGTCTGGGTCTTGCCGTCGATCACCGCCGTGCAGGCGGTTACGCGGTCGCCTGGGGCCGTCGTGGCGCCGATGCAGGTCTGCCAGTTCGGATCGTCGCCGGCGGCGGCTTGCGGAGGATTTGGCAGCGTCAACGCGGCGCCGAGCAATGCGGCGGTGAGACAGGCCAAAATGCGCATATCGTCAATCCACAAATGTCAATTTGCGGGTTGGTCGCGGCTTTGCACCGGCGGGTTCACGGGCTTAGATCAAGGCCAGTGAATCAACCGGGATTTTGCGATGGCTGCCGTCCGCGACAACAAGGCCGAGAGGCGCTTCGAACTCGACACCGAGGGGGGCCTCGCCTTTGCGAATTACCGGCAGACGCCCCCGGCCGTCATCATCACCCATACCGAGACACCGCGCGCCCTGCGCGGCCGCGGCATCGCATCGCAGCTGGTCAAGGGCGCGCTGGAGCTGATCCGCGCCGACGGCCACAAGGTGATCGCCGGCTGCAGCTTCGTGGTGGACTACCTCGACAAGCATCCGGAATACGCGGATCTTGCGGATTAGCGCCGCGTTCGTCAGACGATCTTGATCGACATGTCGGGCAGGCCCTCGAGCTTGCAGAGCAGCACGTCGCCCTTGACGACCGGGCCGACATTCTCCGGCGTTCCGGAATAGATGATGTCGCCGGCCTTCAGCTCGAAGGCCTCGGACAGTTTTGCGATCTGCTCGGCGACGCTCCAGATCATGTTCTTCAGATCCGAGCTCTGCCGCACCGTGCCGTTGACCGCGAGCGAGATCGCGCCTTGCGTGAAATGGCCGGTCTTATCAGCCGGATGGATCGGCCCGAGTACCGCGGCGTGGTCAAAGCTCTTGCCGATCTCCCACGGCTTCTTCTCCGCGGCCATGCCGTTCTGCAAATCGCGCCGCGTCATGTCGAGGCCGAGCGCGTAGCCATAGACGTGATCGAGCGCCTTGTCGGCGGGGATGTTGGCACCGCCGGACTTCAGCGCGGCGACCAGCTCGACCTCATGGTGATAGTTCTTGGTCAGCGACGGATAGGGATGATCGGCGACCGTGCCGATCGCGACATTCTGGATCGCATCCGTCGGCTTCTGGAAGAAGAACGGCGGCTCGCGCGTCGGATCGGAGCCGCGCTCGATTGCATGCGCGGCGTAGTTGCGGCCGATGCAGTAGATGCGGCGGACCTGGAACACCTCGGTGGCGCCGACGATCGGGATCGTCACGGCCGGGACCGCAAACATCACCTTCGGCGCGGCCTCGGCGTGGGCCGGCACAGATTGCGCGGCGGCGCCGGCCAGTGCGAGGGCGCCGGTCGCAAGCATCGTCCGGCGATCGAGCTCAGTCGTCGGAGTTTTCGTGGGAGTTTTCATGGGCGTTCTCCTTCTTGTCCGCCGATCTATAGATGCTCGCCGGTCCACAAAAAAGGGCCCGCGCTGGCGCGGGCCCTGGCCGTGTGCGGGATGATGATCCCGTCAGTGCTTGATATCCGGGGGCAGCTTGCCGCCATTGGCGGCGAGCTTCGTCATCACCTGCTTGTGCAGCCAGATGTTCATGCTGGCGGAATCGTTGGTGTCGCCGGTGTAACCGAGCTCCTTGGCGAGCTCCTTGCGCGCCGACAGGCTGGAGTCGATGTCGAGCGCCTTCATCAGGTCGACGATCGAGGTCCGCCACTCGAGCTTCTCGCCCTTCGCGGCAACCGCCTTGTCGAGGATGGGGGCGACGTCGACGGACTGCGCGGGCGCCGCGCCGGCGGGCACCGCGGCCGGAGACGGCGATGCGCTACCGGATCCACCGGCGGGAGCTGCGCTTGTGGCCGTTCCGCCGGCGGGCGCGGCGCTGGCGCTACTGCCGAAGATCGCGCCCATGATTTTTCCGAAAATGCTCATCGTTCGCTCCCAAGAGAGTTGAGATGTGAAGGCCACGCGGCAATGCACCGGCTGACCGAGGTCGCAGTTCAAGTGTATCGCTCCCTCAATACCTTGCCAATGCGACATTCACCTAAGCGTGAGTGCTTTTGCCGCGGTTTGGGAGTACCCTCGCTGCACAGTTCGCGACACAGCCAGTTCCCTGCTTTGTCTTTCGCGTCTGGCTTGCTCGTGATCGCTTCGAGAGGCGGTATGTTTGTGCCCGCGCGCCGGGCGTAGAATGCGCCCGCCCAGAGGGAGACAACGACCATGGCCACTCCATACCAAGGCAATGTCACATCGATGACGCAGAGCGGACAAGGCCCCGCATCTGCGCCAGTTATCCGCACCATCGGCCTGTCCGATTTGCATCAAGCGCTGCGTCTCGGCTGGGAAGACTTCAAGGCAGTACCAAGCCACGCCATCATCCTGTGTCTGATCTATCCCGTGCTCGGCATCGTGCTTGCGCGCACCGTGCACGGTTATTCCGTGCTGCCCCTGCTGTTTCCGTTGGCCGCGGGCTTTGCCCTGCTCGGCCCGTTCGCCGCGATCGGCCTCTACGAGATGAGCCGGCGGCGCGAGGACGGCGGTGAGGCATCCGCATGGGACGCCATGCAGGTATTCCGCTCGCCGTCATTCGGCGCGATGCTCGGGGTCGGAACGTTGCTGTTCGCACTGTTCGTGACCTGGATCGCCACCGCGCAGGCGATCTACACTGCGGTATTCGGCTATCAGACCGCGGCTAACATTCCCGATTTTGCCGAGCGCGTGCTGACCACCCCGCAAGGCTGGTGGCTGATCGTGGTCGGTTGCAGCGTCGGCTTTCTGTTCGCGCTGGTCGCGCTGTGCATCAGCGTCGTCGCCTTCCCCATGATGCTCGACCGCCAGGCAAGCGCCGGCGAAGCCATGGTGACGTCGATGCGCGCCGTCGCACAGAACCCGGTGCCGATGGCGGCCTGGGGCCTGATCGTCGCGGTGCTGCTGGTGCTCGGCACGATCCCGTTCTTCCTCGGGCTTGCCGTCGTGATCCCCCTGCTCGGTCACGCCACCTGGCATCTCTATCGCGAGGTCATCGTCAAGGATCCGAACGCACGGCCGGTGATCCCCGAGCCGCGTGAGCGCAAGCCCGCCGCCGACTTCCCGGCCAACCTGTTCCCGTGGCGGCGCAGCGATCGCGGCTAAGCCCCAGTCACCCCGAACGCGTAAACGCCAAAGCAACCGCCGGCCGATTATATTCGGCCGGCGGTTTGTCGTTCCGGATCGTCAAATGGGTGTGAAGTTGGCGTGGCATTTGCAGCATTGCTTGAGATAAACGGCTCGGTCACGAGCCTTGTTTTGGCCGCTGTTGCCGCGAACATACCCGCCGGGTTTCGCGACCAATCGATGACATCGCAGACTCCGGAGTGAAATTGCCTATGACCTCGCGCTTTTCCTTTCACACGCTCGCGATCGGAGCGTGGCTGTTGACCTCGACCGCGTCTGGGCTCGCCGCCCAATGCGGCACGGGCACGTTCGAGTCTTGGCTCGACGACTTCAAGAAAGAGGCTGTGACGAAGGGCATTTCGCAGAACGCGATCCAGGCCGGTTTGAGTGGCGTCACGCAGGACAAGGCGATCCTGGCGCGCGACCATTCGCAGCAGGTGTTCAGCCAGACCTTCGAGCAATTCTCGGGTCGTATGGTGCCGCCGCGGCTCAATCGTGGCTCCGACATGATGAAGCGCTACGGCTCGGTGCTGTCGCGGATCGAGGAGGCCTACGGGGTGCCGGGCGAAATCCTGGTCGCGATCTGGGGGCTGGAGACCGATTTCGGCGTCAACACCGGCAAGTTTCAGACCATGCGCTCGCTGGCGACGCTGGCCTATGATTGCCGCCGCTCCGACATGTTCAAGGCCGAATTGATGGATGCGCTGCGCATCGTCGAGCGCGGTGATCTCGCGCCGCAGGAGATGCGCGGCGCCTGGGCCGGCGAGATCGGCCAGACCCAGTTCATGCCGTCGTCCTACATCAAGTTCGCGGTCGACTTCGACGGCAACGGCAAGCGCGACCTCTTGCACAACGTGCCTGACGTGCTGGCGTCGACGGCGAACTTCCTGAAGAGCTACGGCTGGAAGAAGGGCAAAGGCTGGGAGCCCGGCAGCGAGAATTTCGCGGTCATCCAGCAATGGAACAAGAGCGAGGTGTACGCCAAGACGATCGGCTACTTCGCCACCCAGCTCGCCAAGGCTCCGTAGCGCGGTGGAGGAGTTGCGTAGCGGCGAGAAGCCCGCACGTCGGCTCTGCGTCGATCAGCGCGGCTCCTGTTCGGGCTGAATCAAAAAGGGCCGATTGCCCCAGGCAATCGGCCCTTATGCCATGATCAAAAGCTTACTTCGCCATGCTCTCTTCGGCGGCCTTGCTGAGGTGCGCGCCGCATGCGCCCCACTTGTTGTTCAACATCGCGTCCTGCGCGAGCGAGACTTCCTTCTCCGCCGCGAATTTGACCTCATTGTCAGCCATAGCTTCGACGGCAGCTTCCGTCTTGCCGAGATTGGCGCCGCTGCAGCCGACGCCCATGTGATGACGATGAGCGGCTTGGGCGGGAGCAGCGACAGCATAAGCAACGGCAGCCATGCTGGCTGCGGCGATGAATGTTTTAATCATGGGATGATCCATCTCTTGTTCTTGGACAGATCCCTGCGTGATTGCGGAATCTGCAGCGCAATTATTCGCTGCTCCCGGCGCCGTTCAGAATGAACTTCGCGCGATACGAATGTGATGAGCGCTGCACGCGGATCGCGCATGCGTTGCATAGTGTTTCGATTACATGTCGGTAAGGAAGCGGCGCCGCATTAGCTTTGCTGCCAACGTTCACTTCAATCGAAATGCACTTCCGATAATCCTCAGCACATTCCGCGCGACACGCCGGACGCGACGGAGATCCGCACGACGGCGGAGGACCGAACTACCTCTCGCGTCAATGCGACTGATTGACGCTCCGTCCATTCAGAGGACGCCTGCACCAAATAATGAATTAATAATCATTTCAATGCCATCTTGTCGCATGCGAATCACGCATGGAACACATCGACGTGATCCGGTGAGCGAGGGCGCGAAAAACTTGATTGGACGGTCTTAAATTACCATATATCAAGCGTGATCCGGCCCACCACAGTTCATACAACAAATTGATTTCAATAATGTTTTTCTGATATTCGATGCGGAGACGGAACTTTCGTTTATGGACCCGCTGGGCAAGCGCGAAACGGTTAATCGAAACTTACCGCCGCCATGCGTTTTGGGTCTAGCTGCATCGCACCATTGGAACTACCGCGCTGCACCATATCATCTATATTCACTTCAACGATGAGGCTTTGGAAAAGCTGAATCTGAATTACTAGGAGACTACCATGTTGCTCTCGCTCATCCGCATGATCCAGGCTTTCCGGGATTATCAGCGCAATGTCAGCGAACTGTCCCAGCTCAGCGATCGCGAACTGGCCGATATCGGCCTCGACCGCTCGGACATTCCGCGCGTTGCCGCCGGTACCTACAACGGCTAATCGGCCGCAAGCCATCTGATGAACGGATAACGCCCGCTTCCACAGCGGGCGTTCTCGTTTTCAGAGCCCATCCCGTTCCGACAACATCGGAACGGGATGGGCTCTGATCCTAGGTTTGACATGTTTTCTTCACGCGAACCGGTACCCACTTCGCTTGAAAACGCTCTGCTGCGGTTTCAGATGCATATGGAATCAAAACGCGCTAACGCTGCGCGATGACACCGCATCAATCCTCTTCCCAACCCGTGCACATCGTGGGCGCGGGGCTCGCCGGCTCGGAAGCCGCCTGGCAGGTTGCCAATTCCGGCGTCCGTGCCGTCCTGCATGAAATGCGCCCGCACCGAATGACCGAGGCGCATCGGACCGAAGGCTGCGCCGAACTGGTCTGCTCGAATTCCTTCCGCTCCGACGATGCCGCCAACAACGCGGTCGGGCTGCTGCACGCCGAGATGCGGCGGCTGGGCTCCCTCATCATGCGCTCGGCCGATGCCAACCAGGTGCCCGCCGGCGGCGCGCTGGCGGTCGACCGCGATGGCTTCTCCGCTGCCGTCACCAAAGCGCTGAACGAACATCCGCTGATCGAGATCAACCGCGAGGAAGTCGCGGGCCTGCCACCGGCCGACTGGAGCAACGTGATCGTCGCCACCGGTCCCCTCACCTCGGCGCCGCTCGCCGACGCCATCAGGCAGCTCACCGACGAGAACGCGCTGGCGTTCTTCGATGCGATCGCACCGATCGTGCACAAGGATTCCATCGACATGTCGGTGGCCTGGTTTCAGTCGCGCTACGACAAGGTCGGTCCCGGCGGCACCGGCGCCGACTACATCAACTGCCCGATGACCAAGGAGCAATATGACGCCTTCGTCGCGGCGCTGCTCGACGGCGAGAAGGTCGACTTCAAGGATTGGGAGACCAACACGCCCTATTTCGACGGCTGCCTGCCGGTCGAGGTGATGGCCGAGCGCGGTCAGGAGACGCTGCGCCACGGGCCGATGAAGCCGGTCGGATTGACCAATCCGCACAATCCGACGGTCAAGGCGTATGCGATCGTCCAGCTGCGGCAGGACAACAAGCTCGGCACGCTCTACAACATCGTCGGTTTCCAGACCAAGCTGAAGCATGGCGCGCAGCAGCGCGTGTTCCGCACCATCCCGGGCCTTGAGAACGCGGAGTTCGCCCGCCTCGGCGGCCTGCATCGCAACACCTTCCTGAATTCACCGAAGCTGCTCGATAGCCAGCTGCGTCTGCGCGCACAGCCGCGGCTGCGTTTCGCCGGCCAGATGACGGGCTGTGAGGGCTACGTCGAGTCGGCCAGCGTCGGCCTGATCGCGGGTCTCTGCGCTGCCGCGGACATGCGCGGCACGGCGCTGACGCCACCACCCGCCACCACCGCGCTCGGCGCGCTGCTCGGCCACATCACCGGTGGCCATATCGAGACGATCGACGCGGGTTCGCGCTCCTTCCAGCCGATGAACATCAATTTCGGTCTGTTCCCGCCGCTGGCCAGCGCTCCGACCAAGAAGCCGGACGGCTCGCGGCTGCGCGGCAACGAGAAGACGGTCGCCAAGAAGCAGGCGATCAGCGCGCGGGCACTCACCGACCTCGACCACTGGATCGCAGAGCAACTGCGCGTTGCGGCAGCGGCCTGACAGTCATGAGCTTGCCGAAAGACGACGACGCCACCCTGTCGGCACGATGGAGCCAGGGCGTGCTGCTCAAGCGCGACGTATTCTCGACCGTCGAGCGCGGCCGCTTCCGGAGCGATGGCGGCGAGGTCGAGGGCGTGCTGCGCCGGCTCGATCAGGTGCCGTTCTGGTCGTTCGCCGTGGCGCTGCATCTGTTTTCGCGCGAACGCCGCGCGCTGACCCTGGCGCGCGATCTCGACGTCGGCCCCAAGCTGTTGTGGGCAGGCAGGCGCGCGCTGGTGCGCGGCTTCATCGACGGCGCGGCGCTGCATCTGGCGAAGCCGCATGGCGACGTCGCCTATTTCCGCTCCGCCAAGGTCGCGTTGCGCAAGCTGCATCGTGCCGGCATCTGCCACAACGACCTCGCCAAGGAGCAGAACTGGCTGGTCGGCCGCGACGGCCGCGCCTACCTCACCGACTTTCAGCTTGCTGCCTGCTTCAAGAGCCGAAGCCGGCTGTTCCGCATCGCGGCCTATGAGGATCTGCGGCATCTGTTGAAGCACAAGCGCAGCTACGCGCCGGAGGCGTTGACGCCGAAGGAGCGCAAGGTGCTCGCGAAAAAGTCCGCGGTCGCCAGCGTCTGGCTCAAGACCGGCAAGAAGGTCTATCAGGCGATCACCCGCGGCATCTTCAATTTCACCGACCGCGAGGGCGGCGGCCGGCGGCTGGTCAACGACGCGCCGGTGCTGGTCGATTTGATCCGCAGGAATCCTGACGTGCGCGACACCGCGATCGTCGCCTTTGCCGACCGGCGCGTCGGCGTCGGGCTCTATGCCTTCGTCGAGGCCGACCAGTCCGCGCTGGAAAAGACGCTGCGCAACGAGCTTGCCGCGGCCAAGGGCGTCAAGCCGCCCGAACACATCCAGATCGTGCATGCATTGCCGCGCGATGCGGCCGGCAAGCCGCGCACCGAAATCCTGCAGCTCGTCGCCATGAACCAGATCGACCTGATCGAGCCGATGATGCGCAGCGACGCCGATCGCGAGTTCCTCAAGGACATCCTCGAGCAACGCAAGAATCTGCGCGATCGCTTCAATTTCGAAGTTGCCGAGATGGATCGGCCGGCGGGCCAGGCGCGATGAGATCGGATTTGGTCGACGTCGCGCTTTGGGTTCTTGCTTGAGCGCGATCTCCGCATCGACGCTGCACACTTCCAGGCGCGCAGCTCTCGACAAACGCAGCGCGACGCGCCAATCTTGTGAGGGGGTATCGCGCTCAAGGGACTAGCTTAATGCCACTGACCCGTGGCCGTATCGGGGGATATGATGCCGAGCGGATGGCGTTCGGATTCACCATGATGTACGGCGACCAGGAAATTGAATGCCAGATCAGCGACGCTGCAATGGACGAATTGGCCGGCACGCGCGGAACGGCGAGCATCGCTCGCCAGGCCCAGTTCGTTGCGCTGCGCGACGCCGTCGAACGGATCGCATCCGACATCTTTGACAGCGGCCCGGTGGTCAAAGGCGCGACGATCCGGATCTTCACCAAGCACATCTCGAAAGAACAGAGCTAAAGCGCGATGAGATTGCGTTGAATCATCATCGCGCTTTAGATTCTTGTTTTAGCATGATCTTTTCGGAAAACCGCTTCGCACTTTTCCGGATCATGCTCTAGCGACCGAACTCTTCGGTGCGCGCAGCGCGCCACAACGTCCAGAGCGTGCGCAGGCGCGACACCGGCTTCGGCAGGAACGGATCGTAGTCGGCCCGCCTCGCCCGGTTCAACTCGCGTCTGACGTGCGCGAGCGGCAGGAAGATCGGCCTCACGCCGGACGGCACATCGGCCAGCAGCCCGAACGCGGTCTTGAGATGGCCCTGCGCCTCGTCCGCAAGCTGATCGATCGCGGCACGGATGTTCGGCGTCGGCTTGCCGGCAAACACCTCCTCCTTGCTGCTGCCGTGCTGTTGCAACAGCTGCACCGGCAGGAACAGCTGTTGCCGCGCGGCGTCGCGGCCCAGCGCCGCGATGACCTGCGCCATGCCCTGGGCGAGGCCGGCATGACGGGCCAGGTGATCGATCGCCTCCGACGGCCGCGCCACCACCCGCGTCGCCTGCGAGAACAGCGCCGACGCGGTGGCGTCGAGATAGCCCTCGAGGGCGGCCAGCGACGGCATCGGGTCGTTGTAGAGATCGAACTGATGCTCCTCGACCAGGAGCGAGAACGGCGAGACCGGCAGGCGGTGATTGCGGATCGCATACAGCAGCTCAGCTGCGACCGGATTGCCCTCGACGCCGCCATGTCCGGCCCCGGCCAGCATGTCGGTCCACCATTGCAGCCGCATCTCGCCGGGCAGCGGCTGGCTGACCTGCTCATGCACGCGCGAGACCTCGATGTTGAAGGCGTAGATCGCGAGCAGCGCCCGGCGCTCCGGACCCGGCATGAACAAGGTCGACGCGTAGCGCACGAAGTCATGGGTCCGCACCAGATCGGCGCAGAACGCCGCGCCGTCGGTCGGCGCCTCCGTCGTGCTCATGGCACCGCGATCAGCGCCGCCGCGACGCGACGCCGCTCGCCCAGCATGATGTTGTAGGTGCGGATCGCGGGGCCCGTCTGCATCGGGTCGAGCACCACCCGAACCGCGCGCAGGGCCTCGCGCAGGACCTTCGGCGGCACCCAGACCTCGGTACCGGTGCCGACGATCAGCGTATCGATCGCATTGGCGGCCGCGAATACCTTCTGCAGCGCGTATTCGTCGATCTCCTGCGGCCGGGTCACCGGCCAGGCCCAGATCCCATCGGGCAGGCACAGCAGCGAACCGCGGTGCGACATATCGGCGAACGCGAAGCCGCCCTTGCCGTAGGCCTCGATCGGCGCCGACCTCGGAAGATGGGGAGCGTCCGAGGAGTTGCTCATGACCGGCTACTTCTTGGCTGCCGCGTTCGGCTTCTTCTCCGATTCACCGTCGGCGGCGTCGCGCCTCGTGGTGCCGACGCCGAGATAGATCAGGATCGGTGCCGCGATGAAGATCGAGGTGTAGGTGCCGACCAGCACCACGCCGAACATCATCACGGCGGTGAAGCTGTGAATCGCCTGGCCGCCGAACAGCAGCAGCGCAAGCAGCGCCAGGGTCACGGTGACGTGGGTGATGATCGAGCGTGACAGCGTCGAGTTGATCGATTCGTTGAGCAGCTGCGGCATCGGCATCTTCTTGTAGCGCCGCAGCATCTCGCGGATACGGTCGTAGATGACGACGGTGTCGTTGAGCGAGTAGCCGAGAATCGTCAGCAGCGCCGCGATGCTGGTGAGATCGAAATCGACCTGGGTGATCGACATGAATCCGATCGTCAGCACGATGTCGTGGACGTTGGCGATCATGGCGCCGAGCGCGAACTGCCACTCGAACCGGAACCAGAGATAGATCAGGATGCCGACGATCGCGAGCATCAGGCCGAGCATGCCGTAGGCGAGCAATTCGCCGGAGACGCGCGGTCCCACCACTTCGACGCGGCGGTAGTCGACGGAATCGCCGAGCGCGCCGCGAACCTTCGTCACCGCGTCCTGTTGCGCCTGATCGCCGCCGGGTTGCTCGGCGACGCGGATCAGGACTTCGGCCGGACCTCCGAACTGCTGCAACTGCACCTCGCCGAGACCAAGGCCGTTTAAGGTCGTGCGCATCGCGGCGATGTCGGCGGTGCCGGACTTGGCCCGCACTTCCAGCAACGTGCCGCCCTTGAAGTCGATACCGAAATTCAGGCCATGGGTGAAGAACAGCGTGATCGCGACGATCGAGAGCAGCGCCGAGATCGGGAAGCTGATGCGGCGAAAGCGCGTGAAGTCGAAATGCGTGTCGTCGGGCACGATGCGCAGCGCCGGCATCAGCCCGAGCGCCGCGACCACGGTCAGCACGGCGATCAGGATGCCAAGGCCAATCAGAACGGTATGAGTCACAATAGGCCTCTCAGATCGGCACGGTTTGCGGCCGCTTCCACCGCACCCATGCCGCGACGATCAGGCGCGTCAAGGTAAAGGCGGTGAACACCGTGGTGATGATGCCGATGCCGAGCGTCACGGCAAAGCCGCGCACCGGTCCGGTGCCGATGTAGAACAGCACGGCGGCGGCGATGAAGGTGGTGATGTTGGAATCGAGGATGGTTGCCAGCGCCCGCTTGAACCCGGCGTCGATCGCCGAGATCGCGTTGCGGCCGCCGCGCAATTCCTCGCGGATGCGCTCATAGATCAGCACGTTGGAGTCGACCGCGATGCCGACCGTCAGCACGATGCCGGCGATGCCGGGCAAGGTCAGCGTGGCGTTGAGCAGCGACAGCAGCCCGAAGATCATGGCGACGTTGATCGCCACCGCGATGTTGGCGAACACCCCGAACAGCCGGTAGGTGATCAGCATGAACACGATGACCAGGACCGAGCCGACATAGGCCGCAAGCTCGCCCTTCTCGATCGAGTCCTGGCCGAGGCCGGGACCGACGGTGCGCTCCTCGACCACGGTCAGCGGTGCCGGCAGCGCGCCGGCGCGCATCAGGATCGCCAGATCGTTGGCCGACTGCACCGTGAAGCTGCCCGAGATCTGGCCCTGTCCGCCGGTGATCGGCTCGCGAATCACGGGTGCCGAGATCACCTTGTTGTCGAGCACGATCGCAAACGGCTGGCCGACATTGTCGGCGGTCGCCTGCGCGAATTTGCGCGCGCCCGAGGTATTGAACTTGAAGCTGACGATCGCCTCGCCGGTACGCTGATCAAAGCCGGGCTGGGCGTCGGAGAGTTCACTTCCGGAAACCAGCACCTGCTTCTTCACAATGTAAGGAACCGGTGGCGGCGACGCGCTCACGAGCCGCTCCGAGTCCGCCGGCACCGTGGCCTGATCGGGCGACGCCGTGGTGTCGACCATGCGGAATTCCATCTTCGCGGTCTTGCCCAGCAGCTCCTTCAGATGGGTCGGGTCCTGCAGGCCCGGCACCTGCACCAGGATGCGGTCGGTGCCCTGACGCTGGATCAAGGGCTCGACGGTGCCGAGCTCGTTGACGCGACGCTCGACGATCTGGATCGACTGCTCGATGGTCTTGCGCATCCGCTCGATCATCGCGGGCTGCGACACGGTCAGGCGGATCAAGCCGCCGCCCGCGTCCGTCACATCGACATCGCGCTGGCCGCCGGAGCCGAGCAAGCCGCCGATCGGCTGCGCGATCTCGCGAAGTTTCGCCAGCGCCGCCGGAACATCGGCTTCCTTCGCGATCCGGGCCTCGACGGCGTCGTTGCGGATCGTGATGCCTCCGGTGAAGCCGATCCGGGCATCACGCAGCGCCTTCCTTGTGTCGTCGCGAACCTGTTCGAGCTTTTCCTTCTTCACATAATTGGCGTCGACCTCGAGCAGCAGATACGAGCCGCCCTGCAAATCGAGGCCGAGGACGAGGCGTCGCTGCGCCCAGGCCGGCCAGGTCTTGACCTGCGCTTCGGGGAAGAAATTGGGCACGGCGCACAGGCAGACCACCAGCGCTGTCAGGATAATCCCCAGCGCTCGCCACCGCGTGAAATACAACATCGAATTGACCTGTCAGATTCGGCAAAGGGCTCCGCGGCAATCAGCTCGCGGACGCCTCGTCCTTGGCATCGCCCTTCGCCGGCTCACCCTTGGTCCGCACGCCCGAAATCATCTGGCGCATCTGCCGCACGCGAACGCCGTCCGAAATCTCGAACTCGATCTGGTCGTCGTCGACCACCTTGGTCACCTTGCCTACAAGGCCGCCCGTGGTCACCACGGTATCGCCGCGGCGGATGTTCTTCACGAGGTCCGCATGATCGCGCACCTTCCGCTGCTGCGGGCGCAGAATCAGGAAGTACATGATGACGAAGATCAGCGCGAATGGCAGCAGCGACATCAACATGCTGTTGGTATCAGTGCCAGCTCCAGCCTGAGCAAACGCAGGAGTAATCAGCATTCAGACGATCCTCGGATAAGACGGGAAAGGACCGGCAGCGCCCTCGGGTTCGGGGCGGTATGGCGGTCCGGACAAATTCGCGCGGACTATAGCGGCCGCGGTCCCAATTGCAACGTTAACGGACCGTCATTTAGGGCGCTTGCGGGACCGCCGCCAGCCCGATAAGGCTGCGCCGTCAGGAACTGGACAAATGCCGAAAAAAGCCAAGAAAACTACCAGTAAAACAGCCCGCAAAACCGTCCCTCAAGCTGCCGCCAAGCGTGCCGTAAACGCCGCGACAAAACGCCCAGTAATGCCGCTCGACGGCGCCACTGCCGAGCGGATCGCGAACGCCCTGGAGACCATTGCGAGCCGCCTTGTGGCCGCCTCCCCGGCCCCCGATCCGGCCGAGTCGTTCGGTGCCGCGGACGCGTTTGTCTGGCATCCGGACGGACGCCTCGCCCCGGTGCCGCGCGTCAGCCGCGTCGAGATCGGCCTGCTCAAGGGCGTCGACCGGATGCGCGATATCCTGATGGAGAATACCGAGCGCTTCGCCAACGGACTGCCCGCCAACAATGCGCTGCTGTGGGGCGCCCGCGGCATGGGCAAGTCGTCGCTGGTCAAGGCGACGCATGCCAGTCTCAATGTTGACCGCAAGCCGGCCGACCGGCTGAAGCTGATCGAGATCCACCGCGAGGACATCGAGAGCCTGCCCGGCCTGATGGAGCTGCTGCGCAGCTCCTCCTTCCGCTTCATCGTGTTCTGCGACGACCTCTCCTTCGACGGCAACGACGCCTCCTACAAATCGCTCAAGGCGGTGCTGGAAGGCGGTATCGAGGGACGCCCCGAGAACGTCATCCTCTATGCGACCTCGAACCGGCGGCATCTCCTGGCGCGCGAGATGATCGAGAACGAGCGCTCGACCGCGATCAATCCGGGCGAAGCGGTCGAAGAGAAAGTGTCGCTGTCGGACCGCTTCGGTCTCTGGCTCGGCTTCCACCGCTGCAGCCAGGACGAGTACCTCGCGATGGTGAAGGGCTATTGCGACCATTTCGGCATCAAGATCGCCGAGGACGAACTCGAGCGCGAGGCGCTCGAATGGTCGACCACCCGCGGATCACGCTCCGGCCGCGTCGCCTGGCAGTACACGCAGGAACTCGCCGGCCGGCTCGGCGTGCGGCTGAGCGGCACATAGCGCGAGCCGCACGACCGCTAGTCACAGCCCTTCTGGATTCGGTGCGGCATGGGTACACTCGACGCATGCCGGCCGAACCCAGCACGACTGCGAGACAATGTGGCGAGTGCACCGCGTGCTGCGATGGCTGGCTGAAAATCCGGATACGTGGCCATGACGTCCATCCGGGGCAGCCGTGCCCGTTCAGCAGTGCGGGCAAATGCACGATCTATGACGAGCGTCCGCTCGATCCGTGCCGGAAGTTCGTCTGCGGCTGGCTTACGCCGACAAGCCCGCTGCCCGACTGGATGCGTCCGGATAGATCCGATGTCATCTTTCTTCCGGCAAGCTTTGTCTGGCGCACAATTCCGGTCGACGTTGCGGTTGCCATCGGCGCTCATCCGAAAGCCAAGGCGCGCGCGTGGCTGGAGGCCTTCAGCCGCGACGCGCGCCGTCCGCTGCTGCTGCAATCGGACGGGGATTGGCACGCGTTTGGACCGCCGCAATTCCTGAGCGACATGGTCGAGCGTCTCTCAGACGAGCGAGCCCCCTGGCAGCCGGTCTAGGCCTCCGACCAGACGCGAATTCGCTTCGAACTCGGCAGAATCTGGCATCCATTATTCCAAATCAACCCTCTTTTCCGCACTGCAATATTCTATGTCAGCATTGCTGTCCTACTTTTGTGATTGAATTTCTGACCCGAAATTCAACCATATACATGTAAGTCAAATCTTATTCCAAAATCCAAGATGCGACAAATTGATGCAGCGCAATAGTATCATAGTACCATTTAAGTCACATCGGGTGTTTATCTGCCTTAGCTCACCCGCATCCATGTATCTGGTGTGTGGTATACATTAACGTTCCTCCACTTTGTGACCCTCAGCACACCGCTGAGGCGCTCTGACAAAGGGGGGATAGATGAAGAAGGGACTTCTCGCCGGAACCGCGCTCGCGGCAATCGGCCTGGCGCTCACGCAACAGCCGGTGCAGGCAGCAACGCTCGACGACGTGATGGCGCGTCTGGATGCGCTCGAACGAAACAATGCGAAGCTCGCGAAGGAGAATGCACAGCTCCGGGATCGCGTGAACAACATCGCAAGCCGCAGCGCCGCGCCCCCTGCGGCAACCACAACGCCAAAGGGCAACCCGGTGCAGCATGCCGGCGTCGCCCCCTCCCCGGCCCCCGCCCCGGAGCACGCCGTCGTCAGCATCGGAGGCGCGCCGCTCTACAGCAAGGCGCCGGGCGGCAACGCCTTCGTCGACAACACCACCGTCACGCTTTACGGCCACGTCGATCTATCCGGCGACGTCTTCAACGCCGGCGTGTTCGATCAGGGCACCAAGTTCGGTGTGGCAAGCAACCTCACCTTTTTCGGCGTCCACGCGCGTCACGATCTCGCACCGTATGGCTTCGCCGGGTGGGCCGCCGTCGCCCAGTTTGAATCCCTCGTCGAGGTCGCCGCGGTGCCGACCGAGCGTGCCGCGCTCGGAACGCGCGACAGCTTCATCGGGATGGCAACGCCGTGGGGCGCGATCAAGGCTGGCAAATCGGATACGCCCTACAAGAAAGCCACATCGAAGTTCGATCCGTTCTCGGCGACGCTCGGCGACTACAACTCGATCATGGGCAATACCGGCGGCGACCTGCGCGCGGAGTTCGATTGGCGTGCAGCCCATGCCCTCTGGTACGAATCGCCGGTCTGGAACGGCTTCCAGACCACGCTGATGATCTCGCCCGGGCAGAACACCGCAAAGGACAACAGCGATTTCGCGCTCGGCGACTTCAACTGCCCCGCCACGTCCGCGCGCGGCAGCGGCAGCGGCTTCCCGCTGACCTCGGCGCCCGAAGGCTGTACCGACGGATCGTACGGCAACCTCTACAGCGCGTCGCTGACCTACAATCAGGGGCCGTTCACGGCGGTCGCCGCCTACGAGCTGCATGAGGGCACCAACCGCACCGGCGATGAAGCCGTCACGCCGTTGAGCAACGGCGGCGTGCTGATCGTTCCGCCGGGGTCCGTCGGCATCGCCAACGAATGGGCCGCGAAGATCGGCGCCGGATATCGCCTCGACGACGGCATCGGCAAGCTGCAGCTCTACGGCATCTACGAGGTGATGCGGCGCGAGAACACCGTGGCCGACTTCAACGAGCGGTCGCGCGACGGCTACTTCCTCAGCGCCACCCAGAGCGTCGGCGCCTGGGACGTCAGCGCGTCATGGGCCCACGCCAACGCCTCTCCCGGCTCGCCCGGCACCGGCATATTCAACAACTACACCGTCGCTCCGGCACCGGGATCGGCCGACTTTGCGCTCAACTCGGTGGACAGCAGCGCCGATCAGTATGCGGCTGGCGTCAAGTACCACTTCAGCCCGTTTGCGACCTGGTATCTTGTCGGCAGTTACCTGCGCAACGGCCCCGGCGCGCATTACTGCCTCGGCGTGAGCGGTCATGGCTATGGCATATGCGGCCGCGACGCCAACAACAACGTGGTCGCCGGCAACAAGGCCTCGGCGGTCACAACTGGCATGACGTTCGACTTCTAGATCAAACAAAACGGGGGAGGCTTACGCCTCCCCCGCTGTCTTTGTTGTGAGACTTGGAAGTCCCGGCGCGCAACCTACGCGCCGTTGAGGAACTGGAGCGGATCGACCGGAGACGATCCCTTGCGAATTTCGAAGTGGAGCTGCGGTGAGCCCGCCTCACCCGACTGGCCCGACTTGGCGATCACCTGGCCGCGCTTGATGGTATCGCCGCGCTTCACCAGGATTTCGCTCGTGTGGGCATAGGCGGTGACGTAGCCGTTGGAGTGGCGAACCAGCACGAGATTGCCGTAGCCCTTCAGCTCATTGCCCGAATAGGCGACGACGCCGTCCTCGGCCGCCTTGACCGGAGTGCCTTCGGGCACCGCGACGTTGATGCCGTCATTGACCTTGCCGTTGGTCTTCGAGCCATAGGCGGTGATGACCTTGCCACGCACCGGCCAGCGGAACGTCGGCAATGCGCCGGTGGCTTCGCTCGACTTGGTGACAACGGGCGCTTCTGCGGCGGCCGCCGGCTGTTCGACGGTCGCGGTCGGCTGAACCAGCCGCGCGCTCTGCTGCGGCAGCGCAGTGGCGACGACCTTCGGGGCCACCATCGCCGGTGCCGGGGCAACCGCAACCGGTGCGGCAGCAACGCCTTGTGCAACCGGCGCCGGAGCCGCCATCGCAGTCTTGGCGCCCGGCACCACCAGCTTCATGCCGAGGCTGAGCCGTGCCGACTGATCGAGATTGTTGGCGCGGGCGAGCTCAGCCACGGGAATGTGGTGCTGGCGCGCGATGCTGTGCAGCGTGTCGCCGCGATTGACAAAGTGGACGCCGGCGGGCGCGGCCGCCACGGCAACGGGCCGCGTCGCCGGCGCTGCCATCGCCGGCGCTGCGGCGGCGGCCATCGGGCGCGGAATGACCAGTTGCTGGCCGGGCGACAGCGCGCGCGGTCCCTTGTAGCCATTGGCGCGCAGGATCTCGGCGGTCGAGACGTTGTAGCGGCGTGCCAGCACTTCGAGCGTATCGCTGGTGCCGACGATGATGGTGGTGCCGCTGTGTCCGGCGTGCGCAGCAGCGACCGATTGCGGAACGGTGCCGGTGGCCTCGATCTGCGGGCGTGCAGGCGGCGGCGTGTAGGACGAAAGCCCGCGCCCTCCTCCGGAGACGCCCGCGTTGGCGACCGGGTAGGACTGCGGCGCAGCAACCGGCGGCGGCAACGGCTGTGACTGATACTGTGAATATTGCGGCTGCGTTCGCGGCCGCGCGTATTGCGGCAGCTCGCGCGGCGGCTGTGCCTGCACGGTGCCGGTCGGCTGCGGATCAAACGCAAACGGATTTTGCGAGTAGGAGTTTTGCGAGAAGCGCGACGACATGTCGGCGCTGCAACCGGCAAAAGCCATGGACATCAGCGTCAGCACCGCAACCTGCGGTACGCGACGCGAGCGAAGCAACTCGACAACCCCAGACATGGTTACTCACTCGTACGCAACAAAAGACTGTTTTGAGTAAACACCTCGCGAGTAAATAACCGCTTAACCCTGCGAATAAGGCGTTGGCGCCAAGCGGCAAATCGCCGAATTACAATTCGCGGGCAATTCCCGGCAGCGCCGGCACAAAGCGGACGTCGACCAATTCCTTGCGCTCGAAGCCGCTCTGCGTCCGCACCACGCGGACTAGGGTCTGGGTACCCTGATGCGGCCCGACCGGGGCGATCAGAACGCCGCCGGGATCCAGCCGCTCCAGCAGCTTCTCGGGGATCTGCTCCATCGCCGCGGTGACGATGATGCGGTCGAAATCGCCAGCCCCGGCTGGAACGTCGAAGCCGTCGCCGAGCAGCACCTCGATGTTGTAATAGCCCAGCTTTTCGAGGCGCTTGCGGGCACCGTCGGCCAGCGTCCGGTAGCGCTCGATGGTCAGAACCTGCTTGCACAGCCGGGACAGCACGGCCGCCTGGTAACCTGAGCCGGTGCCGATCTCAAGCACGCGGTGGTCCTTCTGCAACTGCAGCTGCTCGGTCATGTAAGCGACGACGAAAGGCTGGCTGATGGTCTGCCCGCAGGCGATCCCAAGCGCACTGTCGCGGTAGGCCTCGTTGCGATCGCGCGGATCGACGAACACCTCGCGCGGCACCTCCTCCATGGTGCGCAACACCGCCTGATCGCTGACCCCTCGCCGCCGCAGGGTGAGCTGAAACATCATCTTCTCGGTCGGATCGGGCTTCACGGCCATGTTCATCAGCGTCTCTAGGCGGCAGCGCGGAATCTTGCCCTGGCTTGATGCCATTGAAATCCGAAATACCGCGTTAAGGAAAAATTTCCCGTCACCATTTGTTCCCAGTCAGGAACCAGCAGTCCGATTTCGTGTTGGCGCCAACACGGCAGCTTCCCATATAATCGACAGCGATGCGCGGCCAGCACCAGGCGCGCCGGGGCTCTGGTTGTACGGTTTGCACCCGGTCGGAGTCTGGACGAATCCTGCGCAACGAGACAGTCAGAACGATCCGGCGACGCAGCGTCGCGCGCTGGAAACCGACCAATTCCTAAACGTTTGCATTGCGCCTTATAGTGTTATTTGCGAGCCTATTTCAGGGACGGGCAAGGATTCCATCATGACAGCGATACGGCCGGCGGGCTGTTCAGTTTTCCTCGTGGAGGACGAGGTCATGATCCGGATGATGGTCGCCGATATGCTGGAAGAGCTCGGCCATAGCGTCGCGGCCGAGGCCGGCGAGATCGGCGAAGCGGTCAAGCTCGCGCAATCGATCGAATTCGACCTCGCGATCCTCGATGTCAACGTCAATGGCAAGGTGATCACCCCGGTCGCCGAGCTGATCAACGCCCGCAACCGCCCCTTCATCTTCGCAACCGGCTATGGCTCGTCCGGCCTGCCCCCGGAGTATCGCGATCGTCCGGCGCTGCAAAAGCCCTTCCAGCTGGAAACGCTGGCGCAGGTGATCTCCAGCGCGATGCGGAGCGCGCCGGTCTAGGTCTCACCCGCATTCGTAGCCCGGATGCAGCGAAGCGCAATCCGGGACCGCTCTCTATGCTCTAAAGATCCCCGGATTTCGCTGCGCTTCATCCGGGCTACAGATCTCACGGGATCACTTCAACGTCGCGGTCAGCGCTTCCGAAAACGCTTCATCGGTGCGGTCGAGCCGCAGCGGCGTCACCGAGACGTAGCGCGCGGCAAGCGCGGCAAGATCGGTGCCTTCGGCCGGCGCATCCATCATCGCCGCGCGCTCGAAGCCGATCCAGAAATACGGATTGCCGCGTCCGTCGTGACGGCGATCGATCTTCAGGAAACCCTGATTGCGCTTGCCCTGCCGTGTGATCCGGATGCCCTTGACGTCGTCGGGCATGCAGGACGGGAAGTTGACATTGATGACGGTGTTCCGGGGGACACCTGCGCCGATCACCTTACGGATGATGTCGGGTCCGAATTTCAGCGCGGTCTCCCACAGCGGCGCGTTGCGCGTCTCGATCGAGAACTCCTGCGACAGCGCAAATGACGGAAAGCCCAGGATGGTGCCTTCCAGCGCGCCGGCGATGGTGCCGGAATAGACCACGTCCTCGGCGACGTTGCGGCCCTTGTTGACGCCGCTCAGCACGAGATCGGGCAGCTTGTCTCCAAGGATGTGGCGCGCACCCATGATGACGCAATCGGTCGGCGTGCCGCGCACCGCGAAGTGACGCGGGCTGACTTCGCGCAGACGCAGCGGGTCGTTGAGCGAGAGCGAATGCGAGACGCCGGACTGGTCGAGCTCGGGGGCGACGATCCAGACGTCGTCGGACAATGAGCGTGCGATCTGCTCGACGACCTGCAGGCCGGGGGCGTGGATGCCGTCATCGTTGGTGCAGAGAATTCGCATCCGTCAAAGTGCCTCTTGTTCCGATACGACACGGATTTCTTGAATTGCGGTTTCTTGAGTTGCGGTGTCTTGAGTTGATTGCCGTCTTAACCGGCTAGGGCCGCGGAGGCAAACCCGGCCCGTGCCATCGTGCCGACGTGACGCGCCACGGATGCACGAATCTACCGCTGCCGGCGATCTTGCGGTCGAACACCGGCCAGGCCGGTCGGGCTGGCCGCCGAACAACCGCAACAATGGACGCCAGCGGCACTGCCTCGAGTTTTTGGGCCGGCGCCGCCTGACGCACTTCGGACTTGGGAGCTTCGGACTTGAGGGGCTCAGTCTTCGCAGGTTCAGCTTTGGCGGGTTCGACCTTGGCAGCTTCCGGCTTGGGAGCTTCAGGCTTGGGAGCTTGGGCCCTGGACGATTCAACCTTGGGCGGTTCACTCCTCCGAGCTTCGGGCCTGCGCGGCTCGACCGGCGCAGTCTGGCGAAGCTCCGCTTTGGAGACCTCAGCCCCGGTGGGTTCGATCTTGCCAGATGCAGACGTGAGTGCGTCCGGCCTGAGCGGCACCGGCTTCGCGGCCTCAGCCCTCGGGGCTTCGACCTTCCGGGATTCAGGCTTGAGCAGCTCGGGAGCCGAAACCGCCTGGAGAAGCTCCGGCCTCGGAGCCTTCGGAAGCTCCCCTTTGGGGAGCTCGGATCTGACGGGTTCAACCTTGCGAGGCTCAAGCTTCGGCACATCAGGCTTGGGCGTTTCGAGTCTGCGCGGTTCGGGTTTGAGCGGCGGTGCGGGCGCCCCCTCGGCCGGCTTTGCGACGGGCGCGGCCGCAACCGATTTCGATTTCAGCCTAGCCAGCAGCTCCTCGATCGAGGGCACCGATTCCGCGTCAAGCGGAGCCCGCGGCACGGCCGGCGGCGTCGCGCGGACCGGAGGTGGCGGTGGCGGCGCGGCCGCTGGTGACCAATCGGCCGGCGCCAATTCGATGAACCTTGCGCGCGCGAGATCCAGCGCCTTGTCGAAGTCCGGCCGGTCGATCCAGGCCTTCGTTTGCACCTCGGTCACGCGCGCGTCCCACAGGCGCGCGGCCTCGATGTCGTAATAGCCCATCTGCTTCTGATTGATCAGCTGCAGACCGTGGCCCGTGACGGCCCATTGTCGACCAAGCCAGTGGATGTCACGGTGCAGCGGCATCACACTGGCCCTCGCCTCACATGCCGTGCTCGATGACCTTGAGCCCGCCCATATAGGGCTGCAGCACATCGGGCACCGCGATCGAACCGTCCTGCTGCTGGTAGGTCTCCATCACGGCGATCAAGGCGCGCCCGACCGCCGTGCCGGAGCCGTTCAGCGTGTGCACGAAGCGCGGCTTGCCGTCGGGACCGCGATAGCGCGCGTCCATGCGACGCGCCTGGAAATCACCGCACACCGAGCAGCTCGAGATCTCGCGATAGGCGCCGCCATCGCCTTGCCCCGGCATCCAGACCTCGATGTCGTAGGTCTTCTGCGCGGAGAAGCCCATGTCGCCGGCACACAGCGTCATCACGCGGTAGTGCAAATCGAGCTTTTGCAGCACCTGCTCGGCGCAGGACAGCATGCGCTCGAGCTCATCCTTGCTGGCTTCCGGCGTCGTGATCGACACCAGCTCGACCTTGGTGAACTGGTGCTGGCGGATCATGCCGCGCGTGTCGCGGCCGGCCGCGCCGGCCTCGGCGCGGAAGCACGGCGTCAGCGCGGTGAGCCGCATCGGCAGCTCCTTTTCGTCGAGGATGGATTCGCGCGCGAGGTTGGTCAGCGAAACTTCCGCAGTCGGAATCAGGCCGAGGCGCTCGCTGCGCAGATCGGCATTCGGCGTCGACAGCAATTCGCCCTTGATCGCCCAGAACTGATCGTCCTCGAATTTCGGCAACTGGCCGGTGCCGAACATCACGGCGTCGCGCACCAGCAGCGGCGGATTGATCTCGGCATAGCCGTGCTCGCTGGTGTGCAAATCGAGCATGAACTGCCCGATCGCGCGCTCGAGCCGTGCCAATCCCTTCTTCAGCACCACGAAGCGCGCGCCGGACAATTTCGCCGCCGCCTCGAAATCCATAAAGCCGAGCGCGGTGCCGAGATCATCATGCAGCTTCGGCGCAAAGCCGTAATCGCGCTTCTTGCCGAACACATGGTGCTGGACGTTGCCGTGCTCGTCGGTGCCGTCGGGCACCTCGTCGAGCGGCAAGTTTGGAATGGACGACAGCTCTTTCGTCAGCTCGTCGTCAAACGATTTCGCCGCGGCCTCGAGCTCCGGCATCGTGGTCTTCAGCTCGGCGACCTCGGCCATTAGCTTGGCCGCGCGCGCCTCGTCCTTTGCCTTCTTGGCGTCGCCGATCTCCTTCGAGGCCGCATTGCGCCGCGCCTGGGCCTGCTCCGACGCCAGGATCGCAGCACGCCGCTTCTCGTCGATCGCCAGCAGCGACGGCGACAGCGCCCCAAGTCCGCGGCGCTTCAGGCCGGCGTCGAAGGCTGTCGGGTTGTCGCGGATCGCTTTGATATCGTGCATGGCGGGGAGTCCTAACGTCGCGCTTCAAGATAACGTTGCATGTCAACGTTTGCGGCGTGCCTCAACTAGCACAAGTGTCATCGCCCGCGAAGGCGGGCGATCCAGTATTCCGGAAACATCAGTGTGTCGCCGGGAAGCCGCGGCGTACCGGATACCCTGCTTTCGCGGGGTATGACGCCCGGATCTGTGACGAAATCACCCTACTCGGCCGGATTGGTCGCCGACGGCGCGCTCGAGGTCGTGGCCTTCTTCTCCACGATCCCGACCGCGATGATGGCGCCCTCGTAGAGCAAGAGCAGCGGGATCGCGAGCGAGGCCTGGCTCAGCACATCGGGCGGCGTCAGCACGGCGGCGATGATGAAGGCGATCACGATGAAATAGCGCCGCTTCTCCTTCAGCATCTTCGAGGTGACGATGCCGATGCGGCCGAGCAGCGTCAGGATCACCGGCAGCTGGAACGCGATGCCGAAGGCGAAGATCAGCGACATCATCAGCGAGAGATATTCGCCGACCTTGGGCAGCAACTGGATCTGCGCCGTCTCCGAGCCCGCCGACTGCTGCATGCCGAGCGAAAAGCGGGTCAGCATCGGGAAGACCACGAAATAGACCATCATCGCGCCAAGCACGAAGAACACCGGCGTCGCGATCAGATAAGGCAGGAACGCGTTGCGCTCATGCTTGTAGAGCCCGGGCGCCACGAACTTGTAGATCTGCGTCGCGACGATCGGAAACGAGATGAAGCCGGCGCCGAACAGCGCGAGCTTGAGCTGCGTCAGAAAATATTCCAGCAGCGCGGTATAGATGAATTTGGAATTTTCCGGCCCTGCCACCCAGATGAAGGGCCAGACCAGGACGTTGAATATCTGCTTGGCGAAGAAGAAGCAGATGATGAAGGCCACGCCGAAGCCGAGCAGCGCCTTGATCAGCCGCGAGCGCAGCTCGATCAGATGATCCATCAAGGGGGCCTTGCTGGCCTCGATATCTTCGGCGCTCATGACGCCCTCGCGTCCTTGAGCACGTCAGGCTGTGGCGGTGTCTCGTCCTGCGCAGGCACCGGCTCGGGCTTCACCTCGCCGGTGATCGCGAGCGGCTCGCCGGCGGTAGCGTGTGTCTCGGCCTCGACGAAAGTTTCAGGTGTCGGTGCTGCAGGTGTAGTGGGTGTCACCGGTGCGTCGCTTGACGTCACCGGCGCGTCGATTGCGGAGGCGACCTGCGCATCGACCGGCTTGTCGATCTGCAGAGCGTCACTGACATCCTTCTGCAGCGAGGTCATGATGTTGCCGCTGGCGATGCCGGTTGCGGCTTCCCTGACCTCGTCAAAACTCTTCTTGATGTCGGCCATCTCGGCCTCGCGCATGGCTTCCTGGAACTGGCCCTGGAATTCAGAGGCCATTTTCCGGGCCTTGCCCATCCATTGCCCGACCATGCGCAGCACGCCCGGCAGCTCTTTCGGGCCGATGGCGATCAGCGCGACGACCGCGATGACGACCAGTTCACTCCACCCGATATCGAACATGAATTGTTCCGCCTAAGCGCGCCGCCATCGGCCCCATTGGATGTGGGGCTGCCGGCGCCTTTTCTCAATCGGCGTCCATAGCGCTTCCGAGCGACGGCGTCACCGTTTCGCGCAAAGAAAAACGTCGAAATATGCGTCAGTACAAGCGCGTTAGACGGCCTTGCTGCCGACATCCTGGCGCGCGGCCGACGGCGCCGCATTGTGGTCGATCGCCTTGGTGGACTCCGGCTTGTCCGCGACCTTGTCGTCGTCCTGCATGCCTTTCTTGAAGGCCTTGATACCTTGGGCGACGTCACCCATCAGGTCCGAAATCTTGCCGCGTCCGAACAGCAGCAGGACCACTGCGATCACGACGATCCAGTGCCAAATGCTAAGCGAACCCATCCTGCAACCCTCCAGAAATGGCCGGCGGACCGGCCTGAACTTTGCCGGAAGTTAGGCCCGCGGGGTGTCAAAAACAAGGACCTCGGCCGCGGCAAATCGCTGTCGCGGCTACGTAATATTGCTAGGCTTAACCGGGAATATTCCGGGCTATTCGCCCTTCTCCTCGGCGCCCTCGTCGTCGATGCGCTCGTCCGGCTCATCAGCGTCAGGTTCGGCCACGTCAGCTTCGGCCGCGTCCACCTCGGCGGCAGCTTCCGCTCCGAGGTCGGTTTCGGCCTCGGCTGTCGTTTCGACCTCGGCAGTCCCAACCTCGGCAGCCTCGACCTCGGCAACCGCTTCACTCTCGGTCTTCGGTTCCTCGGCTTCCGGCTCGACCGCCGGCGCGAGCAGCAGTTCCAGCGTGTCGCCGGGCTCGAGCGGCTCCTCGTCCTCGCGCAACGTCGCATCATCCGATGGCGAGGGAACGGAAAAGCCGGTCGGCAGGCGCGAGTCGAGCAGACCGGTGCCCTTCAGCTCCTCGAGTCCCGGCAGGTCACCGAGCGCTTCCAGGCTGAACTGCGACAGGAAGGCATCGGTGGTTCCGAAGGTCAACGGACGGCCCGGCGTCTTGCGGCGGCCGCGCGGACGGATCCAGCCCGTCTCCAGCAGCACGTCGATCGTTCCCTTCGAGGTGACCACGCCGCGAATCTCTTCGATCTCGGCGCGGGTCACCGGCTGGTGATAGGCGACGATCGACAGCACCTCGATCGCTGCACGCGACAGCTTCCGGGTCTCGGTGCTCTCGCGCGTCATCAGCCACGACAGATCGCCGGCGGTGCGGAACGTCCACTTGTTGGCGACCCGAACCAGGTTGACGCCGCGCGGCGCATATTCCGCCTGCAACTGTGCGAGCGCCACCTTGATATCGACGCCGTCGGGCATCCGCTTTGCCAGCGTTGCCTGATCGATCGGCTCGGCCGATGCGAACAACAGGGCTTCAAGGAGCCGCAATTCCTCAGGACGCGCTACCGGATGATCCATAGGAGAAACCTCCTCCTCGGGCTCGTCTCTGCGCACTTCCGCCAAGCTTGCCATGGGCTTGCTCTCCCTCTTCCACTTACTCAACCGACAGGTCCGGCGCAGCCATTGCGGCCTGCGCTTGACGCTTTCGGAAATAGATCGGCGCGAACGCCTGCTTCTGGTTGATTTCCATCTCGCCCTCGCGAACCAGTTCGAGGGCAGCAGCGAAGCTCGATGCGAACACCGTGGCCTTCTGCTTGGGATCGGCGACGTAGTTCATCAGGTACTCGTCGAGGCAGCTCCAGTCCTCGGCGAGGCCGACCAGCCGCTCCAGCGAGGCGCGCGCTTCCGCCAGCGACCACACCGTCCGCTTCGCCAGATGCACAGAGGTCAGCACGCGCGACGCGCGCTGCGTGGCATAGGCCGACAGCAGGTCGTACAAGGTCGCGGTGAACTTCGGATGCTTGATCTCGGCGATCGATTCCGGATTGCCGCGCGGAAAGATATCTCGCTGGAACTGCGGCCGGTTCATCAGCCGGTTCGCCGCCTCGCGGATCGCTTCCAGACGGCGCAGCCGGTTGGCAAGCGCGGTCGCCATTTCCTCGGCGCTCGGCCCCTCCGCGCTCGGCGGTTCGGGCAGCAAGAGCCGCGACTTCAGGAAGGCAAGCCAGGCCGCCATCACCAGATAGTCGGCGGCAAGCTCGAGGCGGATTTTGCGCGCGGCCTCGATGAACGACAGATATTGGTCGGCGAGCGCAAGAATCGAAATCTTCGACAGGTCGACCTTCTGCTGCCGCGCCAGCGTCAACAGCAGGTCGAGCGGGCCCTCATAGCCCTCGACGTCGACCACCAGCGTCGGTTCGCCCTCGGCGAGGTCGGCCGGCCGCCCGGTCTCAAACGATAGAATTTCAGCGGTCATGCCGTCCCTACCCGATCCAACAACGCATCCAGTTCAGCCCGCACCGCCTGCCGGTCGAGTGGCTCAGGCTGTTTCCGCGCGGCGAGCGTCGCCTTGGCCCGCTCAAGCGCCTTGCCGGTCAGTTCCGGCGTCTCCCGCGCGACCTCGCGCATTTCGTCGATATTGCCGTTGCAGTGCAGAACCATGTCGCAACCGGCGTTGACGATGGCGCGGGTCCGTTCGGCAATTGATCCGGCCAGCGCATTCATCGACACGTCATCACTCATCAACAAACCCTGGAACCCGATCAGGCCGCGAATCACCTGTTCGATGATTGTCGCAGAAGTCGTCGCCGGATGGACGGGGTCCAGCGCGCTAAACACAACATGCGCAGTCATCGCCATCGGCAGGTCCGCCAGTGGCTGGAACGCGGCAAAATCGGTCCGTTCCAGCTCGTCTCTCGCGGTATCGACCGTCGGAAGCCGGAAATGGCTGTCCGCGGTGGCGCGGCCATGGCCGGGAATATGCTTGAGAACCGGCAGCACGCCGCCCTGTTCCAGCCCGTCCGTGACCGCACGGGCGATCGCCGCGACCTTGTCCGGCTCGGTTCCATAGGCCCGATTGCCGATCACCGCATCTGCGCCTGCCACCGGAACGTCGGCCAACGGCAGGCAATCGACGGTAATTCCGAGATCGATCAGGTCGGCCGCAATCAGCCGCGAGCTGAGCCGGGCCGCCGTCAGGCTGAGCTTCGGGTCGATGTCGTAGAGCGCGCTGAAGCTCGCGCCGGGCGGATAGACCGGCCAGTGCGGCGGTCCGAGCCGCTGCACCCGCCCGCCCTCTTGGTCGATCAGGACCGGCGCATCGGCCATGCCAGCCGCCGACCTGAGTTCCCCAACAAGAGCGGCCACTTGGGCAGGACTCTCGATGTTGCGCTTGAACAGGATGAAACCCCATGGCCGCTCGGCGCGAATGAATTCGCGTTCAGCGTCGTTGAGGATCAGCCCGGCTACGCCCGTGATGAATGCGCGGTTCGTCATTCGGCCGATTAGGCCGTATGCAGCTCACGGGTCAAGGAAACGGCCTTTAATTTCTTTGGATGAGGCACTGCGGCCCACCAGCCGACATCAGGCTCCGGCACAGTTGGTTCGCCTCTTCCGACGACGCGAACGGGCCGGCAAAGGCGCGGTAATAGACGCCCTTCTCGCCGAGATCGACGCGTTTCACTACCAAAGGCTGCGAACCGAGCACGTTGCGATACTTGCCCTGCAGCGTCCGATAGGACGATTGCGCGTCCGCCTCGTTCTTCTGCGACGATACCTGGACCAGATATCCGCCACCGCCGACAGAAGCGGTCGTGGTCGACGCCACTCGGGTCGGAGGCGCGGCCGGGGCCGTGGCTGCGTCAGCCTGTCCGGGAACCAGCGACATTGGCGCGTTCACGCTAGCATTGGCTGCGGCCGGGTTGCCGCGCGACACCGGAGGCTTCGCAGCGGCCGCAGGCTTGCCCGGCACGGCGGCCGCGGCCTGCGCGCCATCGGGCGAATCGCCCTTGACGGCGAGCGTGCGAACCCTGCGCGGCTCGTTGTTCGGCAGCGTCCCGTTTGCGGTGATCGGCGCCGGCGCGGGCTGCGCCGTCTGCACGGTTGATGCCGGCGGCGGATTCGCATTCGCGTTCAGCGGCGGAAACACGACGCGCGGTCCGGCGGTCTTCGAATTGACGTCGACCGGGGTCTCTTCACGCGACACGATCTTCTCGGTGCCGTCACCCGCTGCCATGCGATCCGGCGTCTTGGCCGGCGCATCGGCCTGGGCCGGGATCACCTTGGTCGGCGTGTTGTCGGCCTTGATGATCGGCGGCTCACCGCTGCGGGGCGAGCCGACATAGGTCCGGTAGGCGTACGCGCCACCGACGCCGAACACGCCAAGCGCGAGCACCGCGGCGACCGTCATCAGGCCGCTGCTCCGCCGGCGCGGTTCAGGCTCTTCCTCGTCGGCCTCATACGCATAGGGATCGTCCGGGTAGGATGGATCGCGCTGCAGATCCTGTTCGCCGGCTTCCAGCTGACCGTAAAGCGCATCGTCATAGCGCGACGGATCGTGGCCCTGATCGCCACTCTGATAGGTCGGCTCGTCGTCAAAGGCCTCAGGCTGCCGCGGAGGCTCGACCGGCCGATAGGTTGCGACCGGTTCGGGCGCAGGCGGCTGCGCCTGCTGGGCCGCATAGCGATGCAACGGATGCACCGGCTTCGGCTGGTAGTCCTGTTCGGGCTCTTCGTACTCGGTGTGCTGCACGGGCGGCGGAGCGACGGTCTCCTGCCGCGCGCGCTGCATCCAAGGCGGCGGGCCCGCGGGCGGCGCATCCTCGTCCTCGGCCTGCGGATCATATTGTTGCGGCCGCGCATTGGCGCGCGACTGCAGCGGACGCGGCGGCGGCTTGTTCGCGGAGCCGAATGGATCCGTCTGGCCGATCAGCCGGGCCAGCTCGGCGAGCGGATCGGTCTCGGCCTTGGGTGCCGCGTCGGTGGAAAAATGTCGGTCCTGATATCGATCAGCCATCGTGATGATGCATCCCCTTCGGGACAGCGCCAAGATCGCCGGCACAGCCGGTCCGAACGAGTTGGCCCCTGCCAGATGCCCTCACAAATCCCCACTCGTGAGGGCCTAATGCCCCTGCCTACCGCATCTCGGTTGGAGCGTGGACGCCTAGAACAGCTAAGCCCGATGCCAGAACCGAGACGACGCCCTGAACCATTGCCAGTCGCGCCCTCGTGATCTCTGCATCATTATTGATAATGAAGCGTAAATAGGGCAAATCGCGCCCCTTGGTCCACAGCGCATGAAATTCACTGGCCAAATCATATAGATAAAAAGCGATTCGGTGCGGCTCGTGGGCCACCGCGGCAGCTTCGATCATCCGCGGATAGAGCGCAAGCTGCTTGAGCAGGTTGAGCTCGGCCGGATCGGTCAGCCGCTCAACCGCAGCGTTCCGCAGATAGGCCAGTCGGGCCTCGTCGGTCTCGGGCAGATCGGGAACCGCCTCCTCCCGCGCATTGCGGAAGATCGAATGGCCGCGGGCGTGACCGTACTGGACGTAGAAGACGGCGTTGTCCTTTGACTGCTCGATCACCTTGGCGAGGTCGAAATCGAGCACCGCGTCGTTCTTGCGGAACAGCATCATGAACCGGACCGCGTCCGAGCCGACCTCGTCGACCACTTCGCGCAGCGTGACGAATTCGCCGGAGCGTTTCGACATCTTCACCGGCTCGCCGTCACGCAGCAGCTTGACGAGCTGCACGATCTTGACGTCGAGCGTGGCTTTGCCGGCGGTCACCGCCTTCACCGCCGCCTGCATCCGCTTGATGTAGCCGCCGTGGTCGGCGCCGAACACGTCGATCAGGTTGGTGAAGCCGCGCTCGAACTTGTTGCGGTGGTTGGCAATGTCGGACGCGAAATAGGTGTATGAGCCGTCCGACTTGATCAGCGGACGATCGACGTCGTCGCCGTAGGCGGTGGCGCGGAACAGCGACTGCTCGCGGTCTTCATAATCCTCGACCGGCTTGCCCTTCGGCGGCGGCAGGCGGCCCTCGTAGATGTCGCCCTTGGCGCGCAGGAAATCGATCGTCTCGGCGACCTTGTTGTTACCGGACGTGATCAGCGAGCGCTCGGAGAAGAACACATCGTGATGGATGTTGAGCGCGGCGAGATCGACCTTGATCATTTCCATCATCATGGCAATCGCCTTGTCGCGCACGATCGGCAGCCACGCGGCTTCGGTCATGTCGAGCAGCTTCTCGCTATATTCCTTTGCGAGCGCCGCGCCGACCGGCACGAGGTAGTCGCCCGGATAAAGGCCTTCCGGGATCGCGCCGATGTCCTGGCCGAGCGCCTCGCGGTAACGCAGGAACGCCGAGCGCGCGAGCACGTCGACCTGGGCGCCGGCGTCGTTGATGTAATATTCGCGGCAGACGTCGAATCCCGCGAATTGCAGCAGGCCGCACAGTGCGTCGCCGAACACGGCGCCGCGGCAGTGGCCGACATGCATCGGCCCGGTCGGGTTGGCCGAGACGTATTCGACATTGACCTTCTCGGCCTTGCCGATGTCGCTGCGTCCATAGGCCGAGCCGGCGCCCAGCACGGCGCGCAGCGCGTCCGCCCAGACCTGCGGCTTCAAGGTCAGGTTGATGAAGCCGGGCCCGGCGACATCCACGGACGCCACCAGCGCGTCGGCACGCAGCCGCTCGGCGATCTTGTCGGCGAGCTCGCGCGGCATGGCCTTGGCCTCCTTGGCGAGCACCATCGCGGCATTGGTCGCCATATCGCCATGGCTGGCATCGCGCGGCGGCTCGACCACGACGCGGGACAGATCGATGCCCGCGGGCCAGTTATCCTCGGCAGCGACAGCGGCACAGATCGCGTGCACGCGCGCCAGCATGTCAGCAAAAAGGTGTGGTGTCGCAGGGGTGTCGGCCATGGCAGGGCGCTAACGCAAATCCGGGGTCGAGTCAAAAAGCCTTTGGTGCTCGATCAGGGCGAAACGGTCGGTCATTCCGGCAATGAAATTGCCGATCCGCCTGTTCCGCGCGCTGCCGGTCTCCTGCACGCTTCCCTCGATCCATTCCGCCGGCAGGTCGCCTGGCGATTGCCGGTAGCGCTCATAGAGATTGCGCACCACCTGCTCCGCCTCCCGCATGACCAGCATCACCCGCCGGTGGCGATACATCCGCCGGAACAGGAACGCCTTGATCGCCGCCTCCTGCTCGGCCACCTCGGGCGGAAACGCGATCAGCGGCGCGCTGTGGTGGCGCACATCCTGGGCCGATTGCGGCTGCGCGACCGCAAGCCGCCGGGTCGCCTCGTTGAAGACAGCGCTGATGAAATGTGAGATCAGCTCACGCACCAGTTCGGCACCGCGGCGGACCTCGTCGAGCCCGGGATAATGGCGATCGATCTCGGCGATGATCGCTGATGTCAGCGGCATCTCCTTGAGGTCGTCGACCGCAAACAGGCCGGCGCGCAGGCCGTCGTCGATATCATGGGCGTCATAGGCGATGTCGTCGGCGAAGGCCGCGATCTGCGCCTCGAGCGAGGCATAGCTCCAGAGCTCGAGGTCGTAGGTCTGGTTGTAGTCGGCGATCCCGATCGGAAGGCCGCTGTCGAGGTAGCGGCCGGTGGGCGCGCCGTTGCGTTCGGTCAGCGGGCCGTTGTGCTTGACGATTCCTTCAAGCGATTCCCAGGTCAGGTTCAGCCCGCCGAATTCGGGGTAGCGATGCTCCAGCGAGGTCACGACCCGTAGCGCCTGCGCATTGTGGTCGAAGCCGCCATCACCCTTGAGGCAGTCGTCGAGCGCCCGCTCCCCGGCATGCCCGAACGGCGGATGGCCGAGGTCGTGCGCCAGGGCCAGCGTCTCGGTCAGATCCTCGTCGACCCCGAGCTGGCGCGCCAGCGCGCGGGCGATCTGGGCGACCTCCAGCGAATGGGTCAGCCTGGTGCGATAGTGATCGCCCTCATGGAAGACGAAGACCTGGGTCTTGTGCTTGAGGCGGCGGAACGCGGTCGAATGGATCACCCGGTCACAATCGCGCCTGAACGGGCTGCGGGTCCGGCTCGGCGGCTCCACGACCAGCCGGCCGCGGCTGCGGTCGGGGTCGCAGGCATAAGGCGCGCGGGGGGCAGCCATTCCGACCGACACGGTATTTTAGTCCTTATCCATTTGATTCCATGGTCCGACGCACTTAACTATGACTGAGGCGGCCGACCAAATGAATTGGGCATGACGCCGGGCATGATCCGATCAGATCGTGCGCAGATTGGGTTTCGGAGACCGACCATGACTGCTGCCATCACCGTCAGCGAACGGGCCGCCCGCCGGATCGGGCAGATCCTCAGCAAGGAAGGCGACGGCGCCAAGCTGCGCATTTCCGTCGAGGGCGGCGGCTGCTCCGGTTTCCAGTACAAATTCGACGTCGAGCGCACCCAGGCGGATGACGACCTCGTGATCGAGCGCGACAGCGCGGTGGTGCTGATCGACCCCGCCTCGGTCCCGTTCCTCGCGGGCTCGGAAGTCGACTTCGTCGACGACCTGATCGGCGCCTCGTTCCGCGTCGTCAATCCGAACGCCACCGCCTCCTGCGGCTGCGGCACCAGCTTCTCGATCTAACGCTTCCTTGCCCGACGCGGCTGCTCCGCGCGAACCGGTGACCGGTTCGCCGGAGACGCTACCTTATTCGGCCGCGACCACCTGCGGGCGCTCGACGTCGCCGCCCGCCTCCGCCTGCGGATCGAGCTTGCGGCGCAGCCTGCGGTCGATGCGGTCGAGATAGATGTAGATCACAGGCGTGATGAACAGCGTCAGCAGCTGCGACACGCAGAGGCCGCCGACCACCGCGACGCCGAGCGGCTGACGCAGTTCGGCGCCGGCGCCCGCGCCGAGCGCGATCGGCAGCGTGCCGAAGATCGCCGCGAACGTCGTCATCATGATCGGGCGGAAGCGCAGCAGCGCCGCCTCGCGGATCGCGTGCTCGGCGCTGAGGCCGACGCGGCGGCGCTCCAGCGCGAAGTCGACCATCATGATCGCGTTCTTCTTGACGATGCCGACCAGCATCACGATCCCGATCATCGCAATCACCGACAGCTCCATCCCGAACAGCATCAGCGTCAGGATCGCGCCGATTCCTGCCGACGGCAGGCCCGAGATGATGGTGATCGGGTGGATGAAGCTCTCGTAGAGAATGCCGAGGATCACGAAGGCCGCGAACACGGCGGCGAGGATCAGCACGCCCTGCCCGCGCAGCGAATCCTGGAACACCTGCGCGGTGCCGGAAAATCCGGTCGCGATCGTCGGCGGCAAATTCGCGGTCTGCTCGAGCTCGGTGATCTTGTCGACGGCATAGCCGAGCGAATTGCCGGGCGCGAGATTGAACGAGATCGTCACCGCCGGCTGCTGGCCCTGATGGTTGATCTGCAACGGTCCGACCGTCGGCACCAGCTTCGCGACCGCATCCAAGGGAATGGTCTGGCCGTTCGCGGTCTTCATGTAGAGCTTCGACAGATCGGACGGATCGACGCGGAACTGCGGCTGCACCTCCAGGATGATCTGGTAGTCGTTCGACGGCATGTAGATGGTGCCGACCTGCCGCGAACCGTAGGCGTTGTAGAGCTGGTTGCGCACCTGATCGACGGTGACGCCGTAGACCGCCGCCTTCTCGCGGTCGATGTCGACCGTCATCTGCGGGTTCTTGATGTAGAGGTCGGTGGTGACGTCGAGCAGGCCCGGAATCTTCTCGATCTTGTCGCGCATCTCCGGCGCCAGCCGGTACAGCGCCTCGGTATCGCCGCTCTGCATTACATACTGATACTGGCTCTTCGAGATGCGGCCGCCGATGTTGAGGTTCTGGACGCTCTGGAAGAACGCCTGCATGCCCGGGATCTCGCGCGCCTTCTGCCTGAGACGGCCGATCACCACGGCGGCGTTGTCGCGGGTCTTCTGCGGCTTCAGCGCGATGAACAAGCGGCCATAGTTGGTGGTTGGATTGGGACCGCCCGAGCCGACGGTGGAATTGATGTAATCGATCGCCGGATCGGTCCGCATCACCTCGACCAGCGCCTGCTGGCGGACCTTCATCGCCTCGAACGAGGTGTCGGTCGCAGCTTCCGTCACGCCGATCAGGAAGCCGGTGTCCTCCTGCGGGAAGAAGCCCTTCGGCACGATCATGTAGAGATAGACGGTGCCGCCGAGCGTCGCGAGCGTCACCAGCAGCATCAGCGCTTTCTTGGCCAGCACCCAGTCCAGCGCCCATTCATAGGCGCGTAGCCAGGCCTCGAACATCGCCTCGAACGCCCGCAGCACGATGTTCGGACGCTTGGTCGCATCATGGGCGCGCAGCACCCGGGCACACAGCATCGGCGTCAGGGTCAGCGACACGAAGCCGGAGACGATGATCGCGACCGAGATCGTGACGGCGAATTCGCGGAACACGCGGCCGACGATGCCGCCCATCAGCAGCACCGGGATGAACACGGCGATCAGCGAAAAGGTGATCGAGATGATGGTGAAGCCGATCTCGCGGGCGCCCTTCAGCGCCGCCTCGAACGGCTTCATGCCGTGCTCGATGTGGCGGACGATGTTCTCCAGCATGACGATGGCGTCGTCGACCACGAAGCCGACCGAGAGCGTCAGCGCCAGCAGCGTCATGTTGTTGATCGAGTAGTCCAGGGCGTACATCGCAGCGCACGTGCCGAACAGCGAGATCGGCACCGCGAGCGCCGGGATGAAGGTCGCCGACGCCGAGCGCAGGAACAGGAAGATCACGAGGATCACCAGCGCGATCGCGATCAGCAGGGTCTCCTCGACGTCGCTGACCGCCTGCCGGATCGAGACCGAGCGGTCCATCATGACCTGCATGGTCACGGAGGGCGGGATCGCAGCGCGCAGCGACGGCAATTTCGCCAGCACGGCATCGACGACGGCCACGGTGTTGGCGTCGGGCTGCTTCTGGATCGCGAGCACGATCGCCCGCTCATCGTTCATCCAGGTCGCGATCTTGTCGTTCTCGACGCTGTCATAGACCTTGGCGATCTCGTCGAGGCGAACCGGCGAGCCGTTGCGCCAGGCGACGTAGATCTGGCGGTAGTCGGCCGCCTTGTCCATCTGGCCGGAAGCCTGCAGCGCGACGTCCTGCTTGGGCCCGTTCAACGTGCCGACCGGAGTCGAGGAATTGGCGCGCGACACCGCGGCGCGGATGTCCTCCATCGAGACGCTGCGGGCAGCCGCGGCCTCCGGGTCGGCCTGGACGCGGATCGCGAACTTCTGCGCGCCGTAGATCAAGACCTGGGCGACACCCGGCAGCTGCGACAGCGCCTGCCCGATCGTGATGTCGCCGTACTCGTTGACCGCCGACAGCGGCAGCGTCGCCGACCCCAGCGAGACGAACAGCACCGGGAAATCGGCCGGGTTCACCTTCCGGAAGCTCGGCGGAATCGTCATCTCGATCGGCAGCCGGCGCTGGGCGATGGTCAATGCCGTCTGCACGTCGAGCGCGGCGGCATCGATGTTGCGGTTGAGGTCGAACTGGATGGTGATGACGCTCGTGCCCTGCGAGGAGTTCGAGTTCATCGAGGAGATGCCGGCAATGGTCGAGAGCTGGCGCTCGATGATGCCGGCGACCGAGGCGGCCATGGTGTCGGCGCTGGCGCCCGGCAGCGTCGCGGTGACCGCGATGGTCGGGAAATCCACCTTGGGCAGCGCCGAGACCGGCAGCAGGCGGAAGCCGAACACGCCGAATGCGATGATCGACGCCGTGATCAGCGTCGTCATGACCGGGCGGCGGATGCAGAGCTCGGAGAGCGTCATCGGTCAGGCTCCGGCCTTGCGTGCCCGCAGCTCGACCCGCGATCCCTCCGACAGCAGCAGCTGGCCATCGACGACGATGCTTTCATCGCCCGCCAATCCGTCAGAGATCACCGATGAGCCCTGGAATGTGCGATCGACCTTGACCGGCCGGACCTTGGCGACGCCGTCCTGGACGACGAAAACGAAATTGCCGTTCTGGCTGCGCTGCACCGCGACCGTCGGCACCACGACCGCGTCTTCGCTGCGGATGATCAGCTTGGTCTGCACGATGGTGCCGGGCCACAGCGTCTCGCTGGCATTGTTCATGATGCCGCGCACCGTGACCATGCCGGTGGTCGCATCGACGGCGTTCTCGACCATCGCGACCTTGCCGCTCTCGGAACGCTGATGGCCGGGAATGGTCGCGATCACCTTGGAATCGCCCTTCCCCATGGCGTCGCGCAGATCGACCAGCGCACGCTGGGGAATGGCGAAGGTGACATAGACCGGCGCCATCTGGTTGATGACGGCCAGCGGCAGGGTGTCGGCGGGGCGGACGAAGTTTCCGACCTTGACGTTGGCGGCGCTGATCCGGCCTGCGAACGGCGCGCGGATCACGGTGTAGCTCTTCTGGACGCGGAGGTTCTCCAGCGCGAACTGGTCGGCCTTGATCGTGCCTATCAGGACGTCGGACTGGGTCTTGGCGTTGTCGAGGTTGACCTGCGTGGTCGCGCCCTTGCCGACGAGTTCGGTATAGCGGCGGAGGTCGCGCTGCGCGCCCTCGAGCTGGGCCTGGTCGCGGGCCAGCACGCCCTCGGCCTGCTCGATCTGGGCATCGATCTGCCGCGCGTCGAGCATGAACAGCAGGTCGCCCTCATTGACCCGTGCGCCGTCCTCGAAATGCACCGAGACGATGGTGGTCTCCAGCCGCGACTTCAGCGCCACGCTGGAGATCGGCGTGACCTGTCCGATCGCGTCGACATCCACCGGCACCGATTTGCGTTCGGCCTTGGCGAGATCCACCGAGACCACGCGCGGCCGCGGCGTCCCCTGCGCGGTGGCGGCACCGCCACCCATCCATGAAGCGCGGGTCATGTAAGCCGCCCCGGCCGCAATGCCGAGAACAGCGACAGTCAGAACCAAATTCCGTTGTTTCATAAGTCTTGCACGTGCGCCGCCCGCTTCCCTTCAGGGCCGGGACGCTTCGCAACTCCCCCATCGGCAATTGTTACGCCTTGTTTCCGGAGAGGGTTAGCACAGGCGGATCGGCCATGGTATGCCGCCTAAGTAAAATCCCGCGGCTTCAATCCGGTCACTTGCATGCGCATCGCTACGTGGAACGTCAACTCGGTCCGGCAACGGATCGAACTTCTGGTCGCCTGGCTGAAGGAGTGTTCCCCCGACATCGTGTGCCTGCAGGAGATCAAATGCGTCGACGACGCGTTTCCGCGGCTGGAGGTCGAGGCGCTCGGGTATAACGTCGTCACCCACGGCCAGAAGACCTTCAACGGCGTTGCGCTGCTGTCCAAGCTGCCGTTCGACGAGACCAAATCGGGCCTCGCCGGCGACGACGAGGACGCCCACGCCCGCTTCCTGGAAGGTGTCGTCACGTTGAAGCAGGGCGTGGTGCGGGTCGCGTGTCTCTACCTGCCCAACGGCAACCCCGCCAACACCGACAAATATCCGTACAAGCTCAAATGGATGTCGCGGCTTCTTGAGTACACGCGGGAACGGCTTAAGGCCGAGGAGCCGCTGATCCTGGCCGGCGACTTCAACGTCATTCCGGCGGCCCGCGACGTCTACAATCCGGCCGCTTGGACCGACGATGCCCTGTTCCGCCCTGCGACCCGCGAGGCCTTCCAGTCGCTGCTCGGCCTCGGCCTCACCGATGCGCTGCGCGCGGTCAATGACGAGCCCGGCCAGTACACGTTCTGGGACTACCAGGCCGGCGCCTGGCAGAAGAACTGGGGCCTGCGCATCGACCATCTGCTGATGTCACCGCAGGCCAGCGACCGGCTGATCGACGTCGGGATCGATAGCTATGTCCGCGCCTGGGAGAAGCCGTCCGACCATGTCCCGGTCTGGGCCGATCTCGATTTCGCGACCGCCTGAGCCCGCCGGCCGCGGGGGATATCAATCCCGGCGGCCTCTAATCGCGACGACCCTGCACCCAGTGCTCGAGCATCTGCAGCGCCATCGCGCGGTCGTCCTCGGACGCCTTGGCGATCGCCCGGTTGTAGCTTTCCTTGATCCAGGCCTCTTCCGGCGTCGCGCTGTCGCGCGCCAGGGTCAGCCACATCAGGCCACGGGCCCGCTGCGGCGGCAGCCGGTCGCCGTTGAACAGCATCTGGCCGAGCAGCGCCTGCGCCTGATGCTGGCCCTTCTGGGCGGCAAGCCCGAGCCAGCGTGCGCCATAGCGGAAATCGTCCCGCGAGGCGTCCGGCGTCTTCAGGTAAAGCCGGGCAAGGTCGTACTGGGCGTCGGCATTGCCGAAATAGGACGCGGCATAGGAGAACATCTCCCGCGCCCGTTCGGTGTCCGCCTTCACCTTGGAATTGGGAATGCCGCTCAGATAATACCGGCCCAGCGCCACGAAGGCGTTGGCCACGATCGAGGCCTGCGGCGCCGACGGCGAATCCTCGGCATGCGCATTGGCGATCCGGCTGAAATACTCGAAGGCGCGCATGTCGTCCTGGATGACGCCATCGCCCTCGGCGTACATCTTGCCAAGCTTCCACTGCGCGACGGGGTGACCGCCCTCGGCCTGGTACTGCAACGTGCTGAAGGAGGAGGTCGGCGAGGTCGCCGCAGGGGCAACCGGGGTCGTGGCCCGCTTCAGCGCACCGGCCGTGCCGGGCTGCGGAGCGACCACCGGAAGAACGGTATCCTGGGGGCTGACCGGGGCGCCGTCGAATCCGAATCCGGGGCCCGCCACCGGAATGGCCCCTAACGCAAACGCAAATATCGCACGCTTAAACGTCCGCATAACACTGTTTCTCGTACGCGCCACCCGGATGGGTGACTGCGCCATCCACCGCCGGCCCCACTTGCTCGGCGTACTTCCACAGCGCACCAGATGTATGGTTCGTCGCGCGAGGGGCCCATTTGGTCTTACGATTTGCGAGTTCGGCGTCGCTCAATTTTACGTTAAGGGTGCCGGCGACCGCATCGATCTCGATGATGTCGCCGTCTTGCAACAACCCGATCGGCCCGCCGACGGCCGCTTCAGGTCCAATATGTCCAATGCAGAAGCCACGGGTGGCGCCGGAGAACCGGCCATCGGTGATCAGGGCAATCTTGCCGCCCATCCCCTGCCCGGTCAGCGCCGCCGTGGTCGCCAGCATCTCCCGCATCCCGGGACCGCCCTTCGGTCCCTCGTAGCGGATCACAATCACTTCGCCTTCCTTGTAGGTGCGCTTCTGCACCGCCTCGAAGGCGTCTTCCTCGCGGTCGAAGCACCGGGCCGGACCGGTAAACTTCAGGTTGGACATTCCCGCGACCTTCACGATCGCACCCTCCGGAGCGAGATTACCCTTCAGTCCGACAACGCCACCTGTCACGGTGATCGGATTGTCGGCGGGCCGCACCACGTCCTGGTGCGGATTCCATTTCACGCTTTTGAGGTTTTCGGCGATCGTTCGGCCAGTGACGGTCAGGCAATTCCCGTGCAGGTGGCCATTGTCGAGCAGCGTTTTCATCAGCAGCGGAATGCCGCCAACTTCAAACATGTCTTTGGCAACATAACGGCCGCCCGGCTTCAAATCCGCGACGTAAGGAGTCTTTTTGAAGATTTCGGCAACGTCGAACAAATTGAATTTAATACCGCACTCATGGGCGATCGCCGGCAGGTGCAGCGCAGCATTGGTCGAACCACCTGAGGCTGCAACCACGGCCGCAGCATTTTCAAGGGCTTCCCGGGTGACGATGTCGCGCGGCCGGATGTTTTTCTCGATCAGCTCCATCACCTTCTCGCCGGCGGCAGCGCAGAAGGCGTCACGGATCTCGTAAGGCGCCGGAGCCCCGGCCGAATACGGGAGTGCGAGGCCGATCGCCTCGGAGACGGTCGCCATGGTGTTGGCGGTGAACTGGGCGCCGCAGGCACCGGCCGACGGGCACGCCACCCGCTCGATTTCGTCGAGGTCCTCGTCCGACATGGCGCCGACCGAGTGCTTGCCGACCGCCTCGAACATGTCCTGCACGGTCACCGGCTGCCCGCGGAAGTTGCCGGGCAAAATCGAGCCGCCATAGATGAAGATCGACGGCACGTTGAGACGGACCATCGCCATCATCATGCCCGGCAGCGACTTGTCGCAGCCGGCGAGCCCGACCAGCGCATCATAGGAGTGACCGCGGACGGTGAGCTCGACCGAATCGGCGATGCATTCGCGCGACGGCAGCGACGAGCGCATGCCGTCATGGCCCATCGCGATGCCGTCGGTGACGGTGATCGTGCAGAACTCGCGCGGCGTGCCGCCAGCCGAAGCCACGCCCTTCTTCACCGCCTGCGCCTGGCGCATCAGCGAGATGTTGCAGGGGGCAGCTTCATTCCAACATGAAGCAACGCCGACAAACGGTTGATGAATCTGGGTTGTCGTCAGCCCCATCGCATAGAGATAGGACCGATGCGGTGCGCGCTGGGGCCCTTCCGTCACGTGACGGCTCGGCAGCCTGCCCTTGATGTTCGTCTTGGCGTCCATCGCGACCCTGTTCCCAGCGCTGTTTCCTCCAACAACGCCGGAACCGATCAAAAGTCCCGTCGTCGCGAGCGCTGGCTATTCAGCTACGTGAATATCCTTTCATGTCAGGGTGTGGCTAAAAAGCGGCGCGACTACGGACTGGCTGTGTTTAGGGTTAAATGGCGATTCACTGTTGCGACGACGCAACAATCGTGGCTCCCGGGCAACCATGTATTATCGCTCCTTATGGGAACCTGACACGTACCTGACCAAATAGCCGTGAAGTTGCCGTCTCGCGACGGAACTCGCTCGAGTTGCGGACTGATTGTCGCCCTCTCTTGAGCAGAGGGCGCGGGGAAAGCTGGGTGCCGGTCGGATGGCTATCGCTTCCGCCTTGCTGTTCGAGCTACGGCGCACGAGTCGCTCCACCCTTCCTGCAATCTACTCGGCCGCAAGCTTCGGTGGCGCCGGAGGCGCCCAGCACTCGACACGATTCCGGCCGTGCTCCTTGGCCTGGTAGAGCGCGGCATCGGCGGCCTTCATCAGCGCGTCGATCCCCGGCATGCTGGTGAGAGCCTCGGCAACGCCGACGCTCACAGTCAGTCGCACGGGACGACCATCCGCCGCCAATGCCAACCCTTCCGCCCTCTTGCGAATGCGCTCGGCGACGGTCCGAGCGCGCGACAATGTCGTTTCCGGCAGCAGAACCGCGAACTCCTCGCCTCCGACACGTCCAACGACGTCGGACTTGCGCTTGCCGCGAATGCAGATCCCGGCAACGGCCTTGATGGCCTCGTCACCGGCCGCATGACCGAGCCGGTCATTGATGCTCTTGAAGTAGTCGATATCGACCATCAGCACGGAGACGGAGCGATAGTAGCGCTGGAACCGGCTCCACTCCGCGTCCAACGTCGTCAGGAACTGCCTGCGGTTGAACAGTCCGGTGAGCGGATCGGTGGTCGCGAGCACCTCGAGCTGTCGCGCATTACCGACAAGATCGGTCACGTCGACAAAGGTCAGCATCCGGCCGCCGTTTGCCATCGTCGAGCAATGGATCCTGATGTTGCGGCCGTCGGGCGTCTGGACGTCGCGCTTGTGATCGCCCGCCTTGATCTCGGCGATCCGCTTCGCCGGAAAGGCTTTGATTTGCTCCGGGGTCGAGCCGGTCGGGACTGCCCGGCGGCCGCGCGTGAGAAGCGTGACGTATGCCGGATGCCGCGCCACCTCCTCCTCGCTCACCTCCCAGAATTCCCGCATTCTCCGGTTGAGGAAAATCACATTGAGATCGCAATCAAGCAGGACGACGCCGTCCTCCACGTTCTCGAGAGCGCCGGTCAGCACCTTCAACTTGTCCGATGCGCGCACGATGTCGGTCACGGGCGTGTAGCTCACCATCCGGCCGCCGTCGGGCAGCGGCGTGCACTGACAGCGAACCACATCGCCATTGCTGCGCCTGAGATCGATCGGATTTGCATCCCCCGCGCTCACGAGGCGCACCCGTTCGGCAACATAGGCTTGAAGCTGCTCAGCCGGCAGCTCATAGGCCATGGTCTTGCAGCCGTGAAGCATCAGATCGGTGAAAGTGGGATTGCGGTCGGCCACCGCGTCCGGAAGCTGCCACATGTTCCGGAACGCGCGGTTGATGAACAAGGCTTTCAGCTCCGCGCCCAGGAGCAGGATGCCAACCGGGATCTGATCGAGCGCTGAGCGCAGCGCCAGCATGTGCCCGCGCAGAATTTCGCCGCTGCGCCGCTCCGGAATGGCTGATGGCGCAGGGGCGGCAGGCACGGCAGCAACAGGCGCGGGAGCCGCCTGCTGCGCCTCAAACACCAGGCCGAGCTGGCGGTCCGATTGCCACAGCCGTTTGCATGGCCTCACCTGATTGGTGCCGACAATCAACAGCTGGACCTGGTCGGGAATGCCAACCACACTTTCGAGTTCCACGGTCGCTCCCGTATCGGTGAGCTGCCGGACCGTGCAATCGAAGGCCGACCGACCGAAATTGAAGACGATCTTTCCGGCCAAAAACGTTCGGCCGCGGGAAGCTGACACCTGTCCGGACATGGCGAGAGGCACCTGGAGCAATTGCGAGCCCCCTCACCTCAGCATGTTTGAGTCACCAAGCCATGAACGCTTTCGAGGGGTTTTGAGCGGGAGCAGAGAACGAAGGCGGTGTGCGCTGCGAAACCGGCCGGTTCCATCCTGCGGTTCCTGGAACCGTGCCGCTACGATCCGCTCAGCCGCTTCCGTTTCGCGTTCAGCGCGGAGGCGACGCGGCTGACCGGCGGACGGCCGAGCAAACCGGCGACCTCGTTGGTCGCAGCCAGCAGCTTCTCCATGTCGACACCGGTTTTCACGCCCATGCCCTCGAGCATGTAGACGACGTCCTCGGTCGCGACGTTGCCGGTGGCGCCGGGCGCATAGGGACAGCCGCCAAGGCCGCCGGCGGCGGCATCGATGACGCGCACGCCCTCCTCCATGCCGGCATAGAGATTGGCCAGCGCCTGGCCGTAGGTGTCATGGAAGTGCATCGCGAGGTTGGCGACCGGAAGCTCGGCGCCGACCGCGCGCAGCATCTGTTTGGCCTTGAGCGGCGTGCCGACGCCGATGGTGTCGCCGAGCGAGATCTCGTAGCAGCCGAGATCCCACAAGGTCACGGCGAGGTCGGCGACCGCCTTCGGCTTGATCTCGCCGTCGAACGGGCAGCCGAGAACGCAGGAGATATAGCCGCGCACCTTGACGCCATCGGCCTTGGCGCGCGCCAGCACCGGCCTGAAGCGCTCGATCGATTCCGCGATCGAGCAATTGATGTTGGCGCGCGAGAAGCCTTCGGAGGCCGCCGCGAACACCGAGACGACCTGGGCACCGGCCGCGCGCGCGGCATCATAGCCCTTCTCGTTCGGCACCAGCACGTGGAATTCGGCGTCCTTGATGTGGCTGACGCCGCGCAGCACCTGGTCGGAGCTTGCCATCTGCGGGATCGCCTTCGGCGACACGAAGGCGCCGACCTCGACGGTGTTAAGCCCCGCCGCCACCAGTGCCTCGACGAAGGCGATGCGCGCCTCGACGCTGACCGGCGTCTTCTCGTTCTGCAGGCCGTCGCGCGGCCCCATCTCGACGATGTGGATCTGATCGCTCATGACGCGGCCGTGGGCTCCACTTCGGCAAGCTCGACGCCCTCGCCGACGATGTCGCCGACCTTGCATTTGAGCTTCTTCAAAACGCCGGCATAGGGCGCGCGCAGGGTCTGCTCCATCTTCATCACTTCGAGGGTGAGGATCGGTGCGCCCTTCTCCAGCGTCGCGCCCTCCTCGGCCAGCAGCGCGACCACGGTGCCCGGCAGAGGTGCCACGATCTTGTCCTCACCGACCTGCTCCTCGCTCTCGCCGCCGAACGGATCGACCCAGTGCAGGTCGAAACGGCCGTTGCGGGTGCGCAAGTAAAGCTCGTGGCCCTCGATCACCGATGCGACGCGCGACTTGAGGCCGTCGAGCGTCAGGTCGAAGCCATCCTCGCGGGGCGACGAGATGGCAAACGCAAGCTCGCGCCCGCCGATCGAGAGCGTCGACGGTCCGTTGCCGTAGTGCAGCGTAATGGTGTGAGCGGGCTCGTGGCCCTGCCGGAACGAGAACACCCGCTGACGGCGGCCGACCGGCATCCAGCCGAACGCCTGCCAGGGTGAGTTCGCCTCGCGCCGCGCCGCTTTCTGTTCATCGTTGACGATCGCGGCCACCGCCGCGCAGAGTTCGAATTCACCGGCGGCACCGGTGCCTGATGTCAGGTTCTTCAGCTCGCGCTCGATGAAGCCGGTATCGATCGCATTGGCGCGCGTCTCCGGATGCGTCACCAGCGCCGACAGGAACGGGATGTTGGTGACGATGCCGCGGACGTCGGTTTGCTCCAGCCCGCGATTGAGCTTCTCGATCGCGTCCTCGCGCGTCGGCGCCCAGGCGATCACCTTGGCAAGCATCGCGTCGTAGTACGGCGAGACGTTGTCGCCGCTGCGATAGCCGGCATCGATGCGCAGGCCGTCGCCTTCCGGCGGCGTGCGCCAGGTCATGATGCGGCCGACCGAGGGCATGAAGTTCTTCTGCGGGTTTTCGGCGTAGACGCGCGCCTCGATGGCGTGTCCGTTCAGCCTGATCTCGTCCTGCTTCAGCGGCAGCGCCTCGCCGAACGCAACGCGCAGCTGCCACTCGACCAGATCGACGCCGGTGATCAGCTCGGTGACGGGATGCTCGACCTGCAGGCGCGTGTTCATCTCGATGAAGAACACGTCCCTGCCGTCGGAGACGAACTCGATCGTGCCGGCGCCGACATAGTTGACCGCGCCGGCCGCTTTTCGCGCGGCTTCGCACACCGCGTCGCGCTGCGCGGCGTTCAGCGTCGGCGACGGCGCCTCCTCGATCACCTTCTGGTGCCGGCGTTGCAGCGTGCATTCGCGCTCCCACAGCGAGAGCAGATTGCCGTGGCTGTCGCCGATGATCTGCACCTCGATATGGCGCGGGTTCTGCACGTACTTCTCGATCAGCATGCGGTCGTCGCCGAACGCCGCCTTCGCTTCGCGCTTGGCGCTGGTGATCGCGGCCGACAGCTCGCCCGCCGAATTGACCACGCGCATGCCGCGGCCGCCGCCACCGGCCGACGCCTTGACCAGCACCGGGAAGCCGATCCGGTTGGCGGCCTCCGCCAGGATCGCCTCGTCCTGCGCCTCGCCGTGATAGCCGGGCACCAGCGGCACGCCGGCCTTCTCCATCAAGGCCTTCGAGCCAGACTTGGAGCCCATCGCGGTCATCATTCCGGCGGTCGGGCCGACGAACACCAGGCCAGCATCAAGGCAGGCTTGTGCGAATTCGGCGTTCTCCGACAGGAAGCCGTAGCCGGGATGCACCGCTTCCGCGCCGATCGCGCGGGCGGCTGCGATGACGTGCTCGATGTTGAGATAGCTGTCGCGCGCCCGGGCGGGCCCGAGCAGCACGGCCTCGTCGGCGAGCGCGACGTGCATCGCGTCGCGGTCGGCCTCGGAGTAGACCGCGACGGTACGCAGCCCCATGGCGCGCGCCGAGCGGATGACGCGGCAGGCGATCTCGCCGCGGTTGGCGATCAGAAGCGTGCGGAAGCGCCGGTAGAGTTTTGAGCGGTCCATGATCAGATCCTGGGTCACATCCTGAACAGGCCGAATTTCGTCGGCTCGATCGGCGCATTGGCGGCGGCCGACAGGCCGAGCCCGAGCACCAGGCGGGTGTCGGCGGGATCGATCACGCCGTCGTCCCAGAGCCGGGCGGTCGCGTAATAGGGATTGCCCTGCTTCTCGTATTGCGCGCGGATCGGCTCGCGGAACTTGTCTTCCTCCTCCGCCGACCAGCTCTCGCCCTTGGCCTCGATGCCGTCGCGCCGCACCTGGCTCAGCACCATCGAGGCCTGCTCGCCGCCCATCACGGAGATGCGGGCGTTCGGCCACAGCCAGAGGAAGCGCGGGCTATAGGCGCGGCCGCACATGCCGTAATTGCCGGCGCCGTAGGAGCCGCCGATCACGACGGTGAATTTCGGCACGCCGGCGGTCGCAACCGCCGTCACCAGCTTGGCGCCGTCGCGCGCGATGCCGCCGGCCTCGTATTTCTTGCCGACCATGAAGCCGGTGATGTTCTGCAGGAACACCAGGGGAATGCCGCGCTGGCAGCACAGCTCGATGAAATGCGCGCCCTTGAGCGAGCTCTCGCTGAACAGAATGCCGTTGTTGGCGATGATGCCGACCGGATAGCCCCAGATATGGGCGAAGCCGCAGATCAGCGTGGTGCCGTAGAGCTTCTTGAATTCGTCGAATTCGGAGCCGTCGACGATCCGCGCGATGATGTCGTGCACGTCGAACGGCTTGCGGCCGTCGGCGGAGACCACGCCGTAGATTTCTTCGGCCGGAAACAGCGGTTCCTGCGGCGCCTTCATGTTGAGCGGCGCCTTCGCCGGCTGCTTCAGCGTGCCGACGATGCGCCGCGCGATCCCGATCGCATGCGCATCGTTCTGCGCGTAGTGATCGGTCACGCCCGACTGCCGGGAGTGGACGTCGGCGCCGCCGAGCTCTTCGGCGGTGACGACCTCGCCGGTTGCTGCCTTCACCAGCGGCGGACCGCCGAGGAAGATCGTGCCTTGATTGCGCACGATGATGCTCTCGTCCGACATCGCAGGCACATAGGCGCCGCCCGCCGTGCAGGAGCCCATCACGATCGCGATCTGCGGGATGCCCTGCGACGACATCTGGGCCTGATTGTAGAAGATGCGGCCGAAATGCCGCTCGTCGGGAAAGATCTCGTCCTGCAGCGGCAGGAAGGCGCCGCCGGAATCCACCATGTAGACGCAGGGCAGATTGTTCTGCCGCGCGATGTCCTGGGCGCGCAGATGTTTCTTCACCGTCAGCGGGTAGTAGGTGCCGCCCTTGATGGTGGCGTCGTTGGCGACGATGATGCATTCGCGCCCCGAGATGCGCCCGACGCCTGTGATGACGCTCGCCGAATGCACGTCGCCGCCGTACAGCCCGTTGGCGGCGAGCGGCGACAGCTCGAGGAATGCGGTGCCGGGGTCGACCAGGAGATCGACGCGATCGCGCGCCAGCATCTTGCCGCGCGAGGTGTGCCGCTTGCGCGAGGTCTCGCCCCCGCCGCCGGCGACCTGCTTGAGCTTGTCGCGGAGCTCCGCGACCAGGCTGCGCATCACATCGGCGTTGCGGGCGAATTCAGAGGATGTGGGATCGATCGTCGAATGAAGCGGCATCGCTGTTGCACGTTTCGTTGGAGTGGCCGACAGGATTTTTGGGAAAAGCGGGCCGCCGCGCCGGAGGCGCGACGGCGTGTGCGCAGCTCAGGCCGTCTTCGCGAACAGCTCGCGGCCGATCAGCATGCGGCGGATCTCGCTGGTGCCGGCGCCGATCTCGTAGAGCTTGGCATCGCGCAGCAGCCGGCCGGTCGGATAGTCGTTGATGTAGCCGTTGCCGCCCAAGAGCTGGATCGCATCCAGCGCGCATTGGGTGGCCTTCTCGGCGGCATAGAGGATGGCGCCGGCGGCATCCTCACGCGTGGTCTCGCCACGGTCGCAGGCCTTCGCTACCGCGTAAACATAGGCGCGCGAAGCGTTCATCGTGGTGTACATGTCGGCGATCTTGCCCTGCACCAACTGGAACGAGCCGATCGGCTCGCCGAACTGCTTGCGCTCGTGGACGTAAGGCAGCACGACATCCATGCAGGCCTGCATGATGCCGATCGGTCCCGCCGCCAGCACCGCGCGCTCATAGTCGAGACCGGACATCAAGACGTTGACGCCGCGGCCGACCTCGGAGAGCACGTTCTCCTCCGGCACCTCGCAATCCTCGAACACCAGCTCGCAGGTGTCGGAGCCGCGCATGCCGAGCTTGTCGAGCTTCTGCGCGGTGGAAAATCCCTTCATGCCCTTTTCAATGATGAAGGCGGTGATGCCGCGCGGGCCGGCATTCGCGTCGGTCCTGGCATAGACCACCAGCGTCTCGGCATGGGGACCGTTGGTGATCCACATCTTGCTGCCGTTGAGCACGAAGCGGTCGCCCTTCTTGTCGGCGCGGGTCTTCATCGAGACCACGTCCGAGCCGGCGGAGGGCTCCGACATCGCCAGCGATCCGACATGCTCGCCGGAGATCAGCTTGGGCAGATATTTGCGCTTCTGCGCCTCGTTGCCATTGCGGCGGATCTGGTTGACGCAGAGGTTGGAATGCGCGCCGTAAGCCAGCCCGATCGACGCCGACGCACGCGAGATCTCCTCGACCGCGATGCAGTGCTCGAGATAACCGAGGCCCGACCCGCCATACTCCTCCTCGACCGTGATGCCGTGCAGGCCGAGCGCGCCGATCTTCGGCCAAAGGTCGCGCGGAAAGGTGTTGGAGCGATCGATCTCGGCGGCGCGCGGCGCGATCTCGTTGGTCGAGAAATCATGCACCGTCTCGCGGATCGCATCCGCGGTCTCGCCAAGGTCGAAATTGAAGATTGCCGCCTGGTTCGAGGCCATGATCCCTCCCGTGAGATTCATCTTGCAATTAAACGATCATACGTTTTTTTCTTGGCTTCGCAAGCGACTGTGCTATGGTTTGCATGTGAAATCCGCAGTTCATTGAATTTACTGGGATTTCATGCGATATACATACGGTCGTTTGCTTGTTTCCGGCACTCCCTGGCAAGCCAACATCCCTCCGAGGCCCCGATGGCACGCACGATCGGCTCACATGGCCCCACGACGCTGGAGGCGATCCGCAAGGCCGGCGTGCGCCTGATCTTCGAGCGCGGCTACGAGGCGATGAGCCTCCGCCAGCTCGCCGCCGAGGTCGGCATCCAGGCAGGCTCACTCTACAACCATATCTCAACCAAGCAGGACCTGCTGTTCGATCTGGTGCAGGAGCATATCAACGATTTGCTGCGCGAGCTCGATCTCGCGCTGGAGGGCAAGGCCGATCCGGTCGAGCAGCTGCGCGCCTTCGTCGCCTTCCACGTCAGCTATCACATGACCCGCAAGCGCGAGGTCTTCATCGCCAATTCGGAGCTGCGCAGCCTCGAGGCCAAGAACTACGACGTCGTGGTGGCGTTGCGCGGCGCCTATGAGCAGCGGCTGGCGCAGATCCTCACCGAGGGGGTCTCGGACGGCGTGTTCGAGGTCGGCGACATCCAGGTCGCGACCTTCGCCATCATCGCGCTGCTGACCGGTCTTTGCACCTGGTACCGCCCCGGCGGCCGGCTGACCCGCGACGCCATCATCTCGGCGCATGAGAAGCTGGTGCTGTCGGGCGTCGCACCGCAGGCCGCGCTCGGTCGGGTCGGCAGCAGCAAGAGCCCGCGGACTGCGGTAGCGGGCTCGTGACGGTGACAGAGCGCCCACAGCTCGATGACATCGATTTGCGGATCCTGTCCGAATTGCAGCGGGACGGCCGGATCAGGATCAACGAGCTCGCCGAACGCGTCGGCATCACCGCCCCGCCCTGCCTGCGCCGGGTCCGCGCCTTGCGCAGCCGCGGCGTGGTGCAGGCGATCCGCGCCACGCTGGACGAACGGTTATTGGGCTATGAGGTGACGACCTTCGTCCTGATCCAGCTGGACAGCCAGAACCTGGTTGCGATCGAGGCGTTCGAGGCGGCGGTCGCCGCCGTGCCGCGCTTCCTGCAATGCTGGCGGATCTCGGGCGATGCCGATTTCATGTTGAGATGCGTCGCACCCAGCGTCGACGATATGCGTCAGCAGCTGCTGCAGTTCGCCGGCCTGCCCAACGTGCGTAAAATTCGAAGCTTTCCGGTGCTCGGCGTCTCCAAGGATGCGCCGCTGCCGATCCCGGGCGCCCTCGCCGCGCCCGCGGTGATCTGATCGGCCGGGACCCAATCCGCATGGACTTCAGTGAGTCCAGAACGAGGCCGTCAACTCATCAATCTGGAATGTGCAAAAGTCGGTCTTTCGGCAAGCGCGGCTGATAGGTCGCAGGGGGCGGAAAGCGATCTTGGCTGCCCCGCTCAACGGGAACGAGCTGACGGTTCAGGAGCAACCGAGGATGAGTCTTCCGCCGCCTTGGCTAACTCTGCCATTGCCTGCCTTACCGATCGAAGCCTTTTTTCGCCGAGGCGACGCGACAGTTCCCCTTTAGCCCAAGTCCATACCGGGAAGGCATCGACCATCAGGCGGCGACCGGAACTCGTCAAGCTTAGCCGCTTTCCTGCGCGGCCACGTCCGCCTTCGGCGCAGACCAAACCTCTCTCCTCGAGGTTCCGAACATTTCGGCTGAGCGTGGTCGTATCGACACCTGCGCTAACCGCGAGATCAACGAGCGTGGCCGGTTCGGACGCCCCAATCCCGACCAAGAGGCTGAACTGCTCGGCCGTTAGCCCAAGCGGCTTAAAGCAGGCATTGTAAAAGCGCGTGACTGCACGCGCCGTCGCGCGAGCCTGAAAGCCCGGGCACTCCGCGGCAACGGCCTTCAACGATTCTCGATCAAACCCACTCACGTCCGCACCCTTGACAGCCCGGTAGCGCACAATAATGTATATGCATTATTTGGAGATGATGTCATGCCAGCCTACGTGCATATCAATCTGCGCGTTATCGACCCAGCCAAGCAGGCCGCGCTCGCTCCTCGCTTTCAAGCGGCTCTACATGAGGCAGGTGGACGGGTTCTGCATTTCGGTCGTATTGCGGAAGTTCTTGAAGGGGATGAGGCGCCCCTGCCAATGGCTGGCGTATTTGAGTTTCCAACCCTGGCCCAAGCGCTAGCCTTCTACAATTCCGAAAGGTACGCACCGATCAAGGCCGAACGCCGGGAAGCGCAGCAAGCAAGGATGTTCGTTGTCGAAGCCGGCTGAGACGCCTACGCCAGACGCCGAAGCCTCACAACTTGCGCCCGCACGTCGGGTACAAGTCCATCGTTCAGGCCAGGTTCGCGCTATATCTGGTGAGCTCGATCACTGCGACTAGGCCTTGCTCCTGCTGCCGCGCCCCACCTTAGTGCGTCCACGGCTCCCAGCGGCGGAACGCGAAATTGTCGGCATAGGCGACCTGGCGGTGCGCCGAATCCTTCGGCTCGATCACCTGGTAGGCGATGCCCTTGCGCTCGCAATAGGCGACCGCCTCCTCCTTGGTCTCGAACTGCAGCGTGAGCTGCTGCTTCATGTCGGTGGACGAGGTCCAGCCCATCAAGGGCTCCACGGTGCGCGGCTGCTCCGGTTCGTAGTCCAGTTGCCACTCTTTGGTCTTGGCACGTCCCGATTGCATCGCGTTTTTGGCGGGCTTAAAAATGCGTGCGGTCATGGATGGTCGGCCCCGTGGGATGTGCGATATGGAAGCGATTTGAAGGAAACCGCCGGGATAGTATAGAGACACCGTTCAAGGAACTGATCGGTGATTCCTCGATCTCGGAGGGAGCCTTCGCCGGACCGGTATAGTCATTCTACCGCGCTGTGACAATCTGGCCTCGGGGGCTTCGGTTTGGAGCCCCTTGGGCCCGCGGCGCGGCCTTCTCGACAGCATCATCTCGAGGAAGCGGCGCCCCATGGAAATCCACGCTCACCTGCCCGACAAAGGACGTGACCTCCGGCTCGACCTGTTCCGCGGGATCGCGAACTGGGCGATCTATCTCGATCACATCCCCGACAATATCGTGAACTGGATCACGACCCGAAATTACGGCTTCAGCGATGCCGCGGACCTGTTCGTCTTCATCTCCGGCTACACCGCATCCTTCGTCTATGCCCGCATGATGCTGGAGCGGGGCTTCATCGTCGGCGCCACAAGGCTGACCAAGCGGGTCTGGCAGCTCTATGTCGCCCACATCATCCTGTTCGTGATCTACATCGCCTCGATCAGCTATCTGGCGCTGCGCTTCGGCGATTCCGAGATCATCAACGAGTTCAACGTCGCGGGCCTCGTCGACAACGCCACCGAGACGCTGCGCCAGGGCCTGTTTCTGAAGTTCAAGCCGGTCAATCTCGACGTGCTGCCGCTCTACATCGTGCTGATGGGGCTGTTCCCGCCGGTGCTGTGGTTCATGCTGCGGCAGCCGAACTGGACCATGCTGGCCTCGCTCGCGCTGTGGCTGGTGTCGCGGCACATGGGCTGGAACCTGCCCGCCTACCCGGCCGGAACCTGGTACTTCAACCCGTTCGCCTGGCAGGTGCTGTTCGTGTTCGGCTCGTGGTGCGCAATGGGTGGCGCGCGGCAAAACATGCACATCATCAATTCGCGCTACACGCTGTGGTTCTGCGTCGCCTACCTGATCTTCGCGCTGATCATGACGATGGCCGGCCGCTTCCCGGACCTCGGCGCGATGTTCCCGGACTGGCTGTATTCGACCTTCAACCCGAACGACAAGACCAACCTCGCGCCGTACCGCTTCCTGCACTTCGTGGTGATCACGGTGCTGGTGATCCGCTTCGTCCCGAAGGACTGGTCGGCGCTGGAGTGGAAGGTGTTCGATCCCCTGATCGTCTGCGGCCAGCAGTCGCTCGCGGTGTTCTGCGTCGGCGTGTTCCTGTCCTTTGTCGGACATTTCGAGCTCTCGATGAGCTCGGGCTCGCTGTTCGCGCAGATCTTCGTCAGCATCTCCGGCATCGCGATCATGACGATCGTGGCCTATTACATCTCGTGGTCGAAGCGGCAGGACAAGCCGATCAAGCCGCCGGCGCAGAAACCGGCGGCACCGGCAAAGGCGGCCTGATCCCCTTGTTGAGCATGGTCTTATCGGAAAACCGCTTCGCACTTTTCCGGACCATGCTCTAGGAGCCGCCCCGGCTGCCGTCCTGCGTGGTCGAGGAGACGATGGTGGCGACGTCGCCGAACGTCGTCATCACGGGCGTGACGACCTTGTGCATGGCGGTCTTCGCCACCAGCGTGTCGTGCAGCACGAGGTTGTCGATCCCGGTGGTGAGGAAGCAGCTCACCGCATCCTGCGGCGTCTCGATGATCGGCTCGCCCTTGACGTTGAACGAGGTGTTGATCAGCACCGGCACGCCGGTCAGCGCCTCGAACTCCTTGAGCAGGCGATACAGCACCGGGTTGGTTTCCTCCCGCACGCTCTGCACCCGCGCCGAACCGTCGACATGCACGATCGCCGGGATCTTGTCGCGCCATTCGGGACGCACCGGCTTGGCGATCAGCATGTAGGGCGAGTCCTCCTCGCCCTCGAAGATCTCCTTCATCCGCTCGGCCAGCACGATCGGCGCGAACGGGCGGAAGGCCTGGCGGTGCTTGACGCGGCTGTTGAGAATGTCCTTCATCTCGGCCCTGCGCGGATCGGCAATCAGGCTGCGGTTGCCGAGCGCGCGCGGACCGAATTCAGAGGGCCCCTGAAACCAGCCGATCACGCGCTGGTCGGCGAGCAGCTTCGCGGTATCGCGGCAGATGTTGTCGCTGCGCCTGGCGTCGATCTGGATGCGCACCAGGAAGCTTTGCAGCGCGGCCGCCACCTCGGCGTCGCTGTAGCGCCGGCCGACATAGGCGTGGTCCATCACGAACGAGCGGCGCTGCTTGAGGATCTCCAGCCAGCCGTAATAGGCGCAGCCGATGGCTATGCCGTCGTCGCCGGCGGCGGGCTGGATCCAGACGTTCTCGAAGCCGGCCTCGCGCGCGATGCGTCCGTTGGCCACGCAGTTCAGCGCGACGCCGCCGGCGATGCAGAGGTTCTTCGCGCCGGTGGTCTCGCGCAGCCAGCGCGCCCGCGCCAGCAACACGTTCTCGGTGTCGTCCTGCACCCGCCAGGCGATGTCCTCCCAGTGCCGCATCGTGGGGCTCTTGTCCCAGCTGCCGCTGTCGAGCACGAAGGGCTGCTGGTTGTCGGCGCCCCAGAACGGCACATGCAGTCTGCCGTCCTTCATCTCGAGCAGATGGCCGACCTGCTCGCGGCGGCCATAGGGCGCGAGCCCCATCAGTTCGCCGCACTTGTTCCAATCGCCGAACACATAGGTCGAGACCCGGCTGTACAGCGCGCCGAGACCCGGCATGTTGTAGAACTCGTCCGACAGGAGACCGCGCGCCGGCTCCATAAAGACCTTCTTCAGGCATTCGAGCCTGGTGTCGTCGAACCTGTAATAGCTCTCGGACTCGCGGGCGAGCGGCGACGCCCCATCCTGCGGATAGGTTTCCATCGCGTCGGCCTGATAGTTGCCGACGCCGTCGACGATCATCACGACGCCGTCCTTGAACGGCGACACCGCGAACGCGCTGTAGGCATGCGCGAGGTGATGCGAGATCGACACCACCTTGTCGGACTTCGCGCGAAACAGCGAATGCTTGATCGCCTCGTTGCGCTCGGCGATCGGCAGGAACCCCGGCATGTCCTGGTGGAGCATCCGCTCCTCCATCTCGGGCACCGGCAGGATGTAGCTGTTGCGCACCACGAGAGCGACGTCGTCGAGGGTGATGCCCTCGGCGGACAGGCAGTAGTCGATGACTTCCTTGTAGAAGCCGGAGGCGTGCTTCTCGCGGGTGATGCGCTCCTTGGAGATCGCATAGGCGATCGCGCCGTCACGCAGCAGGCAGGCGCTCACGTCATGGTCGTAGACGTTGAGACCAAGGACGTAGGTGTGTTGTTTCGGCATGGGCACTCTTCAGGGAGGATTCTGAAACGCTCAGAGAACATGATCGTGTCGACTTCAAGTTCTCGACGGCATTTTCCGCGGCTCGCAAACCTCTGCTTCTGCGATGCACAAATCAGATCGGCGCAATGCAAGATGAACAGAATGAACGGTGGATGAACGACAAGATGAGCGTAGCAACCACATCATCCTTTGCAGGCGGGACTGTAACTTGACCTTACCTTTTGGTCTCAATAGAGTCGTTAAAGCTCGCAAGAACCTTAGTGAAAATATTGTCTTAGCATGCTCGAACCGGACGCCGGTCTCGCGCGTCTAAGCGAGACAGCCAGCATCGGTTCAGATGTTTGGAAGTGACTGGAGATCTTCAGAATGACTAAACGCTACAATATCCTGACTCGTTGCCTCGCAGCAGTCGCTTTGTTGTTCGTCTATGTCGCAAGCACCTCCGCCATCCTGGTCGGCGCCACCACGTCGTCTGCGCAGGCGCAATGGCGCGGACGTGGCTATGGGTATCGCGGCGGCTGGGGTCGCGGACGCGGATGGGGTTATGGTCGCGGATATGGTTATGGCCGCGGCTATGGCTACTACGGCGGTTATGCCGGCCCCCGTTGCTGGTGGACCCCGCGTGGTGTTCGCGTTTGCCGGTGGTAACAACCGCCCGGCCAATAGAAGCGATATTGAGGACATGAATCAGGTGCGTCGGTCCCGGCGCACCTGATTTTCTTTTGGGGCTTGGTTGTCCTGCCGGGGCTTGGCTCACCTGCCGCGCGCAAGAAAGAGCCCCGGGAGACGCCGGGGCTCTAGTCACGGGAGAGAACGCTTCAGAAATCGGGACGCGAGGACGAGCCGCCGGCCCGACCACCCAATGCATCTACGACGTGCATGAGAGCAGATTCGGTTCCCTCTGGCTGTAGCCATGCCGCAACAACCTGCCGTAATGCACAGCATGTCCACGGGTTCCCGATCTGGGGCGAAACAGTCCGAAGGCGCCTGGAGCCTTTCCCGTTCCGATGGAATCGGAACGGGGCTCCAGGTTTTGTCTCGACGCGTTTTCTTCACGCGAACCGGTATCCACTTCGCTCGAAAACGCTCTAATCGTCGAGGATCGCAACCGCCCTCGTCCACCCCGCCGATGCGCGCTCGATCTTCACCGGGAAGCACGACACCATGAACCCGGTCGACGGCAGCTGCTCGAGATTGTGCAGCTTCTCGATGTGGCAGTAGCCGATGTGGCGCCCGGCCTTGTGGCCTTCCCAGATCAGGCTGGCGTCCCTGGTCTCGGCGTATCGCTTCGCGGTGAAGACGAACGGCGCGTCCCAACTCCACCCGTCGATGCCGGTCAGCCGCACGCCGCGCTCGAGCAGATACATCGTCGCCTCATAGCCCATGCCGCACCCGGAATTAACGTAGTCGGCCTGGCCGTATTTCGCGCCGGCACTGGTGTTGACGACGACGATCTCGAGCGGCGACAGCGTGTGGCCGATCCGCTTCAGCTCGGCTTCGACATCGCCTGCGGTCGCGACGTAGCCGTCAGGCAGATGGCGGAAGTCGAGCTTGACGCCCGGCTGAAAGCACCATTCCAGCGGCACCTCGTCGATCGTCCACGAGCGTTCGCCGCGGTTCATGGTCGGATGGAAATGCCAGGGCGCATCGAGATGCGTGCCGTTGTGCGTGGAGAGCGAGACCTGCTCGACAGCCCAGCCCTGCCCGTCAGGCAGATCCGCAGCCTTCAGCCCATCGAAGAACTGCAGCATGCGCGGTAGCCCCTGCTGGTGGTCGATATACTGGATGGTCGGGTGATTGCCCGGCGGATCGGCCGGAACGTCGTTCTGCAAGGGAACGGAGATGTCGATCAGTCTGCGCGCCATGGTGCTTCCTCGCGGATTGGTCTTGTCAGGCCGAACCAACCTGCCAGTCCGCGCGCACCATCGGCAAGCCACATCCGCTCGAGATCAGGCCACGGTCTGCCCCCGGTTGCGACAGCGGCAAGGCGCCGCGACGTTGAACCTATTTCCCGCGCGGACGACCCATGGGCACTGGGGATTTCAGGGCCCAGTATTCGGCGACGCCGTCTGGACGATCCATATTCCGCCCAGGCGGCGTTGTTGCGTCAGGCGATACATCCTGGCCGAAGCGTGGTTGCCCGTGCCAGAACGCTGTTCACGCACAGAGAGCCACAGAAACAATCCGTGTCCTCATGTCGGGCGGATTGCTGGTGGTGTTGCCACGGCGATACAGAGATACCCTTACAACGATGCTAACCAACCAGCATCTGAATCAAGACGGGGTTGCGTCGTGTCGGGATTTGATCACTGGAACGGTGCAAATAGGGCTTACGCGTCCGCCGAAACGCCACATCTGCGCGATGAGCAGCAGCAGTTCGACCGCTATCACAAATTCGACGACGCCATCCCGCGACCGTCGGAGAGTGGCTCAAGAACCGTGATCTTGGATCGCTACAACCCGCCGGCCCGTTGATCCGGTCAGCGCCCGAGCGGCTGAAGTTGCGGGGAGCGGAGCGTTGGGGCTCCGGTCCGGCGCTTGCTCTTTCAGAATGCCAACTGACCGCGATTTGTGGATCAGCGGACCTGCGTGATGTGCCTGTCGCTAACCACAGGCTGGTTCGGATCCCACACATTGGCAGGCCTGATCAGCAAGAGCATGTCGGGTAGGTTCGACGGACTTGTCCAGGGCGCCGCCCTCTTCCTTCCATGCCCTTTCCAGACGCAAAATCCGGGAAGCAAAAGGCCTCGAAAAACCTATCAAGTCTTTGATTTGAATGGTCGGGGCAGCTGGATTCGAACCAACGACCTGCAGTACCCAAAACTGCCGCGCTACCAGGCTGCGCTATACCCCGACATTTCCGAGAAGCCCCGTGGATACACGCTTCAGCCAGCGCCAGCAAGGCGCCGGTGCGGGACTTCCGGCTGGGAAATCGGCGACGATTTCCGTCCAGAAACCGCAAGGGAACAGAGAGCTAGTGGCCGCCGAACAGCGGGTGGCCGACCCGGTCGCCGGGCTGGATGCCGTATTTCTGCGCGGTGCCGGCAATCACCTCGAGGACGCCCCTGGCGAGCCCCCGCGACGGAATGATCTTGGTCGACATCGGCTCGGTGTTTTCGGCGATCCGCAGGATGCGGCCGTCGGCGCGGATGAAGATCATGTCGAGCGAGATGTAGGTGTTCTTCATCCACATCGACACTTCCTGCTCCGGCGTGAAGTCGAACAGCATGCCTTTGCCGTCCGCGAGCTCCTTCCGGTACATCAGGCCGGTCTCCTTCTCCTGCTCGGTGGTCGCCATTTCGACGGAGAAGACGTGCACGCCTGACTTGGTGACGATCTCGAGCGGCTGGACGCTGGCAGCCTGCGCGGCCGGGGCCAGCAGCGCGCCGCACATCATGATGAGGGAGGCCAACAGCCACGGGCGAAGCCGCCCAACCATGCGATCGAAATCCATCGACAAATACTCACACCGGGGAAGATTTTCCGGCGGACCCTAACCCGATGATTGCGGCAAATGCCAGAGCCCTGGCGGCTCGCCGGCGGCTCACGTTTCCGTCAGGGAGTCCGGCTCGGGGCTCAGTGCGACGACAGCGCCGACGGACCGGTCTCCGGGTGGATCTCGGCGGCCATCATGCCCTTGGAGCCGGGCCCGAACCGCACCAGCACGTACTGGCCGGGCCGCAGCTCGGTCATGCCGAAGCGGCGCAGCGTCTCCATGTGCACGAAGATGTCGGGCGTGCCCTCCCCGCAAGTCACGAAGCCGAAGCCGCGCAGCCGGTTGAACCACTTGACCTGTGCACGCTCGAGCCCGCTGGTCGCCGTCACGGTGACATGGGTTCGCGGCGGCAGCATCTGCGCCGGATGGATCGCGGTCGACTCGTCCATCGAGACGATGCGGAAGGCCTGGTAGCCCTTCGCGCGCTGCACGCACTCGACGACGAGCCGCGCGCCCTCATAGGCGGTCTGATGACCGTCGCGCCGCAGTACCGTCACGTGCAGCAGGATGTCGGGCCAGCCATTGTCGGGGACGATGAAGCCGTAGCCTTTGGAGGCGTCGAACCATTTGATGACGCCGGAGACTTCGACGAGGTTGGCCGCGGCGTCGCCGAGACCGGAGAAGGCATCGATCGCCGGATCGCGCGGCGCGCTGCCGTACTCGCCTTGTGCAATCCTGCTTTGCCCAACTCCGCCTATCGGCGGTCCGCCGAGCTTCTTGGACTCAAATCCGTCCGACCCCATGACCCCGGACCCCACACATCAAATGCAGAGCGCCGACGTTGCGGCGCACCCTGTACACGCTGCTCTCCATGACCAACTCACTTGGACAAATCATCTGGACGCTGCGCGAATCTCTCAACCAAACGATAACACTCCCGCTTGCCGGGCATAGCTAAAAAACGATTCTTGCGGGAACTATGAACAGGCTTGCACAGCCGCGAATCAATCAGGCGTCAATTGCCTACGAATGGACCAAGCGTGTCGCCGATGTCATGCCGGATCACCAGGTCGGCGATGTCGTCCTGATCGGTCGGCTCGTTGTTGATGATCACGAGCCGCGCGCCGCTCTCCTTCGCCATCATCGGAAAGCCCGCGGCGGGCCATACCACCAGCGATGAGCCGATCGCCAGGAACAGGTCGCAGTGCCTTGCGAGTTCCGCCGCGCGACGCATCGCATCCTCGGGCATCGACTGCCCGAACGAGATCGTCGCGGTCTTCACCGGATCGCCGCACTCCGCGCAGTCGGGCGCACCACCGGTCTTGTCGAAGTGCAGCTTCACCCATGCGAGGTCGTAGTCCTTGCCGCAACCGATGCAGCGGGCGTAGGTGGTGTTGCCGTGCAGCTCGATGACGTCATCGGCCTTGAAGCCCGACGCCTGATGCAGATTGTCGATGTTTTGCGTGATGATGCCGGGAACCTTGCCTGCCCGGTAAAGCGACGCAAGCGCGCGATGCCCGCGCCCCGGCTTGGCGGCCGCAAATGCCGGTTCCATCGCGAAGCGCCGGCGCCATGACTCGTCGCGCGCCTCCTGACTGGCCACGAACTCGTCGAACGGGATCGGCCGGTTGCGCGTCCACAGACCGCCAGGCGAACGGAAGTCGGGAATGCCGCACTCGGTGGAAATACCCGCCCCGGTGAAGGGCACGATCGACGATGCCTCGGCAATCATGTTGCCGAGATGCTCGACGCCGCTGCGCAGATCTTTTGCAATCACTGGGAATGATCCGGTTGGCCGGCCGCGACTATAGCATGGCCGGCGCGATTGCGAGCTCAACCATCACGCGAGCGATCGGCGGTGAGGCCGCGGCGATCGGGTTGCGTTGGCGACCTGCCCCGCCGGTGCGTCAGCCTCGTCGCTCTTCCGCTGCCTCTTCCGCTGCCTTGGCTTCATCACAATCCTGCAAAGCCTGCTCCGCATTGACGCCCAATTCACTGATGCCAATGCGCGGCGGGGATAGGACCACGACGAAGAGGATGGGCAATGGCCGATCAGAAAGACAGTGCTGCGCGGGAGCGCGAAGAGATCGTCGCACGCGTTGCCAGCTTCCGCGCGACGCAGCAGAAGTTCGAGCGCGATCGCCAGGAATATTACGACAACACGCTCGGCAATGTCTGGAGCGGATTGCAGCGCAAGAGCGCTTGATGTCGAGCCGACCGCGTGCGTTCGCCGGACGGCCGATGCGAACACACGCACGCGCGATCACATCATGATACGCATGAGAAGCCCGGAGCGATGTGCTCCGGGCTCGTTGCCGTTACCAGTAGTGGCGATAGTAGTGGTGCCGATAATACGGGCCGCGATAGTAGGCGTAGCCGTCATCGTAGTAGCCGTAACGCGGGCCATAATAACCGTAGCCGGGCCCGTAATAGCGTGGGCCGTAGTACGCGCCGGCCGCGCCTGCAGCGAGTGCACCGGCGGCCAGACCGAAGGCCAGGCCAGGACCGATTCCGCGCGCCTGGGCCGGCGCCGTGACCATCGTCGCACCAACCGTCGCAACCGTCGCCAAAACTGCCAATGTCCTTTTCATGGGGAACCTCCTCACGTGGTCATGTCGACCAACACCGGCGCAGTGGGATGGTTGCAGCTAAGCGCCTGTTCGGGTTCCGCAGCTATGCGATAGCGCAAAGCTACCATCGGTTAGTGCTGGAACAAAAACACAACCTCAATGATTAGTTTGCCGTGAGCGAGGTTGGCATCGATGCCCGCGTGGATGGAACTGCTGCTGAATGTGATGGGCTTTGCCGGCTTTATCGGCATCGCGATGTATCACAAGCATCCGAATGGGAAGCTGCCGGACTGAGCGCCGGGGCGCGGCTGGGCTTGCCGATTCCAGTTCGATTTCCGCTCTAGTTTGACTTCCGCGGCTCTCCCGCCGTGCGGACCAGCCGGTCCGCCTTCACCAGCACCTTGCCGCTCTCCGGCTGCGGCCGAAGCCAGAAGCTGACCGCGACAAAGGCGGAACAGAGCAGCAAGCCCACCACCAGCACGCGCCGGTGGGTCGGTCTGTCAGCGCTATGGAACGATGGCGTCATGGCTGTCACCTGCAACCATCCCTACCGCAATCACAGGTGGTGACAACGCAATGCTGCCCTTAACCTAACCCGGTAGGGTTAGCGGTGGCCCGGTAAGGCGGCGTTGGAAGGCCTCAGGCCGCAGCGACATCCACAACGATATCCCGCGTTTGTCCGCAGCAAATCCACAGCCGCGACAGGTCGATTTGCCAAACAGAATGCGATGCTTGCTGCGCACTCGTCCACAGCCTTGCCGCAATCAGGCGTCTGCCAGCCTTTTCAGGGTTGCCTGGAAGCTCAGGCTGCGGGTTCCAACCAGCACGGTCCCGAACACTTCGGCCTGGTCACCGCTGAAGGTGCCGGAAAATCCGCTCGTCACCTCCTGGCCGGCGAACAGCGGCCGGGCGAACGGATCGGAAAACGGGGAATGCTGATTGGTCCTGAGATGCCCCTTCCACGTGCCCTCGCCGGCCGTGTAGGCCCCGATCGACCAGAAATGCGGGCCGCCGCCGATCAGCAGACCATCGCGCAGGATCAGGACGCCGCTGTCGCGGCCCCGCACGCCATCCATCATATGGATATGGATCGAATAGAGCCCGTTCCTCATCGATCGCGCCGTCCGGTCCCAATGGCCCACAGTATGGCGCCAAGCAGGGCGGCAGGCGAGCGGGGCCGATACCGCCCGGCCGCCGATTCGAACCGAAAGCGCGGGGCAGGCGCTTACAAATCGTTAAGAAAGCCCTGACAGGGTTCGATGGCCGGAGGGAGAGAGCCATGCTCGTTTACCCCGTACCTGTCGAAGTGACACAAGCCAGAGTGCAGCTGGTCGTCGATCAAACGGCGAAGCAGCAGCCGCGTATCATCAGCGAGGATGTGCTCGACGTCTTCGCCGCCAAGAACAAGGCCGACCGCGATGCCGTCGAGACCATTCTCGACATCAAGGTGTGAGATCGCAACCGGCCAATGGCGTTTGCATTGCACACGCGGCGGCGCACGCCGGCGCATGTCGCGCGTGATCCGGGGCCCAGCGCGAGGCCAGCCCTGAAGGCCGCCGCAAATCCCCTCGCCGGACTTTTCCTTTGAACCTTTTACGCAGCGCCAAGACAAAACTGCGCTGGGGATTTCAGGGCCCAGCGTTTGGCGCAGCGCTGTGGGACGAGCATATTCCGTCTACGCGGCGCTGTTGCATTTTATAAATTCAACCTTAAGTTTGGCCCCCAACAGTTGACGGCTCACGCCCTGAGAGATCCCCAGTCCGTCAACTGGGAAAGCCCCGCATCCAGCCTGCGGGGCTTTCTATTTTCGGGATGCTGGAACCTGCCGCCGCGCGCACCGCTAGATGGCTGGTTGCCGGCACGATCTCCCCAAGGCCCGCCGGCATCAGACCTCGCGAGTCCACTCGCGGGGTTTTGCTTTTTTAGAGCAGGTCCAACCTCGCGCGTCCTTGATTGGCGGTGATGTGCATTCGATGAGATAGAGGGCCGTGCCTCCAAGGCTCGACCACGAAAGCCCCGTTCCAGAATTTTCCTGGGCGGGGCTTTCCCGTATCGCGCGCTGCATGAGCGTGTCGCAGGTCGCTCAATGCGAAGGCTCGCGAAAGCTTGAGAACGCAGCCGCCCGGAGCGGTCGCAAAAGTCGTGCAGGCCCCTGCCCCGCGCCGCGTTTTGCTGCTATTTCTTGGCGCGTCTCGCCCGAGCCAAAACAAAATCTCTGAATTCCCAGGAGGACAAGAAAATGCGCTATCTGCACACCATGCTGCGCGTCCGCAATCTCGATGTCGCGATGAAATTCTATCAGGACGCGCTGGGGCTGAAGGAAGTGCGCCGCATCGACAATGACAAGGGCCGCTTCACGCTGGTGTTTCTCTGCGCCGAGGAAGATCTCCATCTGCTCAAGTCGCTGCCGCAAAGCCGCGGCGCGCCGCTGGTCGAATTGACCTACAACTGGGACGAGGAGAAATACGGCGAGGACCGCCATTTCGGCCATCTCGCCTACGAGGTCGACGACATCTACGCGACCTGTGAGAAGCTGATGAAGATGGGCGTCACCATCAATCGTCCGCCGCGCGACGGCAACATGGCGTTCGTGCGCTCGCCCGACCTGCACTCCATCGAGATCCTGCAGAAGGGCGATCCGAAGGCGCCGGCCGAACCATGGGCCTCGATGCCGAACACCGGGCACTGGTAAACGCAGCGCCCGCGCGCACGTTCCTAATCCGTGTTTCTCCATCGGCGAAGCGCGGAGCGATCGCGAGGAACATGACGGAGCAGTTGCCGTTGCCTCCTCACACGAATGCGAGGAGGCGAGGAGATGGGAAAAGGACTTTTGCTTTGGCTGTTGGGTGTGCCGATCCCGGTGATCATCGTGCTGTGGTTGCTGTTCGGTCACTGACTGCGCTTTGACTGCTATCGACGAGGCTCTGCCGCATCGCGGCAGAGCCTCTTTTTTTGCGCTCGGTACAATTCACCCCGCGCTTTTCCCCGACGGTTCGGCTAAGAACGCGCGCAAAGCGCAACAGCGGAAAGAAAACGCGTCATGGACAGCAAGCCGCAACTGACGATCTGGGGCCGGGCCAATTCGGTCAATGTGCAGAAGGTGCTCTGGTGTCTGGCCGAGCTCGACCTGCCCTATCAGCGCATCGATGCCGGCATGCAGTTCGGCAAGAACGATCAGGCGGACTATCTCGCGATGAATCCGAATGGCCGCGTCCCGACGCTGGTCGACGGCGACTATGTGCTGTGGGAATCCAATTCGGTGATGCGTTATCTCTGCCTGGCCTACGGCCAGAGCTCGCCGGTGTATCCGCAGGCGCCAAAGGCGCGCGCGGCCGTCGACCGCTGGCTCGACTGGACGCTGTCGACGCTGCAGCCGGTCGAGCGCCCGCTGTTCTGGGGACTGGTGCGCACGGCGCCGGAGAAGCGCGACATGGTGCAGATTCAGAAGGACGCCGATACCGCGGGCGCGGCGTGGCGCGTCGTCGAGGCGCAGCTTGCAGGCCGCCGCTACGTCGAGGGCGATCAGTTCACGATCGCCGACATCGCGCTCGGCGCCTTTGCGCGGCGCTGGTTCGGTGTCGAGGGCGTCACGAAGCCGAAGCTGCCCCATCTCGAACGCTGGTTCGGCGAGATCGCGCAGCGGCCGGCCTTCGTGCGCATCGTCGCGCCGCCGATGTCGTGAGCGGCAAGCCGCTCAGCGTCCGCTGGACACCCCTGCACCGACACTGATGGCGCCACCTAACCTCACGCAGGTGTCGGAGCCCTCGACCTTGACGAAGCCCGGCCCGTACGACGCGCAGGAATTGCTCCGCGTCGCGGACTTCGACGGCAGGGTTCTGCCAGCGTCGGGCGGCGTCTGGAAATTGCGGCGGTCGCCGGCTTGCGCGAACGCAGCGGCGGGAAGCAGGACGGCGATGACGGCGAAGCAGGTCTTGCGCATCCGGCCTTTTATCGCGCGCGGCCGGATCAGGCTAGCGCACGAATCTGACGCCGAACGTCTTGCCCTCGCGCCAGACCACTTCGCAGGCGCGCCCGGTGCGGGCGTCGCGTGAAAACGCCAGCCGCAGCTTGGCCGGCAGCGTGTTGTTGTCCTGCACGGTGATTTTTGCGCCCGACGAGGACATGTCCTCGACCACGCACGGCCGCACGGCGAATCCGCCGTCGAGCGTGATCCAGCCGGATTGGCGCAGCGATTTGCGCGTTTCGCGCTTCTTCGATCCCAAAGCCATCACATCATCCCCGGCTCAGCCGTATCGCCGCGGGCTTACCAAAGGGTTGCGAAATCGCGGCGGATTGCAGCGATCCGGGAGATGTGCACATCCTCCGGAGACTGCCCGCCAAGCGTCCGAACGGCTCTCGCTGAATGATTGCGATATCCTAGAAGGCGAGCAGATCTGGAACCTGCAGCGTCAAGTTGTCACATGATTTTGTTGCAAGCGTCGCCATTGCGGCCAGACGCGAGTGCAATCAGGAACAACGCGATCGCACTCCACGGTCTATGGCCGGCATCGCACCACTGGAATTCGTGGCCGCAGGTGACGACATCCCGCCAGTGCAGACGGTCCAGCGTCCCTGATGCGAGGCTCGCATCGCGCGCTTGAGGGCTGAATCATGGGCGCATCGCTGCGCACCCGAGCAAGGCAGACATCAGCTGATCGTTTGTTTTGGTGGAGAGTCCGGCGCGGCTTGGGCCGCAGCGCATGTCAGGTCGCTAAACCACGCACTTGTTCGGGGTGGCCGCGGTGGGTATGCTTTCGCTTTGATCAACGGGAGTGGGCGACTGCTGCGCATCTCTTTTCCATTTGCTGGGCCTCAATCTGCTTTTTTTTAAGACGGTAGAGCGCCAACTGCAGAGGAAAAACAATGGACGGTCTTTCGCCAACCACCATCCGACAGCTTTACGAACACGCTCTCGATGCGCCTGGTCCAAAGACGTGGTGGATCACGCGGCTCGCGATGTACAAAGCGCTCCATCGCGCTCTATCCGAACATGACGGAAACGAAAAAACTTGCCTGTCGATATCCGGATCAAAAGGGCTCGGTGTTGAGCTGGGGTTGACCAAGACCAAATACACAGAGGTCAGCTATCCCGATGCCAACTTCATAGATTTGCCATTCGAGAGCGGCACTTTTGACTTCTGTATCTCGGACCAGGTTCTCGAACATGTCGAGGGCGATCCACAAAAGGCATTCTCTGAATCAATCAGAGTTGTGAAGCCGGGCGGCTACGTCTGTCACACCACATGTTTCGTCAATGGCATTCACGCCGCGCCGAAGGACTTTTGGCGTTTCACTCCGGAATCGCTACAGCTGATATCCGGAAACGCAAACGCCGAGTCGATTCTTTGTGGAGGGTGGGGCAACCGCGAAGTTATCGGGTTGATGGCATCCCCGCTCCGGATGAAACCCATCCCGGACGACCCGTCCAATCCAATTTACCAATTGGCACTACGAAATGAGCCGAGCTGGCCAATCGTCGTGTGGATCATTTCCAGGCGAAATTGATCTGGCAAATTCTGACGGCTCCGAGCGGCGCCAATCGCGATCGCAAGCGGATGGTCCCGCTCGCCATCACTTGGCACGGCAGGCACCCGAGCGCACCAGTCCTCAGGTCGCCACCCAGGCCTGAACGAGACGAGAACGGACAGCCTTTTTCACGCGTCCAACAATACGTCCAACACGAAGAACGCCGCCCCGCTAACAGCCTGAAATCACTATCTGATTTTTCGTGGATTTGCGCGATGGCGCTCCCTAGCGGAATCGAACCGCTCTCTCCACCGTGAAAGGGTGGCGTCCTAACCGATAGACGAAGGGAGCAAAACTCCCGGCAAATCAATACGTTAGACGTGAGATGTGCCGTACTGGCCGCTACCGGCGAACGGCCGCGACGGGCGAACGTATAGTGGCGATTGGCCGGACGGGCAAGCGTCGAGACAACGCTTTTCCCGGATGCCGGGCCGGCCCCCGACAGCAGATCACCTGCAGGACAATCCGGCCTCGATCGAGGTCCAGAAGCCGCAATGCGACGGCACATGCGCGTGTGCCCGCGAGCCACCGGCATGAATCAGGATGGCGACGGCAAGCGCGACGACGGCGGCGGGAACGATGAATCTGCGGAGCGACATAGGGCTGCGCATCGAACGATATCGTGGCCTAACTAAGGCCAGCGGACATGGATCGATAAGTGGGACCGACTCACTCCCCGTCGTTGTTCAAGCACGCGCTAATGATTGCTCGCGACGTCCTGGCGATTGGTCGGCTGCGCCGCGGCCGCCGCCACCGGCGTCTGCTTGATGCAGGTGCTGCAGATCACGAGCTTGCGCGCCAGCCGGTCGTCCGCATCCGCCTCCGACAGTTGCGCCTCCGGCGTCGCGGGCGACACATTCCGCGCATGGCGTCGTGGCTGCGGCTGATTGGGATCCTGCCCAGCGCCATCCCAGGCCAACGGACCTGTTCCCGGCGAGGGAGCGGTCATGCTGTATTGCTGCGAGTATTGCGCGCAGGCGCCGAGCGCGATCGGAAGAAACAGCACGGCGGCCTTGCGAGCCCAATTCCTGAATGCAGACATGATCACACTCACACGCTATTCGTACCGCGACATCAGTTCTGCGAACTAAGAGCAGAACCGCTAAGAAATCGTTCACCCTGATTGTTCCGTCGCATCCAACCGCGACCGCATCAAGACGGGATTGCGGCACCAAGACGCTAATCCGGAGTAGTCCAACCATGCTAGGCATCAACGGTCGCTTCGACGGCAAGCGCGTGCTCGCCGATCTCAATTCGCTGCGCGCGATCGGCGCCTACAAGACCGGCGTGCACAAGCCGACATTCTCGGAGCCGCATCTGCGCTCGCTGGACTGGCTTGCGGCACACCTGCCCGATGCCGACCTCACCGCGACGATCGACGGCATCGGCAATGTGTTCGGCACCAGCGCGAAAGCAGGACCGAAGCTGCTCGCGGGCTCGCATCTCGAAAGCCAGAACCATGCAGGCTGGCTCGATGGGCCGCTCGGCGTGATCTATGCGCTGGAGGCCGCGCGCGTCATCAACGGCGATCCCGGCATCGACGGCGCGGTCGAGGTCGCCGCATGGTGCGACGAGGAAGGACATTTCGGCAGTTTCCTCGGCAGCCGGTCGTTTGCCGGCGCCGTGACCGAAGCCGACATCGATGCGGCGCGCGACCGCTCCAGCGATCGCACCATGCGACAGGCGTTGCGCGATGCGGGCTTCGCCGGCCGGCCGCGCCTTACCGCCGAACCTGGCCGCCATATCGGCTACCTCGAAGCCCATATCGAGCAAGGCGACACGCTGGAAGCTAGCCGGCTCAAGATCGGCGTCGTCACCTCCATCGTCGGTATCTGGCAATATCGCATCACGTTCACAGGCGAGCAGAACCATGCCGGCACCACGCGGATGGCGGTGCGCAGGGATGCCGGCCTGGCGCTGGCGCGGTTCTGCGTCGCGATCGACGACGGCTTCCCTGCGCTGTGCGGACCCCGCACGGTCTGGACCACCGGCCGCATCACGCTGGACCCGGGCGCGCCGAGCATCATCCCCGGCCACGCCGAGATGCTGTTCCAGATCCGCGACGACAATCCCGAGGTGATCGCACGGCTCGAGGCGCATCTGCATCGCCTGGCAGAAGAAGCCACCGCGCAGGGCCGCTGCGGCGTGAAGGTCGAGCGGATCCGCACCGGCGTGCCCGCGATGATGACGCCTGCGTTCCAGGATGCGATCGAGGCCGCGAGCGCAGTCTGCGCCGGCGGCAAATCAATCCGCATGCCGAGCGGCGCCGGCCATGACGCCCAGGTCCTCGCCACCATCATGCCGGCCGCGATGCTGTTCGTGCCGTCGATCGGCGGCATCAGCCATCACTGGAGCGAGAACACCGACGACGCCGATATTGTCACCGGCGCCGAGGTGTTCGTCGAAACCTGCCGCCGCTTGCTGGCAGGTTAGAGCGTTTTCAAGCGAAGTGGACCACCGGTTCGCGTGAAGAAAACGCGTCAAAAACGAGAATCTAGAGCTTCGGTTCTGATCCGATGAGAACCGAAAAGCTCTAGCCACCTTGCGAACGCCGCCCCGCGGCATTGTCGCCGTCGGGTCGGGCCGCCCCGATTCCGGATCTCAGCGGAGCCAACGCGTGCGGGTTCTGCGCGGTCCCTCTCCGCGCGGTGAAGAACACATACAACAAGCAGACGTCGATCAGGATCGTCCCGGCCATGACGCTGTAGGCCCACGGGCTTTCCATCAGCTCCACTTCGATCAACACGCGCGACAGGCCGAATCCCACGACCCACGCATCAAAGCTCATGCAGATCCGGCGAAACGTCTCGGCATCCAGCCGCCGGATCAGCCAGGCACCGAACGGTATGCCGGCGACCACGCAGGGAACGAGCACGAACAACATGCTCCGGCTCTCTTCGATGAACAGACCGAGCTTGTAGTACGCGATCGCGGTCAAGCCGGACTCTGTCACCCGAACCAGTGCGAGACCGGCCCGAAACTCGTCTTTGACAAGGCCCTGATTGTTGAAAAGGATCGCCAGCGGCGGTCCCGAGATGGTCGTGACCGAGTACAGGACTCCGAGCGCCGTTCCAAAGGGCAAACCAACGAGCCATTTCGACTGGATCGGCTTCCGCCAACCGGCCGCCTGCAGCAGGATAAGCGGCAGAATGATCGAATAGGTGGCGAATTTGGTCCAGCCGGGTTGAAGTGACGTCAGAGCAAAGGCGCCGACCGCGATGCCGGGCAGCATGCCGATGAGAATAGGAAGCACGCGCCGCCACACGGCCGGAACGCCGCTCAGATTGATGCACAGAACATACAGGTTGACGAAGACTTCGACGATGACGACCGCAGGATTGAGAACGCGGTTGGTGTAAAAGACAAGCGCGACCGGCACGGTGAGCGAGGAAAACCCGTAACCCAGCGCACCGTTTACAAACGCCGCAAACAGAGCGACCACGGCAAGAACGATCACAGCAGAATCAATCGAAGGCATCTTTGGCTTTTACCGGATCAGTCGCTTTGCCCGCAGCATTATAGCCCATGGAAAGGGACGCGGTGCCGAAACTTGCCGCCGCCACGTCGCGCGACGGCCACGCGCCGTGGAGTTTCGCCCCATCTGCGGGCGGCGATCTCGTCAGGCCGTGAGCGACCTTGTCGATGCGCCCCCCAATCGCACTCGGACACGCCAGCGCCGCGCGGCTCGCGACATTCAGGCAAGGATCCACAGATCGTCACCCGTTCACAGTTCGGATACTGAACGCCCCACGGGGGCGTTTCGCCGCCAGGAACTGCCGGCAGCCGGTCGTCGCCCTCTGCCTTGAGCCGATCGAGGACCGCACAGCGCTTTCGCCGGCTACCGTGGCATATCGGACACAAGAACGGCTTCAGTCGAGCCAATTCCGCCAAATGCCCGATTTGCAATCCGCTGAACTTGCTGCCATTTCTTCGGTACGCATCGCTTTGGTGCCATAAAAGGGGCCGTCCGGCTCATGTTGTTGCTTGAGTCGCTTCCGACTGTGATTGGCGCCGCCGCCATCGCGCCCGCGCTGCTGGTGCTGTGGCTGGTGATTGCCGCCGACGAGCGCCCCGGACCGCCGGTGCAGGTGTGGCTCGCCTTCGTGCTCGGCGCGGCCAGCATCTCGCTGCTCGGCCTGGCGCGGATTCCCTTCAATGCGCTGCTCGCCATCCCCGACAATCCCTGGGCGACCCAGGCGGTCCGCGCGGCGTTCGGCGTCGCGGCGCCGGAGGAGATCGTCAAGGTTCTCGTCATCGTCGCCATCTCGACACGCCGCCGTGCCTTCGCCGATCCGATGGATACGGTGGTCTATGGCGCGGCCGCGGGCCTCGGATTTGCGGCTTACGAGAACCTCGCCTATCTCGTCCAGCACAAGGACATGTGGCGCGCGCTCGCGGCGTTGCGCAGCGTGCTGACGGTGCCGTTTCACGGCGCGCTCGGCATCATCGCCGGCGCCTACCTTGCGATCGCGCGCTCCGGCGGCGCGCTCGGCGCCTACCGGGGCCACCGCGACTGGGCGCGCATCACCAACTGGGCGCTGGTGCTGGTCGCACCGGTCGCGTTGCACGCGGCGTTCGATTTTCCGCTGCTCGCGCTCCAGCGCATCCCCGATCTCAGCTCGACCACGCGGCTGCTGCTCGGGTCAGCCAGCGTGCTGATCGGCTTCTCCTCGATCGGTTTTGCAATCCGTCTGGTGCGCCGCCTCGGCAGGCATCATGCGCCGCGCACTGATGTCGCGCGCGAGCGGCTGAGCCAGCTGCGGCGGATGTGGGCGCTGCTGCTGGTCGGCGGCGGCACCGGCTTTGTCGGGGTCTCCTTCCTGCTCACCTCGCTGCATCACTGGTACGTCAATCCCGAGCGCAATGCCTCGTTCATCCTGGTCCCGATCGGCTTCACTTCGATCCTGATCGGACTGGCGCTCTTGATCGCGACCACCGCGGTCTATTTCCTCGGCCGCAACCGGATGCGGACCGCCGCGGAGGGCTTTCCGTCGGCGCCGGGCCAGAGCTAGGATACGCCACACGCTCGCAGACTTTACCGTTGCAGACTTTTCGGTTGCAGACTTTTCGGTTGTAGATTTGGAGAGCCGCGATGACCTTGTCCAACGATCTCGACAGACTGCGATCGGAGATGAAGGCCGCGGTCAAGCAACACTGGAAGGCGTTCCTGTTCGAAGGCATCCTGCTCGTGATCCTCGGCATCGCGGCGATGATCGTGCCGACATTCGCGAGCCTCGCCGTCACCATCTTCCTCGGCTGGATGTTCCTGATCTCAGGCATCGGCGGGCTGATCGTGACCTTCTGGGCGCGCAACATGCCGGGCTTCTGGTGGTCGCTGATCTCGGCCGCGCTCGCCGTGCTGGCCGGCATGGTGCTGCTGGCGCGCCCGATGCAGGGCGTGCTGACGCTGACCATTGTCATCGGCGCCTATTTCGTCGCCGAGGGCGTCGCCACCATCATGTATGCGCTGGAGCACCGCCGCGAATTGTCGGGACGCTGGTCCTGGCTCCTGATCGCCGGCCTGATGGATGTCGTCGTCGCCTTCTTCATCATCGCGGGCCTGCCGGAGTCGGCGGGATGGGCGATCGGCCTCCTGGTCGGCCTCAATCTGATGTTCGGCGGGGCGACCCTCATAGGTATGGCGTTGGCGGCGCGCAACACCTGACGGCCAACTGGCTCCCCTCGCGGATTTGGGGGGTGACAGGCCGATATCCGTCGGGTATAGAGCCCGCCATGATCACCGTCGCCACCAGCTATTTTTGGTACTTTAGCTACGACAGCTCGCTGGCGGCAGGAGGATCGCGCTCAATCTAAAGAATTGCAGCAAACGTCCAAAACAAGCCGCCAGACCTGGCGGCTTTTTGTTTGCCGGCAGGTCCCGAAATCCAAAGGAGCCAGCCGTGTTGAGTACGACAGACGATCTTCGCATCAAGGAACTAAAAGAGCTCAGTACGCCCGAAGAGGTGATGCGGGAGGTCCCCCGCACCCTGACGGCGACCCGCGTCGTGATGGGCGCCCGCAACGCCATCCACGCGATCCTCAACGGCACCGATGACCGCCTGCTGGTCGTCGTCGGCCCCTGCTCCATCCACGATCCCGCGGCGGCCGTCGATTACGCCGAGCGTCTCGCCGGCCTGCGCGAACAGCTCGCCGACCGCCTCGAGATCGTGATGCGGGTCTATTTCGAGAAGCCGCGCACCACCGTCGGCTGGAAGGGGCTAATCAACGATCCCGATCTCGACGGCAGCTTCGACATCAACAAGGGCCTGCGGCTTGCACGCAACGTGCTGTCGGCCGTGAACAATCTCGGCCTGCCGGCCGGCACCGAATTCCTCGACATGACGACGCCGCAATACATCGCCGATCTGGTCTCCTGGGCTGCGATCGGCGCGCGCACCACCGAGAGCCAGATCCATCGCGAGCTGGCGTCCGGTCTGTCCTGCCCGGTCGGCTTCAAGAACAGCACCGACGGTGGCGTGCGGATCGCAGCGGACGCGGTGAAATCGGCGTCGCACCCGCATCATTTCATGGCGGTCACCAAGGGCGGTCGTTCGGCGATCGCCGCGACCAGCGGCAACGAGGACTGCCACGTCATCCTGCGCGGCGGCCGGGTGCCGAACTATGATGCAGCGAGCGTCGATGCGGCCGCCGCCGAGCTCGGCCACGCCGGTGTCGCGCCGCGGCTGATGATCGACACCAGCCACGCCAACAGCAGCAAGAAGCCGGAGAACCAGCCGCTGGTTGCCGCTGACATCGCACAGCAGGTCGCAAGCGGCGAACAGCGCATCATCGGCGTGATGATCGAGAGCAACCTTGTCGCGGGACGCCAGGACGTCGTGCCGGGCAAGCCGCTGACCTACGGCCAGAGCATCACGGACGGCTGCATCGACCTCGCGACGACGGCTGACGTCTTGAAGCAGCTGGCCGATGCCGTCGACGCCAGGCGCGGCGTGCGGCGTGATGGCTTGCAGGAGCGTTCGGCCTGAGACGGTCGAACGGATTGAGCGTTGCCGGCGGGGCGGATATCGCGCTCCGCCGGTCGCTTCCGTGGCCTAGCAGCCGCGGCAGATGCTCTTGATCTTCTTGTCGAGCGCCGCGTCTTCCTTGTTGGCCTGACTGTTCGGATCGCTGATATTCTTCTCGTTGCCAACGTCGCCGCGGCGTGGCTGACGATGTCCGACCGGCGCCTCCGGCAGCGGCGCGTTCTTCTGCATGGAGGACGATCCGCCCTGTTGCTGCGCCCATGCCTGGGACGTTCCAACCTGGGGCGCTCCAACCATCATCAGAGCCATCAACAAAACAGTCTTCCGCATCTCGCGTCTCCGCTTCTCAACCCTATTGCGCCCGTTCCGGCACCTCGACGGTAGCACAGTTGCGTCGCCCCTGCGCTGCGCAATCCTGAACCTTCCGTATATCGGCCATGGTGCCAAGGAGCCAGATTCCCGCGGCGACCAGCACCACAAAGAAGCCGAACATCACAGCATTTTCGACGCCGCGGCTGCCCTCGCCCTCGGCCGGCTCCTGCCGTCCGTCCCCGGCCCCGCGCATCGCAGGCTCACGGTTGCGGCGGGTAAAGATGAACGTCACCGCAATAATCGACGATACGGTACCGCCGCTCCACCGGATCCTCACCTTCGCGGGAAGCTGGCTGCGACAAATAGGTCGGGCCGATCGGCGCCTTGCCATAGCCGCCGGGGATGTCGAGCACATAATCCGGCTGGCACAGTCCGGAGACGCGCCCGCGCAACGCGCGCATCAATTCCTGCCCGGCTTCGATCGTGGTGCGCAAATGCGCGGTGCCGGGTGCAAGGTCGCCGTGGTGCAGATAATAGGGCTTGATCCGGCACTCGACGAAGGCGCGCATCAGCGCCGCGAGGGTCGCGGCATCGTCATTGACGCCGCGCAACAGGACGGACTGGCTGACCAACGGGATGCCGGCGTCGGCAAGGCGCGCGCACGCGGCGCGGGCATTGGCGCCCAGCTCGCGCGGATGGTTGGCGTGGATTGCGATCCAGGTCGTCGCCCCGTCGACCCGCAGCGCCGCGACCATGTCGGAATTGATGCGTTCGGGATCGGCGATGGGAACGCGGCTGTGAAGGCGGATGATCCTCACATGATCGATGGCAGCGAGATCGGCCATGATCTCGGACAGCCTGCGCGACGACAGCATCAAGGGATCGCCGCCGGTCAGGATGACTTCCCAGACTTCCTGATGGGTACGGATGTACTCCAGTGCCCCGCGGTAGGCATCGTCGGACAAGGCCGAGGCCTTGCCCGGCCCGACCATTTCGCGCCGGAAACAGAACCGGCAATAGACCGCGCAGACATGGACGAGCTTCAACAACACGCGGTCCGGATAGCGATGCACGATGCCGGCGACCGGCGAATGCGCATCGTCGCCGATCGGATCGGCGTTCTCGCCCGGCTGCTCCACGAGCTCGTCAGCGCTCGGGATGAACTGCCGCGCGATCGGGTCATTGGCGTCGGCCGGATCGATCAGCGCCGCGAGTTCCGGCGTCACCGCGACCGCGTAGCGCGCAGCCACCTGTTCGAGCTCGGCAAGGGCTGCGACCGGCACGAGGCCGGCATCGGCCAGCTCGCGCGGCTGGCGCAGCGTTGCCGCCAGTTTCGGATCGATCCTGTTCATGGCTCTCCTGCAGGCGGCGTCCAGACCACCTGGTCAATTCGTGGCGCGCCGCTCGCCAGCATCACCAGCCGGTCGAAGCCGAGCGCGACGCCGCTCGCCTCGGGCATCTGGCCGACGGCGGCAAGGAAATCGTCGTCGAGCGGATAGCGCTCGCCGTAACGGCGGGCCTTCTCGTCCATGGCTGCGGTGAAACGATGGCGCTGCTCGGCTGCGTCGGTCAGCTCGCCAAAGCCGTTGGCGAGCTCGACCCCGCAGGCATAGACCTCGAAGCGCTCGGCGACGCGTGGCTCGCCCGCCTTGGTGCGCGCCAGCGCGGCCTCCGGCGACGGGTATTCGAACAGCACCGTCAGGCGGCCCTGTCCGAGGTTGGGCTCGACATGCTCGACCAGCACCTTGCTGAAGATGTCCGACCAGGTGTCGTCATCGGCGATCCGCACCCGCTCGCGCGCGGCTGACGCCAGCGCCGCGCGGTCGCCCTCGCCGCCCGAGATCGTCGCCAGCAGGTCGATGCCGGCGAAGCGCTCGAAACCTGCGGCAACCGTCAGCAGCTCCGGCTCGGCAAAGGGGTCGGCGATCGTGCCGCGGAAGGAAAACCGCCCGATCCCGGTCGCCTGCGCAGCATGGGCGATGACGACGATCGTGTCGGCCATGATGGCGTCGTAACCGGCATTGGCGCGGTACCATTCCAGCATGGTGAATTCGGGCAAATGCAGGTCGCCGCGCTCGCGATCGCGGAACACCCGCGCGAACTCGTAGATCTTGGGCTCGCCGGCCGCGAGCAGCTTCTTGCAGGCGAACTCGGGCGAGGTGCGCAGATAGCGTGGCGCAGCTGAGCCATCGGCTTGCCTGAGTTCGGTACGGGGGGCGTGCAGATGGGTCTCGTTGCCAGGCGAGATCTGCAGAATGGCGGTCTCGACCTCGGCAAAGCCCTGCTCCTCGAACCACGCGCGGAGCGCCCGCGTGATCGCGATCCGCGCCTGCAGGAATGGCCTGCGATCAGCGTAGCGTGACGGCGTCCACCAGGGCGAGGGCCGGTCAAGCGCGGTCATCGGTCGGCCGTCCCTGCGGATGCGGATTCAACATCAACAAGCCACCGCCTCGATTGAAGAGCCGGGCGCAAATCCTTGATTCCATACAAATACATGGTCGACACGGCCTTGGTCTCAGTGGAACGCGGCGAAGCTGATCCCTTCTTGTCGAAAGAAGCCGGCATTGTCCATGTGCAGCCTCGGCTGAACCTGGGCAAGCGGCCCGAATTCGGGCGGCGGGAACGGCCGGCAAACTGCCGAATTCGGCCGCAAAAGACTGGCATCTCAGGGACAAATCAGTATGTTGCAGCCCGAAATCGCCGCCACGGCCGAGGGGCTGCCGGTCCGGTTTGCGCCCCCGTTCTCAAATTCAGGAAAACACCTTTGAAAGTCATCGCCAGTTCCATCCGCAAGGGCAACATCATCGAGCAGGATGGCAAGCTCTACGTGGTCCTCTCCGCCGAAAACATTCATCCCGGCAAGGGCACCCCCGTCAGCCAGATCGAAATGCGCCGCATCGGCGACGGCGTGAAGGTGTCGGAGCGCTACAAGACCACCGATCAGGTCGAGAAGGCCACCGTCGAGGACCACAATTACAACTACCTCTACGAGGACGCCGACGGCTTCCACTTCATGAACAACGACAACTACGACCAGGTCCAGGTCTCCAAGGAGATCGTCGGTTCGTCTGCGCCGTATTTGCAGGAGAACATGACCGTGAAGCTGTCGATGCACGACGGCAATCCGGTCGCAATCCAGCTGCCCCAGCGCGTGACGCTGGAAGTGGTGGAGACCGAGCCCGTGACCAAGGGCCAGACCGCCTCGTCGTCGTACAAGCCCGCGATGCTGTCCAACGGCATCCGCACCGGCGTGCCGCCGCACGTGTCCACCGGCACGCGCATCGTCGTCATGACCGAGGACGGTTCCTACGTCGAACGCGCCAAGGATTGAGGGGCCGAGCGCGGTGACAGTCGTCATGAACCGTTGTCGCACATCAGGTTGTTGTTTAACCTCAAACTTTCCGGAAAACTGCTACACACTTTTCCGGAACTTGCTCTAATCTCTCGCGATCAGACATGAACCGGGGAGTGCAGTGAACAGGAAGGTCGTCAGCTTCATCAGTTGCTGGCTGGCAGCCCTGCTCTTGCCTCCTCCCGGCGCTCATGCCGATGAATTCCGGACGCCTTCGATCTCGGCCATGCGGGTCGAATGGCGCTCCGCGCTCGACCAGCTCCGGCAAGAGATCACCACCCGCCCGGCCATCGCCTCCAGCTTCACATTCGCCGGACAGCGCCGCGTCCCGGCCACCGATCCGCGGTCGACGCCCGCGCTGGTGCAGCTGAACGCAGTGACGTTGCCGCTCTTCCCCCGCATTGCGCGCAGTCCGATCCCGGTGCTGCTGCCTTTCGATCCCGCAAGCTATCTCGACGCCCGGCAGAACGGCGCACCGGACAGCCTGCCGGTTGCACGCTACCAGGCCGACTTCCGCGCGGCCGATGTCTTCCATGCCGGCGCGTCCGGCTATGACGCGGTGTTCTCGCTCGACCCGGGCGCCGGCGACGGCATGCCGCCGCGGACGTTCGCAAAACCGGTCGAGGTGCAGATCTCGGGCTCGATCCTCGTCTACGACCTCGCCGACCGGCTCGGCGGCAAGGGCGAGCCGGTCAAGACGCTGGCCGCGCAGTTTCCGGACCTGCGCCGCTTCATCCGCGAAGGCTATGTGCGCTATGCCTTCACCCGCTTCGGGATTCCCTATGTCGTCTCGATCCAGTGCCTCGACAGCGCGCCGCGGCCGAAGCGGCTCGCCTGCCGCGAGGCCTATCCGGTGGCCGAGCGCTTCCTGAAGGCATTGCGCATCGCCGGCGGGCAACCGTCGCGGCCGCGCAGCGACATCGCCTCCGACATCGCCGAACGGCCGATCGCGCAATCGGCTGATTTCACCTACCGCCCGAGCGGCGACATCGTTCCGGGCAGCGGCGGCCGCAGGCAGCAGGGCGGCCATGCCGACTTCACGGTCTATTCGCAGATCCGCTTTCCGCTCGACAAGGCGCCGGCCTTCGCGCACTCGCAATCCTTCGCAAGGCGCAAGGCGGGCGCCACGGTCGACGAGTATCCTTGGCAGGACAATTTCTGCGAAGCGCGCAGCTTCGAGGTCGGCCAATGCGCCAGCGGCTATGGCCATCAGGGCCAGGATGTCAGGCCCGGCGCGTGTCCGGCCGACAGCAAGGACGGTTGCGACCCCAGGCAGCAGGCGGTCGTTGCGGTGCGCGACAGTGTCGTGATCCGCTCGGCGCAGCAGCAGGCCGCGACATTGCAGGTCAACACCCGCACCGAGCATGTTCGTTTCCGCTACATGCACATGAACCCGTCCGTGATGGACGCGGACGGCCTGCTCAACGGACGCCGCCTCAGCGAGGGCGAGAAGATCGGCGTGGTCTCGAACTATCTCGACCATCCCAACGGCACGTCACGGCATCTGCATTTCGACGTGCAGGTGTTCACGCGCGACGGCTGGCTCTGGGTCAATCCCTACACCACGCTGGTGTCGGCCTATGAGCGGCTGATCCGCGGCCGCGGCCGCGAGATCGGACCGGAGCCCGGACCTGCGGCCGCCGTGGCCCATGCCCTGCCCGACGACGTCGTGCATCGCATCGACACCCAGGAAGGCGGCGGCAATTAGCGCGAGTGAAGTGGAGACCGCGGTTCGCGGGCGCACTGCCAAAATATCGAAAACAACCCCATGCAAAGTAGCCGGCGGCTGCCGTCATCAGGCACGACAACTTGACACGTCGGGCAACTCAGCGGCATAATTCCATTATTCCGAAATCGTGCAAACGCCGCCCGCCCTTGAGGCCATGGCGCTCCGCGCAACATCGGTCGCGTCATTGCGCGGATTAGGAAGCTGCACCGTGTTGCGATAGGCCGCCTACTTCTTCCAGGGCGTATCGCCGCGTGCCGCGGCGTCCGCGAAGATGCCCTGCTCGTAATCGATGAAGGCGCGCACCATTGCGCGATAGGCAGCTTCCGCTACCTTGGGCGACAGCCCGTCCGCTTCCGCAAGCGCCATCGCCTTCTTCACGACAGCCTCGGCGCGCTCCGGCGCTTCGACCTGTGCTGGGTTGGCCTTGAAGCGCGCGGCTTCATGGACGTAGCGGCCGCGCTCGGCCATCAAGCGCACGATCTCGCGGTCGAGCCGGTCGATGTTGCTGCGCACCTCGCCGAGCGTCTTGCAGCAGGCGCCGTTGTCGACGGTGGGGCTGCCCCACAACGCCGGCGCGTTGGTCACGGGCTCCTCGGCCCACACCACCGCAGGGATCAGGAGCATCAACAGAACCACCGGCAATCGCATCGAACGCCTCCCCAGAAAGCCGAGCACGACGGGCGATTGTTATGCCGATTTTGCGCGCTGATGGAAGCCGCGATAGCGATGGAACGACCGCGAATTCCATCGCGAACCTGATCGATGCGATCAGCGGATCTCCATTCCGGCCAACACCTCACCGACCTTCTTCTGGGCGTCCGGGGGCAACGGCAGGATCGGACGCGGAGGCTCGGCCGCGCAGATCCCTCTAAGATTGGCGATCGCGTAGACGACCCGCAGGCTCGAGAATGTCTTCAACAGCTGCCAGACCGGTTGCAGCCGCGCGTCAAGCTGCCGCGCCTTGGCCGCATCCCCACTTGCCGCGGCGCGGACGATGTCGACGCAGACCTTGGGGAAAACTCCTGCGAGAACGCTGTACCAGGTCTCGCCACCCGCCAGCAGCGCCTCGGTGCAATTCCAATCGGCACTGTAGCCGAGCGAGAAACCGCTCGGCACCACAGCCCGCAATTCGGCGATGTGGCCAGGCACCGCGGCAGCGTCCAGCGCAGGACTCTTCACTGCCACGATTCCCGCAACGTGACTCAGGCGGCCGACCAGGTCAGGCGTGAATCGAAAATGCGTCGTGCCCGGATTGTCGTAGATGCAGATCGGCAATCCGCTTTCACGCGCCACCGTTTGAAAGTGCTCGAACACCTCATCATCGGTCAGCGGCGTATAGGACACCGGCGCCAGCAGGCCTGCCGCCGCGCCGGCATCACGCGCATCCTGCGCCAGCTTCACCGCATCATCGGTGCGCAGCGCGCCGACGCCGACCAGGATCGGCGTCTTGCCCTCTGCGAGAGCGGCAGCCGCCTGCACGGCACGCCGCCGCTCATCGCGGCTGAAATACGGATATGAGCCGGTGCTTCCGAGCAGCCCGATCGAATCCACCTTCGCCGCAATCAACGGCTCCAGCAATGTGCGAAGCGCTCCCGCATCGACCTGCCCGTCTCTATTCGAGGGGGTGATCGGGAAAGCGGAAAGCCCCTTGAGATTGACCATCGGTTGCTCCTGTTCGGTGGCCGCCGCGCAAGCGGCGAAATCGCATTGCGGTCGTCACCGCCGCGCCATCAATCACCGCGCCCAATTGCGCTTGCAAGGTCCAGTTTGCTGCGGACTTCACAGCAAACTGGTCCAGTGCGCGGCGGCGCGCGCGATCTGCGGAATTGGACCGGTGTCGATCGGAATTGCCGGCGGCTATTCCAGCATCGTGGTCAGCTGCGCACCTTCATCCGCGACGAACACCGCGATCAATTCCGCCGGCTCCGTGGTGCTCGCATTGGCCGAGACCATGTGGGTCGAGCCCGGCGGCTCGAAGAAGGATTGGCCGACCTTGAAGGTTTCGACCGGCCCGCCGCCGAGTTGGGAGCGGATCTCGCCCTTGGTGATGTAGGCGGTCACCGAGCCGGAATGGTGGTGCGGCGGCGTGAAGCCGCCGGGACCATAGAACACGCGCACGACGGTGACGCGCTTGCCCGCCACGTTCGGCAGCGCATGCGAGGTGATGACCTCGACCTTGTCGAGCGGCGATGCCGCATTGGCGCTCGCGCAGAGTGGCGCGATCACCGCGGAGATCGCATCCATCGGGGTCGGCAGCGCCTTGCCGATCACGAAGGCCGAAGCCAGTCCCGCAAGCACGGCCAGCAAGACCGGCCGCGGCGGCCGCGCGCATGAAACAGATGGTGTCATCGCCATCGAACTCATCGGTTGTCCTCCCCTGTCAATTGCCGTTCGATCCGTCTCACGAAGCCACCGCGGCTGCACGCTGCCGGCGCGGCGGCGGCGTCCAGCGATAGGCGGCGCCGAACCGGTTCCAGACATTGATCGAAGCGATCGCCGAGGTCAGGTAGGTCAACTCCTTTTCGGAGAACTCAGCAGTGGCCTCCGCATAGACCTCGTCGCTGACGCCGTTCGGCAGGGTCGTGAGCGCCTCGGTCCAGGCCAGCGCTGCGCGCTCGCGCGCCGAGAACTGCGGCACCTCGCGCCACACCACAACGAGGTTGAGCTTGTCGACGGGGACGCTGAGGCTCTCGCCTTGCAGGATGTGATACTGCACGCAGAAGGCGCAGCCGTTGATCTGCGAGGCGCGCAGCTTGACCAGTTCGAGCAGCTGCTTGTCGAGACCGGCCTTCGCCGCGAACTGGCCGAGGTCACGCACGACGGCGAAGACATCGGGGGCGAGCTTCTCGAAGTCGGTGTATTCCTTGCGGGCATGTGACATTGGCTTGGCCTCATGTTATCAGTGCACTGACATATTATCAGAGCTCTGATCTTGAGCAAGACGCAGACATTCGCAAAGGCAACATGGCGGGAATGCAGAAACGAGGGAAATCCGGCGCAACCGGGCGGCGCCCGGCGGGGAAAGCGGCGGCGGGCAAGGTTGCGATCGGGGCAGGATCAGTCGCAGACGCCCTGCCCACCTCCGCCGTCCCGCCGCCCGGCGAAGGCAAGCGCGGCGAACAGGGCTATCTCGCCTACCTGCTGCGCCAGGCGAATGCGGCCTCGCGGCTGTCGATGGAGCGTGAGCTGGCAAGCCTCGGCGTCACCTCCCCGCAATTCGTCGTGCTGACGATGCTGAAAGCCTATCCGGGCCTCTCGGGCGCCGATCTGGCCCGGGTGGCATTCCTGACGCCGCAGACCGTCAGCGTGATCATCCGCAACCTCGAGCGCGACGGCGCGATCCGCAAGACGCCGCACCCGGTCCACGGCCGGGTGCTGCAATGGACGCTGACCAGCCATGGAACCGCGCTGCTGGAGAAATGCAGGCATATCGCCCAGGCCCAGGAGCGCCGGCTCGCCGCCGGCCTCAACGCCAAGTCGGAACAGATTGTCCGGCAATGGCTGTCAAAAATCGCCACAGATTTGCAAGATACATAGCTCCTGCGGCGGCGTGGCTTTTGGCTCACCCGATCGGCGCCGCTACACTGGCCCGATGAAACAGCCTGATTCTTTGAAATCCCCTGCCCGCCGCGCCGTCCTGAAGGCGGCGCTCGCGGCTGGCGTGACACTGGGCACTCCGCTCGGCGCGCTGGCCGCCGCGCCTCCGGGCTTCGACCAGTGGCGCGACAATTTTCGCGCTCGCGCATTTGCAAAAGGCATCTCCGAGGCGACCTGGAATCGCTGCATGGGTCGGGTCGAGCCCGACATGAGCGTGTTCAAGCAGATGCGCAACCAGCCAGAATTCCACGAGCAGATCTGGCAGTACATCAACCGCCGCGTCTCGGACTGGCGCGTCATCCACGGCCGCGAGGCGCTGAAGAAGAACGAGGCGCTGTTCGCCCGCATCGAGCGTGACTTCGGCGTCGAGCGCGGCACGCTGCTCGCGCTGTGGGGCGTCGAGTCAGCCTATGGCGATCCGCTGGTGCAGCAGAACCACATGACGCCGGTGTTTCCCTCGCTTGCGGCGCTCGCCTGGAACGAGCCGCGCCGCAAGGCCTATTGGGAGACCGAGCTGATCAACGCGATGAAGATCGTGCAACGCGGCTGGAGCACGCCGGAGGAGATGAACGGCTCCTGGGCCGGCGCGATGGGCCATTCGCAGTGGATGCCGGAAGTCTGGCTCAATGTCGGCTTCGACTATGACGGCGACGGCAAGGTCTCGCCGTTCGGCCGCCCCGACGACGCGCTCGGCTCGACCGCGAAATATCTGGTCAATCGCGGCAAGTGGCACCGCGGCGAGCATTGGGGCTACGAGGTTCGCGCGACCGGCGGCGCCAGCGGCAGCCGCACCTACGCGGCCTGGGCCAGCGCAGGGGTGACCCGCGCCGATGGCCAGCCGTTTCCGCAGCCGAACGCGTCGGCGCAGCTCTGGATCCCGGTCGCGGGCGGCCCGGCCTTCCTGCTCGGCCCGAACTTCAATTCGGTGAAGAGCTACAATCCGTCGATGAACTACGCGCTGGCGATCTGCCATCTCGGCGACCGCTGTCTCGGAGGGCCGCCCTTCATCCAGCCGTTCCCGGGCTCGGAGCGCGCGCTGACGCTCGCCGAGGTGCAGGAGATGCAGACGCGGCTGACCAAGGCCGGCTTCGACACCGGTGGCACCGACGGCCGCGTCGGCAACGACACCATGCAGGCGATCAAGGATTTCCAGACCAGGACCGGCCTGTTGCCCGCCGACGGTTACGGCGGGCTCAAGGTGCTGGCGCGCCTGCGGCAGGGCGGTTAGCTCGCAGCACATACTCCGCGTCGTCCCTGCCTAGTGCGCAATTGCGCACGGGAGCAGGGACCCATAACCACAAATGATGATTGTTGCACACCGCTGGAACAACAAGTCCCGTTCACAACATCGGCCGCGGAGTATGGGTCCCTGCTTTCGCAGGGACGACGACGGTTGGGATGCGAATCGCCGCTCAACTCCTCGCAATAACGGAGACTATTTCGGTTGCCGCACCACGCCGCCGGCATTCATGCCGCCGTCAATCACGAGCTCGGTGCCGGTGACGTAGCGCGACGCATCCGAGGCGAGATAGAGCACGCCTTGCGCGATCTCGATCGCCTGGCCGGCGCGGCCGAGCGGCGTGGCGAACCTTGCGCGCTCCTCCGGATCGATCGGTGCGTTCTGGCCGGCGCCCGTCGCGCCGGTTGGAATCTTGCCCCAGATCGGCGTGTCAATGATGCCGGGATGCACGGAGTTGACGCGGATGCCGTCGTTCACCTGCGCGCATTCCATCGCGATCGATTTGGCGAACAGCCGCACGGCGCCCTTGGTCGCGCTGTAGCCGGAGAGCGTCGCCGCACCGCGCAGGCCGGCCAGTGACGACATCATGATGATCGAGCCGCCGCCATGCTTGCGCATCAGCGGCAGCGAATGCTTCACCGACAGGAATACACCGTCGAGATTGATGGCGGTCTGCCGGCGCCAGTCTGCGAGCGACATCTCGACGATCGACGGCGCTCCGATGCCGATGCCGGCGTTGGAGGCCATGATATCGAGGCGGCCGTAGCGCTTGCCGATATCGGCGACCACCTCGATCCAGCGTTCCTCGCTGGTGACATCCTGCGGCAGGAAGACGACCTCGCGACCAGCCTTCTTGAGCCGCGCGGCGAGCTCGGGTCCCCTCAACTCGTCGATGTCGGTCGCAACAACCGTCGCGCCTTCCTGCGCGAACAATTCGACGATGGCCTCGCCGATACCCGACGCGCCGCCAGTCACCAGCGCGACCTTGCCTTCAACCTGTCCTGCCATGTCCACTCCCAACGTTTCTTATTTGATCACCGCCGGGCCCTGATCCGGTACCGCGACGTCGAGCACACGGAATTGCACACGTTCGGTGCCTTGCCAACGGTCGACTGCAAGGGAGCCCGCCACGTGCAATTGCTGGCCGCGATTTTGCGTCAAGGCGCTGCCGAGCTTCTGTCCGACCGAGCGGAATGCGATACCGTTGACGATGGAACCGTCGCCGGACTTGAAGCGCAGCCGCAAATGCGCCTGCCCGACCTCGTCGGCATAGACCAGCTGATGCGACGGCAGCGCGATCACCGGCTCGGGATTGGCGGCACCGAACGGACCTGCGCGATTGAGCGTCGCGGCGAACTCCGGCGTCACCGCGCGCGCGGTGACGGCGCCATCGATAAACAGCTCGTTCTCGTGGCGCGAGTTGGCGACGTCAGCCGCCAGCGCGCTCTCCATGTAGGCGCGGAATTCGGCGAGCTTCTCCTTGCGCAGCGTGACGCCGGCCGCCATTGCGTGCCCGCCACCTTTCATCAGCAGTCCGTCATGCACCGCCTGCCGCACGGCCTTGCCGATATCGACGCCGCCGATCGAGCGGCCCGATCCGGTACCGATGCCGCCCGGCTCCAGCGCGATCGCAAAGGCCGGCCGCGCGAACTTCTCCTTCAGCCGCGCCGCGACCAGCCCGACCACGCCGGGATGCCAGCCTTCCGCCGCTGTGACGATCACCGCGCCCTTGTCCTCGAGGCCGAGCGAGGCCAGCGCTTCGGCTTCGGCCTGCGCCTCGGCCGCCTGCTCGATCACCCGCCGTTCGCCATTGAGGCGATCGAGTTCGGCCGCGATCCGCGCCGCCTCCGAGACATCGCCTTCGAGCAAAAGCCGCACGCCGAGATCGGCACGACCGATGCGGCCGCCGGCATTGATGCGCGGGCCCAGCATGAAGCCGAGATGCCAGGCCTCCGGCGGGCCATTGAGCCGCGCCACATCCATCAGCGCGGTGTGGCCGACATGGTCGCGGCGGCGCATCGCGATCAGGCCCTTGGCGACAAAGGCCCGGTTCAGCCCGATCAGCGGCGCCACGTCGGCTACGGTGCCGAGCGCGACATGATGCAGCACGCTGAGCAGATCGGGCTCCGGCATCTCGCGGGTCCAGAAGCCGCGCTGGCGCAGCTCGCGGTTCACGGCGACCAATGTGACGAACACCAGGCCGACGGCCGCGAGGTGGCCGAGGCCCGAGAGATCGTCGGGCCGGTTCGGATTCACCAGCGCGTCGACCTCGGGCAACTCATCGCCGGTCTGGTGATGATCGATCACCACCACCGACATGCCGAGCTTCTTGGCTTCCGCCAGCGGCTCGATACTGGTGGTGCCGCAATCGACCGTGACCAGCAGCGTCGCGCCCTTGGCCGCCAGGGCGCGGACGGCGTCGACATTCGGACCGTAACCTTCGAAGATGCGGTCGGGAATGTGGATCAGTGGATCCAGCCCACAATGGCGCAGATGCCAGGTCAGCAGCGCCGCCGAGGTCGCGCCGTCGACGTCGTAGTCGCCGAAGATCGCGACCTTCTCGCCGCGCACCGCAGCGTCGGCGATCCGCTTGGCCGCATGCTCCATCTCGGTGACGGTGTGCGGGTCCGGCATCAGCTTGCGGATGGTCGGGTCGAGGAAGTCGGCGACCTCGTCGAGCGCGACGTCGCGGCCGGCCAGCACGCGCGCCAGCATTTCCGGCAGATTGTGCCGCTGCACGATCGCGAGCGCCCGCGCCGCCCCGCGCGCGTCCAGCCGGTCGCGCCAGAGCTTTCCGGTCAGCGACCGCGCCACGCCAAGGAACGCCTGTGGCGCCTCGACGGGCAGTGCGGATGCGTGGAGCGTCATGATCCCTTCTGGAGCCAGAGCGTGTTCGAGCGAAATGGGCGGCGGTTCGCGTGACGAAAACGCGTCAAAACAAGTCGAGGGCTTCGGTTCTGCCCAATCAGAACCGACCCTCCAGGACGGAATCGTAACGCTTCGATGACGAGCAGACCAGTTCTAGCAGCCCATTCGGGTGGCGATTTCCCCGAAATCCTTGGCCACGATGTCCCATTCGCCGGTGGCTTCGAAATCGACTTTCTGCAACGGACCGTATTCGGTCGGCCGCGCGACGAACGCCGTCTTCAGGCCGTGCTTCTGCGCGTGCTTGAGATCGTAATTATGCGCGGCAACCATCATCACCTGCTCCGGCGGCAGGCAGAGCAGCTTCGCCGCGCCGAGATAGGTTTCCGGATCGGGCTTGTAGTGCTCGAACAGCTCGGCCGACATCACGAGGTCCCACGGCAGACCAGCGAACTTCGCCATGTTGGTGAGCAGCGCGACGTTGCCGTTCGACAGCGGCGAGATGATGTATTTGCTCTTCAGCCGGGTCAGGCCGGCGACGCTGTCGGGCCATCCGTGCAGCCGATGCCAGCCCAGCGTCAGGTGGTGCAGGTCGGCCTCGGTGAGCCCCTTGACGTCGAACTGCGCGACCAGCTTCTCCAGCGAGCGGCGGTGCAGGACGTCAAGGATGACGTAGCCGTTCTGCGGGTTCTTGCGCACCTCGTTCATCGAGGCCGCATAGACCGCGCGCCAGCCGTCGACCAGCGCGGTCCAGTCGGCCTTGATGCCTGACGTCTCGCCCCATTTGGTGAAGTCGTTGATCAGACTGGTGCGCCAGTCGACCACGGTTCCGAACACGTCGAACACCAGTGCCTTGACGCCGGAAAGATCGGACATGGGTGCCTCGCGCTTTTGTTGTTCTTATTTCTTGGTCGTCATTCCAGGGCGCGCGCAAGCGCGAACCCGGAATCTCGGGGTTCCGGGTTCGATGCTGCGCATCGCCCCGGAACGACAGCAGTCATCAATCCAGGTGGAATTTCTCCAGCTGGCGGTGCTCGGCCTTGATGTAGCGCACGGTGCCGGTGACCGAGCGCATCACGACCGTCTCGGTCTCGATCACGTCCTTCTTGAACTTCACCCCTGAAAGCAGCGAGCCGGTGGTGACGCCGGTGGCGGCGAACAGGCAGTCGCCCCTCGCCAGATCCTCGATGCCGTAGATCATCTTCGGATCGGTGACGCCCATCTTGTGCGCGCGCGCGCGCTTCTCCTCGGTGTCGAGGATCAGGCGGCACTGCATCTGGCCGCCGATGCAGCGGAGCGCGACCGCGGCCAGCACGCCCTCGGGCGCGCCGCCGGTGCCGATATACATGTCGACGCCGGTCTCATCGGGCTTGGCGCAGTGGATGACGCCGGCGACGTCGCCGTCGGTGATCAGCTGCACGGCAGCGCCGGTCGAGCGCACGCCGTTGATGATGTCGGCATGGCGCGGACGGTCGAGCACCAGCACGTTGATCGCGCTGGGATCGACACCCTTGGCCTTGGCGAGCCGGCGGACATTGTCGGCCGGCGGCGCGTCGAGCTCGATCACGTTCTTGGCGTAGCCCGGGCCGATCGCGATCTTCTGCATGTAGACGTCGGGCGCGTGCAGCAGCGTGCCGCCATCGGCCATCGCCATGGTGGCGATCGAGCCCGGCATGTTCTTGGCGCACAGCGTGGTGCCTTCGAGCGGATCGACGGCGATGTCGACCTTGGGACCGGCATTGAGGCCGACCTTCTCGCCGATGAACAGCATCGGCGCCTCGTCGCGCTCGCCCTCGCCGATCACGATGGTGCCCTCGATCGGCAGCTTGTTGAGCTCGCGGCGCATCGCGTCGACCGCGGCCTTGTCGGCAGCCTTCTCCTGGCCGTGGCCGCGCAGCCGCGCGGCCGACACCGCCGCGCGCTCCGTCACGCGCACGATTTCGAGCGTCAGGATGCGCTCGAGCAGCATCTGCGGCGGAACGGAAATATGGGTCGACATCGGCGTACTCCTTAAAGCCTCGGGGACAGGCCAGCCTGCCCGCATCAATCGTCTCACGCCCGACCCGTTCAGGTCATGCGTTAGTTTTTCTCGATCCGGATCACCTGCGGCCGGCCGCTGATGACCTTATCGCGCTGCACTGCGGCCAGCGCACGATGCACCGCATCCTCGCTGGTCGCGTACGTAATCAGAATGACCGGGACCGGTGAAGGTTTTTTGGCTGCACCGTTCACATCGACGCCATCCGGATGCCGTTGCACGATGGACTCCAGAGATATCTTCTGTTCCGCGAGCCGCGTGGCGATTGTTGCGGCAGTGCCTGCAAGATCGCGCGCCATCAGGCGGATATAGTAGCCACCCTCGTGGCGTTCCATCGGCGCCTTGGTGGTGTCGCGCAACCGCTCCACCGGACGCCCGAACGGCTTGGCACGAATGCCGCGGGCGACATCGGCGATGTCGGCGACCACGGCCGAGGCCGTCGCGCCGCCGCCGGCACCGGGACCGACCAGCGTGATCGGGGGAATCCCCTCGCCGTCGATCGCCACCGCGTTGGTCACGCCCATCACCTGCGCTATCGAGGATGATTTCGGCACCATGGTCGGATGCACGCGCTGCTCAATGCCCTTTGCCGTGCGCACGGCAACGCCGAGCAGCTTGACGCGGTAGCCGAGTTCCGCGGCGGCCTTGAGGTCTTCCGGCGTGATCGAGGAGATGCCTTCGACATAGACCGCGCTTTCGGCGACCTTGGTTCCGAAGGCGAGGCTCGCCAGGATCGCAAGCTTCTGCGCGGTGTCGTGACCATCGACGTCAAATGACGGGTTGGCTTCGGCGTAGCCGAGACGCTGGGCGTCCTTCAGGCATTCTTCGAACGACAGGCCCTCCTGCTCCATCCGGGTTAGGATGTAATTGCAGGTGCCGTTGAGGATGCCGTAGACGCGGTTGACGCTGGTGCCGGCGAGGCCCTCGCGCAGCGTCTTGATGACCGGGATCGCCGCGCCGACCGCCGCCTCGAAATTCAGCGCACCGCCGTGCTTTTCGGCGGCGGCGGCAAGCCGCAACCCGTGCTTGGCGATCAGCGCCTTGTTGGCGGTCACGACCGACTTGCCGGCCTTCAGCGCGGTCTCGATCGCGGAGAGCGCGGGATCGCCGGCGCCGCCCATCAACTCGACGAAACAGTCGATATTGGGATCCTCGGCCAGCGCCTGCGGGCTCTTCGCCCACGCGATGCCGCGCAGGTCGAGGCCGCGCTTCTTGGCTTTCGAGCGCGCGGTGACGGCGACGACGCGAATAGCGCGGCCGCTGCGCTCGGCCAGCGCCCGTCCTTGCGTTTCGATGAGGCGGACGACATCGGCACCGACGGTGCCGAGCCCCGCTATGCCCACGTTCAGGGGTGCGACCATGGATTTAAGGGACCTGGAGATTAAGCAACCTGGAGGATTAGCGCCGGTTGGCGAGAGGAACGACGTTGTGCAACGTTTCGATGCCGCTTTCAAGGAAGCGGCGTACGCCGCGCGCGGCCTGCCGGATGCGCTGCTCGTTCTCCACCATCGCGATGCGGACATAGCCTTCGCCATGCTCGCCGAACGCGACGCCGGGCGACACCACGACGCCGGATTTCTCCACCATCAGGGTTGCGAACTGCATGCTGCCGACCGCCTCGAACGCCTTGGGCAGCGGCGCCCAGGCGAACATCGAGGCCTGCGGCGGCGGAATGTCCCAGCCGGCGCGGCCAAATGACTCAACCAGCGCGTCGCGGCGCTTGCGGTAGGTGTCGCGCATCTCGCGGATGCAGTCCTCGGGACCGTTCAGCGCGGCGGTCGCCGCCACCTGGACCGGCGTGAAGGCACCGTAATCGAGATAGGATTTGACCCGCGCCAGTGCTGCGATGATGCGCTCATTGCCGACCGCAAAGCCCATGCGCCAGCCGGCCATCGAGAACGTCTTCGACATCGAGGTGAATTCGACGGTGACGTCGAGCGCACCGGGAACCTGCAGCACCGACGGCGGCGGATTGTTCTCGTCGAAATAGACTTCTGCGTAGGCCAGATCGGACAGGATGAAGATGTCGTGCTTCTTCGCGAACGCGACCAGATCCTTGTAGAAGTCGAGGTCCGCGACATAGGCGGTCGGGTTCGACGGATAGCAGACGATCAGTGCGATCGGCTTCGGAATCGAATGCTGGATCGCCCGCTCGACCGCCTCGAAGAACTGCGGCGTCGGCTCCGACGGCACCGAACGGATCACGCCGCCCGCCATCAGGAAGCCGAACGCATGGATCGGGTAGCTCGGATTCGGGCACAGCACGACGTCGCCGGGCGCGGTGATCGCCTGCGCAACGTTGGCAAACCCCTCCTTCGAGCCGAGCGTCGCGACCACCTGGGTATCGGGGTTCAGCTTGACGCCGAAGCGGCGGCCATAATAGGCGGCCTGGGCCTTGCGCAGGCCGTTGATGCCACGGGAGGCCGAGTAGCGGTCGGTCCGCGGCTTGCCCAGCGTCTCCTTGAGCTTCTCGATCACATGCGGCGGGGTCGGCAGGTCCGGGTTCCCCATGCCCATGTCGATGATATCGGCCCCGGCATTGCGCGCGGCCGCCTTGGCCTGGTTGACCTTTTCAAAGACGTAAGGCGGCAGACGGCGAATGCGGTAAAAATCTTCCATGGGACCCTTGCTCCGACAACCGCAATGCCAGAATCGTCCCCCTTTGGTTCGCTGCCGAAGCCGGCTCGGCCTCTTACAGAAATCGCACTGAATCAATGATTTAGAGCGAATTCAGGCGCACGGTCTGGGGACAGCGGCCGGATCTGCGGTTGAATTGGGTTTCTTTTAGCACGGACGCCGGGCGGCGCCAGCGCTGATCGGCCGATCTCGCGCGCTCACTTCCCGCTTTGGGCTGCCGTCGCGGCCTGAGCCTGGGCCTGGCGATCACGCGCGGCAACCAGCTCCTGCTCGATCTTGGCCTGATCCGCCGGCTTGATCGTCGGATCGGCGCGGTCGGGTGGAATATCGTGCACCGGGAGGTAGCCGTTGGCATCCTTTTGCCGCGCCGGCGCATCGGCCGGCATGGCCATATCGGCGATCATGCTCGAGCACCCGCTCAGCGCCAGCATCGACGCGAGCAGCGCTGCGGCCGCGAGCCCCCTGTTCATTCGATCGATCGGCATGCGCCGAATTGTCCCCAACAAGCTAGCGCGCAGGTCGCACATTGCCGACACGGGTCGCACTGGTACGAGCCTTGCAGCGTCCCCGCTGCATCTAATCCTGGCTTTAGCCGTTTCAAACCATTGTCGCCCGAAACGCTTAAAGCGTGAACACCAAAAGCGACCCCTGAGGCTTCAATATGACGGAACAAAGATTTTTTTATCGCACCGCAACAGAGCGAAACATCGGCTTTTGACCGATTCTCGCTACCGCACCGCGCGATGACGCCCTCCAAACGACGCGATATTGTCCCTCAGATGAGCAACGTCAGTACCGACACCCAAGCCGCCCCGAAATTCAACGCCGAAGCCTTCGCCATGAACATCGCGCGGGCGATGGAGAGCAGCGGCCAGGCGCTGGCAGCCTATCTCAAGCCGCGCCAGACCGGGGAAGTCCGCGACAAGCCGCCGAACGAGCTCGGTGAGGTCATCAAGACCTTCAGCGTGATCGCCGAATACTGGCTGGCCGACAAGGAGCGCGCCTCCTCGCTGCAGATGCAGCTCGGCAAGGATTACCTCGATCTCTGGGGATCGGCCGTGCGCCGCATGGCCGGCGAAGCCGATGCCAAGCCCGCGATCGCGCCGGCCCCGCGCGACAAGCGCTTCCAGGATCCGGAGTGGAAGTCGAATCAGTTCTTCGACTTCATCCTCCAGCTTTATCTGCTGACCGCGAAATGGGCGCAGCAGCTGGTCCACGATGCCGACGGAATCGATCCGCATACCCGCAAGAAGGCCGAATTCTACGTCCAGCAGATCACCAACGCGCTGGCGCCGTCGAATTTCGTGCTGACCAATCCGGAAGTGCTCCGCGCCACGGTCGAGACCAATGGCGACAATCTGGTCCGCGGCATGAAGATGCTGGCCGAGGATATCGAGGCCGGCCACGGCACGCTGCGGATCCGCCAGTCCGATTCGGCCAACCTTGAGGTCGGCATCAACATGGCGACGACGCCGGGCAAGGTGATCTACCAGAACGAACTGATGCAGCTGATCCAGTATTCGCCGGCGACGGAGAACGTGCTGCGCACGCCGCTCCTGATCGTGCCGCCATGGATCAACAAGTTCTACATCCTCGATCTGCGCCCTGAGAAATCCTACATCAAATGGTGCGTCGACCAGGGCATCACGGTGTTCGTGATCTCCTGGGTCAACCCGGACAAGGAGCTCGGCAAGAAGACCTGGGCCGATTACATGGCCGAAGGCCCGCTCATGGCGATGGACGTAATCGAGAAGGTCACCGGCGAGATGAAGGTGCACACCGCCGGCTATTGCGTTGGCGGCACCATGCTCGCCTCGACGCTCGCCTATCTCGCCGAGAAGCGCCGCCAGCGCGTGACGTCGGCGACGTTCTTTGCCGCGCAGGTCGACTTCACCCACGCCGGCGACCTTCTGGTGTTCGTCGACGAGGATCAGATCTCGGCGCTGGAACGCGACATGCAGGAATCCGGCGTGCTCGAGGGCAGCAAGATGGCGATGGCCTTCAACATGCTGCGCTCGAACGACCTGATCTGGTCGTATGTCGTGAACAATTATCTGAAGGGCCAGCCGCCCTCCTCGTTCGACCTGCTGCACTGGAATTCGGACGCGACGAGGATGCCGTCGTCGAACCACTCCTACTATCTGCGCAACTGCTATCTGGAGAACCGGCTGTCGACCGGCACGATGGTGCTCGACAACACGCTGCTCGATCTGTCGAAGGTGAAGGTGCCGGTCTACAACCTCGCCGCACGCGAGGATCACATCGCGCCGGCGGAATCGGTGCTCTACGGTTCGCAGTTCTTCGGCGGCCCGGTGAGATATGTGCTGTCCGGCTCCGGCCACATCGCCGGCGTGGTCAATCCGCCCGCATCGAAGAAGTACCAGTACTGGACCAACGACAACATCAGGGACATCAAGCTCGCCGACTGGCTGAAGGGCGCCGAGGAGCACAAGGGTTCATGGTGGCCCGACTGGCGCGGCTGGCTGGAAAGCCATGATCCGGAGACGGTGCCGGCGCGCATCGTGGGCTCGAACGGGGTGTCGGCGCTCGAGGACGCTCCGGGCAGCTATGTCCGCGTCCGCGCGTAGCGCCAAGTCTTCTCGTAACGTAAAGTCTTCGCGTAGCGCCAAGTCTTCCGCTCAGCTATAAACAGATGATCCCGACGGTCGGGAATCGAATTGACGTGAGGGGGAGACGATGACGCGCGAACTGTTCTGGCTGTCGCTGACGGTGATCCTGACCGGGCTGCTGTGGATTCCCTACATCATCAACCGCTGCCAGGTGCGCGGCCTCTCCGGCGCCATGGGCAATCCCACGCGCAACGACAAGCCACACGCGGAATGGGCCAACCGGCTGATGTTCGCCCATGACAACGCGGTCGAGAATCTCGTGATCTTCGCGCCGCTGGTCTTGATCCTCAACGCGGCCGACTATTCCACCAAATGGACGGTGCTGGCCTGCGCCGTCTATTTCTGGGCCCGCGTCGCGCATCTGATCGTCTACACGCTCGGCCTGCCAGTGTTCCGCACCCTGGCCTTCACGGTCGGCTTCATCGCCCAGGCGGTGCTGGCGCTCGCGATCTTCAAGATCGTCTGAGCAACACATTCGCGCCGGCGGCGGTGACGGCCGCGCCGGCGCTACTCCTCGCCCTTGCGCACCACGATATGCAGCATCGTCGCGGGCGCCTCGTCGAAACTCTTGATCTCGCTGGTGTCGGACGAGACCTGGACCCACGCCCCTGACGCGGCGTAGGTCGCCGCCAGCCAGTCGGCCGCGGGATAATTGTAGTAGCGGCCGATGCTGTCGCGGCCATCGCCATGGCCGATCTTGTAGCTCGCGTAGAAGATGCCACCGGGTTTCAGCGCGCGATGGATGCGACCGAGGATGCCGGCCAATTCGTCGCGCGGCACATGCAGCAGGCACGCGCTGGCCCAGACGCCGTCATAGGCCTCCAGGTCCTCGAGCTCATCGAACAGCATCGCCTCGACGGGATGGTTGATGCGCCGCGCCGCGACCTCAGCCATCTCGGGGGACCCGTCGGTCGCGCGCAGCACGAAGCCCTCGGCAAGCATGACGGCGGCATGATTGCCGGCGCCGCAGCCGAGTTCGAGGATCGCGCCGCCCGGCGGCAGCAGCTTGAGAAAACCGATCAGCCGGGCGGACGGTGCTTTCGCCCACCCGGCATAGGCCTCGGCATTGCGCCGGTAGAATTGCAGCGTGGCGTCATCCACGATGCGCACCTCGCCGTCAGCTGTCGGCCAGCCCGAGCATCAGCCGCATGTTCTGGACCGCGGCACCCGAGGCGCCCTTGCCCAGATTGTCGAGCCGGGCGACCAGCACGGCCTGGCGGTGCTTGTCGCTGGCGAAGACATAGAGCTCGAGCTGGTTGGTCTCGTTGAGCGCTTCCGGCTCGATCCGCCCGTCCTTCGCCGCTTCGTTTTGCAGCGGCATCGCCGAGACGTATTTGCTGCCGGCATACCACTTCGCCAGAACAGCCTGCAGGTCGGCACCAGTCGGCTTGCCCGGCAGCGCATCGAGTTGCAGCGGCACCGAGACCAACATGCCTTGCCTGTAGTTGCCGACCGACGGGATGAAGATCGGCCGCCGCGTCAGATGCGAGTAAAGCTGCATCTCCGGCACGTGCTTGTGCTCGAAGCCGAGGCCATAGAGCTCGAAGGCCGGCGCCGAGCCGTCCTCGAAGCTTGCGATCATCGACTTGCCGCCGCCCGAATAGCCGCTCACCGCGTTGACGGTGACGGGATAATCCGCAGGCAGCAGGCCGGCATCGACGATCGGCCGCAGCAGCGCGATCGCGCCGGTCGGATAGCAGCCCGGATTGGAGACTTTCCGCGCGTTGCGGATCTTGTCGGCCTGGTCGGGCGCCAGTTCGGCGAAACCGTAGGCCCAGTCGGGCGCAACGCGATAGGCGGTCGAGGCATCGAGCACCTTCGGCGCCGAATTGCCCATCGTGTCGATCAGCGCGACGGTCTCCTTGGCGGCCTCGTCAGGCAGGCAGAGGATCACGAGATCCACCTCCTCCATCAGCGCACGCTTGGCGCCTGTATCCTTCCGCTTGTCGTCGGCGATGTGCTTCACCGCGACGTCACCGATCGCGTGCAGCCGCTCCTGGATGCCGAGGCCGGTGGTGCCGGACGCCCCGTCGACGAACACGGTTGCCTTGGTCGCACCGCTCTTGGTTTTCGGCTGGTTGGTCTCGGTGACGGTCATGGCATGCTCCTTTCGAGTTCGTTCGTTTCGTTTGCTAACACATCTGGCCGCATCTGCGCCGCCAATCCGGGGCTGTTATCGCTAGATTGAGCGCGTCCTCGTCCACGACAACAACCCCCGCTCACGGAAACAGCGCGATCTGCTCCAGCCCGGTGGTTTCGGGCAAGCCGAACATCAGATTCATATTCTGGATCGCCTGTCCGGCCGAACCCTTCACAAGATTATCGAGCGTCGAGAGCACGATGGCGCGGTTCTTGATCCGGTCGGCGACGACGCCGATCTGAACGTAATTCGAACCGCGCACGTTCTGCGTCTGTGGCAGCACGCCCTTCTTCGTCACATATATGAACGGCTCGTTGGCGTAGGCCTTTTCCAGCTCGGCGCGCAAATCGTCCGGCGTAGCCCCGTTCAGCTTGACGTAGGATGTGCAGAACTCACCCCGCGCCATCGGAATGAGATGCGGGGTGAAGTTCACTGTCACAGCCGAGCCAGCGGCTGCGCCGATCTCCTGCTCGATCTCCGCCGAGTGTCGATGGCTTCCGATCGAATAGGGCGACAACCCTTCGCCGGCCTCGCTGAACAGCGTGTTCTGCTTCAGTCCGCGCCCGGCGCCGGTGACGCCCGACTTAGCGTCGATGATGATATCGTCGACGTCGATCAGCTTTGCCTTCGCCAGCGGAACAAGCGCCAGCAGCACCGCCGTCGGATAGCAGCCGGGACAGGCCACCAGCCGCGCGGCCGTGACCTTCTCCCGATAGAGTTCGGTCAGCCCATAGACGGCCTCGTCCTGCAATTCGAGCGCCCGGTGCTCGTGGCCGTACCATTGCGCGTAGCTGTCTTTGTTGCGCAGCCGGAAATCCGCGGACATATCGAGGATCTTGATCCTGGGATTGGCTTTCAGCACCGCGGCGATGATCTCTTGCGTCGTCCCATGCGGCAGTCCGCAGAACGCGGCATCGAGCCGCGTCCAGTCGACTTTTTCCCATTCCACGAGTTTTGGCAGGTCGAGCATGAAGAAGTGAGGAAACACCTCGCTCATCGCCTTGCCGGCATGGGTGTTAGCGGTAAGCGCGGTGATTTCAGCATTCGGGTGCCGCGCCAACAGGCGCACCGCGTCGGCGCCGGTGTAGCCGGACGCGCCTAAAATTCCGATTTTCTTCTTCGTCATTGCTCGCTCCTCGGAAGCGTAGTCATCTCGGCCTGTATCATCGCGAAAGCCTGCGGGCGCACCTCGCGCATCAAAGCCGCGATGTTCCGGGCACCCGCTTCGGCCTGCAATGCGAGCATGTTGCCGACCGCCGCGAAATCGGTCTCAGACTTGTGCTGGTTCAGCTTGAAACTGCCCTCCACCTCTTCCACCGTCATCTCGAAGCCCACGATGGCCTTCTTCATTGCTTCCAGCCGCGCGGCGGTCATCTTGCCCGACACCCACGGCTTTTTCGGCAGCAGCCGGTCCTCGAACTTGGCGCTCAGCACGTCGATCTGAACGGCAAGTTCCTCGTCCGACAGGGTCCGCACCGGCCCGGTCAGATGCACGGCCTGATAAAGCCAGGTCGGCACTTGATCGGGCGACACATACCAGTCCGGCGACACATAGGCATCCGCGCCGGTGACGGCCAGCAGCCAGGGGCCCCCGTGCGCCAGCTTTACCAGCGGATTGTGACGGGCAACATGAAACAGCGCCCGCGGCGTGCCGTCGGCGGCGTAGCTCAAATAGAACGGCAGCGCGGAGGCGATCGGCTTGCCGCCGTCGCACGCGCAGACGATGCCGAAACCGCGCGCTTCCGCGAACGCAAGGCTCGCGGCGCGGTCAGGCTTGAAGGGCGGTGGCGTATACATGATCGAAACTCCTGCGTGACGAAGGAGCCGCCAGATCGAACCGCGTGTCTTTTTTCAGGAGAGCGCCGCGGGAGAATATCCGGCGGCAGAGGCGATGGTCTTAAACGCGAGCGACCGCCGATACCGCGAAAATGCGGCGGCGGCGGGCGATGATGATGGTCGCGGCGTTGATCATGGGCGCGGCTATAAGGCCGCGCCCGTTTTGCGTCAAGGTTTGCTTTCGCAATTCCGGGGCGCGCCCTGCGCGCGAACCTCAGATGCGCAATTGCGCATCGGGGAATCCAGGGATTGCGGCGCGAGATTCCGGGCTCGATGCTAAGCATCGAGCCCGGAATGACGAACCTAAATCGACGGATTCCACGGCGCCGGCACGACGCGGTAGCCGTTGCCGTCCTTGACCACGTTGCCGAGGCCCGGGAACGGATAGTGATAGCCCTGCACCTGGAGCCGCTCCGCGACCACCATGTCGTAGATGCGGCGGCGGGTCTTCTCCGCCACGTCGCCGTCCTGGTCGAAGAACGCATGCCAGCCGGGATTGGCCGCGAACAGGTTCGGATTGTTGGTGACGTCGGACTGGATGAAGACCTTGTCCGCCCCCGAAGCCAGCACGTAGGAGGTGTGGCCCGGCGTGTGGCCGACGGTCTCGACCGAGGTCAGGCCCGGTGCGATCTCCTTGCCCCACTCGTAGGGCGTGACCTTCTTCTTCAGGCCGGCCTCGAAGATATTGCGGTTGTTCTTGAACAGGCCCTGCATGCGGCCGGCCGGCGCCCGGCTCATCTCGCCGTCATCCATCCAGAACTTCCATTCGGTCGCCGGCACCAGCACTTCGGCATTCGGGAACGCCGGCGTGCCCTCGGCCGTCAGCAGGCCGTTCACGTGGTCGGTATGGAAGTGCGAGATCACGACCATGTCGACATTCTTCGGGTCGAAGCCGGCCGCGGCGAAATTGTCGGCGAACTGGCCGCTAGCGCCCTTTGTGCTGGCTTTCGCCAGCGCGCCATTGCCGGTGTCGATCACGACCAGCTTGCCGCCGGTGTTGAGCACGAGCGGCGCGTACCAGATCGACACCAAGTCGCGCGGCATGAAGGCCTTCTCCAGCGCCGCGTTGATATCGTCCCGCTTCGCATTCGGGATGAAGGAATCTTCCAGCTTGAAGACATTCTTGCCGTCCGACACCGCGGTGACCAGCATGTCGCCGACCTTGTAGCGATAGAAGCCGGGCGCCTGCTTGTCGGCGGCGGGCGCTGCGGCTACCGCGGGAACGGCGGGCAACAACGGTGCGGCGGCGATGCCGGCAGCGCCTGCGAGAGCGTGGCGTCGTGTCAGTTCCATCTGATGTCCTCCCAGTGTAACAATGCTGCGCCCGGCGGAGCCGCGTCCGCCGCGGTGAGTTTTGCTCAGCGTTTTGACAGTCGTGCGAAGACGGTTGTGCAAGCAATTGTTCTTCCGCCTAACCCCTGCATCGTAGCGATATTCCTGAAGTCGTTACACCGCCCGCCACATCCACTCGACGACCTGGCCGATGACGTCGCCGAACAGCAGCAGCGCGGCCGACCAGACCAGCGCCGAGACGAAATTGGCGATCTGGAATTGCCAGTACGACATCTCGAAAATGCCGGCGGCAAGCGGCACCGAGGCGCGCAGCGGGCCGAAGAAACGGCCGATGAAGATGCTGGGCACGCCCCAGGTCTTCACGAAGGCCTCGCCGCGCGGCAGGATCTCCGGATAGCGCGACAGCGGCCACATCTGCGCGACCTGCTCCTTGTAGCGATAGCCGAACCAGTAGGAGACCCAGTCGCCGAGCGCGGCGCCGATGCCGCCCGCGATCCAGATCGGCCAGAAACTGATCCCGCTGACGCCGATCAGGGCGCCGATCGCGACCAGCGCACCCCAGGCGGGCACCAGCAACGAGATGAAGGCGAGCGATTCAGCGAACGCCAGCAGCATGACGATCGGAGCGGCCCAGGCCTGGTGATGGCGGACGAATTCGGCCAGGGCCCGCGCAAAGTCTTCCATCTCGTCGAGTGCCCTCCGCTGCGTTGAAAACTGAATGAACCTTTGTAGCGGCACACAGCCTAAGAACAGGTAAGCCAGCCCATTGCGTGACATCAAGTCACAAAGGCGGGGATCAAACGTGATTTCCGGTAAGGCCCCTGCGGTCCGGGCTGGCTGGCACCTCCCTCATAAGAAAAAGGAATCACTGGATGATCGGGTCACTGATGATGTGCGTCGGCGTTCTCGTCTTGTTGTTCGGAATGCTCGCGGGCATCGCCATGGGTATCCAGCACGACTTCACGTTGGGGCCGGCGCATGCGCATCTCAATCTCGTCGGCGGCGTGCTGCTGTTCCTGTTCGGCCTGTACTACCGGCTGGTGCCGGCGGCAGGAACCATGTTGCTCGCCAGGATCCAGGGCTGGCTGCATATCGTCGGCGGCATCCTGTTTCCGGCTGGCGTTGCCGCCGTGTTGCTGAAGGGTCCGGCGTTCGAGGCGGCGCCGATCGTGGGATCGCTGATGGTGGTCGCCGCCATGGCCCTGTTCACGGTCGTTGTATTCCGCACCGCGCGGGCGTAATCGCAGGCTCCTATCTACACAGGCGGCCGGGCCCTCACGGCGCGGCCGCCCCCATTTGGCAGCCCATCCGTGGCATAGTCAGAGCAACCGATTCGCTGCGCCCAGATCGGCGCACCACTTGAAAAACCATGTCCAAACCACTGAAATCAAACGCCAAAAGTAAATCTGCCGACGATCTGTTTGGCGCCCCGGAGCCGAAGGGACGCGCCCCGGCGAAGGCTGCTTCCCGGCCCACGGGAAGCGCCGAAGCCGGCTACACGGCGGCTGATATCGAGGTGCTGGAAGGGCTGGAACCGGTCCGCCGGCGGCCCGGCATGTATATCGGCGGCACCGACGAGAAGGCGCTGCACCATCTGTTCGCCGAGGTGATCGACAACTGCATGGACGAGGCCCTCGCCGGCCACGCCACCTTCATCGACGTGGAGTTGACCACCGACGGCTTCCTGACCGTGACGGACAATGGCCGCGGCATCCCGGTCGATCCGCATCCGAAATTCCCGAAGAAGTCGGCGCTCGAAGTCATCATGTGCACCCTGCATTCGGGCGGCAAGTTCGACTCCAAGGTCTACGAGACTTCGGGCGGTCTGCACGGTGTCGGCGTCTCCGTGGTCAATGCCCTCTCCTCACGGCTCGAGGTCGAGGTCGCGCGCAGCGGGCAGCTGCACCGCATGACCTTCGAGCGCGGCCATCCCAAGGGCAAGCTCGAAGACCTCGGCAAGATCAACAACCGCCGCGGCACGCGCATCCGCTTCAAACCGGACACCGATATTTTCGGCGCCAAGGCGGCCTTCAAGCCGCAGCGTCTGTTCAAGATGACGCGCTCGAAGGCGTATCTGTTCGGCGGCGTCGAAATCCGCTGGCGCTGCGACCAGGAGCTGTTGAAGGGCGTCGAAGATGTCCCGGCGGAAGCCAAGTTTCACTTCCCTGGCGGCCTGAAGGACTATCTGGCCGCGGCGATCCATGCCGACACGCTGGTGCATCAGGATATCTTCTCCGGCAAGTCCGGCCGCAGCGGCGCGCATGGCGCCTGCGAATGGGCGGTAGCCTGGACGGCCGATGCTGATGGCTTCCTGTCGTCCTACACCAACACGGTGCCGACGCCCGATGGCGGCACGCATGAATCGGGTCTGCGCAGCGCACTGCTGCGCGGCCTGAAGGACCACGCCGAGCGCGCCGGCCAGGGCAAGCGCGCGGCCTCCATCACCTCCGAAGACGTGATGGTGGGCGCGGCCGTGATGCTCTCGGTGTTCGTGCGCGAGCCTGAATTCCAGGGCCAAACCAAGGACCGCCTCGCCACCGCCGAAGCGCAGCGCATCGTCGAACAGGCGATGAAGGATCCGTTCGACCACTGGCTGTCAGGCAATCCGAACCAGGCCAACCGGCTGCTCGACTTCGTGATCGATCGCGCCGAGGAACGGCTGCGCCGCCGCCAGGAAAAGGAAACCGCGCGCAAGACCGCCGGCAAGAAGCTGCGTCTTCCCGGCAAGCTCGCGGATTGCTCCGATGCCGGCACCGAAGGCTCCGAACTCTTCATCGTCGAAGGCGACTCGGCCGGCGGCAGCGCCAAGCAGGCACGCGATCGCAAGACACAGGCCGTGCTGCCGCTGCGCGGCAAGATCCTCAACGTCGCCTCTGCCGGCAAGGACAAGCTGACCGCCAACGCGCAGCTCTCCGATCTCGTGCAGGCGATCGGCAGCGGTACGCTCGCGCACTACCGCGAAGAGGATCTGCGCTATCAGCGCATCATCATCATGACCGACGCCGACGTCGACGGCGCGCACATCGCATCGCTCCTGATCACCTTCTTCTACCGGCAGATGCCGCGGCTGATCGACGAAGGGCATCTCTATCTGGCGGTGCCGCCGCTCTACAAATTGAAGCACGGCACCAAGTCGGTTTACGCGCGCGACGACGCCCACAAGGAAGAGCTGCTCAAGAGCGAATTCAACGCCAACGCCAAGGTCGAGGTGAACCGCTTCAAAGGCCTCGGCGAGATGATGCCGGCGCAGCTGAAGGAGACCACGATGGATCCGGCCAAGCGCACGCTGCTGCGCGTGGTGCTGCTTGCCGACGATCGTGAGGGCACCGCCGACTCGGTCGAGCGGCTGATGGGCACCAAGGCGGAAGCCCGCTTTGCATTCATCTCCGACAAGGCCGAATTCGCGAGCGACGATTTGCTTGACGTTTAGGCCCCAACCAGCTGATTTAAAATGATTTTATGGCCGCCCCCAGATCGGGGCGGCCGTTTTCATTTCGCGCTTTCGGAGAGTGCTTGCGGTTTCGTTTTCGGGCGGTTGTGTCTCACCCGCAACAGCATTTGCGGCGGAACCACGTATAGTCCCAGCATGAGTTTCGGGAATCGGTGCCATCGCGCCCCCGTCAGCGACCCGATCGAACGCTAAAGTCGAGGATTTGGATATGAAGAAGATTTTGCTCGCTCTGACCGCGGTTGCTGCGATGACGGGTTCCGCGTCGGCTGCCGATCTGGCCGCCCGCCCCTACACCAAGGCTCCTGCCCCGATCGCGGTGGCGCCGAGCTGGACCGGCTTCTACATCTTCGGCGGTGGCGGCGGCGGCGTCTGGGACGCTGACACCGGCGTCCAGTCGACCACCACGGGCGCGCCGATCCTCGGCTTCAACCAGCGCCAGGGCGGTGATGGCTGGTACGGCACCGTCGGTGCCGGCTACGACTGGCAGACCGCCAACAGCTGGGTCATCGGCGTGTTCGCCGACGGCCAGTTCGGCAGCCTGAAGGGCACGATCCAGGATCAGGGCCTCGGAATCGCCGGCAACATCAAGAACGACTACAGCTGGGCCGCCGGCGCGCGCCTCGGTTATCTGGTCGCTCCGAACGTTCTGTCCTACGTCAACGCCGGCTATTCCAACTCGCACTGGAAGGGCACCACGCTGTTCAACACCGCCACTGCTCTCCCGGTGGGTGGACACACCGACGGCTTCGATCGCAGCGGCTGGTTCGTCGGCGGCGGCGTCGAGAACAACCTGAACATCTTCGGCATCACCGCGCCGGGCTGGTTCATGAAGACCGAGTACCGCGCCGCTTACTACGACAACAAGAACATCTCGGAACTCGCCGACGTCACCAACATCTCGAACGGCCGCGACATCACCTTCAAGCCGCTCGTGCAGACCATCAGCACCTCGCTGGTCTACCGCTTCAACTGGACCGGTCCGGTTGTTGCCAAGTACTGAGCTGATTACTGATCCCTGCTGACTTGGCAGACGAAAAGCCCCGGTATTGTCCGGGGCTTTTTTGTTGCCTGAACGCAGTCGAGAACGATTCTCGCGCGCACGCCTCTTCGCGCAGGGCCGACCGGCCGCGCCCGATCTGGTCAGCGCCCTGACGATCGGGCACTCTCTCCGCAGGTTCAAACCATAGCGGACAATAACAATGAGAAACGGACAGTTTGATCTCTCGGGCCGGGTCGCGATCGTCACCGGCGGCAATGGCGGCATCGGGCTTGGCATGGCGCGCGGCCTGGCGGATGCCGGCGCGGCGGTTGCCGTGGTCGGCCGCAACGAGGCGAAATCGAGGGCTGCCGTCGAGGATCTCGGCCAGCGTGGTGTCAAGGCGATCGCGGTGGCAACCGACGTGACCGACAAGGCCGCCGTCGCGGCGATGGTCGAGCGGGTCATCGGTGAGCTCGGCCGGATCGACATCCTCGTCAACAACGCCGGCATGAGCATCCGCAAGCCGCCGCACGAGCTCGAGCTCGACGAGTGGAGCAAGGTGATCGACACCAACCTCACCAGCGCCTTCCTGTGCTCGAAGGCGGCCTATCCGGCGCTCAAGGCGTCGGGCCACGGCAAGATCATCAATATCGGCTCGATGATGTCGATCTTCGGCGCGAGCTTCGCTGCGGCCTATGCCGCGAGCAAGGGCGGCATCGTGCAGTACACCCGCGCCTGCGCCAACGCCTGGGCCCCAGACAACATCCAGGTCAACGCCATCCTTCCGGGCTGGATCGACACCGATCTGACGAAGGGCGCGCGCCAGCAGGTCGCCGGGCTGCACGAGCGCGTGCTCGCACGCACGCCGGCGGCCCGCTGGGGAGCCATCGACGACTTCTCAGGGATCGCCGTGTTCCTGGCCTCGCCGGCGTCGGACTTCGTCACCGGCACCGCGATCCCGGTCGACGGCGGCTATTCGGTGATGGCCTGAAAACACAGGATCCATGAAACACAAGAGCCCCGGCATTTGCCGGGGCTCCTGCATCCTGTTCGCCTCAGTGTCGTTCAGTAGCGCGCGATGACCGGCGCGTCGAACTTGTAGTTCATCCGCACCACCGCCCACTGGATATCGCGCGGCTTGGCGTCGAACGTATAGGTGCCCGCCGCGGTGCCGGCGAGCTGATAGGTCTGACGCTCGAAGGCGGCGTAGTTGTATTCGACGCCGATGGTCCAGTTGCGGGTGATGCCGTATTCCCAGCCGGCGCCGACCGTCCAGCCGCTGGCCCAATGGGTCTGGCTGCCGGAGCCGGTTGCCGGCGGAAGGTTGTCGACGACGGACAGGCGGTTGTTCACGCCGGCATAGCCGCCCTTGAAATAGAGCAGATTGTTCTGGATCGCGTAGCCGGCACGACCGACGATCGTTGCCATGACGTTCGAGCGCCAGCTGAATTGATCGTCGCGGCCGACGCCGAACACCGTGTTGGTGACGCGGCCGGAATTGTCGAGCCCGGAGATCGTGCCCTCGACGCCGAACACGAAGTTGTTGGCCTGCCAATTGTAGCCGATCTGACCGCCACCCATGAAACCCGAGCCGCGTTGCCGAAAGCCCTGGCCGGGTGCGAGATCGCCGAACGCCGTCGTGTTTGCGCTGTTGACCCACTGCTCGTTGGTCCAAGCGCCGCCGAGATGGCCTCCAATGTAGAAGCCGGACCAGTTGTAGAGCGTTTCTACATAGGCCGGCGCCTTGGTGTACGGACGGGCGGCAAGGTCGGCGGCCGATGCAGCACCGACGCCGAGCGCTGTGGTCACGGTCAGCGCGGCAATGAATTTGGCATGAGACATGGTGGCATCCCCAGATTGTCTGATGGGGATGAGCTTTCCCAGAGAGACCCTTACCAAAAGCAAACCGCGGGAACCGGCCCTGCAGAATCCATGTGCGCCGGGTTCGAATCATGTCTGTCTGTTGCAATCACGCAACTTCTAACGGCTCCTTTAAGAAGCTGTTATCCTTGATAAATTCCTTCCCTGCGCGCGACGCCTGTCAGCGCGCCGCCGGCGAATGGACGTGCTCCGGCCGCACCCCGATCGCGACAAGACGCGCCGTCAGCCCTTGCAGCCAGGGCATCGCGGTGATCAACCGCAACGCGAACGGCACCGGTTGATCGCCGCCCTTCAGCGCAGCGCTGATGATGTTGTTCTGCGCGATCACCTGCATGCGCTGCGTCACCCGCACCGGGAATTCGCGGCGACGCCGCACGGCATCGAGCTCGTCCTCCGGCGGACAGCCTTGCGCGAGCTTGGCCGCCAGGATGTTGGCGGTCGCGACCGCGTCCTGCACCGCGAGGTTGACGCCGACGCCGCCGATCGGCGACATCGCGTGCGCGGCGTCGCCGATACAGAGCAGGCCGGGACGGGTCCAGCGCGTCAGGCGATTGATCGCAACCGTGAGCAGCTTGACGTCGTCAAAACTCTTCACGTCGGCAATGCCGGCCTTGAGGATCGGCGCGAGCCGCAGCACGTCGTCGAGCAGCGCCGGCAATCCCCTCGCCTTCACGGCCTCATATTGTCCCTTGGCGATCACATAGGCGCATTGCCAATAGTCGCCGCGGTCGAACGTCACCATCATCTTGCCGTGGTCGATGCGGGCGAACAAATTCTCGGTCTCGTCCCGACGCCGCCCGACGCGAAACCACAGCACGTCCATCGGCGCGCCGATCTCCTCGACGTCGAGGCCGGCGCGCTCGCGCACGATCGAATGGCGGCCGTCGCAGCCGATCGTGAGATCAGCCTCGATCTCGATGGGCCCATCAGGCGTGTTCACATGGACGCCTGCAACGGCGTCGCCGCGCCGGATCAGGTCGGTCGCCTTGGCGCTCATCAAAACCTGCAGCGAGGGGAAACGCTTGCCGCTCTCGCGCAGGAAATTGAGGAAGTCCCACTGCGGCATCATCGCGATGAAAGGATATTTGACGCTGAGGCGACTGAGGTCGGCGATCCGCACCGGGGTGCCGCCGAACATGCCTTCGAGCTTCTGGATGTCCTGGTGCGGCAGCTTCAGGAAGCCGTCGATCAGACCGAGCTCGTCCATCACCTGCAGGGTCGACGGATGCACGGTGTCGCCGCGGAAGTCGCGGAAGAAATCGGCGTGCTTCTCCAGCACCACGACATCGATCCCGGCGCGCCCGAGCAGATAGCCGAGCATCATGCCGGCCGGCCCACCGCCGACGACGCAGCAGCGCACCTTCATCTGACGCGTCTTCGGCGTTGCCGGATTGCCTGCATCCACGATGCCGTCCTTATCGCTGCCTCGCCGACTGTAACGCAGATCGGACGACAAGGATGCTGTGCTATCGCCTGAACGTCTTGATTTCCGACACGCTGCCGTCGCGGTAGGTCAGCTCCACCGAAACCGACTTGGTCTGCGGCGCGAGCTTCAGATAGGGCTGCGCGTCGGACGGGATTGCGCTCGGATCGCGCGAATTGCAGGCCGGCATCTTCAAGACCTTGTCCGGTACCGCGGTGTCGATGCCGATCCGCACCTCGCGGATCGCGCAGCGATACGACATCAGGTGGGTGTAGTAGACGAGCAGCCCGTTGAACTCTCGGAACGACAGCCAGCTCGTCGCGGTCATGTCGAGTATCTTGCGCTGGTCGCGGATCAGCGCGGCGTCGGGATCGAACTTGATCGGGAACGGCCCCTGCATCTCGCCCTGCGTATCGACATAGCGGAGCTCGATCGTGGCCGCCGGCGCATCGGCCGGCAGCTCGATCGATGGATTGGGCATCCGCTTGCGCGTGCGCGGATCGAGCGTGTCCATGAAGCCGGTTTCGCGGAAATCGCCGCTATCGCCGATCCGCCAGGAGATGCCGAGCGTCGGATCGGCGATCGAGAACACGACGGTCCAGCCGCCATTGTGCCGCGAGAAGCTCGCGATCGGCGCGTTGATGGAATCGTCCTTCGGCAGCTTCGGCACCGAGACCGGCGGCAGCGCCGCCACCTGCTGCGGCGGAGCCGATGGCTTGGCCGCCTCGGCCTGCCCCTTCGCGATCCCGTTCAGGAAGACGTCGTCGACCATCTGGTCGAAATAGACCGGGATCTGCTTGTGCTTCACGGTCTCGGCCATCTCGCTGACCAGACGCCGCGTGCGCTGCGCGACCTGCACGAGGTTTTCGCCGGGCTGCAGCAGCTCCCTGGCAAAGGTTCGCGTGAACACAGAATTGGGACTGGCGTCGTCGTTCGACAGCCGGTCGAGCGCAGTCTGTCGCGGCCCCGCCGAAAACACCGAGAACACGCCTTCGGGCAGCTGCGTCATCGGCGCGAGGCCACCGCCGCCGGCAACGGCGCGCGTGCCGGCGCGCTCGAACGGATTGTTGCGGCAGGCGTCGAACACCAGGATCGAGGTCCGCGCCTTCTTGTTCTGCAACCGCTCGATGATGCGGTCGGCGAGAACCGAGGCGTCGCGCACCAACTCCTCCTGCCCCTCGGTCGCGGCAGGCACGTCGGTCGGCAGCAGGAAATTCTGGCCCGCGATCTCGAAGCCGTGACCGGCATAGAAGAAGAACGCGGTGTCGCCGGGCTCCACGGCGCGGTCGAAGGCCAGCAACGTCTCGGAGAACGCCTGCCGGTTCAGATTCTCGGCCACCATGACGTTGAAGCCGAGCTGCTTCAGCGTGTCGCCCATGGTGCGGGCGTCATTGACAGCCTTCTGCAGCTTGGGGACGTTCCTGTAATCATTGTTGCCGATCACCAGGGCGACGCGCTTTTCGGCCTGGGCGGGTGCCGCCGATGCGACAAAGGCGACCGCGAACAGGGCCGCTGAAAGTCTCGAAAGCCAGCTCTTCATCCCAATTCCCGCCTGCACGACAAGTGCGCCGCTCGTGCGACCGCCGCCTAATAGTCGGATCAGCCGTTTGGCCGGTTCAAGGCCGACGCCGGATGGCCATCGTGACCGCCCCTTGGCGTCCCTCTTTGCCCCCCATGAGGCGTCCCGTCCGTCTTAGGTCAAGTTTCTTTTTACGGCCCGCGTGATAGGTTCCAGCTTCCATCCGGCGCGAGCTCTCCGCACGTCCCAAGGGCACTCCAGGGGCTTTTCCGTGTACACATGGTCCACTGAGCAAGTCGATCCCCCGGATCGCTTCGACTATTGGCGCGAGGTCCGCGCCAAGGGGTTGTTCGGCGTCACCGCAGAACTCGAACCCGAGCACCGCAGCGACTTCTTCGGCGAGTTCTCGCTGCGCCAGCTCGGCGACGCTGGGCTGGTCGAGCTGCGTGCCTCGCCCTACCGCGTCGAGCGGCGCGCCGGCGACATCGCAGACGCGCGCAGCGACAGCCTGTGCATCTACCAGCAGCTCGGCGGTGGCGGCTGGTTCGGCGGCGCGCGGCTCGATGAATTCGCGGTGCGCGACGGCATGTTCGCGACCAGCTATTCGGACCTGCCCTATCGCACCGTCCCGCTGCACGATGACGGCTTCCACCTGCGCATCATCAAGATCCCGGTGACCAACATCGTCCCGCCGGGTGCGGAGCTCGGCGAACTGGTCCCGAGGCCCATGCAGGATGAGACCGCGCTGCGGCCATTGCTGGAATCCTGCTTCCGCGACCTCATCGAAGGCCATGACGCCACCGCGGCGGATGCGGCCCCGATGGTGCAGGCGCTCGCCCATATCGCGCTGATCGAGCGCGGCATCATGCGGCCAAAGAGCCGGCTCGCGCAGCAGGCCCTGCGAAGCGCCCATCTGTCGCTGGCCCGCCGCCTGATCCGGCGGCATCTCTCGAACGCGGCGCTGACGCCAAGCCTGATCGCCGGCCTGCTCGGCATCTCGGTGCGTCACCTGCACATCCTGTTCGAGGCGACCGAGATGAGCTTCTCGGAGACCGTTACCGCGCTTCGGCTCGCGCAAAGCCGCCGCCTGCTCCGCGAGCAGTCCGGGCAGACGATCGCCGAGGTCGCGTTTGCCTGCGGCTTCGAGAGTCTCGCGACGTTCTACCGCCTCTTCAATGCATCCGAATCGATGACCCCAGGCGATTACCGGGCACGGGTGGCCTGACCGTCGATCCGGACCGGCCGCGACACCGGGCACTTGCGGGTTGCTAAAGCGCCGTGATGCCCGTAATCGGGATTCCCTGCGTCACGCGCCGTCCCTCGTCCCCGGAATCCTGATGTCGAAGAAGATGATCAAGCCTGGACCTGACCTGCTGGCGCAGGTCAATCAGGCTTTTCTCGACTACGGCTATAGCGGGCTGTCGATGGTCGGGCTGGCCAAGGTCTGCGGCTTCACGCAGCGCGCGCTGTATTACTACTTCAGCAACAAGGAAGAGGCGTTTCGCGCCGTCATCGCCTGGCGCCACGTCGAGGACGTGGCACTCGCGCTGGAGGCCGGCCGCACCGTGCGGGCGAAGGGCGGCGGCGCGCTGGATATTTTCGCGACGATTCTCGACGTCCGCTACGGCGAGACGCGGCGCCGCCTCACCCATTCGCCGCACACCGTCGAGCTCAATGCCGAGGCCTTCAAGCGCTGCCGCGATTTGATGATCAAATCCGCCGTCTCATTCCAGGCCGATCTGGAAAGACTGGTGATCGACTTGCAGGCCGCACGGCTCCTGAAGCTGAACGGCGAGTTCAAACCGGCGCAGATCGCGCAGGCCCTTGCGGACGGCGCACGTGCCGTCAACCAGGCGCTGCCGCCGATCGCCCGTGACGACTTCTCGGCCCGCTACCGCCAGATGTGCGCGATGGTGCTCTACGGCTGCGCCGTGATGCCGAAGCGGAAGTAGTCCGCAACGACGGCCCGCGCGCGCCGCGGTTACCCTTTAGCAAAACCCTCCCGACCACCGACCATCAGGGACCGGCCGGACCATTTCGCCGGACCGTGGATAGTTTTGACGCATGTTATCTATTTCATATTTTACACGACTATGTGAAATATAGGATATTGCATCGCAAGACCTTTGGAGACGTCTCGAATGGCTGACATGGGACAAACCGACGACCCGGCCGATCGTGGCGCGATCCCGCGTCCTCTGCACCGAAGTGATCAGCTTGCGCGCATTGAGAAGATAATTTCCGGCGATTTCGCCAGAACCGCGCTGGCGCTTCGCCCGGGCTCGGCACAGCCAATTTCCTTACCGGCGACGCGCGCTCTGATGCAGAGCGAAGGGTCACGCACGATGCGCAGCAAGCAAGTGGATCACAGCCCGGAAGCGCCATCGACCGGCCCGGCTCGCGCGCTTGTGCCCGATCTCGTGGACCTGCGCGTAGATCAGACTGCAGCCCTCGCGCTTGCGCGCCGGAGTTCTCCGGCGACAAGCCATCGCGGCTGGGCGCCGTTGCTCGAAGCCTGCCTTGCCGATTTCAAGGAGGCCACCGAGGCCGGTGATACCGCGAGCATTCCTGCGCTGGTCAAGATCGTGGCGGACCTTGCGTTGATCGAGCGCGGCGCGATCAGGCCGGGCAGCCGCCGCGCCCAGCAGGCACTGCGCGCCGGCCGGCTCAGCCTCGCGCGCCGCCTGATCACGCGCCATCTCGCGAAGCCGGCGCTGTCGCCGGGGATGGTCGCCGAGATGCTCGGCGTCTCGGTCCGCTATCTGCACGTCCTGTTCGAAGCGACGGGGGAGAGCTTTTCGCAGACCGTCACGGCCCAACGCTTGAGCGAGAGCCGCAGGCTGCTTTGTGAAAAGCCGCCGCGGCCGATCGCCGATATCGCCCTCGCCTGCGGGTTTGGCAGCCTGGCGACGTTCTACCGGATCTTCGGCGCATCCGAGGGCCTGACGCCGGGCGAGTACCGGGCTGCGGGGCACTAGGACGACGGCGCTGCGTGGCGGCACTGCGCTCGCGCCGATCCGACGCAGCCCGTGCGACATGGTGCCGAGAGGCAACACCTGCGCTCATTTCTGCGGCAGCTGCGCTTTGGATCGACGGTATGCGCGCACTGAGAAGACAGCGCACGACCGTTGCGCGAGAAACATGCAGATACAATGGGGCGTGGGGCAAGTTCATGATCGGCATCGGCGGCAGGCTGACGATGTGGCGCGGCGCGCTGCTCGGATCGGCATCATTGATCGCGCTGGCCGCCGCGACCGAAGCGCAGGCGGCCTGCCAGGGCCTCAGCGGCACCATAGCCACGTCAAACAACGTCCTCTGCGACGCCGCCAACCCGGCCGGCGGGCGCCTTAACGTCACGCGTTTCTCAAACGATCTCACGGTTACCGTCAACGCCGGCGCCGGAATTACCGGCGGCGCAGCGGCGAGCAGCGGCGGCAACCTGACTTTCAATCACAACGACCTCGCCGGGATCACCGCATCAACCTTTTACGACGGCGTCGTGCTCAGCGCCCAAGGCACGATCACCTACACGGGGTCGGCCGACGTCACCGCCGGCGTGTACGGGTCCGCGATCAATGCCTCGATCGGAAACGGACCGGTCTCCATTACGCAGAGCGCCGGCACGATCAGGGGCGGCAGCGGGATCCAGGTCGCGGGCAGCGGACCGAACGCCAGCGTCAACATCAACACGGTCGGAAGCCAGATCGTGGCCAGCTTGGGAATCTACGTCCTGACCGACGGCAGCCAGTCCGACGTCACGATCGCGACAGGCGCAGTCAGCGGGGACGCAACCAATGGCAGCCGCGGAATCTTCGTCCGGATGGGACAGATCCTTCATTCTGCGCGCAATCTTTCCGTCACGACCAACGGCGCAGTCACCGGCGGCATTTATCTCCAGAACGGCGGCGTCGGCACCGTCGACCTCACCACCAATGCGAGCGTCACTGGGGGCATCCGCCTCGAAGGCAACAATTCGGCCAACACCAGCGCGTTCACGGTGAAGCTCAATCAGGACGTTAGTGGCGACGTCAGCCTATGGAACTACGGCACCGGCACCACGACGGTCCGAACGCGCGGCATCACGGGCGGGACGCTGTCCGTTTACGCCGCCGGGGGCGCCAACAACAGCCTCGTCGTGGACGGCAATATCGCCAGGGGAAGCGGCCCCGATACGTCCTTCTTCGGCACCCTGGCGTCGGTCAGCTTTTCCGCCGCCGGCGGCACCAACACCGCGACCATCAATGGCGATCTTTCCGGAACCTTCGACACCAGGGCTTCCACCCTTCCTTCGGCCGGTGGCACCGTCGCCGGTCTGTCCGCCGGGCTCGGAAGCACGTCCAGCAACGGCTCGGCGGTGCTGAACGCCAACGGTTCGATCACGGTCACCGGCATGTCACGGTCCGGCTACGTGGCAAACGTGATCGGAGCGTCCCTCGGCGCCAGCGGCGTGGTCCCGGTCGACTTCAACCTGCACGGCGCCGTGACGGCAACCTCGGTCAGCGACATCGCGTCGAAGGTCATCGGCATCAGCATGGGACAATACAATCTGGCCGCGACGCGGCTGACCACCGACGGTGCCGTGACGGCGACCGCGACCGGCCCCGGCAGCACCGCCACCGGAATCAGCGCCTCAGCCACCAGCTTTTCTCCGACCAACATCAACACCGGCACCATGACCGTTCGCGCCAATGGCGACGTGACCGCCACCTCGGACGGTGCCGCGACCGGTGTCGCGCTGACCCGCGGCGATACCAGGCGCGCTGCCGAGACCGCGGGGCTCGGCGGCATCGATCTCGACACCAAGGGGACCGTGAGCGCCACCTCGACCAGCGCGGCGGCGATCGGCATCAGCGGCATCATCGCGAACGGCGCCGACAATTCCGCAACGCTGGCGCTGCGCGCCGAAGGCAATGTCATTGCGAACGGCACGGCCGCCGGAAGCTACGGCATCTTCGCCCAGCGCGACGGCCTCGGCGACATCAGGATCGACGCGCTGGCCGGCGTGCAGAGCTCGGGCATCGGCATATCGGCATCGCGCTCGACCCCCGGCAACATCTTCATCACGACCGGCACCTACGTCACCGGCACCACCGGCATCGTGACGTCCGGCGGCACCACCACGCTGATCGCCAACGGCACCATCACCGGCACCGGCGGCACCGCCGTTCAATTCGGCGGCACCAACGACGTGCTGCAAGTCCAGTCCGGCGCTGTGTTCAACGGCAACATCGTCGGCAGCGGGACCAGTATCGTGCAGTTCGGCGGCACGACCGCGTCGAGTTTCGACCTATCGAAACTCGGCAGCGGCTTCGCCAATTTTGGGATTCTTGCAGGCTCGAACTGGAGCTTTACCGGCAGCAACTCGAACTTTGCCGGGATGGTCAACGTCGACAGCGTGTTCATCCTCAACGGCACGATGCCGAACGCCAGCGTCACGGTCGGCCCGACCGGCACGCTCGGCGGCAACGGCACCATCGGTAACGCTGTCATCAGCGGCACGCTGTCGCCCGGCAATTCGCCGGGGACGATCACGATGGCGAGCCTGACCATGACCGCGGCGGCGACCTATCTGGTGCAGCTCACCAATACGATCAGCGACAAGACGATCGTGACCGGCACCGCCAACCTTGGCGGCAACGTGGTGGTCGATCCGCTCGAGCGGATTACGAAAAAGACCACCTACGCGATCGTCAATGCGGGAACGCTGAGCGGCACGTTCGGCTCGGCAACCCTGCTGCTCGCCAACAACCTCGCCCGCAATCCGGTACTGAGCTATGTCGGCAACGATGTGCTGCTGTCGGTCGATCCCGGCATGCTCTCCCCGATCCTGCCGGCCAATGCCGGCATCAACCACAGGACCGTCGCCGGTGCGATCGACAACGGCCTGCTCGGCGGCGCCAACCTCTCCAATGCGTTCAGCGCGATCTTCAAGGTCTCGGGCGACAACCTCCTCAACGGCCTGACCCAGCTCTCCGGCGAGACCGCCGCCGGATCGCAACAGACCACCTTCAACGCCATGAACCAGTTCATGGGCACGATGCTCGATCCCTTCGTCGACGGCCGTGTTCCGACGGCGACGCCGGCCGGCGCCACGGCCTACGTTGACGACAACTCGCTGGCCTATGCAGCGAAGCGTTCGACCAGCGACGCCGCCGCCGCGATCTATCGCAAGGCGCCGATCGCCGAGAGCTATGACCCACGCTGGAGCGTGTGGGCGGCGGCCTACGGCGGCTCCCAGACCACCGACGGCAACGCGGCGCTCGGCTCGAACAACACCACAAGCCAGGCGTTCGGCACCGCCATCGGCGCCGACTACCGCTTCTCGCCGAACACGATCGCCGGTTTCGCGCTCGCCGGCGGCGGCACCAATTTCAGCGTCGCCAATGGCGGCGGCGGACGCTCCGATCTGTTCCAGGCCGGCGCCTTCGTCCGGCACACTATCGGCGCGGCGTATCTCGCCGGTGCGCTGGCCTATGGCTGGCAGGACGTCACCACCGACCGCACCGTGACGGTTGGGGGTCTCGATCGCCTTCGCGCCGAGTTCAACGCCAACGCCTGGTCGGGCCGCGCTGAAAGCGGCTATCGCCTCGTTGCGCCGTGGATCGGCGGCGTCGGCATCACGCCCTATGCCGCCGGCCAGTTCACGACATTCCAGCTGCCGGGCTACGCCGAACAGGCCATCGTCGGCGCCAACACCTTTGCGCTGGCCTACAACGCCAAGAGCGTCACCGACAGCCGCAGCGAGCTCGGCCTGCGCGCCGACAAATCCTTTGCGCTCTCCAATGCGGTTCTGACGCTGCGCGGCCGTGCCGCCTGGGCGCATGATTTCAACCCCGACCGCAGCATCGCCGCGACGTTCCAGACCCTGCCCGGCGCGAGCTTCGTCGTGAGCGGTGCGGCGCAGGCCGCAGACTCCGCCCTCACCACCGCCTCGGCCGAACTGAAATGGGCCAACGGCTGGTCGGCGCTCGCAAGCTTCGAGGGCGAATTCTCCAGCGCGACCCGCTCCTATGCCGGCAAAGGCGCGGTCCGTTATACCTGGTAGGGCAGCCCGCGCCGCGGCGGGGCCGGGCGCGGCGGATTTATGGGAAAAGCGGCGCGAACGCCCCTTGCCGAGGCCCGCCGTCAGATAGCCGGCCAGTGATTCATTTGAACGCCAAATGACGGAAACGACGGTTATTTTGGCGAAAACATTAAGCTTTTTCGGCCATCCGGCTGGTTCCAAGATTGACTTTACCGCTTGCGCCCCTATGTTGCGGGCAACGCGGCCCTCGGATCGAAACGCGATTCGTCAGGTTTGCCGTCCGTCAGCGTTAGTCAGAGCCCCCGAGCTTTATAGAAAAGCGAGCCGTTTCGGGGCCGAACGCGACAGCCTTTTACCTGCGATGCCGAACGGCGGTTTCGACCAGAGGCTCAATGTCTTTTTCCAATCTAGGCCTGTCCGATAAGGTCCTCGCCGCAGTTGCGGCTACCGGTTACACCACCCCCACTCCCATCCAGGAACAGGCAATCCCGCACGTCCTCGCCCGGCGCGACGTGCTCGGCATTGCCCAGACCGGCACCGGCAAGACCGCTGCCTTCGTTCTCCCGATGCTCACCCTGCTCGAGAAGGGCCGCGCGCGGGCACGCATGCCGCGCACCCTGATCCTCGAGCCGACCCGCGAGCTAGCCGCGCAGGTGAAGGAGCAGTTCGACAAATACGGCGCCGGTCAGAAATTGAACGTGGCGCTGCTGATCGGCGGCGTCTCGTTCGGCGACCAGGACTCCAAGCTGATGCGCGGCGTCGACGTCCTGATCGCAACGCCGGGCCGCCTGCTCGACCACACCGAACGCGGCGGATTGCTGCTCACCGGCGTCGAGCTGCTGGTGATCGACGAAGCCGACCGCATGCTCGACATGGGGTTCATTCCCGACATCGAACGCATCTGCAAGCTCGTCCCGTTCACGCGGCAGACCCTGTTCTTCACCGCGACGATGCCCCCGGAGATCAGCCGCATCACCGAGGCCTTCCTGCACAATCCTGCGCGGATCGAAGTCTCCAAACCCGCCACCACCGCCGTCACCGTGACGCAATTGCAGGTCCCGGCCGGTCGCGAGGCGCATGACAAGCGCGAAATCCTCCGCCGCCTGCTGCGCGACGCCAAGGATCTCAACAACGCGATTATCTTCTGCAATCGCAAGCGCGAAGTCGCCGTCCTTCACAAATCACTCCAGAAGCACGGCTTCAGTGTCGGTGCCCTCCACGGCGATATGGATCAGTCCGCCCGCACCGCGGCGCTGGATCAATTCCGCAAGGGCGAGATTCCGCTGCTCGTCGCCTCCGACGTCGCCGCCCGCGGCCTCGACATTCCCGCGGTGAGCCACGTCTTCAATTTCGACGTGCCGCACCACCCCGATGATTACGTCCACCGCATCGGCCGCACCGGCCGCGCCGGGCGGACCGGCACTGCGATCTCCATCGTCACCTCGCTCGACAGCAAGTCGATGACGGCGATCGAGAAGCTGATCGGCCAGCCGATCCCGCGCGCTGAGGGCGACTTCACCGTTCACAGCGAGGCCTCCGACGACACGGCGCCGCGTCGCTCGCGCAGCCGCGAAGGTTCGCGCGACGGCGCCCGTGGCGGCCGCAAGCCGCGACGTGAGCGCGAGCCGCGTCACGTTGAACGCGAGGCGCGTCACGGTGAGCGTGAGCCGCGTCAGGACCAGGAGCCCCGCCAGGAGCGTGCAGCCAAGCCGGAGCGCGAACCGCGCCACGGCCGCAACTCTTCGCCGCAGGCCACCCCGGCGCACGTGCCGTCGATCGGGCGCGCCGAGCCACGGCGGCCGCAGCGCGAGGTGGACCACGAGCCCGCCGATCATTCGCACCTGCCCGCCTTCCTGCTGCGACCTGTGCGCGCACGCGCCTAAGACCGGCTCCGATGCCGCCGCACCAGCGGCGGTATCCTGCGGAGTCTGTGTCGCTGCCGGCGACCGACGCCCACGCTGATCGCTCGCGTTTGAAGCAAATGCGCTCGGTTTCGCGACATAATGGCGAGCAAGCGAAAGGCTTGCCAAAGCCGGGCTCGATCCGCGACGGACTCGAGCTCGTACGACATTAGTTGCGGCGAAATCCCCCTAGTTCCACTATTTACCTTGCCTTCATTCTCGTCCCGTACCCTCGCGCCAATAATTTAGTCATTGCTGCCGGGCATGACCGGCATTGCGTGCATTGAGGACGTGACAGTGGTCAAGCTGCTGGACGAACACGAACGTACGTTGGCCTTTGCCGAAGTCGCGCTTGGCCAGATCCGCTCGCTTCGCCAGACCGCCGTGCCGCGCAACTACGAAATCTGGTACGTCTACGCGACCGGATACAACGCACCGCTGAACAAGGTCATCAACGAGACGCTTGCGCGCTGCGGCAAGCTCTCTGAATCCGATCTCGAGCAGATCTACGAAACCTACCTTTCGCACATCAAGACCTCGGACCGCATCGACAAGGTCGGCGCGCGCGTCATCGGCGAGATCGACGCCGTCATGCGGCTGATCACCGATGCGCTCGGCGTGTCCGCGACCTACGACGCGAGCCTCGTCGGCGCCAGCGACCGGCTCTCGACCGCGACCTCCCGCGACCAGATCAAGATCATCGTCGAGGGGCTCGCCAAATCGACGCGCGAGATGCGCGAGACCAATCAGGCATTGGAGAACCGGCTTGCGCTGTCGAAGTCGGAGATCAGCGATCTGCAACACAGCCTCGAGGCGATCCGCGCCGAGAGCCTGACCGATCCGCTCACCGGCCTCGGCAACCGGAAGTATTTCGACCGTTCGATCGACATGGCGGTGCAGACTGCGCTCGCCAGCGGCGAACCGCTGTCGCTGCTGATGTTCGACATCGATCACTTCAAGTCGTTCAACGACTCCTACGGCCACCTCACCGGTGATCAGGTGCTGCGGCTGGTGGCGCAAACGCTGAAGCAGACCATCAAGGGCCAGGACATCACCGCCCGCTACGGCGGCGAGGAATTCGCGGTGGTGCTGCCGAACACCGCGCTGCGCCAGGCGCTGACCGTTGCCGACCACATCCGCCGTGCCGTGATGGCCAAGGAACTGAAGAAGAAGTCGACCGGCGAGATCCTCGGCCGTGTCACGATCTCGGTCGGCGTCTCCATGCTGAAGCCGGCCGACGACACCGATTCCCTGATCGAGCGCGCCGATGCCTGCCTCTACGGTGCCAAGCGCGCCGGCCGCAACCGCGTGATCTGCGAAGCCGATCCGGAATACAGCGCCGAGACCCAGACCCGCGTGGCGTGACCTCTGAGCGTGCCTTGAGACGCGCGCAATGCGCGTCGCTCAGGATTCTTTCCGCTTCACGCGCTTCTTCGAAACTGAGGACGGTTTTGCGCTCGGCTTCCGCGCCGCTATCTTCTTTCCCGCCACCTTCTTTGCGGCAGTCTTCTTTGCTGGCGCCTTCGCCTTTTGCGCGGCCGGTCGTTTCCTCGGCCGCTTGCGCAGCGCGGCGCGCTGGGCGGCGCCGAGCGCCAGGCGCGCCCAGACCGCAAGCTCCTCGGAATCATCGAACAGCCGCGCCGGCAGCTGCCAGTAGGAGTTCACCGTCACCGTCTTGGCGCGCGTCTGGTACTGGAACGGTCCGCAGCCTTCGGCCTCGAATTGCGGGATGGTCTCCTCGTCGGCACGGAAGTAAAGCCCGGCGCGTAGCGCGAGCGCGAAATTGGTACCGTCAGCGGAGATGCCGTAGCCGGAGAACATCCGGCGCAGCGTGACCGGGCCGAAATCGGCGAACAGGTCGGTCAGGAATTCGCGGTCCATGTGCCCACCATTGTTCCAGCGCGGCCGAACGCGCCAGCCGCAGCCTGTTGGCAACGCAGTATGGTCGACGACGGCGTCAACATGCAACGATGGAGGGTATCGGATCCAAGGCGCGAGCGCGATTGCGCGCTCGCGAGGGCGCAGCAGCGATCAGACCGTCGCCGGCTTGAGCTGCACCGATTCGCCACAACCGCAGGCGGAAACCTGGTTCGGGTTGTTGAACACGAACTGGGCCTGCATCCTGTCGGCCACGTAGTCCATCTCGGTGCCGAGCAGGAACAGCACGGCCTTCGGATCGACCAGGATCTTCACGCCCTTGTCCTCGACCACTTCGTCGGTCGGGCGGATCTCGTGGGCGTATTCGACGGTGTAGGACTGTCCGGCGCAGCCGCCGTTCTTGATGCCGACGCGCAGGCCGACGATCTCGGAATCGGCGCGCTTGGTCAGCTCGGTAATCCGCTCCGCCGCGGCATCGGTCAGTCTCATGACCTGCGGGCGCGGCCGCTTCGGCTTGGCTGGGGTCGGTGAGGCTTGTGTCATGTCACTCATGTGGTCAGTCCCAGCGGCAATTCAATCTCGAGCTTAGGCTCAATCCCCTAACGCATCACCACATATTGAGGACGAGGCGCGCCTCGTCCGACATCCGGTCCGGCGTCCAGGCCGGATCCCACACCAGGTTCACGTTGACGACGCCGACGCCGGGGACGCTGGCAACCGCGTTCTCGACCATCTGCGGCAACTCGCCGGCCGCCGGGCAGTTCGGGGTGGTCAACGTCATCAGGATGTCGACCGAGCGGTCATCCTTGAGATCGACCTTGTAGATCAGGCCGAGCTCGTAGATGTCGGCCGGGATTTCCGGGTCGAACACCGTCTTCAGCGCCGCGACGATCTCGCCGCTCATGCGCTCGGTCTCCTCCGCCGGCAGCGCCGAGGTGGTTTCCATGGTGGCCGTCTTGACTTCGGCTGTATCGGTCATGCGAACAATTCCCGCGCCTTGATCAGCGCCTGCGCCAAATGGTCGACTTCTTCCTTGGTATTATACATCCCGAAGGATGCCCGGCAGGTGGCCGTGACGTTGAACCGCTCTAAAAGCGGCATCACGCAATGGGTGCCGGCACGCACCGCAATGCCCTGCCGGTCGATCACGGTCGCGACATCGTGGGGATGCGCGCCCTTCATCTCGAACGAGATCACCGGCCCCTTGTTGCGGGCGGTTCCGATCACGCGCAGCGAGTTGATCTCGCGCAAGCGGTCCTGCGCGTAGGTCAGCAGCTCGTGCTCGTGCGCGGCGATACGCTCCTTGCCGATCGAATTGACGTAGTCGATCGCGGCACCGAGCCCGATCGCCTCGACGATCGGCGGCGTCCCGGCCTCGAACTTGTGCGGCGGATCGCCATAGGTGACCCAGTCCTTGGCCACTTCACGGATCATCTCGCCGCCGCCGTTGAACGGCCGCATCGCCACCAGATGCTCGTGCTTGGCGTAGAGCGCGCCGATGCCGGTCGGCCCATACACCTTGTGGCCGGTGAAGGCGTAGAAATCGCAATCGAGGTCCTGGACGTCAACAGGCAGATGCACCGCGCCCTGCGCGCCATCCACCAGCACCGGAATGCCGCGGGCGTGGGCGAGGCGGACCACCTCCTTGACCGGAACCAGGGTGCCGAGGGCATTCGACATCTGGGTGATCGCGACGATCTTGGTGCGCGCCGTCAGGAGCTTCTCGAACTCCTCGATCAGGAAGTTGCCTTCGTCGTCGACCGGCGCCCACTTGATCACGGCACCATGGCGTTCCCTGAGGAAGTGCCACGGCACGATGTTGGAGTGGTGCTCCATGATCGAGAGGACGATCTCGTCGCCCTCCTTGATGTTCACCCCACCCCAGGACGATGCCACCAGGTTGATCGCCTCGGTGACGTTGCGGGTGAAGACGATCTCTTCAGCGCGGCGGGCGTTGATGAACTGCGCGACCTTGCCGCGGGCGCCCTCATAGGCCTCCGTCGCGGCATTGGCGAGGTAATGCAGGCCGCGATGCACGTTGGCGTATTCGCTCTTGTAGGCCTCGGTCATGCGGTCGAGCACCGCATTCGGCTTCTGCGCCGATGCCGCGTTGTCGAGATAGACCAGCGGCTTGCCGTAGATCTGCATGGCGAGCGCCGGGAAATCCTGCCGCACCAGGGCGACGTCGTAAGAACCGTTGGCGACCGCCTTGTGCATGCTCACGCCCTCGCCTGAAGCCAGCGCTGCGCGGTGGCAATTGCGACCTCGCGCAACGCGTCGCTGGCAATCGTCTCGATCGCCTCGCCGACGAAGGCCTGGATCAGAAGCGCCTGCGCTTCCTTCTCGGGCAGTCCGCGGGCGCGCATGTAGAACAGCAGGCTCTCGTCAAGCGCACCGGTGGTCGCACCATGACCGCAGGTGACGTCGTCGGCGAAGATCTCGAGCTCGGGCTTGTTATCGGCTTCCGCGTCGTCGGACAGCAGCAGCGCGCGGGTCATCATCTTGGCGTCGGTCTTCTGGGCATCCGGACGGACGATGATGCGGCCCTGGAACACGGAATGGGCGCGGTCGTCGACGACGGCCCGGAAGATCTCGCGGCTCGCGCAGTGCGGCACCGCGTGATCAATGAACAGCGTGGTGTCAGCGTGCTGCTTGCCGTTGATCAGATTGACGCCATTGGTCTCGACCTTCGAGCCTTCGCCGGCGCAGGTGATCGTCAGCTGGTAGCGGCTGACATGACCGCCCGAGGTCAGCCCGAACGTGTTGAAATGGGCATGCGCGCCGAGCGACACGGTCGCCGACGAAATGTTGAAGGCATCGACGCTGTCCTCGACCAGACGCACGTGATCGAACCGCGCATTGTCGCCGATCAAGACGACCAGCGCGTCGTGTGCCTGGTAGGTTCCGGCGCCTTCGGCAGCAAGAAAGCTTTCCACCAGCGTCGCGCTGGCATCGCGACCGAGGCCAAGCAGCGACCGCGTGAACATCGCCGCCGGAGCCGCGCCGGACGCCACGTGCACGATGTGTAGCGGCTGGCTCAGCACCGCGCCGTCGGCGATCTTGATGAACACGCCATCAGTCGCCATCGCGCCGTTCAGCGCGATCATGGGGTTGGAATAATCCGACGAGAGCGCCTCTCCACCGTCCTCCAGCACCTCGCGCAGCGGGCGGATGCTCAGACCCTTATCGAGATGACCGAGGTCGGAGAGGTCAGGCGCGAACACGCCATCGACCAGCACCAGGCGGCGCACGTCGTCGATCGCCCGCAGCTTGACCGCAGCAGCAGCACGCCCCAGCGCCGCCGCATCCGGCGCAGGGGCCAGCGGCAGCACCTCGCGCATCAGCGCGCGCAGGTCGGTGTATTTCCAGTCCTCGATCCGGCGATGCGGCAAGCCAAGGCGCTCATAGGCCTCGAACGCCTCGCGGCGCTGATCGGCGATCTTGCCCTTGCCCGGCAGACGGTCGCGCGCGACGGCGAAAGCATCGCTCAGCGCGCGCCCGGTCTCGGTCTTTGCAACAACGTTCATCTGAGAACCCGCATTTGTCAGGCAGCGTCTTCGAACTGCGCGTAGCCGGACTCTTCCAGCTCCAGCGCCAGTTCCTTGCCGCCGCTCTTCACCACCCGGCCCTTCGACATCACGTGCACGACATCGGGCACGATGTAGTTGAGCAGCCGCTGATAGTGGGTGATGACGACCATCGCGCGCTCCGGCGAGCGCAGCGCATTGACGCCGTCGGCGGCGATCCGTAGCGCGTCGATGTCGAGGCCGGAATCCATTTCGTCGAGGATGCAGACGGCCGGCTCGAACAGCGCCATCTGCAAGATCTCATTGCGCTTCTTCTCGCCGCCGGAGAAGCCGACATTGACGCCGCGCTTCAGCATGTCCTGCGGAATATTGAGCGACTTGGCGACTTCGCGGACCTTCTTGAGGAAGGCCGGCGACGAGAGCTCGTCCTCGCCGCGCGCCTTGCGCTGGGCGTTGAGCGCCGCGTGCAGGAAATTCCAGGTGGTCACGCCGGGGATTTCGACCGGATACTGGAACGCCAGGAACACGCCCCTGGCGGCGCGCTCATTGGGCGCCATCTCCAGGAGGTCCTCGCCCTTGTACAGGATTTGGCCGCCGGTGACTTCGTAGCCCGGCTTGCCCGCGATGACGTGGGAGAGCGTCGATTTGCCGGAGCCGTTCGGCCCCATGATCGCGTGCACCTCGCCCGGGTTCACCGTGAGCGACAGCCCGTGGAGGATCTCGCGCTCCTCGACACGGACCTGCAGATCTTTCACTTCAAGCAGAGACATCTGATTTTTTCCTGAGCATCACCCCGGGGCGCGTCGGCCGCGCCGTTAGCGGGATGGATTAGCCAACCGAACCTTCAAGGCTGATCGAGATCAGCTTCTGCGCTTCCACCGCGAACTCCATCGGCAGTTGCTGCAGCACGTCCTTCACGAAGCCGTTGACGACGAGGCCGACGGCTTCTTCCTGCGAGAGCCCGCGCTGGATGCAGTAGAACAGCACGTCCTCGGAAATCTTCGACGTCGTCGCTTCGTGCTCGAACGTCGCCGAGGAATTCTTGGCCTCGACATAGGGCACGGTGTGCGCGCCGCATTTGTCGCCGATCAGGAGCGAGTCGCAGGCGGTGTAGTTGCGCGCGCCGGTGGCTTTACGATGCGCGCTGACGAGACCGCGATAGGTGTTCTGCGACTTGCCGGCGGCGATGCCCTTGGAGATGATCCGGCTCGACGTGTTCTTGCCGAGGTGGATCATCTTGGTGCCGCTATCGACCTGCTGGAAGCCGTTCGAGATCGCGATCGAGTAGAACTCGCCGCTCGAATTGTCGCCGCGCAGGATGCAGCTCGGATACTTCCAGGTGATCGCCGAACCGGTCTCGACCTGGGTCCAGGAGATCTTGGAGTTCTTGCCGCGGCAGTCGCCACGCTTGGTGACGAAATTGTAGATGCCGCCCTTGCCCTCGGAATTGCCGGGGTACCAGTTCTGCACCGTCGAATACTTGATCTCGGCGTCGTCGAGCGTGACCAGCTCGACCACGGCGGCGTGCAGCTGGTTCTCGTCGCGCTGCGGTGCGGTGCAGCCTTCGAGATAGGAGACGTAGGAGCCCTTGTCGGCGATGATCAGCGTGCGCTCGAACTGGCCGGTGTTGCGCTCGTTGATGCGGAAATAGGTCGACAGCTCCATCGGGCAGCGCACGCCCGGCGGCACGTAGACGAACGAGCCGTCGGAGAACACCGCCGAGTTCAGCGTCGCGAAGTAATTGTCCGAGGTCGGCACCACGGTGCCGAGATATTTCTGCACCAGCTCGGGATGCTCGCGGATCGCCTCCGAGATCGGCATGAAGATCACGCCGGCCGCCTTCAGCTCCTTCTGGAAGGTGGTCGCGACCGACACCGAATCGAACACCGCATCGACCGCGATCTTGCGATTGGCCGACGGCGGGCCGCCGGGCGGCGGCTCGACGCCCTCGAGAACGGCGACTTCGCGGAGCGGAATGCCGAGCTTCTCATAGGTCTTGAGGATTTCCGGATCGATCTCGTCGATCGAGGACAGCGTCTTCTTCGGCTTCGGCGCCGAGTAATAATAAAGATCCTGATAGTCGATCTTCGGATAGTTGACGCGCGCCCAGGTCGGCTCGGTCATGGTCAGCCAGCGGCGATACGCCTCCAGACGCCATTCCAGCATCCAGGCCGGCTCGTTCTTCTTTGCGGAAATGAAGCGGACGGTGTCTTCCGACAGGCCTTTCGGGGCCTTGTCGGACTCGATCAGCGTCTCAAATCCATAACGATACTGGTCGACGTCGATGCGCCGGACGCGCTCGACCGTCTCTTGTACAGCAGGCATTCAATCCTCCGCTCGCGGTTTCAAGGACCGCGGTGGATCTCAAGTTCCGAAGTCTCTTACGATGCTTTGAAGACGAAATCACCCGCTTAGAACTGTTCAAGCTGTGTTTCGTCGCTCTCCCTTAACTAAGGTATCGGCGAGCTTTCGCCAAGCCTTGAGGGTCAAATCCACGTCTGTCTCCGTGGTAGACCAGCCAAGACTAAGCCGCACCGCTCCCTGGGACACCTCTGGACGGTATCCCATTGCCTCCAGGACGTGGGACGGCTGGACCTTGCCCGACGAGCAGGCGGAACCGGACGACACCGCTACCCCCGCCAGGTCGAATCCGATGACCGCCGTTTCGGCCTTCATGCCGGGCGCTGTGAACAGAACGGTATTCGGCAACCGCTTCACGTCATCGGAGAAGACCACCACGTCCGGCGTCTGCCGCAGCCCGTGCTCGAGCCGGTCGCGCAGTCCCCTGACGCGGGCGGCGTCGGCCTTCAGCGCCACCATCGCGGCCTTCGCGGCCGCACCAAAACCGGCAATCCCTGCGACGTTCTCGGTCCCTGCCCGTCGTCCGAGCTCCTGCCCGCCGCCGCGCAAGAACGCCTCCAGCCCTTCGACGCCTTCGGCAAGCACCAGTGCGCCTGCGCCCTTCGGTCCACCGATCTTGTGCGCCGACAGCGTCACGAGATCGGCCTGGGTCGAGGCGAGATCGAACGGGATCTTTCCGAACGCCTGGATCGCGTCGACGTGCATTAGGCCACCGGCCGCGTGGACGGTCTCGGCGACGTCAGCCACCGGCTGGATGGCGCCGGTCTCGTTGTTCGCCAGCATCACCGAGACCAGCGCGGGCGCACCGTCGGCCAGCAGCGCACGCAGATGATCGAGATCGATCACCCCGGCGCGCGTGACATTGATCGCGAGGGTGGCCTCGCGCGCGAACCGTCCGCCCGCGAGGACAGACGCGTGCTCGATCGCGGACACGAGCAGCCGGCTGACCGGCGCGCCTGCACCGCGGCGCAATCCCGGCGTCAGTGCGAGCGCATTGGCTTCGGTCCCGCCGGAGAGAAACACGACGTCCTGCGCCCGGCCGCCGACCGCATTCGCCACCGCACTGCGGGCATCCTCGACCAGCCGGCGCGCGCGGCGTCCCTCGCTGTGCACCGAGGACGGGTTGCCGCTCAATTCCCATGCCGCAGTCATCGCCGCCTTCGCCTCCTGGCGAAGCGGCGTGGTGGCATTCCAGTCGAGATAGACGCGATCGGCCATCGAGCTTGTCCGCGGCAACCACCGTGATTGCGGCCTTCCACTGCGACATAACGACAGTCGGGCAGCGAGACCAGATCAGAGTCACCAATGCCAGCGATTTTTCACACTCGCCGGGAGTCCCATCGTGTTGCCTGGCAAGACATTCGCAGTTTCCTTGCGCCGCGCCCCGCGCGCGATAGCAATATGACAAAGCAAAACTTCAGGTAGCCAACGAGCAATTCGGCGTGTCGATCCGGGTCGCCGCCGACGCGCCGGCTACGCGTGCGTCACGGAGCGGATTAGCACCTGCCAAGCGGCACAATTTCCTTGATTTTTGCCCCTTGCGTCATGCTAGAAGGCCTTCCAGCGTGCCGCCCGGCGGCGCCTGCGCTGATTTCATCATGAGCCGCTCTGCTCGCGCCCGTCGCCGAAGATGGCTCCAACCGGTTGATTGATCGACGTCAATCAAGGGAACGCGTCAATCAAGGGAACACAATGCCTGAAGTCATTTTCACCGGCCCTGCTGGCCGTCTCGAAGGCCGCTACCATCCGGCCAAGCAGAAGAACGCGCCGATCGCGATGATCCTGCATCCGCATCCGCAGTTCCACGGCACGATGAACCACCAGATCGTCTACCAGTGCTATTACGCGTTCGCGCATCGCGGCTTCTCGGTGCTGCGCTTCAACTTCCGTGGCGTCGGCCGCAGCCAGGGCTCGTTCGATCACGGCACCGGCGAATTGTCAGACGCCGCGAGCGCGCTCGACTGGGCGCAGGCGATCAATCCGGAGGCGCGCGCCTGCTGGGTTGCGGGCTTCTCGTTCGGCGCATGGATCGGCATGCAGCTCTTGATGCGCCGTCCCGAGGTCGAGGGCTTCATCTCGATCGCGCCGCCCGCCAACCTCTACGACTTCTCGTTCCTCGCGCCCTGCCCGTCGTCGGGCCTGATCGTGCACGGCGACAAGGATGCCGTGGTGCCGCCCAAGGACGTCAACACGCTGGTCGAGAAGCTGAAGACGCAGAAGGGCATCGTGATCGACCAGCAGGTCATCCCCGGTGCCAACCATTTCTTCGACGGCAAGCTCGAGCCGCTGATGGAGACGGTGACCGGCTATCTCGACATGCGCCTCGCCAACGTGCGCTGAGGCGATCTTGTAGCCCGGATGGAGCCAACGGGTCGCGCGAACGCGCGCCCGATGACAGGCTCCGCGAAATCCGGGACAGCTCTCACTAGTGGCACAACTGATCCCGGATTGCGCTTCGCTCCATCCGGGCTACGGATTTATTCCGGCGCGAATTTCAGCGCGGCGATGCCGACCAAGACCAACGCGATCCCGGCGACCTTCATCGGATTCAAAGCCTCGTTGAACAGCAGCACGCCCATGGTCAGCGTGCCGACCGCGCCGATGCCGGTCCATACCGTGTAGGCGACGCCGACGCCGAGCACCTGCAACGCGCGCCCGAGCAGGAACACGAACGCGGCGAGCAGCGCCAGCGAGACCAGCGTCCAGCCAAGGCGCGTATAGCCTTCGGCATATTTCATCGAGATGGCCCAGCCGACGTCGAGAAGACCGGCGACGACCAGCGCGATCCAGGCAATGGAGTGCGACATGGGTTACGCGGCAAGCTTCAGCATGTGCGCGCGGTGGCCGACCAGGAACGCGTGCAGCAGCGCGGGATATTCAGGCGACACGGCGCTGCGCACGCTCGGCCGCTGCGCCAGCGCACTACGCCACGCGCGAACCTTTGGCGTGTGGGTGAACACGGCTAGATCGGTCAGCTGGTCGAACAGATCGAAATAGCGGAAGACCGGCGCGAACACCGCATCCACCAGACTGAACCTGGCGCCCGCGAAGAACGGACCCGCGCCGAGCGCAGCCTCGACGCGCGCGAATTTTGCGGCGACCGCCTGCCGCTTGCCCTCGAAGACCGCGGCATCGGTCGCAGTCTCGAGCCCCCAGAGGTCGCCGAGAATGGCCGAGCCGAACTCCATCCAGGCGCGATGCTCGGCGCGCGTCAGTGCATCCCCCGGATGCAGCTTCGCGCCGCCTTGCGTCTCCTCGATGTACTCGCAGATCACGTTGCTCTCGAACAGCGCGACCTCCTTGCCGTCGTCACCGGTCACGACCAGCACCGGCACCTTGCCGAGCGGCGAGATCTTCAGGAACCAGTCCGGCTTGTTGGCGAGATCGATGTCGATCCGCTCGAACGGCACGCCCTTCTCGTGCAGCGCGATCACCGCGCGTTGCACGTAGGGACAGAGCTTGTGGCTGATCAGCTTCAGGGCGGCCATGACGAACCTCGCGTTCCAATGCAACTGCATCGAATTAAATGCTGCGGCATGGAACTGTCAAGGTAGATGCATTTGCATCTAAATCACGGTCGCGCGATGATGCCCCCGGTCATCGGGATCGGCACCCCCGTGGTGGTGGGGTAGCTCAGCGGCAGGCCCTTCATGCCGCGCGCGGCGAGGAAGCCGAAGGCCTGCGCCTCGATCGCGTCCGCCGCCCAGCCGAGCGCCTCGGCGGGCTCGACGAGCGCCGGCGTCAGGCGCTCGCGCAGCATCCGCAGCATGGTGAGGTTGGAGGCGCCGCCGCCGCAGATGATCCAGCTCTTCGGCGCCTTCGGCAGCAGCGGCACCACGCGAGCGATCGCGGCCGCCGTGAAAGCGGTCAGCGTCGCAGCGCCATCGGCCGGCGCCACGGCGCCGAGCTTCAGGCTGGCAAAGTCGTTGCGGTCGAGCGATTTCGGCGGCGGAACCGAGAAGAACGGCAGCCTCAACGCCTGTGCGATCCAGGCTTCGTCTGGTTTGCCCAGCGCGGCAAATTTCCCGGCGGTGTCGTACGGCTGATGCATCTGGCGGAACATGAAGTCGTCGAGCAGCGCGTTGCCGGGCCCGGTGTCGCAGGCGATCAGCGTGTCGGTTCCGTCGATATAGGTGATGTTGGAGACGCCGCCGATATTGACCACGACGGTCGGCCCCTCGCGGTTCAGCGATTGCGCCAGCGCGCGGTGGTAGACCGGCACGAGCGGCGCGCCCTGCCCGCCGGCCTCGACGTCGGCGGCGCGGAAATCATGCATCACCGGAATGTGGATCGCTTTGGCGAGCGCCAGGGCATCGCCGATCTGGACCGTCAACCTCCGCTCGGGGCGGTGCAGCACGGTCTGGCCATGGAACCCGACGATGTCGATGTCCTGGGCGGAGATCCGGGTCTGCGCCATGAAGCTGGCGACGGCCGCAGCATGGGCTGACGTGACGGCCTGCTCGGCCTGCCGCAAGATCCCCGGCCGGGCGTCGCGCTGTGTCAGATGGACGGCCTCGGTCAGCGCCTGGCGCAGCAGGCTGCGCTCGCTGTCGGTATAGGGTCGATAGCCTGTAGGCCCGAAGGCCTTGATCTGGCGGCCGTCGGTCTCGATCAGTGCCACGTCGACCCCGTCGAGCGAGGTCCCGCTCATCAGACCGAGTGCCGTTAACATCATTGTGGAAGCGCCCCAGCCGGGAACCCCCGGCTTGTCTCAAACAAGTACATCCTATAATGCCACTGCGCGTCCGCCTGCGGCAGCCTCAAGCCTCAAGGTTCCGCAAATAGATGCAAAAACCGTAAAACAAGAATGATCTGGCTCGCCGACAAATGACTGCATTTAAATCGGATTTCCTGAACACTCTACAGGAACGCGGCTTCGTCCACCAGTGCTCCGATTTCGAGGGCCTCGACGCGCTTGCCGCGAAGGGCGAGGCGACCGCCTATGTCGGCTATGACTGCACCGCGCCGTCGCTGCACATCGGCAACTTCCTCACCATGATGATGCTGTACTGGCTGCAACAGAGCGGCAACAAGCCGATCACATTGATGGGCGGCGGCACCACGATGGTCGGCGACCCCTCCGGCAAGGACGAGACGCGTGCGATGCGCACGGTCGCGGAGATCGAAGCCAACAAGGCCTCGATCCGCGGCGTGTTCGCCAAGGTGCTGCGCTATGGCAATGGGCCCTCCGACGCCATCATGCTCGACAACGCCGAGTGGCTGACCAAGCTGAACTGGATCGAGATGCTGCGCGACATCGGCCGGCACTTCTCGGTCAACCGCATGCTGACGATGGATTCGGTGCGGCTCCGGCTCGAGCGCGAGCAGGAGATGAGCTTCATCGAATTCAACTACATGGTCTGCCAGGCCTACGACTTCGTCGAGCTGTCGCGCCGCGCCGGCTGCCGGCTGCAGATGGGCGGCTCCGACCAGTGGGGCAACATCGTCAACGGCGTCGATCTCGGCCGCCGCATGGGCTCGCCGCAGCTGTTCGCGCTGACCACGCCGTTGCTGACCACCGCCTCCGGCGACAAGATGGGCAAGACCGCCAAGGGCGCGGTGTGGCTCAACGCCGACCAGTTCTCGCCGTACGATTTCTGGCAATACTGGCGCAACGTCGAGGACGCCGACGTCGTCAAATTCCTCAAGCTGTTCACGATCCTGCCGATGAGCGAGATCGGCAAGCTCGCCGCGCTCGGTGGCAGCGAGATCAACGAAGCCAAGAAGGTGCTGGCAACCGAGGCCACCGCCCTGCTCCATGGCCGCGATGCGGCCAATGAAGCCGCCGAGACCGCGCGCCGCACCTTCGAGGAAGGTGCGCTGGCCGAGACCTTGCCGACGGTGGAAATTCCGCGCGGCGAATTCGGAGCCGGCGTCGGCGTGCTCGTCGCCTTCGTCAAGGCCGAGCTCGTCGCCTCCAACGGCGAAGCGCGGCGGCAGATCAAGGGCGGCGGCCTGCGCGTCAACGATGTCGCGGTCACCGACGAGAAGATGCTGCTGACGCCGGCCAATCTGACGCCGGAAGGCGTCGTCAAATTGTCGCTCGGCAAGAAGCGGCACGTCCTGCTGAAGCCTGCATAGGCGCATTCGTATTTGTCGGTTGCAGGGAGCGCCCAAAGCGCGCTCCCTCCTTTTCGATGGACCAGACCACGACTCCGAACGACACGCTTGCAACGCCGGCGAAACAGTCGCGCGTCGCACTGAACGTGCTCGCACTCTGCTTCGTGCTGTCGGTGCTCGGACGCGGTCTCAGCGACAGCTTCACGGTGTTCCTCAAGCCGATCTCGGAAAATTTCGGCTGGGACCGCGCCTCCGTCGTGTCGGTCTATTCGCTGACCTGGCTCGCCAGCGGCCTCACCGCGCCCCTGGTCGGGCGCCTGTTCGATCGCTCGGGTCCGCGCGTGGTCTATGCGCTGGGCCTGTCGCTGCTCGGCTGCGCATTCCTGATCGCCTCACGCGCGCAAGCGCTCTGGCAGTTCCAGCTCAGCGTCGGCCTCTGCGTCGGCTTCGGCACCGCGCTGATCGGCAACGTCTCGAACTCGATCCTGCTCGGCCGCTGGTTCGGACCAAAGCTGCCAACCGCGATGGCCGTGATGTATTCGGCGACCGGCGCCGGCCTCTTGGTGCTGCTGCCGCTGTCGCAGGTGCTGATCGACCGGATCGGCTGGCGCGAGGCCTATCAGGTATTCGGCGTCAGTGCGCTTGGCCTGCTCGTCCCGCTCGTGTTCCTGCCGTGGCGGCTGCTCGCCGGCGGATCGCCGCACATCATCAGGAAGGCGCAAGCCGGGCTCGCCGAAGAAGGCTGGACGTTGCTGGCTGCGATGCGCCACCACGCCTTCTGGGCGCTGTTCTCGACTTTCTTCTTCACCGCGATTGCGATGTATGCGCTGACGGCGCAGATCGTCGCCTACCTGATCGATGTCGGCTTCCCGCCGCTGCAGGCCGCCACCGCCTGGGGCTTCTCCGGCGTCGCGCTGTTCGTCGGCATGCTCGGCGTGTCCACGCTCGACGGCATCATCGGCCGCCGGCCCTCGGTGCTGTTCAGCTACGGCGTCTCGATCATCGGCATCATCCTGCTCTGGCTGCTACAGTGGTATCCGAACTACTGGCTGCTGACCGGCTTTGTGATCTGCTTCGGCAGCATGATCGGCTCGCGCGGCCCGCTGATCACCGCGACCGCGCTAAAAATCTTCCGCGGTGAACGTGTCGGCACGATCTACGGCACCATCATGATCGGCAGCGGCCTCGGCTCCGCGCTCGGCTCCTGGGGCGGCGGCCTGATCCACGACTGGACCCACAGCTACAATCCGCTGATCGCCTTCGCGCTCGTCAACGTGGTGCTCGGCCTGATCCCGTTCCTGGTGGTGCCGGCGCTGCGGCGCTGAGTCGAGTGCTCATGAACTTGGCTAGTTCGACGGCCTCTCCCCACGGGCACATGGGGAGAGGCCGAAGGCTACGACGTCTTTCGCTCAGTCGATATCGCGGCAATCGTCGCCGCGGTGGTCACGGCCGCAGGAGCCGCGGTCATGGGCTTCCTCCCGGCCATCGCCGGTGCCCGGCGTGAACGACACGCCACGCAGCGCCTCGCCGGAGTTCGCGGTGCGCAGCGTGACGAAATGCTCGCCGGCCGGCAGCGTGGTCGCGGAAAGCTTGTCGGTGATCATCACGAGCTTGTTCGGATCGGCACCCTGGTCGCCGCTGCCGCTCACCGTGGAGGTGATCGCCCAGATCGACACGCTGCCGTCGCGATTGACGCGGCCGGTGATGTTGCGCAGGCCGTCGGTCGCCGGCGACCACGGCTTGCCGGTCGCGGTGTTGTTGCCGGTCGGATAGCCCTGCACCGTGTAGGGCACACCGAGGTCAAGTCCCGCCTGCAGGGTGTAGGCCTGCTTCCACGCGCCGGCGGTGCTGTCGAACACCCACTTCTGCAATCCGGCTGATGTCTGCGCCTTGGCAGCGGTATAGCTGTTCGATGTCGGGTCGAATGTTGCGGTGCCGTTGCCTTCGTCGGCGACGTAGAGCGTGTTCGCGTCGGCGAACCAGATGCCGAACGGGAACGAGGTTGTGCTCTTGAGCGCAGTCGGGAAACCGCTCAGCACGCACATGTTGTAGGGCGTGACGCCCTGCGTCGCCAACTTCGAACCGTCGTAGAAGATCTGCGTCGTCGGCAGCGACGCAGACGGAGCCGGCAGGCCGACGCCGTTCGGGCACGCCTTCGGACTGCCGTTGGCGGCGTTGCCGGTGGTGTCGATGAAGTAGACGGTGTTGATTCCGTTACCGCCGCTGCCCTTGGTCGTGTAGATCACGTTGTTGAACACGGTGAGGCCGCGAAAATTGGTGTCCTTGCCGATCTTGTCGGCTTTCTGGCCGAGTTCGGTGATGTTGAAGCTGCCGAGCGGGAAAGGGCCGCCCGGATCCGCCTGCCGCGCGAGCGGCGCGTCGGCCTCTCTCGCGATCTGCATGCCGGCCCCCGTGATGACGCCCGCAGGCTGCGGGTTGCCGCCATTGCCCGCATTGCCGGCGGTGTAGAACACACCGGCACCATGCCGATCGTTGAAGATCGCAGCGCGACCGTTGTTGCCGCTATAGCCGTTCACCTTGGTGAAGTGGAAGCGACCGTTCTCGTCGACTTCGGCGACCAGGCGATAATAGGTGCCGGGCACCGGATTAGTCGGATCGATGACGTCAGGCGTATTGGAGTTCGACACGTCGATGGCGCCGATCGGAGCGAGATAGCCCATGAACGTCACCCTGCGGTGATCGAGCGACAGATTGAGCGCCAGCTCGGATTTTGACGAGAAGCTGGTGACCATCTGGTCCTTGTTTTGGGACACGCCGCGCTGGGCGCTGTTCGGCACCTCGAGCGACTGCACATGTCTGCCGTCGAGACGCAGTTCGTCGAGCAGGATCTTCGCAGTCAGGCCGAACGAGCCGTCGACACCGTCGTTGTTGAACACCGTCGGATAGGTGCCGTCCGCCGTTGCGGTCACGCAATTGGGCGACACGCAGTTCGGCGGCAATTGTGTCACGCCGGGCGTGATGGTGACGGCGTTGTTGACGAACACCGCACGGCTCAACAACAGATGACCCGGCCGGAAATGAACGTCGTCGCCGTCGGCGTGCGCAAGACTGCTGGCGAGCGCCGTGGAGGCGAGCAGCGTCAACGCAAAAACCGGCCGAGACAGCGGAAGCCCCACAGGCGGGCGCAATCCTTTGGCGATCATTGCTTTTCTCCCAATGTAAGATTTTTTCAGAAAACGAGAGGCGCGTAACCGCCCGCCATGGCGGCGGTCGGCGCGCGCAATCTGCGGGCGGACTGTTACGGGCGTGCGACAATCCACCGCATGTCCACTGCGGGATCTCACTCGTCGCGATGGATGATCCAGTCGGTCATGCCCGGCAATCTCGTCCGGGCCCTCGGCTACCGCCGAGGGAATCTGCTGACGCGCTAATTGTTCGTCGTCGGCAGATCGTTCGGGCCGTACTGCTTGAACTCGAAGATCTTGCGCGTCAGGCCGGGCGCCAGCGCCGAGATCGGGTTGACGCGCAGCACCGGCGCACTCGGTGTTCCCACCACTTCATAGGTCACACCGATCAGGCCTTCGTTGCTGCCGGCGCCCAGGAAAATCCCGAAGAACGGGATCTGGCCGAACATGTTGTTCAAGCCGTACATCGGAATGAAGGTGCCGTTCATCCGCACCTGGTTGCCGAGATAGTCGATGCTGCCTTCGATCGTCGCGCCGATGCTCGGTCCCTTGACCACGCCGTTGCGGATCGAGAGCTGGCCGCTCTGGCGCGTGAACTCGGCGCGCAGCGCGTCGAACCCGATGCCGTTCTGGGTGCTGACCGGCCCGCCGGCGACGGCGCGGTCGAGCTGGGTTTCGCCCTTCACCGAAAAGCCGGTGATGTTGATGAGACCTTCCCTCGGGCTCGGCTCGGGGATCGGCGGCTCCATCGCCAGCGTGAGCTGGCCGCCGACCACCTTCGAATAGGTGTCGATGAAGCGCAGGAACGCGCCGGCGTCACCGGTTTGCAGGTAGATCACCTCGCGGCCCTGCTGGCGGCCGCGCATGTCGACGCTGACGGGGGTATCGCGGCCGACCCTGCCGCTCAGCGTGAACGCCTTGAAGAACCCGTTGCGCCGCGAAATCTTGGCGTCGACGCCACGCAGCGCTTCGCCGTTGAACCCGGCCACCGCGCCGAGCTTCAGATCGACATCGAAATCGGTGGTCTTGGTCTTGCTCTTGGGATCGCTGTCGCGGCCGGAGATCGCCGATTTCAGGAAGCCGCGGCCATCGAACACGTCGCCACGCATCGTCACCTTGATCACGCCGTCGGGACCGCGATCGGCCCGCAGCGATGTCTTGTCGCCGTCCGACGGCGCATAGGTCGGGAAGTTCGCATTCATCAGGTCGCCGTTCTGGTCGACCTCGAGCGCGCCCTTGATCGAGACGCCGCTGCCATCGATCGAGATATCCTCGAACCGCGTCGACTGCCCCTTCGGCACCACGTTGAAGGTCGCCTTGCCGGCCCTGCCCTGCGCCTTGACCCAACCCGGCAGGATGTTGTCGAGCTTGAGCTGGGTCAGGTCGGCCTCGACACCCATCTTGGTGGCGGGATTGTCGCCGCTGCCGATCTTGCCGCTCAGCTTGATCGGGATCGCGCCTGACACGGCGGGACCGAGATCAAGCCCGAGCCGTGCGCGGCTCGCATCGTCCAGCGTTGCCTGCAGCTTGACGTCGGCATCGCCGTCGGCCGGCTTGCGGTAGTCGAGCGAGGCCGCCTGCCCGTTGATCTTGACGTCGCCCTTGACCTGGAAGCCGGCGTTGCTCGCAATCACCTTCAGCGTGTTGGCCTCGAGCTTCTGGTTCATGACCAGCTTGTCGACGGCAACGGCGGAGATGTCGGCGGTGACGGAATATTGCGTGTCGGCCTTGGTCAGCCCGCCCGTCACCGGCATGCCGAGATTGATCGTGGCCGTGACGTTGCCCTTGCTGCCGTTGGGATCGATCGGCGGACCGGAGAGATCGCTGAGCCGGTCGGATGCGAGGATTTCGGCGGCGGCCGGCACCGGACAGTCGACCCGGAACTTGACCTTCGACGGCGACGGCTTCGGCGCCATGTCGGGCACCTCGAAGCTGAAATCCGACAGCGTGATCTTGCGGCCGGCCGGCGTGTCGGCGATGCCCTGATTGATGGTCACGGTCGCCGTGCGGCCGGTCACCCTGGCCTTCAGATCCGCATCATGCACCGCGGGCATCTTGTCCACCGGACGCACCGTGACACCCGAAGCGACGATGTTAACCGAGAGGCCGTCATCCGGGATCGGCGGTCCCTTGCGCGACAGATTATGTACCGGCGAATTGACGCCGACATCGATGCGCTGGAGCGTGCCGCGGTCGATCCGCTCGAGCACCCATTCGCGCACCTCGGGCACGATGATGATCGGCCACATCCGCTTCAGCGCGGAGGCCGACATCGGCGTGCCGGCGAAGCCGAGTTGCAACCGCGGCTCGCCGGAGTAGTCGATGCTGCCGGTGCCGGCGACGCCGATCTCGCCATTGCTGATATCGGCCTGGGTCAGCAGCACCCGCTTCTTCTCGGTGTCGAACCGGAAACCGACGTTGATGCGATTGAAGATCAGCGGCGGTTCGTCCTTGTCGGCGCCGGCGAGCACGATGGTGCCCCCGGACAGGCCCGCCTGCCAGTCGGTGACGTTGTCGTTCGGCGGCTCGAGATGGCCGAGCAGCGTGATGCGGTTGGCGCCCGAGACGATCTTGATCGGCGCCAGCAGCACGCGGCGCCCCGAATCCCATTCGACGCTCATCTCGGCCGAATCGACCGGCATCGGGTAGTCGGGCGTGTCGGTGTCGATGATGTTGCCGGCACCGACATTGATCTTGCCGCGGAAATAGGTCGGCAGGCCGTCGCGGCCGAGCTCGCCCTTCATCTCGCCCGACAGCGGCAGGTCCGCGGTGTAGGTGAGATCCTTGGTCCGCATCGCGAGCAGGATGTTGCGGGTGGAGACCTTGTCGGCCTTGATGTCGACCGAGCGCACGCCATTCTGCTGCGGTCCAATCAGGACGCGGACCGACCAGGGCTTTGCGCCGTCCTCGCCGAAGCTGAGCGCAACCCCGCCGCCACTCGGGCGCCGCAGGCTCAGGCTGATATTCTCAAAGCTCCATTTGTTGCCGCGCTGCTGGTCGTCGACGACGAGATTGCCGTTCTTCAGGCCGATCTCGTTGAGATTCTGACCATCGAGGCCGGTCATGCTGAGGCTGTCGAGCCAGTCGAGGCCGGCGAGCAGCCCGCTCTGGGCCGAATCGGGTGCGGCAGCCGAGGGTGCGGAGGCAACTGGAGGCAAGGCAACCGGCGGCGGCGGCGCAGCGGTCGCCGGCCGCGGGAATGTCGGCGGCAGCCCCGCCTCCCGCTTGGATGCAACCCCGGTGGCGAGCGGTTTTGCGGTGTCGCCGGCGGACACGGTGACATTGCCGTCGGGCGTGATGCGCACCGACAGTTCCGCATCGACCAGGTTGAGGCTCTCCGCCCGCAACTGGCCCATCAGCAATGCCGTTCCGGACAAGCGCACTTCGGCTTTCGGCGCGCTGGCAACGACCGCGTGGTCGCGGTCGCGGACGATGATGTCACGGATGCGCACCGCGATCCTGACCCGGCCGGCGCGCTCGATCTGCGTTCCGCCGACCTCGACCGTGTTGCCGTGACCGATATTCTCCTCGATCGCCGCGGCAAGCCATGGCGTCGCCAGATCGAGATTGATCGGACCGGCGCCGAGCCGCCACCACAACGCGCCGAAGCAGGTCGCGAACATCACGACCAGCACCACGAGCACCAGCCCGATGCGGCGGATCCAACGCTCACGATGCAGCCAGCGCTGCATGCCGGAGCAGAAATCGCTGAAACGATGCAGGTTGGTGTTGGAACGCGCCAGCAATTGCCGCGCACGGTTGCCCGCCGCCTCATCCTGCTCGTCCCACGCGGCGTCGTCTTCCCATTGCGAGAAGTCGGTCCCGGCGCGCGGATTTGGACCCTGCGGCGACGTGTTCCTTGCCATTGCCTCTCGGTGCTGACGGCGAAGCTGATCGCCGCCATCGGGGCGCCCGTCGACTGTTATCGAGCGCTCCCTTGCCGGCATCGCCGCCTATCCTCGCCTAATCATGTTACTCGCCGATGGCCCCGGAACGGGCCAAACCAACCAATCAAAAACCAATTCAGCAAGCGGACGGGTAACGCGTCGAATTCCTTGTCACCATACTCCGTGGCCATCAAACTTGCCCAGCAGCCGATGCGAATCCGGCCGCTGCGAATGAGACCCGCAATACCCCAATGGTTGAGCTTCGGAAAGCGACGAAAGGAAGGCGTATGTCCAAGAAAACGCGCAAGAAATCCTCCAACACAACCGGAAAGCGGGTCGCAACAAAGGTTGCGCGCGCCACAAGCGCAAGCACTGGGAAGTCCGCGATGAAAACCCGCACAACGGTTGCGAAGACGGCCGCGGCCAAGAAAGCAGCCAAGAAAGCAACGAAGGCGAAGGCCAAGACCACCGCAAAGACCGCAACGGGTGTTCAAGGCAAAGCCTCGCACAAGGCTGCATCGAAACCGTTAAAGGCTGAGCCGGCCGCAACCGTGACCAAGTTGTCCGCCGTCACACTCACTGAGGGCGCCGCGGCGCCCGGCTTCGACCTGCCGCGCGACGGTGGAGGCAGCGCTTCACTGCGAGATTTTGCCGGCAAGAAGCTGGTGCTGTTCTTCTATCCCCGCGCCGACACCCCCGGCTGCACCAGGGAGGCGATCGACTTCACCCGGCTCAAGAACGAGTTCGCGGCTTCAGGTGCCGAGGTGGTCGGCATTTCCGCCGACACGGTTAAGGCGCAGGAGTCATTTCGAAACAAACACCAGCTGTCGGTGCCGCTGGTCTCGGACCCGGCCCACCAGATGCTGGAGGCGTATGGCGCCTGGGGCGAAAAATCCATGTATGGCAGGACCTTCATGGGAATTATTCGCACCACGGTTCTGGTCGATTCCAGTGGAAAAGTCGCCCGGATCTGGCGCCATGTGAAGGTCGACGGCCATGCCGAAGCGGTATTGGAGGCCGCCCGATCGCTCTGATCGGAGGGTTCCGTTTCCTGAAAATTAACCATGGCGAGCTCAAATCGGCCCCACAAATTAGCCGTACGGAACTTGGTCCGACCGGCCGCGGGAGTACCGATGTCGAGCCGGTCCGGTCATCACCAGAAACACCATCATCCACAGGACCATGGCCGGTCGCCGGCACGCCGTCCGGTAGCACAGCATGCCGCACCGGCGGCGGCCGCCTCCGGCGAGGGCTATACGCTGGTTCATGCCGGCAAGCAGGTCCGGTTCGGGCCCGTCGTGTTCTGGATCGCGGTCGGCACCGTCGTCCTGCTCGGCATGTGGTCGGCGGCGACCGCGACCTATTTCGCATTCCGTGACGACGTCCTGACCCGGCTGATCGCGCGCCAGGCCGAGATGCAATACGCCTATGAGGACCGCATCTCGGAGCTGCGCGCCAAGGTCGACCGCACCACCAGCCGCCAACTGCTCGATCAGGAGCAGTTCGACCAGAAGCTCGACCAGATCATGAAGCGGCAATCGGCGCTGGAATCGCGCGCCACCGCGCTCGGCGCGATGCCTGATGTTGCGACCACCGGATCGACCAAGCCGCAGGGCCGCGCCGACGCCGCGCCGTCATCCGGCACGCCAAAGCCCTCCCCGATCAGCGACACCGTGATCTTCGTGGCACCGCCGGATCGCGAGGCGCGGCTGGAATCGCGCGCGCCGCTGATCGCCAAGGCGCAACCGAACCAGTTCGCCAAAGCGCAGGGCGTCGACAACGTCCTGGTCCGTCTGCAAACCTCGCTCGATCAGGTCGAGCGGCGCCAGGTCGCCGCGCTCTCCTCGGTCGAGGACGGCATCGAATCGCGGGTGCGCCGGATGCGCGGCGTGATCTCCGATCTCGGCCTCAACATGGCGCAGCTCGAAGCCGCGACGCCGCGCTCCGGCATGGGCGGACCCTATGTGCCGGTGAAGCTCACGCCCGACGCTGGCGCGTTCGAGCGCCAGCTCTATCGCATCAACATCAACCGCGCGCAGATGCAGCGCCTGAACCAGACGCTGGCGCTGGTGCCTTACCGCAAGCCCGTTGTCGGCGAGGTCGAATTCACCAGCGGCTTCGGCGTTCGCTCCGATCCCTTCCTCGGCCGTCCGGCGATGCACACCGGGCTCGACTTCCGCGCCGCGCAAGGCGATCCGGTGCGGGTCACCGCCAACGGCAAGGTGGTGTCGGCAGGCTGGGCCGGCGGCTACGGCCGCATGGTCGAGGTCGATCACGGCAATGGTCTCTCGACCCGCTACGGCCATCTCTCCGAGATCGGCGTCAAGGTCGGTGAATACGTCAAGATCGGCCAGGTGATCGGCGCCGTCGGCTCGACCGGCCGCTCCACCGGTCCCCATCTGCACTATGAGACCCGCATCGACGGCGAAGCGGTCGATCCGCAGAAATTCCTCCGCGCCGGCGTCCGGCTCAGCGCAGGCTAGCTCAATCTCGCAACGATTGATCTGAACGTCGGCGCAAGCGGCCTCGCTTGCGCCGATCTCGTTTGTGGTTTGGAGCATCAGTTCTGATTGCATCAGCTCCGATGCTCCAGTTTTTTGTCTGGACGCGTTTTCTTCACGCGAACCGGCGTCCACTTCGCTCGAAAACACTTTAGCGACGGCCGCCACCGGGCGGCCCGCCGCCACCGAATCCGCCGCCGGGCCCGAATGGGCCCCCGCCGCCGGGGCCGAAGGGTCCGCCGGGCGAGCCGAAGCCGCCCGGACCGGGGCCGGCCGTTCCGCCATTCAGCGGATCGGGCGCAGGACCGCCGCCACCGGGCGGCCCGCCACCGGGCGCACCAGACGGCCCGCCAGGGCTGCCACCTGGGCCGCTGCCGCCGGGGCCGCCAGCTGGCGCACCGCGCCCGCCCGGTCCGGATCCATGCCCGGGCCCAGAGCCGCCTCCGCCGGAGCCGCGGCCCGGTGTGCCGGGGCTCCGCACCGACGAGCCCGGGAATCTCGTGACCGATTGCACCGACTCGACGCGCAGCTCGCGTGTCCCCGACAGCTGCGCGTTGACCACCACGCGCGTATCGGCGGCCGGTGAAAAGCGCGAGTGGTCGCGCGCGACGAAGCCGGAGCCGAGCTGCAGGTCGTTGCCGACCCGCCGCACATAGGCCTCGATCAACAGCCGCTTGGCGCCGGCGAGATCGGAGAAGTCATCGGCGCGGCTGCGCGAGACCTGCATCACGCCCTGCGCAACATGGCCTTCGGCCTGCACGCGTTGACCGACCAAAGCTGCATCGACGCCGGTCAGCTTGAGCTCGCCGATCCGGAACGCTCCGTCGTGGTCGCGCTCGAGCGGTCCTGCGACGCGCATCGCAGCGTCATGGCGCTCCTGCACCAGGCTTGCGACGACGACGCCATCGGTGCGGCGCAGGCCGAACACGGCGACATGCGCGCCGACCTTCAGCCAGCTCTCGCGGCCGCTCCAGGCGACCTTCTGACCGAGCACCATCAGCTCGCCCGATTTCACCTGCTCGACCGGCCCGGTCACTTCGCTCGCCACGTCGATGCGTTTGGTCGACAGCGTGCCGCCGGCATCGCGCTCTGCCACCACGCGCGCGAGCTGGCCGATCCGCAGCGCTTTGGCGCTCGCCGCCTCGCCGTCGATCCGGACCGGCACGTCGGCCGCATAGGCGACGCGCTCGCCATTGACGTAGATCGAGCCGAACCGCTGGATCACACCGACAATGCCGGTGCCACCGATGCCCTGGTCGGAGCCGGTGATCCCGGTGCCGCCGATACCCTGATCGTTGCCGCGCTTCTTGACCTGCGCGCCGGCGAGCGAGGTTCCACCGAGCCAGAAACCGATCAGCAGCGCGCGGCGGGACATGACCGGCGGGCTTTTCATGCCGCACCGCCTTCGTCGGCATCTTCATCGACCGGACCGTCGGGGCCCTCGCGATAGATGTAGATGCCGAAATTCCAGCGGTAGTCGCCGCCCTTGTCCTTGGCCAAGGCGCGGTTGGCCTCGCGGTTGGCGACCTTCAGCGCCTCCATCGCGAGCTCGCGCGAGCGCCCCTCGAGCCGTTTTGCCAGCTTGGCCGACAGCCCGTCGTAATGTACCGCGCGTTCGAGGAAGCGCGGCGTCGCCGACGACACGTTGAGTTCGGCAGCCGCGACATGGTCGTGCAAATTGCGGCCGAGATAGTGCCATTTGCGATCGTCGTCGCCATGCGGGACGAAGGCCTCCTCGACCAGCATGATCTCGTCGCGATCATTGATGGTGACGAGCTTGCGGTCGAGCCATTCGTCGAGCACCGCGCGCGGCCGCACATCCTTGGTGATCGATTCGACCAGCGTCTCGAACGACGGTGCGCCGCCATCGGCGGTGCGCGGCAACGGCAGGGGATCGCCCTTGGCGTCGGTGAATTCCGGCGCGGCCAGCCAGCGCGCGATGATCGCGCTGGTGCGCGACAGTGTTGCCGGCACCGCATTGACCGGCGCGCCTGCGCCGCGCAGCCGCGCGACCTCCTTGCGGTGGATGCCGGTCAAGAGGCTGACGCGGCTGTCGGTCTGCTCCTTACCCTCGAGCGCGAAGTCGTGCTCGGCGACGTTGACATAGAGCTCGCGCAGCAGCTGGGTCAGCGCCGGAAATGTCATGCCGCCGCGGACGCAAAGCCGCACCAGCGGGCGCAGCATCCGCGCCAGCGGCGCGTGCAGCTTCGCGGCGGCGATCGGCGCAGACGATCCCGGCTTCGACTTCGGGGGCTTGGCATTCATGCCCAACTTTTAGCCGTCCGCTCCGTGGGACACAATCCCACCGCTTTGCCCCCCCCGCTTGACGTGTGACATTTTCCCACTTATGGGAAATAAAATCACATCCGGACACGACGCGCGCTTGCCGGCGTGAGTGTCAGGGTGCGGAGGCACTGCCGCCATCGCCACGGACCGCTCCATGACGCCTGCCCGATTCGACCTTGCGATCGCGGAAGCCTGCCGGATCGCCCAGGTTCCCTACGAGGAGTTCGTGTCGACGGTGATGGCAGGCGGCTATCCCTGCCTGCCGGGCGTGGCGCCCGGCTCGCCGCGCCGCTTCGGCGAAACCGATCTGCTGGCGCTGTACATCTATGGCCGCCTGCTCGCCTTCGGCTTTAGCGGCCTGCGCGCCGGCGAATATGCCAGCCGCGCGCATGCCGGCCTCACCGCCGAGCCGCGGGCGAACTCGATCTCGATCGCGCTGACATCGGATGGCGGCAAGCGTGTCGTCATCGAGCAGGATCTGCAGCGGCCCGCAGCCGCGATGCTGCCCGAGCGGATCCATTTCGACATCCCCGCGATCCGCCGCCAGTTGCAGCCCTCTGCGGCCGGCAGCACGGCCGAGCCGGCCTGACATCTCGCTAGCACTCCCGACCTGCTCGCCTCGCGCCGTCACGGCGCGATCGCGCCGCCATGCGCTCCGATGCCTCCTGCCAAAAAAATTGTCCACCGCCACACGTGGGACATAATCCCACATTTTAGTCCGACGCCATTGACGTGTGAAATTTTCCCACGTATCCAGAATCCATTCAGCAGGGAATCCGACGCAATGTCTCTTCGTTCGGCCCACGAACCCGGTTCGTCTTACGAACTCGGTTCGTCTTGCGAACCCGGTCGGTTCGCCGCCACCACACTCCGTTTCACGCCGAAGGCGCCCTTCTGCTTCACGCCGCAGGCGCCTTGCGGCCCGATCGAGCCGGTGTTTCCGGCGCTGCTGCGCTCGCTGGTGTTCGCCGCCGCGCTGGCGCTGCCGTTCGTCGTCGCCCTGTTCGTCGCATGATCCGGATCGAGCCGCCCATGATTGGTCTCAACGCGCAGGCCCGGCGTCCGTCGGTGCTCCACATCTTCAAGGTCTACTACCCCGACCTGTTCGGCGGCACGCTGACCGTGATCCGCGACATCTGCGCCTCCCTGAGGGACACGTTCGACGCCGCCGTGTTGGTCTGCTCGCGCTCCGGAGGCGAGCGGCAGATCGTGGTCAATGACGTTGCCGTCGAGCGCGTGCACTCGTTCGGCGACGTGCTGTCGCTGCCGGCGGCGCCGACCTATCCGTGGCGGCTGTGGCGCCGCATCGCCGAGCACGATCTGCTGGCGCTGCACGCGCCCTTCCCGCTCGCCGACCTCGTGTTCGCATTCGGGCTCGGCCGCGCGCGTCCGCTGGTGGTGCACTGGCACGCCGACATCGTCTCGCACGCGGCCTTGCGCTTTCTGGTCGAGCCGATGATGCGGCGAACCCTGCGGCGTGCCGCCGCGATCATCGTCTCCGATCCGGTGCTGATCGAAACCACGCCGCTGCTTCAGGAGTTTTCCGACAAGTGCCACGCCGTTCCGTTCGGCGTCGATGTCGAGAAATATGACCGGCCCGCCGCGCAACCCGACGACGTCAACGCCCGCGGCCGCCTCGTCCTCGCCTGCGGCCGGCTGGTGCCCTACAAGGGCTTTGACGTGCTGGTGCGCGCCGCCCACGCCCGCAATTTCGAGGTCTGGATCGTCGGCGAGGGCCGCGAGCGCGGCAATCTCGAGCAGCTGATCCGCGACTATGGCCTGCAGGACCGCGTCCGCCTGCTCGGCTCGGTGTCCGAGAGCGAACGCGTCAAGCTGATGCGCATCGCCGATGTCTTCGTGATGCCGTCGGTGACCAATGCCGAGACCTTCGGGCTGGCCCAGCTCGAGGCGATGGCGGCGAGCCGTCCGATCGTCAACACCGCGCTCGACACCGGCGTTCCGCATGTCGCCCGCGACGGCCTCGAGGCCATCACCGTGCCGCCCGGCGATCCCACCGCGCTCGCCGATGCCATCGAGACGCTGATCAACGATCCCGAGCGGCGCCGCCGCATGGGGCAGGCCGCGCGGCATCGCGCGATGACGAAATACTCGACATCAGCCTTCAAGGAGGGAGTGGAGACGGTGTACCGCAAGGTCGTGACCGAAGAGGCCGCCCCAAAGGACGCAGGGTCACTAGCCTCAGCCCCGCGCCCCCGAACGGCCGGTCTCGTCGGCGCGATCCAGATCGCGGCAGCGCTGGCCTGGTCAGACGTCCGCCATCGCTACGTCCGCTCCCTCCTTGGACCCTTCTGGATGTCGATCCAGATGGCGATCATGGTGGCCGTGCTTGGCTCGGTCATCGGCCATCTCTCCAACGCCAGCGCGGTGGCGCGGCTGCCGATGCTGGCGGCGAGCCTCACCGCCTGGACCTTCCTCAACAGCGTCGTGCTCGACGCCACCACCGCGCTGCAGGGCTCGGCCAGCCTGATCAAGGATCGCGCGCTGCCACCGGTGATCTTCCTGCTGCAGTGTACTTTCCGCCAGGCGCTCTTCGCGGCGCACAACGCGGTCGTGCCGCTGATCCTGTGGCTCGTGCTGACGCCGCGGGATGTGGGCGGCGCCATCGCCGCGCTGCCCGGCCTCGTCCTGTTCGCCATCTGCACGCTCGGCGCCAGCCTCGTGCTCGGTGCGTTGGCGACGCGCTACCGTGACATAAAGCCGATCATCGAGTCCTCGCTGACGCTGGCCTTCCTAGCGTCGCCGATCATCTGGACGCCTGAGATGATCGATCGCGGCTCGACGGTGATGCGGCTCAATCCGCTGACGCATCTGTTCGCGGTCTGGCGCGACCCGCTGGCATCGGGCCATGTCGCGATGCCGAGCGTGATCTACGTGCTGGCCTGCCTTGCTGCGCTCGCGGTCGCGGCGACCGTGACGGTCGCTCAATTGCGCAAAGCGGCATTCTGGATCTAGCACATGGCAAGCATCCACCTCCGTGACGTCTGCCTCGATTATCCGCTGTACGGCGCCTACGACTTTTCCCTGAAGCGCCGCCTGCTCGGCCGCCTGTTCCGCCAGACCAGCGAGATGCGCACCATCCGCGCGGTCGACAACATCTCGATCGAGGCGAAGGCCGGCGCCCGCATCGGCCTCGCCGGGCCGAACGGCTCCGGCAAGTCAACTTTGCTGCGGCTGATCGCCGGCGTGTTTCCGGCAACCAGCGGCGAGGTCGAGATATCAGGCAATATCGTGCCGCTGCTCGGCCTCGGTGCCGGCGTCAATCTCGATTTCGTCGCCGCCGACAATATCAACCTGCTGCTGCGGATCTCCGGACGCAAGCCGACGCCGGCGATCCTGGACGAGATCTGGGCGTTCACCGAGCTGGAGGCGCGCATGCAGCGGCTGCCGCTGCGCATGTTCTCCTCGGGTATGCTGATGCGCGTGCTGTTCGCGACCGCGACCGCGTTTCCCGCCGACATCCTGCTGCTCGACGAATGGCTCAGCGTGGTCGACGAGAATTTCTCGGCCAAGGCCGAGCAGCGGCTGCGCAAGATGGTCGAGGCAGCTGCGATCGTGATCATCGCCTCGCACGACCAGGGGCTGCTGCGCCGAACCTGCAACCGCATCATCAATCTCGACCACGGCCGCATCACCAGCACTGTTGCGCTGGATCCGCCCGTCCTGCATCACCTTGAGCTCAGAGAAATAACCGCATGACAAAGATCCTGGTCGTCAGCGAGGCGCTCGGCGAACCCAACCACAAGCGCGGCATCTTCCATTTCACGCGTGAATTGATCCGCTCGCTGGCCGACGACGGCCACGAGCTGACGCTGCTGGTCGAGACCACCCGCCGCTATCGCAAGCTGCGCCAGCGCCAGCAGCGCACAAGGCTGCTGCCCGACGGCTCGCGGCTGATCGAGCTGCTCGCGCTCTATCGCTTCCTCGACGAAGCCGACATGAATGCGCCTGTCATGCGCAGCAGCGGCGGCTTGCGCCGCACCGTCGACTGGTTCCGCGGCAAGCTCCGCGCCGCGACCTCGCTGGAATTCGCCGTCAGCTTCCTGCGCGCGCTCCATTTGCTGCCGGCCGGCGTCAGCCTGATCGAGAACCACGCCGACGGCCTCGAATACATCCCGACCGATTTGCGCCATCTCAAGCTGTTCGGCGATTTCCTGCTCGAACCCGGCTTCTACAGCTATCAGGACACCTCAGCGCTGCTGCGGCTGCCGCCGCCGCGGGTCGATGCGCGCGGCTACGACGTCATTCTCGTCGACACGCCGACGCGGGTCGCGATCCAGCGCAAGCGCGGCGCCAAGGTGATCTGCGTCGTGCATGACCTGTTGCCGCTCACCGATCTCAAGCTCAGCGACGTCGCAACGCGGCTGTTCCTGTCGCGCCTGTTCACCAGCCTGCAGCAGGCCGACGAGCTCGCCTTCGTCTCGCATTACAGCCTGGGCCGGTTCCGCGCCTTGCTTCCGCAGTTCGCGCATCTGCCGGCGCGGGTGGTCTATCCCCGCACCAGGTTCGATGCACCGGCGCTGCCGGCAGCCGGTGCCCCGAGCGGACGGCCGTACTTCGTCGTGATCGTCTCCGCCGAGCCGCGCAAGAACCTCGCCGCGGTCATCCGCGCCTTCCGCAAATTGCCCCAGGCCGACCTCGTCGTGATCGGCTACACCGGCGCGCCGAGCCTGACCCGCAATGCGCCGCCCAACGTCCGCTTCTCCGGCTATGTCGAGGAGCACGAGAAGGCCGCGCTGATTGCCGATTCCCATGGCCTGATCATGCCGAGCCTCGCCGAAGGCTTCGGCGTGCCGATCATCGAGGCGCTGGCCGCGAACACGCCGGTGCTGTGCTCCGACATCGCCGTGTTCCGCGAGGTCGCGGGCGAGCTCGCCGACTATTTCGACCCGTTCTCGATTGATGCGATTAGCGCCTCGGTCACCCGGGTGCTGGCTGAGCAGGAGCAATGGCGGAACAAGATCCGCGCGCGCCGGACCGAGCTCGCCGACCGCTTCGGCCACCATACCCAGGCGCGCGACCTGCTGTCCCATCGGGTCGTCGCGGAAGCCGCGGCCGCCGTGCCAGCGCCGCCTGCCGCGATCGCCGCATTCAACGGCGCCACCGTGTAGGCCGGTCATGACCACGGAATCCCACGCGTTCGGCGGCGCCGAGCCCGCACTGCGCTGGCGCGACCGCGTCCGTGCCTGGTCCGGCTCAATCGCCTATGTCCGCACGACCGATATCCTGATCGTGCTCGCCGCGGCCTCGCTGCCATGGTCGACGACGGCGCTTGCCGTCTTCATGCTGCTGTGGCTCGTCGCCGTGATCCCGACCATCGACTGGGAGCAGTTCATTCTCGACCTCGCGCAACCGGCCTTTGCATTGCCGGTGGCGCTGGTCGCGCTCGCGGTGTTCGGCGTGGCGTGGTCGGAGACCGGCTGGACCGAACGGCTGCAAGGCATCAAGCCGCTCGGCAAGCTGCTGCTGCTGCCGTTCCTGCTCGGCTACTTCCAGCGCTCGCAGCGCGGACTCTGGGTGTTCTCAGCTTTCCTGGTGTCCTGCACCTTGATGATGATCCTGTCCTGGATCGTGCTGGCGCTGCCGCAGCTCAAGCTTGCGCACACCGCCTCCGACGGCGTGCCGGTCAAGAACTACCTCGACCAGAGCCAGGAATTCGTGCTGTGCGTCTTCGCGCTGATGCTGCCGGCGTTGACGGCGCTGCGGGCCCGGCAATGGCGCATCGCAGCCGGCGCCCTCGCGCTGATCCTGCTGTTCGTCGCCAACATGTTCTATGTCGTCTCGGCGCGGACGGCGCTGGTCACCATGCCGGTCTTGCTGATCCTGTTCGCCGCGCTGCATCTGTCCCGCCGCGCCACGCGGCTGCTGTTCACCGCTGTCGCGCTGGCGAGCCTGCTGGTGTGGACGACGTCGCCCTATCTGCGTCACCGCATCGCCGACATCGGCCTCGAGTATCGCGCCCACGATACGTCCGGGATCGCCTCGACCGCACAGCGCCTGACCTATTGGCGGAAGTCGGTGAAGTTCATCACCGAGGCGCCGCTGCTCGGGCACGGCACCGGCGCGATCAAGCACATGTTCAGGCAGGATGCCGCCGGACAAACCGGCCTAAACGCCGAGGTGATCAACAACCCGCACAACCAGACCTTCAATGTCGCGATCCAGTGGGGGCTGATCGGCACCGTGCTGCTGTACGCGATGTGGACCACCCACGTCAGGCTGTTCGCCGGCCGCGATCTCGTGACCTGGGTCGGGCTTGCCGTCGTCGTGCAGAACATCACGAGCTCGCTGCTCAACTCGCATCTGTCCGATTTTCACGAGGGCTGGATGTACGTGATCGGCGTCGGCGTCGCCGGCGGCATGACGCTGCGCGCCCGCCGACCCGGAGAAGGTCCTGGCGGATAGTGCAGCACGCCGTGGATGCCTGGCTCACAAGTAGTGCAACAAACTCAGTTGTCGTCCCGGCGCAGGCCGGGACCCATAACCACCGAAGGTAATTGTTGAACGACGCTGGAGCCACAGCCCTCTTCAACGACACGACCCTGGTGGTTATCGGTCCCTGCTTTCGCAGGGACGACGATCGGGATGTAGTCCGCGCCACACATTCGATGTCGTCCTGGCGAAAGCCAGGACCCATTACCCCAAATGGTCATTGCAGCACGACGCTGCGGGCCCCCTGGCTTTCGCCAGGACGACAGCAGTGTTTGCTGCGTCAGCAGCGCCTCAACGACCTCCAACCGCCTACCGCGTCGCGTCGTGCCCGACCTCACCCGTGATGACGTCGCCGAACAGCTCCCACGCTTCGCCGTTGAACCGCATCAATTGCATCTGCTCGATCGGGTAGTAGTCGTCGGGCGAGGTGTTGACCATGATGCCCGGCAGCATCAGGTCGGAGTGGAAGTTCTTCAGGCTGGCCGCCTGCTTCATGACGTTCTCGCGCGTGAGATTGTCGCCGCATTGCTTCAGCACCTGCACCATGGCCTCCGACTGCACATAGCCGTAGACGTTGTTGAAATTGGCCTTGTCCCCTTCAGGATAGTATTTGTCCATAAAGCCGCGCCACTTCACGACCGCGGGGTCCTTGTCCCAGGTTGGGTCGGTCGGATCCTTCAGGTATTGGGTCGAGATGATGCCCTTGGCGTATTCGAGCCCCGCCGGCTTCAGCACCGAGGCGACCGTGGTCGCGGTGTTGGCGAGGAAGAACTTCGGCTTCCAGCCGAGCTCGCCCACTTTCCGGATCGCCTGCGCCGATCCCTTCGGCGCCGCCCAGGAGAAGAAGATGTCGGCGCCGGAATCGTGCAGCGCGACGATCTGCGAATCGATCGAGGGATCGGAGACTTCGTATGACTTGTCGGCGATGATCATGCCCGCCTTGTCGCCAAGCCCGTCCTTCAGGCCCTTGAACTGATCCTTGCCGGCGTCGTCATTCTGCCAGAACACCGCGATCTTGCTGTCGGGGAATTTGTCACGAATGTATTTCGCATAGATGCGCCCCTCGCTCTGGTAGTTGGGCTGAAAGCCCATCGTCCAGGGAAAATTCTTGGGGTCGCCGAATTTGGTGCCACCGGAGGCGACGAACAATTGCGGCACCTTCTTGGCATTCATGTATTTCATGATTGCCGAATTCGACGGCGTGCCGAGCGCCTGGAAGATCAGCAGCACCTCGTCGCTCTCGACCAGCTTGCGCGCCTGCTCGATCGCCTTCGGCGGCGAATAGGCATCGTCGTAGCTGATGAAGGTGATCTTGCGGCCATTGATGCCGCCCTGCTCGTTGATCATCTTGAAGAACGCGACCTCGGTCTTGCCGATCACGCCGTAGGACGACGCCGGGCCGCTATACGGCATGATGTTGCCGATCTTGATTTCGCCATCACTTGCGCCGGGATCGTATTTCTTCTGCGCGGTGGCCGAGGTCGTGATCAATGCGGCACTTGCGAAGGCCACGATCGCGCCAATATATCCAGAACGAGCCGGCATCGTTTTCTCCCCGATTTTTGTCGTGGTTTTGACGGCAAGTCTCGCAAGAGACGCATGTGCTGGCAAGCGCTAGGTTTTTCCGTTGGGCGAAACGGCATTGTTGCCTGGCGCTAGTTATGATTGAAGTCGACCTGGGGATCACGAGTCGAGGCGTTCTGATTGCGTAAACCGGACATTCGTACCGGTCCGCGGCATCCGCGTATTGCGGCCGCGGGCTATGAGATCACGCGCCGCCTCAGTGAACGTGCGTTGGCGAAGCGTGGCCTGCACAAGGCCAATGGCGAGTTCGCGCAGCGCACGATCGCTTCGATCCGCGAAAAGCTGCAGCGCGGCGAGACCGTCTACATCGCCGGCCTTGCCTGCCCCGGCACCCACAACACCGGCGTCGCGCTGGTCGAGGTCACCCAAAAGGACGGGCCGCGCCTGATCGTCAACAACGAGGAAGAGCGCTTTTCCGGAAACAAACACACCAACGAGTTTCCGCAACACGCGCTCGACGACATGCGCAAGGTGTTGCAGCGGATGGGCCGCGACGTCGGCGACATCGCGGCTTTCGTCACCACGTGGGACTATCCGGCGCTGCTGGCGATGCTGATCCGCACCTCGCTCGAGGAAGCGCCGGCCAGCATTAAATTGCTGAGCGCGCCGATCGCGCCGGCGATCAACCTGCGCCAGATGGACCAGGTGCGGCGCATCGCACGCAGGCTCGGCAGGATGTACGGGCTTGGCGAACAGCTGCCGCTGATCTGCATGCCGCATCATGACAATCACGCCTGGTACTCGTTCACCGCATCGCCGTTCGCCGATGTGCGCGAGCGTGTCGCGATCGCGGTGCTCGACGGCACCGGCGACGTCGGCTCGATTTCGCTCTATGTCGCCGAGAACGGCGAGATGAAGCAGCTCTATTGCAACGAGAGCCTGTTCGATTCGCTCGGCGCCTTCTACACCGTGATCTCGTCGAGCCAGGGCGGCTGGACCTGGCTCTCCAGCGAGGGCCGCTACATGGGCGCCGCCGCCTGGGGCGACATGAACCGCGCCACCAATCCCTATTATCAGCGCCTGAAGGCGGTGCTGCAGCTCGGGCCCAATGGCAGCGTGCGGCTCAACCGCGCGATGGCCAATTGGTACGCCGACCCCGCCGACAATCCCTATCATCAACCGCTGATCGATATTCTCGGGCCGCCGCTGCGGCCCGACCAGCTCTGGAATCCCGACGCCGTGCTGCGCGTCGAGGACATCAATCACCGCCCCGACACCAGGGACCGCGTCGACAAGGCCGCCGCCACCCAGTTGGTGTTCGAGGACGCGATGATCCATGTCATCGATCATCTCCTGCGCATCACCGGCACCGACCGCCTGGTGCTGACCGGCGGCGTGGCGCTGAACGCGCTCGGCAACATGCGGCTGCTCGAGCACTTTGACGAGGCGTGGTTCGAACGCGCGCAGCAGCGCAAGACGCGGCTGCATATGTGGGTGCCGCCAGTGCCCGGCGATCCCGGCGTGCCGATCGGCGCGGCCTGGCTGTTCGCGCATATGGCGGGCGCGGCGCGCGGCGCGCCGCTGTCGCATGCCTTCTATTGTGGCCTGCCGCCCTCGAACGCCGACATCACCGCGGCACTGCGTGCCGACGACGTCGCCTCCACGGAGATCGGCAATGTCGCGACATCGGAAGGACGCGATGCGGTCGCCGATCTGATGGCCAGCATGGTGGCGCAAGGCGGCGTGATCGCGATCTATCAGGGCGCGGCCGAAACCGGCCCGCGCGCGCTCGGCCATCGCTCGATCCTCGCCAACCCCTGCGACCCCGAGGTGCGCAGGCGGCTCAACGAGCGCGTCAAGTATCGCGAGGCGATCCGGCCGCTGGCGCCGATGGCGACGCTGCAGGCCGCGCGCGACTATTTCGAGCTCGAAGACGGCGCGTCCGACGACGACTACAACGCCTACAATTACATGGTGCTCACGGCGCATTCGAAGCCGGAGGCCCGCGCCAAGATTCCCGCCGTGGTGCATGCCGACGGCACCGGCCGCATCCAGATCGTGCGCGAGGCCGACGATCCCCTCACCTACGCTTATCTGAAGGCGCTCGGCCGCCATATCGGCGTCGAGATGTCGGTCAACACGTCGTTCAATGTGGCGGGCCCGATTGCGCAGACGCCGGCTCAGGCGATGGACACGCTGCGTCGTTCCAGGGGGCTCGATGCCGTGGTGCTGGTCGCCGACGACGGCACCGCCTACGCCGCCTGGCACGGCGGCGAGCGTGACAGCGGCCGCTTCACCGGCTGGTATGCGGCGTGGAAGCAGGCGCGCGGCTGAACCAGGTCAGGACGCGCCCGTCGATCAGGAGCAGCGCGCTGGCGATCACGAGCGCACCGATCACCTCGCGCGGCGCGACCGGCTCGCCGAGGACGAAGAATCCGAGCAGCATCGCGGTGACCGGGAGCAGCAGCGTCACCAGCATCACATTGGTCGCGCCGGAGCGCTGCAGGATCTGAAAGAACACGATATAGGCCAGCGCCGTCGACAGCGCCGCGAGCCCGAGCACGGCGAGCCACGTGGTCGGATGCGGCATCGGCAGCAGCCAGGGTCGTTCGGCCACACCGACAACGACCGCCATCATCACGCTGGAGGCCATCATCTGGAACGTCGCCGTGCCCAGCGGCGGCACGCGCTGTGGCAGCCGCCGCCCGACCAGCGCCGCGATGCCGTAGCTGAAGGCGCCGGCGAGGCACAGCAGGATGCCGATGCCCTGCCTGCTCTCGAAGCCGAGCGCATCACCATGCAGGATCGCGACCCCGATCAGCCCGACCACCACGCCGGCCACGCGGCGCGCCTGCAGCCGCTCCTCGCCGGCCACCGCCATCACGACCACCGCAAACAGCGGCGTCGTCGCATTGAGGATCGAGGCCAGCCCGCTCGGAATATAGGTCTGGCCGAATACGATCAGCGAGAACGGCAACGCGTTGTTGAACAGTCCCATCGCGGCGAACGGCGCCCAGCCGGACAGGCCACGCGGGAATTCGATCTTCCGGGCCCGCAGCAGCGGCAACAGAATGAGCGCGCCGAGCACGACGCGCAACAGCACCAGCGTCAGCGGCGGCAATTCGCGCAGGATCACGCCGTTGAAGAAGAACGAGCCGCCCCACAGCACCGACAGAAAGAGAAGCAGCCCCCAGTCGCGGCGATCGATCCTGTTGTCGGCGGAAGACATGGCGGGCACTCATCTGCGCAGGCGCAGGTACCTAGCCGGGCGCGGCGGCGATGGCCACCCGATTTCCGTGAATGGCGGCTCTGCCTATTTCGGCCGCGACACGATCTCGATCATCTGACCTTCGTCGCCATCGGGCGCGTGGGCCTTGGCCTTGTCGTAGGCGGTGAGCGCGGCACGGCTCACGGGCACGCCGGGCAACAGCGTCTCGGCGAGCCGCACGGCGTAGTCGGCATCCTTGTGGCGCAGCGCCGCCGTGAAGGATGCGCCGGTGAAGTTGCGGTCGATCATTCGCTTGCTGTGGCGGATGATCTGCGGGCTCGCGATCGCGCCGGTCGCCAGCGCCTCGGCGACCAATTGCATGTCGAGGCCGGCCTGCTCGGCGATCGCAACGCCCTCGGCGAGGCTTGCGATCTGCACCGCGCCGATCAGATTGTTGATCAGCTTGAACACGGTGCCGGTGCCGACCGCACCGAAATGGCGGATCGTGCTGCCGATCGGCGCGAGGAACGGCCGTGCCTTGTCGAGGTCAGCGGCATCGGCGCCCACCAGCAGCGTCAGCTTGCCCGCGGCCGCCGCCTCGGGGAGCCCGATGACCGGGCAATCGATGTAGATCAGGCCGCGGCTGTTGAGCTCGCGCGCCATGTCCAGTGTGTGCTGATACGAAACCGTGGAGCATTCGATCGCGAGGGTGCCGGCCTTCATGGTGGCGGCGGCGCCGTCCCGGGTCAGCCAGACCGCGCGCGATGCCTCGTCGTCGGCGACCATGGTCACGACGGCATCGGCATCGATCGCGGCGTCCTCCGGCGAAGTCGCCCACAGCGCGCCGCGCGCGATCAGATCCTCGGCCTTGGCCTTGCTCCGGTTCCACACCGCAACGGTGAAACCGGCATCGAGATAACGGCCGGCCATGCCGTGGCCCATGCGTCCCAATCCGATGAAAGCGACGCGCGGCATGGGCTAATCCACATCCTCGACGGAGCCGGGCCCGGTGCCGAAGGCACGCTGCGCCAAGGTCGCCGCCATGAATTCATCGAGATCGCCGTCGAGCACACCCGAGGTGTCGGAGGTCTGCACGCCGGTGCGCAAATCCTTCACCATCTGGTAGGGCTGCAGCACATAGGAGCGGATCTGGTGACCCCAGCCGATCTCGGTCTTGGCGGCCTGATCGGCAGCCGCCTGCTCCTCGCGCTTCTTCAGCTCCATCTCGTAAAGCCGCGCGCGCAGCATGTCCCAGGCCTGCGCCCGGTTCTTGTGCTGGGAGCGGCCGGCCTGACAGACCACCGCGATGCCGGTCGGGATATGCGTCAGGCGCACCGCCGACTCGGTCTTGTTGACGTGCTGACCGCCGGCGCCGCCCGACCGCATCGTGTCGGTGCGAACGTCGGACTCCTTGATCTCGATCTTGATGCTGTCGTCGATCACCGGGAAAATCTGCACCGACGAAAACGACGTATGCCGCCGCGCGTTGGAATCGAATGGCGAGATGCGCACCAGGCGGTGCACGCCGGCCTCGGTCTTCAGCCAGCCATAGGCATTGTGGCCGGAAATCTGGATGGTGGCGGACTTGATGCCGGCCTCTTCGCCCTGGGACTCCTCGAGGAACTCGATCTTGAAGCCGTGCTTCTCCGCCCAGCGCGTGTACATGCGCAGCAGCATCTGCGCCCAGTCCTGGCTCTCGGTGCCGCCGGCGCCGGCATGGACTTCGAGATAGGAATCGAACGTGTCGGCCTCGCCTGAGAGCAGCGCTTCCAGCTCGCGCCGGGCGACTTCCTTCTTGAGGTCCTTGAGCGCCTTCTCGGCCTCGGCGACCACGGCCGCATCGTTCTCGGCCTCGCCGAGCTCGATCATGCCGATGTTGTCCTCGAGCTCGCGCTCGACCTTGCCGATGCCCGACAGCGCGTCCTCCAGCGAGGTGCGCTCCTGCATCAGCCGCTGGGCCTTCTGGGGATCGTTCCAGAGATTGGGATCTTCAGCGAGCTTGTTCAGCTCAGCGAGGCGTGCCGTCGATTGTTCGACGTCAAAGATGCCTCCTCAGCAGCCCGACTGACTGCTTGATCTCTTCAACAAGGCGTTCGATTTCCGCGCGCATGGTCTTTCAGGTGTTGGTGAAAAAGCTTGCCGGGGATGTAGCGACCGGCGCGGCAAAGCGCAATCGGCTTGGCCGCGCTATCCCGGCGATTTGGATCGGCCAACCGCTAGAGCCATTTCCGTTCCGATTGGATCGGAACGGGCTCTAGGTTTTTGTTTTGACGCGTTTTCTTCACGCGAACCGGCATCCACTTCGCTTGAAAACGCTCTAGTACAGCCCCCCGGTTCCCGGCCGCATGAAGAAGCCGCCATCCGGCTGTCCGCCGCTCTGCGACGGCTGTGGACCGGGTGCAGGGCCGCGGCCATCGGCATCGGCGACACCGATCACCGAATAGTTGTCCGGCGGCGCGGTGCCCGGCTTGAAGGCTTCGAGGATGGTGTTGCCGCTATCGCCTGGGCCGGCACGCATGCCGGTCTTGGCGTCGACGCGGATCAGCTTGATGCCGGCCGGGACCTTGAACGGGGTCGGCGGCTTGTCGGCGAGCGCAAGCTTGAGGAAGTCGCGCGCGATCGGCGCGGCCACGTGACCGCCGGTGGCGGTGCGGCCGAGATTGCGCGGCTTGTCGTAACCCATGTAGACGCCGACCGCGAGGTCCGGCGAGAAGCCGACGAACCAGACGTCCTTCTCGTCGTTGGTGGTGCCGGTCTTGCCGGCGATCGGCTTGCCGACCTCCTTGACGACGGTCGCGGTGCCGCGCTGGACCACGCCTTCCATCATCTCGGTGATCTGGTAGGCGGTCATCGGATCGAGCACTTGCTCGCGGCGGTCGACGAGCTGCGGCTCCGGCTGGCTCTTCCAGCCCCCTGGCGCGTCGCAGCCGCGGCATTCGCGGGTGTCGTGCTTGAAGATGGTGTGGCCGTAGCGGTCCTGGATGCGATCGATCAGCGTCGGCTTCACCCGGCGGCCGCCATTGGCGAACATCGAATACGCCGTGACCATCCGCATGACGGTCGTCTCACCAGCACCCAGCGCATACGACAGATAGTTCGGCAACTCGTCATAGACGCCGAAGCGTTTGGCATACTCGCCGACCAGCGGCATGCCGATGTCCTGCGCAAGCCGCACCGTCACGGTGTTGAGCGATCGCTGCAACGCGTTGCGCAGCGTGGTCGGACCGTAATACTTGCCGGTCGAATAGTTCTCCGGACGCCACACGCCGGCGCCCTGCCCCTGATCGATCTCGATCGGCGCGTCGATCACCGTGGTCGACGGCGTATAGCCGTTGTCCAGCGCCGACGAATACACGATCGGCTTGAACGACGAGCCGGGCTGCCGGTAGGCCTGCGTCGCCCGGTTGAACTGGCTCTGGTCGAACGAGAAGCCGCCGACCATCGCGAGCACGCGGCCGGTCCACGGATCCATCGCCACCATGGCGCCGGAGACTTCGGGCAATTGCCGGAGGCGATACTGGCCCTCGACCGCAGTGCCTTCCTTGGTCACCAGCGGGTCGGCATAGATCACATCGCCGGGCTGCAGCACCTGCGAGACCGCCGTCGGCGCCTTGCCCTTGGTCTTGGCCCAGCGCACGCCGTCCATCGTGATGATGCCGGTCTGCCGCTCCTTGCTGACCGCGCCGCCGAGCTCGCGGCCCGGCTGGAAGCCGATCCGTGCTGACTGATCGCCGGTCTCCAGCACCACCGCCATCCGCCACGGCGAGATGTCGGAGAGCGATTTGACGTCGGCAAGCTTGACGCCCCAGTCGCCGGAGACGTCGAGCTTGTGCACCGCCCCGCGCCAGCCCTGCGCCTCATCGTAGTTGACGAGGCCCGTGACCATGGTCTTGCGCGCCATCACCTGGATCTTGGGATCCAGCGTGGTGCGGACCGACAAGCCGCCCTCATAGAGCTTCTTCTCGCCGTAGCGCTCGAAGATGTCGCGGCGGACTTCCTCGGCGAAATATTCGCCGGCGAAGATGTGCGCGCCGTTCGAGCGGCTGGTCACGTTGAGCGGGTCCTTGCGCGCCTTGTCGGCGTCGGCCTGCTTGATCCAGCCGTTCTCCAGCAGGCGGTCGATCACATAGTTGCGGCGCTCGATCGCGCGATCACGGTTGCGGACCGGATGCAGCGCGGCCGGCGCCTTCGGCAGCGAGGCGAGATAGGACGCTTCGGCGATCGTCAGCTCGTTGACCGACTTGTCGAAATAAACCAGCGACGCGGCCGCGATGCCGTAGGCGCCGAGCCCGAGATAGATCTCGTTCAGATAGAGCTCGAGGATGCGGTCCTTCGAATAGGCGCGCTCGATGCGCATCGCCAGCAAGGCTTCCTTGATCTTGCGCGCGAACGAGACCTCGTTCGTCAGCAGGAAGTTCTTGGCGACCTGCTGGGTAATGGTAGAGGCACCCTGCGGGCGGCGGTTGGAGCCGTAGTTCTGCGCGTAGAGGATCGCAGCGCGCGCCATGCCCTGATAGTCGATGCCGCCGTGCTCGTAGAAATTCTTGTCTTCGGCGGCGAGGAACGCGTTGATCACGAGCTTCGGCACCGCCTGGATCGGCAGGTAGAGCCGGCGCTCCTTGGAGTATTCGCCGAGCAGCGCGCCGTCGACGGCGTGCACGCGGGTCATCACCGGCGGCTCGTAATCCTGGAGCTGCGAGTAGTCGGGCAGATCCTTCGAGAAATGCCAGATGGCGCCAGCGACGGCGGCGACACCGACCAGGAACATGACGGTTCCGGCGGCGAACAAGAAACCCATGAACCGCACGAGCAGGCGCATTATCGACGTTCCGTTCCTACCCTCCGGCGCTCAATCGTCAGAAGCGCCTGTCCAAAAGTGCGGAGCCTCACACAACGGAGGCTCACATAGCGAGGCCTTCACGTTGAGGCCTTTACTTCAAAGCCTTGACATCGAAGCCTTGGCCCAGCGAGCCGCCTTGCGCACGCGAATAAACAAAAGCCGCCGGACAATATGGTCGATTCTGCGGACCTGCGGTCCTTTGTCTATAACGTCGCCGCTGTGGCCAAACTAGGGCTTCCGGGCAACGGCCCCGGCTTTTCAGGCGGCCAATTTCACTTTGCCGGTCCGGCGGTTGCCAGCCGTTTGGAGAAGAACGTGTCGATCGCCTGGACCATCGATCCGACGGCCTTGCTGCGCCAGTTCTCGGAGACCAGATGCTCGAGGTCACCCTTGTTGGAGACATAGCCGATCTCCACCAGAACGGACGGCACGTCGGGCGCCTTCAGCACCCGGAAGCCGGCCGATTTCAGCGGATGCTTGTGCATCCGCACCGTGGACTTCATCTCGTCCATCAGCAGACGAGCGAAGCGGTTCGAGAAGGTCTTGGTCTCGCGCTGCGCGAGGTCGATCAGGATGTCGGCGACCTCGGTCGGCTCGTCGGTCAGGTTCACGCCCGCGATCGCGTCGGCCTTGTTCTCCGCTTCCGCCAGCCGCTCGGCCTCGGCGTCGGACGCCTTGTCCGACACGGTGTAGATCGTGGCGCCCTGGGCGTCGCCCTCGCGGCGCGGCAAGGCATCGGCGTGGATCGAGACGAACAGCGCCGCGGATTGCGAGCGCGCGATCTTCACCCGGTCGTTGAGCGGGATGAAGGTGTCGTCGGACCGGGTCATGACCACCCGGTATTTGCCCGACTTCTCGATCCGGTCGCGCAAAGCGAGGCCAAAGCCCAGCACCAGGTTCTTCTCGGTCTGGTCGCCGGACTGGGTGCCGTTGTCGATGCCGCCATGCCCCGGATCGATCACGATCAGCGGGCGCGAGTCGGTGGTCGCAACCGGCGGCAGCGCCGCCGTGGTGACGGCCGGAATGGTCGCCGTGGTGGCTTCGGAAATCGACGGCTTCAATTCGGGCCGGCTCTCCGGCGCGAGCGACTGCACGAAGCTGGTGCGATCGACCTGCTCGAAATCCAGCACCAGCCGCGGCGGCTGGCCGTTGGCGGCATCGAGCACATAGGAATTGGCGATCTTCACCGGGCCGGTCATGTCGAACACGATGCGGGAGCCGCCGGGCATCACGAGGCCATAGCGAAACGCCTTCACCAATCCCCGCGCCGCCGAGCCGGTGCCGGCAGCGAGCTGGAAATTGACCTGCGGGATATCGACCACGACACGGTAGGGGTCGGCCAATGGAAAGGCGCGAAACTCGATCTTCCGGTCGAGATCGAGGATGAAACGGGTCTGCTTGTCGTCGCCGGCAAGCCTGGCGCCGGATGCGACCGGGAAATTCGGCGCACTGGCGGCTGGGGCACTAGCGGCCGGCGCCGGCTGGCCGTCCGGTGGTCCCTCGGCCGCGCTCGGGGCGCTGGCCATGCCAAGCGCCAATGCTGCAGCGCACAACAGCCCGCATCCCAAGAAAACAAGGTGTTTTGCGCGGTTCTCCACCCGATTCGGAGCCTCCCAGCTGCTTCTTACCGCATTAGAACCACACGGTTAATCGCACCCTAATGACGCGCGGGCGAAAAGAGCCGAGTGTTGCGGCGGCGTGACGCTTCCCTTGCACGCGGCGGGCAATCCACGTATGTACGGAGTGCTGACGGCTAGTACTCCCGGTTGTGTCGCGTTCAGCCTCTCGGTGCAACGGTGGAACCTTCCAAGTCGAAGATCCCGCCGTGTTTTTCCGGTCCCTCCCCAGCCAGCGCCGCGCGCGGCTGACACGGAGAGGCGGATTCAAGCCCGAGCGGCGTCCGGTCCCAGACACACTCCCTCGCCAGAGGGACGGTTTGAGACACGGCGTAACCGATTATCCGGCCCCTCGGGGCCTCGATATGCGATGGCCGGCAGGCGCTTCGGCGCCAGGCGGGGCCTTCAGCAAAAGATACGGCGGTAATTTTCGCCGCCAACATTTAGACGGGCCGACGCTTAATGCGCCAGACTGCATTGCCGACCAGGATCTCCCGAATGATCGCGCTGACGCGAGGTGAAAACTTCGCCCGTCGCATCATCCCGGTGGGTTCCCGTCCGGCGCTGCGCCGCGAGACGCGTTTTGGCCTTCCCCTCACCCCCGAATCAGGTGGACCGTCGCGTCACCGGGCGGCGCAATTTGCGCCTGCCATGATCCGCGCCCGCCGCCGTCAAGAGCTCCAAAATGCCCAACAAGATGTTGATCGATGCCACCCACCCGGAAGAAACCCGGGTCGTCGTGGTCCGTGGCAATCGCGTCGAAGAGTTTGATTTCGAGACCGCCCAGCGCAAGCAACTGCGCGGCAACATTTACCTCGCTAAGGTCACGCGCGTAGAGCCGTCGCTGCAGGCCGCCTTCATCGAGTATGGCGGCAACCGCCACGGCTTCCTGGCCTTCAGCGAAATCCATCCCGACTACTACCAGATCCCGGTCGCCGACCGTCAGGCGCTGATCGAAGCCGACGAGCGCGCCCATCGCGAGGCCGAGGAAGAGCACGAGAACCGCGGCCATCGCCGCCGGTCGCGCCATCGCAATGCCCGCCGCCGCGGTCATGGCGACCGCGTCCAGAGCGAGGTGATCGAGGGTGCAGCCGACGCGCAGGCGCTGCCGGCAGCCGAGGCTCACGAACATCCCGCCGATGCCGGGCATCATGAACACGATGCCGGGCATCACGAGCACGGCGTGGCCGCCTATGAGGGTCACGAGCATGAGGCGCATGATCATGCGCATCACGACGACCACGAGCATCACCACGATCATGAGCATGAGCATGAGCATGAGCATCACCATGACCATGGTCACGACGATCATGGCCACGATGATCACGATCATGACCACCATGACCATGATCATGCGCACGTCCACGTAACGAGCGAGGCGCCGGCGGCCGACGCTCCGTCCGACCCCGTCGTCGCGGTGGTCGAAGCCTCCGTTGCGTCAGCTGCGCCGGAATTCGTCGAGACCGCCGAGGTCAATCATGAGCCCGAGCGGGCCCATGAGGAACAGGTCGCGGAAAACGCCGCGCATGCCGACGACGCGCCGCATGGGGCAGCCGACGAAGTCCACGCCGCGGCCGATGAGCACGGCGTCGCCGAATACGCAACGCTTGCAGACGGAGCCGCGCCCGAGGCTCGGCATGGCGACGATGCCGGCGAAGACGATGACGAGGATGACGGCGAGGAAGGCGAGGAAGAGGATGTCGTCGAGTCCGTCGGCGGCGACGACGTGCTCGAGGAGGTTCCGGAGCGCGCGTTCCGCCCCCGTCGCCAGTACAAGATCCAGGAAGTGATCAAGCGCCGGCAGGTGATGCTGGTGCAGGTCGTCAAGGAAGAGCGCGGCAACAAGGGCGCCGCGCTGACCACCTATCTGTCGCTCGCCGGCCGTTATGCCGTGCTGATGCCCAACACCGCGCGTGGCGGCGGCATCAGCCGCAAGATCACCTCCGCCCAGGACCGCTCGCGGCTGAAGGAAGTGGTGCAGGACCTCGACGTGCCCGAGGGCATGGGGATCATCCTGCGCACCGCCGGCGCCTCCCGCAGCAAGCCGGAGATCAAGCGCGACTTCGAGTACCTGATCCGGATGTGGGAGACGGTGCGCGACCTGACCCTGAAGTCGCAGGCGCCGACCCTGGTCTACGAGGAAGGCTCGCTGATCAAGCGTTCGCTGCGCGACCTCTACAACAAGGAGATCGACGAGATTCAGGTGGCGGGCGAAGCCGGCTACCGCGAAGCGCGCGACTTCATGAAGATGCTGATGCCGGCCAATGTGCGCGCGGTGAAGCAATATCGCGACGGCCAGCCGCTGTTCTCGCGCATGGGCGTCGAAAGCCAGCTTGACGCGATGTTCTCGCCGACGGTGCAGTTGCGCTCCGGCGGCTACATCGTGATCAACCAAACCGAGGCGCTGGTCTCGATCGACGTCAACTCCGGCCGCGCCACGCGCGAGCACCATATCGAGGACACCGCGCTCAAGACCAATCTGGAAGCCGCGGAAGAAGTTGCGCGTCAATTGCGTTTGCGCGACCTCGCGGGCCTGATCGTCATTGACTTCATCGACATGGACGAGAAGCGCAACAACCGCGCGGTCGAGCGCAAGCTGTCGGATTGCCTGCGCCAGGACCGTGCCCGGATCCAGGTCGGCCGCATCTCGCATTTCGGCCTGTTGGAAATGTCGCGCCAGCGCATCCGCGCTAGCGTGCTGGAGAGCTCGACCGAGCCCTGCCCGCAATGCGGCGGCAGCGGTCACGTCCGTTCGGTCTCGTCGGTGGCGCTGCAGCTCCTGCGCGGCATCGAGGAAATCCTGATGAAGGGCGCCACCCACAATCTGGTGGTCCGCACCCGCACCGACGTCGCGCTCTACGTGCTCAACCACAAGCGCGGCCATCTGCGCGACCTCGAGGACTCCTTCCGCGTCTCGCTGTCGATCGTCGCCGACGCCACGGTGCACGGCCAGCAATCCTACATCATCGATCGCGGCGAGCAGGTGCATACGCTCGAAGCCGCCAAGGCGCTGCTTGCCGCGCAAGCTGCCGCTGCGCCGGCGCAGGTCGACGAGCCGGATGACGAGGAAGAACTGTTCGAATACGAGGCCGAGATCGAGACTGACGAGACCGAAGGGCTCGTCGACGACCGGGCGGCCGGCGAGGAAGCAGGCGCCGCTGAGGGCGAAGGCGACGGCCAGCGCCGCAAGCGCCGCCGTCGGCGCCGCGGCCGTGGTGGCAGCGAAGCGCGCGAAGGTGCTCCGCCGCCGCGCGAGGACGGCGATCTGATGCATGTCCTGCCCGATGGCACCGAGGTGGTTGCCGCGGGCGAAGCCGAAGGCGATGAGGACGAAGGCGACGAAGCCCAGGGCGCTGCCCGCGACGACCAGGCCGGCAACGGCGATCGCCGCCCGCGGCGCCGCGGACGCCGTGGCGGCCGCCGGCGGCGCGGCACTGGCGGACCGGATGACGGTCTCGCTGGATCGATCTCCGATGAGCTGAGCCCGGTGGCAGCGCCTGAAGCCACGGACGCAGTTGCCGATTTCGATAGCCACGACGTGGAGCCGGCCCCCTCGCTCGCGCAGCCCGAGCTATTTGCCCAGCCGGCGGAATGGCAGCCGATCGAGGCCGCGCCGGTTGAGGCGATCGCGGCACCCGAGCCCGAACCCGTTGCAGCACCTGCCGCTGAGGACACGGCCGAAAGCGACCGCGCGCAGCGGCGCCGCTCGACGGTGCGCGAAAAGGTCAGCTTCGCATCGAGCCCGCAACCCGAGACAACACCGGCGCTGGCTCAGAGCCCGGCGGAGCAACCTGCCCCCGCCCCTGAACCCGCAGCCTCTGCCCCGCAGTCCGCAGCGGACGCCGCCACGGCCGAGGCTCCGGCCCGCAAGGGCTGGTGGTCGCGCCGCTTCGGCGGCGGCGGCAACTAGCGCCACCTGGAAGTCAAAACGCCCGGTTCACCCCGGGCGTTTTTATTGAACAGGCCATCCGTTCGTCAGACGCCGGCGTGACGGAGCCTGACGGAGACGGATCCCAATGCAAAGCGCGATCGTTCTTGGCGGCGGCATGGTGGGCGTCAGCACGGCGCTGCACCTGCAACGCCGCGGCTGGTCGGTGACGCTCGTCGACCGCAAGGAACCGGGCCGCGAAACCAGCTACGGCAATGCCGGTATCATTCAGAGCGAGGCGGTGCGGCCCTATCCGATGCCGCGCGATCCCGCCACGCTCGCCAGGATCGCGATGGGACGCACCAACGACGTGCGCTATCGCCTGGCCTCGTTGCCGCAGCACGCCGGTCCGCTGCTGCGCTATTGGTGGAACTCAACGCCCGAACGGCACCGCGAAGCCACCATCGCCTGGGCACGCCTGATCGCCTACGCCACGGCGGAGCACGACACGCTGATCCGCGATGCGCATGCCGACAATCTGATCCGCCGCGCCGGCTATCGCCTGCTGCATCGCGACCCGGCGGCACTGGAGCAGGCGATTGCAGTCGCCGAAGGGAACCAGCGCGACTTCGGCGTGCAGTTTCGCGTGCTTGACGGCAGCGAGCTCGCCAAGGCGGAGCCGTTGCTGCGCGACGACCTGCCCGGCGCCATTCACTGGCTCGGACCGTGGACCGTGTCGGACCCCGGCGGTCTGGTCTCGGCCTATGCCGGATTGTTCGAGCGTCTCGGCGGCACGCTGCTGCGCGGCGACGCGCAGACGTTGACGGAGACCGCAACCGGCTGGTCGGTCGGCACGACCGGAGGCCGGATCGATGCCGCCCATGTCGTCGTCACGCTCGGGCCGTGGTCACCGCAATTGCTGCGCAAGTTCGGCTACCGCATCCCGCTGGTGCGCAAGCGCGGCTACCATATGCACTATCAGGGCGGCCGCTCGCTCGACCTGCCGCTGGTCGACACCGCGAATGGGTATGCGATGGCGCCGATGGCCAAGGGGATCCGCATCACGACCGGCGCGGAGCTGACCAGCCCCGATGCGCCGGCGACGCCGATCCAGCTTGGCCATGCCGAAGCGGCCGCACGCGAGCTGATCGAGATCGGCAGCCGCGTCGAGCCCGAGCCGTGGTTCGGCACCCGCCCCTGCACCACCGACATGCTGCCGGTGCTCGGGCCTGCGCCGCGGCATCGCGGGCTGTGGGTGAACTTCGGTCACGGCCATCAGGGCTTTACGCTCGGCCCGGCGACGGCGCGGGTGCTGGCCGAAGCGATGAACGGCGAGGCATCCTCGGTGGACACCTCGCCGTATCGGATGGACCGGTTCTGACGTCAATCCGTCGTCAGCGCGGTCTCCATGTCGGTCGGGTCGATCTGCCGGGCGAGATTGGCATTGAGCTTGTCGCGATCGAGCTCGCCCTCCCACCAGGCGACGATCACGCAGGCGACACCGTTGCCGCACAGATTGGTCAGCGCGCGGCATTCGCTCATGAACTTGTCGATGCCGAGCACGATCGCCATGCCCGGCACCAGCCGAGGATCGACCACCGCAAGCGTCGCCGCCAGCGTGATGAAGCCCGCGCCGGTGATGCCGGAGGCGCCCTTCGAGGTCAGCATCGCCACGACCAGGATCGTGAGCTGCTGGCTGAACGAGAGGTCGTAGCCCAGCGCCTGCGCGATGAACAACGTCGCCAGCGTCATGTAGATGTTGGTGCCGTCGAGGTTGAACGAATAGCCCGTGGGCACCACGAGGCCGACCACCGACTTCGAGCAGCCGAGACGTTCGAGCTTCTCCATCAATGACGGCAGCGCGCTCTCGGAGGATGAGGTGCCGAGCACGATCAGGAGCTCGTCCTTGATGTAGGCCAGGAACCTGAAGATCGAGAACCCGGCGATCCGCGCGATGATGCCGAGCACCACGAGGACGAACAGCGCGGCGGTCAGATAGAACGTCGCAATCAGCCCCATCAGATTGAGGATCGCGCCGGTGCCGAACTTGCCGATGGTGAAGGCCATCGCGCCGAACGCACCGATCGGCGCTGCCCGCATCACGATCGAGATCACGCCGAATACCGCATGCGCGGCGTCGTCGATGAACGAGCGGATGGTGTGGCCGCGCTCGCCGAGGCCCATGATCGCAAAGCCGAACAGCACCGAGAACAGCAGCACCTGCAGGATCTCGCCCTGCGCGAAGGCGCCGACGACGGTATCCGGAATGATGTGCAGCACGAAGTCGACGCTCTTCTGCGCCTCCGCCTGCTTGGCGTAGCCGGCAACCGCCTGCGCGTTCGCCGCCGCATTGCCGAAGCCCGCGCCTGGCTTGACGATATTGCCTATCAGCAATCCGAGCACCAGCGCGAAGGTCGAGACGATCTCGAAATAGACCAGCGCCTTGACGCCGATGCGGCCGACCTTCTTGGCATCCTGGATATGGGCGATGCCGGACACCACGGTGCAGAAGATGATCGGCGCGATCACCATCTTGATCAGCTTGATGAAGCCGTCGCCGAGCGCCTTGATCCACTCGTTGGTGGCAAGCGACGGCCAGAACGCGCCAACCAGCGCGCCGAGCACGATCGCGATCAGAACCTGAACATAGAGAATCTTGTACCACGGCTTGCCACCGGCAGACGCCGGTGAAGCCGTGGCAACGGTTGCCGTTGCCATGTGTCACTCCCCCTCAGAAATGGCGGAAATAGCCAAGATCAACTTGGCCGTTCAAGTCAAATGGAACTGTGTGGCCCCTGCCGTTTATCCGCGGCGATCTGTCGCGTGCTGCTCCGCCGAAACCGAGGCCAGCGCCTGCGAAACCGATCTAACCGACAAGACCGAGGGCTCTTGAAGACTGCGGGCTATTTAAGCCAATGCGCGATCCGCGCAACTGCTTCCTGCATCTCCGCCGCGGAACGCGCATAGGAAAATCGGATGAAGGCGCGGCCGTGGATCGGATCGAAATCGACGCCCGGGGTCGCTGCGACATGCGCCTTCTCGAGCATCTCGCTGGCGAAGGCGAAGCTGTCGGAGGTGAAGTCGGAGACGTCGGCATAGAGATAGAACGCGCCGTCGGCCGGCAGGAACTTGGTCAGCCCGGCCTTGGGCAGGCCTTCGATCAGGATGCGGCGGTTCTCCTGATAGCCGCGCTTGATCGCCTCCATCTCCTCGCGGCCCTCGAAGGCCGCCTCGGCGGCGATCTGCGACAAGGTCGGCACCGAGATCGACAGGTTCTGCTGCAGCCGCTCGATCGGACGCACCAGCACGTCGGGCACCACCATCCAGCCGACTCGCCAGCCGGTCATGCAGAAGTACTTCGAGAACGAGTTGATCACGAGCGCGTTCGGCGACAGCTCCGCCGCCGTCACCGCAGGAAATGCGTAGTCGAGGCCGTGATAGATCTCGTCGGAGATGAAGCGGATGCCCACGCTGTCGGCGGCGGCCATCAGGCTCGACAGCGCCTCGCGCGACATCATCGTGCCGGTCGGATTGGCAGGGCTGCCGACCAGCACGCCCTTCAGCGGCGCCTTGCGATGGGCGGCCAGCAGCGCCTCCCCGGTCAGCGCATGACGGGTGTCGCCGGAGGTCTCGATCAGCACCGGCTCGCAGCCGAGCGCGGTCAGGATGTGCCGGTAAGGCGGATAGCCCGGCACGGTGACGGCGACCCGGTCGCCCGGCTCGAACATCGCAAGGAACGCCAGGATGAACCCGCCCGACGAGCCCGTGGTGACGATGATGCGCTCGGCATCGACCGCGCAGCCATACGTGTCGCGGTAATGCCGGGCGATGCGCGCGCGCAGACTGGGAATGCCGAGCGCCGAGGTGTAGTCGATCCGTCCGCCGGCAAGCGCGGCCTGTGCGGCCGCGATCGCCGGCTTCGGCGCACCCTCGGCGGGCTGCCCCACCTCCATGTGGATGACATGGCCGCCCGCGGCCTCGATTCGCGCCGCGGCCGCCATCACGTCCATCACCATGAACGGCGGAACATCGCTCCGGCCGGACGCTGTCAAAAGGCTGCTCACACGGTCTCTCGCTGTCGCTTCACGCATGGATTTCTGCTATTGCACGGCCGCTGCCGAATTCGGGTTCCGATACCGGCGACCGCCCCAGACTGGCCGCATTCGGTGGCTCCTTATAACGCTTTCAGGCCAAGTGCATACCCGGTTCGCGTGAAGAAGAACTGCAAAAACAACAGACTGTGCCACGCGCCTGATCCGGTCGGATCGGGAACCGGACCTTGCCGCCGCGCGGCCAGAAATCGCCGATAGATCGCCCATGCTGCTCCGCCTCGCTCTTCGCACCAGGCCCCTCAAGCCGACTGCGTTCAAGCTGACCGCACTATTGACCGCGGTTGCACTCGCCGTTGGTCCCGTCGTCCCTGCGCGAGCCCAGCAGAAGGGCCCGCCAGTGCTGCGCGACACCGAGTCCGAGCAGCTGCTGCGCGAATATACCAGGCCGATCCTGCGCGCCGCCGGTCTCGAGAAGCAGAACATCCAGATCGTGATCATCAACGACGGCTCGTTCAACGCCTTCGTCGCCGACGGCCGCCGCATCTTCGTCAATTACGGCGCGCTGCTGCAATCGGAGACGCCGAACCAGATCATCGGCGTGCTGGCGCATGAGACCGGCCATCTGGCCGGCGGTCATCTTGCCAAGATGCGCGAGCAGCTGGCGCAGGCGCAGACCCAGATGATCATCGCGATGCTGCTCGGCGTCGGTGCGCTGGCCGCAGGCGCTGCGGGCGGCGGCGTTGGAAACGGCCTCTCCAGCGCCGGTGCCGCCGCGATCTCGGCGCCGCAGTCGGTCATTCAGCGCACGCTGCTCTCCTACCAGCGCCAGCAGGAGGAAAACGCCGACCGCGCCGGCGTCAAGTTCCTGAACGCGACCGGCCAGTCCGCCAAGGGCATGTACGAGACGTTCAAGCGCTTCACCGACGAGAGCCTGTTCGCCGCGCGCGGCGCCGACCCCTATCTGCAATCGCATCCGATGCCGGTCGACCGCGTCTCCGCGCTGGAGGAGCTGGCGCGCTCGAGCCCCTATTGGGACAAGAAGGACGATCCGGCGCTGCAGATGCGCCACGACATGATGCGCGCCAAGATCTCGGGCTTCATGGAACGGCAGGACACGGTCTACCGCCGCTATCCGCTGTCCAACACCAGCCTGCCGGCGCGCTATGCCCGCGCGATCACCACCTATCTGCACGGCGATCTGCGTTCGGCGATCGCTCAGATCGACGGCTTGATCCAGGTCCAGCCGAACAATCCCTATTTCTACGAGTTGCGCGGCCAGGCGCTGCTCGAAGGCGGCCGGCCGTCGGAGGCCATCGCGCCGCTGCGCCGCGCGGTGCAGCTTTCCGGCAGCTCGCCGCTGATCGAGATGCTGCTCGGCCAGGCCCTGGTCGCCTCCGACAACAAGGCCTACACCGACGATGCGATCAGCATGCTGCGCGCCGCCGTGGCGCGCGAGCCCGAGGCGCCGCTCGGCTATACCCAGCTCGCGATGGCCTATGGCCGCAAGGGCGACTATGCCCAGGCCGACCTTGCCTCGGCGCAGGCCGCCTATCTCCGCGGCGACAACAAGACCGCCCGCGAACTGGCGTCGCGCGCCAAGACGCGGTTTGCGATCGGCACGCCCGGTTGGGTCAAAGCTGACGACATTGTGAGCGCCAAGCCGATGCCAGGTCAGAAAAACAACTAGAAATAAACCGTAGTTCCATACAACGATCACCGAAACCGGCCCACGGCGGTGCCGTATTTCGGGCCACCTCGAACAAGGATTTTGCCATGCCAGCGCTTCGTTTTCTCGCCCCTGCCCTGCTCGCGCTCGGCATTTGCGCCGCGCCGCTGACTGCGTCCGCGCAGAGCTTCAACGACACCCAGCGCGGCGACATCGAGACCATCGTGCGCAACTACCTGATCGCGCATCCCGAGGTGCTCGAGGAGGCGATGAACGAGCTCAGCAAGCGGCAGGCTGCCGCCGAAGCCGAGAAGCATGAGCAGAACGTCGCCAAGAACGCCGACACGATCTTCAACTCGCCGCGCGGCGTCATGCTCGGCAACAAGGACGGCGACGTCACCTTCGTCGAGTTCTTCGATTACAATTGCGGCTACTGCAAGCGCGCGATGTCCGACATGCTCGACCTGATGAAGTCGGATCCGAAGCTGAAGGTCGTGCTAAAGGAATTCCCGGTGCTGAGCCAGGGCTCGGTCGAGGCCGCGCAGGTCGCGGTCGCCGTGCGGATGCAGGATCCGACCGGCAAGAAGTATCTCGAGTTTCACCAGAAGCTCTTGGGCGGCCGCGGCGCCGCCGACAAGGCGCGCGCGCTGGCGGTCGCCAAGGAGGTCGGTCTCGACATGACCAAGCTCGAGAAGGACATGGCAAGCCCCGAGGTGAAGGCCACCATCGAGGAGAACTTCCGCCTTGCCGAATCCATGGGCATGAACGGCACGCCGAGCTACGTGATCGGCAAGCAGGTCGTGATCGGCGCGGTCGGCGTCGAGGGTCTCAAGGAGAAGATCGGCCTTGCCCGCTGCGGCAAGGCGACCTGCTGATCGTCGCTTCGACAGCGCTCATCCATCCAGAAAAATCCGGCTGCCTGGCAGCCGGATTTTTTATTTGCGGCGCCGAACCACTTCCGCGCTGGCCGCAACCAAGGGGCATCACCAACAACGGAAGCCGCGCGCCATGCCCCTGGCTCCGCCAGCCCTTGCTCCACCAACACTTGCTCCACCAACACTTGGCTACGATCTCACGCTGCTGAAGACCGCGCCACAGCGTGGCACCGACCACGATCACGGCTGGTGCTACGGCCTGCCGCCGGGCATTCGCACCGAGCAATGGCCGCTCAGTCCCCATGACGGCTTTCCGATGCAGCACTGCTTCACGCTGCGCGTACCGGCGCAGTATCGCGCCAAGGGCGACGCCTATGTCGCGCTCGCCATGTTCGCCGATCAGCAATATGACGAACCCGTCGAGATCGACGCGGTCGCGCAATATCTCGCGGCAGAGACCATCGCGCGTCCATCAGATCCCCATCTGCTGCCCTACTTCGCCTATCGGCAGAACCGTCATCCGATGGAGTTTCGGATGAAGGACATCATCGACCATAATTTTGTGGCGATCTGGCTCACGGAGACCGAGTTCGCAGGACCGCTCTGCCGGCCGCCGGAGCTTGCCGGCAATCCGTTGCTGGAAACCAATTCGCCGCCGCGCTGGATCGTGAAGGGCGCGGCGCGCACGGCGTTCGACGTCAACGTCGGCCGCACCCGCATCGACGCGCTGGAGAAGACATACTGGTACCGCCTGTTCGGCGGCATCCCCGAGGCCGGGCACCACGCCTACGGCATCGGCCTTGCGCTGCGCGACGACGATCCCAATGTCGGCAAGCCGCCGCGCGATCATCTGCTGCACAAGGGCGAGCTCGGCGACTACATCGCGCCTTACGGCGAGCAAGGCTGTGCGCGCGGTCTCGAGCGGTTGCACGGCCGCAATCATCTCGGCGGCACGATGTTTCCGAACCAGTGGACGCCGAGATACAGCGCGACCTATCTCGAGATCGAAGAGCATTTCGGCGGATTCAATTTCGGCGGCGGCAACGGCCAGCTCGACCTTGCGAGCATGGAGTTCGACTGGGCCTGCGGTTGAATCGCAAATCGTTCATCGCGCATTCACACAAGAAACAAACTGCGGGGAACCGCTAATCAATAGGAACATCGCACATCCTCTCCCGTTGTCGGCGCGGGCAATGCTGAATAACGAGGAGAATATGATGTCTAACCGCTTTCTGATTTCGGTCGCTGCGGCGGCTTTGATCGCTGGTACTGGATTTGCGAATGCACAGGGCGCCGGCGGCGCCAACAAGGAATCCGGGGCCGGCGGTGGCGCGACCGTGCAGCACAGCGCACCGTCCGGTGGCGCATCGTCGGGCACCATGCAGCGCGATACGGGCGGCATGAAGGATGACTCGCCAGGCATGAAGGGCGCCGAGTCCGAAAAGTCCGGCCCCGCCACCAAGGGTGCACAGGAGAACACGCAGAAGTCGAAGAGCATGAGCTCGGAGAACGATGCGACCAAGGGCGCCAAGGAAGGTTCGAAGGAAGGCCCGAAGGACATGAAGGCCGAAGGCCGCGACAAGAGCGGCAACATGAAGGCCGAGGAGCATGACAAGAGCGGCAAGATGAACAACGCCGCTGAGAGCCGCGAGAAGAGCGGCGCTACCACCAACCAGAACGCTCAGACCAAGAGCCCGACCGACACCAACCGCGCGCAGACCAACGACACCAGCCGCACCCAGACCACGACCGGTAACGCGGCGACGTCGGCCACCGCGGCTCCGCCGGCCGAGAAGCGCACCCAGATCTCGACGGCGATCAGGTCGGAGCACGTCACCGAAGTCACCAATGTGAACTTCAACGTGTCGGTCGGCACCCGTATCCCGGCTGACGTGCACTTCTACCCGGTGCCGGAGCGCGTCGTGACGATCTATCCGCAGTGGCGCGGTTACGAGTTCATCCTGGTCCACGGCCGCTACATCATCGTGCAGCCGGAGACCCACGAGATCGTCTACATCATCGAGGGCTGACCTTGGCCTCGGCGCGAGGGTGCCTTGACGGGCCCTCGCCTCGATCTCAACCCCGCCCCCTCAGGGGCGGGGTTTTGCATGCGGCTGCACCCGCAGTCGCCAGTGGATGGCTGGCTGGAGCACACCCGCGGGCGCGCCTTCCGCCAGATTTGGTTAATCAGCAATTTCCGTAGGTTACGGCAGCTATCTAACAGGGCGGAGGAAGCTGTTGAAGAGGTTCCGATTTCACCTAAAGACTTCCCCTGCGGCCGGTTGTTACCTATAACCCGGCCCACTTTCCCCTTCGGAACCCATGGAAATGGCTGCTGCCGGAACGATCTATGTGCTGAACGGCCCGAACCTCAACCTGTTGGGGACGCGCGAGCCGGAGACGTACGGCCATGCCACCCTCGCCGACGTCGAGAAGCTGTGCGCGGACACCGCGCGGCAGTTCGGGTTGACCGCCGATTGCCGGCAGTCCAACCGCGAGGGCGAACTGATCGACTTCATCCATGAGGCCCACGCCAAGAAGGCGGTCGGCATCATCATCAATGCCGGCGGCTACTCCCATACCTCGATCGCGCTGCATGACGCGCTGGTTGCGGTCAAGATCCCCGCCGTCGAAGTCCATGTCAGCAACATCCACGCCCGCGAGAGCTTCCGGGATCACTCGTTCACTGCTAAAGCCGCCTTCGCGTCACTTTGCGGCTTCGGCATCGACGGCTACCGGCTTGCGATCATCGGCCTCGCCACCAGGATCGGTGCGAAGGCAAAGACTTAATCGTCAATCCTGACGTTCCCCGTCACCAGACAGAGATTTCGGATCAACAACATGGCGCGCCAGCCAGACGACAAATCAGACGCAAAGTCCAAGAACGACTCCAAGAACGACGACAGCGTCCTCATTCGCGAGCTCGCGCTGCTGCTTGCTGAAACCAACCTCACCGAGATCGAGATCGAGCGCGCCGGCCTGCGCGTTCGGGTCGCGCGCAATATCAGCATCGCCGCCTCCGTGCCGTCAGCCGTGCATGCGGTTGCCGCCCCGGTGGCAGTGCCGGCTGCCGCCGCTGCTGCCACCGACATGGCGAAGCACCCGGGTGCCGTGCCCTCGCCGATGGTCGGCACCGCCTATTGGGCTCCGGAACCTGGCGCCAAGCCGTTCATTGAAGTCGGCAGCAAGGTCACCGCCGGCCAGACGCTTCTGATCATCGAGGCGATGAAGACGATGAACCAGATCCCGTCGCCGCGCGCGGGCACCGTGACCCAGATCCTCGTCGAGGACGGCCAGCCGGTCGAGTTCGGCGAGCCGCTCGTCATCATTGAATAGCTTCCGTCAACGTCAGGCGCTGCGATGTTCGACAAGATCCTCATAGCCAATCGCGGCGAGATCGCGCTTCGCGTGCTCCGGGCCTGCAAGGAGCTCGGCATCTCCACCGTCGCGGTGCATTCGACGGCCGACGCCGACGCCATGCATGTGCGGCTCGCCGACGAGAGCGTCTGCATCGGGCCGCCGCCGTCGAAGGATTCCTATCTCAACATCCCGGCGCTGCTGGCCGCCTGCGAGATCACCGGTGCCGACGCCGTGCATCCCGGCTACGGCTTCCTGTCCGAGAATGCGCGCTTCGCCGAGATCCTCGCCGACCACAATCTGGGTTTCATCGGACCGAAGGCCGAGCACATCCGCCTGATGGGCGACAAGATCGAAGCCAAGAAGACCGCCAAGCGCCTCGGCATTCCCGTGGTGCCCGGCTCGGACGGCGCAGTAACGCCAGACGACGATGCCATGGCGATCGCCAAGGAGATCGGCTTCCCGGTGCTGGTGAAGGCGGCGGCCGGCGGCGGCGGCCGCGGCATGAAGGTCGCCCACACCGAGGCCGACCTCGCGCTGGCGCTCACGACCGCGGCCAACGAAGCCAAGTCGGCGTTCGGCGACGCCTCGGTCTATCTGGAGAAATACCTGCAGAAGCCGCGCCACATCGAGATCCAGATTCTCGGCGACGGCCGCGGCGGCGCTATCCATCTCGGCGAGCGCGACTGCTCGCTGCAGCGCCGTCACCAGAAGGTCTGGGAGGAAGGCCCCTCGCCCGTGCTTGGGGCGGCTGCGCGCGCCAGGATCGGCGAGACCTGCGCCAAGGCGATGCGGGACATGAAGTATCTCGGCGTCGGCACCATCGAATTCCTCTACGAGGACGGCGAGTTCTATTTCATCGAAATGAACACGCGCATCCAGGTCGAGCATCCCGTCACCGAAAGCATCACGGATATCGATCTGGTGCTCGAGCAGATCCGGATTGCCGCCGGCGGCGAGCTTCCGGCCAAGCAAGGCGACATCGCGATCATCGGCCACGCCATCGAGTGCCGCATCAATGCGGAGAACCCGCAGACCTTCCGTCCCTCGCCCGGACGGATCACGCAATTCCATGCGCCTGGCGGTCTCGGCGTGCGGATCGATTCCGCCGTCTATCAGGGTTACGTGATTCCGCCCTATTACGACTCGCTGGTCGGCAAGCTGATCGTGCACGGCAAGACCCGCGGCGAATGCCTGATGCGGCTGCGCCGGGCGCTGGACGAGATGGTGGTCGACGGCATCGAGACGACGCTGCCGCTGTTCCGCGCACTGGTGCGCGAGCCCGACATCATCGAGGGCGACTATCACATCCATTGGCTGGAGCAGTACCTCGCCGGCCAGCCATCCGACGCCCCGAAATAGTTTGGAACTTTGTGGAACCCAGCGCCCCGCTCAAACGTACTAAAGGGTTGTTGGCTTTCCACGGGGACGCATTGAATCCCACTCTCGCGAAGAGACCGTCGTGACCCCAGTTTCACGACGCCGGTCCACGTTACAGATCCTGCTGCTCTCGGCGGGATTTTTCGTGCTGGTCGCGGTCAGCGTGGCGTCCGTCCTGCTGGTCAACAAGGCGCGTGAGGACAACGCCTTGGTCGTCCATACGGTCGAGGTGGAGGGCCAGGTTGCCAGCCTGCTGCTTGACGTCAGGCGCGCCGAAAGCGCGACCAGGGCGTATCTGCTGACATCAGCACCACAATACCTGTCCGAGTACCAGTCGGCCGCGGCAGCGCTCCCGGCCGCGCTCGGCCATCTCCAGATGATGACCGTCGATAATCCGGCGCAGGTCGCCAATGCCGCGAAGCTCAAGACCGCCGTCGAGCAACGGCTGGCCGAGTTCGCCCTCAGCATCGAGCGCGTCAACAACAACGATGCCGCGACCAGCGTCGACATCCTGCGCAAGGGCACGTCGGCCGATGCATTGGAGGCGATCGCTCGGATCGGCCGCGACATGCGCACCGAGGAGGATCGGCTGCTGGCTGAGCGCACCGCGACCGCGGACAGGACCCAGGTGCTGGCCTCCTCCGTCACCATCGCCGGCTCCTGCATGGTGCTGGCGCTCGCCGCCCTCTCGCTCGTGCTGCTGCAGCAATCCTCGCGGGCGCGCGACGAGGCCGAGGCCAGGCTGCGCGACAGCAACCTCAATCTCGAAACCATCGTCGACGAACGGACCGCCGACCTGCGCGAGGCCAACGAGGAAATCCAGCGCTTCGCCTATATCGTCAGCCACGACCTGCGCTCGCCGCTGGTCAACATCATGGGCTTCACCAGCGAGCTGGAGGAATTGCGCGGCGACATCTTCAAGCGCATCGCCACGCTCAATCGCACCGCGTCGCTGGCGCCGGCGATGGAAGACGCGACCGACGCGGCCGAGCCCGAGCTCGAAGGCTCCGACAAGCAGCTGTCCGACGATTTCAACGAATCGCTCGGCTTCATCAAATCGTCGATTGCCAAGATGGACCGCCTGATCAGCGCGATCCTCAATCTCACCCGCGAGGGCCGCCGCGAGTTCAAGCCGGAGCGGATCGATCTCCGCGAGCTGATCGACGGCATCGTCAAGACGGTCGCGCATCAGGCGGCCGAGGCCAATGCGACCGTCGAGGTCGGCGCTTTGCCGAATCTCGTCAGCGACCGCCTCGCGCTGGAGCAGATCTTCTCCAACCTGATCGACAATGCACTCAAGTACCTCAAGGACGGCGTCCCCGGCGAGATCTCGATCGAGGGCCGCACCAAGCTGGGCTTTGCGATCTTCGAGGTTGCGGACAACGGCCGCGGCATCGATCCGAAGGACCACCAGCGCATCTTCGACCTGTTCCGCCGTGCCGGAACCCAGGACAAGCCCGGTCAGGGCATCGGGCTTGCCCATGTCCGCGCACTTGTGCGCAGACTGGGCGGCACCATGTCGGTAGCATCGGAACTTCACAACGGCAGCACGTTCACGATCACGCTGCCTATCAAATGGTCAGGCAAGAACTCAGGCAAGAACCGGGACAAAGAATCATGAGCGATCCAGTCACCATCATCATGATCGAGGACGACGAGGGCCATGCCCGCCTGATTGAGCGGAATATCCGGCGCTCAGGTGTCAACAATGAGATCATCCCATTCACCAACGGTACAGACGCCGTGAACTACCTGTTCGGCAAGGATGGCAGCGCGGTTGAGCGCAAGGGCCAGGCCCTGCTCATCCTGCTTGATCTCAATCTGCCCGACATGACCGGCATCGATATTCTGAAGCGGGTCAAGGAGAACAAGCATCTCAAGGCGACGCCGGTGGTCGTGCTGACCACGACCGACGACTCCCATGAGATCAAGCGTTGCTACGAACTCGGTTGCAATGTCTACATCACCAAGCCGGTGAACTACGAAAGCTTTGCCAACGCCATTCGCCAGCTTGGCCTGTTCTTTTCCGTGATTCAGGTGCCGCCAGCTTCCCTATGACCAGCGCAACGCCGACACTGCTCTATATCGACGACGACGCGGCGCTGGCGCGCCTGGTCGAACGCCGGCTGACGCGCGCGGGCTACAAGGTGGTGCACGCCGCAAGCGGCCAGGAAGGCCTCGAGCGGCTCGCCCAGGGCGGCATCGACGTCGTCGCGCTCGACCAGTACATGCCCGGCCTCGATGGGCTGGAGACGCTGGAGCAGATGCTCAAGATTGCGGACGCACCGCCGGTGGTGTTCGTCACCGCCTCGCAGGATTCGGCGATTGCCGTCACCGCGCTGAAGGCCGGCGCGGCGGACTATCTGGTCAAGGACGTCAGGGGCGAATTCATCCCCCTGCTCCAGGTCGCGGTGAACGGCGCGGTCCGGCGGGCCGCGATCCAGAAAGCGCGCGACGAGGCCGAGGCCGAGGTGCACGCCTCGCGCGACCGCTACGCCGCGCTCGCGGCCGAGCGCGAGGTTCTGCTGCGCGAGGTCAACCATCGCGTCGGCAATTCGTTGCAGATCATTGCCTCGCTGCTGCATCTGCAAGCCAATTCCTCGACCCAGCAGGATGTCAAGGCGGCGCTCACCAATGCGATGGGCCGCGTCGCCGCCGTCGCGCAGGTGCATCGCCGCCTCTACACCTCGCACGACTTCAAGACGGTGATGCTCAACCAGTATCTCGAGGCACTGCTCGAGGATCTCAGGCGATCGGCCGAAGGCAACAAGATGTCGCGGCTGACGCTGAAGGCCGACCCGGTCGAGATCGATCCCGACCGCGCGGTCGCGATCGGCATCATCGTCAACGAACTGGTGATGAACGCCGTGAAATACGCCTATCCCGACGGCGCCGGCCCGATCCATGTCGAGCTGAAGCCGCACGCGGACGATTTGCAGCTTGCAATCAGCGACGAAGGCGTGGGCTTCTCCGACAAGGCCGATCCACGTGGCACCGGCATGGGCCAGCGCATCGTCGCGGCGATGGCCGTCAAGCTCGACGCCAGCGTCGAGCGCGACCCGAGCCACAAGGGCACCCGCTTCGTGGTGCGGTTTGCCCGCGTCACCCCGGCGCCGGCGAAATCGACAAGCGCGGCCGCCAGTTAGGGCGTGGAATCATTCGGATTGATGGCGGTCCATCCGTAGTCGCTGAGTTCGTAGCGCATGATTCGAGGCTCCAGTCATGGAGCTTGAATCACGTCTCGGGCAGCGCCACCAACCCGCAATGGCCGATCGCGGTCCTGCTAATGCTCTGAACTTACTTCCGCTTCCGGCGGCATAACGGACATTGCCGGACTGGCTGCTGGCCCGGTCCGGTCGCGAATGCCCCCTCTCGGACTTGGCGGCTCGCCCCGCATCCCGGGGTCACCTCGATGTTTGAAGTGTCATGACACTTCATCCCACGATAGGCTGCGAGCCAGAACAGGGAGCGCATCTTGGCCAAACCCATCGACGCTGAGCGCAGGCTGGTCGCGATTTTTGCGGCCGATGTCGAGGGATATAGCCGCCTGATGGGGGCCGACGAGGTCAGCACCTTCAGGGATTTGACAGAGCGGCGCGCCATTCTCGACGAGTTGATTGCTTCCCATCGCGGCCGGATCGCCAACACCGCAGGCGACAGCGTGCTGGCCGAGTTCGGCAGCGCCGTCGATGCCATCCAATGTGCGGTCGAGGCGCAGGCCGCGCTGGCCGGAGCCAATGCCCCCCTGCCACCTGAGCGTCACATCAATTTCCGGATCGGAATCCACGTCGGCGATGTTATGGTCAAAGGAGGCGATCTCTTTGGCGATGGCGTCAACATCGCCGCGCGGCTGCAAGCCATCGCCAGCGCCGGCGGCACCTGCATCTCCAGCATTGCCTATGATCAGGTCAGAAAAATTCTGCCCCTGGCGTTCACTGACCTTGGCGCCCAACAGGTCAAGAACATCGAGGAAGCGGTCAGGGCTTATGCCGTCACCTCGAAGGGGGCGACGACGGCGGACACAGCGAGATTCGCGGCAGCACTCGGCAGCAACAGCGCACTACCGCTCCCGGACAAACCCTCCATCGCTGTCCTGCCGTTTCAGAACATGAGCGGCGATCCGGAGCAGGAATACTTCGCAGACGGAATCGTCGAGGACATCATCACTGCACTGTCGCGCTTCAAGTCGCTGTTCGTCATCGCGCGCAACTCGAGCTTCACCTTTAAGGGCAAAGCGGTCGACATCCAGAAGGTCGGCCAGGAGCTCGGCGTTCGTTATGTGCTCGAAGGCAGCATCCGCAAGGCGGGAGGAAGGGTCAGGATAACCGGGCAGTTGATCGATGCCGCGAGCGGCGCGCATCTGTGGGCCGACAAGTTCGACGGATCGCTTGAAGATGTGTTCGATCTTCAGGACAGGATTACCATGAGCGTGGTTGCCGCGATTGCACCCAAGCTCGACCAGGCCGAGATCGAACGCTCCAAGCGAAAGCCGACCGAAAAGCTGGATGCCTATGATTACTACCTTCGCGGGCTGGCGGTCGTCGAAGGCGCAACCAAGGACGAGAACGAGGAAGCGCTTCGGCTCTTCTACAAAGCCATTGAGATCGACGCCAAATTTGCACTGGCACATGCGATGTTGGCGCGGTGCTTTACCTTACGAAAAGCAAACGGCTGGATGGCCGATGTTGCAATGGAATCGGCCGAGACCGCCAGGCAGGCCCGGCGGGCCGTGGAACTGGGAAGAGACGACGCGGCAGTTCTGTCGCGGGCCGGGTACGCTCTCGCGCGGGTCGTTTTCGAACCGGAGGAAGGCGCTGACCTGATTGAACGGGCGCTTGCGCTCAATCCGCATCTCTCCTCCGCGTGGCAATTCGGCGGCCTGCTCAAGGCATTCCGCGGAGAGCCGGAAACGGCGATCGAGCATTTGGCTCACGCCATGCGGTTGAGCCCGCTCGACCCCAGTCTCTACTCGATGCAGACAGCTACGGCGCTCGCCCATTTTGTTGCCGGCCGATATGACGAGTCGGTCTTGTGGGCTGAGAAGGCCTCGCGGGAAGATCCGAACTTCTTACCCGCCATTAGAATTATCGCGACCAGCGCTGGAAATTCCGGTCAACTGGAGCGAGCCCAGAAAGCGGCGAAGCGAATGCTGGAAATCGATCCTGCGTTCAGAGTGTCCAGATTGACCGATCACGTACCGCTGCGCCGCCCCGACGATCTTGCCAGATATGCGGAAGGCCTGCGACGCGCCGGATTGCCGGAATAGCCACACGCCAGCTGCGTTTTTGGGGGGGTGTCTCGAGATCCTTACGACAACTTCCGCAATGGCCCATTACGTCATTTCGCCGCGATGCGGAATTTGATTGCTACCGGGACAGTGCGGACTCTCGCGAGCCGCCAGCTCGGCCGATTTATGGGTTCAAGGCCTTGGGCTCCTGCCGCCGGCGGATTGATCGAGTTTTCGCGTTGGCATTAACGGCCGCGTCACCCTGTTGTTCGATCGCGGCCGCTGGCCCTGACCGATTAAGACAAATCTGGGCGTTGTTTGCCATGCTTTTCCCCCAGCTTGGCAGGAACGGCACGATGTTCGAGCGCAGGGTGGTTTTTGGAAAGAAGCAGGCGACGTCGGGCGATCTCAAAGAGCCCTTGCGTCCGGCATCGGGTGCCGACGGCGCGGCACCCGCCTTTCACAGAAGGCAGTGGGAAGATCCGCGGATCGGGCCGATGCTGCGCGATGCCGGGTTCGCGCCCGACGACGCAGCCAGCATCGTGCCGACGGCGGACAATCGTCTCGTCGTGTTTGCCGCGGCCAACCAACGGCTGCAGGAGCGCACCGAGAGTTTCAACCGTGACATGACGGCGCGCCACGGCCACTGCCATGCATTGCCATTCCTGGTCATCGACCACAAGATCTGGGACGGGCCGCATGGCGCGTTTCTCTACGCGCAGATGGATCTGATCGGCTACGACGAGTGGAACGTGATCATGCTGGCGGAGGATCCGCAGACCACGGAAACATGCGGCCTGGCGGGCCATCCCGGCTTCCTTCCGGCGGTGACGCAGCTCATGACCGAGCATGTGATCGCCTGGGAGGCGCGGCACAACGCCTTGCTCAAGGAATTCGGAATTACCACGAGCGGCGGCCACCACGTCCCGCACGAGCAATATGAGATGGAAAAGGACGCGCTGCGCCGGGAGATTATCGACAAGGCCGGCTGGATGAAGCTGCGCATCATCGACGACCTTCTGCGCAAGAGCTAGAAGCGCCTTCTGGTCCCGAGCACCTCAATCAACCCGATCGCGGTGCCGCCGCGTGCGATGCGGACGGCAATCCTGGCATGGCGCGCCGAAGATCACCTGCGACGGATAGGGCCGCGCGGAGTGATACGGCGTCGAGCCGAACAGACCCGCCGCGCCGAAGCCCGCGCTGAAGGGATCGGCGGCAAAGCTGCCCGGAAAGGAGCCGTTGCTGCGGAAATCGCGGTCGTCGTTCCTGCCGTCGAAATACACACCGCCGGTGCTGCCGTAACGCAGCGGCCGTTGCGGCGTCAGGTTTTGGGCCGAGGCAGTGGCCGTACCGAGCGCGATGGCGGCGCAGGCGATCAGTGCTCTGATGGCGGTCATGGCGAAGGCCCTCATTGCGGAATGGTCCCCCAGTCGCCCTTCCAGGCGATCAGGCGCCCCTTGCCGAATTGCAGATAAAGCCCGTCGCTGCGCCGCGACAGCACGCTGCCCCTGACATTGGGCAGCGCGACGAACAATTCATTGCCCGGCGTGCCGCGGACATAGTTCAGGGGAACGCCGAGCGACTGGCTGGCCTGGTCGGCGCTCATGCCGAAGGCCAGCGGCACGCTGTTCGGTGGCCGCTGCTGCGCACGGGCCGCGCCGAGCGCGATGACGAGGGTAACGACGAACAGTGTGACGAACCGCTGCATGACCGACCTCATGGCACTGCCGCCGCGAGCGTGCCGGCCGGCGTCCAGCCGCCGCCGAGCGCCTGGAACAGGCTGCTCGCCGCCAGCAGCTTGTTAAGCCGCACCGACACCAGGTTGAGTTCAGCCGTGAACAGCGTCTGCTGTGTCTGCAGCACCGTGATCAGATTGACCGTGCCGCCGCGCAGCTGCATCTCGGAGACCTCGAACGCCTTGCGCGAGCTCGCCACCACGTCGGACTGCAGCCGCTCCTGCAGCGTATACTTCTGCAACGCGATCAGCGCCTTCTCGACATCGGCGAAGGCCGACAGCACCGCCTTGCGATAGGCCTGCAGGTTTTGCAATTGCTGGCCCTTGGCGAGCTTGAGCTGGCTCTCCAGCAGGAAGCCGTCGAACAGCGGCTGGGTCAGCCCGGCCGCGAGCGTGTAGTACCAGGCGCCCGGCGCAAACAGCGAGGCGAGCGCCGCGCTCTGGAAGCCCGTGGTGCCGGTCAGCTGAATCTGCGGGAAGAACGCTGCCCGCGCCGCGTCGACGCTGAAATTGGAGGCCGCGAGTTGCGCCTCGGCCTGACGCACGTCAGGCCGCTGGTAGAGCAATTCCGACGGCATCCCCGGCGTGATGCGCGGCACCGAGATCTGCGTGGTGCTGCCGCCGCGCACCGCGAAATCAGCCGGTGCGCGCGCCACCAAGAGGGCGAGCGCGGCGGTGTTCTGCCCCAGCGTCACCTCGAGCGGCGGGATCGCCGCGCGCTGCGTGGCGACCAGTGCCTCCTGCTGCGACAAGTCGAGTTGCGAGGCGGTGCCGCCGGCGAATTGCGACTTGATCAAAGCCAGGATGCGCTCGGCCGCCGCCAGATTGCGCCGGGTGGCCTTGATCTGGTCCTGCGCCGCCAGCACCTGGAAATAGGTGTTGGCCACCGTCGCCATCGTGGTCAGTGCGACCACCTCGCGATTGTAGCGGGCAACCGTCGCGCTCTCTTCCGACGCCGACAACGTCGCGCGGTTCTTGCCCCAGAAATCGACGATATAGCTCGCGCTCAGCCCCAGACTGTACTGCGAGAACGTGCCGCTGCTGCTGCCGAGCGATGAACTCGATCCCGTCGCGATCTTCTGACGCTCGGCATTCGCCGATCCCGAGATCGACGGCAGCAGCGCGGCGCCGGACACGCCGGCCTGCGCGTCGGCCTGCACGATCTGGGCGATCGCGACCGCGATATCGAGATTGTATTGCTGCGCGGATTCCATCAGCCCGGTCAGCTCGGGCGAGCGGAAGCCGCGCCACCAGGCGAGCGCCGGAACGGCGGCGTCGGCATCGCCCTTGGCGGCGGCGCGATAGCTCGCCGGCACTTCGAGACTGAGCTCGGGTTTCTCCACCCCGGGGATGCAGCCGGTCAGGCCAAGGCTCAGACCAAGGCTGAGGCCGCCGAACGCCGCCACGCGCCGAAACCGGACCGGTTTCCGCAATATTCGAAGACTAAGCAACGCTGCACCTGTCGGCATTTACTCGCCCGGTTGAAGTGAGGAGCCCGGCATGCGCATGGCGCCGCCGCGGCGGACGCGCAGGGCCCACAAGCGGAACCGGTCGAGATAGAGGTAGATGACCGGCGTCGTGTAGAGCGTCAGGACCTGGCTCAGGATCAGGCCGCCGACGATCGCGATGCCGAGCGGCTGCCGCAGCTCGCCGCCGTCGCCCATCCCGATCGCGAGCGGCACGGCGCCGAGCAGCGCGGCCATCGTCGTCATCATGATGGGACGGAAGCGCAGCAGGCATGCCTCCTTGATCGCCTCGAGCGGCTCCAGCCCGCGCCTGCGTTCCGCGTCCAGCGCAAAGTCGATCATCATGATGGCGTTCTTCTTCACAATGCCGATCAGCAGGATGACGCCGATCAGCGCCATGATACTGAACTCGGTCTTGAATGCCATCAGCGCCAGCAAGGCACCCACACCTGCCGAAGGCAGTGTGGACAAGATGGTCAGCGGATGGACGTAGCTCTCATAGAGCACGCCCAGCACGATGTAGATCGTGACGATCGCGGCGAGGATCAGGAACGGCTGGTTGCTGAGCGAATCCTGGAACGCCTTGGCGGAGCCCTGGAACGTGCCGCGGATCGTGGCCGGGACGCCGATCCGGTTCATGGTCGCCTCGATGCTGCCGACCGCGGTGCTCAGCGACACGTTCGGCGGCAGGTTGAACGAGATGGTGTTGGCGACCAGGAGGCCCTGGTGATTGACCGCAAGCGGCGTCGCGCCCTGCTTGAACTCCGCCACTGCCGACAGCGGAATCATGGTCTCGCTGTTGGTCGAGACGGCCGATCCGGTCGAGGCCACGCCCTTCCCGGTCGAGCCGATCGAATTGGTGGCCTGGTTGCGCGCGGCCTGGGCATTGGCTGAACTGGCGGCGCTCGAGGTTCCCGGCGCCACCACGGTACCGGCCACCGCGTTGGTCGATTGCGAGCCGCCGACCGAGCCGCCCGACGTGCTGATGTAGACGTCCTTCAGCGTCTCAGGATTCTGCCAGTAGCGCGGCGCGACCTCCATGATGACGTGGTACTGGTTGCGCGCGACATAGATCGTCGACACCTGACGCTGGCCGAAGGCGTCGTAGAGGGTGTTGTCGATCTGGCTCACCGTGACGCCGAGCCGGGCCGCGGCATCGCGGTCGATCACGAGGTCGGATTCCAGCCCCTTGTTCTGCTGGTCGCTGTTGACGTCGGCAAGGTTCGGATCGCGCTGCAACGCCGCGGCGATCTTCGGCGTCCAGTCATTAAGCTCCTCCAGCGTCGAGCCCTGCAGCGTGTACTGATACTGCGCGTTCGAGGCCCTGCCCCCGACCCGGATGTCCTGCACCGCCTGCAGGAACAGGCTGGCGCCGGGCACCACCGCCATCTCGCGGCGCAACCGCGAGATCACGCCGTCGGCGCCGATCTTGCGCTGGTCGAGCGGACGCAGCGAGACGAACACGAAACCGGAATTGGTCTGGCCGCCGCCGGTGAAGCCGACCACCGTCTCCACGGCCGGATCCTTCTGGATGATGCCGACGAACTGCGCGAGCTTCTGCTGCATCAGTTGGAACGACACGCTCTGGTCGGCCTGGATCGAACCGACCAGCCGGCCGGTGTCCTGCTGCGGAAAGAAGCCCTTCGGGATCACGTCGTAGAGATAGAAGTTGAGACCGAACACCGCCGCCAGGATCAGCATCACCGACAGCGGATGCTGCAGCGCCGCGGTCAGCGTCCTGCGGTAGAAATTCAGCATCGCCTCGAAGAAGCGCTCGCTGGCCCAATAGAGCCGGCCGTGGCCGCCGCTGTCCGGCTTGAGCAGCACGGCGCACATCATCGGCGTGGTCGCCAGCGAGACCGCGAGCGAGATCAGGATCGAGATCGAGATCGTCATCGCGAATTCACGGAACAGCCGCCCGACGATGCCGGCCATCAGCAGGATCGGGATGAACACCGCGATCAGCGAGATGCTCATCGACAGCACGGTGAAGCCGACCTCGTTGGCGCCCTTCAGCGCCGCCTCGAGCGGGCTCAGGCCCTCCTCGATGTAACGGGTGACGTTCTCCAGCACGACGATCGCGTCATCGACCACGAAGCCGGTCGCGACCGTCAGCGCCATCAGCGACAGATTGTCGAGGCTGTAGCCGATCAGGTACATCGCCCCGAAGGTCGCGACCAGCGACACCGAGACCGCCACCACCGGAATCAAGGTGGCGCGCAAATTGCGCAGGAACGCGAACACCACGATGATGACCAGCACCACCGCCAGAACCAGCGTTCGCTCGACGTCGCGGAGCGAGGTGCGGATGGTTGTCGAGCGATCCACCGCAAGACCGATGTCGATCGCCGGCGAAATCGAGGCCTGCAATTGCGGCATCAGCCCCTTCACCAGGTCGACGGTCGAGATGATGTTGGCGTTCGGCTGGCGGTAAAGGATGAGCAGCACCGCGGGCTTGCCGTTGGCGAGCCCGGCATTGCGCAGGTTCTCGACGCCGTCGGCGACCTCGCCGACATCGGAGAGGTGAACCGGCGCGCCATTGCGGTAGGCCACGATCAGCGATCTGTAGTCGTCGGCCTTGTTGGCCTGGTCGTTGGCGTAGACCTGGTAGCGCTGGTCGCCGACATCGATGCCGCCCTTGGGGCTGTGGGCGTTGGCGCTCGACAGCGCCGCGCGGACGTCTTCGAGCCCGATGCCGTATTTGTAGAGCGCCTGGGGGATCAGATCGACGCGTACGGCGGGCAGCGAGCTGCCGCCGACCACGACCTCGCCGATGCCCTCGACCTGCGACAGCTTCTGCGCCAGCACCGTGGAGGCGGCATCGTAGAGCGCGCCGCGGGTCAGCGTATCCGACGTCAGCGTCAGGATCAGGATCGGCGCGTCCGCCGGGTTGACCTTGCGATAGGTCGGATTGCTGCGCAGGCTGGTCGGCAAGTCTGCCCGCGCCGCATTGATGGCGGCCTGCACGTCCCGCGCCGCGCCGTTGATGTCGCGGTTCAACCCGAACTGCAGCGTGATCCGGGTCGAGCCGACCGAGCTCGACGACGTCATCTCCGTCACGTCGGCGATCTGGCCGAGATGCCGCTCAAGCGGGCTGGCGACCGTGGTCGCGACGTCCTGCGGGCTGGCGCCGGGCAGCGTCGCCTGTACCGAGATGGTCGGAAAATCCACCTGCGGCAGCGGTGACACCGGCAGCTTGAAGAACGCGACAAGGCCGGCCGCCGCAAGCCCGAACGTCAACAGCGTGGTCGCGACCGGCCGGCGGATGAAGGGCGTTGACGGATCCATGGCTCAACGCGACCCGCTCGCCTCGCCGACCTCGTCCGCCCGCCCGGCAAACCGCAGCGCCAGGCGATCGAACCAGAGATAGATCACCGGCGTCGTGAACAGGGTCAGCATCTGGCTCACCAAGAGGCCGCCGACGATCGAGATGCCGAGCGGATGCCGGAGCTCGGAGCCGGCACCGCTGCCGAGCATCAGCGGCAGCGCGCCGAGCACGGCGGCCATCGTCGTCATGATGATCGGCCGGAACCGCAACAGGCAGGCCTGGTAGATCGCCTCCCGCGGCGGCTTGCCCTCGTTGCGCTCGGCATCGAGCGCGAAGTCGATCATCATGATCGCGTTCTTCTTCACGATGCCGATCAGGAGGATGATGCCGATGATCGCGATGATGGTGAGATCCTGGCCGGCCATCATCAGCGCCAGCAGCGCGCCGATGCCGGCGGAAGGCAGCGTCGACAGGATGGTCAGCGGATGGATAAAGCTCTCATAGAGCACACCCAGCACGATATAGACCGTGATGATCGCGGCCAGGATCAGGAACAGCTGGTTGGACAGCGAGGACTGGAACGCCAGCGCCGCGCCCTGGAAGCTCGTGATCATGCCGAGCGGCTGGTTGATTTCGGCCTGCGCCTGCTTGATCGCGGTCACCGCGCCGCCGAGCGAGGCGCCCGGGGCCAGGTTGAACGAAACGGTTGCCGACGGGAATTGGCCGAGATGCGAGACCTGCAACGGCGCGGTCTCGACCCGCATCCTGGCCATCACGGACAGCGGCACCGGCGTCGAGCCCACCGATGACGGCAGATAGATCGACGACAGCGAATCCAGCGAGTTCTGCAGCGACGGATCGGCCTCGAGGATGACGCGGTACTGGTTCGAATTGGTGAAGACGGTGGAGACGATGCGCTGGCCGTAGGAATCGTACAGCGCGTTGTCGATCGTCGCCGGCGTGATGCCGAACCGCGCGGCCTGGTCGCGGTCGATGTCCACGAACACCGACAGCCCCTGCGCGGAGATGTCGCTGGTGACGTCGCTGAGCTCCGGCAATTCCCTGAGCTTGTCGACCAGCTTCGGCGTCCATTCCGCAAGCTCGTTCGGATCGGCGTCCTGCAGGATGAACTGATACTGCGTCCGGCTCACCGTGCCTTCGATGGTGAGGTCCTGGACCGGCTGCATGTAGAGCGTGATGCCGGTCAGCGCGGCAGTGCTCGCCTTGATCCGGTCCATCACCGTCGAGACGCCGGCCTTGCGCTGCTCATGCGGCTTCAGATTGATCAGGATGCGGCCGCTGTTGAGCGTGGTGTTGGTGCCGTCGACGCCGATGAACGACGACAGGCTCTCGACATCGGGATCCTTCAGGATCGCGCTGGCGAGCCGCTGCTGCCGCTCGGCCATCGCCGCATAGGACACCGATTGCGGCGCCTCCGAGATCGCCTGGATCACGCCGGTGTCCTGCACCGGAAAGAAGCCCTTGGGAATGACGACGTAGAGCAGCGCCGTGAGACCAAAGGTAGCAAGCGCGATCAGCAGAACGAACGTCTGGCGATCCAGCACCCAGTTGAGCATCCGGCCGTAGATCGCGATGACGGCGTCGAAGCCTTCCCGGCTGAGCCGCTGGAGGGTGTTCTCGCGCGTCATGCTCTCCGGCTTCAGGAGTTTCGCGCAGGCCATCGGCACCAATGTCAGCGACACCACGGCAGAGATCAGGATCGTGACCGACAGCGTGATGGCGAATTCGCGGAACAGGCGGCCGACGACGTCGCCCATGAACAGCAGCGGGATCAGCACCGCGATCAGCGACACCGTCAGCGAGATGATGGTGAAGCCGATCTGCTCGGAGCCGCGCAGCGCCGCCTCGAGCGGCGACTCGCCCTCCTCGATATAGCGCGAGATGTTCTCGATCACGACGATGGCGTCGTCGACCACGAAGCCGGTCGCGATCGTCAGCGCCATCAGCGACAGATTGTTCAGGCTGAAGCCGAACAGATACATTGCGCCCAGCGTGCCGACCAGCGAGAGCGGCACCGACAGGCTCGGGATCAGCGTGGCGCGGGTCGAGCGCAGGAACACGAAGATCACCAGCACGACCAGGATCACCGCGAGCGCCAGCTCGTACTCGACGTCGCGGACCGAGGCCCGGATCGTCACGGTCCGGTCGGTCAGGATGTTGAGGTCGATCGCGGCCGGCAGCGTGGCCTGCAGCTGCGGCAGCAGGTCCTTGATGCCCTGGACCACCGAGATCACGTTGGCGCCGGGCTGGCGCTGGATGTTGAGGATGATCGCCTGCGTCTCGTTCATCCAGGCGCCGAGCTTGTCGTTCTGCGCGCCGTCGACGACGTTGCCGACGTCGCTGAGGCGGACCGGCGAGCCGTTCTTGTAGGCGATGATCAGCGAGCGGTAGTCGCTGGCATTGCGGATCTGGTCGTTGGCGTTGATGGTGTAGGCGCGCATCGCGCCGTCGAAATTGCCCTTCGGCGTGTTGACGTTGGCGTTGCCGAGCGTGGTGCGGAGATCGTCGATGTTGAGGCCATAGGCCGCGAGCTTGCGGATGTCGGCCTGGATGCGCACCGCGGGCCGCTGGCCGCCGCTGATGCTGACGAGGCCGACGCCGGGCAGCTGCGAGATCTTCTGCGCCAGCCGGGTGTCGACGAAGTCCTGCACCTGGGTCAGCGGCATCGTCTTCGAGGTCAGGCCGAGAGTGAGGATCGGCGCGTCAGCCGGATTGACCTTGGCGTAGATCGGCGGCGCCGGCAGGTCCGACGGCAACAGATTGCCCGCGGCGTTGATCGCGGCCTGCACCTCCTGCTCGGCCACGTCGAGCGAGATCGACAGGCCGAACTGCAGCGTGATGACGGATGAACCGGCCGAGCTCACCGAGCTCATCTGGTTCAAATTCGGCATCTGGCCGAACTGCACCTCGAGCGGCGCCGTCACCGACGACGTCATCACGTCGGGGCTGGCGCCCGGATAGAAGGTCTGCACCTGGATGGTCGGATAATCGACCTCCGGCAGCGCCGCGACCGGCAGGAATCTGAACGCCAGCATGCCCGACAGCATGATGGCGATCATCATCAGGGTCGTCGCCACCGGCCGCAGGATGAATGGCCGCGACGGGTTCATTTCGTCTGCCCGTCCGCGGAACCCTTATGGTCGCCGCCTCCCAGCTTGTCGGGAGCAGCCCCGCCTCCCTTCGCGGCCCCATTCGCGGCCCCGCTCGCCGTCCCCTTGGCTGCACCGGCCGGGCTCGCGGCATCGGCGGCCGAGCGCACCACCACCTTGGCGCCCTCGCGCAGCTTGTCGGCGCCGTCGATCACGATGCGATCTCCGGGCACAAGCCCCGAGAGCACCTCGACGCGGTCGCCGTCGGTGACGCCGATCTTGACCGGCCGCACCGAGACGGTGCTGTCGGCGTTGACCAGATAGACGAAGGTGCCGGGGACGCCGCGCTGGATGCCGGCGGTCGACATCGTCGTGGCATCCTTGTGGGTGTCGAGCAGCAGGCGGATGTTGACGAACTGGTTCGGATACAGCGTGCGCTTGTCGTTCTCGAACTGGGCGCGCAGCTTGATCGTGCCCGTGGTGGCATCGATCTGGCTGTCGAAGGTCTGCAGCGATCCCTCGGCGAGCTTGTTGGCGCCGCTGCGGTCATAGGCGGCCGCCGGCAGCACCGCGCCCTCCTTCAACCGCTTCGCGACCGCCTGCAGATTGTCCTCCGGCAGCGTGAACAGCACGCTGATCGGCTCGAGCTGCGTGATCACGACAAGGCCGTTACTGTCGCCCGCCGTCACATAGTTGCCGAGGTCGACCTGGCGCAGTCCGACCCGCCCGTTGATCGGCGAGACGATACGACAATATTGCAGATTCACTTCGGCCGATTTCACCGATGCCCGGTCGGCCTCGACCGTGCCCTGATACTGCGCGACCAGCGCGACCTGGGTATCGAGCGTCTGATGCGGCACGGCGTTCTGCGTGGCGAGATTCTGGTAGCGGGTGAGATCGACCTGGGCGCCCTTCAGCTGCGCCTCGTCGCGCGCCAGAGTGCCCTTGGCCTGCGCCAGCGTCGCCTCATAGGGACGCGAATCGATCTCGGCGATCAGGTCACCCTTCTTGACCTCATCGCCCTCCTTGAAGTCGATCTTCATCAGGTAGCCGCTGATCTGGCTCCTGATCGTCACGGTCGCGAGCGACGTCACGGTGCCGAGCGCATTCAGGCTGACGCCGATATCGCCCTTGCCGACGGTCTCCGGCACGATCGACATCGGCCCGGCGTTGCGCCCGCCGCCGGCCTGCGGCGGCGCGGCCTGCTGCCGCGTCCACCAGACGATGCCGGCAAGCACCGCCAGCACGACACACGCTGTCAGAAACCCTCGCCCGCGCGATGGCCGCCTGGTTTGCTCGGGCGCCGCGATCAACGGGTCTTTGATATGCTGGTCCATCACTTGCCCACGAAGAAACACGAATGAGCCGGTGCGGCTCTATGTGTCCCTTGAAATCCGCGCGCGCCACATTCGAGGAAGCATTTTGGACGCTTCCGTCAGACAAAGCGCGTTAAGAATCGGAAAGGAAAGTCCTCCTTCCCGATCGGCCGCTGTTTCCCGCTGGATTGTGGCTATTTTACCCAATCATCTGTAGCCAGGGCAACACGATCAGCAACAATCCGGCAAAGTAGATTACGCCGAAGATCAGCCCGAACTTCCAGAAGTCGCCTTTGCCGATATAGCCGCTGCCGTAATACATCGGCGCCGGTCCGGTGGCATAGGGCGAGATCACGCCCATCAGGCCGAGCGAGTAGACGCACAGCAGCATCAGGGTCTGCACCGACAGGCCGGGAATGCTGGAGCCGACCGCGAGCACCACCGGCAGCACGGCGGCGGTATGCGAGGTGATGCTCGAGAAGAAATAGTGGATCCAGAAGAAGAATGTGACGAGCAGGATCATCCCGACCACCGGCGACGTGCCGGACAGCGGCTTCGCATAACCCTCGGCCACCCATTTGATGAAGCCGATCTCGTTGAGACCCGACGACAGCGTGAGCAGCGAGGTGAAATAGAAGAATACCTCCCACGCACTCTTCTCCGCGACGATGTCCTCGAATGCGATCACGCCTGTGAGCAGCATCAGCGAGATCACGACGAACACCACCGTGGTCGCGTTGATGAAGTTCGAGCCGAGCAGCGGCACGCTGATATTGGGATTGGAGCCGCAGATCCACAGGAACATCGCCAGCAGCACCAGCACCGCCATGATCCATTCGTGCCGCGACGGAGGCCCCATCTTGGCGAGTTCGCCTTCGCTCCAGGTCACGATCTCGGGGCTCGCCTTGATCTCCGGCCGGCAGATGGCGTAGCTCAACAGCGGCACCAGCAACAGCAAGAGGATCCCGAGCGGCGCGAAGCCGATGAACCATTGCGACCAGCCGACCTCGATATTGACGAGCTTCTTGGCGATCGAGAGCGCGGCGGCGTTCGGCGCCAGCGCGGTCAGAAACAGCGAGCTGGTGACGGCCGTGGTCGCAAACGCGGTCCACATCACGAAGGTGCCGATCTTGCCCGCGGTCGGACCGGGCTCGGAGCCGTAGATGCGCGGGATGTTGCTGACGATCGGATAGATGGTGCCGCCCGAGCGCGCGGTGTTGGACGGCGTTGCCGGCGCCAGCACCAGATCGGAGAACGCCACCGCATAGCCGAGCCCGATGGTGCGGCGGCCGAGCCCGCGCACCAAGAGCAGCGCCAGCCGGCGGCCGAGCCCGCTCTTGCGGTAGCCGATCGAGAACACGAAGGCGCCGACGATCAGCCACACCGTGCTCTCGGAAAAGCCGGCGAGCATCCAGCGCAGCGACTTGTTCGGGTCGGGCTCGACATAACCGCCGACCCCGGCGACCGTCAGTCCAATCAGGCCGACCGCGCCGACCGGCATCGATTCGAGGATCAGCCCGGTGATGACCGCGGCGAACACCGCAAAATAGTGCCACTGATTGGTGTTCAGCCCTGACGGCACCGGGACCAGATAGATCACCAGCCAGACCAGCAACGGCGCAAACGTCCGCCATGACGATTTCATGCAGCGTCCCCCTCACCTGTGTTGATTATCGGCGCGCAAACCGCCATGTCCCGGGCGGCGGCGCCATCTTTTTGTGGCAATGTAGCATGGCCGCGCAGTCCGTCTCGGGAAACTGCGGCGGAATGGCGCGGCTTGTGGAGGAACCGGCGCGTTTCGTCAACACGTCGCGACCCCGTGGCAGGCCCCATCGCAAGACGGCCCGCGCTTTGCTATCCTCGCCGGCATGACCTCACGCGACTCCGCCTCCTCCGAGATCACGCCCGAGGTGCTGCTGCGCGCCTATGCCTGCGGCATCTTCCCGATGGCGGAGAGCGCCGACGATCCGACCCTGTTCTGGGTCGAGCCGGAATTGCGCGGCGTGATTCCATTCGACGGCTTCCGCGTCGCCTCCCGCCTGGCGCGCACCGTGCGCTCGGACGTGTTCACCGTCACCGTCGATACCGCGTTCAAGGCCGTGATCGCCGGTTGCGCGGCGCCGCAGCCCGGCCGCGACGACACCTGGATCAACAAGCGCATCCGCGACCTCTATGTCGGGCTGCACGCGTCAGGCCATTGCCACAGCGTCGAGGTCTGGCAGGACGACAATCTGGTCGGCGGGCTCTATGGCGTCAGCCTCGGCCGCGCCTTCTTCGGCGAGAGCATGTTTCACACCACGCGCGACGCATCGAAGGTCGCGCTGGTGCATCTGGTGGCGCGGCTGATCGCGGGCGGGTTCGAACTGCTCGACACGCAATATGTGACCGAGCATCTGAAGACGTTCGGTGCGGTGGAGATTTCGCGTCGCCGCTATCGCGCACTACTCGACAAGGCGATCGCAGGCGCGCCGGCGGAATTCCGCAAGCTCGACGCCACCCAGCCGGTCAAGGGTGCCGACGCGCTGGCGATCATCGCCGCGCGTGGTTGATCTTTGGGTGCATGTAGCCCGGATGAAGCGAAGCGTAATCCGGGAAAGTCTCTCCGCGGAGAGAACCCCGGATTTCGCTAACGCTCCATCCGGGCTACGCAGTTTCGCCTAATTCCCGAACAATCCGCCGAACAATCCGCCCGGCCGCTGCTGCTGGGGCGGCGGAGGTGGCGGCTGCTGCTGGTATTGCGGCTGCGGCGGCGGACGCGGCGCGGCCTGCTTCGGCGGCGCGCGCTTCTGGGCCGGCGGCGGAGGCGGCGTCGGCGCCTTCGGCGGATCGGGCGCGGCGGTCACGATGGTCTGGTCCGGCCCTTTGCAGTCGGTCAGCCAGATGTCGTAGATCGGATGCTCGACGCCATGGAGGCCCGGGCTCGCCGCGAACATCCAGCCGGAAAATATCCGCTTCACCTCGCCCTGCAGCGTGATCTCGTCGACCTCGACGAAGGCGTCGGTGTTGGCGGCTTCCGTCGACGGCCTGGTGTAGCAGGCATCGGTCTTCACCCGCAGCGCGCCGAACTGCACCGTCTCGCCGATGTCCTCGTCGAAATTGATGATGCGTCCGGTGATCTTGTCGAGGCCGGAGAAGCTCGCCTTCTTGTTGGTGATCTTGGTCGACGGCGGCTCCTGCACGACCTCGTCGCCCGGCTGCAACGCGGCAGGCGTCTGCGGCGCCGTGCCCTGCGGCGTGCCCTTGGGCTGACGCTGGCCCGGCAGCGGATTGGCACCGGGCGGTGTATTGGCAACGGCGGGCCCGCCGGGCTGCGGCGGCTGCACGGCAACGCCGGGCGGAGCGACCGTGCTACCTGGCGGCGGCGCCAAAGGCTGCGACTGCACGCTGCCGGGCGGCGGCACCGCCTGGCCGGGCGGCAACGCCCGCGGCTGCGTCGGCAGCAGGCGGCCGCGCGGCAATTCCGGCACTTCCTCGTCGTCGTCGCCGGGAGGCGCCACCTGGCCACGCGGAATCGAGCCGGGCGGACGCGGCGCGGGATCGGAGAAAATCGTTCCGATCTGCGCGCGCGCGGGCGGCGCAAGCGAGATGGTTGAGGCGGCAACCAAGGCCGCAAAGCCAGTCAGGGCAATGGTTCGAAGCATCTCGCGGGCTTTAAAAGGCGAATCGGGCTCGCGACAGTCTACCTTGATATCGGCCGCTCGCAGGCCACCGGTTAACACGCCGAATACGGCGGGGAAAGGGCGCGCGGACGCCCGTCCCCGGCCCTCCGGCCAGGCACTGGTCACCCCTCTGGTCACCCTCTGGTCACTCCTGGGAACACGTGTGATAGTCCTCACGCTGAAGGCGCGCGGCACCGCGTGAAAACCAGGAAAATCCGGATCGAACCGGACCAGCCAGAGGAAACCCAAACATGCCAGATCGCATCAGGCTCGACGGCCGGGTTGCCGTCGTCACCGGGGCTGCCGGCGTCATCGGAACCGCCACGCTCCAACTGCTCGCCGAACGCGGGGCGCGGATTGTCGCGGTTGACCGTAACGAGGCGGATCTTGCGGCCGCCATCAAGGACCTCCCCGCCTCGGCCGAGGCCTTCGCGATCGCCGCCGACGTCACCGATGAGGACGAGGTCAAGGACTATGTCCGCGCCGCCGTGGACCGCTTCGGCAGCATCGACGCCTTCTACAACAACGCCGGCATCGAGGGCGACATCAGGCCGATCCCGGAATATTCGCTGGAGAGCTTTCGCCGGGTGCTCGACGTCAATGTCGTCGGCGTCTTCCTCGGCATGAAGCATGTGCTGCCTGTCATGCTGAAGCAGAACAAGGGCAGCATCATCAACACCGCCTCGATCGCCGGCCTGATGGGATCGCCGATGATCGCGGTCTACAGCGCCAGCAAGCATGCGGTGATCGGATTGACCAAGAGCGCGGCCTGGGAATGCTCCGGCACCGGCGTGCGCGTCAATTGCGTCTGCCCCGGCATGATCGAGAGCCGGATGCTGAGCACCATCCTGCAGGGCCGTTCCGGCGGCAACGCGCCGCCGCCGGTCGAGAAGATCGTCGACCGCATCCCGGCACGCCGGCTCGGCCTCGCGAGCGAGGTCGCCTCGATCGTCGCTTTCCTCGCTTCCGACGAGGCGAGCTACGTCTCCGGCTCCGCCTACACTGTCGACGGCGGCCGCACCGCCGCCTGACAGTTCATTTCAGCATCACAAGAAGGTTCGTTGCCTATGCCCGTCGTTCTCGATCCCGATGCCGCCGCCGTCTACAAGGCTTTCCAGGAGGCCGGCCGCCCCGCCTATGAATCGCTGACCGCACCGGAAGCGCGCGACTATTATCGGGCCGCCCGCATCGTCTCCAATCCCGAGCCGCCGGCGCTTGAATCGAGCAAGCCGCTTGCGATCCCGGCGCCGCACGGCACCATCCCGGCCCGCATCTACACGCCGAAGACGCTGCGCAAGAAGGACGGGCTCGCGCCGTGCCTGGTGTTCTTCCATGGCGGCGGCTGGGTGATCGGCGATCTCGATACCCATGAGGTGGTTTGCCAGAAGCTCGCCCATGAGGGCGAGCTGATCGTGATCTCGGTCGATTATCGGCTGGCGCCCGAGCACCGCTTCCCTGCCGCGGTGGACGACGCCGTCACCGCGACCAAATGGGTTGCGGCCAACGCCGGGGATCTCGGCATCGATGCCGCGCGTCTAATTGTCGGCGGCGACAGCGCCGGCGGCAATCTGGCTGCGGTGGTTGCCCTCACCGCCCGCGCCGGCGGACCGAAGCTCGCGGCCCAGCTGCTGGTCTATCCTGCGACCGATTTCTCGCGCAAACATCCCTCGCATCGCGAGCCCGAGACCAGCATCCTGCTGACGCATTCGGTGATCGGCTGGTTCGGCGACCATTATCTCGGCGACGCCGACAACAGCGACTGGCGCGCCTCGCCTGCGCGCGCGAAAAGCTTTGCCGGATTGCCGCCGGCCTATGTACTGACCGCCGGCGCCGATCCGCTGCGCGACGAAGGCGACGAGTATGCGACATTCCTCAAGGATGCCGGCGTGCCCGTGACCTGCCGGCATTTCCCCGGCCAGTTCCATGGCTTCTTCACCATGGGCAAGCTGCTCAATCAGGCCAATGTCGCGGTGACCGAGATCAGCGCCTGGCTGAAGACGCTGGGCTAGCGATCCGATCGGGGCGACGCGCCTGCAGCGTCGTCCCCTCGATCGAGGCCCGGAGCGCATGGCGCGCGCAGCTTGCGGCGTTAGCGCGCCTTGAAGTTCCCCGCGCCGCGCGATAGTGCGGCCGGACACGCTTCGCGCCACCGGGCACTCCAGCCATCGAGATCGTCTTGTTCACGCCCATCCTCGTCTACGGTATCCCGCTCGATTTCATCCTGTTCGCGCTGACGCTGCTCGGCGTCGCGATCTTCCATCACCATACGCTCGCCGTGGCGTTGACCGGCCTTGCCGCGATCGTCGCCTACAAGCTGCTATTCACGGGCTTCGCAAGGTTCGGCGCGGGCGTGCCCGGCCTCGTGCACCAGATGGAGCATGAGTGGGTCACGCTCGCGAACCTGTTCCTGCTCCTGATGGGATTTGCGCTGCTGTCGCGGCATTTCGAGGAGAGCCGCATCCCGGACGAGATGCCGGCGCTGCTGCCCGACGACTGGAAGGGCGGACTGATCCTGCTGGTGATCGTGTTCGTGCTGTCGGCTTTCCTGGACAATATCGCGGCGGCGCTGATCGGCGGCACCGTCGCCCGCTCCGTGTTCCGCGGCCGCGTCCATATCGGCTACCTCGCGGCCATCGTTGCCGCATCGAATGCCGGCGGCGCCGGCAGCGTCGTCGGCGACACCACGACCACGATGATGTGGATCGACGGCGTCAGCCCGCTCACCGTCGTCGACGCCTATGTCGCCGCCATCGTGGCGATGCTGGTGTTTGCGGTGCCGGCCTCGCTGCAGCAGCACCGCTATTCCCCGATCGTGAAGGATGCGCCGTCCGGCCTCTCCATCGACTGGGCCCGGGTTGCGATCGTGGCGGTGATTTTGCTCGCCGCGCTGACTGCCAATGTCACGGCCAATCTGAAATTCCCCGCGCTATTGGACGCGCTGCCCGTGCTCGGGCTCGCGGTCTGGGCCGCAATCCTCGTCACCTCGCTGCTGCGGCGGCCGGACTGGTCGGTGATGCCCGAGACGTTCAAGGGCACCGTGTTCCTGCTCGCGCTGGTGACGGCGGCCTCGATGATGCCGGTGGAGAAGCTGCCGGCGGCATCGTGGCAGACCGCGCTCGGGCTCGGCTTCATCTCGTCGGTGTTCGACAACATTCCCCTGACCGCGCTGGCGCTCAGGCAAGGCGGCTACGACTGGGGCTTTCTCGCCTACGCGGTCGGATTTGGCGGATCGATGGTCTGGTTCGGGTCGTCCGCGGGCGTTGCGGTGTCCAACATGTATCCGGAAGCCAAGTCGGTGGTCCGCTGGATCACCCAGGGCTGGCCGATCATGGTGGCCTACGTCGTCGGCTTCTTCGTGATGCTGGCCCTGCTCGGCTGGCATCCCGACGCGCCGCATTGAAGCAAATGCGGAACTCGCCATGCTGCGACGCACAATTGGACTGTCTCAAACTTGTGGAAAAGCGAGACAAATCCGTTGACATTGCTAAACTCCATTCGCCGTAACAACTTATGGAGCGTTCGCATGAGTGTTAGTGCAGAAGTCCTCGCCCGCGCCCCGTTGGAAACGACGGAGGGCGAAATCGACACGGTGAGTTCGCATCGACCACGCGGCAACATTCGGCCGCTCTCACCGATGCCGGACTACGTCGAGCACCGCAACGGCGTCAACGAGGTGGGCAAGCTATCGGCCGAGGCGGTCGTGCGCGAATACGAAGCGGCGGTGAAAGAGATCGAGGCCCTTGGAACGGAACTGCAATTGGCCGCCAAGAACTGCGAGGTCATGGTGGCGGGTGTCCACGACATGATCGCGGAAATCAAGGAGTTCGCCGCGGGTTACCGCGATCAGGGCAAGCGTTTTTTCCTGCAGATCGAAGCCGTCTCGTTGATGACCACGGAGGTCAGGAATACCTGCGAAGCACTCAAGAAGAAGATCGCGACCGACACATTGAGCAACTGATATTCTGGCTCGGGCAGGTTTCGTGCTCGGCCATCCGTGGATTTTTCAGCGTGTGTGCTGATCGAGCGTAGGTGAATGGCTGCGCTATTCCGGCGCGGCGGAACCGTTAGTTCTATTCAAGACCAAGTCGTTTGAGATCAAGTCGTTCAGGATCAAGTGGTTCTAGATCAAGTCGTTCAACATCCGGCCCCGCTTCGGCGGGGCGTTTGTGCTGCGCTAATCTCTGCACGCGGCGTGTCCGCGATGGGCCGGATCGACGTCAATGACCCGTTTAGCGCACATCAGGTGCGCGCTCGGCCATGTCCGTCGCCGGAGCCAAGGCGGAAATCGGAGACCAGCGGTCGCTGAAATCCTTGGCCGGGAGCGCGTCCGTGTCGGAGACGACAACGCCCTCGGTCCGGGGCAGATGCGACCTGATCGTCGCGGCGGTTGCAGTGACAGCCAGCAGGGCGACGGCCACGAACCCGGTCATCGTTCGATGCTTTGTCATTTTGAACCTCCTTGGTCCCCAACGCCCACTTAACGTAGGTCACAGGAACCTTCGCGCTGGTTCAGCACAAAGACAGCATGGATCGTGTGAGATTGGACAACGAGCTTGTCCCAAACTCAAATTGCCTCTGCCGGCAGCGCCGGTGAGTTTGGCGACGGTTCTCATCGGCAGCTGTGTTCGCTTCATCGGCGCTGCACTATTCGCCGCTGTAATGCTCACTGGCATACGATAAGGGCGCCCCGATTTTCACCTGTTGCAATCGCGCCGGAAAGCCAAATCCAGGCCTGTAAGGCTTGTGTCAGCCGAGTTGCTTAGACTCGTTCGCATGGACCGAGACCTACTCTATTTCCGCACATCGCTGGTTTGGGCGGCATTGCTTGCCGCTGCGCTGGTGTACATTCTCATTGCATAATCCGCTTGTGGCGTTAGCGCCATAATACCGGGAGCTTCCGCAAGTCCACGACCTACCCCGCGCGCGATGCCCGGCGCAGCGATTGCGGCGGCTGGCCGAAGGCGCGGATGAAGGCGCGGCGCATCCGTTCGGGATCGCGGAAGCCGGTGATCTCCGCGACGCGCTCGATCGCCTCGCCCGACGACTGCACGCGCTGCCGCGCGACTTCGATCCTCAACCGTTCGACCGCTTTCGATGGCGTGGTGCCGGTCTCCGCGATGAAGGCGCGGGTGAAATGCCGCGAGCTCATCCCGGCCTTGTCGGCGAGGTCCTCGACCGTCAGCGGCGCATCGAGATGTTCGCGCGCCCAGGCCAGCAGCGGCCCGAACCGGCCGTTCGGCGCCTTCAATTCCAGCAGCGAGGAAAACTGCGACTGCCCGCCGCTGCGCCGATGATACAGCACGAGTTGCCGCGCGGTGCTCTGCGCGACCTCGTCGCCGTAGTCTTCGGTGATCATGGCGAGTGCGAGGTCGATGCCGGCGGTGATGCCGGCCGAGCTCCAGATGTTGCCGTCGCGGACGAAGATCTGGTCCGGCTCGAGCTTGACCTTCGGATAGGTCTTCACGAAATGCGGCGTGCGCTGCCAATGCGTGGTGGCACGGCGGCCGTCGAGCAGGCCGGCCTCGGCCAGCACATAGGCGCCCGAGCAGACGCTGGCGACGCGGATGCCGCGGCTCGCCATCCGCCGCACGAATGACAGCGTGGTCGGACAGGTTGCCGGCGTGCCCACGCCGTTGCCGCCCGCGATGATCAGCGTCGTGATCGCCGCCGACGGCTTGAGGCCGCGCGCCAGCATCTCGACGCCGGACGAAGAGCGCACCGGCCCGGCCTTCACCGCGATCGTCTTGATATCAGGCGGGTTGTTGGCGAAGCGCGCCGCAATCTCGAACGCCGCGATCGGGCCGGCCGCATCGAGCAGCTGGAAGTCGGGAAAGATCAGGATGCCGATCATCTGCCAAATCCTCGTAATGCCAAATCACCGGAGACGGGGTCGACGTCCGAAAATGAGGGAATTACGCCATTTTGGACAAGAGGCCATCATGGCATCGTGGTTCCGTCAAGCGCTATTTGGAGACCTCCGATGTCCGAACCCCTGCAGATTGGATTGCTCGTCTTCCCGAAGGTGACCCAGCTCGACCTGACCGGCCCGCTGCAGGTATTCTCCTCGGTCCCCGGCGCCAAGGTGCATCTGATCTGGAAACGGATCGAGCCCGTTCCGACCGACTCCGTCATGGTCCTGACACCGACCACGACCTTTGCCGACTGCCCGCAGCTCGACGTGATCTGCGTGCCCGGCGGGTTCGGCACCGACGACATGGTCGGCGACGAGGAGATGCTCGCCTTCCTGCGCAAGCAGGCCGAGGGAGCGAAATACGTCACGTCGGTCTGCACGGGATCGCTGGTGCTCGGCGCCGCCGGTCTGCTGCAGGGCTATCGCGCCACCACGCATTGGAGCGCGATCGATTTCCTGGCGGGCTTCGGAGCCATCCCGACCAAGACGCGCGTCTGCGTCGACCGCAACCGTTTCACCGGCGGCGGCGTCACCGCCGGCATCGATTTCGCGCTGACGCTGGTGTCCGAGCTCGTCGATCGCAAGACCGCGGAAGCGATCCAGCTCAGGCTCGAATACAACCCGGCCCCGCCGTTCAATGCCGGCTCGCCCGATACCGCACCGGCCGAGATCCTCGCCTTCATGAAGGAGCGGATGGGACCGGCACATGCGCGCCGGGGCGAATTGATGAGCCGCGCCGCGGCGCGGGTCGGCCAGGGGGCGTCCTGATCATTCCTCGCGACAATTGCCGTCGGCCGCGAGCGCAGAGCTTCAGGGGACAACGGGCTCCAATCCCCTGCTCCGTATCGCAGCAACCGCCGCCGGCGAGTGCAGGAATGCGATCAACTGCTCGGCGGCCTTCGGCTCGCCGGCGCCGGCACTGATGCCGACGCTGAAGGTGGTGTAGTTCTGCAACTCGTCCGGAAGCAGCCCTGCGAGAGCGACGCCCTCGACCCCGATGATGTTCGGCACGGTAATCACCGTGAGCTCGGCTTCGCCGCGCGCGACGGCATCGACCGGGCTCCGTCCTGTGATAGCCAAAAGCCTCGGCTTCACTTCGCCTTCGATTCCGAGGCGATCGAGCAAGCGAAGAAAATAGCTTCCGCTCACGCTGTCGCTCGAATAGGCGATCGATCTCGCCGCCAGCAATGTTCGCTTGAGGTCATCGACGGAGGCGACCTGAGGCTTCGGCGCACCGGCGCGGATCGCCACACCGGCAGCCGTACGAGCGAAGTCCGATCGCGAACCCGCGGCGATCTTACCCAGCCGGGCAAGATCATCAAGCGCCGCTGGTAGCAAGACGGCGGCATCGAACTTCTCGCCCGCTTCGATCTGCCGCTTGAGCACCGGCACGCCTTCGAAGGTCAGGACAAGCGTATGGCCGGTTGCGCGGGCGAAGGCCGGCGCTAGCTCATTGAAGGCACCCTTCATGGTCGGCGTGCTGAGAACGGCGACTTCGGCCGCGCCGCTGGCCGTGGCGCTCATTGCCAATACAAATGCCGTGGCTGCGACGCGAATATGCCCCATCACCATCTCCTGCGTATCGAGCGGGTCCGGGCCAAGACTTCAGGCCCGGAGCTGGAGTCAGCGTGAAAACAGGAGTATCCACAAGATCGATTATTCGACAGGCCGGTAGCTTTTTAGGTACGTCATATGCGTTGGGCCGACAGGGTTGGACGTTTTCTCAAGCCTCGCGACCTCCACGTCTTCATGACGGTGGTCGAGGAGAGCAGCATGGCGAAGGCTGCCGAGCGGCTGGCGATCTCACGGCCAGTGATCTCGCGCACGATCGCCAATCTCGAACACATGCTCGGCGCGACACTGCTCGACCGCACGGCTCGCGGCGTCGAGCCGACGCTGTTCGGCAAGGCGCTGCTCAAGCGTGGCACCGCGGTATTCGATGAACTTCGGCAAAGCGTCGAGGAGATCGCGTTTCTCGCCGACCCCCAGGCGGGCGAGCTGCGCATTGCCTGCACCGAGGTGTGGGCCGCCGGCCTCGTGCCGGCAGCCATCGAGCGGCTGTCAAAGCGCCTGCCGCGTCTGCGCGTCAGGCTGGAGCAAGGCACTGCGCTCCATCAGTTCAACCTGCTCCGGGAGCGTCAATGCGAAATCGTGATCTCGCGGCTGCTGACGGAGACACCGGACTCCGACCTCGACATGCAGCCGCTGTTCTACGAGCCGCTAGCCGTCGTCGCCGGCCCGCAAAGCTCCTGGTCGCGCCGCCGCAAGCTGACGCTCTCAGAGCTCGTCGACGCACCGTGGATCCTGTCGACGCTGGAAGCGGAATCCGGGTCGCCGTTCGTCGAAGCATTCCGTGCCGCGAATCTGCCGATCCCCACCGCAACGATCTTCAGCAACTCGCTACACCTGCGCATCAGCCTGCTCGCCACGGGACGCTATCTCACGCTCGTTCCGGGCTCGGCGCTGCGATTCGGTCCCGGAACTGATCTGCTCAAGGCGCTGCCTATCGCATTGCCGCGATGGCATCTGCCGACGGCGATTTTCACCCTGAAGGGCCGAATGTTGAGCCCGGTCGCGCAAGTGTTTGCCAACTGCGTTCGCGACGTTGCGAGGCCGTTTGCCCAAAGCAAGGGGGCGCCGTGACGCCTTCAGCCGTCCCGCGAAAGAAAAAGGCCGCCCGGTTTCCCGAGCGGCCCTTCCTGTCTCACGGTAGCCTCACATTTGCGGGCGATTTCAGGACGTCTGCACCGGGGGCCTATCTCCCGGCCGCATCCAACTCGGAGGCCGCTGCACATCGGGACAGTCGCGATCTGGAGCCCGATCCGACGCGATGGTTTCCCATCTCCGTAAGATGGCTTCATTGAGCCGCGAAGACGTGCGCGGCGCAAGCGGCCAGCATCGGCAGCAGCCTACCTGTCCCCGCTGTTACCGTTGTCCACAGGCGCGCGTGCGCTGCACGCGCGGCGTTACGCACGCGCACGGCAGAAACAACAATGCGTGAAGCTCAGCTTCCCGGCGTCCAGGCGTGATAGTCGCCGGTCGCCTTGGGGCGGCGGCCGCTCGCCAGCGTCGAGCCAGACGGACGGTAAGCCTGCGCGGTGCCGGTCATGTTCGGCAGATGCGGCTTTTCCCATTCCCGCGGCGCGTACGTCTCCTCGCTCGGGGGCACATCAACCGTGTGATGCAGCCAGCCGTGCCAGCCGGCCGGGATCCGGGACGCTTCGGCATAGCCGTTATAGACCACCCAGCGGCGCTCGAAATGCAGCGTCGGATCGATTTCGCCGCCCTTGGTGCGGTAGTAGCGATTGCCCTGCCCGTCCTCGCCGACCAGCTCGCCGTAGCGCGAGGTCCACAATTGCGTGCCAAAGGTCTGGCCGTTCCACCAGGTGAAGAATTTCAGCAGGAATTGTTTCATGCGTGGCCGGTCGGTTCGAGGCAGTCCGGCTCTGATGCCACCTGAATCTCCAAATGTCCAGCCGCGCCCAAGGTAGCCCGGCACTCCCGGAATGGGTCCGGGTTGCGGGCCCTTTGGCGACCAAATGACGCGGTCACGAGGAGTTTTGTTCACCCGCCATACATGCGCCGCCGGTCAAGCCAAGATGACGGACAATCAATGTCGAGCGCAGGAACGTCTGACGGCAGAGATGGTTAGACATTGTCCGCTTTAATGGAGTCCAAAATGATCAATATGAAGGTTCTGAGCACCGCCGCGGCGCTGGCGCTTGCGCTGCCGTTGGCTGTGGCGCCGACCGTTTCGTTCGCCCAGTCTGCCGCGCAGATGGGCGCGATGGGCGGCGGCGGTGGTGCGCGCGGCGGCGGAGGTGGCGGAGGCCATATCGGCGGCGGCGGTGGTGGCTTTGGCGGCGGCCGTGGTGCTGCGATGGGCGGTGGCGGCGGCTGGCATGGCGGTGGTGGCGGCGGCCAGTGGGCCGGTGGCGGTGGCGGTGGTTGGCGCGGCGGCGGTGGCGGCTGGCATGGCGGCTATCACCGTGGCGGCAACGGGTTCTGGCCCGGCGCAGTGGCCGGTGCAGTCGTCGGCGGCGCCCTCGCCTCGGGTGCGTATTACGGCTCCGGCTATTACGGCTACGGCCCGAGCTACTATGACGACAGCTACGGCTATTACGACGACAGCGCGCCTGTCGCCGTGGAAGCCGCTCCAGGCGGCGACGCGAGCTATTGCGCGCAGCGCTACAGGTCCTACGACCCGGGTTCGGGCACCTATCTCGGCTTTGACGGCCTGCGGCACCCCTGCCCGTAACGGCCTCAATGCCTGAAGGCATGATCCGGAAAAGTGCGAAGCGGTTTTCCCTCGCGACAAACGCGGAACGCGTTTGCGCGGAGATCATGCCCAGGAGCTAAAGGGCGGCGGCAACGCCGCCCTTTTTCATGTCCGCAACGCCACCGCGACGGCTGCGAACGTCACCACCAGCGCCGCGATGTCGCTCGTGCTGAGCGGCTCGCGCAGCATGGCCGCCGCCGCCAGCACGCCGACGACAGGCACCAGCAGCGTGCCGATCGACGCGGTCGCCGCGGGCAGCCGCTCCAGCGCCGCGAACCAGCAGACATAGCAAAGGCAGAACTGGATCAGCGTCATGTAGAGCATCGACGCCCAGCCGAATTGCGACAGCGCCGCAAGCTGCGGCTGCTCGATCAGGACGCCGGCGATCGCGATCGGCACGCAGCCGATCGCAAGCTGCCAGGCCGCAAGCGACAGCGGCGGCATTGCGAGCTTGAAGAACTTGGTCAGCACCGTGCCAAGGCCAACGCAGACCGCGCCGGCGAGCGCGAACAGGAGGCCCGGCAACTTGCCGAGGCTCGCGTCAAGACCGCCACCGCCGATCAGTGCGGCGATCCCGACGAGCGCCACGCCAAGCGCGAGCGCACGCGGCAGCGACACGCGCTCGCCGAGCACCGGCCAGGCCACCAGCGCGACCCACACCGGGATCGAGATCCCGAGCACGGCCGCCTCGCTGGCCCGCAGCCAGATCAGCGCCAGGCCCATCGACGCGACCCAGCCGCCGATCGATAGCGTCGACACCAGCGCAAGCCGCAACCACATGCCCTTGGGGATGCGCAACGGCTGTCCGCGTGCGACCGCCACCAGCGCGAGTGCGATTGCGCCGACCACGCCGCAGAGCCCGCGCGACGACAACGGCGGCCACTCCGTGAGCAGGAACTTCATGATCGGGAAATTGAGACCCCAGCCGGTCGAAGCGACCACCAGGAATGCGAGGCCGAGCGGTGACAGCGGGGCGCGGCCGGCGACTGGAACTGCGGTCATGGACCCGTCGTAATGTGGGCGGACAAATACAAGTGATGGTGTCAGGGCTAGCTGGAAATCTGCTTGTCAGCAAACAGCATATGCATTCTATGATACAGACTTTCCGTCTAGGTTCCGCCTTAATCGGCAGACGGGCCAAGCGAGTCGCCGGCACGCGAGGCCGCAGGAAGAGGATGCATCGTGCCGAGCGTTCTCGTGGTCGATGATGACCCGATGGTGTGCGTCGCCATCGAGGTGTGTTTGCAGCGCCAGGGCTTCGACGTCACCGTCGCGGATGGCGGTGAAGCGGGCATGCGCGCGCTGGACAAGGCGTCGTTCGACGTCATGCTGGTCGACGTCTTCATGCCGCATATGCGCGGTTTCGAGGCGATCCGCGTCTTCCACGAGCGCGCGCCCCATATTCCCGTGATCGCGATGTCCGGCTATGCCTTCGCCAATGCCGACCGTGCGCCGGATTTCCTGCGGATGACGATCGAGCTCGGCGCGTCGGCCTGCCTGCGCAAGCCGTTTACCCCGCAGGCGCTGGTTGCCGCCGTTAACGAATGTCTTGCGAAGTCCGCTCCTTCTGCTCGTCTTTCCAAATAATTGCTCGTACTAATCGTCGATGACTTCCCAGCGTCTCATCCTCGGCAGCGGCCTTGCGATCCTCCTCGTCATCAGCGCGGCGTCGATCGGGCTGGATGTCAAGTCGCGCAGCGAGATTGATTCGGTCGATCACGCACTCGGCATCCTCAAGCGCATTTCGGATGCGCGTTCGCTGCCGCGCGGCGTCGAGAGCGCGGCACGCGGGTTCGCGCTGACGGGCGACGCCTCCTTCGCCGAAGAGTTTCGCCAGCAGAGCACCGCCCTCACCGCCGCCTTCGACGATTTGATGGCTGCGGTGAAGTCGGCCCCGGAGGAAGCGCGGCTGATCACGGGCACCAGGGCAGACGTCGCGCGCGCCGTTGCGCTCGGTGCCGAACTGATCAGGTTGCGCACGGCGGGCGACACCGCCGGCGCCGCGGCGCTGATCTCCGCGGGCGAGAGCCGCGCGCTGATGGACCAGGTCGGTGCGGCGCTCGACCGCCTGGTCACTGAAGAGCGCCGCCTGCTCGGGATTCGCACCGAACGGTCGAAGACCAATGGGCGGCTGTTGCTGGCGGTCGACCTTGCCGGCGTGGTGATGATCCTGCTGCTCGCGGTCGCGCTGACGCTGGCGGCCCGGCGCGCCAGCCGCGAACTGCAGGGCGCGCTCAGCGCGACCAAGGCGACCAATCTGTCGCTCGAGGGCAAGGTGGCCGAACGCACCAAGGATCTCGGCACCGCGCTCGAAGAGCTCCGCCGTTCCACCTCGGTGATGGAAACCACGTTCCGCAGCATGGCGGAGGCGGTGCTGGTGATCGACGGCGGCGGCACCGTGCTGCTCTCGAATCCGGCCGCCGAGAAGATGCTGCGCTACAAGCCGGGCATGACGGTCCGGCAGTTGCGCGCCATGAGCAACGTGTTCCAGGCCGACGGCGTCACGCCGATGCTGGCCAACGACATGCCCTCGGCCAAGGCGCTGCGCGGCGAGGAATTCGACGGGCTGGAATTCGTCGCCCGGCCGGTGCGCGGCGCGCCGGAGATTCACCTCGTGGTCTCGGGCCGGCCGCTGCGCGACGGCGAGGACACCATCACCGGCGCGGCACTGATCTATCACGACATCACCGCCTCGCGCGAAACCGAGCACAAGCTGCAACAGGCGCAGAAGCTCGACGCCATCGGCAAGCTGACCGGCGGCGTCGCGCACGACTTCAACAACATGCTGACGGTCATCACCGGCACCACCGAGACGCTGGTTGACAGCCTGCGCAGCCAGCCGAAGCTTGCGCAAACCGCCGAGCTGATCGACCGCGCCGCCGAGCGGTGCCGCGAGCTGATCCAGCATCTGCTCGCCTTCGCCCGCCGCCAGCCGCTGGAGCCGCGCACCGTCGACATCAACGGCACCGTGGTCGATATCGCCAAGTTGCTGCGGCCGACACTGGGCGAGCAGATCGAGATCGATCAGGTGCTCGCGCCCGATGTCGCCAGCGTCCATATCGATCCGTCGCAGCTTGCCAATTCGCTGCTCAACATGGCGATCAACGCCCGCGACGCGATGCCGAACGGCGGCAAGCTGTTGTTCGAGACCAGCAACATCGTGCTCGACGACGCTTATGCTGCTGTCAACCCCGACATCACGCCGGGCCGTTACGTGCTGCTCGCGGTCAGCGACACCGGCACCGGCATGTCGCACGCGGTGCAGGACAAGGTGTTCGAGCCGTTCTTCACCACCAAGGAAGTCGGCAAGGGCTCCGGCCTCGGCATGAGCATGGTGTACGGCTTCGTCAAGCAGTCCGGCGGCCACATCAAGATCTACAGCGAGGAAGGCCACGGCACCACGATCAAGCTCTATCTGCCCCCTGCCCGCGGCCAGGTCGAGGTCGAGGCCCCTGCGCCGGAGCCGCCGCGGCGCGGCAGCGAAGTCATCCTGGTCGTGGAAGACGACCAGCTGGTGCGCAACTACGTGGTCACGCAGCTCGGCGCCCTCGGCTACAAGACCATTGCCGTGCCCGACGCCCGCGCCGCGCTGGCACTGGTCGACAAGGGCGAGAAGTTCGACCTCCTGTTCACCGACGTCATCATGCCCGGCGGCATGAACGGCCGGCAGCTCGCCGACGAGGTCGCCAAGCGTCGCCCCGGCATGAAGGTGCTCTACACCTCGGGCTATACCGAGAACGCGATCGTGCATCACGGCCGCCTCGACGAGGGCGTGCTGCTGCTGGCAAAGCCCTATCGCAAGGCGCAGCTCGCCAGCATGCTGCAGCAGGCGCTGGGTGAGTAGTGCGAACGCCTGGTCATCGCATGGCGTCTCACACGGATGGAGCCGCGCTGCCCTCTCCTCCGTCATTGCGAGCGAAGCGAAGCAATCCATTTCGCCGCTTGTGGAGGCAATGGATTGCCGCGGCGCTGCGCGCCTCGCAATGACGCGGTTAGGTCCGCAAGTACAGAACGGGAAGAGACAGACTACCTCGTCGCCAGCGCGACGCCGGCCAGCGTGAACAGCAGAGCCGTGATCTGGGTCGGCCCGAGCGGCTCGTGCAGCGCGACCGCGGAGGCGATCACGCCGATCACCGGCACCGCCATGGTGCCGATCGCCGCCACCGAGGCCGGCAGGCGGGCGAGCGCGGCGAACCAGGCGACATAGGCGACGCAGAACTGGATCAGCGTCGAATAGACCAGCAGCCACCAGCCGACCGTCGTCACGCGATCGAGATGCGTGGTCTCGATCAGCAGGCCGATGATCGCGATCGGCACGCAGCCGAGACCGATCTGCCAGGCCGCGGCCGGGATCGGCGGCATCACCAGCGGGTATTTCTTCGCCAGCACCGTGCCGAGCGCAAAGCCGAACGCGCCGCCGAGCGCCATGATGATTCCCGGCAGCTTATCCTTGCTCGCAGTGATGCCGTTGCCGCCCATGATCGCGGCGAGCCCTGCGAATGCCATCACCAGCGCGATGGTCCGCAGCCACGTCGGCCGCTCGCCGAGCACCGGCCAGGCCAGCAGCGAAGCCCACACCGGCATGGTGTAGGCGATCAATGCGGTCTCGCTCGCCGGCAGCCACAACAGCGCCAGCCCCATCAGCACCATCCAGCCGGAGACGTTGAGCGCCGCATAGAGCACGAGGCGCGGCCACAGCTTGGCCTCGACATGCAGGCTCTGGGCGCGGAGCAGCGCCAGCGCAGCCAGCAGCACGGCGCCGATCACGCCGGTGATGCCGCGCAGGGTCAGCGGCGGCAGCTCGCTGAGCAGGAACTTGGTGGACGGCCAATTGAACCCCCAGCCCACCGAGGTAATGGCGAGGAACATCAGGCCGGCGGGCGCAAGGCGCGGCCGCGCGGAAGGCTTCTGGTCTGTCATGGAACCCGGCAAGGGTATGAAGAGCAAGGGTACGAAGAGGAGTGAGTCGGCCGCAGCTTGCCCGCGATTTTGTCGCCCGACCATCACGCCCCTGACATGCCTGATCCTTACTTTGCCCGTAGGGCTACGTGAGTCCCCAAAATTCAATCCGCCACCGCGAATAAAAACTTCGCCTGTGAACAGCGGGGCGAACCTCCAATCCACAGGCGATAGGAATTTTTTTGGCTTGGGAATCCCTGAGGACTCACCGATAGTTGTCTCGATCACAGGCGCGGCACCGACCCCTGTTATCCCCCTCCGTCCACCATATTTAGTGTTTGATTCAGAAACTCGTACTAGTTCTTGACGGGCGCAATGGACATGGCCTAGCTTTCAACCTGTTCGGCGCGAGTGTGTTTGGGTCCCCGCCGGTCGCTCCCACAAGGGTTCCAAAATGACCACTCCGCCACGCCTTCGGGCCGCGGGTGAAGGGCTTGTCTGCCCTGATTTTGGGCCGCTGTCGGGACGACAAACGGGCCGAGAAGGACCCGGAAACAGAGGCCGGAACCGGCCCACGAGAAGCGTACGCGTGACGTGTCGCGTGAGCGTTTGGGGCGTTGAATGCATGACCCGGAGGACCCGACCAGTCGGGCGCCGCCGCGGGACCATGCCGCCGCTGGGCCGGGTCAAACCGGCGCCGGACGGACGAGAGAAAACAGGCCGGATCCACCGGCTGAGCTGCGGATGACGGGAGGCGTGCTGACGCGTTCTCCCAAAGTCCGCGAACAGATAACATTCCGGCAACCTGCGAATAACGTGGGGCCGGGCAGAAGAAGAGACGGGGCTCGACCATGCAGATCGAACGACGCAACACCACCAGCGGACAATCTCCCTATGCCGGGATCAATTTCCGCCTGACCAGATCTGAGATCCGCAACCCGGACGGCTCGGTCGTGTTCCGCGCCGAGAATGTCGAGGTTCCGGAGTTCTGGTCGCAGGTCGCCTCCGACGTGCTGGCGCAGAAGTATTTCCGCAAGGCCGGCGTCGCCGCGCGCCTGAAGAAGGTCGAGGAAGAGACCGTGCCGTCGTGGCTGTGGCGTTCGGTGCCGGACACCGACGCGCTCGCCACCCTGCCCGAGAACGAGCGCATCGTCGGCGAGACCAGCGCAAAGCAGGTGTTCGATCGCCTCGCCGGCTGCTGGACCTATTGGGGCTGGAAGGGCGGCTACTTCTCCACCGAGGAAGATGCGCTGGCCTTCTTCGACGAACTGCGCTTCCAGCTCGCCAAGCAGATGGTCGCACCGAACTCGCCGCAGTGGTTCAACACCGGGCTCCACTGGGCCTATGGCGTCGATGGCCCGGGCCAGGGCCACTATTACGTCGACTGGAAGACCGGCAAACTGACAAAATCGAAGTCGGCCTATGAGCATCCGCAGCCGCATGCCTGCTTCATCCAGGGTGTCGGCGACGACCTCGTCAACGAGGGCGGCATCATGGACCTCTGGGTGCGCGAGGCGCGCCTGTTCAAGTATGGCTCCGGCACCGGCTCCAACTTCTCGAGCCTGCGCGGCGAAGGCGAAAAGCTCTCCGGCGGCGGCCGCTCGTCCGGCCTGATGAGCTTCCTCAAGATCGGCGACCGCGCCGCGGGCGCGATCAAGTCGGGCGGCACCACGCGCCGCGCCGCCAAGATGGTCGTGGTCGATGCCGATCACCCGGATATCGAGACCTATATCGACTGGAAGGTGAAGGAGGAGCAGAAGGTCGCCGCTCTCGTCACCGGCTCCAAGATCAACCAGAAGCACCTCAAGGCCGTGATGAAGGCCTGCGTGAACTGCGAAGGCAGTGGCGACGACTGCTTCGATCCCGAGAAGAACCCGGCGCTCCGCCGCGAGATCAAGCTCGCGCGCCGCAACCTCGTGCCCGACAACTACATCAAGCGCGTCATCCAGTTCGCCAAGCAAGGCTACAAGGACATCTCGTTCGACATCTACGACACCGACTGGGATTCCGAGGCGTACCTCACCGTCTCCGGCCAGAACTCCAACAACTCGGTATCGCTGAAGGATGATTTCCTCCGCGCAGTCGAGACCGACGGCGACTGGAACCTGATCGGCCGCACCACCAAGAAGGTGACGAAGACGCTGAAGGCCCGCGACCTCTGGGAGAAGATCGGTTACGCCGCCTGGGCGTCGGCCGATCCCGGCCTGCACTTCAACACCACGATGAACGACTGGCACACCTGCAAGGCGTCCGGCGACATCCGCGCCTCCAATCCGTGCTCGGAATACATGTTCCTGGACGACACGGCGTGCAACCTCGCCTCCGCCAATTTGCTGACGTTCTACAGCTCGACCACCAAGCGGTTCGACATCGAGTCCTATGAGCATCTCTGCCGGCTCTGGACCATCGTGCTCGAAATCTCCGTCATGATGGCCCAGTTCCCGTCGAAGGCGATCGCCGAACTGTCCTACGAGTTCCGCACCCTCGGCCTCGGCTTCGCCAACATCGGCGGCCTGCTGATGACCATGGGCCTGCCCTACGACTCGAAGGAAGGCCGCTCGCTGTGCGGCGCGCTGACCGCGGTCATGACCGGCATCTCCTACAAGACCTCGGCCGAGATGGCGGCCGAGCTCGGCACCTTCCCGGGCTACAAGAAGAACGCCGCGCACATGCTGCGCGTGATCCGCAACCACCGCCGCGCCGCGCACGGTGAAAGCCGCGGCTATGAGGCGCTCGCCGTCAATCCGGTGGCGCTCGACCACGACTCGTGCCCGCAGGCCGACATCGTCGCGCACGCCAAGCTGGCGTGGGACGATGCCCTCGCCCTCGGCGAGGTCAACGGCTATCGCAATGCCCAGACCACCGTCGTGGCGCCGACCGGCACCATTGGCCTGGTGATGGATTGCGACACCACCGGCATCGAGCCTGATTTCGCGCTGGTGAAGTTCAAGAAGCTCGCCGGCGGCGGCTACTTCAAGATCATCAACCAGGCGGTGCCGGCGGCCTTGCGCGCGCTCGGCTATCGCGAAGCTGATATCGCGGAGATCGAGGCCTACGCCGTCGGCCACGGCTCGCTGTCGAATGCGCCGGGCATCAACGCCACGACGCTCAAGGCAAAGGGCTTCACCGACGAAGCCATTGCCAAGGTGGAAAAGGCGCTGCCGACCGCGTTCGACATCAAGTTCGCCTTCAATAAGTGGACCTTCGGCGAGGACTTTATTCGCGACACGCTCGGCATCGGCTCCGAGGCGATTGCTGCGCCGGGCTTCGACCTGCTCGCGGCGGTCGGCTTCTCCAAGCGCGAGATCGAGGCCGCCAACGTGCACATCTGCGGCGCGATGACGGTCGAAGGCGCTCCGCATCTGAAGGCCGAGCACTATCCCGTGTTCGACTGCGCCAACCCCTGCGGCAAAATTGGAAAACGCTACCTCTCGGTCGAGAGCCACATCCGGATGATGGCGGCCTCGCAGCCGTTCATCTCGGGCGCGATCTCCAAGACCATCAACATGCCGAACGACGCCACGGTGGAGGATTGCAAGTCCGCCTACCTGTTGTCGTGGAAGCTGGCGCTGAAGGCCAACGCGCTGTACCGCGACGGCTCAAAGCTGTCGCAGCCGCTCAACTCGCAGCTCATCTCCGACGATGAGGACGAGGACGATGCGGTGGAAGCGCTCTACGAGAAGCCGATGGCGGCGCGTGCCGCCCAGGTCTCGGAGAAGATCGTCGAGAAGCTGGTCGAGCGCATCATCGTGATGCGCGAGCGCGAGAAGATGCCGGATCGCCGCAAGGGCTACACCCAGAAGGCTGTCGTCGGCGGCCACAAGGTCTATCTCCGTACCGGCGAATATGACGACGGCCGGCTCGGCGAGATCTTCATCGACATGCACAAGGAAGGCGCGGCGCTGCGCTCCTTCATCAACAATTTTGCGATCGCAGTATCCCTGGGTCTGCAATACGGCGTGCCGCTGGAAGAATATGTCGACGCCTTCACCTTCACCCGCTTCGAGCCCGCAGGCCCGGTGCAGGGCAACGACTCCATCAAGTACGCGACCTCGATCCTCGACTATGTCTTCCGCGAGCTCGCGGTGAGCTATATGAGCCGCTTCGACCTCGCCCATGTCGATCCGAACGAGTCTGGCTTCGACGCGCTCGGCAAGGGCGTCGAGGAAGGCAAGGAGCCGGATGAGGCCCCCGCCCAGCACCAGGCGACGAAGTACGTGTCGAAGGGCCTGACCCGTTCGCGCACCGACAACCTCGTCGTCATGCGCGGCGGCTCGGCCGCAGTCAGCGGCAACGCCGACAACGCCCCCGCCGGCGGCAACCGCGTCACCGCGCTGGCTCCGCACGGCGCCACCGCCCGCGGCGTCTCCGACACCATCGAAGGCGCGGTCGCCCTGAAGCAGGAGGTCAGCCACGACCTCTCGCCGACCGAGAAGCTGGAAGCGCTGAACTGGAGCAAGCCTGGCACCGCCGCAGCCGCCGCCCCGTCGAAAGCGGAGCGTCGCGCCGAAGCCAAGGCCAAGGGCTACGAAGGCGAGATGTGCTCGGAGTGCGGCAACTTCACGCTGGTGCGGAATGGGACCTGCATGAAGTGCGATACTTGCGGCAGCACGACAGGGTGTTCGTGAGGGGGTAGCGAAACTTTAGTCTTTGTCATTGCGCTGGCCAGTTGCGTCGCACCACATGCGATGGTGCGGATCATCTGGCCGGCGTTTCCAGTGAGTCTAGAAAACAAATGAGCGACGATGAAACGCCTCCGAGTTCTCGTGTCCCTAAAGTTACTGGGTTGGACATCCTCAAGAACGTTGGTGGGGCACTTACGATTGCATTTCTGATATACTGGATTCCTATTGTCGCCGAGCAATTCTATTCACCAACCGAAATCCGCTTTCATCGCGTAACGCTGGGCCAGCTTTCGGGTTACCTGTTCTCAATTCAAAACTATTCGCGCCGACCGATAGACGATCTCTCTTTTTTATTAGTTCAAAGAACGGAATTGGCACCGTTCTTCACGATGGCGCCGTCTCAATCGAAACTTCACCCAATTCCAGCCCCAGCATGGTGAAGATGAAGAACATTCCCCCAAACAGTGAAGCGACGCTGTTTGTGGCAGTGGACACGCCGCTGGAGCAAAGTCAAATACGCGTCAACTCAAGTTCGGCCATTACGAGTTTTGAAGACACGAAGTTTGTTCGACGCGACATCTGGAGCCCATCCACGCTGTTCTCCTCAGGATTCTCTGCTTTGTTGTACTTGACGTTCGGGCTCTACATGGCGGCGCGTGATCGCCGCACTGCCGCCGAGGCGGCGGCGCTCCGACAACGGATCACCCGACTTGATGAGAATACCGAACGTCTTAAGGCAGAAACAAAGGAAGATATGGATGACGTCAAATGGCGCTTGATGAAGGTTCGCGTGCATATGGCGCGGCATATTGCCCGCCAGCACGAAGAGCTAATGGTGTGGCGCCGTTTCTTTCGAGCAATCTATACTGCCGTCTTTCATAATAAGAGCGACGCTGATCCAGCTATGGAGCACATGCTCAAGCTGGCCGGCGTCCACATGACGAAGCGCCTCCGTGAGTACTCTGAGCCTGAATTTCTGGAAATCCTGGAAGAAGCGGAACGAAGCAAGCGTAGGGTGGATTAGCCGAAGGCGTAATCCGTCATTCCCTGCAATGCGGTCGGCGGGTTACGCTTCGCTAACCCGCCCTACGTGGCCATGCAGCTAAACGACGCGGCGAGCTCGACCTACACCTCGGCCAACACCCCTGCCGACGATACCTCACCCGCCTCCACCCGCCGGTTCTTCTCGTCCACCATCACCACGCGCGGGCGAAACCTGCGCGCCTCCTCGGCATCGAAACCGGCATAGGCGACGATGATGACCTTGTCGCCCGCCATGGCGAGGCGCGCGGCGGCGCCGTTGAGGCCTATGGTGCCGGAGCCGGCGGGCGCCTCGATCACATAGGTCGAGAACCGCGCGCCGGTCTCGATGTTGTAGATGTCGACGCGTTCGTTGATCAGGAAGCCGGCGGCTTCGATCAGGTTGCGGTCGATCGAGATCGAGCCCTCGTAGTGCAAGTCCGCTTCGGTGACACGCGCGCGATGAATCTTGCCCTTCATCAAAGTCACTTGCATTGAGCCTATCCCGTATCGTTGCGTCGGAATTTTCCGAGCCCGCCAATACGGACCGCGTGGCTCGCGGTCAATACGCCTCGCGCGAACGGCACATCGCGGTGTTTCCGCGCGTCGACGGAATTATTCTGAGATCGCCGATTGCGTTGGTTGGATTCGGCTGCCTGTCGCAGCGCCCTGAAATAATCGCACTGCAATTCGCCCTTCAGGGAGCATGGCATTATCTTGCCATCGATTGCCTGGCAGCGAGCATGAGCAAGCGCCGTCCTGCGGGCGGACCCGTTGGCTAACCCGCCCTACTCGCTCAGCGACCTGCCGTTGTGACCTGCTATGATGGCAGCTCGCCTGAGTGATTCAGCAATGGCCGCTCGCAACTTCACGAGGAACAATGTCCCAGTCTTTCAAAGTCGGCGATCTCGTCAGGAAGCGTGCCGGTTATGAGTATCCCGGCATCATCGTTTCAGTTTTCACGACGCGCGCCGGTGCAGTGCGTTACGTCGTGGAGGCCGATCATCCCGGATTTGCGGGGATGCTCCATATTTTCAATGGCGAGCAACTGGAGCCTCGCGCCTAAGTTTCGCAACGCTTCACCGCGCGCCTCGTCACGTTCGCCGATGGCCCGTCGCGACGTCATGCGGCCTACTGGCCGGCACGCTTTTCAAGAAGCAGCGTGCGGTCGGCGATGTCCTGCAATTCGAACGCCTGGGAGTCGAGGAACGCGACGGACCCGTTGTCGGGGTCCGCGGCGAGGCGATGGGTTTCACCCAGATGATGCTTGAGCCAGGCCCGCTGCTCGGTCTGCAATTGCGCGTGCGCCTCGCCCTTCGACTTTGCGAGCAGCGTTTGATAAGCGGCGTTGAGCCTGATGTCCCACTGCGCGATTGCGGCCTTGCCGCAATCGAGCATCTTGGTTGACACCCCTTCGGCCTTGTCCATGCACGCATCATACTCGGTGCCTTGCTGCGCGCGCACCGACAAAGTCCCGAGCATGAGCGTAGCTGCAACAATGACAAGCCTTCGCAAAAGCATGACCACGTCCAAATCACCCACCCGCATCTCCGAACAACCATCGTCGCACAGGGGTGCCCGAAGCTCCGTCATTGCGAGGAGCGTGAGCGACGAAGCAATCCATGCTTCCGCGTATGCGGCGCGATGGATTGCTTCGCTTCGCTCGCAATAACGGGATGGTCCCGCTGCACATCGGTGCGCTTATGACGCAGCAAGGCTGACCCGCCCTGCTCGCTGCCTGCTTACGGAAGCACACGAACGCGCTTCCAAACCTCACGCCGCCTTCGCTTCCTTCTCTGCCGGCGCGGTTTCCATCGCGCGCATGTAGAGATCGAGCAGGGATTCACGCTCGTCGCGTTCGTCCTGGTCCTGCTTGCGCAGCTTGATGATCTCTTTGAGGATCTTCACGTCGAAACCTTCGCCCTTGGCCTCCGAGAAGACTTCCTTCTTCTGCTCGCTCAGTTCCGCCATTTCAGTGTCAAGGTTCTCGACCCGCTCGACGAAGGAACGAATTTTTCCGCCGGGAATGGTGATGTCAGACATGGTGCCTCCTGCTGAATGAGGTCGTGAAAATGAAAGCAAAGAGATGACCAATATCTTAAGCATGCGATCGCCGCGGCGTATTCATAGCTTGAATTATGCATTGCAACGTTCGCTCGCGAAGAAACGGGGAGCACAGCTCGGACAATCACGTCGCGAGAACGCAAAGCTGCGCCCTCACCCACACCGTCATCGCCCGGCCTGTGCGCAATTGCGCACAAGGACCGGGCGATCCAGTACGCCGCGGCCTCCCGGCTCCAGCACCGGCGTCTCTGGAATACTGGATCACCCGCTTTCGCGGGTGATGACACCAACCTAGCTATCTGACAGCTGAATCAGGCCGATCCGTCATCCCCGCGAGCATCGCGCCACGCAGCTGAGGTATTTTTGTGACGACGATGCGCGCATCATCGCATGCGTCACAAATCGCTCAGGCATCGCCCGCCACCCGCAGCGTGATCCGCGTCAATTCGGACGGGCGGCCGAGCCGCAAGGCGAAACCCGGCCATAGCGCGGTGCCGTTGTTGACGTAGAGCGTCATCCCGTCGACGTCGTAGCGGCCCGAGACGAAGCCGGCATTGGCGGGCGCGGCCAGGCGGTCAATCCCGAGGATCAATCCGCCATGGGTGTGTCCGGAGAGTTGCAGCGCGACGCCGAGCGCAGCCGAGTTGCGCGCGTCGCTCGGCTGGTGGTCGAGCAGGACGACGGGCGCGCCCTTGGGGGCGGCGTCGAGAACCGCGGCAAGGTCGCGGATGGGATGCTTCCTGCGGCGCGACGCGCGGTCGGTAATCCCTGCGATCACCAGACGGCCGCCGCCGCGTTCGAGCACGACGTACCTGTTCTCGAGCGAGCGCAGGCCCAACGCTTCGTAGTGCGCCATCCAGGCGTCATAGCCGAAGATATATTCGTGATTGCCCGAGATCACATAGACGCCGTCGGCGGCCATAAGATCCCGCAGCGGCGCGATGTCGTTGCGCCGCGCGTCGATGGTGCCGTCGATCAGATCGCCGGTGATCGCGATCAGGTCCACGCGGAGCTTGTTCGATCGCGCGACGACCTCGCGCGCCCATGACGCCGGAAACAGCCGGCTGATGTGCAGATCGGTCAGTTGCAGGATGGTGTAGCCGTCGAACTGCCGCGGCAGTCCGCGGATCTCGACCTCAATATCTTTCAGCGGCGGAATGCGCATCGCCTGATGGACGCCGATCGCGGCGGCTGCGGCGGCCACCGCAGCAAGCGCGTAGCGGACGCCGTCAGGCGCGCCGACGAAGCCGCCGTGGATCAGGGCTGCGACCAATAGGCCAGCATCGAGCGCCAGTTGCAGCAGCGCCAGCAGCATGATCGCACCGAACGCCCAGTTGAACAGGACGACCACCGGACGCGGAAACTCCGGCGAGAATTCCGATCCCGACGACCATCTGTTCCAGCGGTGAAACTGCAAGGCGACCAGCACCAGCAACGCGGCGACGATCTTTGCCGGGAGCGGCCAGTCGAGCGGCCAGATGAAGCGGGCCAGGATCAAGAGACTGGTCAGGCCGAAGATGAGTTGGGGAATAGGTTCGCTCCGGATCGGATCGGTTGAGGCTCTGCGGTGGGTGCTCAGCGAAGGTAGGGTGGATCGGTCGCGGGCGTAAGGCGCCGTCATCAGCACATTTTCGTTGCATTGCCCTGCGCTGAAACGCGCTGCGCTTTGTCCCAGTAGCCCGGATGAGCGAAGCGATATCCGGGATCAGCCTCACAAGAACACACCACCGGCCCCGCATATCGCGTCGCTCATGCGGGCTACGGGCTGCGCGCGTTGCTGTGTAGCAAGCCGCAGGCCAGGTTGACGCCTCGGTGGAGGCCTCCAGGCACCTGCCCCATCAGCGGCCGCCAAAACTCCCCTAAAGATAGAACTTGAACATCGCTCATTTTCTTGATCTGTTATTGAACAATGTTCATTTATGCTGGGAACCGACGATGCAGACGACCTTCCGGATGGACGGATTGACCGGGTCCGAGCGACCCGCGAAACCGTGGATGAAAGTCACCCCGACGATCGTCACGATCGGCATCATTGCGGAATTCGCGGTGCACGGACGCATCGCGCAGCCGGCCAACTACAACGATTTCGCCGACCACTCGGCCGTCTTCGGCATCCCCCACGCAGCCGATGTCCTGTCGAACGCAGGCTTCGCTCTGGTCGCGATCTGGGGCTGGCTGGCGCTGAGGCCACGGCTCAACAGCGATGAGCTGCGCGCCGGATGGCCTGGCTATCGCCTGTTCCTGATCGGCCTGTTCCTGACCGCGTTCGGGTCCGCCTTCTTTCACCTTGCCCCCGGCAATGGCCGGCTGACCTGGGACATGCTGCCGATCGCGCTCGCCGGCGCGGGCCTGCTTATTGGCGTTCGCGGCGACACCCGGCCGGGGTCGAAGACGAACATCGAAGCGATCGTTCTCGGGCTTTTCGCCGTCGCGAGCGTCGCATGGTGGGTCACGACCGACAGACATGGTGCGGGCGACCTGCGACCGTATCTGCTGTTGCAGGTGCTCCCGCTCGTCCTCATCCCGCTCTGGCAGTCGATCTATCGCGCGCCGCGCACTGAGCGCATCGCGTTCGCCGCCGCGATGGCGCTGTACGTGCTGGCCAAGATCACCGAGGTGCTCGACCATCAGATCGCAAACACGCTCGGCTTCGTCAGCGGGCACACGTTGAAGCACCTGATCGCGACGGCAGCCACGGCTGCGATCGTCTGGGGGCTCACGCGACGATTTTCCGGCAGCGGCGGTCGAACGGCGGGCACTCGCACAATTTCGGAATAATGGAAAAGTACCGCTGAGTTGCCCGACGCGTCAAGTCGCTTCTCCGGGTCGCGGCGGCCACAGCTACTTTGCATGGGGTTGTTTTCGATATTTTGGGACGGGCAGCTTTGCCGCTTCAGCGCACCTCGGTCGGATCAGGCGGATTGACCCGCATGGCGACCGTATCCATATGCATCTGCATGAAACGGCAGCCCAGCCGTTTCGCACCCACCGTGGACACAGCCTGATACCACCGGCCTCGTCCGTTGCGCACCCTCCTCTAGTTCCGGAGCTCCCGTGGCCGCCCTCTCCATTCTCGATCTCGTCCGCGTCACCGAAGAGACCGATGCGCGCGGCGCGCTCTACAATGCGCGCGATGTCGCTCGCCATGCCGAGGCGCTCGGCTATCGCCGGATCTGGGTGGCGGAGCATCACAACATGGCGGGGATCGCGAGCGCCGCGACGTCTGTCGTGATCGGGCACATCGCGGCGGGAACGAAGACCATCCGGGTCGGCGCCGGCGGCATCATGCTGCCGAACCACGCACCTTACGTCATCGCCGAACAGTTCGGCACGCTGGCGCGGCTGTTTCCGGATCGCATTGACCTCGGCCTCGGCCGCGCGCCGGGCACCGATCAGCTCACCTTGCGCGCGCTGCGCCGGACGCCTGAATCGGCCGAGAACTTTCCGCAGGACGTGCTCGAGGTGCAGGCCTTCTTGGCGGCCGCCGGTCCCAACCAGCGCATCCAGGCGGTGCCGGCGGCCGGCACCGACGTGCCGCTGTGGATCCTCGGATCGAGCAATTTTGGCGCGATGCTGGCCGGCGAGCTCGGCCTACCCTACGCCTTCGCCTCGCACTTTGCCCCCGAGCTGCTGATCCAGGCGCTGCAGATCTATCGCGCTCGCTTCAAGCCATCGGAGCAGCTCCAGCAGCCCTACACAATGGTCGGCGTCAACATCATCGCCGCCGACACCGACGCGGAAGCGCGGCGGCTTGCCACCACGCAGCAGATGTCGTTCACCAACATCTTCCGCGGCGCGCGCGGCCTGAGCCAGCCGCCGATCGACGACATCGAGAGCTACTGGTCGCCATCTGAAAAAGTCCAGGCGATGCGGATGCTCGCCCGCACCATCATCGGCTCGCCCGAGACGGTGCGTGCCGGGATCGATGCGCTGGTCGCGGAGACCGGCGCCGACGAATTGATGATCGTGTCCGACGTCTACGATCACCAGAAGCGGCTGCGATCCTTCGAGCTGATCGCCGAAGCCGGCGGGATCAAGGCCGCCTGACCTCACCACGCACCCGACCGCTGCCGCTTCTGGCGCGGCAGCGGTTCAGGGTCGTAGTCTGCTCAATGCGCAGCGACGGCTTGCGGCACGGCATGGCTGGCGCGGTTGTCGAGGCTGAGCGCGCCGGCGCCGAACGCTGCGATCTGCAGCAATCCACCCGCCATCATCACGTTCTTCAGGAAGTGGATCATCTGGTTCTGGTCGGCGAAATTGCTGTGGAACGCGACCGCGGTTGCGATCGAGAACACCGCCAGCGCAAGCCCCACGGCGCGGGCCTGATAGCCGGCAATCAGCAGCAGGCCACCGCCGAGTTCGACGACAACCGCCACCGCAAAGGCGAGCGGCGGAAACGGCAGGCCGACCGCACTGATCAGACCGGTGGTGGCCGCATACGCGCCGAGCTTGCTGAGGCCGCTCATGGCGAACGGGAGGCCGATCAGAAGCCGGCCGCCGAAGGGAAGATATTTGGTAGCGCTCATGGTCGTGATCCTTTGTTGCGTGGATGAATACGGCGCCCCACCGTCCGTGGCCTCGCCGGTCGCGAACCGTCTTGCTGTCCGCTTCGTCCCTGTTATCGCCCCGCCACCGCCGATCGATTAGTCAGCCAGTTTCAGACGGATCGTTCCACCAGAAGAACGATCGCGCGGCATGCGACGGCGGCGCGCCGGACCACGCAGCGCCGGATCCCGCAGCGTCGTTCAGTCTGTGGAACGCTCCGTCTGACAAACGCCGGCTAATGCGGCCGGTCGGTCGCGCCTATGATCCCCTGCATCGAAGGAGACGGACCATGTGCGATATCCTGATGAACAACCTGATCAAGGCCCTGCGCAGCTTCCAGCACGCCTGCCTCACGCCGGCCATCCGCGACGACGACGACGACGATGGCGACATCGCAACGCCGAAGACGAGCCTGGACGACGGCTGGTGAGGCCGCTCGCGAGGCGCCCTCGCCGGCTATCCGCAGACCCAGCGGCGCGGATATCGCGCCCGACATGGCGGCACGCCGGGCGCCGCCGCGCTGCCTGTCGAACGGCTTTCCGGTCGACAGGCGGCGATTCGACGTTGAAAATCGAAGGGAACTATGATGCGGATGAATGATCTGGTCCCGCCCGATGCGGGCGGAATTGACCTGGCAGCGCCTTTCATGCGGGACTTCAACGACCTCTATTTCTTCGCGGCAGTGGTCAAGCACGAGGGGTTTTCGGCCGCGGCACGCGCGCTCCGCCTGCCGAAGTCCAGGATCAGCCGCCATGTCGCGCTGCTGGAGGAGCAGCTCGGCGTTCGCCTGATCGAACGCTCGACCCGCCGGTTGAGCATCACGGCGATCGGCCGCGACGTCTATCGGCATGCGCAGACCGTGGTCGACGCCGCCGAGGCCGTGGACGAAGTCGCCCTGCGCATGAAATCCGAGCCGCAGGGCCTGGTCCGCATCGGCTGCCCGGTCGGCGTGCAGCGGGCGCTGGCGCCGAAATTACCCGAGCTGTTCGCCAAATATCCACGCCTCAGGGCGCAATTCCTCATCACCAACCGGCCGATCAATCTGATCGAGGAGCAGGTCGACGTCGCCATTCGCATCCGCGACAGCCTCGATACCGACAGCGAGATGCAGATGCGCAGGATCGGGACCAGCCGCAGGCTTCTGGTCGCGAGCCCGGCCTTGCTCAAGGCGCACGGCACGCCCAAGGCGGCCGGCGATCTTGCCGGGCTGCCGATCCTCGATGCCACGGAAACGCCGGGCCCGCGCACCTGGGAGCTGTCAGGCCCGCGCGGGCAAAAGGCCTCGGTCGCCGTCGAGCCGAAGATCTCGGCGGGTGACTTCACCATCCTCATTCACGCGGCCGAGGCCGGGCTCGGCATCGCGCTGCTGCCCGAGCTGCAATGTCAGGCCGCACTCAGCGAAGGCAAACTGGTCCGCGTGCTGCCGGACTGGAGCGCCAAGGAAGGCATCATCCATCTCGTGTTTCCGTCTCGCCGCGGCATGTTGCCCGGCGTCCGCGCCACCATCGATTTCCTGGCCACCGCGCTCAAGGCGCAGATTTAGCTGGCTCAAGTCTGGCTGGTCCGCCCTGCGCGCTCGCCGCTCAGCCGCACACGCGACGGTTTTTTCTTGCTTTACCCGCGTGCGCCCCTACGGTGCGCCCGTCACGACGGAGACGATCTCAACGATGGACGCGGCCATGAACTGCCCGAAATGCAATTCCGAGCATGCCTATCAGGACGCGGCTCTCTGGGTCTGCCCGGAATGCGCCCATGAATGGAGTGGCGAGGCGATCGCAGTAGCCGCGCAGGAGGCAGGCGTGCGTGATGCGCACGGCAATCCGCTGGCGGACGGCGACAGCGTCATCGTGATCAAGGATCTCAAGGTCAAGGGCTCGTCATCGGTCGTCAAGGGTGGCACCAAGGTCCGGAACATCCGCCTCACCGAGGGGAGCGATGGACATAACATCGCCTGCAAGATCGATGGCATCGGCGCGATGAACCTGAAATCCGAGTTCGTGAAGAAGGCCTAGCGAGCATAGTGCGTAAAGCGGATTAGCCGACTACGTTCGCCGTAGCTCAACAAGCGAAGGCGGAAGGCGTAGTCCGCCGTTTCTCGCGCGCCATCGGCGGGTTACGTTGCGCTAACCCGCCCTGCGCATTTGCTCACACCCTGCTCAGCGCCTGCGCGATGTCGGCGACCAGATCGGACGGATGCTCGATCCCGATCGAGAGCCGGATCGTCGTATCCAGCACCCCGATCTTCTTCCTGATATCGGCCGGCACGCCAGAATGCGTCATCGTCGCCGGCAGGCTCGCGAGCGACTCGGTGCCGCCGAGGCTCACCGCGAGCTTGAAGATCTGCAAGCTGTTGAGGAATTTCTCCGCCGCCGCCTGCCCGCCGACGATGTCGAACGAGAAGGTCGAGCCGGCGCCAGAGCTTTGGCTTGCGAACACACGCCCGGCAGGAGACGCCGCGTCGTGATGGCCGAGATAATGCACCTCGGCCACCTTGGGATGGTCACGCAGATAGTCGGCGACGATGTGCGCATTGCGGTCGGCCTTTTCCATGCGCAGGCTGAGCGTTTCCAACGAACGGCTGATCATCCAGCAGGAATGCGGATCAAGCTGGGTGCCGATCGCGCCGCGCAGCGCCTTGACGTCCTTCATCAGTTTCTTCGAGCCGAGCGCCGCGCCCGCGATCAGGTCGGAATGGCCGCCGACATATTTGGTCAGCGAGTACAGCGAGAGATCGGCGCCGTGCTCGATCGGGCGCTGAAACACCGGCCCGAGCAGCGTGTTGTCGCAGGCGATGATCGGGGTAAAGCCCTGCGCCTTGCCGATCGCGTCGGCCACGCGCCGGGTGAGCGCGATATCGACCTGGCCGTTGGTCGGATTGGCCGGCGTCTCGATGAAGATCATCGCGACGCGGCCTTTCTTCATGGCCTCGTCGGCAGCAGCGCGGACGACGGTCTCGTCGAGGCCGTCGGCAAAGCCGACGGCTTGAATCGAGAATCCCGCCAGCGTCCTGCTGAACAGCGTCTCCGTGCCGCCATAGAGCGGCTGCGAGTGCAGGATGACGTCGCCGGGCCGCGCGAAAGCCAGCACCGTGGTCGAGATCGCCGACATCCCGGAGGAGAACAGCGCGCAGCTCTCGGTGCGCTCATAGATCGCAAGCCGGTCCTCGACGATCTCGCTGTTCGGATGATTGAAGCGCGAATAGACCAGCCCCGCTCCCATGCCTTCCGGAGGCTCGCGCCGGCCCGCGACGAAATCGAAAAAGTCCTTGCCGTCCTCGGCGGTCCGGAACACGAAGGTCGAGGTCAAAAATACCGGCGGCTTGACGGCGCCCTCCGACAGCTGCGGATCGTAGCCGTAGTTCAGCATCTGGGTTTCCGGATGCAGCAGGTGATTGCCGATGTGGGTTCTGGACGGAAACGGTTTGACCACGGCCAGTCTCCTTGTTCGAGGGACCGTCGCATGTGCGGCAGGCCCTTAAGAATCTGCCGCAAGCATACTCCACCTTTGTGCCGTTCCGCCAAAACACTGCGTCGAACACTCTGGATAACGAACGGCCGGCGTGCGCCCTGCACCGCCGGCCGTCTGAAAACCGTAGCTCGCATCGCGCGTGCGTGATGTCACTTGGCGGGCGATATCAGGACCGATCGCCGGCGCGCGCAGCTCATGCAGCGGTGAATACGCGGCTACCAGCTGCGATCCACATTGCGCACCTCGCCGGTCCGCGCATCGACATCGACCTGCATCCAGCGGCCGAGCCGGTCGCGGCCCTCGACTTCCCACTCGTCGCCGAGGAACTGGGTGTTGGACACCGTCACGATGCCGAGATTGGTCGCGACGTCGAGGGCGGCCTCCATCGAAATCTGGCTGCCGGAATCATAAGCCATCGCCGGCGTCGCTGCGCCGATCGCCAACGCCGCAATGGCGGGAATAATATAGCTTCGCATCAGTCACTCCTCATGGAACGGGACGTCATGCCGCATAAAACGAGCGGCGCACCCAATCAGTTCCGGCAACAGAGGTGACAGAGCAGCGCGAAACTTCAGCAGTTGCGGCAGTTTGGTGGCAGTTCCAGTTTCACCGACGCGCGCTGCGCGGCTTGCGCGTTGGCTTCTTCCACATCCGGAATCCACCCTCGAATGCGTTGGCGTTGTCGCCGAACCTCACGTTCGGCGGCGGGTTGTCGACCTTGTCGGCATTGCCGCCGCCGAGCACGATGTAATCGGGCTCCAGCGCCGCCGACAGCCGCGCGATGACATCGTCGACGCTCTTGCGCCATTTCTTCCGGCCGCGCCGCTCGAGGCCGGCCGCGCCGACATAGTCCTCGAACGTCCCGTCCCTGCGATAGGGCAAATGACCGAGCTCCATCGGCTCGTAAATGCCCTCCACGATCATCGCCGAGCCAAGCCCGGTGCCAAGGCCGAGAAACAGCATCCGCGCGCCCTGATAGCTGCCGATCGCCTGCATCAGCGCATCGTTGACGACCTTCACCGGCCGGCCGAACGCGCCGTGAAAATCAAAGCCGGCCCAGCCGCGGCCAAGATTATGCGGCTCCGTCAGCGGACGGTTGTGAACCACCGGTCCGGGATAGCCGATCGAGATCACGTCATAGGACCAGTCCCTGGTCAGCGCCTTGACCTGCCGTACCATCTCGGTGGCGGACAGCGTTGGACCTGACTCGAATTCGCGCTTGATGCGCTCCTTGTCGGTCATGACCTTGACATGCGTGCCACCGACGTCGATCGCCAGCACCGTCCGGCGCGACGCGGGCTTTGCCGTCATCCTCGCTGTCGTCTTGCCGGCTTTCTTGTTTGTCTTCTTGGCCATCAATCCGCTCTCTCTTGCGCGCGTGCAGTGGAGCAGAGAAACCCGTCGCGCGCCACAGCTCCGTTCTGCATCTGACTCCAGTTTGTTCGCGGGGAACGAATCGGAATCGAGAAATCGGCGCAGCTCAAGCATTAACAGGGCGTGTGCATTTGCAGCATCCGGGCAGCTGATATTGTGCCGAGATGGGATAATTGCTCTCGCGCGGAATATCTCGGCGCACTTCGGGCGCCCTGCGTTCAATCGCTTAACCGATCAAGCGACGATTCGCACCACGGCCGCGTTCCCCATCCGACTCCAGTTTGTTCGCGAGGAACGAATCGGAATCGAAAAATCAAAGCAGAGCGATTCTTAACAACACGTTGGCGCGACTCCGGATGCGCCGTTTTCTTGTGCGTGAGGACGTCCAACCATGGACCGGCGCGCACCGCGCTCCGTTCTCCATCCGACTCCATTTTGTTCACAAAGAACGAATCGGAATCGGACAAATCGGCGCGAGCCGAATCTTAACAACACGTTCGCGACTTCGACGCCGACGGTTACGCGGAGCCGGTCACCGGGCCGCCCTTCGGGCGGACCCGTTGGCTAACCTGCGCCACGCGGTCACGCTCATACGCAAGCTCCGGCCGCAGCGTGCGCATCTTCTCCGCAAGCCTGTGGCTTGAGGTCTCCTCCGCATGCGCGAGCCGGTTGACGAGCGCGATATAGTCCGCATCGCTCTTGTGCTGGTTGAGCTTCGACTGGCCCTCGATCTCGTCGACGGCGATATCGATCACCCGGATCCCAGCCAGCATCTGATCGCGCTTGCCGGGCTCCATCTGCGTGAGGTCCCAGGGCTGCTTCGGCAGCCGCGCCTCGGAGACCGCGAGCAGCGCATCGCCGTGGCCGCGGTTCTCCCCGTGATCGCGCAGATGCGCAACGCCGGACAAATGCACCGCCTCGTAGAGCCAGGTGGAGACGTTATCGCGCGAGACGTACCAGTCGTTCGAGATGTAGGCGTCGTCACCGGAGACGATCAGCAGGAAACGCCTGACGCCGTCGGCGAGCTCGACCAGCGGGTTTTTCGCGGTGAGATGGATCTGCACGATCACGCGATCGTCGCGCCGCGCGATCGCGAACGGCACGTGGGACGCCCGCGGGCCGCGTGCATCGGCGGCGACGATGGCGCCGAAGCCGCGCGCCGCCGCAAAGGCCAGCGCGTGGTCGTCCTCGATGCGGAATTGGGGACGGAGGATGTGCATGGCGGCGGCGCTCGCGGCTGGAGGGAGACGACCCAGCGAAGCTAGCGCAACTTTTGCCGGAGATCACCGCCATGCACCGTCCGGCTCAGCAGATCATGGCATTGTCGCCGTGATCGCAGACGCCGCCCGGCTGATCCCGGGGCAGCGTCTCGAACTCGCCGTAGCGCGGCACGACCATGCGCGGCGGTCCGCCGCCCCAGCGACTGGCGGCCGAGGCATGTCCCTTTACGAACGCGGATGGGCCGGCCGGGACTTCGCGCGCCATGGCCGATGTCGTCAGCATGGCGAGCGCGACCAGGCCCGCCGCGACGTGTTTAATCGTCGTCATCGAACTTCTCCTGCTGGATTCAACAGGATGGGATCATCTCGCCAACCCGCTGAAGCGTTTTCGCTAGAACCATGACGGGCGGCGCCACCCGATTATTCCGCGACGACGCAGCGAATTTTCCTGCGCTGCGGCCCGGTTCGACACATTCGATTGATCGGAGCGTGACCGCCGGGACCGGAGGCCCGAGCGGCCTCGACCAGGTTTGCCTGCGCGCAAGTCAAATCCGGTTCCGCGAACTGCGACAAAACAACCCGACGGGCAACTCGGCAAAAACGCGGCAAGCCCGCTATAAGAAAATATTCCGCTTGGCAGGTCGCGAGAATGCAGATGCGTGACTCAAGCGGCACCACACACTCAGTGTCGTCCCGGCCTAGTGCGCAATTGCGCACGGGGGCCGGGACCCATAACCACAAATGCGGCTTGTTGCGCGACGTCGGAACGACGAGTCCCGATCACAACGCCGGCCGCGGAGTATGGGTCCCGGCCTTCGCCGGGACGACGAATGGAGAGGAACGCGCGCCCGCCTCCATCACCGTATGCCGGCTGCAAAGGCAAAACCTTTGCGCTGGGACGACAGAGCTAATGCAGCTTAGCAATGCACAAGGCCACGATGCGCCGTTGAACTGGCCGCAACGGACAGGTTACGCTGTCACCGATCACGCCCTCTCGCTGGAAGGATCACCATGAACGGCAATCGATATTATGGCGTTCGCGTCGAGGGCGCGAAATACGGCGTGGGGTTCGGCTCGGCGCTGGCGATTGCGATCTCCTACACCAAGAACCATTCGATCCTGTGGGCGATCATCCACGGTATCCTTGGCTGGCTCTACGTGATCTACGCCGCGCTGTTCGGATGATGCGGACGACATGAACGTCATCTCGATTCAGTCACAGGTCGCCTGGGGCCATGTCGGCAACAGCGCGGCGACCTTTCCTATCCAGCTGCACGGCATCGACGTCGTCGCCGTGCCGACCACGCTGCTGAGCAACCGGCCGGGCCATCCGACCATCCGCGGACGGGTGCTCGACGTGCAGCTGGTCGCCGACCTCCTGCGCGGCATCGAGGAGCGCGGCGCGATCGAAAGCGCCCGGATGATCCTGTCGGGCTATCTCGGCTCGGCCGACATCGCGATTGACGTCGCCGACTTCGTCGCCCGCGCGAAAGCGGAAAACCCGGCCCTGCTCTATTGCTGCGATCCCGTGCTCGGCGACCGTGATCGCGGCATGTTCGTGCGACCGGATATCCCGCCGCTGGTGCGCGACCAGCTCTGTCCGCTGGCCGACATCATCACGCCCAACCATTTCGAGTTCGAATTCCTCTGCGGCGCGCGCGTGGCGACGACCGATGACGTCATCGCGCAAGCCCGCGCGCTGATGGCGCGGGGGCCTGCGACCATCGTCGTCACCAGCGCCGAGCTTGCCGGCACGCCCGATGGCGAGATCGAGACGCTGGCGATCGAGCACACGGGAGCGTGGCGCGTGCGCACCGCGCGCGTGCCGATCAGCCCGTCCGGTACCGGAGACCTGTTCGCCGCGCTGTTCGTCGCCGCCCGCGTGCGTGGCCTGGCGACACCGGAGGCGCTCAGCCACGCTGCGTCAGGCATCCACGGCGTGCTGGTGCGCACGGCGGAGCGAGGAACCGAGGAAATGCGCATTGTCGAAAGCGCAGACGTGATGCTTGATCCGAAGCCACGCTTCGCGGCGGTCGCCATCCCTTCATCCTGACATTCGGGACACGTTTCATGATCGACATCACCACCCTCCTCACCTACGCCGCCGTCGTGCTCGGCCTGTTCCTGATCCCGGGGCCAGCCGTGCTGCTTGTGCTCGCGCGTTCGGTCACCGGCGGGCCGCGCGTCGGCGTCGCGACCGGGTTCGGCATCGCGCTCGGCGATCTCGTCCACACCGCCATGGCGACGTTCGGCCTCTCGGCCGTGCTGATGACCTCGGCGCTCGCGTTCTCGATCGTCAAATATGCCGGCGTGATCTACCTGATCGTACTCGGCGTCCGCGCTCTGTTCGAGAAAAATGACGACCTGCATTTGCCGGCGGCGCAGCCGGTCGATCCGCGGCGCGCGTTCCGGCAGGCGATCTGGGCGGAGATGCTCAACCCGAAGACTGCACTGTTCTTTCTCGCCTTCCTGCCGCAGTTCGTGCACCCCGGCCACGGCTCCGCCGTCGCGCAGTTCGCGACCCTCGGCCTGATCTTCGTTGCGATGAGCGCGGCCTACACCTCGCTGCTCGCGCTCGCCGCCGGCCAGATCAGCCCGTGGATCCGGCGGCATCGCCGCATCGGCCAGTGGCAGGGCCGCGTGGTCGGCACGATCTACATCGCGCTCGGCATCCGCCTCGCGTTTCAGGAGCGCTGATGTCTCCGCTCAAGCCGCAGGCCACATATGACGACTTCGCCCGCCTCGACATCAGGATCGGCAAGGTGGTCGAGGTGCAGTCGTTTCCGCGCGCCCGCAACCCGTCCCTGAAGGTCGGTGTCGATGTCGGCGCCGGGCGGATCATGTGGTCGAGCGCGCAGATCACGAACTATGAGCCGGCGGCGCTGATCGGCTCGCTGGTGGTCTGCGTGTGCAATCTCGGGCCGAAGAACATCGCCGGTTTCACCTCGGAACTGCTGATCCTGGGCGCCAAGGATGCCGGCGGCCAGGTGATCGTGCTCGGCCCGCGCAGCGAGGTTGCGATCGGTGAGCCGATCTTCTGACGACTCGACCCGATCACGGCGGCGTGATTCAAATCGTCTGGATTCCCCGTAGTTTACCGATGGGGGATCACCCGGATTCTAAGTGCCCGCGCGCGCTGCTATTCCAGCGCACGAGAATCGCTTCGGCATGGGAATCGGAAGATGTCCGCAGTTTTTTTTCACTGCTCCGACGACAAGCACGTCATCCTGGATCGCATCGGCGCCGCGATGGATTTTTCGGAGGTGCGGATACATGCGGAGCAGCTGGCGCGCAGCTTTGTCATGACGCCGAGCGTGGAAGACTGGCGCAACTGGGCGGTCCACGTCACCGACGATATCGGGACCGAGATCTTCGAGCTGCCGTTCACCGCCGTCCTCGGCGAATTGCACTGAGGGCCTGACATGACGTCGATGGAACTCGCCCTGCAGCCCTTGCGGCGCCGCTTCAACCGCCTCGCTCAGCGCTGCGTCGCGCTGATCGAGGGCGTCATCAACCCCTATCGCCCCGAGCTGTACTACATGCGCGGGCCGGGTCCGAAATGCCGCGCCAGGCGGCAGGCCACGCTGCGCGACTAGTCCGAGGGTTGAGCGACGAGAAAAGGCCGATGGGCGTTACGCCACCGGCCTTCTCCTGCGGCTGCCGGTTCCCGGAGTCCGGTTCCGCCGCAATTCCACCTGGTCCCAAGCTTGCGACGACAATTTTAATCAAATCTTAACGGCAAGGCGGTGAGCTGGATGACAGGACTCCTTCGCCGTGCTGCGCGTGTAGTTCATCGTGCTGGATGCGTTGCACATCGTTTTTGCGCTGATCGCCCGACGATTGTGCGCGATGCATCTTAGGGAACGCACGACTCAGTGTTACCCTGTGATGCAAACCGAAACGGAGAACTTCGGATGCCGTACTACACCTTCGATCTCGTGGTGGGGGACGAGTTCCGGAATCAAGGAACGATCATCCTCGAAGACATCAGCCTTGCCTCCGATCGCGCCGATCAGCTCGCCAATGAGCTGTCGCAGGTCAAGCCGGAGCTGAAGGCACGCGGCTGCGCCGTGCGCGTCACCGACATCGACCGGCGCGAACTCTACCGGACGCCGCTCGACCCCGTGCCGCACTGGCGCAGGGCCGGCTAGCGCCGGCAGACTTTGGACTCTGTTGACCGCGCTCATCCGCGCGCGGTCTTGATCTTGCTGCGCACAGCGGCTGATGTTGCCGCCTCAGCAAGACCAGTCGGCGCGCGGTCCGATCACTTCTTCATGTTCAACCGGCCGATGAAGTCACGTTTGCCGAGCGGCGCGCCCTTGTGGCGGAGGATGTCGTAGGCGGTGGTCGAGTGGAAGAAGAAGTTCGGCAGCGAGAACGACATCAGGAATCCCTCGGCCGTGAACGGCATCGACCGCTCGCCGAGCTTGAACATCACTTCGCGCCCGAGCAACGCATTGACCGCATCCGGCGTCAGCGCCGACAATTCGCTGTGCGCGTCCTTCACCAGCGCCTGCAATGCGGCGTAGTCCAGATCGGGCTTGCCGGACGGCGGGACGAATACGCCGTTCTTGGCGGCCTCCATCGCGCCGCGCGAATGATGCGCGAGCGAGACAACCTGAAAGCGGAACGGCAACATGTCCGGAAACAACCGGGTCTCGACGATCTCGGCCGGATCGATGCCGTTCTCCTTGAAATGCGCGAGGCCCTTGTCGAGAAAGCCCGAGGCGGCGCCGAGGATCTGCAGATAGTTGGCAACGGTCGCGTCGTAGAGTGAAAAGGTCATGGCGAATTCCCCCAGATAGAAAATTTGTCTGATGCTTGCCGGAACAGAGTTCCCGGAATTTCCGGCGAAGGCAAGCGGCCTTGAGCGTTCGCAACCTTGGGGATTCGCAACCTTGGGGATTCGCAAGTCGAATGGTCCAGCGCCCAGCGCCGGATCATTCGGTCAGGCATCGCGGGCTCCCCGCGGTCAGCTCTGATGCGGTCCGCGCATCATCTTCATGGCGTCCTCGATATGGCGCCACTCGCGGGCCTCTTCGGTCTCGCCCTTGCTCTCGCAGGCGATGGCGTTCTGCGCCGCCTCGGCAATCGCCTGCAGGCCGTGCTTCTCCAGCATCTGCCGCGCGATGGTGTGGATCTGCATCTCTGCTATCATGGCGCTCTCCTCTGCTGTCTGACGCCGCAGGGACAGGCGTGACCGCGCGTCCCGCGGACTGACTTCAAAACGGCCGAACGCCGCGTCTGGTTCCCGCATCCCGGCCGGCGCGACGGATTCAACGGTTTCCACGCGCCGCGGCGGCGGATACAGAGAGGCGGACCCTGCTCCTTCCCGAGTTGCCGGACCCATGGCGCAGAACATCTATGACGATCCCGGCTTCTTCGCCGGCTACAGCCAGCTGCCTCGGCAGGTCCGCGGGCTACTCGGCGCGCCCGAATGGCCCGAGATCCGCGCCATGCTGCCTGACATCGCAGGCAAGCGCGTGGTCGATCTCGGCTGCGGCTTCGGCTGGATGTCGCGGTGGATGCGCGAGCAAGGCGCCTCGGGCGTGCTCGGCGTCGACCTCTCGCAGAACATGATCGCGCGCGCCACCGCGATGACGCAGGATCCGGCTATCACCTACGAGATCGCCGACCTCGAAACGCTGGAGCTGCCGAAGGCCACGTTCGACCTCGCCTACAGCGCCCTCACCTTCCACTACATCAGGGACTTCGATCGCCTGGCGCGGATGCTGTATCGCACGCTCGTCCCGGACGGGCATCTGGTCTTCACCATCGAGCATCCGATCTACATGGCCGCCGCCCATCCCGACTGGGGACAGGACCAGGACGGCCGCAAGACCTGGCCGGTCAACCGCTACTTCATCGAGGGCGAACGCCGGACCGACTGGTATGTGAAAGGCGTGCTGAAATATCACCGCACCATCGGCACTACGCTCAATGCGTTGATCGGCGCCGGCTTCACGCTTCGCCATGTCGAGGAATTCTCCCCGACGCGGGAGCAGATCAAGGCTGTGCCCGAACTGGCCGACGAACTGGAACGGCCGATGATGATGCTGGTGTCAGCGCAGCGCTAGCGCATGATCCGGAATAGTGAGAAGCGGTTTTCCCTCGCGACAAACGCGTAGCGTTTGCGCGGAGATCATGCGCAAACGGCAATAGAGCATTACGCCGCGAGCAGCTTGTCGAATTCCTCGGGCGGGTATGATTTTCCGTCGTTGTCGGTGATCACCACCTGCCATCCCTCGCTCGCCCAGACCTTGGCCTTGGCGACGATGATGAAAGTGCTCTCCCGCTCGATCCTGACCGTTTCGTTCTCGCGTTCTGCGATCATCTTGTAGGCCAATGCTTGTCCCTCGCCGACACAGTCCATTCGGCGGTGTGTTGGCAGCGGCGTTGGGCCGCAATTCGCCGGGAGCATGACAATTTGGTGGAAGCACAGGCGCCGGATGCGGCAGAGCGCAACGTGCGGTCGCGGCCAGCTCAACTTACCCATCAAGGTCGGCATATCCAGCATGTGGTCTTGCCGCAAATGGCTCAGGCCCACCCTGTGAACGCACTCGGCGCGCATGCCTCAAAGAAAAACCCCGCCTCGGTGGGACGCCAAGGCGGGGAAGGTTCATTGGGTTGAAATCCACGCGCCTGGAAAAGGAGAGCGCGGGAAGTAGCGGCATCAATTCTATTTGCGGCCAGCTTTCGGACAACAGGATTAAAGCGCGCGCAGCGCCGGGAGTTTTTCCCGATCCGTCCGGCAAAAAATCCCGAACCTGGCTTACGACGCAGCTCACTGCACCACGTCGAGCCGGACATTCGCGACGCCCTTGCCGATCATGCCGAGCGACTGTGCGGCGGAATACGAGACGTCGACGATGCGCCCGGGAACGTAAGGCCCGCGGTCGTTGACGCGTACGGTGACCGAGCGGCCGGTCTTGACGTCGGTGACACGCAGCTTGGTGCCGAACGGCAATGTCGGATGCGCGGCGGTCAGTTCGTGCGCGTTGAACTTCTCGCCGCTCGCGGTCTCCTGCCCCTCGCTGTAGAAGCTCGCGACGCCCTGCGACGCAATCCTGGTCTCGCCACCCTTGCGTGCGGCGTACGGCGTGTGCTTGCGCGCGGTTGAGACATGTGTGCGCGTCGCCGATGACGCAGCCCGGGTCGGGTCGGCCGATACCGGCCGGCTCGCGAGCGCCTGCGAGCGCTGGCTGACGACGGAGGACTGCGCACAGGCCGCAAGCGACGCGGCACCGATCACGATGGCGCAGAGCCGCAACGGCTTTCGCGCACGAGCCAATGCAATTGCGGGCGCAACACCGCGCGCGCTGCGTTTGACGTCGACGTACGAAATGACTGCATCGTCGCGTGACATGTTGCATCCCCAACTCGCGCCCCAGCCCAAGCCGAAAATCCAACACCCGCATGGCCGAATCCAATCGGGGCGGAACGGTGGCGGAGCGCGGTCGGGCGGGCCGCAGGCGACCCGATTTCCCCTCGGGTGTGGTGGATGCGCCACACAACCAGGGAGGTTTACCCGGAAATGGGACCCCGTGGCTCTCGCGAGCGCGTGGGTGGGCGCCCGCTCCTCGGCTCCCAGCGTCGGTTCCCGAAACTCCCCAACCTCTCCACCCTCTCGCCTTGCTTTGGTCAAACCGGACTGGAGTCGTGGGGCCAGGGCCAGGGGTCGATACAGAGCTCAAATTGCCGGCCGCCCATTTGCGGTTGACCTTGGACTGAAACGGGGACCGCCATGCAATCGACACTGAAAGACGCAGATCCGCACGATATTTTCGCGATCGAACCTAGCTTCACTGCAACCCGCCCGGACAATGCCGCCGCCGCGCCGGCACCCGCCGCCAAGGCAGCGGCGGGGCAACGCGAGCCATGGTTCGGCCCGAGCCTCGCCCCCTCTTCCACGCCACAGGTCGCGCCCGCCGCCACGGTCACCTCGGTACCGCTGGTGACGCCGATACCAGTGACGGCGCCGCCGGCCGCGCCGGAGTACAGCGCCGCAAGCCATGACGGCAGGCTGGACGACATCAGACTGGAGCGTGCGCCGCGTCCGACCAATAAATGGGCGATCCGCGCTTTCTGGTTCGTGTTCGCGATCGTCGGCGCCATGGGCACCGCGGCGTGGCAACACTACGGGCATCGCGTCAAGCAGGTGGTGGCGGAGTACGTGCCCCAGGTCGAGGCCCTGACGTCGCTGCTGCCAGGCAAGGCCGGTCCCACTGCCGACCAGGCGAGCCCGCCCGCGCAGGCGGCTGCCGCCGATCAGCCGGCTGAGGCTGCCGCGGCGGCTGCGCCACAGGACGTCGCCACGGCCGCGCCCGCTCCTGCCGCAGCAGCGGCGCCGGTCGCGCCCGCCGTATCAGCGGCACCAGCCGCAGCCGCACCTGACCAAACGCAATTGTTGCAGTCGATGGCGCGCGATCTCGCGTCAATGGGACAGCAGATCGAGCAGCTCAAGACCAGCATCGATCAGCTGAAGGCGAGCCAGGATCAGTTGACGCAGCGGGTCGCACGGACGACCGAGACCAGGGCCGTCGAACCGCGGCCGGTCGCGCCGCGCCCGCGTGCCGCGATCACGCCGCCGGCGGCACCACACACGGCTGTTGCTTCACCGCCGGTGCGCCGGTCGTACCCGCCGGCGCAGGCCTACATCCCGCCGCCACCGCCGGCATCAGCAGCACCGCTGCCGGCGCCCGTTGCTGCCGCACCGCAGGCTGCCGCGCCGCGGCCAGTGCAATCGCAGCAGTCCTCTGCTGTCGATGCCGATGATAACGGCCCCGTGGTTCGGCCGCCGATGCCGCTGCGCTGACGGCCTACGAACGGTCGCGGGCAAACGAAAGGGCACCGATCGCGCTGACGCGATCGGTGCCCTTTTTTGTATCTCAAATGCGAATTAGGCGCTCTGTCCCGGCGGCAGCACGACCACGGTCGCGCCCGGCTTGACGTGCTGGTAGAGATCGATGACGTCGGCGTTGTTCATGCGGATACAGCCCGACGAGATCGCTTGCCCGATATATTCAGGCTGGTTGGTGCCGTGGATGCGGTAAAGCGTGTCCTTGTTGCCCTGGTAGAGGTAGATGCCCCGGGCACCGAGCGGATTGGCCGGTCCGCCGGCGACACGCGCCGGATACGGTCCGAGCCGCTCCTGGATGTCCTTGGTCGGAACCCAATCCGGCCATTCGGCGAGCCGGCCCACGGTGGCGACGCCGGAGAACGCCATCGCCTCCTCGCCGACGGCGACGCCGTAGCGGATCGCCTTGCCGCCGGGCAGCACGTAATAAAGGTAGCGCGCGTCGGTATCGACCAGGATCGAACCCGGCTGCTCCTTCCGCGTGTAATCGACAATGTGGCGCTGGAACTGATCCGGAATCTTGGCGTCCGCATAGGGCGGATGCGCCAGCAATTGCCGATCGCGCGGCGTCATCGCGGCATCCGTCACCGGCGACAGCGTCGCCTGCATGCAGCCGCCAAGTGCGAGCGAGCCCATCAGCACCGCAGCAAGCCCCAACTTCGACACGATCATTCTCCCCTGCGTCAAGTTGTGGCACTTGCTGCCGAAATCGTGCTGAAATCGTGGCAGCGCAGATTGGAACACGGCTGTTTGATCGGTTCCTTCGGCAAGTGTGTCCTTCCGGTTGCAGTCGGTTCCCACGGACGCTAGCCTTGCGGCAAAATATCCAAACACCGGGAGGAATTCGATGCGTTACGCTCTGCTGATCGGCGGCCTGATTGTCGCGGCAACACCGGCCCATGCCGATCCGCGCGCGGCCTATGTCACCATGGTGCTGCAGGCCTTTGCCGCCAAGGTCGAGTGCCCCGGCACCGATCTGGTCTACCAGGATCTCGTGCAGCGCGCGCAGGACATGCACCTGCCCGACGGCACCACCGAGCAGGTGCGCAAGGCGATCGCCTTCATGCATACCGGCGGCAAGATGGGCGAGAAACAGGCCGACGACCTGATGACCGAAGTCGCGATCGCGACCCAGACCACCGACCTCGACCAGCGCCGCGCCGGCAGCATGACGACCTGGTGCCAGGACCAGAAGACGCGGCTCGCGGGCTACATCAGGACCAAGTAGTAGAAAGCGTTTTCGAGCGAAGTGGGCACCGGTTCGCGTGAAGAAAACGCGTCAAACAAGAATCCTCAATCGAGCTCCGGCGGCGCGAACCAGTTGGTCAGCGACAGGCCGCCGTCGACCACGATCGATGCGCCGGTGACGTAGCCTGCGAGCCTGTGCGACAGCACGGCGAGCGCCATCGACGCGAGATCGTCCGCCTGGCCTAGCCGCCCGAGCGGAATGTGCTTGGCCAGCGCCGGGTCTGCGACGAAGCCGCCGGCCGCGATCGCACCGGGCACCAGCGCGTTGACGCGGATGCCGTAGCGGCCCCAGCTCTTGGCAAGCTCCTTCACCAGCATCGCCATGCCGGCCTTCGCCGTCGAGTAATGCGGCAGGTTGCGCGGCGTGCCCGCATGCAGCGAAGTGAGCAGCAGGAACGAGCCAGGCCGCTTCGCCGCGATCAGAGTGCGCGCCAGTTCGCGCGACAGATGAAAACCGGCATCGAGATTGACCGCGTGCATCTGCCGCCAGGTCTCTTCATCGACCACCATCGCATGATCGGCCTCGCGGCGCGGCGGCGAGGCGCTGTGGACGAAATGCGTCACCTGCCCGACCGCGGCTTGCGCATGTGCCAGCAGCGCGTCGCACGCCGCACGTTGCGCGAGATCGCCGACCCAGGGCACGGCAAGTTCGGGATGTGCGGCGGCCTTGATGGCGGCCATGACCCTGTCCTCGTGCAAATCGGCGAACACCGTGCGCACACCTTCGCCCACCAGGGCCTGCGCGACCGCGCGGCCGATGCCGTTGCCGGCCCCGGTCACCAGGGCCGTCTCGCGCGCGGGATCGAAGGGCGACGTGAAGAGGCTCATGATGCCTGTCTCCGAGGACGCGCGGACTGGCGCTCAGTATGGCGGCGCCTTGCGCGCCCGCTGTGCTTTGGCGGCTTCGATCCACCAGGTGAAGTCGTCGGCAAAGCGTGGAAAGGCGTGTTCGAGCGACTTGCCGCCCTCGCCGATCGGCTTGCCTTCGGCGGACAGGGTCTGCGCGATCGGCCCCGCGCTGATCGTGCTCGACACCACCACCATGCCCATCTCCGACAGCGTGCCGTGCCAGGCGGTCGCGGCGCGCGCACCGGCGAACCGCCCGGCCGAGTAGCTCGCGATTGCCGCGGGACGCCAGAACCATTCCTCGAGGAAATGATCGGTCAGGTTCTTCAGCCCGGGCTGGATGCCCCAATTGTATTCGCCGGTGACGAACAGGAAGCCGTCGGCGTCTCGGATCTTTCCGGCGAGCGTTTCGAGCACGGCCGGCGCCTGGCCCTTGGGATGTTCCTTGTACATCCGGTCGAGCATCGGCAGGCCGACCTCCTTGGCGTCGATCAACTCGACATCGTCGCCGCGCGCACGAAGGCCGTCGACGACGAAATGCGCCAGGCGGATGCCCATGCGATCCGAACGATAGGAGCCGTAGAGAACGAGAATTCGGTGAGTCATGATGGCGCGATCCTACCATGGCGTTGCGACAGCCGTCCTGCGGCTGGCGCGCAGATGTTAACGGCATTTCCGGCGCGTTTTCCCGGCATTAAGCAATTCGTCGCAAGTCGCCCGCCGCGGCCAAAAATTGCCAGATTTGTTTTCTGGATATGTTTTCGCTTCGAGAAGGAGAACCCGACATGCGGATCGCAAAGCTGGTTTTCGCAGGCTCGCTCGCGGCCGTCGCGGCCGTGGCCACGCCTGCGCTGGCGAAGAGCGCCGAGCAGCAGAAAGCCGACGACAAATCCACCACCACCACTTCGGCCGGTTGCCAGGCCTACCAGCAGGCCGCCGACGGCACCTGGACCCAGTTGCCCTGCGGCGAGGCCGGCACCGGCGGCGCGACCCAGCACCGCTCCGCAACCAAGGGCGCCGACGAGGACTCACGCTAGAGTCTCTGTGGGAACCGCCGCGCGTACGCCAATCGGCGGACACGGTATCGTACAGCTGTCGCCGCATTCCCGGTCTTAACCTCTCTCCTTACGGAGGGAGCCGGATGTTCAAACGAGTGGCAATCGCGATACTTGGGCTTTCGCTCGCGCTTCCATTGATACCATCGGAAGCTGCGGAGCAGCATCGCGGCGGCGACGCCGCGCTCGGCGCGTTGTCGGGCGGGATCATATTCGGCCCCATTGGCGCGGTCGCCGGCGCCGTCGTCGGCTACACGGCCGGACCGTCCATCTCTCACTCGCTCGGCGTCCGTAGCCATCAGACACATGCGCGGCGGACCAAATCCGTCAGACAGGCGCAGGCATCCACGAAGTATCGTCAACCCGCACCGGACCGTCGGGCGGCACTCCCTGCGGCGGCGCCGGCAGCGGCACCGGCACCGCCGCCTCCCCTCGAGACGGCAACGACAATGCCGCCGGTCCAGCCGCTGGAATAGGCGACGGCCCAGCCGGAGTACCTCCGGTTGTCGCCGCTCGAGCGAACGCCCGCATCATAAACCCAAGCTTAATGCGCGCCCGGTACGGTTGGGGCCTTCCCTCTTTCGTCAAGAAATGGCGTGCATCCCATGAAAATCGGTACTCTCCTGACGGCCGCGATCGTCTCTTTGTCCGCGGTCGGCGGTGGCCTGGCGGCCTATGTCGCGGCGACCAAGTACCAGACCATGGACAAGGTTTCGACCGCGCAGAGCCGGCTCGAGATCGTCCGTGCCGTCGGGGATATCCCGCGCTACATGAACCCCGAGCGTGGCTACGCCACCAACCTGCTGCTCGCTGGCGGCACGATCGATCCGAAGCAGATCGCCGAACTCGACCGTCAGCGCCAGCTGACCGACGGCGCGCTGGCCAAGGTCAACCAGGTGCGCGCCACCCTGCCGGGATCGCTCGACGATGGCGAGGCCGTCGCGCGCGAGATCGACGCGCTGAAGGTGAAGTTTGCCGGGCTGCGCGACGCCATCGCGGCTGCAATCTCAGGTGCGGCCGATGCCCGCCGCGCGGCCGCCGGCAAGATCGTCGCCGACAATTCCGTGTTCAACGCCGGTGTCACCACGCTGCTCGACGAGCAGGTGCGCCGGCTCGCCGGCCTCGACGGCAATGCCTATCGCCAGGCCAGCTACGCCAACATCGCCTGGATGCTGCGCGACACCGGCGGCCTCAATGCCAGCCTGCACAAGGCGCTGGTCGGCGCCAAGCGCGTCGCGACCGATCAGGAGAAGCTGGAACTCTACCGCTCAACCGGCCGCACCGAGCAGATCCTCTCGACCTTGCAGGAACTGCGCAACAACCCGGCAACGCCCGCCAACGTCATGACGGCGCTCGGCAAGATGCAGGCCGACTATGTCGAGCGCTTCGGCAAGGCGCTGAAGCTTGCCAAGGAAGGCGCCGTGACCGGCAAGTACGAGCTGGATCTCGACACCTACTATCCGGAATCGCAGATCGGCCTCGCCGCCATCATCACAGTGCGCGACGCGTTCTACGAGAATGCCGAGCAAGTGCTTGCCAACGCCTATTCGTCGGCGCGCTTCAGCTTCGTGATCGCACTGATCGGGCTGCTCGCGGTCATCGCCGTCAGCGCCGGCCTCATCGTCGTGGTCGGCCGCCGCATCCTCAACCCGATCGCAGCCCTCACCGGCCGGATGTCGCGCCTCGCCGCGGGCGACGTCGCCGAGGCGATCCCCGGCGCCGCGCGCAACGACGAGATCGGCGCGATGGCCGCCGCCGTGCAGGTGTTCAAGGACAACAGGATCGAGGCGGATCGCCTCGCGAGCGAGAAGGAAGCCGAGAACGACGTCAAGATGCGCCGTGCCCGCGTGCTCGACGATCTGACCCATGCTTTCGAAGCCAAGGTCACCGAACTGGTCGGCGGATTGTCCGCGGCGTCCTCGGTGATGGAGGACACCGCGCAATCGATGTCCGCCACCGCCGCCGCCACCAACCGTCAGGCCGCGGTCGTCGCGGCGGCGTCGGATCAGACCTCGACCAATGTGCAGACGGTGGCGAGCGCGACCGAGGAACTGACCTCCTCGATCTCGGAGATCGCCCGCCAGGTCGCGACCTCGACCGAGATCGCCGCGCGCGCCGTCGACCATGCAAGGCGCACCGGCGACACCGCGCGTTCGCTGGCCGAGGGCGCCCAGAAGATCGGCGACGTCGTGACGCTGATCCAGAGCATCGCGGCGCAGACCAACCTGCTCGCGCTCAACGCCACCATCGAGGCGGCCCGCGCCGGCGAGGCCGGTCGCGGCTTTGCCGTCGTCGCCTCGGAAGTGAAGTCGCTGGCCGGTCAGACCGCGAAGGCGACCACGGAGATTTCCGAGCAGATCACCGCGATCCAGACCGCAAGCGACGAGACCGTGACGGCGATCCGGAGCGTCGTCGACGTCATCACCGAGATCGACCAGATCGGCACTGCGATTGCCGCCGCGATCGAAGAACAGGGCTCGGCGACCAAGGAGATCTCGCGCAGCGTCCAGGAAGCCGCGCGCGGCACCCAGGAGGTCAACTCCAACATCTCCGGCGTGCAGCGCGCCGCCGACGACACCGGCGCGGCGGCAACCCAGGTGCTGGGCGCAGCCGAGCAGCTCTCGACGCAGTCCAAGGACCTCGCCGGCCAGGTCAACCGCTTCCTCTCCGACGTGCGGGCGGCGTAGTCGCGAATCCGTAGGATGGGTAGAGCGCAGCGAAACCCATCGCTTCGCTGCGAGTGTTGATGGGTTTCGCTTCGCTCTACCCATCCTACGTTCGTCATGACGTGATCGAACGGTAACGTGGCTCACTCCACGTGCTAGCCGCCGCGCAGGCCGAGCACCCGGCGGGCGATCGCCTGGCGATGGACCTCGCTCGGGCCTTCGTACACCCGCATCAGGCGGGCCTTCTGCCACAGCGCGTTGAGCGGCAATTCCAGCGTCACACCGAGTGCGCCAAGCGTCTGCATGGCGTGGTCGCAGGCGTCATAGGCCATCTCGGTCGCAAACACCTTGATCATCGAGGCCTCGTGGCGGATGTCCTCGCCGCGGTCGGTCTTGTCGGCGGCCTCGCGCACCATCAGTCGGCAGGCATGCATGCGGGTGGAGATATCGGCGATCCACCACTGGATCGCCTGGCGCTCGGCGAGCTTGACGCCGAACGTCTCGCGCTGCTTGGCGTGCTCGCACATCATGTCGAGCGCGCGCTTGGTGATGCCGACGCAGGTCGATCCCATCTCGAGCCGCCGCGTGCGCAGGCGCAGCTGCATCGGCGCGTAGCCCTTGCCGACCTCGCCCAGCACCGAGTCCTTCGGGATGCGGCAGTCCTCGAACACGATCTCATAGGTCGAGCCGCCGCCGACCATCGGGATCTCGCGCTCGATGATGAAGCCCGCCGTACCCTTCTCGACGATGAAGGAGGTGATGCCGCCCTGGCGCTGATCGTTGCCGACGCGCGCCATCACGATGATGAAGTCGGCGGCGCGCGCATTGCTGATCCAGATCTTGCGGCCGTTCAGCACCCACTGCTCGCCATCGAGCACCGCGCGCGTCTTCATGCCCGCGGGATCGCCGCCGGCGCCGGGCTCGGAGATTGCGATCGCCGACGTCATCCGGCCCTCGATATAGGGCTGCAGATATTTCTTCTTCTGCGCCTCGGTGCCGACCGCCTGCAGCATGCGCAGGTTCGGCGAATCCGGCGGCAGCACGAACGGCACGCAGCTGCGGCCGAGCTCTTCATGCACCGCCGCCATCGTGCGCGTCGGCAAATCGTGGCCGCCGAGATCCTCGGGCGCATCGAGGCCCCAGAGGCCGAGGTCCTTGGAGACATCGCGCAGCCGCTTGCGCTGCTCTGCGGTGAGCTCGGGATGATCGCTGCCGGGCAGTTTGGATTTCAGATATTGCGGCTCCAGTGGGATCAGTTCGCGATCGACGAATCTCGCGACGGTCTCGCGGATCATGGCTGTCTGTTCATCATCGCTCATCCGGGATTCCTCGCCTGTGCTGCTTCGCTTCACAAAACCAGTAGCGCATTTTTTGTCGGCACAAATAGCGGAAACGCGCGCACGCGCTCACGCTCGCGCGAGGGTTTCATGGCGCGGAATTCAATATCCCGCGGCGCGGTCAGCGCGTGCGCAATTGCGCAGAACGTGGCAGCGCGTCGAGCAGACGATCGTGCAGCACGAGGTGATCGGCTGCTAGGAAGCGATCAACGATCGGTGCCCAAATCGCCGGTGCTGCCGCTGCTCCGCGCTGGTTGCAGCCTCCTACTCGGCAAAGCCGACATAGCGGACAAAGTCGCTGTTGGCCTCGCGGTCCGACCGCACCGCGTTGGCGGCAAAACCGTCGTCGGGATAGCCCATTGCGACGCAGGTCATGATCACCTGGTCCTCCGGGATATTGGCGACCTCGCGCACGATGTCGGAGCGCATGATGCCCTGGCCGTTGATCACGCTGCCGAGGCCGCGGTCCCAGGCTGCCAGCACGATGCCGTAGCAGAGCGCGCCGAGGTCGAAATGGCAGACCGCGCCGGGATCGAGGATCCGGTCATAGGCCAGGACCAGCGAGACCGGAGCGTCGAACTGGCGGAAGCCGCGCAGCACCCAATCCTGCCGCATCGGCTTGTCGTCGCGGGCAATGCCCATGGCGCCGAACAGCTTCTTGGCGATGTCGACCTGACGGCCGCGGTGCACGCCCTGGTACTCGCCATGGCTGATGATGTCGCGCTTGGCCTTGGCGCCGGCGATCATCTCCTCCATGTTGCGGCGGCGCACTTCTTCCAGCGGCGCCCCGGTCAGGACATGGACGTGCCAGGGCTGGGTGTTCATCGAGGACGGCGCGCGCTTGGCCACCTCGATGATCTCCTCGACGGTCGCCCGGGACACCGGCTGCTTCTTGAACCCGCGCACGCTTTTGCGTGTCTGTACCAGCGTCTCGAATTCCATTCCGCGTTTCCCCCATTTTGTTCCGCGCTGCACGCGGAATTTTCTCGTAGCTCACCGGGTATTTTATAGACAAATTCGGCTGTGGGAACTTGATCGGGCCAAGAATCCGATATCCAATCCGGCCACTGGTTTGGTTTAGGGAGAACCCAGATGAAGCGGATTTTCTTGGCGGCCGTGATCGCGACCTTTGCCGCCGGTTCGGCATTTGCACAGGACGCCTCCTGCGAGACGAAAGCCGTCGGCAAGGACGGCAAGCCGCTGGCCGGCGCGGCCAAGACCTCGTTCATGAAGAAGTGCACGATGGATACCTGCGAGACCAAGGCGGTGGGCTCCGACGGCAAGAAGCTCGCCGGCGCGGCCAAGAACTCGTTCATGAAGAAGTGCCAGAGCGGCGCCTGAGCCCCTCGCCGGCGCTTATTTGGCCCCCCTCAATCGGGACAGACTTCATCGGAACTCGATCGGGTCGCGCAGGGCGCGGCCCGAACCGCTGTTGATCGGTGTCCTCAGAACGAGACGCCGACCCGGACGCCCTTGCTCCAGACCCGCCGGCAACGCTTTTTGGTATTGCCGTGAAACATCTCGAAACGCTCGGGCAACTGGACCGGCTTGGAGAATTCCAGGCAGGCCCCGCCGGCGGAATAGTCCACCAGCCGGCATTCGATCAGCGGCGCCTTCGGTTCGAGCTGGAGCTTGACCACGCTGGATACACATCCTGTCGGACGAACACGCGCAAATCGTCGGGGATGCATCAGGCCGCCTCTGGTGGAATCGTACCAATAGATTCCTCGGCGGCCGTTAACATTTCGTTCAGGCGAACTGTTACGAATCGTGTCTGCCGCCAGACGGATCGGCGGGCCCGACGCCGGCACGGCGCGAGGCCGCCAGCGTCTCCGATGGCGCTTCCCCGAACTGCGACCGGTAGCTCCGCGAAAAATCACTCAGGTGCCAGAACCCGTAGGCCAGCGCACAGGCCTTGACGCTGGGCGCACCGGCGCGCAGTTGCTGGCGGACCAGCCAGAGCCGGCGCAGCCGCAGGTAGCGATGCAGGCTGACGCCCCGGTAGCGCTGGATCGCGTCGTGCAGCGTGCGCACCGACACGCCGATCTGCCTGGCGAGTTCGCCGCTGTAGATCGGGTGAGCCACGTCGCCGGCCAGGATGGCGCGCGCATCGTTGAAGACCTTGAACTGGCGCGTCGTGTTGGCCCGCGTCGCCCACTTGGCCGGCACGATCTCGGCGAACGCGTTGTCGATTGCGGCGAGCAGCGTCTCCTTGATCGACGCCCCCGTGGCGAACTCCGCAATCGTGACCTGATCCGACGTGACGAGCAGAACCTGCCTCACCACTTCGCGCAACCGATCCTGCGCGCGTTGAGAAATCTCGTGAATGCTGAAATGGAGCCCGGCGCTCGGCCAGCCGCGGTCGACAATCTCGGGCGTGAACATCATCGAGACATATTGGCGGGGCGTCTGCTCCACGGAGGTGTAGAACGCGCCGCCGCCGCCAAGCACGATCACCGCACGATCGCGCTCGACGCCGTTGAACCGCATCGGAACGCCGTCATCCATCGTGAAGCCGACCGCGGTGGTCTGCCGCGCAAGCTGCGCGTCGACGATCCGCGGGAACGATTGCGTGTAGTTGAGCTCGCATCCTGGCAAACTCAGGATGATCTGCTCGGCCGAAATCTTCCGCGCAAGTGGCGTGAAATCAACATCCAGATCTCGGATCGAACTCCGGAATGCATCAACATCGTCAAAACGAAAGACTCTCGGCACCAGCAATGGCGCCGTCAAATGACTGCTCCTGTGAAATGGCTTCTAAAATTTGCACGCGGCGCCGCGCACAGCGCGCCGGCCGCATTGATAAATTCCGTGCACAAAATACAAATCGCCCAATGAGCTCAATCAGGAAAAATGCGGTCCGCTCGTCGAACCGGACAATCTGGCAAAATAGCGCCGCTGCCGAATTTCGATAGTGTTTGCCTGGATATCCACCGTTGGGATCAGCCTCCACACCGATTTCTATACCCCTATTAAAGATTCGGGGAGCAGATTGACGTTGGGAACGATGCTGTTCCCCGTCGCGGAACATTTTAGGGACCGCAATGACAGCCATTGCCTCGCCCGATCTTATTGCCAAGCTCGACCATGTCTTGAAGGCCGGTTCGCCAGACCTCCGCACGCGCATGCTGCAGGAGGTGGCCGGGCTGTTTCTCGACGACGCTCACCGCCTTAGCGAACACCACGTCAAGCTGTTCGACGACATCCTGATCCGTCTGACTGAGAGCGTCGAGTTGCGCGCCCTGACCACGCTCAGCCGCTCGCTCGCCGACTTGCACCTGGTGCCGCGGGAACTCGCCCGTCGCCTCGCCAACCATGACGATGCCGATGTCGCCGCGCCGATCCTGCGAAACTGCGCCTGCATTCCGGACGCCGATCTGATCGACATTGCCTGGATGCGGGCCGAGGGACATCTCTGCGCGATCGCTGGACGTAAGGCCGTCGACCAGGAGCTCACGGACATTCTGCTGATGCGCGGCGACAGCAATGTGCTTCGCGCGCTCGCGCGCAATCCCGGCGCCGACATGACCAGCGCAGGCCTTGCCATGATGGTCGATGCCGCCGAGCGCGACGGGGACATCGCAGCTGCGCTGGTCTCGCGCAAGGACCTGCCTCACCGCGTTCTTGCCGACCTCCTCATGCGATCCACGCCGCGCCAGCAAGCCCGGCTGCTCAGGATCGCACGCCCCGAGTTTCGGGACGCGATCCGCGCCGCGATCGATGCCGGGCTCGCTGCGAAACCCGTTCAGGCCGTGTGAGTTGCGCAATGGCGTATGGTGACCGCAGGGCGGAGCGCGTCAAGCTTGAGACGCGCCATCCCGTCAATCTCATGGGGGTCGACGGCACCTGGCGGCGGAGCTGCATCCTGCTCGACGTCTCGCAAAACGGTGCCCGGCTCGAGGTCGACGGAACGCTTGATGTGCTGAAGGCCCAGGAGTTCTTCCTGGTGTTGTCCTCGCGTGGACTGGCGTTCCGACGCTGCGAACTGGTTCGTGTCGACGGTACCGAGATCGGCGTGAGATTCATCGAAGAACGAAAGCGAAAGGGACGCGCCGTCATTCCGAGATCAGGATCGGCGGCAACCGGCCCGAGGGGAAGTTGACGACATGACCATGCAGAGAGCAACAAGCATCGCGATATCGGCGGTCTCCACCGCACCATTGCGCGGCACCATCGCAATCGAGTGCGCCGGCAGCGTCGCGACGTTCGAGATCGACGAGGAACTGGCCCATCGCCTCTGCAGCGACCTCGAGCGATTTCTGACCCAGGTTCCACGCCGGACCAGCACGGCGCGTTCCGGCTGACATTGCCCGAACGCCCGCGCCGCCTACTCGCGCTTGAAGCGATAGTCGAAGCGGTCGCCGTCCGCCTTGATCAGGCCGACCGTGGGGGCCGGAAAATGGATCGGCAGGATCAGCGTGTCGGTCCCCGCAACCGAGGCAAAGAACTTTCGCCGCGAGACCGCCGATTGCTTCGGGTCCCAATCCGGCTTGGCCGACCACTCCGGCTCGCGGCACTGGATCGCGTGATGCATCAGATCGCCGGCGACCACCGCGCGCTGCCCCTTCGAGAAGACGTTGACGCAGCAATGGCAGGGCGAATGGCCTGGCGTCGGCGTCAGCGTGACGGTGTCGTCGAGCGCATAGTCGTCGTCGACCAGGAGCGCCTGCCCGGCTTCGACGATCGGCAGGCAATTGTCGCGAAACACCGTGCCGGGCGGGTTGGCGCCCTTGGCGTTCTCGGCCTCCCAGGCGGCATACTCGCCTTTGTGGAAGACGTATTTCGCATTCGGGAAGGTCGGCACCCAGCGCCCGTCGCGCAGCGTGGTGTTCCAGCCGGTGTGATCGATATGCAGATGGGTGCAGAACACGTAGTCGATCTGCTCATAGGAGATGCCGAGCGCGAACAGCTCGTTGCGCCAGCGCTCCTTGCCCGGGAAATCGAACGGCGGCGGGTGTCCCTTGTCCTCGCCGGTGCAGGTGTCGACCAGGATGGTGTAGCGCGGCGTCCGCACCACGAAGGTCTGATAGGTGATCAACATCATGCCGCGCGCGGCATCGAAGACCTCCGGCTCCATCGTCTTCAGATGATGCTTGAACACATCGTCGTCATAGGTCGGGAAGAAATCCTGCGGCCGCCGCCACGGCCCCTCGCGCTCGATCACAGCGTCGATCGTGATGTCGCCGATCCTGATCTGCTTCATGCCGCTTCGCTCCCGCTTTTTTGAGAAGCGTAGCGGGCGATGCTGGGCCAGACAAGCCGGACACAGCGCGGCAGGCCATGCGCCGTTGCATTGCTTGCGCGCGTGGCTTGCCGCAAACCGTAGTCTTTAAACAGCGTCCTTGGCGACCTTGAGAGGTGACGCCTTGACCGACTTGCTGGCCGGCTTCGCTGCAAATTCCATCGGCTCTTTCGTGAAAGGATTTACACCACTGCGAGCTTCCGTGGCAGGCTTATGCACGACAGACATTTTCACAAAGCCAGGAATGACGAACTCACCGGATTCGTTCAGCTCCTTGTAGCCAACAGTCGCCATATGCTCGATGACGGTCCTCACGTCGTTCTTCGATATCTGCGTGCCCTCGGCAATCGCGTCGATCAATTGATTCTTCGTCATCTTGGCCATGCTGAAATCCTCTGAATTCGGGGGGCGCGCGAGCTACGATGTAACTCTGTCCAGAATGTGGTAAAGCCACGCAGCGCGCTTCTTGTTCATGCCAACGGTCATGAAGTCACCGGGCTTAGAACCTATCGAGGCCTGAAACGCAAGCATGCGCAACAATCTGCAGTGTATATTTCTCGACCCGGTTAGCGCCTTGATTCTACGCGCGGACTTGCTCAGCAAGGCGATTGCCGTTGTCGACGAGTTCAAGAACCAGGCCGCAGCAGCAAACTGCGAACCACCATCGCCTTACCCGCTCGCCGTGATAGACGACGAGGAAGTATCGCCAGAACGGTGCCAGGACGTCGCCCGCCGCTCGATCGCTGCCGGCAGCAAGATCGACGTCGTGGTCCATCCCGGTGCGACCCACGACTTCTCAGCGCGGCGCTCAGGGATGCGATGGTGAGGTCGATTGCCGCAGTCGACGGCTTGAAGGATTAGGCCGCCGCAAATCGACCAGAAACGCCTCCTACCCGGAGCAACCATCCAGCAGGGAAACGAGTCGCTTGGGCAGGAAATTGAAGTACGCGGCAGCGGCGATCGTTGCCATCACCGCCGGCATCTACCTCAACAACTCCAGCCTTCTCGCAACCCACGCCGGCGGCAAGCCGGTGCTCCTCGCCCATCGCGGCATGGCGCAACGCTTCGACGAGCGCGACCTCAGGAACGACACCTGCACCGCGGCGCGCATGCTGCCGCCAAGCCATGACTATCTCGAGAACACGATCCGCTCGATGCAGGCGAGCTTCGATCGCGGCGCCGATATCGTCGAGCTCGACGTCCATCCGACGACCGACGGCGAATTCGCGGTGTTTCACGACTGGACGGTCGATTGCCGGACCGACGGCCAGGGCGTCACCCGCGAACAGCCGATGGCACGGCTGAAGATGCTCGATATCGGCTATGGCTACACCGCCGATGGCGGCAAGACCTTTCCATTCCGCGGCAAGGGCATCGGCTTGATGCCATCGCTGGACGAGGTGCTCACGACCTTTCCGGATCGCCGGTTCCTGATCAACGTCAAGAGCCGCGATCCCTCCGAGGGCGAGAAGCTCGCGGCGGTCTTGAATCGGCTTCCCGCCGAGCGACGCGAGCTGATCATGGTCTATGGCGGCGACGATCCGATCGAGGCGATCCGGCGCCTTGCGCCGGGGACGCGGACGATCTCGCGCGCAGCCATCAAGAGCTGCCTCGTTCGCTATCTCGGCTATGGCTGGACCGGCATCGTGCCGGATGCCTGCCGCAATGCCATCGTGCTGGTGCCGATCAACTACGCGCCGTGGCTGTGGGGATGGCCGGACCGTTTCCTCAACCGCACGGCGGCGGCAAACAGCGTGGTGTTCGTGCTCGGCCCCTATCAGGGCGGCGAATTCTCGACCGGGGTCGACGATGCCGAGCTATTCCGGCGCCTGCCCGAGAACTATTCCGGCGGCATCTGGACCAACGAGATCGAGACCATCGCCCGCCTCACCGGCCGGTAGATCCGGCGTCTCCTGTCATCTCGCCGTCATAGAAATCGTGCGACTGAAGCCGCCGCTCGCCGCATCGAGGACAAACCTTATGACCGAACCGAAGCCTTCCCGCCCCAAGCTTGCCGAAACCGTCATCGAGCCGACGGTCAAGCTGCGAGAGGTCAAGGTCGGCCGTTGCTGCGAAGTCCTCGGCGACACCGCGATCGAATACACCGAGCTCGGCGATTACTCCTACCTCGGCAGCGGCTGCATGGTCGCCGACGCCCAGATCGGCCGGTTCTGCGCGATCGCGGCGCAGGTTAGGATCGGCGCGCCCAATCACCCGGTCGAGCGCCCCTCGCAGCATCGCTTCACCTACTGCCCTGAATACTACTCGGCCTCCGCCGAGCGCGATCATGGCTTCTTCAGCGATCGGCGCGCGGACCGCGTCGTGATCGGCAACGACGTCTGGATCGGCCATGGCGTGATCGTGCTGCCCGGCGTCACCGTCGGAGACGGTGCGGTGCTTGCGGCCGGCGCGGTGGTCTCGCGCGATGTCGCCCCCTACACCATCGTTGGCGGCGTGCCGGCCCGGCCGATCAAGGAGCGGTTCAACCGCAAGATCGCGGCCGAGCTGTCGCAGATCGCTTGGTGGAATTGGCCGGCCGAGACCATCTGGGAGCGGCTACCGGAATTCCAGTCCGGCGACGTCGAGGCGTTCTGCGCACGGTGGAGAGCGTGAGCTAACTCCGCAACCCCGGCGCTTCCTGTCCGGTTCGTGCGACGTATTCGGTATAGCCGCCGCCAAACTGATGGATACCTTCCGGCGTCAGCTCGAGCACGCGGTTGGAGAGCGCGGCGAGGAAGTGCCGGTCATGGGACACGAACAGCATCGTGCCCTCGAACTCGGAGAGCGCTGATATCAGCATCTCCTTGGTGGCGAGATCGAGATGGTTGGTCGGCTCGTCGAGTACCAGGAAGTTTGGCGGATCGAACAGCATCTTGGCCATGACGAGCCGCGCCTTCTCGCCGCCCGAGAGCACCCGACACTTCTTCTCGACATCGTCACCCGAGAAGCCGAAGCAGCCGGCGAGCGAGCGCAAGGAGCCCTGCCCGGCTTGCGGAAATGCGTCCTCCAGCGACTGGAACACGGTGCGCTCGCCGTCGAGCAGGTCCATCGCGTGCTGGGCGAAATAGCCCATCTTGACGCTGCCGCCGACCGCGACCGCGCCGTCGTCGGGCTCGGTTGAACCGGCGACCAGCTTCAGCAGCGTCGACTTGCCGGCGCCGTTGATGCCCATCACGCACCAGCGCTCCCGGCGGCGGATCATGAAGTCGAACCCGTCATAGATGCGCTTGCTGCCGTAGGCCTTGTGGACATTCTTCAGGCTGACGACGTCCTCGCCGGAGCGCGGCGCGGGCTGGAATTCGAACGCGACGGTCTGCCGCCGCCGCGGCGGCTCGACCCGCTCGATCTTGTCGAGCTTCTTGACCCGGCTCTGCACTTGAGCTGCGTGCGAGGCGCGCGCCTTGAAGCGCTCGATGAACTTGATCTCCTTGGCGAGCATCGCCTGCTGCCGCTCGAACTGCGCCTGCTGCTGCTTGTCGGAGAGCGCACGCTGCTGCTCGTAGAACTCGTAATTGCCGGAATAGGTGGTGAGCTGGCCGCCGTCGATCTCGACCACCTTGTTGATGATGCGGTTGATGAACTCGCGGTCATGCGAGGTCATCAGCAGCGCGCCCTCATAGCCCTTCAGGAACTGCTCCAGCCAGATCAGGCTTTCAAGATCGAGATGGTTGCTCGGCTCGTCGAGCAGCATGACGTCGGGACGCATCAGCAGAATACGCGCCAGCGCGACGCGCATCTTCCAGCCGCCGGAGAGCTTGCCGACGTCGTCGTCCATCATCTCCTGGCTGAAGCCGAGACCGGAGAGCGCCTCGCGCGCACGGCCGTCGAGCGCGTAGCCGTCGAGCTCCTCGAACTGATGCTGCACCTCGCCATAGCGCGCGATGATGTCGTCCATCTCATCGGCCTTGTCGGGGTCGGCCATCGCGGCCTCGAGTTCCCGAAGCTCGGCTGCCACGACGCTGACGGGTCCCGCCCCATCCATCACCTCGGCGACTGCGCTGCGGCCGGACATTTCGCCGACATCCTGGCTGAAATAGCCGATCGAGATGCCGCGATCGAGCGAGACCTGGCCTTCATCGGGGATTTCCCGGCCCGAGATCATCCGGAACAGCGTGGTCTTGCCGGCGCCGTTCGGGCCGACAAGGCCGATCTTCTCGCCCTTCTGGAGCGCCGCGGAGGCTTCGATGAAGAGGATCTGGTGGCCGACTTGCTTGGAGACGTTATCGAGGCGGATCATGCTCTCATACTGGGAACTGAGGGTTTGCGGCCTCTTATTCGATCTGGGACGTGGGTGGAAGCCCATTCCTTGGGGTTTCGCGCCGTGCTCCATGCATGCCACGAGCGTTGCCAATGGAATATGACATGAAGCTCTTCAGCGGCCGGTTTTGGGGCGTCACATGCAAGTCTGGTTTCTCTATCTGCTCGCGCTCGGCGCCGGCATCGCCGTGGCTGTTCAACAGGTCCTGAACGGCAACCTCCGGTCCGCCCTGAACTCGCCGGCCTGGGCCGGGCTCGTCAGCTATCTCGGCGGGTTCGTGACGATGGCTGTCGTGCTGATCGCGACGCGGGAGCCGGTGCCGTCCTGGAAGCTGGTCTCGGCTGTGCCGTGGTGGGCCTGGAGCGGCGGCATCCTCGGCGGCGTCTTCATCTTGCTGATGATCCTGCTGCTGCCCTCGCTCGGCGCCGCGACTTTGCTGGCGCTGGTGGTCGCGGGTCAGATGACCGCGGGCATCGCGATGGATCATTTCGGCGTGTTCGGGCTGTCGCAGCATCCGGTATCGATTTCACGACTGGCCGGCATCGCGCTGATCATCGGCGGCGTGCTCCTGATCAAGGATTGAGGCCATCGACAAGCCGGTCGATGCGATTGATTCCCTGAATGAGAAAGCTCCACCGAATCCGGCGTCGAATGACGTTATGACGCAAGCACCCGGGTGGTAGTCTGCGGGTGTGGACACCCGCCGATTCGTCGCTTAGCTGTAAGCACCCGCCCTCGTCGTGTTGCGTCATGCGGGACCGACCCTCCCTGTTCATTTGCGTCAAAAGAATTGCGCATCCCGCCAGCGTCGAGAGGCCGCATCCCGGGCTTCGGCGTGGGTCGGAGGTTGCGAGGAGCACAACATGACCCATCGTTTCCGTTTGGTCGTCGCTGCGCTGGCACTGCTGCTCGGCAGCGGCGGCGCGGCGCTGGCCCAGTCGCTGCCCGACTACATGGCGCCGATCTCGGGCAAGACTACGTCCACGCCAGCCGATGTTGCGACCAAGGACGTGCTTGCGCTCAACACCGGCATGTTCGAGCTCTATGGCGATGCGGCGCGGATCTTCCAGAAGAACATCCTCGACAAGCATCCGGTCATCCTCGGCCTGTTCTCCGGCGCCGGCGGCCGCCTGATCCTGTACCGGCCGGGCAAGCCGCCGACCGAGGCGCCGCAGGTGCCGGTCGTCTATCAGCTGCTCAAGTCGGTCGGCCACAGCACGATGGCGCTGGCCGAGGTGGTCGGCCCCTATGTCGACAATCCCGACGACAAGGCGTGGCGCGGGTCGATGCAGGCCTATCGCAGCCGGATGCAGTCGGCGCTCGACGGGCTCGATGCGACGGCGATGCAGGCGGATTGGCGCGACAACAACCGCGCCATCCTCAAGAACAACATCGCCTTCATGGATGAATGCCTCACCGCCGGCGCGATCCCCTTCGCGACACTCGAGGCATTCGGCAAGAAGCAGGCGCCGCTGCTCGCCAGGAACGTCGCCTGGGCCGCGCATACCCAGGTCGCGCACTGGATGACCGTCATGGCCGACTGGAAGACCGAGCTCGGCGCCGACTGGGACAAGACCTATGGCGCGAGCAACACGATCTACGTCGCGCGGCAGAACAACGTGATCTTCAGCGTGCTGGCGCAGTTCTTCGGGCCCGACGCCATCAACAGCCGCCTGATGCTGATCGAGACGATTTCCTTCACCACCACGCCGTCGGACATGCTGGAGTCGCTGACCCGGATCATCGCCGATCGCTCGGTGGGCGCGCTGTTCTTCGGCAGCTACCATTTGATGGACTACGAACTGATGGGGGGCGATGCGCGCGAGGCGATCATCGCCGAGACCAAGAAGCGCGGCATGACGACCTTCCTGCCGCCGCTGGTGCCGTTCGGTTCCAAGCAATGGCCGACCCTGATCACCCCGGGTCCGGGACCGACCACCATCGCCGACCTCAAGTGAGGCCAGATCTACAAGTGAGAAGGCTACGACCTATTGCGGCCTTGCGATTGCGCTCGCTTTGCCGCAACACTGCAGCGTGTATTTTGTCAATTCATAAACTGCGGCGCGATGCGCCGCCGAAGCGTTGATGAGAGATCAGACCATGCGGCCCTCGCGACGCGACTTCGTGAAGTGGTTGTCGGCAGGCGGCATCTCGGTCAGCCTGTCGCATCTGGCGCTTGCGAAGGATCCGGCCTTCGCGACCCGCGAGACGCTTCCCGGTCGCGGCCATTTCAATCCGGCGGCCAAGGGCGCCGGCCGGGTCGACGGGGTGGCCAAGGTTACCGGCGCAAAGCTCTACGCCTCCGACTTTCGCGCCGCCGACATGCCGGGCTGGCCTGCGACCACCTCGCACGCCATCCTGGTCCGCGCCAACGACGCCACGCATGTCTATGCCGGCATGGACCTCGCCCGGCTCGATGGTCCGGCGAAGCCCTCGGTCGTCGTGACGTCGGCCGATCTCGACCGGATCGGCACGCGGGTGCCGGAGTTCTACACCGGCGATCTGTTCTGCCCGGTCGGCACGACGCCGCTCTATCTCGGACAGCCGGTCGCACTGCTGATCTTCGAGCAGTTCGACGCCTTCGACCGTGCACGCCTCGCGCTGCGCGAGGTCGGCTTCGTCAAGTTCGGCGACGAGACCGGCCCGGTGATCCTGCCGAACTACGGCGCCTATCGCTTCACGCGCGTCGCCGGCGCCACGCCAGAGGCGTCCGACGTCTATTCGCCGATCCAGGCCGGCTGGGTCTCGCCGAGCCGCATCCAGAACGCGGCGCTGCCGGTCTGGCTGCCGCTCGCCAAGGAGACCAAGGCCGACTACGCCAAGGCCGCGATCCATGGCGAAGCGATCCGCGCCCAGCTCGCCAAGGACGATCCGTCACAGCTCGTGCTCGATCGCGAGTTCGAGACCCAGTCGGTCGATCCGATGTTCCTCGAACCCGAGAGCGGGCTCGCCTGGTACAGCGACAACAGCGGCAATCTCGAACTGGTGCTCGGCGTGCAGTCGCCCTATGAGGCGACCGAGTCGATCGCGCATCTGCTCGGCAAGGCCCGCCCACCCTTCCGCCCCTCGCACATCAACGCGCAGTTCGCTCATATCGGCGGCGGCTTCGGCGGCCGCGATCACACCCCGTTCGTGCTTTACGTGGCGCTGGCGGCGATGTTCTTCCCGGGACAGCCGGTGCGGCTGGCGCACGATCGCTACCAGCAATTCCAGGGCGGCATCAAACGCCACCCGATCAAGATGCGCTCGCGGATCGGCATTGATCGTGCCAGCGGCAAGATCACCGCATTCGCAGCCGATCATGTGCTCGACGGCGGCGGGCTCGCCAACTTCTCCGCCAACGTCGCGACCGTCGCCGCCACCGCGGCGATCGGCATCTACGACGTCCCGAAGGTCGACGTCACCACCGTGGCGCTGCATTCGCGCGGCGTCACCGCAGGCTCAATGCGCGGCTACGGCACGCTGCAGACCATGACCGCGCTGGAAGTGCTGATCGACGAGGCGGCGAGCGAGCTCAAGGCCGACCCGATCGCGTTCCGCCGCAACAATGCGCTGAAGCAGAACGGCCGGACCATGACCGGCAATCCCTACATCGTGTCGGTGCGCACGCCCGAAATCCTCGACAAGCTCGAGACGCATCCGATCTGGCGGCAGCGCGCCGACTTCAAGCAGAAAGCACCGGAAGGACGGTTGGTCGGCACCGGCGTCGCCTGCGTCACCAAGGATTACGGCGCAGGCGCGGATTGCTCGCTCGGCCGGGTCGAGATCGATCCTGAGGGGCGGATCGCGATCTTCTGCGATCACGTCGAGATGGGCAACGGCATCGGCACGGCGCTTGCCAACCGCGTTGCCGGCCATCTCGGCGCCATCGCCGACGAGGTCGCCGTCTCTCGGGTCGACAGCTACGACGCGCTCGGGCTCGTCACCTCGGGCGATCCCTACACGATGGATCAGAAGACCCAGGATCTCGCCGAGAAGAAGCCGCGCTGGGTGCCCGCGATCAGCTCGGCCACCAGCGCCTCGATCGGCGCGCATGTCGGCACGCATTCCTCGGCCGAGGCCGCCCGCGTCATCTTCCGCTACGGTCTGTGGCCGGCCGCGCTGGAGCTCTGGCAGATCGGCAAGGCCGATCCGCGCGCCCGGCAATGGGACAGTGCGCGTTGGAACGATGGCCAGCTCGTGCTCGATGATCTCGCGCCGCTGCCGCTGCCGAAGCTTGCCGCGACCGCGCATGCGCGCGGCTTCGTCACCGGCGCGGTGGCGCACAGCTTCTCGCGCTGGGCCTGGTCGCGCGCGCGCTTCCCGCTGTTCGGCGAGCAGTACCGCGCCGAGATCGATGCGCTGGCGATCCGCCGCGGCCGCGGCAGGTTCGAGCGGATCGATCGCGTCAGCGTCAAGTTTCCGCCGACCGACAACAACCGGATCGGCACTGCCTATACCTCGATGTGCGGCACGCTGGTCCGCGTCGAGATCGAGCGCGCGACCGGCATCCTGCGCATCGCCAAGGCCTACAGCGTGCTCGAATGCGGACAGGCGCTGGTGCCCGAAGTGGTGCTCGGCCAGTCGCATGGCGGTTTTGCCATGGGGATCAGCTACGCGCTGCTCGAAACCCTGCCGCCGTTCGAAGGCGGGCCCGGCAACGGGCAGTGGAATCTCGGCCAATACCTGATCGCGCGCGGCTCCGATCTGCCACTGCACGATCTCGAAATCGAGATGCTGCCGCCGCTGACGCCGGACGAACCGCCCAAGGGCATGGCCGAGGTGGTGATGATCCCGATCGTGCCGGCGCTGCTCAACGCCATCAACGATGCCACCGGCCATCGCTTCCGCTCATTGCCGGTGACAACGAGCCTGCTCAAGGGAGCGCTTGCGTGACGACGCTCAACCTCACCATCAACGGCCGGAAGCACGGCCCGATCGAGGTCCGCGACGACCTCTCGATGAACGATTTCCTGCGGGAAATGCTCGGCATGACCGGAACCAAATTCGGCTGCGGCGCCGCGCAATGCCTGAGCTGCGCCGTCATCATCGATAACCCCGACGGCACGAGCTACACCACCCCGACCTGCGTGGTGCCGGCGGCGAATTTCGACGGCAAGGCGATCCGCACCGTCGAGGGCCACGCCAAGGACGGCGAGCTCTCCGCGTTGCAGCGCGCCTTCATCGACCATTTCGCGTTCCAGTGCGGCTACTGCACGGCCGGCTTCCTCAACGAGGGTCAGGTGCTGCTCGAACTGCTGGCAAGAGAGCCAGTGGCGCGGGATCAACTCGAAACCGTCATTGCCGACGCGCTCGATGGCCATCTGTGCCGCTGCACCGGCTACATCAAATATCATCAGGCGGTACGCGACGTGATCCTCGCCGATGCCAAACGCTATCTGACCGCCAACAAGTGAGCCCGCGCGCGATGACGTCGGAAACGCGGTTTCGGATCATTGCAGTGCTGACGGCACTCGCGACCAGCCTGTGTGCCGGCTATGCGGCGTCGGAGAGCGCCAGCCACGCCCTCGCCTCGCCGGAAAGCTTTGCCGGTATAGAGAATGTCGAACAGCGCTCGGCGGCGATCTTCACCGAGCTCGGCAAGGTCTTGACGCATCCGCGCTGCACCAATTGCCACCCCGCCGGCGACAGCCCGCGGCAGGGCGACATCAGCCGCATGCACCAGCCACCGGTCACGCGCGGCGCCGATGGCCATGGCACCAACGCGATGCGCTGTTCGATCTGTCACCAGCACGCCAATTTCGATCCCGGTCGCGTGCCGGGTCACCCGGAATGGCACCTCGCGCCGCGCGAGATGGCGTGGGCCGGCAAGACCGTCGGCGAGATCTGCGAGCAAATTCGCGACCCCGCGCGCAATGGCGGCCGCAAGGTCGAGGATCTGATCGAGCACATCGGCAAGGACACGCTGGTCGGCTGGGCCTGGCATCCCGGCTTCGGCCGCTCGCCGGCGCCCGGCACGCAGGCAGAGGCCGGCGCGCTGGTCGAGGCATGGGTCAAGACCGGCGCAGCCTGCCCTGCGCCCTAGCACACACGCTTAGTGGCGCTTGAAGTACTGCACGTCGCGCTCGTGCTTCTCTGCCGCCGCGCGTGACTTGAAGGTGCCGAGATTGCGGCGCTTGCCGGTCTTCGGATTGACCTTGCGGGAATACAGCCGGTACTCGCCGGAACGCAGCTTGCGGATCATGACATCGCCTCGCCAATGCCTTTCGCACGTCAACGACATGCGAGCGCGAGCGTTCCTGCCTAAAGCGCGATGAGACTAGAAGCAGAGGTTGGTCACGGCATTGCCGCGCTTGTCCTTGATCACGTACGGACAGCGGGCGCGCTCCAGCGCCTTCTTGGCATCCTCGTCGCCGAGCGCTGCCGCCCGTTCGTAATAGGCTTTTGCCGCATCGCTATCCTTCGGACCGCCGCGGCCGGCCTGCGCGAAGGCGCCCATCCGCTCCAGCGCGCCCGGATGGTTCTGCGCGGCAGCCTTCTCGAACAGCGCCCGCGCGCCGGCATCGTCCTGCGCACCGCCCTTGCCTTCGGCCAGCATCATGCCGAGCTGGTACTGCGCCTCCGCATTGGTCTCGGAAGATTTGGCGAGCAATTCGCGCGCACGTGCCGGGTCGGACGCTACGCTGCCGCCGAGGGCGGCGAGATTGCTGACGCCGCGCGCGTTGCCGGCCTGCGCCGCGCGCTCGAACAATTTGCGCGCCTGCGCCTCGTCTTTGGCGACGCCGGTGCCATTGCCGTAGAGCACGCCGAGTTCGACCATCGCCGACGTCGAGCCCTTGTCGGCCGCCTTGCGCCAGGCCGACATTGCTTCCGCCGTCTGCCGGTTGGCGGCATAGGCACGGCCAAGCTCGTACATCGCGCGGCGCGACGATTTTGCCGCCACTGCGCAATACTTGATCGCGGTCGCGATATCGGCCGACGCAATTTCGGGCACGCCCTTCACGTCAGCCGGCTTGTCGGGATCGGTGGGATCGGCGGCAAGCCGGTCGCACAGCACGAGGTCGGCCGATTGTGCGTGGGCCAGCACAGGCGCGGCCAGCGCTACGGCAAGGACAATTGCATGGAGTGTTCTGAACATGACTGGCAGGTTGCGTCTCGGTGTGGACAAATTCAAGGCTCGAGCCCGGTCTCGCGCAGCACCGGCGCGACATCGGCGGACGCGAGGTACCGCAGCAGATGATCGGCGGCCGCTGCGCGTCGTGAGTCGACCATGCGGCCCGCGGAAAACACCGCCGGCGTCTGCAAACCTAAGGGAATTGGCCCGACGATTTCGATGCCATCGATCTGCTTCAACTCGCTGATCTGCTGGATCGCAAGGTCGGCTTCGCCGGTGACGAGCCTTTCCGCGGTGAAGCCCGCCGGAATGATCACCGCACGGGCGTTGATCGCATCCGCAATGCCGAGACGCACGATCAGCTGCGCAAACAGGATGCCGCTGGCGCCGAGCCGCGAATAGGCCACCGCCCGTGCGCCGAGCAGCGCCGCACGCAATGCGGCTTCGCTGGCGATGTCGGGATGCGCAGCGCCCGCCTTCACCGCGACACCGACATAGGAGCGCGCGAGATCGACAACACTTTCCCGCGCAACGCGGCCCTCGCCGATCATCTCGTCGAGGCCCTCGCGGGTCAGGATCACGAGGTCGGCGGCCTCACCGCCGCGCAGGCGTTCGAGCAGCGCCAGCGTCGGCGCGAAATCGGCATCGATCCGCACGCCGCTCGCCGCATGGTAAGCCGCGGCAAGGCGCGCGACCGCGCCCTTCAGCGCCAGCGTCGAGAGCACGCGAACCCAATTGTCCATCCCGCTTACGCCCGCCGCATCAGCTTGAGCGCGGCCCTGAGGCGGAGGCTGCGCTTGCCGGCAAGCGCCGTCGCTTCGAGCACGGCGCCTTCCGCGTCGCAGCTGCCGGCAAAGCCGATGCCGACCTCATGGCCGCCGAAGACCGGGTTCTCGCCCATCGCCGAGGTGTGCTCCTGATTGAGGATCTGCCCCTTCCAGCGGCCCTTCTCGGAGATGTAGGTGCCCAGATAGTAGAAGAACGCATCGCCGCCAAGGATGCGGCCGTTGTTCAGCAGCATCACGCCGGTGAGGCTGCCGTCGACACCGTCAAGCAGCTGGATGTGGATCGAATAGAGCCCGTTGATGATACCGCCCTCGCCGACCCCGCCTGCGATCGGGACTTCGTCCTCGGTGATCGGCGTCATCACCGACTGGAACGGTACGCCGGGCAATTCCTTCAGCTCGCCCTTGAAGCGGTAGAGCTCGCCGTCCGGCCTACCCTTGGCGAGCAGCGTCGCGTCATCGGTGCCGGCCATCGCGCGGTAATTCGGATCGGGGTTGTGGCGGACGGTCTGGATCTCGACCGCGACCTCGTCGCCGGCTTTCTGATAGGTGCCGATATGGGCGAACGCCGAGTTGCCGCCGAGCATCTTGCCGTCGCCGACATACATCACGCTGCGGCCGACGGCGCCCCCCAGCTCGAACCGGACCTTGTAAAACCCTTCAAACAAGCGCCGTGTCCCCGGCAGCCAAGACATAACCGTTGTCTAGCGCGGTTCATAACGCAGCGAAACCGCTTTCGGCGGCAAGCCTGCCGCAAAGACTGTCGTTAAAAAGCAAAGGTCCGCCAAGACAGTCGCCCTGGCGGACCCGATTGCGGTACCGGATGGCTCCATCCGGGTCCGATAGCTGCTTAGTCCGCGGCCGTTTAAGCTGCAGCCACTTAAGCCGCAGCCATTTAGGCTGCAGCCTTGGCGCCGGTCGGAACCTCGGAGATCGTCTTCAGGATCTGCGAAGCGATCTGGTAGGGGTCGCCTTGCGAGTTCGGGCGGCGGTCTTCCAGATAGCCCTTGTAGCCGTTGTTGACGAAGGAGTGCGGCACGCGGATCGACGCACCACGGTCAGCCACGCCATAGCTGAACTTGTTCCACGGCGCGGTCTCATGCTTGCCGGTCAGACGCTTGTCATTGTCCGGCCCGTAGACGGCGATGTGATCCATCAGGTTCTTGTCGAAGGCCTTCATCAGGCTCTCGAAGTACTCCTTGCCACCGACTTCGCGCATGTACTTGGTCGAGAAGTTGGCGTGCATGCCCGAGCCGTTCCAGTCGGTGTCGCCGAGCGGCTTGCAGTGGAATTCGATATCGATGCCGTAGCTCTCGGTGAGGCGCAGCATCAAATAGCGAGCCATCCACATCTGGTCAGCAGCGGTCTTGGAGCCCTTGCCGAAGATCTGGAATTCCCACTGGCCCTTCGCCACTTCGGCGTTGATGCCTTCGTGGTTGATGCCGGCGGCGAGGCAGAGATTGAGATGCTCTTCGACGATCTTGCGGGCGACGCTGCCGACGTTCGAATAGCCGACGCCGGTGTAGTACGGGCCCTGCGGCGCGGGATAACCTTCGGACGGGAAGCCAAGCGGGCGGCCGTCCTTGTAGAAGAAGTATTCCTGCTCGAAGCCGAACCAGGCGCCTTCGTCATCCAGAACGGTGGCGCGCTTGTTCGAGACATGCGGCGTCTTGCCGTCGGGCATCATGACTTCGCACATCACCAGCACGCCGTTCTCGCGCGCAGCGTCGGGATAGCAGGCGACGGGCTTCAGCACGCAGTCAGAGCTGTGGCCTTCAGCCTGCTGGGTGGACGAACCGTCAAAGCCCCACAGCGGGAGCTGTTCGAGGGTCGGGAACGACGCGAATTCCTTGATCTGCGTCTTACCGCGCAGGCTCGGCGTCGGCGTATATCCGTCGAGCCAGATATACTCGAGCTTGTACTTGGTCATTGAACCTCTCTGTTGATGATGCAAAACCGTGAGGAACCGAAAGCCAGTCGGCCGCCGCACGCGTACCCGGCCACCATCGGCCGGCTCTTACTAAGCAATTAAAATGCCAGTCGCTGCACTGCGGCACCCGCCCGGCCCGCGGATGTCCACAGCGGACATCGCATTTTTAGCTGCGACAAAGCAGCGCAGCTGGCATGCGTCACGGTCAGCCAAAATCTTCTCTCAGCGCCCTCCGCCGCTCGTTTCTGCAGCAAATTCAGCTACGGCGTCCGCCGCCGATTAATGCGGCGGCAGGGCCATGTGACAGTTCGTGTCCAACCATCGGGCGCCGAGCAACCATCGGCTCGGCCCAAGCGTTGGTCAGCTGCATCCTGCCTCGCAGGATGCAAACCGGGATTTGCACACGAATTAGACAGCGAATGACTGTTTCTTGGTCAACTTGCACCCCGCCGGACCCGGGCCGATATCAAAATGACGGTAACGACACACGAATGAGTCGGGCGCACCATGGAGGCTCGCTCCGGCCATAGGAGACTTTGAGATGATTACGACGGGCCAAAATCAGGGATCGGCAACGATCTACCAATTCCCGGCTGGGGGCCGCGCGGCTCTCGGCGGACGCCGCTACGGCGAGATGCGGACGGGACGCGAGCTGGCCGCTGAGGTCGCGACCTCGGCCTGCAGCGAGAGCTGGTACCATCAGGCGGCCATCGACGATGCCAAACCGAGCCGCGATCACTGATGCCGACGCAACGCAAAGGCGTAGCGCAAAAACGTCAGACAGCAGCAGGGCAATAGGAAAGGGTCGGAACGAAGCGTTTCGGCCCTTTTTTCATGCCAGCTCGCAGGCCGTCACCGGCCGCTTGGCGTGCCGGAGCCTGGTCAATCCGGCCCGGGTAATCTCGAGCGTGACACCACCGCCCTTGTAGCGCGCGCCCGTCAGCGACAGCAGCTTCGTCAGTGTCACCGCCTTGCCGTCGAGTTGCAGATGCGCGCGGGTGTCCCCGTTGAAGAACGCGGCAATGAACTGCGTGCCATCGGCACAGTGATAATTCCGGAAGGTGGATTGCGCCGGCGCTCCCCAGGAACCAAAAATCTCGAAAAGAATTGCGCCGACGAGAATGGCGCCTCCGCGATAAGTCATATTCTCCCCCCGAGAGGCCGGTTATAGACCTGTCTGCGCCCCATACTCCTGCGCCAGGATTTCTGCGCCAAGACCTCATCAGCTGCAACAGGCCCGCCCGATGTCAGAAGCCCCTGCCCGTCACCTCAATCTCGCCGGCGCCAGCAATTTTCGCGACCTTGGCGGCTACCAGACGCGTGACGGCCGCACGGTGCGCTGGCGGCAGATCTTTCGCTCCAACCATCTGGCGCATCTCACCGAGCAGGACGTCACCGTGGTGCGCGGCCTCGGCGTCAAGAGCGCATTCGACTTTCGCGGTGTTGCCGAGCGCGCCGAGGCGCTGTGCAGCATGAGCGACGTGACCGTGCATTCACTGCCGGTCGAGCCGACGGTGGTTGCTTCGCTGCGGGCGATCGCCAGCAAACGTCAACTCCTGGAAGCCGATGCGATCGACGTGATGCGGGATTCCTACCGCGGCTATGTCCAGGACAACACCCCGCGCTATCGCACGCTGTTCGCTCATCTGCTCGAGAACCGCGCGCCGCTGGTGATCCACTGCACCGCGGGCAAGGACCGCACCGGCTTTGCCTGCGCGCTGATCCTGCAGGCGCTCGGCGTGTCCGATCAGGTGATCGCGGACGATTATCTCCTGACCAACCAGTTCTACAAGCGCGACCCGGCCCACAGCACCGAGCTGCCCGATGACGTCAAGCAGGTGCTCGGCACCGTACGCGCGGCGTTTCTGGAGGCGGCGTTCGAGGCGATCGATGCCGACTATGGCGGCCTCGACGGCTATTTCCGCGAAGGCCTCGGGCTCGGCCAGGCCGAGCGCGAGGCGCTTGAAGGCCGCTATCTACAGGCCTGATCGATTCACGCGAGAGCGTTCGAGCGTAGTGAACACTGGTTCGCGTGGAGAAAACGCGACCTGACTGAAAAAGAGTTCAGGCCGCAGCGGCCTCGAGCTCAAGCTCCGCGTCGAGATCGGCGATCACATCCTCGAATGCCGAGATCGCCTGCTGAATCGCTGCGATCTGCATCAGCTCCCAGCTGCCCACTGGTCCGTTGCGGTTTTGCAGCGCTACCACGAGATCGCGCCGCTGCTCCTTAAGCTGAACGAGCGGTAAACCGTGATCCGGAAGATTTCCCATTCTCATAACCCCTACCTTGGCTAGAGTTCCGCTTCTAAGCAAAGGGTTCTGAAAACGACTTACGGAACTGCCGCAAATTTTATCCAACCGGCCCACCTCCGTAGTCTTACGTAGTCAGGACGACGTGCTCGCGCTGCGTGCCACCGCATCGTTGATCGCACCGAGCAACGCTTGAGTGACACAATCGGTTGCCCACTCGCTCGTATGGAGATGCTCTTGCGCACCATCGTCGAGTTCGGAGAGCGGAATTCCGGCATCGACCCATTGCTTCATCAGCGCAAAGCGGCGGAACAGGTTGACTTTCCTGCTTGCAGCGACGTCGGCGATCATTGGCATGAACTGGTTGGCGAGCTTGAGCACGTCCGGCGCGCCGATGATTGCCTGGGTGTATTGCGAATCGATCACCACGACGTCCAGCGGCAGCCCGGCAAGCACATCGAGTCCTGCCTCGAATGTCGCTTGCACCTGATCGAAGTTGTAGTTCCTGTACACGGCGTTGGTGCCAACCTGCCAAATCACCATCACCGGTGCTTCAGCGATGACATCGGACTCGATGCGCGAGAATTCTTCCGGCGCCTCTTGCCCGCCGATCCCTCGGTTGATGATGTCGATCATCCGGCCGAAGGACTGCTTCTGGCTTCGCCATAAGATCTCCAGCCGTGGTGGAAATGGGAGAATTTTATCGGCTCCCGCGGTCGATGATGATCCGAGGGCAACAATCTTGACCTTCCGGTCGCGCTTGAGCGCCTGCGCAAGATGCGGCAATCCGTAGCTGAACTTGACCAGTTCGAGATGGGTTTCGCAGGCCCTCGGTGTCGGCATCGCAAACATCCTTGAGGTGAATGAACTGATGAATGCGCGCAGTAGGAGACGAAATTGGCGGCATTGCAAATGAAATCCGCCTGATCATAGTGGGCAGCAACCTGTTGCGAATACGGAGAGCGCCATGAACGGAAAAGCCATCGTCATCACCGGCGCGCTTGGCGCGCTCGGCAAGGTGGTCGCCGAAGAAGCCCTGGCGCGCGGCGCGCGCGTTGCCGGCATCGATCATGCGGCCTCGCAGCTGGCCGCGACGGCCGATCGTATCGAGCTCGGCGGCGTCGACCTCACCGACACCGCGCAGGCGACGGCTGCGATCGACAAGGCCGCGGCGCATTTCGGCCGGCTCGACGGGCTGATCAACATCGCAGGCGGCTTTACCTTCGAGGCGGTGAGCGACGGCGATCCCGCGACATGGCAGCGCATGTACGCGATGAACGTGATGACCGCCTTCAACACGTCGCATGCCGCGATTCCGCATCTCACCAAATCCGGCGCCGGGCGGATCATCAATATCGGCGCGCTCGGGGCGCTGCAGGCGGCGTCCGGGATGGGTCCATATGCGGCGTCAAAGGCCGGCGTGCACCGCCTCACCGAGTCGCTCGCCGCGGAGCTCAAGGGCAAGGTCACGGTCAACGCCGTCCTGCCCTCGATCATCGACACCGCCGCCAATCGCGCCGCGATGCCGAAGGCCGACATCTCGAAATGGGTGACGCCAAAGGAACTCGCCGACGTGATCCTGTTCCTCGCCAGCGACGCCGCAAGCGCCGTCACCGGCGCACTGCTGCCGGTGAATGGGCGGGTTTAGACGCTTTGCCTTGTCCCGACGTCTTTTCGCTCGATACGAGCAATGCTATATATCTGGGATGACCACTGCCGAAGACATCGAGAAGGCCGTCGAACAGCTGGCTCCTCGCGAGCTTGCGCGTTTTCGCGCCTGGTTTGAAACGTTCGATGCTGAGCGTTTCGATGCAGCGATCGAACGGGACGCTAAAGCCGGGAAACTCGACGCCGTGGCGGACGAAGCCTTGGCGGCGCATCGCGCTGGGCAGTCGCGCGACTTGTGAAGCACTCCGCTTCCCCGAAGTTTTGGGCTGCCAGTTGCCTGTCCCAATCCGGGAGCTCGCCGACGCGAACTTCGCACTGTTGAAGCGCAATCCGCGCCATCCATCACTTCAGTTCAAGAAAGTCGGACGATTTTGGTCCGTTCGGGTCGGTTTGCGATATCGCGCGCTCGCGGTTGAAACAGACGATGGATATCTCTGGTTCTGGATCGGCTCTCACGCAGACTATGACCGCCTGATCAGCTAACGCCGCGAGCCCGGCGAGCATCGACAGTTCAATCAGCAACCAGCAGCCGCAGCTTCGACCTGAAGCGGATGCTCTGCTTGCCGGCCAGCGCCATGCCGTCGCCTTCGGCGGTCTCGTCGGTGTAGGTGCCGGTAAAGCCGATGGTGACCACCTTGCGTTCCCACACCGGGCGCTCGCCATAGGTCGGCGAATGCTCCTCGTTGGTGACCTGGTCGCGCTTTGGGCAAATTCCGTCGGCCTCAGCGGGCGCAATTCCGCGCTATGCTGGCACCTGAGTCGCGGCGGGATGCCGCAGGAGCCTGCCTGTTGGAAACCGCGCTTTATCTGCCCGTCAAACGCTTCCTCGAAAAGCTCGGCTTCACGGTGAAGGGCGAGATCGGCGGCTGCGACCTCGTGGCGCTGAGCGGCGGCGATCCGCCTGTCGTCGTGATCGGCGAACTGAAGCTCGCCTTCAATCTCGAACTGATCCTGCAGGCGGTCGATCGCGCCGCCGCCGCCGATGAGGTGTGGATCGCGGCCAAGGTTTCGGCCCGCGGCAAGGGCCGCGAAAGCGACGCGCGCTATCGCAATCTGTGCCGGCGGCTCGGCTTCGGCATGCTCGGCGTCACCGACCGCGGCGACGTCGAGGTGCTGGTGCCGCCGCCGACTGCGGCACCGCGCCGCAATCCGAAGAAGCGCTCGCGCCTGATCACCGAGCACCGGAAGCGCAAGGGCGATCCAGCCATGGGCGGATCGACGCGCGCGCCGATCATGACCGCCTACCGGCAGCAGGCGCTGGCCTGCGCCTGTGCGCTGTCGGATGGGCCTCGGCGGGTGCGCGACCTCCGCGCCGAGATTCCCGACGCCGGCAAGATCCTGCAGCATAATGTCTACGGCTGGTTCGATCGCGCCGAGCGCGGCATCTATGTGCTGACCGATGCCGGCCGTGCCGCGCTGAAGCGCTGGCCGCAGCAACCGATCAATGCGTCAGGGGTGGAAGCCGCCCCGTAACAACAGGGGAAGACCATGATCGTCGTCACCGGCAGCGTCACCGCCCGCCCCGACTCGTTCGACGAGGTGCGGCGGTTGAGCCTCGAGCATGTCCAGCGCTCGCGCACCGAGCCCGGCTGCATCTCGCATTCGGTCCAGGTCGACTGCGAGAATCCGCTCAGGCTGGTGTTTTTCGAGCAATGGGCCGACCGCGCCGCGCTGGCGGCGCATTTCGCGGTCCCCGCCTCGCGCGATTTCGTCCGCTCCCTGCAATCTCTTGCGGCCGCTGCGACCACCATCGAACTTTATGACGCTCACAAGATTGAGAGACTCTAGCTGCATGGCTGGATTGCCATCTCATATTCATATTGCAATGCAACATTGGGGACCTTACGTATCTCCCGCGATTCAAAGATGAGGCGGCGATGAGCGGAGACTGGAATACAAAGTATGGCACCCGGCGCGTGCGGCATGATCCGCCGACGCTGGAGGAGGCAATCTTCGCCGCCATCGGCATCACCGATGACGTGGAGGCCCAGGCCGAGATCGCATCGTCCCTGATGGGGCTGCCCTATGAAGAGGTGCTGGCCGAGGTGAAGAAGACCGCGCGCGTCAGCGCCCGCACCGGAACGGCAACCCGCGTGATCGCCGGCGAACAGGGCGCGCAGCGCTCCGTCGTGGTCGAGCGCCGCGTGGTCCGCCGTCTCGTGCCCGCCAAGCGCACCGGCACCTGAAATACAACATCCGGTTACTCAAAGAAAAAGGGCAATCCGCTGAACGGATTGCCCTTTTTACGTTTGATCTGAGCTTCTTATTGGACGCGTTTCCTTCCCGTGCACCGGTGTCCGGTTCGCTTGGAAACGCTATCGGCTCAGGCGGCGCGGCCCCAGCCGGACATCTGCATTACCATTCGCCAATAGGCGCGGTTCATGTCGACGATCGCGCGCGCGGCCTCGACCGGCGTAACCGGTGCAGCGGCCGGCGCCGGTTCGCCCTGGTTCTGCTCGGTCAGGTCGATGCTGCCGGTGGACTCACCGTGACGGAAGGTCAGCTGCGCACCGAACTTGGTGGCGAGCGCACGCATCGCATCGTTCTGCGCGCCCGTGGTGATGCGCAGGCTGCCGTAGCCCTTGGCATGCGCCTCGGCGATCAGCTTGCGGAACAGGGTGCTGCCGACGCCCTTGCGCCGCACCGACCGCTCCACACTGAAGGCGATTTCCGGCTGCGCATCCGGTGACTGCTCCGGCGGATGCAGCTCGGCCGCGCCGCGGACCACGCCATCCTCGAAATAGGCGATGATGACCGTGCCGTCGTTGGCGCAACGCTCGGCATAGCGGCGGATGAAACTGTCGTCGATGAAGCCATGAAAACGATCGTGGCGGCTGGTACGGTCCAGTCGCAACAGGTGATCGCGCAGCAGAGGAAGCTCCTCCTGCTGGCTCAACGTCCGGACGGTGCCCTTGGCGGACGTCGGACGGATAGAATCATAGTTCATTTCATAACTCCTCTTGGTAGCCCTCGAGGAGGCGTCGAGTCCCTAGCATCCCTATATTGTGCATCGCAGCATATAATTCAAGTGTCTAGATTCATTTAAGTAAACAATGATGTGATCGACAAATCACATCATCGCCTCATCATAATACCAATTGCGTTTGCGTAACCACAGCGACCAGCTTGCCGTCCTCGGTCTCCAGCCTGGTCTGCCATACCTGGGTCCGCCGGCCCCGGTGAACAGGTGTCGCCGTCGCGATCACGGTGGTCCCCTCCTTGGCGCCACCGATGAAATTGGTCTTGCTCTCCAGCGTCGTGGTGCCCTTGGCGTCCTCAGGCAGGTTGATCACGGTGGCGGCGGCGCCGACGGAGTCGGCGAAGGCCATCACCGCACCGCCGTGGATGGTGTTGCGGAGGGTGCAGAGGTCCGGCCGCACCAGCATTTTCGCAACAACCCGATCCTGGCCCGCCTCGGTGAAGGTGACGCCCTTCAGTTCCGCAAACGGCATCTTCATCGATTGGATCTTTTCGAGCGGCGTCATCACGTTTCTCCGGTTTTTCTGGCGTCATACGCGGGCTTGACCCGCGTATCCATCGTCCTCGCGAGAAGCTTCCTCTGCATGATGGATTGCCGGGTCAAGCCCGGCAATGACGTGCGAGGTAATGGAACGGATGACGTCATGGCCGCCGTGACAATCCTTGGCGAGTCTGCATACCGTCCGCGATGCGTGACTTCCCTCCCCGCCGGATCGTCTGCCTGACCGAAGAGACGGTCGAGACGCTGTATCTGCTCGGCGAGCAGGACCGCATCGTCGGCGTCTCCGGCTATGCGGTACGGCCACCGCGGGTCCGCCGCGAGAAGCCGCGGGTGTCGGCGTTCATCTCCGCCGACATCCCAAAGATCCTGGCACTCGATCCCGATCTGGTGCTCGCCTTCTCCGATCTGCAGGCCGACATCGTCACCGATCTCGTGCGTGCCGGCGTCGCCGTCCATGTCTTCAACCAGCGCGACGTCGCCGGGATCCTTGCGATGATCCGCACTTTGGGCGCGATGGTCGGCGCCGCCGAGCGCGCCGGGCAACTCGCCCAAGGGCTCGAACAACGGCTGGCCGCAATCGCGGCAACGCCGCGTCCGGCGCCGCGGCCAAAGGTCTATTTCGAGGAATGGGACGATCCGCTGATCAGCGGCATCGGCTGGGTGTCCGAACTGATCGAGATCGCCGGCGGCGGGGACGCGCTGCCGCATCTGCGGGCGCACAAGGCCGCCAAGGACCGCATCGTCACGCCCGACGCCGTGCGCGCTGCGATGCCCGACGTCATCCTGGCCTCCTGGTGCGGCAAGAAAGTCGTGCCCGACCGCATCCGCAAGCGGGAGAGATGGAGCGACATCCCGGCCGTGCGCAACGACCGGATCGTCGAGATCAAGTCACCGATCATCCTGCAACCCGGCCCCGCCGCATTGACCGATGGGCTCGATGCGATCGTCAAGGCGTTGTGGCCGGAGCGCTGAATCTGCCAACGTCGTCCTGGCGAAAGCCAGGACCCATAACCACAAATCTTGCTTGTTGTGCAACGCTGCGAGGACGAGTCTCATCACAACATAGGCCGCGGAGTATAGGTCCCGGCTTTCGCCGGGACGACACCGAATGTGGTGCGCAATCGCGCACGAGACCATTGCAATGACGTGAGCGCGAGCGCGCTACGCCTGCTCCACCCCACACCATTCCGCGATGAACAGCGCGGTAGCCTTGGTCGACTTCCGCAGCGAGTCCAGTTCGACATATTCGTTGAAGCCGTGCATCGCCGCGCCACTGGCGCCGAAGCAGAGGCTCGGGATGTCGTAGTTCAGGCCGTAGAACCGCGTGTCGGTCAGTGCGGTGAAGGCGCGGTCTTCCACCGCCCCGCCATAGACCGCCTGATGCGCCCTGGCGAAGGCGGCTTCGGGCGCCTCGGAGTTCACGAGCTCGTAGCCTTCCGACAGGAAGCCCGACCATTCCACCTGCGGCGGATTGTTGGAGAGAAAGCGGTGGTCGCGCGCCGCCGCCGACACGCAGGCCAGAATTTCCTTCTGGCATTCGGCGATCGACCAGCCCGGCAGCACCGCGATGCGGCAGTCGACGTCGCACCAGGCCGGCACGCTGGAGGCCCAGTCGCCGCCCTTGATGATGCCCGGATTGAAGTTGATCGGATGATTGACGTCCTTGAAGTGGCGGTCGGCCTTGGCGCGCTCGTTCCAAGCGATCTCGAGCTTCTCCAGCGCATGCACCAGGTGATACGCCGCCATGATCGCGTTCGAGCCGGCGCCGGCCTCGAACACATGCACCGGGAAGCCACGCACCTTCAAGCGGAACCAGATCACGCCGACCTGCGAGCGGATCATCTTGCCGTTGGTCGGTTCCGGGATGAAGCAGGCATCGGCGCGATAGCCGCGCTGCAAGGTCGAGAGCGCGCCGACGCCGGTGCTCTCCTCCTCGATGACCGACTGGAAGTGAATCCGCGCCGTCGGCTTCAGGCCGGCCTTCCTGATCGCATCCAGCGCATAGAGCGCGGCGATGGTGCCGGACTTCATGTCGCAGGCGCCGCGGCCGTACATCCTGCCGTCCTTGATGACCGGCGAGAACGGCGGCGTCTCCCACATCTCGAGCGGACCGGTCGGCACCACGTCGCAGTGGCCCTGCAGGATCAGCGATTTGCCGGCATTGGTGGCCGGGCGATAGGTGCCGACCACTGTGCGCGCCTTGGAGAAATCATGTTCGATCGGGCCGAAGCCGCGCAAATCCTTCAACTCGTCGAGATTGATGTGCCAGTCGTCGACCTCATAGCCGCGCTCGCGCAGGAGATCGCCGATCATGTCCTGGCACGGCCCCTCGGCGCCGCGGGTCGAGGGGATCGCGACAAAGGCCTGCGTCGTCGCAAGCTGCGCATCGAATCCCTCGTCAACGGCAGCAAGGATTCGTTGTTGCGTCTCGGCAGTCATTCGGCAGCTCCATGGGGGACATCAGAAAAGGCGGGAGCCGCACCGTAACCCGATTTCACCCCTCCTTGTATTGCGCAAAATAGGCATCCCGCAATGCATCTTCGAGCAGACGGCCTTCCGAATAGCCATCGAGCGTCGCAGGCCGCGTCACGCCGTCGAGCAGCCGCGGACAGGGCTCGGGCGCGCCGAGCACGGTGCGCACCGGAATACGCTCGGCATAGATCGGCAACTCGTAATCCTCATCGTCATCGGCGACGCCCTTGGCGCGCACCTTTGCCGAGGCCTCCTCGATCTCCATCGCGATGAACGAGGTCGCCTTGATCTCCTGCCTGTTGCTGGCGCGCAAGCTTGCAGTGCGCTCGGGAAAGAAGCGATCGACCATCGCAACGATCGCGCGCTCCTTCTCTTCCGGGTCGGTCACGAGATAGGCCGAGCCGAATGCCATCACCGCGCGATAGTCGGCCGAATGATTGAAGCCGCAGCGCGCCAGCACCAGGCTGTCGAGATGGGCGACCGTCAGGCACACCCGCTGCCCTTCCGACTGGTTCTCCAGCATCCGGCTCGCGCTCGAGCCGTGCCAATAGAGCCTGGTGCCCTCGCGCCAGAAGAAGGTCGGCGTGCAATAGGGCTGTCCGTCGATCACGTAGGAGACGTGGCACAACATCGAGGCGTCCAGGATCTTGTGCACGGTGGCGTGGTCGTAGAAGCCGCGGTCATGGCGGCGCTTGACCCGGTTGCGGGACGACATGGGGTAGGACGGAGTGGACGCGCCTTCGGTCACGGCAGTGCCTTTCGAAATCTGGAATCTGTCCAGAGTTGTAGCGGTCCATTTGGTCTGCGATAGTGCCAATTCCATGCGAAAAATTCCGACCAATTCTCGCAAGCCCGCGGCGCGCAAGCCGGAGCTGCCGCTCGACCTCACCGGCCCGCACGTGACCCCCGGCGCTGCCTCGCAGCAGCGGCTCTATCAGGCGCTGTGCCACACCATCGTCGGCGGCCTCGTCAAGCCGGGCGAGCCGCTGCCGCCGTCGCGCGCGCTGGCCAAACAGACCGGCTTCCGCCGCAACGCTATCACCACGGCCTATGAGCGGCTGATCGCCGACGGCTTTGCGGTGGCAACAACCGGCTCCGGCACCTTCGTCGCCGCGCGCATCCCGGCTCAGGCCACAGCGCCGCGACGGGCGAAGATCGAGATCGAGCCGCCGCAGCACAATGCGTTGTCGCTCGGCTGCACCCATATCGATGAGCGTGCGCTGCAGCGCTTCCGCGCCTTTGCCGGCCGCAGGCTGCGCGCCTTCGGCTCCGAGCATCTGCATTACGGCGATCCCCGCGGCAGCAGCGAGTTGCGTGCCGCGATCTCAGACCATCTGCTGTCGGCGCGCGGGCTGCGCTGCGATCCCGACCAGATCATGCTGGCCTCGGGCACGCTGCATGCGCTGCGTATCGTGTTAGGGGCGATCCTCAAGCCCGGCGACCAGGTCTGGTGCGAGGACCCGGGCTATCCGGCGGCGCGGCGCGCGATCGAGCATTGCGGCTATCGCCCGGTGTCGGTGCCGGTCGATGGCTCCGGCATGCGCATCGACAGGGGACGCGTATCCGCTCCCGCGGCGCGCGCCGCCTATGTCACGCCGTCGCACCAGTTTCCGCTCGGCGTGCAGATGGCGATGCCGCGCCGGCTCGAGCTGCTCGACTGGGCCAGGGACGCCGGCGCCTTCGTGTTCGAAGACGATTACGACAGCGAGTTCCGCTATGACGGCGCGCCGCTGCTGTCGCTCGCCGGCATCGATCATCTGCGCCGCGTGATCTACATGGGCACGTTTGCGAAGACGCTGTTTCCGGGATTGCGGATCGGTTACTGCGCCCTGCCCGAAGCCTTGATCGGTCCGGTGACGGCGGCGCGCGCCGCGCTCGATCGTTTTCCCGGCACATTGATGGAAGGCGCGGTCGCCGACATGCTGAACTCCGGCGCCTTCGCCGCGAACTTGCGCAAGTCGCGCAAACTCTATCGCGAGGCACGCGACGTGCTGGCGTCGACACTCACTCGTGCATCCGAGGGCGAGCTCACGGTTCCCGTGCCGTCGCAAGGCCTGCACCTCGTGGCGCGGCTCGATCCCGCGACCGATCCGCTGGTTGCCGCGCAGGCCAAGGCGGCTGCCGGCGTCGGCGGCTGGCTGCTCGCCGAGACGTATCATCGTGCACGCCCACTACCCGGCTTCGTGCTGGGATTTTCCGGTCATCCGGTTCCGCAACTTGTCGCGTCGGCGGAACAATTGGCGAAGACAACGATGGCTGCCCTGCGCGCGACGCGCAAGATATCGGTGAAGCCATCCGCCAGGCCGCAGCGCTCTAGGAGAATCGCAACCACCTGACTAAGGTCGCCCGCGTTCAGTCAGAGTCTTTTCCGTTCCGATGGAATCGGAACGGGGCTCTGGATTCTCATTTTGACGCGTTTTCTTCACGCGAAGCGGTATCCACTTCGCTCGAAAACGCTTTGTGTCCGCCTACGGAGATACCGGATGCCCAATCGCAACGTCCTGTATCTCGTGATCGGCGCGCTGGTCGTGATCGCAGGGATGCTCGGCTACAATCTGTATCAGGCAAAGAAGCAGCCTGAAGGCCTGCAGATCAATGTCGGCCCTGACGGGGTCAAGATCCAGAACAAGTGAAGGAGGCTGCGATGCCGCGCATTGGATTGGTCGCGCTGCTTAGCGCCGCAGCACTTGTCGCGATTATTGATTACGCCTCTGCACAGACCGTCATGCGCGAGGCTGACGTCGTCGACCTCCGGGTCGGTCAGCGCGTCCTGGTCGATGATGGCTCCTGCCCGGCCGGGCAGATCAAGCAGGTGATCGGCGCCAAGCTGAGCCAGAACGGCGTGGTGCGGACCCAAAGCTGCGTGCCGCGCCTCGCCAAAAAGTAAAGCGCCCCGCTTCCGCGAGGCGCCTCGTCCATCATTGCATTCGGCAATGCGCCGCTCAGTTCGAGATCGGCTCGAACATGCATTGCAGCGTCGGCTTGGCGATCTTGGTGAAGGTCGGGCCAATCTCGTTTTGCTTGGACGGCGGCACCCAATCGGTCTCGATGGTCGGCACGCCGGTCTCGCTGATGCCACGCAGCAGCGCCTGGCGCAGATCGGGATCGTCCACCGTCGCGGCAGCATGGTCGTGCAGGCAACCGCATACCGCCTCGGGATGCGCCCAGCGCCCGAGCATATGCGGCGCGCACTGGCGCACGAACTCGTCGCGCGGTTCAGGCACCCGGTACAGCGACCGGATCTGTATCGAGTCGAGCGGAAGTTGGGATTGGGCCTGCGCGGAACCTACGAGGGCGAGCGATGCCAGGATCGCGGCGGAACAGATACGGAGCAACATGGGGAGCCTTTACCGGCAGTTCTGTTTGTCGCGTCGCGCTCAGTTGGCCTGCGCCATCACCATCGGGGCCGAGGTGACCACCGGCGAGCCGTTGTAGGAGAAGGTGCCGATGCCGGGCAAACCATTGTCCGGGGTACCAGCCATCGATGAACCGGCCATCACGAAGGCGAAGGCGAGGATCAGGCTCATGGTCCGCATTTGACAGTCTCCGTCATTCCGACTCGGCGCCGGGCGCCGTTGTTGACGGTTTGATAACGATCTGCCGTTTCGAGAGTTCTGCGGAACAAGCTGAAAATGGTTTCGTCGACCAGAGAATTGTTTCGTCGGCGGGCAGCCCACGAAACATTGGACGGAAAACGCCAATGTTTTCAGTGCGCGCACGCCGCCCGTGAGCGTGTTCAACATTTCGCGCGTCGAGGGCCGCCCAGTGGCTGCACTCTGCCTGCGGATTATGCGTGCAAATTGAGCGGGCTACCGCGCTTTCTTAACTTTCCTCTGCTGAGACAGGAAGCAGCACAGCAAGGGCGGCGTGAACCGGCCGGCGGTTCCGCCGACTCATCTGGGCACGGTGCAACCATCTCCGCGGTGGCACGTTGTCGTGATTCCCGATCCAACGGTTGTTGTGATCCAATCCAACGAAGGATGTCAGTCGTGGGCAATGGCAACATGGGTGTTGGCAATCAATCCGCGGCCAGCAAATCCGGCCAGCAGCAACAGATGACGGCCGCGATGCCGCAGCAGGGCGCCTATGTGATGGGCGACAACGAGTGCGCGCAGCAAAAGCTGGTCCGCCTCGTCGGCTGCCACGACCCGAAGGTCAAGCCAGGCCTCAGCATCAGCGCGAAGCAGTTCGGGCAGACCAAACGCTAGCTCGCCCGCCGCTTCAGCCGCCCCGGCCAAGCCCCTGCTCCCGCTACTGAATGAACTCACCGCACTTCTGCACGGCGGTGCTGTCGGCCGCGCCCCAAGGCATGATCGGCACCGACGACGTCGAGTTCTTCGGCGAGCCCTCGATCAGCTTGTCGGAATACACCATGTAGACCAGCACGTTGCGCTTGGCGTCGCAGCCGCGCACGATCTGCATCCGCTTGAAGAACAGCGACCGCCGCTTGCTGAACATGTCGTCGCCCTGGCCGAGCTTGCTCTTGAAGCGGATCGGGCCGATCTGCCGGCAAGCCAGCGAGATATCGGAGACTTCCTCGGCAAGGCCAAGCCAGCCTTTGAAGCCGCCCTTCTCCGGCACCGTGAAGTGACAGGCGACGCCCTCGACCTCGGGGTCGTCGACGCCATAGGTCGCAAGCTTGTCGTTGGGGCTCACCCATTTGAACACCGTCGAGCGGCGAAAGATCAGGTCCGGCTCGTCGGCCGCGGCCGCGGGAACTGGCTGCCCCAAAGCCAGCAACGTCAGCAGCGCCGCGCAGCCCCATCGAGACAACAATCGCACGTCACACATGCTCACATTTCTCGATGTCATTGAGGTCTCCGCGGGGTGGGTCCCGCCTATGTAGTGCGCAAACGCCGCACAGGAAGGCGCTAACAGTTCGGTGATCAGATCGGGCGCTTTAACCTCCTGTGAGGCTTTTTTGCTACTCTTTCGTCGAAAAATCGCCCCTCACGGAAGGGTTAGATCGCTTGCGCTGGTGAACGCGTTCGGCGTCTGCGACAACCAACAGATAGTTTGGACTGGGATTCGGAATATGCGCGCAAGCGGACGTCGGATTTCGATTTTTGATTCTGCGAATGGGCGGTTCTGGCAGTTTGCAATTTTGACGGCGGCCGGCACCGTGGCCGCCTCCTCGCAGGCCGATGCAGCCCTGTTCTACTGGAACCGTGACTCCGGCTATTACGGCGATGTCGAGCCGATGCCGCCGCAGCAGCCCCGGCCGAAGCCGAAGCGCAGCACAGCCAAAAAGAATCCGGCGATCGAGAAGGAGGCCGGCCGCAAGCCGCAGGGTCCCCTGATCATCTCGGTCTCGATCGACCAGCAGCGGGTCAGCATCTACGACGCCAACGGCCTCTACGCTGAGAGCCCGGTATCGACGGGCATGAAGGGGCATTCGACCCCGATGGGTGTCTTCAGCGTCATCCAGAAGCAGAAATACCACCAGTCCAACATCTACAGCGGCGCGCCGATGCCGTACATGCAGCGCATCACCTGGTCGGGCATCGCCATGCACGCCGGTGTGCTGCCCGGATATCCGGCCTCGCATGGCTGCATCCGCATGCCGATGTCGTTTGCGGTCAAGATGTACAACTGGACGCGGATGGGCGCCCGCGTGTTCGTCACGCCGGGCACGATCTCGCCGGAGAGTTTCTCGCATCCGCTGCTGGTGACGCAGAAGGTCATCCCACAGCAGCCGGTTGCCGATGAAGTCCTGAAGATGGACGCGCCGCTCGGCGTGAAGAGCGACAAGGGTGCGGACAAGCAATCCAGTCTCGACTTGCGCACCAGCGTCGGCCATGGCGCCGCCGCGTCGCTGCGCGAGAACACCCACACCGCCGACGCCAGCGGCGCGATGCCGGCGGCGAGCGCGTCGGCGACGATGTCCGATGCCTCCTCCTCCCCGCCCGACGCCATTGGGGAGAAGATCGCGGCTGACAAGTCCGAGACGACGGCGACCGAGACTGCCGCGGCCGACAAGCCGGCCGAGACCAATTCCGCCGCTGGCGACAGCAGCGCCGCCACCGACGACAAGACCGTCGGCGAAGTCACCGGGAGCACCGACACGCCGAAGTCCGAGGTGTCCGCAAGCGACCCGGTGAAGGTCGAAGCCAAAGTCGACGAGCCGAAGCCGGACGCCGCCAAGCCTGGCGCCGCCGAGGCGCCCAGGGCCGACGCAGCGAAGGCTGATGCGGCGAAGGCTGATGCGGCGAATGCGGCCAAGACTGCGGACAAGCCCGCCGAGGCCGCAACCGCCGCTGATACCCCCGATGCCAAGCAGGACGCAGCCAAGGATCCGGCACGGCTGCCGGGCGTCGCCAAGATCGACGCGCCGAAGCGCGCCGGACAGATCGCGGTATTCATCAGCCGCAAGGATTCCAAGCTCTATGTGCGGCAGAACTTTGCGCCGCTGTTCGAGGCGCCGGTGACGATCGCGGCAAGCGACCGGCCGCTCGGCACGCATGTATTCACCGCGGAGGCCGACAAGACCGATGCGAACCTGCTGCGCTGGTCGGTGGTGACGCTGCCGACCCGCAACGCCGCCCGCATCGACGTCGAGGAGCGCGCCGCACATCGTCGCAAGCTGGCGGCCGCAGCGCCGGTCGAGGCGAAGCCGCAGCCGGCGACCGACACCCCCGCCGAGGCGCTCGACCGCATCTCAATCCCGGCCGACGTGATGGCGCGGATCAACGAAGCGCTCGGCACCGGCGGATCGATCATCGTCTCCGACCTTGGCGTGAACCAGGGCGAGACCGGCGAAGGCACCGACTTCATCCTGCCGCTGCGCTGAGTCGATCGTAGCCCGGATGAAGCGCAGCGAAATCCGGGACGGTCTGTCCGCGGAGCGTGCGGCCCCGGATTGCGCTTCGCTCCATCCGGGCTACCCACTATAACGCCTTCTTGAAAGCCCGCGCTTGCCCACTGGATTATGATCCCGACGAACATCTGTTCCGGGGACGAGACCATGATGGACCGCAGGACACTGATTGTGACGGCGTTCGCCGTGGCTGCAGGGCCCCGTGCGCTGCATGCGGAGCAGCCGGCGATGAGCCGGATCACGGCCTACGCCTTCTCATTTCCGGCGCTCTCCGGCGGCGACATCCGTCTTGCCGACTATGCCGGCCATCCCCTGATGATCGTGAACACGGCCTCGCTTTGTGGGTTCACGCCGCAATATGCCGGCCTGCAGCAATTGTGGACCGAATTCCGCGACCGCGGCTTCGCCATCATCGGCGTCCCCTCCAATGATTTCGGCGGCCAGGAACCCGGTGGCCCGACCGAGATCGCCGAGACCGCGCAGCATCAATACGGCGTCACCTTCCCGATCGCGGCGAAAGCCGTGGTCAAGGGCGCCAACGCGCACCCGTTCTACCGCTGGGCGGCGGAGGCACGGCCGAAGGACGTGCCGCGCTGGAATTTCCACAAATACCTGATCGGCCGCGACGGCTATATCGCCGACGTCTTCCCTGAGTCGGTCACGCCGGACGACACCCGCATCAAGACCGGGATCGCACGGGCGCTGGCGGCGGTCTGAGAAGCCACGATAATCCCCGGAATTAACTGGGATTTTGGGCACGAGATCGCCACGTTCATTGCCTTGGCGTCGGCACTGTGACTAGGGTACGATCAGTTGGGGGTGAAGCGGCCTTGGTTGCGGCAGTGCCGGCACCGGGAGCGCGATCAGCAGGGAACACGCCATGCGCATTGCGGCAGGTCTGATTTTCGCAGGGACCGTATCGTTGCTCGCGTCGAGCGCTGCCTGGTCGCAGACGCCGCCCGCCAAGGGCGCCGCCGCGGCGCCGGCGGTCGCACCAGCAGCTCCAGCGCCTGCGCCCGCCGCGGCGACCGCTCAAGTGCCGCCGAAGCAAGCGCCGCAACCGGCACGCGCCGCCTGCAACAATCCGAATGCGCTCGGCGTCGCCCGCACCGTCGAGATCGACACCACCGGCGGTCCCGGCTTCGGCTTCGAGCATTTCAAGCAGCTCGACTTCCTGCGCGATCACGAGGTGGTGCTGACCTTCGACGACGGTCCGTGGCCGGCCAACACGCCGGCGGTGCTGAAGGCGCTCGCTGATGAGTGCACCACGGGCATCTTCTTCCCGATCGGCAAGCACGCCACCTATCATCCGGAGATCCTGCGCCAGGTCTACGCCGCCGGCCACACCGTCGGCTCGCACACCTGGTCGCACGAGAATCTGAACAACAAGAAGCTGACCGAGGATCAGAAGAAGGACGAGATCGAGCGCGGCCTGGCTGCGGTCAAGTGGGCGCTCGAGACGTCACCCTCGCCGTTCTTCCGTTTCCCGGCGCTGCAGCATCCGCCGGAGATGGTCACCTATCTCGGCAACCGCAACATCGCGATCTTCTCCTGCGACCTCGACTCCTTCGACTTCAAGTCGAAGAACTCGCAACAGGTGATCGACACCGTGATGAAGAAGCTCGCCAAGCTCGGCAAGGGCATCATCCTGATGCACGACTTCCAGAAGCACACCGCGGAAGCCCTGCCGACGCTGCTGACGCAGCTCAAGGCCGGCGGCTACAAGGTGGTGGCGATGCGCGCCAAATTCCCGGCGACCGTGCTGCCGCAATACGAGCAGGAGCTCGCCAAGGACGTCAAGCTGCCGACCGTGAGCTCGCGGCCGGTGAACAGCGTCGTCACCACCGTCGATCAGTAGCCGCGCCGGCGACCATCCTGGTGTCTGCGTTGCGTATTGAGGGCTTTGTCATCGTCTCGGCCGACGGCCGGCTGGCGAACGCGCACAACGTGATGCCTGACGATCTCAAGGTCGAGGGTGACAAGCGGTTCTTCACCGCAGCGCTCGACCGTGCCGACCTCGTCGTGCATGGCCGCCACTCCCAGGAAGAGCAGCCGAACGCGCCGAAACGGCGCCGCCTGATCCTGACCGGCAAGGTCGCGGCCATCGCACCCGACCCGGACAATCCGAAGGCGCTGTTGTGGAATCCCGCCGGCTGCCCGTTCGAGGCCGCGAGCCGCGAGGCCGGCGTGACCTCGGGCATGGTCGCAATCATCGGCGGCCCCGGCGTGTTCGGCATGTTCATGGACCGCTACGACACGTTCTGGCTCTCGGTCGCGCCGAAGGTGCGCATCCCCGACGGCGAGCCGTGCTTTCCCGGCGTCCCTGCCCGCACCCCGCAGCAGGTGCTGTCAGCGCACGGCCTGCGCGCCGGTGCACCGCAGCTGATCGACGCCGCGCAGGATGTCAGCGTCACGCCGTGGCGGCGCGTGGGTTGATCGTGGTGGATAGCATCAGCTGCGCTGCTTGCGGAACGAGTTCTTCACGGCAATCCTGTCGCCCTTGAACTGGAAAATATCGCAACCTGCGACTTCGACCGACCTGCCATCAACGCCGGTGCCGGTGAAAATCCACTCCGAACAACCACGGTCGCCGGAGATGAAATGCCTGGCATCGTTCCAGCGTGCATCCGGAAACAGCTGCCATGCCCGCATGAATCCGCACCGCACCTCGTCCCTGCCGCGAAACACCGTGCCCGATACGTCGGGCCCCGCATTGGCCTCGAACACGCAATCGTCGGTCATGAACGACATCAAATCGTCGATCGCATGACGATTCCAGGCGTCGGCGAACGCTTCGAGCGTCGCGATGGTCACCTTGCGATCGGACGTCATGCCGCAGCCTTGACCGCATCCGCGAGGTGAAGCCGGTCGTGGAGGAATTCCGCAATCATCGTCTCGACGTCGCATGCGCTTCCGTCGACGCGGAGCACCATCGCGTTACGCTGATAGAAGTGATCGGCACCGGCCACCTGCACGAACTGATTGGCGACTCCAACGCGGTCGAAATGCGCGCGCATCTCACCGATGCCGTCGCGGATGACCGGAAGGTCGCGCTCGCCATGAAACACCAGGGCAGCCGGCGCGATCGCACCGTCAGTCAGATGGTAATCCATCGTCGGCCCGGCGATGCGGCCGGACAACGCGACGACCGCGGCAACCGGCGCCCGTTCCGCAAATGCCGCGTTGAGCGCGGTCGCTGCGCCCGCCGAGAAGCCGCCGCACGCGATCCGCGTGACATCGACGCCATAGGCCTGCGAGCGGTTGCGCACGAAGTTGATCGCCTTGGTCATATCGTCGGTCGCGGCTTCCAGCGTGTCGGCCATCATTTGCGGCGTGCATGGCGGCAGGCCGAGGATGTTGCGGACGAAGTCGATACGGTCGGTATTTTGCGGCTGGCCCGGCAACAGGAACGGCGTGACGCCGGGGTCGGGCGCCTCCTGCATCAGCCGGTAGTCGATCGAGAAGCAGACATAGCCGCGGCGCGCGAATTCGCGGCAATACTCCGCCATCGCCGTGCTCGGGTTCTCGCCCTCGAACACCTCCACGCCCTTGGCGCCGCGATGGAATGCGCCGCCGAAAGCGAGGATGAGCGCTGGTCGCGGCGCCTTACCGTCACCGACCGGACGGTAGACGTCGAGCTTGAGGTCGCGGTAGCGCGCGGGTCCCTGCCCCGCGACGTAGCCGATCCCGCCGACGCCATAGGTGATGTCGGGCGTGAACGCGACGTCGTGGACCTTGTCGAGGTAGAGTGCGTCGGCCGGTGGCCTGGACGAAATGGCGATCACAAAATTCTCCTCACGTTCGAGCCGGCCGGGCCGGACCGGTGCTGCTACGAACGATCAGTTCGGTAGCCAGTTCGATGTGCTCCACGCCGTCGGCTCCGGCGAGCTTCGCCAGCAGGCTGTTGGCGGCCATCCGCCCCATCTCGGCGGCGGGTGTCCTGACCGTCGTGATTGCCGGCGTCATGGCTGCCGCGATATCGAGGTCGCCATAGCCGACCACGGACACGTCGCGCGGCACCGACAGGCCGCGCGACGTGCATTCCATCATCGCGCCGGCGGCGAGCAGGTCGTTGGCACAAATCACAGCGGTGGCCTCGGGAAAGCGCGCCTGCGCGGTCCGGAACGCATTGCGGCCGTCCTGCAGTCCGCTACCCCCGGCGAAGATCACGCGGTCGCGTGGAAACGCGGCGCCGCGAGCAGCGAATGCGTCCTCGATGCCGGCCAGGCGATCGCGTTCGCGGTCGCTGACATTCAGGAACGCCATGATGGTAACGACGTCGCGATGGCCGAGGTCGAGCAGATGGTTGACGACCGGCTGGATCGCCTTGCGATGGTCGAACCCGACCGACGCGACGGTGGTGTCATAGGACCAGGTGACGATGAACGGTTTGCCGAGGTCATTGAGCAGCGGCAGCAACGCCGGATCGTGCTGCATGCCGACCAGCACAACTCCATCGACGCCTTGCCGGATCATCGATCGAACCGCCGCGAGTTCGGCCTTTTCGTCGAAATCGGACGTCGCCAGCAGCAGCGTGTAGCCGTGCCTTGCGATCTCGGACTGCAAGCCCTCGACGGTGCTCGCGAAGTAAGCGTGGCGAAGCGCGGGCACCACGGCGCCGATCACCATGCTGCGGTTGCGGCGCAACGACCGCGCAAGGCCATCGGGAATGTAGTTGAGCTCTGCGGCTGCGGCGTTGACCCGTTTCAGCGTCGCTTCGTTGAGCAGGTTCGGCGTGTTGAACGCCCGCGACACGGTCGCCGGCGACACCCGGGCGAGATCGGCGACCTCTGCCAGCCTTGAAACGCCGCTCGGGGGTTTGCTTCGGATCGCGACCATGGATTCTGATATCTATTTCATCAGGGATACGAGTAAGCCGGCGGATCGGCAAAGTCAATGGACCCATAATCTCTGCATAATATATTGAACTTGCATGAATTATATTGATTTACTTGCCCCCGCCCATTTATCAAGCAGCATAACCCCTTGACGCAATACGCGTCAAATGCCCTGATGATGAAATTGATTTCAGTATTCATGACAGGGACGAACGATGCGCAACACACCCTACTTTCCTGGTTGGAATGTCGTCGCCGGCTCGGGCGTCGGCATCGCTTTTGGCTCGCTGCCGTTCTTCGCCGCAGGCTTTGCGCTACTCGCCGGCGCGATGGCCAAGGATTTCGGCTGGAGTCAGCCCGAAGTCGCCAAGGCCGCGTCGATCTTCTTGCTGCTGCAAATGGTCGCCTACCCGTTTTGCGGCTGGCTCCTCGACCGTTGGGGCTCACGCACATTTGCGGTCACCAGCATCGCGCTATTTGCCGCATCGGTGCTGGTGCTGAGCCGGATCGACGGCTCGCTCTTGCAGTTCTACCTTGCCTTCGCCCTGATCGGCATCGTCAGCGCCGGCACCAACGTCGTCTCCTATGCCCGCGCCGTCGCGCTGTGGTTCAATCGCAAGCGTGGGCTGGCGCTCGGCATCGCGGCGAGCGGACAGGCACTCGGGTCGTTCGTGATCCCGATCCTCGCACACCGGCTGATCTCGACGCACGGCTGGTCGTTTGCGCTGGTTGCGATGGCTGCGTTCGAACTCGTGATTTGCCTTCCGCTGGTCGCGCTGCTGGTCAAGGACAGCCCAAAGCCATTCGGCCTGCTGCCCGATGGCGCGAGCAGCGCTCAGGCGCCCGGTGCAAGCGCACCGGCCGATGACGGCAAGACGGTCGGCGAGATCGTCCGAACCGGCGTGTTCTGGAAACTTGCGATCTGCTTTGCCGTCATGGGCATGTCGTTCTACGCGATCGCGCCCAACATCGTTTACATTCTGACCAAGAAGGCCGGGATGAGCCTTGCCGATGTCGCGGAGGTCCAAGCGGCCTCGGGCATCGCCGTTCTGTTCGGACGAATCGGCTTTGGCTATCTGCTCGACCGGGTGCACGCGCCGTTCGTCGGCATCGTTGCGCTGGCGCTCACCAGCATCTGCGCCATGACCTATGCCACGACGTCGATACCGGCGCTGATCATCGTCGCGGCTGTCCTCAGCGGCCTTGCGATCGGCGGCGACACCGATCTGATGCCGTATCTCGCCAGCCGCTATTTCGGCACGGCTGCGGTGTCGCGGATCTTCGGCTGGTTCCTGTTCGCCTTCTTCCTCGGCGCCGCGATCGGGCCCGTCGCCTTCGCCCAGTCGAGCGCGACCTTCGGAGGCTCCGACATTCCGCTGATGCTGCTGGCGGCGCTACAGATCATCCCTGCCCTACTATTCATCTCGATCGGCCGCTACCGGACCGGCCCAGCCGAGGCCTCCGGCCTCACCGCGGCGGCATCGTCGTAAGCCGTTCTACACGTCCCCATAAGCCGGGTCGTCGCGGCGCGGGCCGCGGCCGTAGCCGGCGATGATGAACAGCGCGCCGATCAGCGACAGGTTCTTCAGCGCGTCGATCAGTGTCTTGGCGTTGTCGGGCGCCGGCTGATTCCAGAAATCGTGGAAATAGAAGGTCGTGAAGCACACGAAGATGATCAGCAGGATCGCGAAGAACCTTGCCAGCACGTTCACCGCGATCATCAGCCCCGCGATGATCTCGAAGCCACCGATCGTGATCGCCAGCAGCTGCATGAACGGCATGCCGACGAAGGTTTCGACCTGCTGCGTATAGGGCGCGACGATTGCCGGGATCGTCACCTTGGCCGTGAGCAGATCCGCCGTCGCCTGGATGCCGAACAGCTTGCTCGCCCCCGAATAGAGGAACAGCACGGCGAACAGAATGCGCCCGAAGGTGATGAACGCTGGCATGGGTTGGCCTCACTGGATGGCAGAAATCGGACGAAGCAGGCGGAGCGAGTATGGCCGCCCCGCCTGCTTCGATCAAATCGAATCCGTCTCGAGCATGATCCGGCCCCGAAGGGCCGCGCTGGCGCAAAGTGCCTAGCGGTTTTCCCCCGCGACAAACGCCATGCGTTTGCGCGGAGATCATGCTGAAAACAACTCTTGCTCAGCCGAACAGCGTCGGCTGCGCGCGGCCGGCGCGCTCCTGGGCCTCGACCGCGGCAACAGCGGTCATGTTGAGGATTCCGCGCGCCGTCACGCCGGGGGTGAGGATATGCGCCGGACGCGCCGGACCGATCAGGATCGGCCCCACCGGCAACGCGTTGGCCAGCGACTTGATCATCTGGTAGGCGATGTTGGCGGCATCGAGGTTCGGCATGATCAGGATGTTGGCCTCGCCTTCCAGCCGCGACTGCGGCAGGACGAGCTTGCGCGCAACCGCCGACAGCGCGGTGTCGCCCTGCATTTCGCCGTCGGCCTCGATCTCCGGATGCTTTTCCTTCAAGAGCTGGGTGGCCCGCCGCATCTTGCGCGAGGAGTCCGTATCATAGCTGCCGAAGTCGGAATGTGACACGAAGGCGACCTTCGGCTTGAAGGCGAAGCGCTGGACGTGGATCGCCGCGAGCGATGCGACTTCCGCCAGTTCCTCCGCGCTCGGATTCGGCCGCACCTGGGTGTCGGCGAGAAAATGGGCGCCGGTGGAGGTGATCATCAGCGCCAGCGCGGCATAGTCGCTGACCCCCGGCAGGAAGCCGATGATCTCGCGGACATGGCGCAGATGGCTCATGTAGCGGCCCTCGACGCCGCACAGCATCGCGTCGGCCTCGCCGCGCGACACTGCCAGCGCCGCGATCACCGTATTGTTGGTGCGGACCACCGTTCGCGCGGCCTCCGGCGTCACGCCGCGACGCCCCGCGACGTCGATGTAGGACTGCACGTAGGAACGGTAGCGCGGATCGTCCTCGGGATTGACCAGGTCGAAATCGCGGCCGGCCTTGATCGACAGGCCGAAGCGCTTGATCCTGGTTTCGACCACGGACGGACGGCCGACCAGGATCGGCCGCGCCAGCTTCTCCTCGAGCACCACCTGGGTCGCGCGCAGCACGCGCTCGTCCTCGCCCTCGGCATAGATCACGCGCACCGGCTGGGTCTTCGCCTTGGCAAACACCGGCTTCATGGTGAGGCCGGAGCGGAACGCGAAGCGTTCGAGGTTCGCGGCATATTCGTCGAAATTGGTGATCGGCCGGGTCGCGACGCCGGACTCGATTGCGGCCTTGGCGACGGCCGGTGCGATGCGCAGGATCAGGCGCGGATCGAACGGGCTCGGGATCAGCGAGCCCGGGCCGAACCCCTGCGTCTCGCCGGTGTCGAAACCATGGGCCACCGCATCCGACGGCGGATCGCGTGCGAGCTGCGCAATCGCTTCCACCGCCGCATGCTTCATCGTCTCGTTGATCGCGGTGGCGCCGACGTCGAGCGCGCCGCGGAAGATGAAGGGGAAGCACAGCACATTGTTGACCTGGTTCGGATAGTCCGACCGGCCGGTGCAGATCATCGCGTCGGGCCGCGCCGCGCGCGCCTCTTCCGGCATGATCTCCGGCACCGGATTGGCAAGCGCCATCACCAGCGGCCCATCCCCCATCTGCTTGACCATCTCCGGCTTCAGCACGCCCGGCGCCGACAGTCCGATGAAGATGTCCGCGCCCGGGATGACATCGGCCAGCACGCGCGCGTCGGTCTTCTGGACATAGACCGCCTTCCAACGGTCCATCGTGGTGTTGCGGCCCTCATAGACGACGCCGTCGATGTCGCAGACCCAGATGTTCTTGCGCTGCGCGCCCATCGACACGAGCAGGTTGAGCGTGGCGATCGCCGCCGCGCCTGCGCCCGAGCAGACGATCTTGACGTCAGGCAGCTTCTTGCCATTCAGCAGCAGCGCGTTGACGATCGCGGCCGCTACGATGATGGCGGTGCCATGCTGGTCGTCGTGGAACACTGGGATTTTCATGCGCTCCTTGAGCTGCGCCTCGATCTCGAAGCACTCCGGCCCGCGGATGTCTTCCAGATTGATGCCGCCGAAGGTCGGCTCCAGCGCCGCGACGGTCTCCACCACGCGCTCGATCGTATTGGCGTTGATCTCGATGTCGAACACGTCGATGCCGGCGAATTTCTTGAACAGCACCGCCTTGCCTTCCATGACGGGCTTGGAGGCCAACGGGCCGATATTGCCGAGCCCGAGCACCGCCGTCCCGTTCGAGACCACCGCCACCAGATTGGCGCGGGCGGTCAGCGTCGCCGCCTCGGCCGGGTTCTTGGCGATCTCCGTGCAGGCGGCGGCCACGCCCGGCGAATAGGCCAGCGCCAGGTCGCGCTGGTTGGCAAGCGGCTTGATCGCCTGGATCTCGAGCTTGCCCGGCCGCGGCAGCCGGTGATAGGCGAGCGCGGCGTTATGGAGTTCTTCAGACGATGACGACATGCGTGCTTCCCGCGTTTCCGGCCCAAATTTCTTGTTTCTGTGCTAATCCAGGCAAAAGTCAGTTGTCCGGCAAATCGAGCCGGATGTGAAGCATGTCCCGCCGCTTGGATGCAACATCGGATACTATCCCCGTCAACAGGCCCGGGCGGGCCCGTTCGTCGATGCTGCACCTTCCGACCGCCGGTTGGCAATTTTTTTCCCTTGATGATCCGGAGTTGACCGAATGAAGAAAATTCTGCTCGGCCTGGTCGCCGTCGCAATCCTCGCGGCGGGCGGCTACTTCGGTTTCGACTTCTATGCCCAGCGCCGGGTCACGCGCGACGTCGAAGCCGCCTTCGAGCAGGTCCGTGCCGCCGGCGCCAAGGCGAGCCACGGCAAGATCGCGTTCGACACCAAGAGCCGCACCCTGACGATTTCGGACATCGCCACCGAGTCGGGCACGCAGCCCCCGGTCAACGTCAGGATTGCCAGCCTCACCATGACAGGCCTCGGTCAAACCGACGCGGGCCGGATCTCCGCTGACAATATCGCATTCAATGATGTCGAGATCGGCGCGACGGGGCCGACGCCGACCATCGCCACCCTGACCTACAAGGCGCCGCGGATCACGGTGAAGGACTATTCCGGTCCGGCCGGCCTGCCCCAGCTTCCGGCCTCGTCGTCGATCTTCGAACTGTACCGGTTCGCATTCACCCAGCTCGCGAGCATCAACGCATCGTCGGTGACCGCGCCCACCTTGACCGGAACGATGACCTTCAGCGCCGCCGCACATGTCGGCGACGGCGCCGGTGGCGAATTCGCCTATTCGGGCCTTGCCATCGAAAACATGAAGAACGGCAAGATCGGCACCAACAAGATCGACAAGGTTGCGTTCACCATCAACTCGCAGGCGGCGGGCAAGGCGATCAAGACGACCGGCGATCTTGCGAATATGGTCGCGACCGATATCGACGTCGGCGCGATGGCGGCGATATTCGATCCGGCCAAAGCCAACGACGACCACGAGTACCGGGTTCAGGGGCACGTTTCCGCCGGCCCCTACGTGATCACCACCACGACCACGCCTCCCCTCAACATGCGGATCGATGGCATGACCATCGACGACGTCAGGATCAACCCGTCGCGGATGCAACTGCCGGCATTGATGGCGATGATCCCGCCACCAGGCAGTCCGCCGCCGTCTCCGGCCCAGGCGCGCGAACTGCTGGAAAAAATCGCCGGCCTCTATTCGGGTGCCGGCATCGGAAATGCAGAGTTGCACGGGTTCTCGGTCGAGACGCCGAAAGGCCCGCTCAAGCTTGCTTCGATGCGCTTCAACTTCGAGCACGGCAAGATCGGCGAGCTTGCGGTCGAGGGACTTGATGGCAATGCCGAGAACGGCCCGTTCAAGGTCGGACGTTTCGCGCTGAAGTCGCTCGATGTCGTCAATTTCATGCGGCTGTCGGTACAGTTCACGGCGCAGAAGCCGTCGCCAGAGCAGGCGCTGGCGCTGTTGCCTATGATCGAGGGTGTCGAGATCAAGGGTGTCACGTCGCCCTACAAGGCCACCGGCAAGCCGGTCAACATCGACGTCCTCAGCCTCGATTGGGGCCAGTTCGTCGGAACGATCCCGAGCAAACTGCGGCTGGTCGCGAAGATGGCGGCGCCGCTGGATGCGGCCGATCCGCGCCAACAGGCGCTCGTCGCCGCCGGGATCGACCGGATGGCCGTCGACGCCGATCTCGGCGCGGTCTGGACCGAGGCGTCACGCTCGTTCGCGCTCGAGCCGGTCAAGCTCGACATGGCGGGCCTGTTGAACGCGTCGGCGAAGGTCACGCTCGCCAACGTGCCGCGCGAGGCATTCTCGACCAGCGCCGCGGAATCCCTGGGCGCGGCCGCGCAGATCGAGGCCGGCACGATTGAACTTGCCGTCCACGACCTCGGCGTCATCGATCTCGCCATCGCCCAGTACGCGCGCACCCAGAATGTCAGCCGCGACGAGGCGCGCAACGCTGTCCTCAGCACCATCAAGGCGCAGGGCGAAGCGGTCAGCGGCGGCAGTGCCGATGTCACGGCGCTCGTCACCGCCATCAGCCAGTTCATCGAAACGCCGGGACAGACGCTGGTCATCAAGCTGACCCCGCGCGCAAAAGCGCCGGCGCTTCAGTTGATGCAGCTGCTCAAGACCGATCCACAGTCGGCGCTGGCGCAATTCCGGATCGAGGCCTCGACGGGGCTGTGACGCGCTCGCTCCATCCGGGCTACGCACCTCTCCTCCCAATCTACCCCTTCGCCGGCAGGTTGGTCCGGATGTGCAGCTCCTTGAGTTGCTTCGGCGAGGCCTCCGACGGCGCGCCCATCAGCAAATCCATGGCCTGCTGATTCATCGGGAACAGCGAGATCTCGCGCAGATTGTTGGTGCCGCACAGCAGCATCACGATACGGTCGAGGCCGGCTGCCATGCCGCCATGCGGCGGTGCGCCGTACTGGAACGCACGGTACATGCCGCCGAAGCGGTCGATGACCTCCTGCTCGCCATAGCCCGCGATCTCGAACGCCTTCACCATGGCTTCCGGCTTGTGGTTGCGGATGCCGCCGGAGGCGATCTCGTAGCCGTTGCAGGCGATGTCGTACTGGAACGCCTTGATCGTCAGCGGATCCTGCGACTTCAGCGCATCGAGACCGCCCTGCGGCATCGAGAACGGATTGTGCGAGAAGTCGACCTTCTTGTTCTCCTCGTCATACTCGTACATCGGGAAGTCGACGATCCAGGCGAGCTCGAAGCGGTCCTTGTCGATCAGGTTCAACTCCTCGCCGAGTTTTGTTCGGGCAAGGCCGGCGAACTTCCAGAACTTCTCCGGATCGCCGGCGACGAAGAACGCGGCATCGCCCTCCTTGAGGCCGAGCTGGTCGCGGATCGCAGCGGTCCGTTCGGGGCCGATGTTGTTCGCAAGCGGACCGGCGCCCTCGCCGCCCTCGCGCCACATGATGTAGCCGAGGCCCGGCTGTCCCTCGCCCTGCGCCCACGAGTTCATGCGGTCGCAGAAGGCGCGCGAGCCACCACCGGTGCCGGGGATCGCCCAGACCTGGTTCTTCGGGTCTTCCAGCATCCGCGCGAACACCTTGAAGCCGGAGCCGCGGAAATGCTCGGAGACCTCCTGCATCTCGATCTTGTTGCGCAGATCGGGCTTGTCGGAGCCGTATTTGCGCACCGCTTCCGCGAACGGAATCCGCGGCCAGTTCTTCGTGACCGGCTTGCCCTTGGCAAAGTCCTCGAACACGCCGGTGATGACGGGCTCCATCGCCGCGAACACGTCGTCCTGCGTCACAAAGCTCATCTCGACGTCGAGCTGGTAGAACTCGCCCGGCAGACGGTCGGCGCGCGGGTCCTCGTCGCGGAAGCACGGCGCGATCTGGAAGTAGCGGTCGAAGCCCGACATCATCAAGAGCTGCTTGTACTGCTGCGGCGCCTGCGGCAGCGCGTAGAACTTGCCGGGATGGATGCGCGAGGGCACCAGGAAGTCGCGCGCGCCTTCCGGTGACGACGCCGTCAGGATCGGGGTCTGGAATTCGAAGAAGCCCTGCTCCTTCATCCGCTTGCGCATGGAATCGACCACCGCGCCGCGGGTCATGATGTTCTGGTGCAGCTTCTCGCGACGCAGGTCGAGGAAGCGGTACTTCAGCCTGATGTCCTCAGGATATTCCTGCTCGCCGAACACCGGCAGCGGCAGCTCGGCCGCCGGGCCAAGCACCTCGATCTCCTTGATGTAGATTTCGATCAGGCCGGTCGGCAGTTCGGGATTGTCGGTGCCGGCGGGACGGCGGCGCACCTTGCCGTCGATCCGGACCACCCACTCCGAGCGGAACTTCTCGACCTCGGCGAACGCCGGCGAGTCCGGATCGGCCACGCACTGGGTGATGCCGTAATGGTCGCGCAGATCGACGAACAGCACGCCGCCATGGTCTCGGACACGGTGGACCCAGCCTGACAGCCGGGCCATCTGGTCGATATCGCTCTCTCGGAGCGCGCCGCATGTGTGTGACCGGTAGCGATGCATATTCGTTCCAAAACTGATGTCGGAGGGTCGAATCGCAACAGGGCCAAAATGCCCTGTCCGAAGTTGCGGAGGGTTTACCCGACGAGGCCGGGTGCGGCAACCAAGGGAACGGCCGGTTTTGCCCCGAAACCGCACATTTTACGCCGATCCGTCGCCAAGTGGACGCCGATCGTTTGCCTATTCGGCCCGCAGGCCTATCTTCCCGATATGACCATCCATTTCCCCTTCCAGAACACCTATTCGGCGCTGCCGGCGAACTTTTTCGCCCGCGTCGCGCCGACCCCGGTGGCTTCCCCCCGGCTGATCAAGCTGAACCGGCCGCTCGCGGTCCAGCTCGGGCTGGATCCGGACCTGCTCTCGACGCCGGAGGGCGCCGAAATCCTCGCCGGCAAGCGGCTGCCTGACGGGGCGGACCCGATCGCGATGGCCTATGCCGGTCACCAGTTCGGGCACTTTGTGCCCCAGCTCGGCGACGGCCGCGCCATCTTGCTGGGTGAGGTCATCGACAGGGACGGCGTCCGCCGCGACATCCAGCTCAAGGGCAGCGGCCCTACCCCGTTCTCCCGCCGCGGCGACGGCCGCGCCGCGCTCGGACCCGTACTGCGCGAATACATCGTCAGCGAGGCGATGTTCGCGCTGGGCATCCCGACCACGCGCTCGCTGGCCGCTGTCGTCACCGGCGAGGCCGTGATGCGCGAGACCGCACTGCCGGGAGCGGTGCTGACCCGCGTCGCCGCGAGCCACATCCGCGTCGGCACCTTCCAGTTCTTCGCCGCCCGCGGCGACACCGACGGCGTGCGTGCGCTGGCCGACCATGTCATCGCGAGGCACTATCCCGAGCTGAAGGATGCCGCCCAGCCCTATCACGCGCTGCTCGCCGGCGTCGTGGCGCGGCAGGCCGCGCTGGTCGCGCGCTGGCTGCTGGTCGGCTTCATCCACGGCGTGATGAACACCGACAACTCTTCGATCTCGGGCGAGACCATCGACTACGGCCCCTGCGCCTTCCTCGACGCCTACAACCCGGCGCAGGTGTTCTCCTCGATCGACGAGATGGGCCGCTACGCCTATGCCAATCAGCCGCGCATCGCGCTGTGGAATCTGACCCGGCTCGCCGAATGCCTGCTGCCGCTGTTCGACAGCGAGCAGGAGAAGGCAATCGAGCAGGCGCAGACCATTCTCGGCGAATTCCCCGAAAAGTTCACCGCGGCCTATCAGGCCGGGCTGCGCGCCAAGGTCGGCCTGTTCACCGCGCGCGACGGTGACGAGGCCTTGATCCAGGATCTGCTCGACGCGATGGCGAAGAACGCGGCCGACTTCACGCTGACCTTCCGCCATCTCGGCGAAGCAGCGAGCGGCGACGCCGCCGACGTCCGCGCGCAATTCACCGATCCGGCAGCGTTCGACGAATGGGCCGACCGTTGGCGCGCCCGCCTCGCACTCGAACAGCAGACGCCGGCCGAGCGCAAGGCCGCGATGGGGGCCGTCAATCCGGCCTTCATCCCGCGAAACCACCGCATCGAGGCGGTGATTGCGGCCGCCGTCAACAGCGACGACTACGCGCCATTCGAGGAGCTGCTGACGGTGCTGGCCAAGCCGTACGAAGACCAGCCGCAATTCGCGGCCTACGCCGATCCTCCGCTGCCCGAGCAGATGGTGACGCAGACGTTCTGCGGGACGTGAGCCCAGATTGTGGGATGGGTAGAGCGCAGCGAAACCCATCAATCTCGCCGGCGGAACCGATGATGGGTTTCGCTTCGCTCTACCCATCCTACGCATTCACACCGTCACGACGATCTTCCCGAACTGCACGTTCGATTCCAGATACCGGTGCGCCTCCACGATCTCCTCGAAGGCAAATGTCCTGGCGATGATCGGCCTCAATGCGCCGTCTGCCAGCCCGTCCAGGATGAACGCCTTCGCCGCTTCGAGCCGCGCCGGATCCTGGACAACCTCGTGCACGCGGTAGCCGCGCAGGATCAGGCTCTTGCTCAGCACCGTGAACAGCGGAAACGGCGTCGGCTCCGCGCTGAGCCCGCCATACTCGATCAGGATGCCGCCATGCGCCATCGCTGATGTCAGCGGCATGAAGACGGGGCCGCCGACCGGATCGAACACCACGCGAATGCCGTTCGGCCCTGCGATCTGCTCCAGCCTCGATTGCAGGTCTTCCTCTGCCGACGCGATCACATGCGCAGCGCCGGACTCGCGCAGGGCCTGCTCCTTGGCTGACGTCCGCGTCACCGCGATCGGGATCGCACCGATACGATTGGCGATCTGGATCGCGGCGAGCCCGACGCTGCTCGATGCTGCCGTGATGACGGCGAACTCCGCACGGGCAAGCTTCGCAATATCGATCAAGGCACCGTACGCCGTGACGTATTGCATCCACACCGCGGCGGCCTCCTGAAAACCCAGCGCCGGCGGATGCTTGACGACGAACGCGGCCGGGAACGTTGCGAGCTCGCCATAGGTCGGCCAGCGCGCCATCGAGATCGGCGGCAAGATGCTGACGGCATCTCCAAGCGCGAAGCCGCCGACACCCGCGCCGATCGCTTCGACAAGGCCGGCAGCCTCGAGGCCGAGGCCGGACGGCAGCGCCGGCGTCTCGATATAGGTCCCCGTGCGCATCAGGGCCTCGGCGCGGTTCAGTCCGAGCGCCTTGATCCGGATCCGGATCTCGCCGCGCGCCGGCGGCGCGATCGCCACATCCTCGATCCGCAGCACCTCGGGACCACCATGTTGATGAAAACGAACCACACGAGCCATCGGCAACACTCCAAAGCGATTGAATTGCAAAACAGTTCAATTGAATGAGCTATGCCAAGGCCAGTTCCGCGGATAAATCATCCCGCAGACTGAACAGTCAAAACTGAGGGTTTCGAATGATGGACCGCCTGACCAGCATGGCCGTGTTTCTCAGGGCGGTCGATCTCGGCTCCTTTGCGGCCGCCGCCGAGGCGCTCGAGATGTCCGGCCCGATGGTCGGCAAGCATGTTCGCTTCCTCGAAGAACGGCTCGGCGTCCGCCTGATCCACCGCACCACGCGGCGTCAGAGCCTGACCGAGTTCGGACAAGCCTATTACGAGCGCTGCCGCGCGGTGCTCGCGGAAGCGGACGCTGCCGATGCGCTCGCGGCGGATCAACTGTCCGAACCACGCGGACGGCTCAAGGTGACGATGCCGGCGCTGCTCGGTCGGCACTGCGTCGCGCCGCTGCTGCTCAGACTGGCGCAGAAATATCCAGCCCTGGAGCTCGATCTCTCGTTCGGCGATCCGGTCGCCGATCTGATGGACGGCGGCTACGACCTTGCGATCAGGACCGGCGATCTCGACGAGCAATCCGGCGTGATCGCACGACGCCTCGCGCGCCAGCGCATGGTGGTGTGCGGCTCGCGCGCGTATCTGAAGGCGCACGGCAGGCCGCGCACGCTCGACGAGCTCGGCCAGCACCAGGCGATCGTCTATCGCCGCCTCGGCCGCGCGCGCCCGTGGCTGTTCCCGCGCGACGGCCAGCCGCCGCGCGAGGTGTGGCCGGCCGGCCGGCTCAGGCTCGACGATCTCGAGGCCATCGCCGACGCCGCGGCGCGCGGCATGGGGCTGGCGTGGCTGCCCTCCTGGCTGGTGCGCGAACGCCTCGAGCGCGGCGCACTGATCCGCGTTCTCGGCAACGAGGGTGAGCTTCCCTACGATTGCCACGCGCTGTGGCTGCCGACGCCGCGACTGCCGCTGAAGGTCCGGCTTGCGGTCGACGCACTCGCAGCGGCGCTGCCGAAGCTCGTGGCCTAATGCCGCGCCACTGCACAATGGCACCGTAGGATGGGTAGAGCGCAGCGAAACCCATCGATCTCACACGCGGACGGAATGATGGGTTTCGCTTCGCTCTACCCATCCTACAGGGTCCGCCCGTCGTGAGCGTTAACTCACCCTCCACCATGCCGGGAGGCTCGCGGCGGTAACCATAAGGCTTAACAGCGCGTCAACGCTCCCCCAACAAGTCTAACTGTTTCTAATGGGGGAGAATGGCCCGTGGACGCATTTGCATTCGAATTCATGGGACTGGCGATGATTGCGCTGTGTCTCGTCGTGCTGGCGATGCCTGCGGCACGGCGGCCGTCGAAGAACATGCGCTACGAGTGACGCGCCCGATGCGGCGCGCGGATCGGTGTGTGGTCAACAGGCGCCCTGCTCGGACTGTCGTCGTCAACGAAGGGGATCGTTCATGTTGGACCACGTCTCCATCACCGTATCCAACATACGCGCTGCCGAGCCCTTCTATGACGTGCCTCGTCGTCGGCGCGATCTCCTTCGTCGTGCTGGCGCCGCTCTATCTCGTCTGGTTCCGGCTGCTCGGCTGGATCGGCTGACGGTCGTCGCCGGAAGTATCGCGCCTGGGCGTCATCGAATAACGTTATGCTTGCCCTGATGAGTCCTGACGTGGGACGCAAGCCCAAGGAATTGACGACGCTTGAACGACACCGACGTCCAGCACGCCAACACATCCGCCGCGAGGCCAGCGCGCGCGCCGCTCGAAGTGCTGCTCATTTTCCTCAAGCTCGGCGTGACGTGCTTCGGTGGTCCGATCGCGCATATCGGTTATTTCCGCGACGAGTTCGTCACCCGCAGGCGCTGGCTTGACGAGCAGGCCTATGCGGATCTGGCGGCGCTTTGCCAATTCCTGCCGGGGCCTGCGAGCAGCCAGGTCGGCTTTTCGCTTGGCCTGATGCGCGCTGGCTATCTGGGCGCGCTGGCGGCCTGGACCGGCTTCACGCTGCCCTCGGCGATTGCGCTGGTGCTGTTTGCCTTCGGCGCCAGCGGACTGAGCGGCCCGGCCGGCGCAGGCCTGGTGCATGGCCTCAAGCTGGTCGCGGTGGCGATCGTAGCGCAGGCGGTCTGGGGCATGGCGCGCTCGCTTTGTCCGGACCGCGCGCGCGCATCGATTGCGACAGTCGCGGCACTCGTCATCCTCGCGAGCTCCTCGTCGATCGCGCAGATCGGCGCCATCGTGCTCGGCGCCATCGCCGGGCTGTGGTTTTGCCGCGCGCAAGCAGGCGACGGCGTCACGCACATTGCGATGCCGGTGTCGCGCCGCGTTGGCCTCTGCGCACTGATCCTGTTCCTTGCCCTGCTGGTCGGGTTGCCGCTGCTCGCCCGCGCATGGCCCGGCCTCGGCCTGTTCGAAGCCTTCTACCGCTCCGGCGCGCTGGTGTTCGGCGGCGGCCATGTCGTACTGCCGCTGCTGCGGGAAGCGGTGGTGACGCCGGGCTGGATCGGCGACGACGCGTTCCTGACCGGCTACGGCGCAGCACAAGCCGTGCCGGGCCCGCTGTTCACCTTCGCCGCCTATCTCGGCGCCGTGATCGGCGGCGTGCCGGGCGCGGTCACAGGCCTCGTCGGCATCTTCCTGCCGGGACTTCTCATCCTGCTCGCGGCGCTGCCGTTCTGGGATGGCTTCCGCAAACGGCCGGCGGCGCAAGCGATGATGCGCGGCGTCAACGCCGCCGTGGTCGGCATCCTCGGTGCGGCGCTCTACGACCCGGTCTGGACCAGCAGCGTGCACCGTCCGCTCGATTTCGGCATCGCGCTATCAGGCTTCGTCCTGCTCACGGCATGGAGCGCGCCGCCGCTCGTGGTGGTCGTCCTCAGCGCGGCGGCCGGTATCGCCACCGGCCTCCTGCAATCGTGAACAGCCGCCCAGGCGCTCGGCCGGCCGGATTAAGAACGCCTTCATGCCTCGCCGCCATGATCGGGGGCGTATGCTGAGCGTAGCCAACCAACCGGATCCGACCCGGGTTCCCATGCTGGACCTGCTGCGGCTGGCCGCGGTCGGGGCCGTGATCCTGTACCATTACGGCTTCTGGGGCACCGCATCGCACGGCGTTCAGAAGGTGGCGTTGCCGTATCTCGCCCCGGTCGCGCAGTACGGCTTCCTCGGCGTCCCCGTGTTCTTCGCGATCTCTGGCTTCGTCATTGCCTATTCGGCCGAAGGCCGCACGCCGGTCGGTTTCGCGATCGCGCGCTTCAGCCGCATCTATCCGACCTTCGTCATCTGCATGACGCTGACCTTCCTCACCACGCTGCTGCTGGGCCACACCTGGTTCCACGTGACGTGGGGACAATGGCTGGCAAACCTGTTCATCGCGGCGCCGATGCTCGGTCAGCCCTATATGGACGACGCCTATTGGTCGCTGGTGATCGAGGTCGTGTTCTACATCTGGGTCGCGCTGTTGCTGGCCTGGGGCATTTTCCCGCGGAGGATCGACACGATCATCCTGGCGTGGATCGCCATCACCTTCGCCAACGAGCTGACGCTGGACGTTCCGCTGTTCGAGAAGCTGTTCATGGCCGACGACAGCGGCTTCTTCGCCGTCGGGCTCCTGATCTATGAACATTACCGCGGACGGCGCGACACCAGGCTCTATAGCCTGCTGACGCTGGCGATGGGCACCGCGACGTTCCAGGCCGTGCACAAGCTGGAACGGCTCGGCGTCCACACCCATGGCAGCTTCGATCCGCGCGTCGTCACCGTTATCTGCATCGTCTCGCTCGGCATCGTGTTCGCCGCCACCCGCATCAAGTCGGTGCCGCTGCCGGACAGCCTGGTCAGGGCCGTCGGCGGCATCACCTATCCGCTCTATCTGCTGCACCTGCAGCTCGGCTACGTGCTCCTGCTCCTGATGACGCCAACGCCGGGCGCACTTTCGACCGCGCTCGTGGTGACGGGCATAGTGGTGCTGGCATGGTTCGTCTGGCGCTTCCTGGAAAGCCCGGCGCATTATCTCGTCAGGGACAGGCTCACGATGCTGGCCTCAAGCCACGGATGGCCGTCGCGCATTCGCGCGCACGAAGCGCAGATCAATCCGGGCCACATCGCCGCACCGGTCGAGGTCGGGCGGATTGCCAATCACTGATTTTCCGACATGGCAAGCCCCCACAGGCGCGGGAACGCCTCGTCCAAGAACACCAATCTAGTTCGGTCGCCCAATCTTCCGTCGAAGCTCTGCATTTGTCACATCGACGAACAAATTCGGGATGTCGTCGGCGCGGTGCAACAGCCACGCCGCGGCGATCATGATCGCGATTCCGGCCGCGCTCACCACGAGCTGTGCGATGACCGCGCCGCTGTATTGGGTCAAGACCCAATGGGCGGAGAACGAAAGCAAGACCCCGAGGCAAAAGATCGGAAGCGAATGCTCGCCGCACAAGGTCAGCGGACGCAATGATCGGGATTTCAGCGGCGGCCAGTCCCGCGGAATCAGGCCATGGACAACGACCGCGAGCGCGAGGAAGTGGGTCAAGCGCAACATATCCAGATCCGTTTTATCGATCGGGTAGATGAGCTTCATCATCCATCCCGGTATGAACATCTCCAGCGCATGGAAATGCCACGTCATCACGATCAGGAACGCAAAGATCAGCCAGGCAATCGCTACCGCTGCGACGATCCGCGACTGGATGAGTCCAGCGATCTGAGACAATGCGCCCACCCCACACCACTGGCCGAAGACAAACAGCAATTGCCAGCAAAATGGATTGAAGTACCACGTTGTGCCCGGTGGATAGGAGGCGATGTTCCAATCGAACCATCGCGCCAGCACGTAGAGAACGATCGAAGCCAGCAAGGTGAGATTGGGACGACGCACCAAGGCCCAGATGACCAGCGGGGACGCGACCAGCAAGACAATGAACAGCGGCAGCACGTCGAGATCCACGGGCTTGTATCGCAGCGTGAGTGCCTGCCCAATCAGGATATCCGGATGCTGCAGAAAATTGAAAACGTTGAATTCGTTTTCATACATCGGATTGTCGAGCCGTCGGGAGGTTCTCGCGACCTGGGCCGTGAAGATCAGGAACAGCATGATATGCGCCACGTAGATATGCGCGGCCCGCGTCCACAGCCGCTTCGCTGCGGACAGCAAGAAACCCGAAGCGATGATCGGGCCGTATATGAAACCGGCAAGGTAACCCGAGATGAAAACGAAGAACTCCGCAGCGTCGCTGAAGCCGTAGTTGCGCAGCGTAATCCAGCCGATGGCTCCATCATTGGGGATGTGATCCAGAAATATCATCCACAACCCGAGCCCTCTGAACAGGTCGAGCCGAACATCGCGTTCGATCGTTTCCTCGATCTGGTGCGCGTGGTGGAGCTCCATCGGGACGACCCTCACTCGGCTGCTTCTGAGATCGCGATAGCTGCACCCATCGGAGTCTTGATTCGCGTCGGGCTCGAATGCGTTAGCCGACGGCAAATCCGGGTCGACAGGCGAAGATCATAGACATCCTTATACTCCCGCGTGACATCACCGTCCAAGTGCCGCACCCGCATGCTTGACGTTTGCCGGGTGAGCCGCATCGTGCGGTCCTGACGCCCTAGCGGCAGGTGTCTTTTCACAAAGCGCTGACGCGTCTTGTGAAGGCGGTGACAAGCAAGCCCCGTCTCGCCGGGGAGAGCACGAAGCAAGCCGTATCCCATCGCGCAGGGAAAGCCGGAGTCTCCGGTTACACCTGTGGTCCTACCCCCGAGCTTATCTCCATTGCTCGGGGCCCATGGGTGCGATCGGCACCCGGCTTTCCCTGCGCCCTCTGCTCAAGAGAGGGCGAAACGAACAGCAAAGCTCGGGCGATTCATGTCGCGAGAACGCGAAGCTGCATCGCCACTACAACGGTCATCGCCCGGCTTGACCGGGCGATCCAGTACGCTGCGGCATCTCGGCTCAAGCACAACCGCCTCTGGAATGCTGGATCGCCCGGTCAAGCCGGGCGAAGACACCGAAGATGGGGTTGGCCAGGACGACGGCCGGATTCGCGGCCCGACCCGGCCGAAAACACCCCCGAATCGCGCCGGATCAATTCAAAAATGCCCTGTCCCTCACCCCGCGCAGGGCCAAAATCCCTGCAAGACCCTTGACATAGCTGCCCTTTCGGCAGAACGCGTGGGGTCAAGCCGTCATGGACTGTTCATGGATCTGATTAGCACGACCCCCGACCTCGCCGCCGCCTGCGACCGGCTCGCCAAACACAAGGTCATCACCGTCGACACCGAGTTCCTGCGGGAGACGACCTACTATCCCCTGCTCTGCGTCGTGCAGATGGCCAGCGCGGATGAAGCCGTCGTGGTCGACGCGCTGGCGCCCGGCATCGACCTCAAGCCGTTCTTCGATCTGATGTCGAACGAGGCCGTGCTGAAGGTGTTTCATGCCGCGCGGCAGGACATCGAAATCGTCTGGCACCTCTCCGGCACGATCCCGCATCCGATCTTCGATACCCAGGTCGCCGCCATGGTGCTCGGCTATGGCGACAGCATCGCCTATGACCAGCTGGTCGATCGTGTCACCGGCCACCGCCCCGACAAGACCCACCGCTTCACCGACTGGTCGCGCCGCCCGCTGAGCGAGGAGCAACTGCATTACGCCGTCTCCGACGTCACCCATCTGCGCGAGGTGTTCGCGGCGCTCGACGCCGACTTGAGGAAGCGCGACCGCAGCGACTGGGTCAGCGAGGAGATGGAGATCCTGACCTCGCCGAAGACCTACGACTTCCATCCCGAGCGCGCCTGGGAGCGGCTCAAGACCCGCGTGCGCAAGCCGCGCGAGCTCGCGGTGCTGATCGAGGTTGCCGCCTGGCGCGAGCAGGAGGCGCAGAGCCGCGACGTGCCGCGCTCGCGCGTGCTCAAGGACGATGCGGTCGGCGACATCGCCACCCATGCGCCGACCTCGCTGGAGAAGCTCGGCAATCTGCGTTCGCTGCCGAAGGGTTTCGAGCGCTCGAAATGGGGTGCCGACATCATCGCCGCGGTGCAGCGCGGGCTGGCCCGCGACCAGGCCACGCTCCCCAAGCTGGAAAAACCGAGAAACAATTCCAACGGTGCGGCGACCGTCGAACTGTTGAAGGTGCTGCTGCGCATGACCTCGGAGCGCCACGGCGTCGCCAGCAAGGTGATCGCCACCGTCGACGACCTCGAGCAGATCGCGGCCAGCGATGAGGCCGAAGTCGGCGCCCTGCACGGCTGGCGGCGCGAATTGTTCGGCGAGGCGGCGCTCAAGCTCAAGCACGGCCAGCTCGCGCTTGCGATCGACAAGGGCCGCGTGGTGCGGGTGGATCGGGGCTAACTCACGCCATTCGCTCGGTGCAGGCGAAGTTCCGGCGTCTTCGACCGTCGGCCAGTGGCCGAACGCGCCGCGATGGAGTTCGACCGGCACAGGCTGAGGTTGCGTCACGCGAAACGAGCGCGCTTGCTAAGGCGCAGATTTCGTGTTGCAATCCCTTCACAATCGGATTGCGGCCGTTCGACTGTGCGTTTCACGACGTTGATAGCCAAGGCTTCGAGAGGCGAAACTTCGGACTTGAAGACCTTGGATATAGAGACCCGGGAATTGAACAGACAGCGGAAAGCCCGCTTGTGGCGTGGCACGTGGAGAACGTGGCCGCGTCTTTTTTATGTCTAGACTGGGAGAGAGACGATGCCGAAGGGTACCGTCAAATGGTTCAACCCGACCAAAGGTTACGGGTTCATCAAGCCGGCCGTCGGCGACAAGGACGTGTTCGTCCACATCTCGGCGGTCGAACGCGCAGGTCTCAGCACATTGAACGAGAACCAGACCGTCGAGTACGAGCTGGTGGAGAACCGCGGCAAGGCGTCGGCAGAGAACCTCAAGGTTCACTGATCGCCGCGGCTAGCGGAATTCATCTTGACGGCTCCCCCGGCCGCATCACCCGGGGGATTGTTCTCGGTGATCTCTCGTGCAATCGCGCGCTAAGGCGCTGGCGCGATCAGCGTGCTGTCGGTTGCGGCGCTGCCTTGCGTCCTGCAGACGTCGCCTTCGAGCTTGAGCCGGCCGCTCGCCAGAAGCCGAAGCGCCTCCGGATAGATGCGATGCTCGATGGTGATCACGCGTGCAGCGAGCGTCTCCGGCGTGTCGTCGTCAGCCACGGTGACCGCACCCTGCATCACGATCGGTCCCGCGTCGGTCTCCGGGATCACGAAATGCACCGTCGCGCCGGACAGCTTGACCCCTGCACGCAAGGCCTGGCCGTGCGGATCGAGGCCCGGAAAGCATGGCAGCAGCGACGGATGGATGTTGAGCATCCGGCCGTACCAGTGCCGGACGAATTCGGCGGTGAACAGCCGCATGAAGCCGCCGAGGCAGATCAGCTCGACTTGGCTGTCGTCGAGCGCCCGTTGCAGCACCGCCTCGAAGCCGGCGCGGTCCTTGCCGAACGGCTTGCTCTCGATGACGACCGTTGGAATGCCGCTCGCGGCCGCCTTCTCGAGCCCGGGAGCATTAGGACGGTTGGAGATCACGGCGACGATCTCGGCCGGAAAATCCGCAGCCTTGGCAGCCTCGATCAGCGCGGCCATGTTGGAGCCGCGGCCGGAAATGAGGATGGCTGTGCGGCGCTTCATCGCGAGAGATCGAGATGACCGTGATAGACCACGCGATGCTCGCCACTGGCCTCGATCACCTCACCCAGCAGCGTCACGGTCTCGCCGCCGGCGGTGAAGGCCTCGGTCACCGCATCGACCGCATCGGCCTTGACGATCGCGATCATGCCGATGCCGCAGTTGAAGGTGCGCAGCAGCTCGAGCTCGGCGATGCCGCCCTGCTCGGCCAGCCATTTGAACACCGGCAGCACCGGCAGCCGTGCCAAATCGATGCCGACGCCGAGATGCTTCGGCAGCACGCGCGGAATGTTGTCGGTGAAGCCGCCGCCGGTGATGTGGGCGAGCCCCTTCACTGCGCCAGTCTCGCGGATCGCGCGCAGGCAGGATTTCACATAGAGCCTGGTCGGGGTCAGCAGCGCCGCACCGAGCGTCATGACCGGTGCGAACGGCGCCGGCGCATCATAGGCCACGCCGGATTGCTCGACGATCTTGCGCACCAACGAATAGCCGTTGGAGTGCACGCCCGAGGACGCCAGGCCGATCACGGCGTCGCCCGCCGCGATATCCCCGGTCGGCAGCAGGGTGCCGCGCTCGGCAGCGCCGACCGCAAAGCCGCCGAGGTCGTAGTCGCCATCCTTGTACAGGCCGGGCATCTCGGCGGTCTCGCCGCCGATCAGCGCGCAGCCGGATTCGCGGCAGCCCTCGGCGATGCCCGCGACGATCTGCGCGGTGGCCTCCGGGTGGAGCTTGCCGCAGGCGAAATAGTCGAGGAAGAACAGCGGTTCCGCGCCCTGCACGACGAGGTCGTTGACCGACATCGCGACCAGGTCGATGCCGATGCCGTTGTGGATGCCAGTCTCGATCGCGATCTTCAGCTTGGTGCCGACGCCATCGGTCGCGGCCACCAGGACCGGATCCTTGAAGCCTGCGGCCTTGAGGTCGAACAGCCCGCCGAATCCGCCGATCTCGGCGTCCGCGCCGGGCCGTGCGGTGGCCCGCACCATCGGCTTGATCAGATCGACCAGACGATTGCCGGCGTCGATATCGACACCCGAATCCGCGTAAGTGAGCCCGTTTTTGCGCTCGGTCATGCCCAATTCCAGATGATAAGGGGCTGGTTACGAGGAATTCCGCCCCCGCGCAATGGCTCGCGGCGATGCTGCCGCGATACTATGTAGATAACACCCGGCCGCCGCGCAAAAGAGCCGGATATCGAGTAAAATCAGGCTTCTAGCCGGGAAGCGATTCAAGTTGAGCATTCCGAATATCATCACCCTCGGCCGCATCATCCTGGTGCCGGTGATCGTCTGGGCCATCGTGTCGAGCCAGATGGAGATCGCGTTTGCGATCTTCGTGATCGCCGGCGTCTCGGACGCGGTCGACGGTTTCCTTGCCAAGCGCTTCAACATGACGAGCGAGCTCGGCGCCCTGCTCGACCCGCTCGCCGACAAGGCGCTGCTGGTGTCGATCTATGTCGCGCTCGGAATCTGGGGCGCGGTGCCGCGCTGGATTGTGATTCTTGTGGTGTCGCGCGACATCATGATCGTCTCCGCCGTGATTGTGTCATGGTTGTTCGACAAGCCCGTCGAGATGAAGCCGCTGATGGTGTCGAAGCTGAACACGGTGGCACAGGTCGCGTTCGCGGCTCTGGTGCTGGCCTCACTCGGCTTCGGCTTTCAGCCGCATCCCTACGACCTGATCCTGATGGGTCTGGTCACGATCTTTACTTTGGGTTCGGTGTCCCTCTATCTCGTGGAGTGGGTGCGGCACATGAGCACGATCGAGGCTCGGTAGCGCACGATCCGAAAAAGTGGTGACCGGTTTTCCCGCGACAAACGCGAAGCGTTTGCGCAGGGATCGTGCTAAAATGACGTGGTTTGGAGATTTGCGTGGCCGGTAGCGTTCAACCTCGTCAATTGGCCTTGGCCCTGCCGCACGAGGAGAAGCTGACCCGCGACGATTTCCTCGAGGGGCCCGCCAATGAGGCGGCGCTGGCGCTGATCGACGGCTGGCCCGACTGGCCGAACCGAATCATGCTGCTGGTGGGGCCCGAAGGCTCCGGCAAAAGCCACCTCGCCGCGATCTGGGCCGAGAGCGCCGGCGCGCGCTCGACCGCCGCGCATGCCCTGACCGCCGACACGGTGCCAGCTGCGCTCGCGACCGGCGCGCTGGTGGTCGAGGACCTGAGGCCGTCGGATTTCGACGAGCGCGCGATGTTCCATCTGATGAATCTCGCCCGCCAGGACGATGCCTTCGTGCTGATCACGGCGCGGGTGCCGCCGTCAGCGTTCGAGATCGAGCTGCGCGACCTGCGCTCGCGGCTCCGCGCGGTGCCGACGGTCACGCTGCTGCCGCCCGACGACCAGCTGTTCCGCGGCCTGATCGTCAAATTCTGCGCCGACCGCCAGATGAGCGTGGACGAGCCGCTCGTCAGCTACCTGACCAACCGGATCGAGCGCTCCTATACCGCCGTCCGCCAGGCGGTCGAGCTGCTCGACACCGAGGCGCTGCGGCTGGGCCGGCCGGTAACCCGGACGCTGGCGGCGGAGCTGCTGCGCGATGCCTGACGGTCCCCGCGGCTTGACGGCGCAGGCCAGCGGAACATCAATGTCATCGAAACGTCATCGCAATATCACATGTTCTGTGCGGCCCTCGGCTAGACCGCTCCGGCCCCCTGCCCCGAATTGGACCAGCACTTGATGGACTCGGCACAAGCACCTGAAATCAAAGAGAAAGAGGCGGATCTTCCGCCCGTCCCCGCGGTCGCAACCAGCCCCGAGCGATTCATCAACCGGGAGCTGTCCTGGCTGCACTTCAACCGCCGGGTGCTCGAGGAATCGGTCAATCTCGGCCATCCCCTGCTGGAGCGGGTCCGCTTCCTGTCGATTTCGGCGAATAACCTCGACGAGTTCTTCATGGTCCGCGTCGCCGGCATCAAGGCCCAGGTCCGCGAGGGCATTGCCGAGCGCAGCCCGGACGGCCTGCTGCCGGCCGAGCAGCTCGTGATGATCAACAAGACCGTGTCGCAGCTCGCCTCCGACCAGCAGGCGATCTGGAGCGACCTTCGGGAGCTCCTGTCCAAGGTCGGCATCCAGCTGGTCGACGGGCGCGACGTCACCAAATCCGAACGCACCTGGATCGAGGATCATTTCCTCCACAACATCTTCCCGCTGCTGACGCCGCTCGCGATCGACCCGGCGCATCCGTTCCCGTTCATCCCGAACCTCGGCTTCACGGTCGCGCTGCAATTGTCGCGGATCGCCGACGGCAAGCCGATGAACGCGCTGATCCGCATGCCCGGCAAGATCGACCGCTTCATCCGCATTCCCTCGACCAAGGAAGGCGCGCCGGCCCGCCTGATCACGCTCGAGCAGGCCACCGGTCTGTTCATCGGCCGCCTGTTCCCCGGCTACACCGTCAAGGGCCAGGGCGCGTTCCGCATCATCAGGGACTCCGAACTCGAAATCGAGGAAGAGGCCGAAGACCTCGTTCGCCTGTTCGAGACCGCGCTCAAGCGCCGTCGGCGCGGATCGGTGATCCGGCTCGAGATCGAGGCCACGATGCCCGAAGAGCTGCGCATCTTCGTGCAGCACGCATTGTCTGCCGCGGACGATGAAGTGATCCTGGTCGACGGCGTGCTCGCGATGAACGAACTGTCGCAGCTCACCCGCCTCAATCGCCCCGACCTCGAATTCCCGCCCTACGTGCCGCGCCATCCCGAACGCGTGCGCGATCATGGCGGCGATATCTTCGCCGCGATCCGCCAGAAGGATCTCGTGGTCCATCACCCCTACGAATCCTTCGACGTCGTCGTCCAGTTCCTGCAGCAGGCGGCACGCGATCCCGACGTGGTCGCGATCAAGCAGACGCTCTATCGCACCTCGAACAACTCGCCGATCGTGCGCGCGCTGGCGGACGCCGCCGAAGCCGGCAAGTCGGTGACCGCGCTGATCGAATTGAAGGCACGCTTCGACGAGGAGGCCAATATCCGCTGGGCGCGCGACCTCGAACGCGCCGGCGTGCAGGTCGTCTACGGCTTCATCGAGCTGAAGACCCACGCCAAGCTGTCGATGGTGGTGCGCCGCGAGGGCGGCAATCTCACCACCTATGTGCACACCGGCACCGGCAACTATCATCCGGTCACCGCCCGCATCTACACCGACGTCTCCTACTTTACGTCGGACCCGATCATCGGCCGCGACGTCGCGCGGGTGTTCAACTACATCACCGGCTATGCCGAGCCGAGCGACATCGAGAAGATGGCGGTGTCGCCGCTGACATTGCGCAAGCGGATCATCGAGCACATCCACGGCGAGATCGCCCACGTCAAACATGGCCGGCCCGGCGCGATCTGGATGAAGATGAACGCGCTGGTCGATCCTGACATCATCGACGCGCTGTATGAGGCCTCGCAGGCCGGCGTCTCGATCGAGCTCGTGGTGCGCGGCATCTGCTGCCTACGGCCCGGGCTGCCGGGATTGTCGGAGAACATCCGCGTCAAGTCGGTGATCGGCCGATTCCTGGAACACGGCCGGATCTATTGCTTCGGCATGGGCCAGGGCCTGCCGAGCGCAAAAGCTGCTGTGTATATCTCGTCCGCCGACATGATGCCGAGGAACCTCGACCGCCGGGTCGAGGTGCTCTGTCCGCTGCAAAATCCGACGGTGCATCAGCAGGTTCTCGAACAGATCATGGTCGCGAACCTGAAGGACACCGAGCAGAGCTGGCAATTGTTGCCGGATGGGTCCTCAACGCGTATGAAGGCCGCGAAAGGCGAAGAGCCGTTCAATCTACATGACTATTTCATGACAAATCCGAGTCTGTCCGGCCGTGGTAAGTCTCTCAAGGAATCTTCACCGCGCCGTCTCACGCGTCGTAACGAGCGTCAGCAGCCATCGTCTTAAGGGGGCCTTACGGTGAAGCGGCCGCGGAAGCGCGCTTCCAGCGTCGCTGTGATCGATATCGGCTCGAACTCGGTTCGTCTCGTGGTCTACGAGGCGATGGCGCGCAGCCTCGTCACCATCTTCAACGAGAAGGCGCTGTGCGGGCTCGGACGCGAGGTGCAGAGCACCGGCCTGCTTGCAACCGACGCCGTCAACAAGGCGCTCACCGCGCTGCGCCGCTTTCGCGCGCTGTGCCGGATTCAGCAGGTCGGCCGCGTCTACGCGATTGCGACCGCGGCCTGCCGTGACGCCAAGAACGGTCCGGACTTCATCGCCAAGGCCGAGCGGATCTGCGGCGCCAAGATCGAGATTCTGACTGGACCGCGTGAAGCGAAGCTGTCCGCGCTCGGCGTCGTCTCCGGCGTGCACAATCCGAACGGCATCGTCGGCGATCTCGGCGGCGGCTCGCTCGAACTGATCGACGTCAGGGGCAACCGCGTGCGCAGCGGCGTGACGCTGCCGCTCGGCAGCCTTGCGCTGCAGGACCTCTCGAACAAATCGCTCAAGCGCGCCGAACGCATCGTCAAGAACGAACTGCTCGGGGTCGCCCAGCTCAAGACCGGCCGCGGCCGCACCTTCTACGCGGTCGGCGGCACCTGGCGCGCGCTGGCGCGCATCCACATCATCCAGAGCGGCTACCCGCTCAAGGTGATGCACGGCTATTCGATCCCGGCGGCGGACGCGCTCGACTTCGCGCAGCGGCTGCGGCGGCTGGCGGCCACCAACATGCTGGCCAATATCGAATCCGTCGCCGATGCGCGGCGGCCGCTATTGGCCTACGCCGCGCTCGTGCTCGAATACATCATCCGCGTCGCCCAGCCGAAGACCATCGTGTTCTCGACCTTCGGCGTGCGCGAGGGGCTGCTCTACGAGATGCTGCCGCAGGCCGAGCGCGCCAAGGATGGCCTGGTCTGCGCCGCCCAAAACCTCAACGAATTGCTGTCGCGCTCGGCCCGCCACGCCCAGGAGCTGGCGGCGTGGACCGACCGGTTGGTGCGCGTCGTCAGGCTGCGCGAGACCGAGGAAGACCGCAGGCTGCGCCACGTCGCCTGCCTGCTCTCCGACATCGGTTGGCGCGTGCATCCCGACCATCGCGGCGAGGAAACCCTCAGCCTGATCATGAACGGCAATTTCGGCTCGATCACGCATCAGGGCCGCGCCTTCGTCGCGCTGTCGGTGTTCTATCGCTACGCCGGCCTCAGCGAGGAGAACGAGCCGCCGCCGCAGATCCGCGCGCTGGTGACGCCGGCGATGGACGAGCGCGCGCGTGTGCTCGGCGCCGCGTTCCGTGTCGCACATCTGATCACCGCGGCGCGCACCGGCGTGCTGCCGGCGACCCATTTCCGCACCCAGGGCCGCAAGCTGATGCTGGTGTTCGAGCATCGGATGGTGGATCTGGTCGCCGATCGCGTCGGCAGCCGCTTCAAGCAATTGGCGCGGCTGCTCGGGCGTGCCGGCTCGATCGTGCGGCGCTAGGCTTCACGCCGCCCCTCACGCCGCCTTGGCGGCCTGCTTGGCCTTGCGGAGCGCGTGACGGCGCCAGATCGATCCGATGAGCAGCACCACGACGATGCCGAGCACCGCGAGCGCGATCTCGCCGCCGTTGCCGCCATGGGCGAATTGCGGTGACATGCCGATCGAGGTCAGCCAGGAATCGAGCCTGGCACCGAGCGGTCCGGCGAACAGCGCATCCAGCCTGGGATGCACGGCCGGATCGGTCGCTATGACGTCGCCCGCGATCCAGCCGAGCAGCGCAGCGCCGGCCCAGACCAGGATCGGCAGCTTGGTGAGCAGTGCCATGATCAGCGCCGCACCGGCAACGATCAGGGGAACGCTGATCGCAAGGCCGAGCACCAGCAGCGGCACGCTGCCATTGGCGGCAGCGGCGACCGCGATCACATTGTCGAGGCTCATCACGATGTCGGCGACGACGACGATCTGAACCGCGGCCCACAGATGCGAGGCCGTATTCACGCTGTCCTCGTCCTCCTGCTCCGGCACCAGGAGCTTGGCGGCGATCACGATCAGCGCCAGTCCGCCGACCAGCTTCAGATAGGGAAGCGCCATCAGGCTGGCGACGATGCCGGTGAAGATGACGCGCAGCAGCACCGCCGCGGCGGCGCCGAGAATCATGCCCCACAGGCGCTGGCGCGGCGCGAGCCCGCGGCAGGCAAGCGCGATCACGAGCGCGTTGTCGCCCGACAGCAGGACGTTGATCCAGATGATCTTGCCGACGGCGACCCAGAAGGTCGGGGTCGCCATCTCGTTCTTGAACTCGGTGAAGAACGCGCCGATGTACGCCGGATCAAAGATCTGCCACAGCCAGTCCACAGCGAGTCCTATTCGGCCTTGAGGCCGCCCCTGGCGGCGGTGGTCCGCCGCTCCCAGTTCACGTCGACGCGGTCTCCCCAGGAGACCGCGTCACTTTCTGTTGTTCCGCGTTAGCCGACGATCTCATTGCCGGCGAAGAACTGCGCGATCTCGATCACCGCGGTCTCCGGCGCGTCCGAACCGTGCACCGAATTCTCGCCGATCGACTTCGCATAGAGCTTGCGGATGGTGCCTTCGGCGGCCTTCGACGGATCGGTCGCACCCATCACGTCGCGATACTTCAGGATGGCGCCCTCGCCTTCCAGCACCTGCACCACGACGGGGCCGGAGGTCATGAAGTCGACCAGTTCGCCGAAGAACGGGCGCGCCTTGTGGACGGCATAGAAGGTTTCGGCCTGGCCGCGGGTCATCTGGATACGCTTCTGCGCCACGACCCGCAGGCCCGCCTTCTCGATCACCGCATTGACCGCGCCGGTCAGGTTGCGCTCGGTGGCATCGGGCTTGATGATCGAAAAGGTGCGTTCAATCGCCATGATTTCGTCCTTGTAAACGGTGGCTGGGAGTTGCCGGGGCTTATATCGGCGCGATGGGGTAACGGCAAGCGACCCTGTGACGCGTTAGCCTTTAGTTTTGATGGATTTTCACGACAAAAATCGTCGTCCGGGCGCTCTCCGGACAGAGACAGGCTCGGCCAACTTACCGCGATTTCACTTAGGTGAACCCATTCTGACAGCGCCGTGCCGCTGCCGTTCAGCCGCAGCCGCCTAGGCTCAGCACCGATCGGACGCCTTGCTGGCCCCCCATCCGCAAGCCTCACAGGACGTCTCGGGAAACGATGTCACCGCGGGCGCGTCATCCGCGCCCATAGCTCGAGGAGACGATCATGTTACGCAAATTATCGCTCGCTGCCGTTGCCGCGATTTCGCTCGGTGCCGCCGCGCTCGCCCCGACCTCCGCCTCAGCCTGGGGTGGTTGGCATGGTGGATGGCATCACGGCTGGTGGGGCGGCCCGCGCGTCATCGTCGGAGGTCCGGCCTACTACGGCGGCTATGGATACGGCTACGGTGGCGGTTGCTACGTGCGCCGCGTCGTGCCGACCCCGTGGGGTCCCCGCTGGCGCCTGGTCAACCGCTGCTACTGATCCATCCGTTCTGTCGACTGCTCCCCTGACTTGCCTTCGCCCCGGCCTTGCGCCGGGGCTTTTTTTATGCCCGCCAGGGAACCCGGCCGCATGATGCGCCTCACTACCTCAAGGCGAGAGTAAGGCGGAACGGAAACCAAATTCGGGGGTCGCGACTTGTCATGGCAAGGATTGATGAAACACGCGAGATGGAACTCGCCAAGAGACATTCCAAGAGAAATGCCAAGAGCCATGACGATGACCCAGACCGACAACGATCCCGATCAGATTGATCGCAAGACCTGCCGTTACATCTGCGATGCCGTGGGTGAACGGCTCCAGCAAAGCATGCCGCCAGAACCCGCCCTTTCGTCCCGCCTGCAGCAGTTGCTCGAGGAAATGCAACGCCAGGAAACCGGGCGCCATTAGATATTATAGGCTCACCAGCGGCCCAATTCAGGAGAGATTTTACAGACAGACGGGTTGCGTTTGGCAGCGGGTCCGGTGACAACGCTGCATGCTCTCCATCACTGACATTTCAGTCCGGATCGCCGGGCGGCTGTTGATTGATCACAGTTCTGTGCAAATCGTACCCGGCGCACGCGTCGGATTTGTCGGCCGTAACGGTGTCGGCAAGTCGACGCTGTTTCATGCCATCCGGGGCGAGCTCCCGACCGAGAGCGGCAGCATCGCGCTTCCGCCGCGCTGGCGGATCGGCAGCCTCGCGCAGGAAGCGCCCGACGGGCCCGAAAGCCTGATCAACGTCGTGCTGAAGGCCGACCTCGAGCGCGACGCGCTGCTGGGCGAGGCTGAGACCGCGCACGACCCGCATCGGATCGCCGAGATCCAGACCCGGCTGGTCGATATCGACGCCCACTCCGCCCCGGCCCGCGCCGCGGCGATCCTCTCCGGCCTCGGCTTCTCGACATCAGACCAGGCACGGCCGTGCGCGGAATTCTCTGGCGGCTGGCGCATGCGCGTGGCGCTGGCGGCGACGCTGTTCTCCGCGCCCGATCTCCTGCTGCTCGACGAGCCGACCAACTATCTCGATCTCGAGGGCACGTTGTGGCTCGAGAACCATCTCGCCAACTACCCGCGCACGGTGATCGTGATCAGCCACGACCGCGATCTCCTCGACACCTCGGTCGATCAGATCCTGCACCTCGATCGCGGCAAGCTCACACTCTACAAGGGCACCTACTCCTCGTTCGAGGAACAGCGTGCCGCGCGCGAATTGCTCGACGCCAAGCACGCCAAGCGGCAGGCCGATGAGCGCAAGCGCCTGCAGGACTTCGTCGACCGCTTCAAGGCCAAGGCGTCCAAGGCGCGGCAGGCGCAGTCGCGCGTCAAGATGCTGGAGCGGATGAAGCCGATCACCGCGTTGGTGACCCAGGACGTTCGCGAGATCTCCTTTCCGGCACCGGAGAAGCTGCTGTCGCCGCCGATCATCGCGGTCGATGACGTCTCGGTCGGCTACGAGCCGGGCAAGCCCGTGCTCAATCGCGTGACGTTGCGCGTCGATCCCGACGACCGCATCGCGCTGCTCGGATCCAACGGCAACGGCAAGTCGACGCTGGTCAAGCTGCTGGCAGGCAAGCTCGCGCCGTTCGCAGGCAAGATCACGCGGGCGGACAAACTGTCGGTCGGCTATTTCGCTCAACATCAGGTCGACGAGCTCAATCTCGACGGCTCGCCCTACGATCACATCCGCAAGCTGATGCCCGAGGCGCCGGAGAGCAAGGTGCGCGGCCGCGTCGGCGCGATCGGCTTCTCCGGCAAGGCCGGCGACACCCTGGTGAAGAGCCTGTCGGGCGGCGAAAAGGCGCGGCTGCTGCTTGGGCTTGCGACGTTCTACGCCCCCAACATGATCATCCTGGACGAGCCGACCAACCATCTCGACATCGACAGCCGCGCGACGCTGGCGGAGGCGATCAACGAATTCCCCGGCGCCATCATGATGGTCTCGCACGATCGTTATCTGATCGAGGCCTGCGCCGATCGTCTGTGGGTCGTGGCGAACCAGACCGTGACGGCATATGACGGCGATCTCGACGAATATCGACGCATGATTCTGTCGGCCAATGACGGAAGGACGGCGTCGCGTGAGCGCGCCAAGGAGCCGGCAAAGCCGGAACGTGCCCGCAATGAGAAGCGCGCTTCACCGAGGCAGCGGGTCGCGCAGGCGGAGAGCGAGATCGAGCGCATCAACGGCATCATCGCGAAGATCGATACCGCGCTCGCGCTGCCCGATATTTTCACGCGCGATCCCAAGCAGGCCGCACAGCTGACCAAGGCCCGCGCCGGCGCCGAGAGCGCGCTGCAACGCGCCGAGGAAGAATGGCTGGAAGCCAGCACCGAACTCGACGAAGCCGCGAACTAGATTTGATCCGCCGGGCGGAGCCGCATATGTCGTCCCTGCGAAAGCAGGGACCCATAACCACAGATGGTCATTGTTGCGCGATCGTCGAACGACGAGTCCCCTTAACCACATCCGCCGCAGAGTATGGGTCCCTGCTTTCGCAGGGACGACGTGTGGAGGGAGCCTGGGCTCTCATTCTTTCCGGTGTCATGCCCGCGCCTGCAGGCATCGAGCTGCCGTTGCGGCGAAAATGCCCTAGCCGTGCGCGGTCTTTTTCTTCTTCGGCTTCGCGGGCTTCGGCTCCGGCGCAGCATCCGGGCCGCGCTCGACCGACGTCAGGCGTCCCGAGGAGAACGTATAGATGCCGGCGCGCGCACCGCGCGACCAGGTCACGACCGCGACGCGCTCGCCGCCCGGCCCGCTGGACAGATTGACGCTGTCGGGGGCGCCGATGCCGCGCACGACGTCGCATTCGGTGTGGCCGAGTGCGACACTGCCGCCGGTCGGCCGCGGCGGTGGCGTACCGCCAGCCTGCGCGTTCGCGTCAGTGGCACCCGCGGGCGGCGCCATGCCGGGACAGCTTCCGTCGGCACTGACGAGATCGTCGTTGGTCACCGGTTTGTCCGGCGTCAGCGGCGGCGATTCGATCGAGATGTTGCGGATGAACACCCGTCCAGGGCGCGAGAACCAATCCGCGTCACGCGAAAAGATGTCGGACGCGCCCGAGCAGCCGGCAAGGCTAGGTGCAAGTACCAGCAACGCCAGCAGCGACTTCCGACTGAATGTTCCGTCTCGCACGATCGACAAGGCTCCTAACCCCTCTACCTAAGGGCTTGTCCGAACATCACTTTGCGGCATGACCGTGACCCGCCCGAGGAAACGTCGAATTATCATTAATTCATCGATATCGCTATTGGCGCCGCTGCCAGCGTCCCCGCTCGTCGGTCTGCCAATAGGTGACCTCGAAGCCCCGCGCCTTGCAGGCGGTCCAGCTCTCCCGCGCCGAAGCCACCGCGTCGGGGTCGTCGCCGTTGAACACGAGGACCAGGCGCTCGTAGCTGTCGCAGTCGGCCGGCAGCGCCGCGTTGTCGACCAGGAACCGGACATTGGCCCGATTCGGATTGCCCTCCTCGATCGACAGGATGATCGGCTGGTCCTGGGCGTCGGCAACCCGCGAGCTCGCATGCGGCAGGAATGAATCGTCGCTGTAGGTCCACAAATGCGCGTCGAGCGTCTCGGCGCGCTCCTGCGATGTCGATTGCACGACCACCCGCCAGCCGCGCTCGAGCGACTTCTCAAGCAGCGGCGGCAGCACGCTTTCCAGCGTCATGTTCTGCAGATGGTAGAACAGAACCTCGGTCATGCGCCGGCCGACACTCTATTACTTCTTGGCTTCATAATATTCGGAGACGAGCCGCTCGAGTAGCCGGACGCCGTAGCCCGAGCCCCAGCTCTGATTGATCTCAGTCTTCGGCGCACCCATCGCGGTGCCGGCGATGTCGAGATGGGCCCAGGGCGTGCCGTCGACGAAGCGCTGCAGGAATTGCGCGGCCGTGATCGAGCCGCCATTGCGCCCGCCGGTGTTCTTCATGTCGGCGAACTGCGAGTCGATCTGCTTGTCGTATTCGGGACCGAGCGGCATGCGCCACACCTTCTCGCCGGTCTCCAGGCCGACCTTGGCGAGGCGCTCGGCGAGTTCGTCATTGTTGGAGAACAGGCCGGCGTAATCGGTGCCGAGCGCGACCATGATCGCGCCGGTCAGCGTTGCAAGATCGACCATGAATTTCGGCTTGCACTTCTTGGCGACGTACCAGAGCACGTCGGCGAGCACGAGGCGCCCCTCGGCGTCGGTGTTGATGATTTCGATGGTCTGGCCGGACATCGAGGTGACGATGTCGCCCGGACGCTGCGCGTTGCCGTCGGGCATGTTCTCGACGAGGCCGATGGCGCCGACCGCGTTGACGCGGGCCTTGCGCGCGGCGAGCGCGTGCATCAGCCCGACCACGCAGGCCGCACCGCCCATGTCACCCTTCATATCCTCCATGCCGCCGGCCGACTTGATGGAGATACCGCCGGTGTCGAAGCAGACGCCCTTGCCGACGAATGCGACCGGCGCCTCGCTCTTCTTGCCGCCGTTCCAGCGCATGATCACGGTACGGCTGGGCCGTTCCGAGCCCTGCCCGACGCCGAGCAGCGCGCCCATGCCGAGCTTGGTCATCGCCTTGACGTCGAGGACCTCGACGGTGACGCCGAGCTTGCGCAGCTGGCTGGCGCGGCGCGCGAACTCTTCCGGGTACAGCACGTTCGGCGGCTCGTTGACGAGCTCACGCGCCAAGTTCACGCCATCGACGATGGACGATTCGGGCGCAAAAGCCTTCCTGGCGGAAGCGACGTCGTCGACCGCGATCGAGACGTCGGCGCGTACGGCGCCGTCCTCGCCGTCCTTCTTCTTGGTCTTGTAGCGATCGAACTTGTAGGCGCGCAGCCGGATGCCGGTGGCGATCGTCGCCGCCTGGCCGGCGGTCATTGCGGCATCGGGCAGTTCCGCGAGGACGGTCATCGCACCGCTGCCGGCGTTGAGCTTGCCGGCCACCACGCCGCCGAACTTGAGAAGATCCTTCTCCTTGAGGTCGGCCACCTTGCCGGTGCCGATCACGATCAGCCGGTCGACCTTGATTCCCTCCGGCGCCAGGATGTCCAGCGCCGACCCGCTCTTACCCTTGAACTGGTTGGCGGCCGCGGCACGCTTGACGGTCTCGGCGGCAGCTCCCAGCGCCTTCCGGGTGGCGGCTCCCAGCTTCAATTGCTCGTCGCAAAAGGCGACCAGAATGCCGCGGGCGGACGCGGAGAACGGGACGAAGCCGACCTTGACGGCGTCGGACATAGGAAAATCCTCCAGAACTCAGGGTGTTGCTCGGGCCTGAGGCGGCCCTTCCGGCACGCGGGGGTGAGCATTGCGATGGCGTCCGGAGCGACCCGGACCGGGCTTGTGGCACACTATGACCTGTCGGCTGCGCCGCTGCCAAGCGCCGGAGTGGCCGGAAGGCCACAAAAGCGATTAATTAACCATAAATTAAGCGTGCCTTGGCCCGGCCATTTTGTTGACGGATCAAAGGGATGGTAGTGAGATTGTGAACAGAGAGTGAGCCGGACGAGTCCGCGGCTCGACCATAGGGGAACCCGGGTTGACGGGATTGGTCGAAAGCCGTGCGTTTGGTTGCGTGAAGGGGTCTTTGGGGGCCATGCGGTAGCGATGGGGTCGATCGACAAGTACATCTTCAAAACGACGCTGGCGTCGTTTGCGCTTGTCCTGGTCAGCCTTACCGGCGTGATCTGGATTACCCAGGCGTTGCGCGGCATCGACCTGATGACCAGCCAGGGTCAGACCATCGTCACCTTCCTCGGCATCACCGGCCTCGTGATTCCTGCCCTGGTCCTGATCATCGCCCCGATCGCGCTGATGATCGCGATCTCGCACACGCTGAACAAGCTGGCGACCGATTCCGAGATCATCGTCATGAATGCGGCGGGCTTCTCGCCGTTCCGGCTGTTCCGGCCGTTCTTCTTTGCCACCTGCGTGGTGGCGGCGCTGGTCGCCTTCATCGGCGCCTATCTCGCCCCCGACGGCATGCGCCGAATCAAGCAGTGGGATGCCGAGATCACCGCCGACGTTCTGACCAACATCCTGCAGCCCGGCCGCTTTGCCCAGCTCGATCAGAACCTGACGATTCGGATCCGCGAGCGCCTGCCCGCCGGCGTGCTCGGCGGCGTTTTCGTCGACGATCGCCGCGATCCGCAGCAGCGCGTCACCATCGTCGCCGACCACGGCACCGTGCTGAAGAACGAGAGCGGCTCATATCTGGTGCTGGAGGACGGCAATCTCGAGCGATTCGAGGTCGGCAAGCGCGATCCGACGCTGGTAGTGTTTCAGCGTTATGCGTTCGACATGTCGAAATTCTCGCAGGGCCGCGACGTCACGCTCGGAATTCGCGAGCGCTATCTCTGGGAACTGATGTGGCCGGACGAGAACGACCAGACCTATCAGCAGCTGTCGGGCCAGTTCTTCGCCGAGCTGCATGATCGCTTCATGGCGCCGATCTATCCGTTTGCGTTCGCGGCCCTCACCTTTGCCTTCCTCGGCGCGCCGCGCACCACGCGCCAAAGCCGCAATTTCTCGATCGGCGGCTCGGTATTCGCGGTGTTCGGCCTGCGCATGGTCGGATTCGCCTGCTCCGTCATGGCGGTGAAGACGCCGCTGGCCGCTCTGGTGCAATACCTGATGCTGTTCGCCGGCATCGGCGTCGGGATCTGGATGATCGTCGGCGGCGTGGTCGTCGAACCGCCAGCGGCATTGATGGAAGTCATCAACAGGAACAACGAGCGCATTGCGCGCCTCTTCCGGAGGCCCGCCACCGCATGAGCATGGTCACAAATACGCTCGGGCGTTATTTCGCCGGCCGCTTCGTCGTCGCGGCGGTGGGCGTGTTCGCGGGCATCTTCGTGCTGCTCGTGCTGGTCGACTACATCGAGATGGTACGCAAGACGTCGAGTCTCGTCGGGGCCTCCGCGATCACGGTCGCGGAAACCTCGCTGTTCCGCGTGCCGCAGCTGCTCGAGAAACTGATGCCGTTCTGCGTGCTGATCGGCGCGATGACCTGCTATCTCGCGCTGTCGCGGCGGCTGGAGCTCGTCGTGGCACGCGCCGCCGGCGTCTCGGCCTGGCAATTCATCTCGCCGGCGCTGGTCAGTGCGATCGTGCTCGGCATCTTCGCGACCACCGCCTACAATCCAGTGTCGGCCAATCTGCGCGAGCTCTCCAAACGGATGGAGGCCGAGCTGTTCGGCTCGGCGCCTGGCGGCGGCATCCAGGACGCGTCCGGTTTCTGGCTCAACCAGATCAACGACGAAGGTCAGGCGATCATCAATGCAGCTCGCAGCGAACAGCAAGGCATCCGGCTGACCGGCCTCACCGTGTTCCGATTCGATACGGCGCTGCAGTTCAAGGAACGAATCGAGGCCCGCGAAGCTACGCTCGAGGAAGGCCGCTGGGCGTTCATGGGAGTACGCCGATACACCCTCGACAAGGCTCCGGTGGACCAGGACACCTTCTACCTGACCACCACCCTGACCCCTGCACAGGTGCGCAACAGTTTCTCCACCCCCGAAACTGTGTCCTTTTGGCAACTGCCGAACTACATCCGTTCGTCGGAGAGCTCAGGGTTCGCGACGGCTGGCTATCGCTTGCAGTATCACAAGCTTATCGCGCAGCCGTTTTTGCTGGCTGCGATGGTGATGTTGGCGGCTTCTGTGAGCCTCCGCTTCTTCCGGATGGGCGGCGTGCAGAAGATGGTTTTGAGTGGCGTGGGCGCAGGCTTTCTGCTCTACGTCCTGTCGAAAGTAACTGAAGATTTGAGCAAGGCTGAGTTGATGCATCCCATCGCTGCGGCGTGGTTGCCTGTCGTTGTGGGTAGCCTCACCGGCTTCTTAGCCTTGCTGTACCAGGAGGACGGGTAGTGGCTACCGTCGCCGCCCGCCAGTTGAGGTCGCCTGTATCCGGGCGGCGCAGTGCCCTGCGCCGTCAACGGAGCCGCATGGCCGCGTTTGGCGTTTCGATTTCTGCTCTCCTTGCCGCGTTCGTCGCGGTCAGCGCGCTCGACGTCGTCGCGTCGACGCCGGCTGCTGCGCAGGCATTCACCTACAATCCGCGTCCGCCGAAGCCGGTCCGCCCGCCGGCCAAGAATGACGGGCAGATGCTCGTTCAGGCGACCGAGGTCGACTACGACTACAACAACAGCCGCATCTCGGCCGTCGGCAACGTCCAGATGTTCTACAACGGCACCAGCGTCGAGGCCGACAAGGTCATCTACGACCAGAAGACCAAGCGTCTTCATGCCGAAGGCAACATCCGCATGACCGATGCGGAAGGCAAAATCACCTACGCCAACATCCTGGATCTCAGCGACGACTACCGCGACGGGTTCGTCGATTCGCTGCGCGTCGACACCGAAGACCAGACCCGCATGGCGGCGACCCGCGCCGATCGGTCCAGCGGCAATTACACGGTGTTCGACAACGGCGTTTATACCGCCTGCGCACCCTGTAAGGATGATCCGAAGAAGCCGCCGCTCTGGCAGGTCAAGGGCGCGCGCATCATCCATAACCAGACCGAGAAGATGCTCTATTTCGAGAACGCCCAGCTCGAATTCTTCGGCGTTCCGATGGCCTACCTGCCCTACTTCTCGACGCCCGATCCGACCGTGAAGCGCAAGAGCGGCTTCCTGATGCCGGGCTTCACCACGTACACGGCGTTCGGCTACGGCGTCGAAATTCCGTATTACTGGGCGATCGCGCCGGACATGGACGCGACCTTCACTCCGCGCATCACGACCAAGCAGGGCGTGCTGCTGCAGACCGAATTCCGCCAGCGCTTCGTAGACGGCTCCTATCAGATCCGGCTTTACGGCATCGACCAGCTTGATCAGGACGCCTTCAAGGGCCAGCCCGGCGACCGCCAGTTCCGCTGGGGCGTCGACACCAAGGGCCAGTTCGCGCTGAACGACAAATGGGTCTGGGGCTGGGACGGCGTCGTGCTGTCGGACTACTTCTTCATGTCCGACTACCGGCTAGCCCAGTACAAGGATCCGTTCGGATCGTTCCTGTCGCTGCCGACGGAAGCGATCTCGCAGCTCTATCTGACCGGTGTCGGTAACCGCAGCTTCTTCGACGCGCGCGCGATCTACTATCTCAGCTACTCGGGCAACCAGAACCAGGTCCCGGTGGTCGCGCCTGTGATCGACTACAACAACGTGATCAACAACAACATCCTGGGCGGCGAGTTCAGCTACAAGATGAACTTCGTCAACCTGACCCGCGAAACCGCGGTGTTCGATCCGATCACGACAACCGCCAACACCAACGGCCTGTGCCTGACCACATCGGCTGACCCGATGGCGCGCACGCCGTCGCAGTGCCTGCTGCGCGGCATGCCGGGCACCTACACGAGGCTGACGGCCGAGGCGCAGTGGCGCAAGTCCTACACCGACCCGCTCGGCCAGATCTGGACGCCGTTCGCCAGCGTCCGCGCCGATGCCATCAACGCCGACATCTCGAACCAGCCGGGCGTTTCCAACTTCCTGCCGGTCGGCGACACCCAGACGGTCCGCTTCATGCCGACCGTCGGCCTCGAATACCGCTACCCCTTCATCAACGTGCAGCCGTGGGGCACGACCACCGTCGAGCCGATTGCGCAGGTCATCATCCGGCCCAACGAGCCGGATGCCGGCAAGCTTCCGAATGAGGACGCACAGAGCCTGGTGTTCGACACCAGCAACCTGTTCGCGGTCGACAAGTTCTCCGGCTACGACCGCGTCGAAGGCGGCGGCCGCGCCAATGTCGGCGTGCAGGCCACCACCCAGTTCGACCGCGGCGGCAGCATCAAGGGGATGTTCGGACAGTCCTACCAGATGTTCGGGATGAACTCGTTCGCGGTGGCCGACGTCACCAACACCGGCATCGACTCCGGCCTGCAGAACCCGCGCTCGGATTATGTCGCGAGCCTCGCCTATTCGCCCAACCGCACCTACACCTTCAGCGTCCGCTCGCGGATGGATGAAGCGACCTGGAACATCAACCGGTTCGAGGCCACGGCGAGCGCGAATTTCGACCGCTGGTCGATCGCCGTGACCTACGGTGACTACGCAGCGCAACCGGAACTCGGCTACCTCACGCGCCGCGAGGGCATCCTCACCAGCGGATCGGTTAAGGTGGCGTCGAACTGGGTGGTTCAGGGTGCGGCGCGTTGGGACCTTGAAGCGAACAAGATCAACCAGTATGCCGTCGGCGCGGGCTATGTGGACGACTGCTTCGTGCTGGCTGCCAACTACATCACGTCCTATACCTATCAGGCCGGCTCGCAGCCGCCCGTCCTCAGCCATGCGTTCATGTTCCAGATCGGGCTGCGGACGATCGCCCAGACCTCCACGACCAGCAGTTCGGCTGGCATGCAGTAGCGAGCGAGGGGCCTGCCAAGGCGCTTGTATCGGGGGCTTGAATTTGGGGGCTTGTATTGCCCGCGGGCCTGTGGCCCCGGCTTGAATTGGTTTAAACGGCTGACATGACCACAATGACGACCGCTAGCCTGCCAACGCGCTGCCATTCGCTGGTGTTGAGTTCCCTGCTGGCTCTTTTCCTCCTGTTCGGGGGCGCTGCGCGACTGCATGCCCAGACCATCGCCGTGATGGTCAATGGCGAACCCATCACCAATTTCGACATCGAGCAGCGCGCCAAGCTGAACGGCCTGACCGGCGGCAAGAATCCCGATCGAAAGGCCATCCTCGACGACCTGATCGACGAGAAGCTGAAGATCAAGGAAGCCAAGAAATTCGGCGTCGATCCCACCGCCAACGATATCGAGCAATCCTATGGCGGCATGGCGCAACGGATGCGGCTGAACAACGACCAACTGACCAAGGTCCTCGAGAGCAAGGGCATCCGCCCCGATACGCTCAAGCAGCGCATCAGGGCCGACATGGTCTGGACCAGCCTGGTTCGCGGCCGCTTCAAGGAAAGCCTGCAGGTCGGCGAGAAGGACGTCGCCACCGCGGTCAAGGAGACCGGCGAGGCGCCCGACGCCGAGGCGTTCGAATACCGGATGCAGCCGGTCGTTCTGATCGTACCGCGCGGCTCTCCGCAATCCGAATTCGAGAACCGCCGCAAGGAAGCCGACACCCTGCGCGAGCGCGTGACCAGCTGCGAGGAAGCCAACACCTTCTTCAAGTCGATGCGCAACGCCGCGATCCGCGAGATCGTCGTCAAGACGTCGGCCGACCTGCCGCAGTCGCTGCGCGACATCCTGGACAAGACCCCGGTCGGCCACCTCACCCCTCCCGAAGTCACCAAGCAGGGCGTCGAAATGGTCGCCCTCTGCGGCCGGAAGGCAACCACCGTGGACACGCCGAAAAAGCGTGAGATGCGGGACAAGATGTACGTGCAGAAGTACGAGGCGAAGTCGAAGGCCTACCTGCAGGAAGTCCGGAAAGCCGCGATGATCGAATATCCAGGCGGGCGATGATCGACTATCGTTGACGCATGGCTCAACCTCTCGCACTGACATCCGGCGAGCCCGCAGGCATCGGCCCCGACATCACGCTCGCCGCGTGGCTGCGCCGCCGCGAACTCGATCTTCCGCCGTTCTATCTGCTCGGTGACCGCGCGGCCTTGGCCGAGCGCGCCAAGACGCTCGGGCTTGCCGTCGAGTTTGCCGAGGTCAGCGCCGAGGAGGCTTCCGCGGCATTTGCACGGGCGCTCCCCGTCGTTGCGACCGGCAAGGCGGCGACGGCGCGACCGGGCAAGCCGGACGGAACGAGCGCCGATGCCGCGCTGGCGTCGATCCGTCAGGCCGTCGCCGATGTTGCGTCGGGCAAGGCCAGCGCCGTCGTCACCAATCCGATCGCCAAGAACGTGCTGTACCGCGCCGGCTTCCGCCATCCCGGCCACACCGAATTCCTCGCCGAACTTGCCGCGCGTGGCGGACCCACGCCGCAGCCGGTGATGATGCTGTGGTCGCCGGCGCTCGCCGTCGTCCCGGTGACGATCCATGTGTCGGTCCGCGAGGCGCTGGCGCAATTGTCGACAGGCCTGATCGTGTCGACCGCGCGGATACTGGTCGCCGACATGAAGGCGCGGTTTGGCCTGGCCTCGCCGCGGCTTGCCGTCGCCGGCCTCAACCCGCATGCCGGCGAAGACGGCACGCTCGGCATGGAAGACATCGAGATCGTCGCGCCCGCCGTCGAGATCCTGCGCCGCGACGGAATTGCCGCCCGCGGCCCGCTGCCGGCCGACACCATGTTCCACGCAGCCGCGCGCAAGACCTATGACTGCGCGCTCTGCATGTATCACGACCAGGCGCTGATCCCGATCAAGACCGTCGCGTTCGAGGACGCCGTCAACGTCACGCTGGGCCTGCCCTTCATCCGGACGTCGCCCGATCACGGCACCGCGTTCGATATCGCAGGCACCGGCAAGGCCAATCCCTCGAGCCTGATCGCCGCCCTCCGGCTCGCCGCGCGCATGGCCGCGGCATCAAGCTAAGTGAGCGCGATTGACGATCTGCCGCCGCTGCGCGACATCATTCGCGAGCATTCGCTGTCGGCGCGCAAATCGCTCGGCCAGAATTTCCTGCTCGATCTCAATCTCACCGCACGCATTGCCCGAGCCGCAGGCCCGCTGGAAGACTCAACCGTGATCGAGGTTGGGCCCGGCCCCGGCGGACTGACGCGCGCACTGCTTGCGATGGGCGCCAAGCGCGTCATCGCCATCGAGCGCGACGAGCGCGCCATCGATGCACTCGACTACATCGTCAAGCGCTATCCAGGCCGCATCGAGATCGTGCATGGCGACGCGCAGCACTTTGATCCACGTCCCCTGCTCGATGGCGGCAAGGCCAAGATCGTTGCCAACCTGCCCTACAACATCGCAACCCAGCTCCTGGTCGACTGGCTGTCGATCGAGCCGTGGCCGCCCTGGTACGACACCATGCTGTTGATGTTTCAGCGCGAGGTCGCCGAGCGTATCGTCGCCCATGAGGACGAGGAGGCCTATGGCAGGCTCGCGGTGCTCGCCAACTGGCGCGCCGAGACCAAGATCCTGTTCGACATTTCGCCCGCAGCCTTCGTGCCGCAGCCGAAGGTGACGTCCTCGGTGGTACGATTGATACCGCGCGCCGCGCCGGAGCCGTGCGACCGCCGCATGCTCGAGCAGGTGGCCGCCGCCGCCTTCGGCCAGCGCCGCAAGATGCTGCGCCAGAGCCTGAAGTCGCTGTCGGTCGATCCGGCGCGGCTTGCCGCCGCAGCCGAGATCGACGCGACGCGGCGCGCCGAAACCATTCCGGTCACGGGCTTTGTTGCCATGGCCAGGGAATTGGCCGATATACGGTCCACAAAATAGAACATCAGGAGAAAACGTAATGGCGCGAATGGTTCGCCAATCCCTCGTCAAGTTCGATGCACCGCTGTGCGAAACCATCGTGGACACGCCCAAGCCGCAGGGACGCGAAGTGCTGGTGCGCATCGAGCGCTGCGGCCTCTGTCATTCCGATCTCCACATCCAGGACGGTTACGCCGATCTCGGCGGCGGCAAGAGGCTCGACACCACCCGCGGCATGACGCTGCCCTTCACGCTCGGCCACGAGATCGCGGGCGTCGTCGACGAGGTCGGTCCCGATGCGCCGAAGTATCTGGTCGGAACGAAGAAGGCGGTGTTTCCCTGGATCGGCTGCGGCCAGTGCCGCGACTGTCTCGCCGGCGACGAGAATCTCTGCGCCAAGCAACGCTTCCTCGGCGTCTCGATCGACGGCGGCTTCGCCACCCACGTGCTGGTGCCCGACGCGAAATACCTGCTCGATTATGATCCGCTGCCGGTCAATCAGGCCGCCACCCTGATGTGCTCCGGCGTCACGGCTTACGGCGCGCTGAAGCGCCTGGTTGATCGTCCGCGCCAGCGCAATCTGCTGCTGATCGGTCTCGGCGGCGTCGGCATGATGGGCCTGTCCTTCGCGCAGGCGATGTTCAAGCAGCCGATCGCGGTTGCCGATCTCAGCCCCGCGGCGCGCGAGACCGCATTGAAGAATGGCGCGGCGGCGGCCTACGATCCCGCGGAGCCCGATGTCGTCAAGCGCATGCTGAAGGAGAGCGACGGCGGCTTCGACGGCGTCGTCGACTTTGCCGGCAACGAGAAGTCGATGGCGTTCGCGGTGTCGACGGTCGCACGCGGCGGCAAGATTGTGGTGTCCGGCCTGATGGGCGGCCAGTTCACGCTGCCGATGGTGCAATGGGTCTACAAGCGCATGACCATCGAAGGCTTCATGGTGGGCACGCTGGCCGAGGGCCAGGAGCTGATGGCGCTCGCCCGGGCCGGCAAGATCAAGCCGACCCCGATGAAGGAAGAGCCGATGGCCGACGTCCAGAAATGGATCGAAGAGCTGCGCGCCGGCAAGGTCGTCGGACGCATCGTCCTGAAGAACTAAAGCATGATCCGGAAAAGTGCGTAGCGGTTTTCCGAAAAGATCATGCTCGGACATGACGTCCCGCCGGCGGTGCGATCGCCGGCGGGACGCAATGGTCTCGCAGCAGCAACGCGAGCTCCTGCGGAACCTGACAGCGATCATTCAGCCCGCGTTCCAGCCTTCCGCCTGCCGCAATTGCGGCGCGACGCGAGCCTCAATTAAGCCCTACCCGTTCCGGATTTGCGGCGCATTGCGACCCAACTCTTTACCGAGATTGGCTGCACCAGCGTTTGCGTAAAAAAGAAATACCGGGGACGCGTATGTCAAATCGTTCAGCGAAATTCGCTGCGGCGCTTGCCGTCAGCATGTTGGCTGGTGCCAACTTTACGGCCATGGCCCAGACCGCCGCCAATACGGCGAGCACCAATACGGCGAATGCGAAGACCGCGGATAGTTGTCTGTCCGCGCCGAAGGGAACCGCGCCTGCGGGGAGCCACTGGTTCTACCACCTCGACCGCAGCACCAAGAAGCAGTGCTGGTATCTCGGTGACGCCAAGACCAAGACCGTCGCCAAGACCGCGACAGCGCAGCAGCCGCCCGCGGCCGCCGCGCCGGACACCGCGGCAACCGCCGATGCAGCGCCGCCGCAGACCCCTCCGGCGCCTCAGCCGGCGGCGATGCGCAAATCCGTCGCCGACGCGCATGCCGAATGGCCCTCGCCGCAGGCCGCAGCCCCGCCGGTCGCGAGCGCAGACACCGGTCAGTCCGGCACTGCGGCGACGACCGCCCCGGCGGCGTCGGCCGCGCCCACCGGTGCCAACGCTCAGGCGTCGGAGGTAAACGCCAGATGGCTGGATGCATCGAGCATGGCTGGAACCAACGGAACCCGGCACGCCGCAGACCAGCCGACCGTGGTCGCACAGGCCGACGCGACGCCGCAACAGGCGGCCGCGCCGGTACCAGCCGCCCCCGTGACAGCGGAGGCGTCCACCGAGAAGTCTTCCTCCTCGACGCAGATGCTGCTGATCGTGATGATCGGCGCGCTGGCGCTGGCCGGCCTGGTCAGCGCGCTGGTGTTCCGCCTGACCCGCACGCGTACGCCGCCCTACCAGATTAGCGACGAATGGCGTGCGCCCTGGGATTCACTCCACACCGAGCCGGCGCCGCCGATGGCAGTGGTCAGCCGCGACCGTCCGCTGCGCCTGTCGGAGGCGGCCCCGCGCCGGTCGGAGACACCGGTTCCGCGCCGCACCGAGACGCCGGTTGCTCGCCGCGAGACGCCGCGCGAAGCGGATCAAACCGAGCAGGACAACAAGCAGATCGCGGCGATGCTGCAGCGGCTGGCGCGCAGCGCGGCGAACTAAAGGCCGCTCAGGAACGGATAGTGATACGTGATGGGATCGCGTGCGATCGCATCACGATCCCGGATCGGGCCACGATTTCGGAGCGCTATTTCTCGAGCTGACGCTGCAGGCCGCGCACGAACTCGGTGAGGCCGGTGCGGCGCTCTCGCTTGAGACGCTCGGCCTTCAGGATCGACTGCACCTCGGCAAAGGCGTCGTCGACGTTCTGGTTGACGACGATGTAGTCATATTCCGCCCAGTGGCTCAGCTCATGGGTGGCGCGGTTCATCCGCCCGCGGATGACCTCCGCGGAATCCTGCGCACGGGTGTGCAGCCGCTTCTCGAGATCGGCGGCTGACGGCGGCAGGATGAAAACGCTGACCACGTCGGCGCGCGCCTTCTCGCGCAACTGCTGGGTGCCCTGCCAGTCGATATCGAACAGCACATCCTCGCCGGCCGCGAGCGCGGCCTCGACCGGCGCGCGCGGCGTGCCGTAGCGGTTGTCGAACACGGTGGCCCATTCCAGCAGTTCGCCCTGCGTGGCCATCGCCTCGAACTTGGTCTTGTCGACGAAGAAATAGTCGCGGCCCTCGACTTCGCCCGGCCGCTTCGGCCGCGTGGTCGCCGACACCGACATTTTCAGACCCGGCATCCGATCGATCAGCATGCGCGACAGCGTCGTCTTGCCGGCGCCCGAGGGCGACGACAGGACGAACATCAATCCGCGCCGCTCAACGCCGTCAAAGCCCTGCGCCGTCATCGTTCACTCCAGATTCTGGACCTGTTCGCGGAATTGCTCGACCACGTTCTTCATTTCAAGCCCGGTATTGGTCAGCTCGACGTCGTTCGACTTCGAGCAGCAGGTGTTAACCTCGCGATTGAACTCCTGGGCGAGGAAGTCGAGCCGGCGCCCGACCGGTCCGCCCTTGCCGATCATCTCGCGCGCCTGGGCGATGTGGGAGGCGATGCGGTCGAGCTCCTCGCGGATATCGGCCTTGGTGGCGATCAGGATCGCCTCCTGGTTCAGCCGGTCGGCATCGAAGCGATCGGAGGTCTCCAGCAATGCCGCGATCTGCTCGGCAAGCCGCGTCTTGATCGCCTCGGGCTTGCGGCCGGGAGCCGTCTCGGCGCGCTTGGCGAGCCGCTCGATCTCGTCCATCCGCTGCATCAGGATCTGGCCCAGCGCATCGCCCTCGCGGCGGCGCATCTCGACGAGGCTGCCGAGCGCCTGCTCGAACGCCTTCGCCGCCGCTTCGCGCGCCGCCTTGTCCTCGTCCTCGTCGCTGTCAGGCTCGACCACCTCGATGACGCCCTTGATACCGAGCAGTCCGTCGATGCTCGGCGCCACCGCGTCGATCCGCTGCGCGAGCTCACCCGCGACCTTCACGACCGCGGCCAGCACGTCTTCGTTGATCCGGATGGTCTGCGCCGCATCGGTGCGCTTGACGCTGAGATTGGCGTAGACCGTGCCGCGCGACAGCAACTCGCCGGCCCGCTTCTTGGCGAGGGCTTCCAGTTCGTCCCAGCCCGGCGGCAGCCGCAACCGCAGGTCAAAGCCCTTGGCGTTGACCGACTTCAGCTCCCACTCGAACGTATAGGGACCGCTCGCGCCATGGCTTCGGGCAAAGCCAGTCATGCTCGATAGCGCCATCGCGTAAACTCTCCAACAGAAGGATATGGGGCTCACCCGGAGACGACGAGACTCGCGGGCAGCCGGTGCGACCTTAGAACGGATTCCGTGAAAGTGGAATTACGTCCACCCTCGGCAAATGCAGAGCTACGGCATGGTCCGGAAAACTGTGAAGCGGATTTCCGAAAGACTATGCTCGAACAAGAAGCTAAAGCGCGATGATCGCATCGCGCTTTAGCGCTGCACAACGGGCGGCGACGTGGTCTGCTGGGCTGCGCCCTGGCGACCGCTGCGCGGCGGTTTCTTCTGATTGGTGGGCTTCGGCGGCGTGGCCGCCGTGGGATTGGTGTCGGCCGCGCCGGGCACTGCTGCGGCTGGCGCCGGATCATCCGCGGGCTCGACGGTGTCGTTCTGGATCTGCTTTTCCGACGCGCGCAGCTTGGCGACGTTCTTGGCGTGCTGGTCGTAGGTTTCGGTAAAGGCGTGTCCGCCGGTTCCGTCGGCAACGAAGAACAGGTCACGCGTGCGCGCCGGATTGGCGGTCGCCTCCAGCGAGGCCCGGCCGGGATTGGCGATCGGTCCCGGCGGCAAGCCGTCGATCACATAGGTGTTGTAGGGCGACGGCTGCGTGATCTCGCTGCGCTTGATCGGACGCCCCAGCGTTCCCTTGCCGCCCACCAATCCGTAGATGATCGTCGGGTCGGATTGCAGCTTCATCCTCTGCCGCAGGCGGTTGACGAACACGGCGGCGACACGACTGCGCTCGTCGGCGCGGCCGGTTTCCTTCTCGACGATCGAGGCCAGCGTCACCAGTTGGTCCGGCGATTTCAGCGGCGAATCGATGTTGCGGCGTTCCCAGATCTCGGCGAGCACGCGCTTCTGCGCCTGCTGCAAGCGCTGGATCACCTGGTCGCGCGTGGTGCCGCGCGGGAATTTGTAGGTCTCCGGCAACAGCGTGCCCTCGCGCGGAATCTCGCGCACCGAGCCGGTGAAGATGTCGTTGTCGGAGAGCCGCGTCACGATCTGCTCCGAGGTCAGGCCTTCCGGGATCGTGATGGCGTGCTGCACCACCTTGCCGTCGACGATGGTGGCGATGACGTCGCGCAGGCTGGCATTCTTCTGGAACGAATATTCGCCGGGCTTGAGATCGGAGCTCGCCTTCAGCGCAAACACGCTGCCGATGAAGACCCACGGATTGACGTTGATCACGCCCTCGCGCGACAGCACATCGGCGATGTCACGCTTGCCGGCGCGCGCGGGGATGTTGACGATCTTGTCTTCCTGCAGCGGCCCCGGCGATTCCAGCGTCTGCTTGCCGTAGTAGTAGGTGGCGCCGGCGCCGATCATCAGGATGATCAGGATGGTGAAGATGGCATTGCCGACGATCACGAAAGGATTGCGGGCACGATCCGAGCGCTTGGGCGGCGGCGGAACCTGTTCGGGCTCCAGCGCGGCACGTGGACTCCTTGGTGAAATGGGCGGCCTCTCACTCATCGATGCAAACCAATATCCTGCCGGTTGAATCGTGGCCGGACAAACCCCTGCCCTGCCAATAGCATACGCCCGCTATTAGGAGTCACCGCGGAATACGGCAAAACGGTGGACTAGTTCTAAAGTCCCGATCCGATCGCATCGGAACGGGACTTTAGATTCTTATTTTGACGCGTTTTCTTCACGCGAACCGGTACCCACTTCGCTCGAAAACGCTCTAACGACCTACTAATTGGTCACGCGCTGCACGATCACGGAGGCGTTTGTGCCACCGAAACCGAAGGAATTGGACAGCGCCACATTCACGTCACGCTTGCGCGACGTGTGCGGCACAAGATCGATCGCCGTTTGCACCGACGGATTGTCGAGATTGATGGTCGGCGGCACCACGTTATCGCGAATCGCCAGCACCGCGAAGATCGCCTCGATCGCACCGGCCGCGCCGAGCAGATGTCCGGTCGCCGACTTGGTCGACGACATCGAAACCTTCGAAGCCGCATTGCCGAGCAGACGCTCGACCGCGCCGAGTTCGATCTCGTCGCCGACCTGCGTCGAGGTGCCGTGCGCGTTGATGTAGTCGAGATCGGATGCCACGAGGCCGGCGCGCTTCAGCGCCATGCTCATGCTGCGGAAGCCGCCATTGCCGTCCGGCGGCGGCGAAGTGATGTGGAAGGCATCGCCCGACAGGCCGTAGCCGGTGACCTCGGCATAGATCTTCGCACCACGCTGTTTGGCGTGCTCGTATTCCTCGAGCACGAGGACGCCGGCACCCTCGCCCATCACGAAGCCGTCGCGATCCTTGTCGTAGGGCCGCGATGCCTTTTCCGGCGTGTCGTTGAAGCCGGTGGACAGCGCACGCGCCGCGCAGAAGCCTGCGATGCCGATGCGGGAGATCGGCGATTCGGCGCCACCTGCGAGCATCACGTCGGCGTCGCCGAGCGCGATCAGCCGCGCTGCATCGCCGACGGCGTGCGCGCCGGTCGAGCACGCCGTGACGACCGAATGATTGGGGCCCTTCAGGCCGTGCTCGATCGAGACGTAGCCGGACGCCAGATTGATCAGGCGGCCCGGAATGAAGAAGGGAGAGACCCTGCGCGGTCCACGTTCCTTGAGCAGCACCGCAGTCTCGGCAATGCCGGTGAGGCCGCCGATGCCGGAGCCGATCATCGTGCCGGTGGCGAACTGGTCCTCGTCGGACTTCGGATGCCAGTTGGCGTCGTCGAGCGCCTGCCTGGCCGCGCACATCGCGTAGAGGATGAAGTCGTCGACCTTGCGCTGGTCCTTCGGCTCCATCCACTGATCGGGATTGAAGGTGCCGTTGGAGCCGTCGCCGCGCGGAATGTAGCAGGCGACCTGGCTCGGCAGGTCGGACACTTCGAAGGTGTCGATCTTCTTGCCGCCGCTGTCTCCGGCGAGGATGCGCGTCCAAGTTGCGTCAACACCGCAGCCGAGCGGTGTAAGCATGCCCAGCCCCGTGACGACAACTCGTCTCATTTCCACGTCTCCGGCCGGCAATGCGCGGCTAATAATAAGAAGCCGGGGGACCGCTCGAACACGGTCCGTCCGGCCCCGTCAACTTCGCGATCGGCGTCAGCTCTTCGCGTTCTTCTCAAGAAACTTGGTCGCGTCGCCCACGGTCAGAATCGTTTCCGCCGCGTCGTCGGGAATCTCGCAACCGAATTCTTCTTCGAAAGCCATCACGAGCTCGACGGTGTCGAGGCTGTCGGCGCCGAGGTCATCGATGAAGCTCGCGCTATCGACCACCTTCTCGGGTTCGACACCAAGGTGCTCGACCACAATCTTCTTAACCCGCTCGCCAATCTCACTCATCGTTCAACCTCGTTGTTCCATTGGACCCGACCCCAAGACGATACGAGCCATCGTGGTCGTCTCGATTACTCAGTCGCGCATAGTCTTGATTCGGCCCGGTCGTAGCCGACTAAAGCCCCGGCGAACGGCAGGCGTCGCCACGCCAATATACAGGGTTTCAAAATCCTGCAATGGCGTTCTTTGCCCATCCATGGGGGGTTCAGCTATCATACTTCCCAAGCCTTGACTACACGCCTGAACCGGCTCCCGAAAACGGCTTTTCGCCGCATTGCGAGAGCCAGCAACCAGCTCAAATCATAGCCATGCCGCCGTTGACGTGAATCGTCTGTCCGGTGACGTAGGCGGCCTCGTTCGAGGCCAGATAGACCGCTGCCGCAGCGATATCCTCGGGCGTTCCGAGCCGCGCCGCAGGAACCTTCGCCAGGATGGTTTCGCGCTGCTTGTCGTTGAGCGCATCCGTCATCGGCGTCTTGATGAAGCCCGGCGCGATGCAGTTCGCGGTCACGCCGCGCTTGGCGTATTCGGCGCCCAGCGTCTTGATCAGGCCGATGATGCCGGCCTTCGACGCGGTGTAGTTGCCCTGCCCCGGATTGCCGGTGACGCCGACGATCGAGGTGATCGCGATGATGCGGCCGAAGCGCTTGCGCATCATCAGTTTGGTCGCCGCGCGCGCCAGGCGGAATGTCGCGGTCAGGTTGACCGCAATCACGTCGTCCCAATCCTCGTCACGCAACTGCACGAACAGGTTGTCGCGGGTGATGCCGGCATTCGCGATCAGGATGTCGACCTGCCCCATCGCAGCTTCCGCCGCCGGCACCAGCGCCTCGACGTCATCCTTGCTGGAGAGATTGCACGGCAGCACATGAACGCGCTCGCCGAGCTTGGCCGCGAAGCCGTCCAGCACCTCGCGCCGCGTCCCCGAAATCGCCACCGTCGCGCCCTGCGCATGCAGCGCCTGCGCGATCGCGCCGCCGATGCCGCCGGTTGCACCCGTCACGAGCGCCGTCTTGCCAGTCAGATCAAACATCGAATTCTCCTTCCGGCTGCATTAGGCCGAAGCTGCCAGCGCGTCCTTGGCTGCAGCGATATCGTTCGGGCCGCCGACGGACACGCCGACCGCGCCATCGGCGATGCGCTTGACGAGGCCGCTCAGCACCTTGCCGGCGCCGATCTCGAAGAACCGCGTCACGCCCTGGCCTGCCATATAGGCAACCGACTCGCGCCAGCGAACCGTTCCCGTGACCTGCTCGACCAGGCGGCGGCGGATCTCGTCGGGATCTGATATCGCCGAAGCCAGCACGTTGGAGACCAGCGGCGCCGCGGGCGCCTTGATGGTGACGCCGGCCAGCGCCTCTGCCATCGCATCGGCCGCCGGCTGCATCAGCTTGCAGTGGAACGGCGCCGACACCGGCAGCAGCATGGCGCGTTTTGCCCCTTTGGTTTTCGCAATCTCCACCGCGCGATCGACGGCTGCCTTGTCGCCGGAGACCACCACCTGGCCGCCGCCGTTGTCGTTGGCGGCCTGGCAGACCTGGCCCTGCGCGGCCTCATTGGCGACCGCGACCGCCGCCTCGTAATCGAGGCCGAGCAGCGCGGCCATCGCACCGGCGCCGACCGGCACCGCCTTCTGCATCGCAAGCCCGCGGGTGCGCAGCAGCCGCGCGGTGTCGCTCACCGTCAGGCTGCCGGCGGCGGCAAGCGCCGAATACTCGCCGAGCGAGTGCCCGGCAACGAAGGCCGCGTTGCGGCCGACCGAGAAGCCGGCCTCGCTCTCGAGCACGCGCAACGTGGCGATCGAGACCGCCATCAGCGCCGGCTGGGCATTTTCCGTCAGCTGCAATGTCTCGCCCGGACCATCCCAGATGATCGCGGTCAGCTTCTCGCCCAGCGCGGAATCGACCTCGTCGAACACGGCCTTCGCGACCGGAAAGGCGTCGGCCAGGGCCTTGCCCATGCCAACCGCCTGCGAGCCCTGCCCGGGAAACGTGAATGCTGCCGTCATCGGCGCTCCCTACCTTGTTGAGCGTGATCCCCGCGCAAGCGCCGCGCCTGCCGCAGGGGAAAACGGTATCCCGTCGCGCGAAACGCGCCACAGCGGGTCCGGACCCTGCCTTGCAACCAAATCTTGCAACCGGCCTCGGACCGGGCCGTAAGACACTGATGGGGGGCGCGATGTCAAGCCGCGCGCGCGGAACCCTGGGGATGCCGGGGCCGGCTCGGCCTAGAATCCACCGGCATTCTGGTCGGCGTTAACCTCGGCGCCCGCCCTCGCCCGGCGCGCGCTGTTGACCAATTGGCCCGGGCGGTCTTCCCGGTTGGGCTTGGCGGTCGCCAGCTGCAGCACGGCGGCATAGCCCGGCTGGACTTCCATCCGGTCGGCATAGCGGCTTGCGCTCAGGATGCGGTGGACGCGCGGCAGGTTGTAGCAGGGCACGTAGAACAGCAGATGATGCTCGAGGTGATAGTTCACGTAGTACGGCGCGATGAACAGCCGCTCGAGGACATTGGCCCGCGTGGTGCGGGTGTTGCGCAAGGGATCGGCGCTGTCGGGCACGACGGCATGTTCGGCGATGTTGCGGATCCGCGTGATCACCATCATCCAGGTCAGCAGCGGCACCAGCCACAACAGCGGATAGGCCCACCACACGCCCGCGGCGGCGAGTCCCGCGAACAGCAACGCGTTGGCGACGCATTGCGGCCCGAGCTTCTGCCAGAAATTGGCGGCGCGCTGCGATAGCGGCCACTCTTTCGGCCCGATCGCATTGAGCAGTTGCGCCTTGCGCTGCTGGTAGCCGGTCTGCCCGGTGATATCGCGGAGGAATTTCCGGCGGTAGCTCATCTTCGTGATCGGAAACGGCGCCGACAGCACCAGATCCGGATCATCCTCCTGCTGCGTCCGGGCATGATGCTGCAGATGATAGCGGCGATAGCCGCGGGTTTCCGCGAAGATCGGATAGGCGCAGAACCACTGGCTCAGCGTGAGATTGGTCTTCTCGTTGGCCGAGAGACAGCCATGCGCACCGTCATGCATCAGGATGGCGAGCCCGAGCTGGCGCGAGCCGATGATCGCAACCGCCAGCAGATAGGTCAGCGGATTGGGCCACCACGCAACCAGCGCGATCGCGCCAAGGATCAGCGCCCAGGCGTGCACGATCAGGGCTGCGCCCTTCCAGGTCGTGCGTTGCCGGACGGCGACCAGTTCATCCTCGGTGAGGAAATCGCGGGCACGCATGCGTAGCGCGGTCATGAGCTGGTCTCCCCGTCCGTTGAGGGTGAAGTGTCGCGATCGCCGACCAGGCGCAGCCGCGATCCATCATTGGCCGACGTCGATGTCGCCTGCTCGCCGAGCGCGCGCAGCAATTCGCGGCACATCTCCTCGGCGCCGCGGCCCATCGCAAAACCTTCGACGATCACGCCGATCGCAATCGCCCAGAACCGCCTCGAGCTCTCTTCGGGCGCGCGCAGCGAGCGCCAGCCGTGCCGCTCGACCTGGTCCGCATAGGCGCGCGCGCCTTCGCTGTGCAGACGCTCGATGGTGCGCTCGACCAAAGGCGCGAGGTCCTGCCGGCGCCGCGTCAGCGTCAAGGCCTCGGCGAAGAAGGCGACCGTATCGGTCGCGGTCACGGTCTCGGCCAAGGCGTGGGTGTAATCGCGTGGCGTATGGGCGTTCAGGGCGGCCTGCTCGGTCGCGCGCGCGAGGTAAAGCATGTCGCGGCTGGCGGCTTCGACGAACAGCGCCTCCTTGGTACGGAAGTAATAGGTGATCTGGCTCGGAAAGGCGTCCGCCGCGGCGGCGATGTCGGAGATCGACGTGCCCGAGAGCCCGCGCTCCTTGAACAGGCGGCTGGCGGCATCGAGCAACAGCGAACGCATCTTGCGCCCCGCCGACCGTGTCGCGCGGACCACGTGCTTCGGATCGGGCGCAGACATGCCGCTGGCGGTCTCCGAACCCATCGATCGTCCTCCCTGAGATATTTGTATGACGTACAAACAAAGAAATCAACCCGGAACAGCGCGAAGTTGCGCCGAACGGCCTGGAGGGCTACGACCCGTCGCAAATCCGGGGGCCAAGACCCCTCTGCGGACCCTTGCCTTCGCGGCCAAAATCCGTATAAAGCGCCCCATTCGTGGGCTCCGGCCGGGAGCTGAACGGACGGTCTCAGCAAATTCACCCGTTGATTTTGATGTGGCAGGGCCAGTCGGCCCGTCGTCCCGTGCTCCCGCCTTCTGAGCAGCTCGAGTCCTTTCCGAAGGTCTCGAAGGGCTTGTCGCCGGAACCCGCGCCAACACAGGAAAGGACAACCATGCCTCTTTATGAGCATGTTTTTCTCGCGCGTCAGGATGCGAGCACCCAGCAGGTGGATGAACTGACGGCCCAGATGACGGGTATCGTCGAACAGGGCGGCGGCAAGGTCACCAAGACCGAGAGCTGGGGCGTGCGCTCCCTCACCTACCGCATGAACAAGAATCGCAAGGCGCATTTCGTGCTGATGAACATCGACGCACCGTCGGCTGTCGTCACCGAGATCGAGCGCCAGGAGCGGATCAGCGAAGACGTCATCCGCTATCTCACCGTGCGCGTCGAAGAGCACGAGGAAGGCCCGTCCGCGATGATGCGCAAGGCCGACCGTGACCGTGAGCGCGATGACCGTGGCGGTGGCTTCCGCGGCGACCGCGAAGGCGGCTTCCGTGGCGATCGCGATGGCGGCGGCTTCCGCGGCGATCGTGGCCCACGCCGTCCGCGCGAAGAAGAAGCTGCGACCGAGGAGTAATGAATCATGGCTGATGCTGGTGCCCGCCGTCCGTTTTTCCGTCGTCGCAAGTCCTGCCCGTTCACGGGCGCGAATGCGCCGAAGATCGACTACAAGGATTCCAAGCTGCTGATGCGTTACGTCTCCGAGCGCGGCAAGATCGTGCCGAGCCGCATCACGGCCGTCTCCGCCAAGAAGCAGCGTGAGCTCGCCCGCGCCATCAAGCGCGCGCGCTTCCTCGGCCTGCTGCCCTACGTTATTCGCTAACCGTTTCCGGCCGGCGGCACGTGCCGCCGGCCGCTCATTCTCATAAGGCTTCCGGGTCGTCCGGTCGCCGATGGTTGGGGTTCTCGACTGAGTGCCTCTAACCGCTCGAAAGGAGCGGGACAGCTGATGATCGCGATCCTCATCGTTGCACTTGCCGCCGGCGCCGCGTCGGCGCTGATGTTCGCCTCGATCGTTTCGGGCGCGGCAATCTCGATATTGCTGTTCTATCTCGCGCCGCTGCCTCTGATGGTGACGGCGCTCGGCTGGGGCCCGCTTGCCGCCGCCATCGGCGGTATCGCTGCAGCGTTCGTGCTCGGCGCACTCTTCGGACTCCCCTATTGCATCGCGTTTGCCATGATGGTCGCCCTGCCCGGCTGGTGGCTCGGCCACCTCGCTCTGCTTGGAAGGCCGGTCGCAGGCACAGCCGGCGATAGCGCCGCCCAGCAGCCGCCTGCGCTCGAATGGTATCCCGTCGGCCGCATCCTGCTCTGGGTCGCAGCCTTCGCCATCGTCACCACGACCGCAGCACTGCTCACGCTCGGCACGGATACCGACACGATCACCGGCACGTTGCGGCGCGGCCTGCTCAAGATGCTCAGCGCCGGCGAAACGCAACCCGGCAGTGACATCGAACGGTTCGTCGACGCCTTGGTGATCTTCGCACCGCTCGCGGCAACGGTCATCGCGATGGTCACGCTGACGCTCAACCTGTGGCTCGCCGGCAAGATCGCACAAACCTCGGGGCGGCTGAACCGGCCGTGGCCGGAGCTCCGCAGCACCGCGCTCCCCGCCATGGCGCTGGTCGCGTTGCTGGTGGCGATCGCCGCCAGCTTCGTCGGCGGCATGCTTGCGCTGCTGGCGCAGATCGTCACCACGGCGCTCGTGATCGCCTATGCGCTGGTCGGCTTCGCCGTGCTGCACACCCTGACGCTGTCGCTCGGCAATCGCGGCTTCTGGCTCGGCGGCATCTACGCCGTCGTCGTCATGTTCGGCTGGCCGATCGTCGCAATCTTCGCGCTCGGCATTGCGGACGCCGTGTTCGGACTGCGCCAGCGCTATCTGCAAACCAGACCGCCGCCTTTGCCTGCGGCCTGACATTCGATCCAACCACTCAACCCGATACTTAGCCTCTAAAGGAGAACGAAAATGGAAGTCATTCTGCTGGAACGCGTTGCCAAGCTTGGTCAGATGGGCGAAGTCGTGCGCGTCAAGGACGGGTTCGCCCGCAACTTCTTGCTGAAGCGCGGCAAGGCGCTGCGCGCCACCGAAGCGAACCGCGCCAAGTATGACGGCATGAAGGCCGAGCTCGAGGCCAACAACATCAAGGCCAAGGGCGAAGCCGCCGTGGTCGCCGAGAAGATCGACGGCCGCGACATCATCATCATCCGCCAGGCCTCCGAGTCCGGCCAGCTGTTCGGCTCGGTCACGGTGCGCGACATCGTCGTTGCGCTGGCCGCCGACGGCATCACGGTTGCCCGTCCGCAGGTCTGGCTCGACTCGCCGATCAAGGTGATTGGCGCGCAGAAGGTGACCATCGCCGTTCACCCCGAGGTCGAGACCAGCGTCACCGTGACGGTCGCCCGTTCCGCCGAAGAGGCCGACCGGATCAAGCGCGGCGAGGACATCTCGACCCGTCAGGAAGACCAGGACGCTGCCGCCGAAGCGCTCGCCGCCGCCGGCGAATTCTTCGATCCGGAAGCGCAGCACGATGACGAGGCCGCGCCGGCTCCGGCTGCCGAAGAGAAGTAAGCGTCTCTTCGTCCCTCCACCGACTGAAGCCCGGCCCCATCAGGCCGGGCTTTGGATTCGTGCCGCCGCCTGATCGTCGAGCATCGCGATCGACGCGAGTGCCGTCGCGGTGTGCTTCTCCTTGCCGTCGATGATGCAGAACACGTCGGCCGCAACGACGGCGACCTGACGCCCCGGCTTGATCACGCGCGCCCGGCAGATCAGGCGATCGCCCGATGCCGGCGACAGCAGGTTCAGCTTGTACTCGGCCGTCAGCGCCGGCTGGCCATGCGACGTCGCCGCCGCAATCGTGGTGGCATTGTCGACGAGGAACGCCGTCACCCCACCGTGAAACAGGCCGTGCTGCTGCAACAGCTCAGGCCGCCGGTCGACGGCGAGCGTGCACGCGCCGCGCGACAGCTCGGCAACCTCAGCACCGACAAGACCCATGAAGCCCTGACGGCCGACATTGTCGCGAATCCGCGTCGCGATCGGCGCAAAGTCCGGATCGATTTTGCTCATGACGTCCCTCCTGCTCGCTCCGGCGCACCCGGCGCCACCACCGCGCGGATCGCGCAGGCGATCAGCGTCTCGACCTGTTCGCGCGGGTCGCTCTGATGGCGGCCCGACAGATAGGCGCGGCAAAAGATCTGCGCCGGCCCGATGATCTGGCTGAAGAACAGTGTCGCGCTCATCGGCAGCAACTCGCCGCGCGCGAGCAGCGGCGCGCGCCAACGCTCGATGCCATCGGTGAGCCGCGAGTTCTCGGTGCGCTGCGCGCCGCGCACCTCCTCGCTCCACTCGCTGCGCGAAATCTCGAACAGGAAGCGCGCCTCGCGCCGGTTGCTCACGACCCAATCGAGATGGGCGTGGATCAGCCGCGCAACGCCCTCGCCGGCGCCGTGCGTGTCGTTGACAGCGGTGATGATTGCGGCGTGATAGGTCTGCAGGATTTCCAGGAACAGGGTTCCGGCGAGCTGCTTCTTCGAGGTGAAGAAATGGAAGAAGCTGCCGTTGGACGCGCGGGCGCGGGAGCGGATCTCGGCCACCGTCGCGCCCTCGAACCCGTCGCGGTCGAACACCGCCAGTCCCGCCGCCAAGAGATCGTCGCGTGCCGTGCTCACCCCTGCTCCCTTCCTGACTAGATCAATACTCTAGAGCTTTACTCCAGTGGCAGTCAAATGATAACGCCGGACCTCACGGCCCGGCGTTGGCGATTACTTCGAGGTCGGCGCTTCCGGCGGACCGGAGCCCGGCGTCGTCGGGGGCGGCGGAGGCGGTGCGGCCGCGGTTACCGGCGGCGCAGCGGGCGCCGGTGCTGGCGATGCGGCAGCGGCCGGCTCGGGCGCAGGGGAAGCGGCGGGAGCCGCGGGTGTGACCTGCGGAACCGGGTCCGATCGCACGGCAGCCGGCTCGCCGCCGGCGCTGCCCTTGGGCGCATCGACCTTGGCCGTGTCGGACTGGTTGGCAGGCTTCGCCGGCTTCTCGGCCTCACCCTTGTCTTCGCGCTTGACGGTGGTCTGGGATTTGAGCTCGTCGCCCGCCGCCTCGCCCTTGGGCGCCTCGTCGGACTTCGGCTCCTCGACCGGCTTGCCGCGACGGCCGTGCTTCTGGCGCGACGGCCTGCCCTCACCCGCGGCTTGCGGGGTCTGACCGTCGTCCGGCTTGGCACCATCAGGCGTCTCGCTCGGACGCGCCATGCGCCGGCCGCGGTGGGCGGGACGTGCTTCGGGATTCAAACCGTCGGCGTCGGGCTTTGCGGCTTCCTTGACGCCTTCCTTGGCCCCTTCCTGCGGCGCCGCACCCTGATGCTGCCGGCGCGACGGGCGCTCGGCCGGCTGCTCCGGAGACTGGTTTGCCTCCTGGCGGCCGTCCCGGCCCTTGGCCCCCTTGGGCTGATCCTTGGCCTGGTAGCGCGGGTCATTGGCGCCGTTCGAGATCAGATAGGATGCCAGCACGCCGGCCATGTCGCTCGACGTCGTGTAGTGCTGGCGCAGGAAGCCCGGCAGCGAGCCGGCCGGCACGGTCTTCAGGAGACCCCGCGGGCTCTTGTGGCAGGCCGTGCAGGTGTTGGCGAAGATCTGGGAGGGGCTTTTGCCGGCCTCGAGGTTTTGCGCTTGCGCTGATACGGCTGACAGACAGCCAATCAGAAGCGTCACCGTCGCCAGACTGAGGGCTCGGCTCAACATTCCTTAAGTCTCCAGATTCCGGAAAAATCGCCGCCTGCGCCTCATGGATCGGCCGCGGCGGTCACCTTTTATCCGATTATCGCGCGAATGGAAGCGCGCGCGTGCCGCATCCACGCAATTGTCACATTTTGGAATATCGGCTTTGACCACAACGCAATAGCGCGATCCAATTCCCTGCCTATGTTTGGGTTGGGGACACATTAGAGTGATCAGCTCCGGTGGTGTCAGTGTGCAGCTTGCCGTTCCGTTGGTGCTTCGATGGACCGATTGTTGCGATTTTTCTTGGGGCGCTTCATCCGCCGCGGTTCGATCACGTTCACGACCGCGAGCGGCGCTCAATTCACCTGTGGTGACGGCACGGGCATTCCCGTCGCCGCACGGTTCATGACCAGGGCCGCCGAACTGCGCGTTCTGGTCGATCCCGAGCTTTACCTCGGCGAAGCCTTCATGGACGGCACCTTCGTGGTGGAGCAAGGCAGCATCGCCGATGTGCTGGCTGTCCTGATGGGCCAGGCGGCCATGTTGCCGAACTTTGCCAGGATGCAGGCCTGGGTTCGCTTCCTCGGGCGTCGCGCCCAGCAGCTCAATGTGCGCGGCCGGTCCCGGAGCAATGTCGCCCGCCATTACGACCTCGACGGCCGCCTCTATTCCCTCTTCCTCGACGCGGACAAGCAATACAGCTGCGCCTATTTCGAGGCGCCGGACGCGGCGCTGGACGACGCCCAGCTCGCCAAGAAGCGCCACCTCGCCGCAAAACTCCTGATCCAGCCCGGCCATCGTGTCCTCGACATCGGTTCCGGCTGGGGCGGACTGGGGCTTTATCTCGCCGAGATGAGCGGCGCCGACGTCACCGGCGTCACGCTGTCGACCGAGCAGCTGCAGATCGCCAACGCCCGGGCGGCGGAGAAGAACCTGGCGCATTCGGCGCGCTTCCTGCTGCAGGACTACCGCGACATCCCCGGCCCGTTCGACCGCATCGTCTCGGTCGGCATGTTCGAGCATGTCGGGGTCGCCTTTTACGAAACCTTCTTCAAGCGCTGCGCCGAGCTCCTGAGCGATGACGGTGTCATGCTGCTGCACTCGATCGGCCGCTCGACCGGTCCTGATGTCACCAGCCCCTGGATCCGGAAATACATCTTCCCCGGCGGCTACATTCCGGCGCTCTCCGAGGTCATGCCGGCGATCGAGAAGGCCGGATTGCTGATCTGCGACATGGAGATCCTGCGCCTGCACTATGCAGAGACCCTGAAGGCGTGGCGCGACCGCTTCATGGCGCGGCGCGAGGAGGCCGTGCGGCTCTACGACGAGACCTTTGCCCGGATGTGGGAATTCTATCTGGCGGCCTCGGAGATGTCGTTCCGGGTGCAGAACATGATGAACTTCCAGCTGCAGCTGACCAAGCGCCAGGGCATCGTGCCGATGACCCGCGATTACATCGGCCGCGAGGAAGGCCGCCTCCGGCTCAAGGAAGCCGGCGCCGCAAAACCCCGGCTGCAACTCGCCGGCGAATAGGCCTGAAAGAACCGGTATTGCTAGTTGCGCAGGCTGTAGACCGAGCCGCAATGGGCGAAGGTCGGCGCCGGCCGCGCCAAGTGGGCCGCCGCGGCTGAAATCAGGCTGACGTCGCAGGGAACGTTCCGGACCTCCGGACGCGCCGCCTGCTCCATGGCCTCGACAAGCGACGCCAGCCAGCGGCGGTCGATGCCGCCTGCCCGGCCAAGCCTTGGTCGCACTGTCTGAAACCCTCGAGCCATCGTCACCGTATCTTCCCTGAGCGAAGACAACCCGGAATCCGCCGGGTCGTTCCCGCGAGCCTGCCGCAAAGAAATTGCGACAGATGTGATCTGCTTCACAGAGGTCCGTTCCGGGCTGTCGTAGTGCTCCGGAATGACCCGAGAACCGCACCAGACGATGTTGGACCCGCAACGCGACCTCGTGACCGACTACGCCTTGATTGCCACCGGCGTGGCGGCCGCCTTGATCGCGCTGGCTTTCCTCATCCTGGTCTGAGGAACCGAGGCCAGCGCCGACCTCGCAGCTGGTTGGGCGCGGCAGCCCGGTAAAAGGTTCAGGCCGCCCCGAATTTTTGCCGACCACATCTTAGATCGGTCGCACTCCCCCTCCTTTCGAGCAGAACCCCGTCAAGCGGAATGCATCCGGCCGTGGCGGATTCACACATGGCGTTGTGTGAATCGTGCATAAGAAACATCCGTCCTTTCGCTTCGTGCCGGGCTGGCGCTTGATCGCGGCCCCACAGCCGAAAATCTCAGTAACGACGAAATCAGAAGAATAAGCTCGTCCATGGCCTTGATTGATTCGAACGTTCACAAGCTCGCGCCCGACGCCGCGTCCCCGACCTATCGGAGCGCGCCGCACAACATCGAAGCGGAACAGGGGCTGCTGGGCGCGATACTGGTCAACAACGACGCCTTCTACCGGGTCTCCGATTTCCTGGAGGCGAAGCACTTCTTCGAAGCCATCCACCAGCAGATCTATGAAACGGCCGGCAGTCTGATCCGGATGGGCAAGGTCGCAAATCCCGTGACCTTGAAGACGTTCCTGCCTGCCGAGCTGGACCTCGGCGGCATGACGGTCAATCAATACCTCGCCCGACTCGCCGCCGAAGCGACCACCATCATCAACGCACAGGACTACGGGCGTACCGTCTATGATCTCAGCCTGCGCCGCAACCTGATCCAGATCGGCGAGGAGATCGTCAACGTCGCCTACGACGCTCCGGTCGATTTTGCCCCGCGCGCGCAGATCGAGGACGCCGAACGGCAGCTCTACAGCCTCGCCGAAACCGGCCGCTACGATGGCGGCTTCCAGCGCTTTGCCGATGCGCTCACGGTCGCCGTCGACATGGCGGCCAAGGCGTTCCAGCGCGACGGCAAACTGTCCGGCATTTCGACGGGGCTGCGCGACCTCGACACCAAGATGGGCGGATTGCAGCCAAGCGACCTGATCGTGCTCGCCGGCCGTCCCGGCATGGGCAAAACCTCGCTCGCCACCAACATCGCCTACAACATTGCCAGGGCCTATGTCCCCGAGGTGCAGGCGGACGGCACCACCAAGGCGGTGAACGGCGGCGCGGTCGGCTTCTTCTCCTGCGAAATGAGCGGCGAACAGCTCGCCACCCGTATTCTCGCCGAACGCACCGGCATTCCCTCCAGCCATATCCGGCGCGGCGGTATCTCCGAGCTCGATTTCGAGAAGATTCGCGACTGCTCGATCGAGTTGCAGTCGCTGCCGTTCTACGTCGACGAAACCGGTGGTCTGTCGATCTCGCAGCTCACCGCGCGCGCCCGCCGCCTCAAGCGGCAGAAGGGTCTCGATCTGATCGTGATCGACTACATCCAGCTGTTGCAGGGCTCGGGCAAGCGCGGCAACGACAACCGCGTGCAGGAAATCACCGAGATCACCACCAATTTGAAGGCGCTGGCGAAGGAGCTCAACGTCCCCGTGATCGCGCTGTCGCAGCTCTCGCGTCAGGTCGAAAACCGCGACGACAAGCGGCCCCAGCTTTCGGACCTGCGTGAATCCGGTTCGATCGAGCAGGACGCCGACGTCGTGATGTTCGTGTACCGCGAGGAATACTATCTCGCGAACAAGGAACCGCGGCCCGGCACCCCGGAGCACGCCACCTGGCAAGCCGAAATGGAGCGCGCGCTCGGCAAGGCCGAAGTCATCATCGGCAAGCAGCGCCACGGTCCGACCGGCACCGTCGAGCTGCACTTCGAAGCCAGCGTCACCCGGTTCGGCGACCTCGCATCGGACGGACTGGTCCCGGATCGCCCCCCCTCCTACTAATGGTCGGGTACAGTTGAAGGCCGCATGCCCCGCGCGTACAAATAAGCCATGAACATCGTGACCGACGCGAAATCGCAGCTGACGCCCGAAGCCAGTTTGCTGGCGGCCCATCCGACCGCCACCGGCATCCTGACCGTCGACCTCGACGCCATCATCGCCAACTGGCGCAAGCTCGAGAAGACCGCGGTCCCGGCGGAATGCGCTGCCGTGGTCAAGGCCAACGCCTATGGTTGCGGCGCCGAGCAGGTGTCGCGGGCGCTGGCCAAGGCCGGCTGCAAGACCTTCTTCGTCGCCACCGTCGAGGAGGCCGCCGTGGTGCGCGCGGCCGTTCCGCAGGCGACCGTGTATGCGCTCGGCGGCTTCTTCCAGCAGACCGGCGACGCCTACGCCAAGATCGACTGCAAGCCCGTGATCGGCGATCTCAACGAGCTCGCCGAATGGGACGTGTTCTGCCGTCGCTCTGGCTGGTCCGGCGGCGCCGCCATCCATATCGACACCGGCATGAACCGGCTCGGGCTGACGGTCAGCGAAGCCCAAGGCATCATTCCGCGGATCAACGCCGGCGATCACGGCATCACGCTGGTGATGAGCCACCTCGTCTCCGCCGAACTGCTCAACAATCCCGCCAACGCAAAGCAGCTTGCGAGCTTCCGCGAGATCGCGAGCCTGTTCACCGGCGTGCCGGCCTCGCTCGCCAACTCGTCCGGCGTGTTCCTCGGCGCCCAATTCCAGTTCGAGATGGTGCGGCCGGGCTGCGCGCTCTACGGCGTCAACCCGACGCCGGAGGCCGACAACCCGATGCAGCAGGTGGTCGACCTCAAGGCGCGCATCGTGCAGATCCGCAACATCGATCGCGGCGAGACCGTCGGCTATGGCGGCACCTGGACCGCGCGCCGGCCGACCCGGCTTGCGATCGTCTCCGCGGGCTATGCGGACGGCTATTTCCGCGCCGCCAGCGCCAATGACGGCACCCGCGGCGCCGAGGTCGTGGTCGCCGGCAAGCGCTGCCCGATCGCCGGCCGCGTCTCGATGGATCTGATCGCGGTCGACGTCACCGATCTCGACAAGAATGCCGTGCGGCGCGGCCACATGGTGACGCTGATCGGCGAAGGCATCACGGTCGACGAGGTCGCGCACCATTTCGGCACCATCGGCTATGAGGTGCTGACCAGCCTCGGCCGTCGCTTCGTACGCATCTACAAGGGCGGCGAGGCCGTCGCGGCGAGCAGCGATGCAGCCGCCGAGAAGAGCGACGCCGTCGCCGAGAAGAGCGAGCCGGCCGCGGCGCAAGCAGCGCCTCCTGCTTTGCCAACAGCAGCGCCTGCGCCGCCACCATTGCCTGCCGCCGCGCCAACGGCACCGTCCACCTGACGCGATCGAGGTTCGCGATTGCGCATGAAGATCGCGACCTTCAACATCAACAACGTCAACCGCCGGCTCCCAAACCTGCTGCGCTGGCTGAAATCGGCCAAGCCCGACGTCGTCAGCTTGCAGGAGTTGAAAGCCAGCGACGCCGAATTTCCCGCAGCCGCGCTCGAGAAAGCCGGTTACGGTGCGGTGTGGCAGGGACAGAAGACTTGGAACGGCGTCGCCATCCTCGCGCGCAAGGCCGAGCCGGTCTTGATCCGCACCGCCCTGCCCGGCGACCGCGACGACCATGAGGCGCGCTACATCGAGGCCGCGGTGCGCGGCATCGTCGTGACCAGCCTTTACCTTCCGAACGGCAATCCGCAGCCCGGCCCGAAATTCGATTACAAGCTCGCCTGGTTCAAGCGGCTGCGCGCCCACGCCGCCAAGCTGCTCAAGCAGGAGGTCCCTGTGGTGCTCGCCGGCGACTACAACGTCGCGCCGACGCCTCTCGACATCTATCCGACCCGCTCCTGGGACAAGGATGCGCTGATCCAGCCGAAGAGCCGCGCCGCGTTCAAGGCGCTGGTCGATCAGGGCTGGTGCGATGCGCTCCGCACGCTGCATCCGGATCGTCAGATGTTCACCTTCTGGGACTACAAGCGCCAGCGCTGGCCGCGCGATGCAGGCCTCCGGCTCGATCATCTCCTGCTCAGCCCCGACGTGGCGGCGCGGCTCGCGAAAGCCGGCGTCGACCGCGGCGTTCGTGGCGAGGAAGGCGCCAGCGATCATGCGCCGGCGTGGGTGGTGTTGAGGTGATGGGCCGGCTCCACCACTGCTGTCGTCCCTGCGAAAGCAGGGACCCATACTCCGCGGCCAGTGTTGTGAACGGGACTCGTCGTTCCAGCGTCGCACAACAATGACCAATCGTGGTTATGGGTCCCTGCTTTCGCAGGGACGACGATGGGAATCTGATGCACCTGTCATCGTCCGGCTTGACCGGGAGGCCGCAGGGAAAGCCGGGAGCCTATCGACGCACGCGAATGCGGCCGGATGTGGCGGACCGGGTACAGCCGGAGGTGGTGCAAATCGACTAGCCTGGCATCGATTTGATTCATGCATTGGGTCTGCCCATGAAGACATATTTCGTCGCCGCCTCCATGCTCATGCTCGGCATTGCAAGCGCGTCCGCTGCCGACCTTGCCGCCCGCCCGTACACCAAGGCGCCCCCGATCGTCGCCGCCACCAATAACTGGAGCGGCTTCTACCTCGGCGCCAATGGCGGCGGCGGCTGGAGCCGAAAGTGCTGGGACGTCGTGCCCTTCGCCATCACCAATCCGGCGCTCGGCGTCGTGAATTTCACCGGCCCGGAAGGTTGCCACACCGCGAGCGGCGCGACCGCCGGCGGCCAGATCGGTTATCGCTGGCAGCAGGCGGCCTGGGTATTCGGCGTCGAAGCGCAGGGCAATTGGGCCGACCTCTCCGGCTCGAACCCGTCCACAGCCCCGCTGTTTGCGGGCTTCGCCAACCGCTCGAAGATCGATGCCATCGGCCTGTTCACCGGACAGATCGGCTATTCCTGGGGTTCCTTCCTGCTGTACGCCAAGGGCGGCGCGGCCGTCGTGCGCGATCGGTACGAGAGCTTCATCACGCCGGCATTTGGACCGGGCGTACCGGTCGGCTTCATCGCCGACCGCGGCAGCGAGACGCGCTGGGGTGGCGCGATCGGCGCCGGCGCCGAATATGCGATCGCACACAACTGGTCGCTGGCGATCGAATACGACCATCTGTTCATGGGGACCAACAGCGTTCGCATGACCTACGATCCGGTGTTCATCGCCCAGCTCAACCATGACGAACGCATCCGCCAGGACGTCGACATGGTGACGGTGCGGGTCAACTACCGCTTCGGCGGCCCGGTCGTCGCGAAATACTGACGCTGCGCGCGACGGCACGTCCCCGGTTCAAGGCGCCCTTGCGCCGTCTCGAACCCTGAGGTCACACTGAGCCTTCGCTTTCGAGACACGCATCCGGCGTGGCTCGGGATCACGTCCCGGAGTGCGCGTGGGCTTCCTGTTCGTCCTCATCGTCGGCCTCGTCGCCGGCACCATCTCGGGCATCGTCGGCACCGGCTCGTCGATCATGCTGATGCCGGTGCTGGTCTATCAGTACGGGCCGAAACAGGCGGTGCCGATCATGGCGGTCGCGGCCGTGATGGCCAATCTGTCGCGCATCCTGGCCTGGTGGCGCGAGGTCGACTGGCGCGCCTGCGCCGCCTACTCGGTCACGGGCATTCCGGCCGCAGCGCTCGGCGCGCGCACCCTGCTCGCTCTGCCTTCGCGCGCGGTCGACATCGCGATCGGCGTGTTCCTGATCGCGATGGTGCCGGTGCGGCACTGGCTGGCCCAGCACAGACTGAAGGCCAGTCTCTGGCATCTCGCAATCGGTGGCGCCGTGATCGGCTATCTCACCGGCGTCGTGGTCTCGACCGGCCCGCTCAGCGTGCCGCTGTTTTTGTTCTACGGCCTCAGCAAGGGCGCGTTCCTCGCCACTGAAGCGGCGAGCTCGCTCGGGCTCTATGTCAGCAAGTCGGTGACGTTCGAGCGGTTCGGCGCGCTCACACCGGACATCGCGCTGAAGGGCCTGATCGCCGGCGCCTCGCTGATGGCCGGCGCCTTCATCGCCAAGCGCTTCGTGCTGCAGATGAAGCCGGAGGCGTTCCGCCTGATCATGGACGGCATCATGCTGGCGGCAGGCACGGCGTTGCTGTGGTCGGCTGCGCTCCACTGACGCGATATCCAGGCCGATGCTTCAACATCGGCCTGATCGCGCAACAGCCTAGGCTGTGTATTCGACCCATGACGAATCGACGAGCACGTAGTCAGCCGGGAACCAATAATAGTAATCGGTCAGGTCGTCGTAGACCCAGTAGCCGTAGTAGTAGGTGTCGGCCTGCGCGACCTGCATGCCGACAAGGGTTATGCCCGGAGCCGTCTCAGCCAACTTCTGACGCGACCGGACTTTCTTTACTTGCATCCCGACGGCGCTGATGCCCGTGACCTTGCCGTTGTTCACCTCGGCAAGGACGTCGACCTTTTTTCCGGTCGAATGGATCTTGTGCTTGCCATTCTTCTTGATGTTTTCGCCAAGCAGGTCTTTTCCGTTGAGTTGGTGCTTCTCCTTCGCGAAGGCGATGCGAGACGCGCCTGCCGTGGTGGCTGCCGCGATCACTCCGAGTACGTGACGCCGACTAATCATAAACTTGCTCCGTTTGGGAATGGCTCTACGCCGACAACGTCGTCAGGATGCTCCTGCAGGTATTGCGACCAAGTCACTTTAGTCATTTGCACTGAACCCGCGATGAACCGATCGACCACAGATAAGCTGCAAGGTTTTCAAATTTCCGACGCCGAATCGTGGCACCTCCCGCACATTGGCCCGCGCCCACCACGCGTCGCGCAAACGGATTTCGACGTGACGAACACGACTATCCTCGCAGGGATATCGTAATTCTACGGGGCGCTCTGCGCACCTCGTGGGGTGTACGCCGAAAGAGCCTTGTTTAGCGCTCGCCTCCCGTTGTTATCCGGATTGCCTCCATCCGGCGACTGCGCTTATGACAACTTCATTACTTGCACTCGACCGTTTGCGGACAAGAACTTTGCTCCAGCAGGCATCACGGGGTTGATCGACGACCCGGATGCGAATCCCGAGAGTCAGGCGACACATGGTGCGCAATCGAGCGCGCACCTCAGCGGCTGATGTCGGCCTGACGGATTCGGGATCGCAAGTCGAAGCATTGGCAGTCGCGGGTTGTCAGAACCCGCGACAGACGGGAAAGGCAGGCGCGCGATGCGCAAGATGATGATCACGACTGCGGCGGCCGTCACGTTCGCCATTGCTGGTGCGGCCTTGTGGCCGACAGCACGGCCCGATGTCGAACACCTCGGTGACAGCGTTTACGAGACGATCTGGGTCTGGCGAATTCCGGCATATGCGAACAATCCGTCCTGGCGCGTTCGCTGGAGTTGGACCGATCCGCTGCGCGCGCAGGCACGATGCTGCCGGGCTTTGCCGACGGGTTTGGCGCCGCGCGAGAATTCGCCGCTGCTGCTGTCGGGGCGAGACATCCGCGCTTGAACGCGGCCGTCGATCGGGCAGCCGCGCATTTGATTCAAATTCGCGTTGTAGTTGAATTCACTTTTTATCCTTAACCAGAAACCCGATCTTTAATTTACATCTGCAGGATGCGGTTTACCTTGTCTCCGCGAACACAGCGGACTCGGGGACAAAAAGATGCGCCAGTTAAGCCTCACGCTGTCATTGGCCTTCTTTCTCACAGCACAAGCCTTGAGCGTCGCCGCGGACGATACGAAATCGGGCCAACCGGGTTCGGCTGCTGCCGTTGACCGCGTCGCGTGTTCCCTGCAACCGAAAGCCGAGGAACCGTCCGATCCGTCATCGACATCGGCTATTCCTCACGCTGAAAAATTCGTCGCACGGGAACATTTCAAGGAGGACATCGCGTCGAGCGCGCCGGTGAAGATCTCCTGGTTGGGTGCGACCTTCGCGCGCCGCTTCACCGACAAGGTCGAGGACGATACCGGCGGCGCATCGTTGCAAACCTATGTGCTGAGCGCCGCCGCAAGCGACAAGGACATCCTCGCCAGGCTCGGTCAGAGCCACGAGAGCAGGCTTGCCGACGTGTGGTGCGCGTTGAAGCAGCAGCCCAACGGCAACGGCGGCCCTCTGGAGGTCAACGCCAAGCCGAACGTGTTTTACGTCCGCGATATCGCAGGAGAGCTTGGTGCCGTCGACGTGCTCTGGGGAGGCGTCGGATGGGAGATCGGCGCCAGCCCGGTGGGAGACAGGCCGCGATGGCCGGCCGGAACGCGGGTCTTCTCTCGCTGAGCCCGTCGTCCCATCAGGCGCTCCATCTTCGATGGATCGTGCGCGCCGACCGAACCGTGCTATGCATCGTGGGCGATAGCGCGACTCACCTGCTCCATGGCCAAATCAACCCTCTCCTTCGTCTGCCAGAACTGCGGCGCGGCGTATAATCGCTGGCAGGGCAAATGCGATTCCTGCGGCGAGTGGAACACGCTGGCCGAGGAGGACACCACGGGCTCGGTGCCAGTCTCGATCCGATCGAAGCGCAAGGGGCGGACGTTCGCGCTGGAATCGCTGTCCGGCAAAACCCAGGACGCGCCGCGGCTGTCGTCGGGCATGGCCGAGCTCGACCGCGTCACCGGCGGCGGCTTCGTCCGTGGCTCGGTGCTGTTGGTCGGTGGCGATCCCGGCATCGGAAAATCCACGCTGCTGACCCAGGCGACCAGCATGATGGCGCGCGCCGGCCACCGCGCGGTCTATATCTCCGGCGAAGAGGCGGTCGCTCAGGTGCGGCTGCGCGCCGAGCGGCTCGGGCTCGCGGACGCGCCGGTGCAACTCGCCTCCGAGACCTCGGTCGAGGACATCGTCTCGACGCTGTCGGAAGGCGCGGTACCGCGGCTGATCGTGATCGATTCGATCCAGACCATGTGGACCGACACGGTCGAATCCGCGCCCGGCACGGTGACCCAGGTCCGCGCCTCGGCGCAGGCCCTCATTCGCTTCGCCAAGAAAACGGGGGCAACGATCATCCTGGTCGGACACGTGACCAAGGACGGCCAGATCGCCGGCCCCCGCGTGGTCGAGCACATGGTCGATGCGGTGCTGTCGTTCGAGGGCGAAGGCTCGCAGCAGTTCCGCATCCTGCGCTCGGCGAAGAACCGCTTTGGTGCGACCGACGAGATCGGCGTGTTCGAGATGACCGGCCTCGGGCTGCGCGAGGTCACCAATCCCTCGGAACTGTTCCTCTCCGAACGCGAGCTCGGCAGTCCCGGTACCGCGGTGTTCGCCGGCATCGAGGGCACCCGCCCGGTGCTGGTCGAGTTGCAGGCGCTAGTGGCGCCGACCTCGCTCGGCACCCCGCGCCGCGCCGTGGTCGGCTGGGACCCGAGCCGGCTGTCGATGGTGCTGGCGGTGCTGGAGGCGCATTGCGGCGTCAAATTGTCCGGACATGACGTCTATCTCAATGTCGCGGGCGGCCTGCGCATCCAGGAGCCGGCCGCGGACCTCGCCGCTGCCGCCGCGCTGGTCTCCTCGCTGGTGAATGCGCCGTTGCCGACGGACGCGGTCTATTTCGGCGAGATTTCGCTGTCCGGCGCGATCCGCCCGGTGGCGCAGACCCCGGCCCGGCTGAAAGAGGCCCTCAAGCTCGGCTTCGGCCGCGCCATCCTGCCCGAATCGGCCCGCGGCGATGGTGGCGGCGATAGCGGGCTCGCGCTGAACAGCGTCGGCAATCTGACCACGCTGGTCGCCGAAATTGCCGCGCGCGGGACGCCCCGAGGGGGCCGGGCCGCACCGAGGGACGACCAGGACGGCTCCCGGGGCGCTGATGCGGCTGAGAAAAATGCCACACCGGCCCGATTCCGTCGCGAGACCAGCTAAAGCAGGCGTGACGTATCAGCCCCCCGCCGCTATACATCCGCCGCGCGGGACTGGTGGTGTTGCGGCCTTGCCGAATGCCCCCGATGCGCCTCAGTTAGGACGGCACCGACTTTGCCGATTCGCGAGCCCTTAACAGCGGACCAAACGTACCAGCGGACCTGACCAGCCGATGCCCATAACGATACTCGATCTCGTCCTGCTCGGCGTGATGCTGATCTCGGGCCTGCTTGCCATGGTGCGCGGCTTCATGCGCGAGATCCTGTCGATCGCGGCCTGGGGCGCCGCAGCCCTGGTCACCCTGTATGCTTTCTCGAAGCTGCTGCCGACCGCCAAAACTTACTTCAATAACGACACGGTCGCGGCCGTGGTGGTGGTGGCCGGCGTCTTCATCGGTACGCTGATCGTGGTCTCGATCATCACCGTGCGGATCTCGGACATGATCCTGGATTCCCGGATCGGCGCGCTCGACCGCACCCTCGGCTTCCTGTTCGGGCTCGCCCGCGGCCTGCTGATCGTGGTGGTGGCGTTCATGTTCTTCACCTGGCTGGTTCCGGACAAGCAGCGGCCCGATTGGGTGACCGGCGCGAAGTCCCGGGTGGTGCTGCAGGGAACCGGGGATTGGCTAATGGCGCTCTTGCCTGACGACCCCGAGAACACCATCTTAAAGAAGTTCAAGAAGAATAAGCCGGACGACGATTCTGCGGCTGATACCAACGATCAGGCAACGCCGGCGTCGGGCGATGGCTATAGCAAACCTGCGCGTGACAGCTTGAAAAAGCTGATCGAGAAACCCGCGGGCCGATAACTTATTTGGGCCCCTGACGAGAGGCGATGAACGAGATGCAAACCCCTTCCGATCAAGCCGCCCAGATGGATCTCGACCTCGGGCCGATCGAAATGCAGGACCATCTTCGACAAGACCATCTCCGACAGGACCACCGGGACGACGATTTCAGATACCACCCCGATCTCGATGGCGACACGCTCCGCGAGGAATGCGGCGTGTTCGGCGTGTTCGGCCACCCCGAGGCGGCCGCGATCACCGCGCTCGGGCTGCACGCCCTGCAGCACCGCGGCCAGGAGGCCGCCGGCATCGTCTCCTTCGACGGCGGTCGCTTCCACAGTGAACGCCGCCTCGGCCTGGTCGGCGACGCCTTCTCCCGCCGCGAGGTGATCGATCGGCTGCCTGGCAACGCCGCGGTCGGCCATGTCCGCTACTCCACCACCGGCGGCACCATCCTGCGCAACGTGCAGCCGCTGTTCGCCGAGCTCAGCGCCGGCGGCTTTGCGGTCGGCCACAACGGCAACCTGACCAACGGCCTGACCCTGCGCCGCGAGCTGGTCAAGGGCGGCGCCATGATGCAGTCGACCACCGACACCGAGGTGATCCTGCATCTCGTCGCGCAGTCGAAGCGCACCCGCTTCATCGACCGTTTCATCGAGGCGCTGCGCACCATCGAGGGCGCCTACGCGCTGGTCGCGCTGACCAACAAGAAGCTGGTCGGTGCCCGCGATCCGCTCGGCATCCGTCCGCTGGTGCTCGGCGATCTCGACGGCCGTCCGATCCTGACCTCGGAGACCTGCGCGCTCGACATGATCGGCGCGAAATATGTCCGCGATATCGAGCCCGGCGAGATCATCGTGTTCGACGAGCGCGGCGCGCACAGCCACAAGCCGTTCCCGCCGAAGCCGGCGCGGCCCTGCATCTTCGAGTACATCTATTTCGCGCGGCCGGATTCGATCGTCGGCGGCCGCTCGGTGTACGACGTGCGCAAGGCGTTCGGCGCCCAGCTCGCGCGCGAGAGCCATCCCGAGGTCGACGTCGTGGTGCCGGTGCCGGATTCCGGCGTGCCCGCCGCGGTCGGCTACAGCCAGTATTCCGGCGTGCCGTTCGAGCTCGGCATCATCCGCAACCACTATGTCGGCCGCACCTTCATCCAGCCGACCCAGACCGTGCGCGAACTCGGCGTGCGCATGAAGCATTCGGCCAACCGTGCCGCGATCGAAGGCAAGCGCATCATCCTGATCGACGACTCGCTGGTGCGCGGCACCACCTCGAAGAAGATCGTGCGCATGATGCGCGACGCCGGCGCCCGCGAGGTGCATTTCCGCCTCGCCTCGCCGCCGATCCTCTATCCCGACTATTACGGCATCGATCTGCCGGATCGCGGCGGCCTGCTCGCCGCGACCCATTCGCTCGAGGAGATGCGCGACATCATCGGCGCCGACTCGCTCGCCTTCCTGTCGATCGACGGCATGTACCGCGCGATGGGCTATGAGGGACGCGACCCCGCCAATCCGAGATTCGCCGACCATTGCTTCACCGGCACCTATCCAACCCATCTCACCGACCAGAGCGAAACCGAGCCCGCGCCGCGCCAGCTCTCGCTGCTGGCCGAGGCGAGCTGACGCCCCATCCACGGTGTCGTCCCTGCCTAGGGCGCGATTGCGCTCCGGAGCAGGGACCCATAACCACCGGCCCTCGTTTTTTCGGGCGGTATCGGTTACGAACACCTTTGCACAGCACGGCCGCCGCGGCGTATGGGTCCCTGCTTTCGCAGGGACGACGACGATAGAGTTACGTTCATGACAAAACCCCTCGCCTCCCGGATTGCCCTCGTGACCGGCGCCTCGCGCGGGATCGGCTATGCGACATCGGTCGCGCTGGCCAAGGCCGGCGCGCATGTCGTGGCGGTGGCGCGGACCCAGGGCGGGCTGGAAGAGCTCGACGACGAGATCCGCAAGGGCGGCGGCAGCGCCACGCTGGTGCCGCTCTCGCTCACCGATTACGAGGGCATCGCGCGGCTCGGGCTCGCACTGCATGAGCGCCACGGCAAGCTCGACATCCTGGTCGGCAATGCCGGCACTGCCGGCCCGTCCTCGCCGCTCGGCCATATCGAGCTGAAGCCGTGGAACGATGTGTTCGCGATCAACGTCACCGCCAATTTCCAGCTGATCCGCTGCATGGACCCGCTGCTGCGCCAGTCCGACGCCGGCCGTGCGGTGTTCGTCACATCAGGCGTGGCGCACAAGGCCAACGCCTATCTCGGCCCCTATGCCGCCTCGAAGGCCGCGCTCGATGCGCTGGTGCGCTCCTGGGCCAACGAGACCGCCAACACGGCGCTGCGCGTCAATCTGTTCAGCCCCGGCCCGATCCGCACCCGGATGCGCGCGCAGGTGTTTCCCGGCGAAGACCCGATGACGCTGGATACGCCCGACATGGCCGCCGAATTCATCGTGCCGATGTGTTCGCCGGACTGGACCGAAACCGGCAAGCTCTACGACTACAAGGCGCGCACGCTGCGGAGTTTCCAGCCGCCGGTGTAACCATATCCGGCCGCCGTCATTGCGAGGAGCGGCAGCGACGAAGCAATCCATGCGTCCGTATCCGCGGAAGAATGGATTGCTTCGCTGCGCTCGCAATGACGGTGGTACCCGTTGACACCCTCCCCTCCCCGCGATTGACTGCCCTCCTCAAGCGGGACACCCCGCCAAGAAAAATCTCGGGAGGCATCATGACGCCGACGTTCAATCGCGCGCGCTCCATTCTGTCCGGATTGTTTCTCTCCGCCGGCATTGCATCATCAGCCCTTTTTGCTCTGCCAACGCCCGCCAGGGCCGGTGACGTCCCGACCTTCGCAGTCGATGCGTCGTGGCCCAAGCAGCTGCCGAACAACTGGATCATCGGCCAGGTCGGCGGCATCACCGTCGACTGGCAGGGGCACATCTGGGTGGTGCACCGGCCGCGCTCGCTGACCGATGGCGAGAAGGCGGCGAGCCTCACCCCGCCGCGCGCGAAATGCTGCGTGGCGGCGCCGCCGGTGCTCGAATTCGATGTCGACGGCAATCTGCTGCGGGCCTGGGGCGGCCCCGGCGACGGCTATCAATGGGTCGGCCGCGAGCACGGCATCGAGGTCGACGAACGCGGCTTCGTCTGGATCGGCGGCAATGCCGATGACGACAGCGCGATCCTGAAGTTCTCGCTCGACGGCAAGTATCTCGGCCAGATCGGCAAGATCGCAGCCCGCACCAACAGCAACGACACCACCCAGCTCGGCCGCCCCGCCGAGATGGCGATCGACAAGGATGCCAACGAGCTCTACATCGCCGACGGCTACGGCAACCGCCGCGTCATCGTGTTCGACGCCACCACGCTGGCCTACAAGCGGCACTGGGGCGGCTACGGCAAGCTGCCCACCGACGACAAGCAGCCGCCTTATGATCCAAGCGCCGCGGTGCAGGAGCAGTTCGGCAATCCCGTGCATTGCATCAAGATCGCCAATGACGGGCTGGTCTATGTCTGCGACCGCAGCCAGAACCGCATCCAGGTGTTCAAGAAGAACGGCACCTTCGTGAAGGAATGGCTCTACGAGAAGAACACCCGCGGCGACGGCGCGGTGTTCGATCTCGCGCTGTGGCCCGATCCGAAGCAGACCTATCTGCTCAACGCCGACGGCGCCAACAACGAGATCCGCGTGCTGAAGCGCGACGACGGCAACGTGGTCGGCACCTTCGGCCATAGCGGCCGCAATGCCGGACAATTTGCCCTGCTCCACGTCATGGCGGTCGACCAGAACGGCAACGTCTACACCGGCGAGGTCGAGGGCAAGCGGATCCAGAAATTCAAGCTGACCTCGGATGCGCTCAAATAAGCGGCACCCAGAGCTTCGGTTCTGATTGAATCATGACGCTTCGACGCAGCTCATCCGGCTTTATGCGGATTGCCGCTCGCCGAAGGAAAGGGTAAGCGGAAACGCGAACGACCGGCACAAGGCTCCACAAGAGGGCCGCCCCGGAAAAAATTGACAGTGGAGGGAATGTCTCATGACGACGACGCTCGCACGGCGCCACGCCGTGCTTCTCGCTTGCGCTGCACTCGGCCTTGCTACGCCAGCCTTTGCTCAGGACAAGAACGTCAAGATCGGCGTGCTGAACGACATGTCGGGCCTCTATGCCGACATCGGCGGGCCCAATTCGGTGGCCGCGGCCAACATGGCGGTGGAAGATTCCGGCCTGCGCGCCAAGGGCTGGAAGATCGACGTGGTCAGCGGCGACCACCAGAACAAGCCGGACGTCGGCGTCAACATCGCGCGCAACTGGATCGACAACGAGAAGGTCGACATCATCACCGATACGCCGAACTCCGGCGTCGCGCTGGCGGTGAGCAACCTTGCCAAGGAGAAGAACTCGATCGTACTCAACTCGGGCGCGGCGACCGCCGATCTCACCGGCAAGGCCTGCAACGCCAACACGATCTCCTACACGTTCGATACCTACATGCTCGCCAACGGCACCGGCAAGGCGCTGACCAAGGCGGGCGGCGACACCTGGTTCTTCCTCACCGCCGACTACGCCTTCGGCCACGCGCTGGAGCGCGACACCTCGGCGGTCGTCACCGCGAACGGCGGCAAGGTGCTCGGCGGCGTCAAGCACCCGCTCAACACCGCTGATTTCTCCTCGTTCCTGCTGCAGGCGCAGGCCTCCAAGGCCAAGATCATCGGCCTCGCCAATGCCGGCGGCGACACCACCAACGCGATCAAGCAGGCGTCCGAATTCGGCATCACCGCGGGCGGACAGAAGCTCGCGGCGCTGTTGCTGTTCGTCAACGACGTGCACGCGCTGGGCTTGAAGATCGCACAGGGCCTGACCTTCACCGAGTCGTTCTACTGGGACATGAACGACCAGACCCGCGCCTGGTCGAAGCGCTTCCAGAAGGTCTCGCCCAAGAACGCGATGCCCTCGATGACGGTGGCCGGCGTCTATGCCGGCGTGCTGCATTACCTGAAGGCGCTCGACGCGATGGGCAGCAACCCGCATGACGGCGCCAAGGTCGTCGCCAAGATGAAGGAGATCCCGACCGACGACCCGCTGTTCGGCAAGGGTCCCTTACGGATCGACGGCCGCCGCATCATCCCGGCCTATCTGTTCGAGGTGAAGAAGCCGGAAGAGTCCAAATATCCGTGGGACTATTACAAGCTGATCGCCACCATCTCGCCGGAAGACGCCGCCAAGCCGCTCGAGGCGAGCGATTGTCCGCTGGTGAAGAAGTGACCGCGTAGCGGTCATTCCGGGGCGCGCGAAGCGCGAACCTCAGGTGCGCAATTGCGCACCGGGGAATCTCGAGATTCCGGGTTCGATGCTGCGCATCGCCCCGGAATGACTCGCTCCGTCTTAGCGAGTTCACGGAGGGTGCATCCCATCACTTCGCCGCCGACTTCGCCTTCGCAGCCGCCGGCAGCGATGCCCATTCCCGGTCGGCACGCGGGCCGCCGGCGTCGCCGGTCAGACCGACGAGCTGTCCCGGCTGAACGTCGAACGTCTGCGTCCAGGTCTGGGTCTGACACAGCAGCTTGAGCAGGCACCCCTTGAGCTTGAGCCGGTCGAACGCGTCGCGCCACAGCGCCACCGAATAGGACTTGCCGTCCTCGGCATTGTAGATGTCGCCGTCGAACCGGCCCTCCGGCGACAGCTTCAATCCGAGGATCAGCTGATGGCCGAGCAGCGCGCGCGCTCGCTTGTCGGGATCGGGATTGAAGCCGTCGCGGAACGGCTGGCCGCGAGGGTCGAGCGGATCCTTCATCCACACGATGAAGCCGCAGATGCGGTCGCGCGCGGTGCCGCAGCGCTCGAGGCGGATGCGTGCGCGTCCATCTTCGGTCAGCCATGTGCCACTCGGATCGCTCGATGCGATCACTTCGGCATGGCCGGTTGAGCTCATCAGAATGGCGGCGACCAGGCTGCGCAAGAACAGGCGAACCATGTAATTCATTCGACAGCACCTTTCATTGTCGGGATCGTTGCGGCAGGCGCGACGCGCGCCTCACTTCAGTTGCGCCATGAAGGCATCGGCACCCTTGTCGATGCCGGTGGTGGCGGCGGCGAGATCGCCGACGCTGGCCTTGATGTCGTAGGCGTTGGGATATTGCTTGCTGACGTAGGCACCGAGCAGGCGCGCGGTCGAGCTGTCGAACATCTCGACGGCATAGATCACCGAGCCCGTCATCGTGCCCTCGCCGTCACGCGCGGCCTGCACGCCGTTGTAGATCGCGCCGGCCATATCGAAGCGCGACAGCGTGCCGAGCACCGGCGTGTTGGCGACCGCGCCGGTCAGCGTCAGCCGCACCCGGAACGTGTTCGGCCCGCGCGTATTCACCAGCATGAAGCGGCCGCGCAGCTTGTCGGCGAAGCGGGTCTGCATGTAGGCGGCGAGCGTCTGCTTGTCCTTCTCGGACATGTCGCCGAACTGATGATCCGCGCCGCGATAGATCACGACCGGATCGAGCATCACCTTGTTGTAGCTCCGCCAATCGACCGGCGGCGCATAGCGATACGGCACACGCCCCGACGAGTCGGACGTATCAGGCGTCATGTAGGCCGATGAGGCCACGTCCGAATAAGCCACCGGCGTGACGGCGGCACATCCTCCGGCGAGGACGCAAAGCGCCATCGCTCCCAGACCGCGCGCGGCGATCGAGCTCTCCATTCCAATCTCCTCATCCGACCCTAAAGCGGAAGAGCAGCTCGGCCGCAGCCGCGTCCGGGGCTGAAGTTACGGCTGCGGCCGTCACTGCCGATCTGGCTCGCCGTCGCGGCGCCGCCAGATCTTGCCTCAGTGCAGCAACTATAAAACCGACCAGTTGGTTTGTAAAGTTGCAATCGCAGGAAACGCGTCGGAAAAATCCGGCGATCGATTTGCCGTGGAAGCTGGCGAGACCGCTTCGCGAGCGACGGTCCCGCGTTGTCACAAACCCGCGATATCTCTTGTGCTACCGCACCAGCTGCCGGGGGATTTCAGGGGCCCGGTGACGATCCAACGCCGCCAAGCGATCCATATTCCGCTTGGGCGGCGTTGTGCTTTCGGATCGCGGCGGAGATTCAGCCGCGCTTGCGCGCCGATGCCGGCTTCGCGGCCCGTGCGCCAGCAGGCCGCGGCGATGCGGTGTGTGCCGCCGTCGCCTTGGATGGCTTTGCGGCCGCCGTCGCGCCCTGCTCGCTCGCAGTCCACTTGCTGTCGTCGAGCAATCGCTCGAACAGGCGATCGCGCTCCGCCTCGGTCAGCGACGACAGGCCGAACAACGAGCTCAGCAGCAGCCCCCTCGCCGCCGCCCAGCGCAGCAGCGCGAGATCCGGATCGCGCGCCTCGGCCTTCATCAGCGCGACCTTCTTGATGTCGACATCGCGCGGCATCGCCATCAATTCGGGATTCTCGTTCATCGCCGCGAGCAGTGCGAACGCCCCGGCCCGCGGCGTCGAGATCGCTTCCCGCAGCGTTGCGATCTGCGCCGCCAGTTCCGGCTGATCCGTGGTCTCGCGTGCCTTTTCGAGGTAGCGGCTCGAGAACTCCTCGAAATGCGCCATCTGCTGCTCGAGCAAGGCGCGCAGCACCGCTTCCTTGGTGCGGAACTGATGCATCACGCCGCCCTTGCTGAGACCGCTCTCGCGCGCAATCGCATCCAGCGTCAGGCGCCCCGGTCCATCGCGCGTCACGATGGTGATCGCGGCGTCGAGTGCGGCGTTGCGGGAACGTTCCGAGCGGGAAGGATTATCCATGGTGTACTCAAGAAATGGAATTACTCAGGAAGGAGTCGCGTGAGATCACAGTATCTCAGCGGCATCAGTCAATCTCAAGCGCTGGATCGGAGCTCGCCTGGCAGCGCAACGACGTCCCGGAAAGCCAATGCCGGCTCCAGGTCACACGTCACTTCGAGGAATCAATCATCGCGCTACCCGGTCGCTCGCGCACACCAACTCCCCGTGCCGCGCACCGTTTGCAGCAGGCGGCGGCGCAGGCCGTGAAGGAAGCCGTGAGCCATTCAGCCGATCACCTTCTCTCCCCGGCCACGCCGGCGGGCAACAGATTCCGCGTCGGCATGACTGGCGGCGACGATCGTGCCGTGCCTGTTGCCGTCGAGCTTCAGGTCGGTGAGATAAACCAGGCCGCGCGACGTCAGCAGCGCGGCCTGCGCGTCGCTGAAGCGGGTCAACTCATCGCAGATATCAACGACCTCGTCGTCCACCATGCTCCTCCTGCCGAGGCGGCCTCCGGGCGAGACGCGCGTCTTCGTCAGTCCATCTTATACAAACCAACCAGATGGTTTGTAAACGGTAAAATGATGCAATCCGCGAGATCGGGCCCGGACGCATCGGCGTGTCGGATCGGTGCCCTCGTATTCGTCCTCGAAGCATCGATCAGCCAGCACTCGGAGCACGCGAGCAATGACACAGCACAGCCACACGGCAGAAACCGAAGTCAGAACAATCATCGAAGCCTGGGCGGACGCCGTCCGCAGGCACGACTATGCGGGCGTTCTCGCCCATCACGATCAGGACATCGTGATGTTCGACGTGCCGCCGCCGTTCCAGTCACGCGGACTTGATGAATACAGGAAGACCTGGGATCTGTTCTTCGGCTGTCAGCGTCCGTCCTACGCCTTCAATATCGAGGACATCGCGATCACGGCCGGCGACGACGTGGCCTTCGCCGTCGCCGTGATGCGGTGCGGCGCGCCCGACGCCACGTTCCAGTTCCGCCTGACGATCGGGCTACGCAAGATCGACGGCAGCTGGCGGATCACGCACGAGCACCATTCGGTGCCGGCGACGGATTAGAACGCTACGCTCTCTTCGCCGTTGCGCGCCAGGCGATGGCAAGCGCGAGCAGCAGCAGCGCGCCGGCCAGATAGAACGGCGCACCGGGCAGCTTCACCGGCACGTTGTCGCCGATGAAATAGGCAAACGTCAGCGTGAACAGGAATGGGCCGATCAGCTGCGAGACGCTCTGCACGCTTGATGTCGCGCCCTGCAGCTGGCCCTGCTGATCCGGCGCCACGAGCTGCGTGGTCAGCGCCTGCGTCGCGGCGCCCGCGACGCCCCACAACGCCATCACGGGAATGCCGATCCAGAACGCCGGCCCGGTCGGTGCCGCACCGAAGATGAAGAAGCCGGCCGCGCCAAAGCCGAGCCCGAGGAACAGCGTGTTGCGCTCGCCAAAGCGCTTGACGATCGGGCCGATCGCCGCGCCCTGCACGATCATGGCGCAGACGCCGACCAGCGCCAGTGTCGCGCCGACGGTGCCGGTGTTCCAGCCGTAGCGATAGGTCGCATAGAGCACGAAGACGGAAGGCAGCACGACATGGGCAAGCTGGGCGAAGAAAGTCGTCAGCGACAGCCCGGCGAGCACGCGGTTCGAGCGCAGCAAGTGCAATGCGCCGAGAGGATTGGCGCTCCGCCAGCGGAACGGCGAACGACGCGCCACGGGCAGCGACTCCGGCAGGATCAGCAGGCCATAAAGGCCGTTGGCAAGGCTGAGGCCGGCCGCCACCCAGAATGGCAGCCGTGGATCGAATTGGCCGAGCAAGCCGCCCAGCGCCGGCCCGAGGATGAATCCGGCACCGAAGGCGACGCCGATCTTGCCGAACACCGCGGCGCGCTGCTCCGGCGCGGTGACGTCCGTGATGTAAGCGAACGCGGTCGAAATACTTGCCGAAGTGATGCCCGAGATCATCCGGCCGATGAACAGCCAACCCAGCGTCGGGGCGAGCGCCATCACGACATAGTCGGCGACAAGCCCGAAGTTCGACAGCAACACAACGGGCCGGCGGCCGAAACGATCGGACAACGCGCCCAGGATCGGCGAGCAGAAGAACTGCATCAACGCCCAGATCGTGCCGAACAGTCCGAAGATGCGCGCAGCGTTCGCAGTGTCGTTGTTGACGAAACTCTCGATCAGCTTCGGCAGGATCGGGATCACCACGCCGAGCGCGAGCGTATCGAGCAGGATGGTGACGAAGATGAAGATGACGGCGGCACCGCGTGCCTGTGGCGCGTCAGTTCTGCCGTTCGCCGCCTCTCCGCTCACGACGGCCGTTTGCGCTTGTGGGCGAACGGATTGGCCTTCTCGCGCAGCGTGATCCGAATCGGCGTGCCCGGCAGATCGAAGGTCTCGCGCAGCGAGTTGGTGAGATAACGCAGATAGGATCTCGGGATCGCATCGGCGCGCGAGCAGAACAGCACGAAGCTCGGCGGACGCGCCTTCACTTGCGTGATGTAGTTCAGCTTCAGCCGGCGGCCCGAGACGGCCGGCGGCGGGCTCGCCTGGATCGCCTGCTCGAACCAGCGATTGAGCCCCGCGGTCGGCAAGCGCCGGTTCCAGACCGCATAGGCTTCCTGGATCGCAATCATCAGGCGGTCGATGCCCTCGCCCATCAGGCCGGAGACGGCGACGATCGGCGCGCCCTTGACCTGCGGCAGCCAGTGGTCGGCATCGATGCGCAGCTGCGAGATCTGGTTGGGCTTGCGCTCGACGAGGTCCCATTTGTTGACCGCGAGCACGATGGCACGGCCTTCGCGCTCGATCAGGTCGGCGATCCGCAGATCCTGCTCCTCGAACTTGTTCTGCGAGTCCATCATCATCACGACGACTTCGGCGAAGCGCACCGCGCGCAACGCGTCGGCGACCGAGAGCTTTTCCAGCTTCTCCTCGATCCGCGAGCGGCGGCGCAGGCCGGCGGTATCGAACACGCGGAACTGGCGGCCCTGCCAGGTGATCTCGACCGCGATGGAATCGCGCGTGGTGCCGGCCTCGGGGCTGGTCAGCAGCCGCTCCTCGCCGAGCAGATGATTGATCAGCGTCGACTTGCCGGCGTTGGGCCGGCCGACGATGGCGACGCGGATCGGGCGCTGCGCGGCCTCCTCCTCCGAAATGTCCTCGTCGTCCTCGACGTCGTCGTCTTCCTCTGGTGTCGCGGGCACCAGCGCGCTCAGCGCCTCATGGAGGTCGCCCATGCCCTCGCCATGCTCGGCCGAGATCTGCACGGGATCGCCGAGGCCGAGCGCGTAGGATTCCATCGCGCCGATCTCGCCATGCTTGCCCTCGGCCTTGTTGGCGACCAGCACCACCGGCTTGTTGGCCTTGCGGGCGAAGTCGGCGAAGGCGCGATCGGTCGGCGTCAGGCCGACGCGGGCGTCGATCACGAACATCAGGGCGTCGGCGAGCGCGATCGCGGTTTCGGTCTGCTCCTGCATCCGCGCCGTCAGCGAGCCCTTGGCGCCCTCATCGAGCCCCGCGGTGTCGATGATGGTGAAGTCGAGATCGTAGAGCCGCGCCTGGCCCTCGCGGCGATCACGGGTCACGCCGGGCTCGTCGTCGACCAGCGCGAGCTTCTGGCCGACCAGCCGGTTGAACAGCGTCGACTTTCCGACATTGGGCCGGCCGATAATGGCGATGGTAAAAGACATGGATCATCCCGGCGCCGCGGCGCGGCGCGCGTCTAATGAATTGAAGCAGGAGCCTAAAGCGCGATGAGATCGGATTGAAACGTCATCGCGCTTTAGATTCCTGTTTTAGCATGATCTCCGCGCAAACGCGTTCCGCGTTTGTCGCGAGGGAAAACCGCTTCGCACTTTTCCGGATCATGCTAGCGGCTAAATCCGCCGCTCGGTAGCGGCGCGGGGAACGAGCCGCCGGATTGTTGCGTGGTCTGGGTCTGCTGCGCCGGCGCCGCAGGCTGCGCCTGCTGGTCGTCGGCGGGCGGCGCGGTGGTGCGGCGGCGGACGATCTTCTTCGGCTTCGGCTCGGGCGGCAGCGCGGCGGGCGCGCCCTCCTCCGGCGCCGCCGCGTCGGGAGCTGCGGCCTGATCCGCGGCCGGTGCGGCGCGCTTGGTGTGCTTCTTGGCGCCCTTCGGCGGCTCGGGCGGCGGAGCCGGCTGAGCGGCGGCCGCCGCGGCGTTCTGCTGATCGAGCTGTTCCTGCTGCGAGCCCTTATACAATTCCTTCGGCACGCCCTGCTCGAGGCCGGGCACGCCTTCCGGGAACACCGGCTTGCGGTCACCGGCCAGCTTCTTCTTGCTGTCGAGGAAGTCGAGCAAATCGCTCGGATCGAAATTGGACATGCCGCCACCGCCGCAGCCGGCCAGCACGCTGCAAAGCGCTGTCAGAACTGCGGCTGCGATCAGGCGTTGTGAGCGGCGCATGGTCGATCTCTCACTCAAACTCGGGTTTCGCGCGCCAAGTCAGCTCTTCGCGACCGGCGGCAACAGTGCCTGCAGCGCTTCGGCGCGCGACCGCAGGCTCGGCGGCGTCTCGCCGTCATTGGCAATCTGGTCGAGCCACTTCCGCGCGGCGGTGGCATCGTTGGCGCGCCAAGCCGACAGCGCCAGCAGCTCGCGGGCGGAGTGGCGGAACGTCGAGTCCTTCGACGTCGCCGTCGCTTCCAGCCGCTGCACCATGTTCGGATAGGTCGTGGTGTCTATCACCATCTGCGCGGCACGGATCCGCGCCAGATCCTGGTCGGGGCCGCCGACGCTGCGGTCGGCCGCGATCTCGTCATAGAGTTTCGCAGCGGCCGGCTGATCGCGGGTCGCGACCTCGGCGGCCATGCGCAGCCGCGCCAGATTGCGGTAGCCGGACGGCGCCTTGGTGATCAGGTCGGCAAACGCGGCCTCGGCCTCGGCATGCTTGTTCTGGTCCGACAATTCGACGGCGCGGTCGAACGCCGCACCGGCCTCGGCGGCCTTCTTGCCCTCGAGATATTGGTAGCCACGCCAGCCACCGACGCCCGCGACCACCAGGATCGCCAGCGCGATGATGAAAAGCGAGTACTTGTCCCACAGCTTCTTGAGCTGATCGCGACGGACTTCCTCGTCGACTTCGTCAAATAATTCAGACACTTAAGGCTATCCCATCCCCTCGGGACCGCGAATCTCGGTGGAGCTTGGCCCCTACCTGATCCCCACATCGCGGCGGCGTTACCCTAACGGTGTGGCAGAGGCAAGGCAAAGCGAGGCGGATCAAAGCGTTAACCGGGGAAGTTTGCCATGGGCCGCAGCGGGACTGCGTGGGCTCCCTCTCCCGTTTGCGGGGGAGGGTTGGGGTGGGGGTGCCTCCACGAGTCGGATCTTGAAGGAGGCCTCTTTGCGGAGAGAGCCCCCACCCGCATCGCATCTTCGATGCGATGCGACCTCCCCCGCAAGCGGGAGAGGTAAGGAAGCTAGGACGCCGAGAGGCTCTCCCTGAGCTGGCGCTTGATCACCTTGCCGTTGGCGTTGCGCGGCAGCGGCTCTGATGTCAGCGCCATCGTCTCCGGCACCTTGTAGTCGGAGAGCCGCTCGGCGCACCAGGCGCGCAGGCTCTCTGCATTGACCTCGCTGCGGGTCACGATCACGGCGTGGACGCGCTCGCCGAGCACCGGGCACGGTTTTGCGATGATCGCGCTCTCGACGACGGCCGGATGGCCTGAAAGCACGGACTCGACCTCGGCGGAATAGATCTTCAGGCCGCCGCGGTTGATCATGTCCTTCTGGCGGTCGAACACGCGGACGAAGTTGTCGGCATCGACCGAGCCGAGATCGCCGGAATGCCAGAAGCCGGCGGTGAAACTCTCGGCGGTCGCCTTCGGATTGTTCCAGTAGCCCTTGATGACAGAGGCGCTGCGGATCCAGAGTTCGCCGATTGCGCCGCGCGGCACCTCGCCGCCATCGGTGCCCATCACGACGATCTCCGCGCCGGGACACGGCAGGCCGACGCTGTCGATATGGGTGGCGGTCAATTCACCCGGCATCAAGGTCGAGGGCGACGTGGTCTCGGTCGCGCCGTAGCAGTTCGCGAGCTTGAGCCCGGGAATCTTGGCGTCGAGTTTTTCGATGGTCGCAACCGGCATCGGCGCGCCGCCGAATCCGCCGATGCGCCAGCTCGACAGATCGTAGCTGTCGAAATCCGGCTGCATCAGGCAGAGATTGTACATCGCCGGCACCATCACCGTGTAGCTGACGCGCTCGCGCGCCGCGACCTTCAGATACTCCGACGCCTTGAACTCCGGCATGATGATCAGCGCACCGGCGCAGCGCGCCATGGTGGTGATATTGGCGACCGCGCCGGTGACATGCGCGAGCGGCACCGCGGCGATCGAGCGATCGGCCTTGGTCAGTTTCAGGCAAGATGCGAACACCATCGAGGAGTGGATGATGTTGCAATGGGCGAGCATCGCGCCTTTCGGCCGGCCGGTGGTGCCCGAGGTGTAGAGGATCATCGCGGTGTCCTCTTCCCTCACCTCCGCGGGCGCCGGCGCGGGAGCATTGTCGCGCAAGGCGGCGAATTGCGACGCGCTGTCGTCGCTGACGGTGATGCGATGCGCGAGGCCGGGAATATCGGCGGCATCAGGGATGCGGTCGGCCAGCGTGACCTCGTGCACCAGCAGCTTCGCGCCGCAATCGTTCAGCACATAGGCGATCTCGGGCTTCTGCTGGCGCGTCGAGAGCAGCACCGTGACGAGGCCGGCATGGGCGGCGGCGAACATCGTCAGCACGAACTCGATGCGGTTGCCGAGCAGGATCCCGACGCGGTCGCCGGGGACGAGGTCGAGCTTTGCAAAGCCCGCTGCGACCTTCGCGGATTGCTCGGCGACCTCGCGCCAGTTCAGGCGCGTCGCGCCGCAGACCAGCGCCTCGCCGTCGCCATTCTGCGCGACGGCATCCGCGATCATCGCCCACAGGCTGGCCGGCCGCTCGGCGAAGGCAGGCACGACGCGGTCGCCGAAGCGCGGCTCGAGCCGCATCGGCGGCAATGCGTGTTGCGACCAGTCCATGCGCGCCTCGTCAACTCTTCTTCATGCCGTAGACGTGCTCCGGGCCCGGAAAGGCGCGGCTCTTTACGTCGCGCGCATAGCCCGCGATCGCCTCCTCGATCATCGGGCCAAGGTTGCCGTAGCGGCGCACGAATTTCGGCGCGCGCGGCGACAGGCCGAGCATGTCCTCCAGCACCAGCACCTGGCCGTCGCAGGCAGCGCTGGCGCCGATGCCGATGGTGGGAACATCGATCGATTGCGTGATCTTGCGCGCCAGCGGCTCGGCGACGGCCTCGACCACGATCGAGAAGGCGCCCGCTTCCGCGATCGCCCTGGCGTCGTTCTCGATCGGCGCCCAGGTCTCCTCCTCGCGGCCCTGCGCGCGGAACGAGCCAAGCGTGTTGATCGATTGCGGCGTCAGGCCGATATGGCCCATCACGGGAATGCCGCGCTCGGACAGGAACGCCACCGTCTCCGCCATCCGCGCGCCGCCCTCGAGCTTGACCGCGCCGCACAGCGTCTCCTTCATGATCCGCACCGCGGACTGGAACGCCTGCTCCTTCGAGCCCTCGTAGGAGCCGAACGGCATGTCGACCACGACCAGCGCGGCTTGCGAGCCGCGCATCACGGCGCGGCCCTGCAGGATCATCATGTCGAGGGTAACCGGCACCGTGGTCTCGAAGCCGTGCATCACGTTGCCGAGGGAATCGCCGACCAGGATGGCGTCGCAGTGGCGGTCGACCAGCGCCGCGGTGTGCGCGTGGTACGACGTCAGCATCACGATCGGCTCGCCATTCTTGCGGGCGCGCAGATCCGGCGCGGTCTTGCGCTTGATGGCGGATTGAACAGACATAGTCAGGCTCCCATGACAGGCACGCCGATCACGACCGGGTGGAACGCAAACGCCAGCGCCAGATAGACGATGACACCGACCGCGATCGCGATCAGGTCGTTGGTCGGGCCGCCCACCGGGATCGGCGGCCCGCCGGCATCCGCGCGGCGCTTCAGCGAGATGCGGTCATAGACCGCCCAGCCGAGAAACGAGCCGAACAGGATGATCGAGCCGAGATCGCCGTTGGCGAGCAGATGCGCGAACGCCCACAGCTTGACGCCCGCCAGCATCGGATGCTTCAGCGTGGTGTAGATGCGGCCGCGGATATAGGCCGCCACCACCATAATGACGGCCGGCAGCATCAGCGCCACCGCGATGTGCTTGAACGCGGTCGGCGGCGTCCAGACGTCGATCCAGCCGGTCGCGCGGTAGTGGCCGAAGCCCCAGATGATCAGCGCGAGCCCGGCGAACGACACCAGCGAATAGACGCCCTTGTAGGCCCCCTCGCCGATCGCATTCACGATGCCGGCGCGCAACTCGCGCAGGCTGCTCAGCACATGGATGCCGAGGAACAGCACGAGACCCAGGATCATGACGAGCAGTCCCACGATGTTCCTCCCTGATTGATTACTGTCTTCGCGTAACATCTTCGCCGGGCGGGACGCAATCCGTCACGCCGGGGGGCGGATCATTGATTGCCGGCCGGCTTGGCCAACTCGCGATTGTCGACATAGCGGATCATGATCGGACGGCCGGCCAGCGCGCCGCCGAGCCCGCCGGTGAATTTCAGCGGCAGGCAGGCGCCGAGCGAGGCATTGATCGCGTTGAGATAGGTCGTGCGGGTATCGGGGCGGATGCCCCGCGTCGCGAATGTCAGGCGCGGCGTGCCGATCATCTCGCCGGTCCGCTTGAAGCTGAAGCGCACCGACATCTGCATGCCCTCGCGCGCGTCGTCGGGTGGCGGCGGCGCCCAGCAGGAACGCAGCGCGGCGAACAGATCGCCGATGGTATCGAGATCATGGTCCGGCTTGCGGTACTTCTCGGCCTGACCCTCGGGCGGCACGGTCAGGATCGTGAGCTGGAGATTTTCGCCGTACGGATAATCGATCTCGGGCAGGCACGGGCCGTGGTTGAACACGCTGCAATAGGACGGGATACACGGCCCATTGTCGAGCACGCTGCAGGGTGTGTGTGCGAACGGCACCGGGTTCGTCTGCTGCCGCTGCCGCGCCGAGGCGCTTCCCGTGAGACCAATGGCCAGCACGGCAAAAGTGAGGCAGATGAGGACGCGTCGGAGCATGCGATCGGACCCAGGATGCGTTCCGGGGAAAATGGTACCGCGGCCAGACCGCGGCAAGCGGGGCCACGTTCAATTCCCCGCGCTCGCGTACCGCACACCGCCGTCATCGCCCGGCTCGACCGCGCGATCCAGTATTCCAGAGACAGCAGTGATCAATCGAGAAGCCGCGGCGTACTGGGTCCCCCGGTCGAGCCGGGAGACGACACTGAGCATGTGGCGCAGCGCTAAGCCTTCTTCTTCACGTCCTTGATGTTGGAGAAGGTGATGCCCTCGGCGCGCTCGCGCACCAACCTCCACTGTCATCGCCCGGCTTGACCGGGCGATCCAGTATTCCAGAGGCAGCAGTGATCAATCGAGAAGCCGCGGCGTACTGGGTCCCCCGGTCAAGCCGGGGGACGACAGTGAGGATGCGGCGCGATGCGTATGCCGCGCTACGCCTTCTTCTTCACGTCCTTGACGTTGGAGAAGGTGATGCCCTCGGCGCGCTCGCGGGTGTAGCCGAGATAGAACTCGTTCTTGGCCATGAACACGGGATCGCCATCGACGTCGTCGGCAATACCGGAATTGTTGGCGGCGACGAAGGCCTCCAGCTTCTTGCGGTCGTCGGACGAGATCCAGCGCGCCAGCGAGAATTCAGAGATCTCGAACTCGACCGGCAGCGAATATTCGGCATCGAGCCGCGCCTTCAGCACGTCGAGCTGCAGCGGACCGACCACGCCGACCAGCGCCGGCGCGCCGTCGCGCGGGCGGAACACCTGCACGACGCCCTCCTCCGACATCTGCTGCAGGGCCTCCTTCAGCTTCTTCGCCTTCATCGCATCCGTCAGCCGAACACGGCGGACGATTTCCGGCGCGAAGCTCGGCACGCCGACGAAGGTCAGATCCTCGCCCTCGGTCAGGGTGTCGCCGATCCGCAAGGTGCCGTGGTTGGGAATGCCGACCACGTCGCCGGCAAAGGCCTCGTCCGCCACCGAGCGGTCCTGGGCGAAGAAGAATTGCGGGCTCGACAGGCTCATGTTCTTGCCTGTTCGTACCAGCTTGGCCTTCATGCCGCGGCTGAGTTTTCCGGAACACAGCCGGGCGAACGCGATGCGGTCGCGGTGGTTCGGATCCATGTTGGCCTGGATCTTGAACACGAACGCGCTCATGCGCGGCTCGGCCGCCTCGACCTTGCGCAGATCGGAATCCTGCGCGCGCGGCGCCGGCGCGAACTTGCCGAGGCCTTCGAGCAAGTCGCCGACGCCGAAATTGCGCAGCGCGCTGCCGAAATAGACCGGTGTCAGATGCCCTTCGCGGAAGGCCGCGAGGTCGAACGGCTTGCAGGCTTCGGAGGCCAGCGCGAGCTCATCCCTGACCTCGGCGACGTCGAGATTGGGGTTGCGCTTGCCGAGATCGGCGATGTCGATCTGCTCGGTGGCGCCGGTCTTCGCGCCGCCGCCCTCGAGCAGCCGCACGCCGCCATTGACGACGTCATAGGTGCCGAGGAAGTCGCGGCCGCGGCCGACCGGCCAGGTCATCGGCGTGGTGTCGAGCGCCAGCGTCTTCTCGATCTCGTCCAAGAGCTCGAACGTGTCGCGGCTCTCGCGGTCCATCTTGTTGATGAAGGTGATGATCGGGATGTCGCGCAGCCGGCAGACCTCGAACAGCTTTCGCGTGCGCGCCTCGATGCCCTTGGCGGCGTCGATCACCATGACCGCGGAATCGACCGCGGTCAGCGTGCGATAGGTATCTTCCGAAAAGTCCTCGTGGCCCGGCGTGTCCAAGAGGTTGAACACGAGGTCGTTGAACTCGAAGGTCATCACCGAGGTGACGACCGAGATACCGCGCTCGCGCTCGATCTTCATCCAGTCCGAGCGCGTGTTGCGCCGCTCGCCCTTGGCCTTGACCTGCCCCGCGAGGTTGATGGCGCCGCCGAACAGCAGCAGCTTTTCCGTCAGCGTGGTCTTGCCGGCGTCCGGATGCGAGATGATCGCAAAGGTGCGCCGTCGCGCCACTTCCTGTGAAAGCGGCGAGCGGGACGGCGATTCGGTTGAAACAGCGGTATCAGACATGGCGGGGCAGCGTTTGGCAGGGAAAACGGGCGCAATCAAGGGCGTTTTGTCGCAATGCGGGATGGCCGCACCACCCACATATAGGGACCGGAAGGACGACCTTCTCCTCACCATACCATCCGCGGGGACGACCCTGCCTTATCCGGAGGGTTCGTTATGGCTTGGGCCATTCTATTCACCGCAGGCCTGCTCGAGATCGGCTGGGCGATCGGGCTGAAATATACCGAGGGTTTTTCGCGGCTGGTGCCGTCGGTGCTGACGCTCGCGGCGATGGCCGGCAGCGTGATCCTGCTCGGCATCGCGCTGAAGACGCTGCCGATTGGAACCGCCTACGCGGTCTGGACCGGGATCGGCGCGGTCGGCACCGCGGCGCTCGGCATCATCCTGCTCGGCGAACCTGCGACCGCGATGCGGCTCGCCAGCATCGGGCTGATCGTGTCCGGCATCGTCGGGCTGAAGCTGGTGGCGTGAGGACGCATCGGCTCACGGACCTGCTTGGACGGTTTCTTGGACAGTTTTCGCCATCTCGGCGTCCACGTCAGGTTTGATGCTCGCCGCCACTGCTCGCAGCCAATCAAGGAACGCCGGCTGGCCCTTGTCGATCGCCATGCCGATCGAGATTGGCAGCTCCTCGCTCGCCAGGCAGTCTTTCGGCACCGACACAAGTCCGGGCAGCTTCCTCTGCAGGTCACGGAAGAAGAACTTGTCGATCGGCGCGACGTCGGCGCGGTGCGCCAGAATCTCGACCGTCGCGAGGTCGGTGAGGTTCCCGGGTACGCCGTCGCGCGCGGCCCGGACAAGCCGCTTCTGCAGCCAAGCTCCTTGTGGTGTGCCGACGATGAAACCGATCGTCACCGCGGATTGATCGAGATCGTCGAGCCGGGCGGCCGCCGCCACCTTGGGATTGTCGGCCAGACCGAACACGCAGTGCGCCGAGGCGGAATAAGGGATCATATCCGCGACGGCCTCGCGTTCCGGCGTCACCAACAGCGGGGCGATGGAGACGTCGACCGCGCCACTCACCAGGATCGAGACCTTGTCCTCTGAGGTGACGGGCGTCGTCTCGATCTTCACGCCAAGCCGGCGGGCATATTCCTCCGCCAATCGCCAGGCAGGGCCATGGAACGGCGCGGCTTCGGCCGAGGGGTTCTTGATCAGCCATGGAAACTCGTCGAGCACCGCGACCCGCAGCGTCCCTCGTTGCTGGATCGCATCGATCCGGCTGCTCACGCCGGGCGGCGGCGCGGGGACGTCGGCGGCGCGGCCCGTCACCGGTATTGCGACCAGCAAGGCGGCCAGCAGTGTACTTGTCCAGGATGCCATGCGAGCGCTCCATGTCGTTCAAGGTGATCAGGGTCGGTCGGCTTCACGCTCTGCGTGCATAGGCGTAACGGTGCGCAAGCCAGACCGTGCCGGCGCCGTCAGACAGGATAAAGTGTTGGTTCTTGACGTCGCGGTCAGGCCCGTCGCGGGTGACAACGGTGTTCATGCGCAGCATCTGCCCTGCCACATCGGACCCGCCGCCCCTGATCGCAAAGGGATCGTGGACCAGCACCACGCTCTTCCCGTCGCCGCGGTCGAAGCTGTAGGCGGGCATGATGCCCACCGGCGCGCGCATCTCGATCGACACGTATTTCCATCGGCCTTCCACGCGTTGAAAGCTCAGATAGTCGATGCGTTTGATATCCTGCTTCGAGGTGTCCGACGCCGGACGGATGACCTCCTGAAGGTAGGACCCGATCATGCGGCGCTCGGCGACGAGCCCGGTGGTGGTGACTGGATCGCCGCCCGGTTTGTTCCACGCCGTCTCGGTGACATCCCACATGCCTGCGTATGCCGCCATGGCAGCGTTTTCCGGCCCGAGCTCGTTCAGGCGTTCGGCGGCGGGGACCGCGGACAGGGCCGCGTTGCCTCGCTCGAGCTGGGCCGAACCGCCCGCCTTGGCTGCTGGCGTCTGCGCGGCGGCCGGATCGGAGATGAACATCGAGCCGAGCACGGCTCCAACGAAATGACGACGTTCAAGCATGATGATGTTTCCATGTCGGCTTGCGCGGCCTCGGGCGGGCCGGCCGAGCGCGCGCCGCGCTCAGGCCGGCTGTGCCGCGTAGTAGCTGATTTCCCAGTCAATGAGGCCCGGATGCTCCCAGCAGGGATAGGCCGAGATGATGTCCGGCTTGGCCTCGCGAAGGATCTCGTCGGTGGCCTTTCCCGCTTGCCGCAAGGCCCTGACCCTTCGACTCACGCTATCGATGTGGGACGCGAGACCGAGGGCGATGTCGATCGTGCCGGGATCACCATGGCCGGGCACGATCAAGTCGGGATCGAACCTTTGCAAGTTGCTCAGGACCTGCGTCCAGCGTGTTCCATCGAGATCGGTGTCCAGCGGCGGAAACCACGGAAAGATCGGGAACATGCGTTCCTCGATCAGGTCGCCTGCGAACAGGATCCGCTCTTTGGGCAGAAAGACGATCTGGTCACCGCGCGTGTGCACCGTACCCACGCTGCGCAGCTCCACGATCCGGCCGCCGAGATCGACCTCTAATCGCGGTCCGTCGTAGATGACATCGGGCATGACGATGGTCGTCCCATCAAGGGCCGCTGCCGCGGCGGCAGTCTGCGTCTTCCGGAAAAGGTCGATGTAGCGCGCGCCCTTCTCCGCCAGCTCGTCACGCTGGATGCGGTTGTAAAGGATCGTAGCGTCACGCCGGAACACCTGCGCGCCGTAGCCGTGCTCCGGATGAAAATGCGTAAGGGTCAGCATCAGCCGGCGCGGACCGGCAAGTCTACGGGCAAGCTCCAGGATCTTCTCGCCGTTCGCAGGCCCGAGCCCGCAATCGACCACCAGGGCCGCGTCCTTGCCGACAATGATGCCGATGTTCGGCACGAGCCAAACCCGGTTGTCCGACACGACCCACACGCCGTCCGCGACCTGCTTCGGATTGGACGTATCGACCGTCGGCGGACGAGAATCAGCCACTTGCGCAGTCGCGCACTTCGATCCGGTGCCCAGAAACGCAAGCGCTGCTGCTGCCGCTGCAAACGCGCGACGCGACATCAATGAGCTCATTGAACCGCTTTCCACCAATTCCTCATGACGACGGCTAAGCCGGCGACGCGAATGTGCCCGGACTGTTCGGCGTCGCCTGCCAGTCAGGCGTGCGCACCCCCGTCGCTTCGGCCAGCGCTCGGCGAACGCCGGCGGCATCATAATCCTTCAAGTATCCGGGTGAGCCGGGCTGCTGGCGCCAGGACTGCTCGATCGTGCCGGCGTCGACCGCATCAAATCCGATCTCTTCGACAAGCCGCATGACCGTCGCTTTGGCTTGTGCATCGTCGCCCGCGACCGCCAGCGCGACCCGGCCGACACCTCCGGCAGGCCTGCCCTTGTTCAGCAGGTGCCCGGCGATGATTGAGTTGAACGCTTTGACAACCGGGCGCCCGAGCTGTCGCTGGACCCAGCCGCTTTCGGTCATTCCCGCCTCGACCTGCTCGATGCGGCCATCCCGCTGCCGCGGATAATAGTTGCTTGTGTCGATGACGATCAGGTTGGTGGGCGCATCCGCAAATAGGTCCGACGGGAGTTCGCCGACGCGTCGCATCGGCACCGCTACCACCACGATCTCACTTCCCCGCACCACCTCCGCAATCGTCGCGGGCCGAGCACCGGTCTCCCGAGCCAGGTCCGTAAGCGAATCCGGCCCGCGCGAGTTGGCGATGGCGACCTCGTGCCCGGCCTTGCTGAACAGCTCCGTCAGCGCACCGCCGATATTGCCAGATCCGATGATCCCGATTTTGGTCATGACAACGGCCTTTCTAGCATTGGCCCCCAAGGACCAGTCGCAATCTACCTATTGGCTTTCAATTCGGGTATAAACAGCGCTCCGCACAAGGGTGTCACTACCAGGAGTAGGGAATGGATCGCCTCGCCAGCATGGCCGCCTTCGTCAAGGCGGCGGAGGTTGGTTCCTTCGCTGCGGCCGCCAGCGCTCTGCGCATGTCGCCGCAGATGATCGCCAAGCACGTGACATGGCTGGAAACCCGGCTTGGCGCGCGCCTGCTCAACCGCACGACTCGCCGCCAGAGCCTGACGGACATCGGCAAGGCGTACTACGACCGCTGCAAGCTGGTGTTGGCGGATGCCGACTGGGCGGATTCCCTCGCCGACGAGGCAAAGGGAGCTCCCCGCGGGCGCCTGCGGGTCAATGCGCCGTTGTCGTTTGGCGCACAAAGCCTGACGCCGGTCATCGCACGCTACTTGAGGCAGTACCCCGGGGTGGAGGTCGATCTTGTGCTCAGCGATCGCTTCGTTGACTTGGTCGAGGAGGAGTTCGAGGCGGTGTTCCGTATCGGCCCGCTCGCGGACTCCAGCTTCATGGCTCGCGAGCTTGCGCCTTTTCGGCTCGTCGCCTGTGCATCACCCGACTACCTGCGCGAAAGAGGTGTTCCTGCAACGCCGTTCGATCTCGAGGCACACGAGTGCCTGGCGTATGCGTCGACTTCCGGGCCGATTGCCAATACCTGGCGCTTCGTGCGCGACGAGGAAACCTACACGGTCGAGGTCAAGCATCGCTTGCTGGTGAATGACGCCAAGGCGCTCCTCGTCGCCGCCTTGAACGGGTTCGGCATCGCATTCATCGCCGAGGATCTGGCGCGCGAAGGCTTGCGCTCCGGACGTCTCACCAAAGTGTTGCCTGACTACGAGACGCCGTCACGTCCCATTCACTTGATCTACCATCCCGACCGCCGGCAGACGCCAAAGCTCAAGAGCTTCATTTCCGCCGTGGTCAGCGAGTTGGGCTAATATTGCTCCTGCATGTGCGCGTCGGCGACCGCGATAGCTCGTCGGCGGATCACTTATTTTGGACGCGTTTTCTTGACGCGAACCGGCTTCCACTTCGCTCGAAAACGCTACTTCAGAACCTGCACGACCCAATAGGTCGCGGCTGCGACCGCGGCCGAGGCCGGGATCGTGATCACCCAGGCGTAGACGATCGAGCTCGCTACGTTCCAGCGCACGGCGGACAGCCGCCGCGCGGCGCCGACGCCGACGATGGCGCCGGTGATGGTGTGGGTGGTCGATACGGGGACCCCGAGATAGGTCGCGATGAACAGCGTCGCGGCGCCGCCGGTCTCGGCGCAGAATCCCTGCATCGGCGTCAGCTTGGTGATCCGCAACCCCATGGTGCGCACGATCCGCCAGCCGCCCATCAGGGTGCCCAGCGCCATTGCGCTTTGGCAGGCCAGCACCACCCAGAACGGAATTTCGAACTTGTCGCCGAGATGGCCCTGCGAGTAGAGCAGCACCGCGATGATGCCCATGGTTTTCTGCGCGTCGTTGCCGCCATGGCCGAGCGAATAGAGCGACGCCGAGGCGAATTGCAGGATCCGGAAGGCGCGATCGACCGCGAACGGCGTCGAGCGCACCGAGAGCCAGGACACGATCGCAACCAGCACCAGCGCCAGCAGGAAGCCGACCAGCGGCGACAGCACGATCGCGAGCAAGGTCTTGGTGAGCCCGCTCCACACCGCCGCCGAGATGCCCGCCTTCGCCATGCCGGCGCCGACCAGGCCGCCGATCAGCGCATGCGAGCTCGACGATGGAATGCCGAGCGCCCAGGTGATCACGTTCCAGACGATCGCGCCGACCAGCGCGGCGAAGATCACGGTGGCGTCCACCACCGACGGGTCGATGATCCCGGTGCCGATGGTGTTGGCGACGTGCAGGCCGAACACCGCGAAGGCGACGAAGTTGAAGAACGCCGCCCAGAACACCGCATATTGCGGCCGCAGCACGCGGGTCGAGACGATGGTCGCGATCGAGTTCGCGGCATCGTGCAGGCCGTTCAGGAAGTCGAACAGCAACGCGACCGCGATCAGGATGGTCAGGACCGGAAGACCCAGCGTGGCGTCCACGTGATGTCCCCGACTTATCGTGTTTTCTTGAGCATGATCTCCGCGCAAACGCTTCGCGTTTGTCGCAGGGAAAACCGCTGCACACTTTTCCGGATCATGCTCAAACCTGTTCAATCACGATCGAGTTGATCTCGTTGGCGACGTCGTCGAAGCGGTCGGCCACTTTCTCGAGATGATCGTAGATCTCCGCGCCGACGATGAAGTCCATCGTGTTGGCGTCGCGGTGCTTCAGGAACAATTCCTTGAGCCCGATATCATGGAGATCGTCGACCCGCCCCTCGAGCTTAGTCAGCTCCTCGGTGATCTGGGTCAGCATCGAGACGTTCTGTCCGATCGCCTGCAACAGAGGCAGCGCGCGGACGACCAGATTGGCGCATTCGACGATCAGGGTGCCGATCTCGCGCATCGGCGGCTCGAACTCGCGCACCTCGAACAGCATGACCGCCTTCGCGGTCGCCTGCATCTGGTCGACCGCGTCGTCCATCGACGTGATCAGGTTCTTGATGTCGCCGCGGTCGAACGGGGTGATGAAGGTGCGACGAACCGCGGTCAGGACCTCGCGGGTGACGCTATCGGCGTCGTTCTCGAACTGATTGACACGCTGGCAGAAGACCGGGGTCTCCTCGCCGCCCTTCAGCATGTCCTGCAGCGCCAACGAGCACTGCACGGAGGTCTGGGCGTGGCGGGCGAACAAGTCGAAAAATCGCTCTTCCTTGGGCAGAAAGGCGCGAAACCAGCGCAGCATGTCTCAATTCCATCGTTCCGGGACAGCCCTTTTAGCGACTGTCACAGAACTGTCATAGAGCATCTGGCGTGGAAAATACCCGGATCGACCGCCCGAACGGGCGGTCGTCCACCGCTAAGTCGGCAGCAAATCGGCGCCCTGCCCTACAGCGACCGCCGCAGCAGGTGGGCCAGCTCGCCGACCAGGCCGCGCCGAAACAGCAGCACGCAGGCCACGAAGATCACGCCCTGGATCACCGTCACCCACTGGCCGAAACCGGCGAGATATTGCTGCATGGCGATGATCACGAATGCGCCGACCACCGGGCCGAAGATGGTGCCGAGACCGCCGACCAGCGTCATCAGCACGATTTCGCCGGACATCGACCAGTGCACGTCGGTGAGCGAGGCGTTCTGCGCCACGAACACCTTCAGCGAGCCGGCGAAGCCCGCCAGCGTGCCGGACAGGATGTAGGCCAGCATCTTGTACTGGTCGGTCTTGTAGCCGAGCGAGATCGCGCGCGGCTCGTTCTCGCGGATCGACTTCAGCACCTCGCCGAACGGCGAGTTGATGGTGCGGTAGATCAGGAGGAAGCCGGCAAGGAAGCCGACTAGCACGACGTAGTAGAGCACCGTCGGCTTCGACAGGTCGAAGATCCCGAACAGGTGCCCCTGCGGGATGCCCTGGATGCCGTCTTCACCATGGGTGAACGGCGCCTGCAGATAGATGAAATAGAGCAGCTGCGACAGCGCCAGCGTGATCATCGAGAAGTAGATGCCCTGGCGGCGGATCGAGATGAAGCCGGTGACGAGGCCGAGCAAGGCCGCCGCGGCGGTGCCGGCCACGATGCCGAGCTCCGGCGGCAGCCCCCACACCTTCAGCGCATGCGCCGAGACGTAGCCGGCGGTGCCGAGGAACATCGCGTGGCCGAACGACAGCAGGCCGCCATAGCCGATCAACAGGTTGAACGCGCAGGCGAGCAGCGCAAAGCACAGCGCCTGCATCACGAAGAAGGGATAGATTCCCGTGAACGGCACCACGGCCAGCAGCACCGCCATCACGGCGAATACGATCATCTCGTCGCGCATCGCGCGCGGCGTCATCGGAAGTGTATCGTCGGTCAATGCTGACATATCAGGCCGCCCGTCCCGTCAGTCCCGTTGGCTTCACCAGCAACACCACCACCATCAGGACAAACACCACGGTGTTGGAGGCCTCGGGATAAAAATACTTGGTCAGTCCCTCGATCACGCCGAGCGCGAAGCCGGTGATGATCGAGCCCATGATCGAGCCCATGCCGCCGATCACGACCACCGCGAACACCACGATGATGAGATCGGCGCCCATCAGCGGGCGGACCTGGTTGATCGGCGCCGACAGCACGCCGGCGAGCGCGGCGAGACCGACGCCGAGCCCGTAGGTCAGCGTGATCATGCGCGGCACGTTGATGCCGAAGGCCCGTACCAGCGTCGGGTTCTCGGTAGCCGCGCGCAAGTAGGCGCCGAGCTGTGTCTTCTCGATCAGGAACCAGGTGGCAAGGCACACCACCAGCGAGAAGATCACGACCCAGCCGCGATAGATCGGCAGGAACATGAAGCCGAGATTGACGCCGCCCTTGAGCTGATCCGGGATCGAGTAAGGCAGGCCCGAGGAGCCGAAATAGTTCTGGAACACGCCCTGCACGATCAGCGCGATGCCGAACGTCAGCAGCAGTCCGTAGAGGTGGTCGAGCCCGGCGAGCCATTGCAGCATGGTCCGCTCGAGGATCATGCCGAAGATGCCGACGATGACAGGGGCGATCAGCAGCGCCCACCAGTAGTTGATGCCGCCCAGATTGAGCAGGAAATACGCCACGAAGGCGCCCATCATGTAGAGTGCGCCATGCGCGAAATTGATGATGTTGAGCATGCCGAAGATGACGGCGAGCCCCAGACTGAGCAGCGCGTAGAACGAGCCGTTGATCAGTCCCACCAGAAGCTGTGCGTAGAGAGCCTGCATCGAATGAGCTTTCGCTGGATAGATGAAGCCCGCCGGCCACGCCCATGGCCGGCGGGCATGATCGTCACTTCTTCAGGAGCGCACAGGTGCTCTTGTCGAGCGGCGTGAAGGCCTGGTTGCCCGGCACGGTGCCGACCAGCTTGTAGAAGTCCCACGGACCCTTGGACTCCGAGGGCTTCTTCACTTCGAACAGATAGGCGTCGTGGGTGACGCGGCCGTTGGCCTCGATCTCGCCCTTGCCGAACAGCGGATCGTCGGTCGGGATGGTCTTCATCTTCGCGACCACCTTGGCGCCGTCATGCGGATTGCCGCCGAGCGCTTCCAGCGCCTTGAAGTAATGTGTGAGGCCCGCATAGACGCCGGCCTGCACCATGGTCGGGGGAGCGCCGCTCTTCATCTTCTCCGAGAAGCGCTTCGAGAACGCACGGGTCTTGTCGTTGAGGTCCCAGTAGAACGTCTCGGTGAAGTTGAGGCCCTGCGCGGTCTCGAGCCCGATCGCCTTGACGTCGGTGAGGAACAGCAGCAGCGCGGCGAGCTTCTGGCCGCCCTTGACGATGCCGAACTCGGCCGCCTGCTTGATCGAGTTGGTGGTGTCGCCGCCGGCATTGGCGAGACCGATGATCTTGGCCTTGGAGGCCTGCGCCTGCAGCAGGAACGAGGAGAAGTCGGCGGTGTTGAGCGGGTGCTTGACGCCGCCGACCACCTTGCCGCCATTGGCGGTAACGACCGCCGCGGTATCGCGCTCCAGCGCCGCACCGAAGGCGTAGTCCGCGGTCAGGAAGAACCAAGTGTCCCCGCCCGCCTTCACCAGCGCCTGGCCGGTGGCGTGGGCGAGCATGTAGGTGTCGTAGGTCCAGTGCACCGTGTTCGGCGAGCACTGCGCGTTGGTCAGGTCCGAGGTCGCGGCGCCCGAATTGATGTAGACGCCGTTCTTCTCCTTCACGATGTTGTTCACAGCGAGCGCGACGCCGGAATTCGGCACGTCGACGATGGTGTCGACCTTATCGACGTCGAACCACTGGCGGGCGATGGTGGTGCCGATATCGGGCTTGTTCTGGTGATCGCCGGAGATCAGGTCGATGGTCCAGCCCTTGGCCTTGAGGCCGGAATCCTCAATTGCCATCTGTGCCGCCAGCGTCGAGCCGGGGCCGGCAAGGTCGGCATAGAGGCCGGACTGATCCGACAACACGCCGATCTTCACTGTCTTGTCGTCAGCGGAGGCGACGCCTGCGACGGAGAGCACCATCGCGGTGCCAAGCAGAAGCGCTGAAATCGTATTCCTCATGGCGTATTCCCTCAGTTCTTAAATTTTCTGGCTCCGGCGATTTCAAACGCCGAGGTAGGTATGCAGCTTGTCCATGTTGGCCGACAGCTCCGAATTGGCGAAGCCGTCGATCACCTTGCCGTGCTCGACGATGTAGTAGCGGTCGGCAACGGTCGAGGCGAAGCGGAAATTCTGTTCGACCAACAGGATGGTGAATCCCTCCGACTTCAGGCGCGCAATGGTGTGCCCGATCTGCTGAATGATGACCGGCGCCAACCCTTCGGTCGGCTCGTCCAGCATCAGGAAGCGCGCGCCGGTGCGCAGGATGCGCGCAATCGCCAGCATCTGCTGCTCGCCGCCCGAGAGCTTGGTGCCCTGGCTGGTGAGCCGCTCCTTCAGGTTGGGAAACAGCGTGAAGATCTGGTCGAGCGGCAGGCCGCCCGGGCGCACCACCGGCGGCAGCAGCAAATTCTCGCGCACGTCGAGGCTGGCGAAGATGCCGCGCTCCTCGGGGCAGAACGCGATGCCGAGCCGTGCGATCTTGTCGGAGGTGGCGCGGATGATTTCCTTGTTGTCGAAGCGGATCGAGCCCGTGCGCTTGCCGATGACGCCCATCACCGACTTCAGCGTCGTGGTCTTGCCGGCGCCGTTGCGGCCGAGCAGCGTCACCACCTCGCCCGCCCTCACGTTGAAATTGATCCCGTGAAGAATATGGGATTCGCCGTACCAGGCCTGCAGATCGCTGACCGTCAGCACCTCGGCGCCGGCCGCAGCCACGGGCCTCTCCGCCAGTTTTGCCTCAGCCATGACCCGCTCCCAGATAGGCTTCCTTCACGCGCTCGTCCTTGGAGAGGTCGGCGTAGTTGCCCTCCGCCAGCACCTGCCCGCGCGTCAGCACGGTGATGATGTCGGAGAGGTTGGCCACCACCGAGAGGTTATGTTCGACCATCAGGATGGTGTATTTGGCGGAGATCCGCTTGATCAGCGCCGCAATCTTGTCGATGTCCTCGTGGCCCATGCCGGCCATCGGTTCGTCGAGCAGCATCATCTCGGGGTCGAGCGCAAGCGTCGTTGCAATTTCGAGTGCGCGCTTGCGGCCGTACGGCATCTCGACCGCCGGCGTGTTGGCGAATTCGCTCAAGCCGACGTCGTTCAGCAGTTCATGGGCACGCGGATTGAAGCGGTCGAGCACGGTCTTCGAGCGCCAGAAATCGAATGACGAACCGTGCTGGCGCTGCAGCGCCACGCGGACGTTTTCCAGCGCCGTCATGTGCGGAAATACCGCCGAGATCTGGAACGAGCGGACCAGCCCGAGCCGCGCCACGTCGGCCGGCGGCATCGCGGTGATGTCCTGGCCCTTGTAGCGAATCTGCCCGCCCGTCGGCTTCAGGAATTTGGTCAGCAGATTGAAACAGGTCGTCTTGCCGGCGCCGTTCGGCCCGATCAACGCATGGATACTGCCGCGACGCACCTTCAGCGCAACGTCGCGAACAGCAAAGAAACCCGCGAATTCCTTGGTCAATCCGCTGGTTTCGAGAATGAACTCATCGGCCAAAAAGATTCCCCCATACGCCATCGCCGCGAAGCCCGTCGCCCGCGTGGCCAGCCTTTTTCGTGTTCGACAGGTTGTCCGTACGTCTTGGAAACCGTCCGGGGGCCTGTCGCCTCCGGGCCGGAATATGCCGTCATCTGCGGCGGTTACGCAAGGTGGAAAGCTGTGCAGTGCAGTATTCGCACGACCAGTTCCGGTTGATCCTTAGTCGAATGGCCTTCGAGCGCGCTTTGCGCCTCGGAAAGCCGCCGTTAAGGGTGTTTTGCTCCGGTCTTTCCTTTTCATAGAATATTTCCGCCTCTCGCCGAAGCTCCCGCCATTGTATTCTGGACGGCCAGAGCCTTGCATTTCGAGAGCGCCAATTCCTCCGTCATCAAGTCGATCCGGCAACGTGATTTTCTGAACACGTGGCTGCGACTTTATGCCCGTGGCCAAACCATCCCGCGGATCGATGAATTCCAGCCGGAGCGGATCGAGGAAGATCTGCCGGACATCGTGTTCTTCACCGTCGACGCGGCAGCCGAGCCGCCACAACTGACGATCGAGAGCGATGGCACGCGGATGGCCAGCGCCTACGGTCACAGCGGCAAGGGCCGCCTGCTCGACGACTATCTCGGACCGCGGCTCGCGCCGGTCGTGATGCCGGTCTACCACGCATGCATCGCGCGGCGGCTGCCCGCCTACACCATCACCGATATCGACGACATCTACGGTCACGTCGTGGCCTATGAACGGCTGCTGCTGCCGTTCGCGAATGGCGGCGCTGTCACGCATCTTGTCGCCTCGCTGAAGACGATCAGCGAGAGCGGCAGTTTCGAGATCCGCAATCTGATGCGCGGCAACGACGCGCTGCCGAACTTCAAGCTGTGCGCGATCATCGACCGCGACCTGTTCCACCGTGCCCCCGGCCGCATCCCGCCCGGGGATGTGCTTGAGTTCAGCTAGCCCATGCCATTCAGGAGTGCCGATCCATCGGTGGTCAAATCGATCACGCAGCGGGTGCTGCTGAACGCCTGGCTGCGCGCGCGGCGCATGCCGGACGCCCTTCCCTTGCTGTGCGATTTCCACACCGACGGCACCGCCGACGAGCGTGCCGACATGATGGGTTTTGACGTCGTCGGCAGCGGTGACGCCGCCCGCTTCCTGATCACGCAGGAAGGCGCGCGGCTGACGAGCGCCTATGGCAACGAGCATGTCGAGCCGCGGCTGCGCACCAACCGCTACCTCGACGACGCGATCGGCCCGGAACGCTATGCCGGCGTGATCCTGTCCTATCGCGCCTGCCTGGCGCGCAAGCGTCCGACCTACACGGTTGCGGAGGTCACCGACGCCGACGGCAAGGACGTGTCCTATGAACGGCTGCTGCTGCCGTTCGGACGCGGCGATACCGTCGAACACATCATCGGCTCGTACAAGGCGATCAGCATCGAGGGCGGATTTCGGCTGCACAATCTGATGGGCGTAAAGGCGAAGGCCGTGCCTGTCGTCACGGTGCGGGCGGTGATCGACCGCAGGTTCGTGCCCGCGGACCGTCCGGCGAGCCAGGATTCGGTCGAGCTGATCTAGGTCCAGCACTCATACTCATAAACCTTCGCCGATGTCCGGTTCGCCCCGACACCGACCGCCTTTGTGCGATCGCAGCAAATGTCGGGATGGGCTACAAGCCGAAGGTCTGGGATAAGCTACTGAATAAAATCAGCCCAGCGGTTCGGCTCCAAACCGCCGCCAGAGATTCGGATAGCGGCGGGCCAGATGTTCCTGATCTTCCCGGAAGAGCTCACCGGAAGGCCCGGATCCGCCCAATCCGGCTTCGGGCTCGGAATAGTCGCGCACGTCGCCTTTGCCACCTTTCTCCGCAAAGATTCGGTTCGCGACGTAGTAGATCTCCTCGAACTCCCACGTGCCATCAGGACCCGGTCGGAGTTGCAATTGCGCCAAGCTGTCGGAGTCGGCCAGCGCAGGCTCATACACATCCCGTCCCTTCGACACGAGCCAGCGCCGGAAGTATTCGAAGCCATCATCAGAGCAGCCGCCATGGATCACGTATGCTGCTCCCCACAGATCCCAAGTGTATGCTTTATTGAGATAGCGCCGAAACGCCACCTCGAAGGATTTGATTTGATCGGCAGTTAGCCCGCGCAACTCCGAGCGCAGGGCATCTAGGTGAGCGGCCGGATTATCGTCGAATCGCGCAGCGCGCTCCATAATCTCCCAGAACTGATCGGCCAGCATCCCGGATGCAGTCATATGTTCCACCTGTGGCTGCTTTTCACGTTGGTTGCACCCGCTTATACGACCCAGCCCCCAAAGTCTGCAACGGGTCCATAAGCAACCATTGGCCGCGATCCCTCTTTTCTCAACCTGATCGGCATGTCGTTGTGGGTTCGAATGCTGCTTTGCGCGACCGGACTTTGAGTTCTATGGCTTTCCGGGCAGTTTCCCATGGCACCGCAAGCGTGCCCGTCATCCGATCAATTGTAACTTTGCCGTCGAACTGAATATCGCGCGTTATACCTTGATCCCATTCAATCGAAACTGAAAATGATAATTGGCCGGACCCTCGATCGTAGTTAGTGACTTTAGCGGCGACGGGCTGCTTCAGTGCGCCTTCAGACCAACTCAGCCTGATCACCGGGAAAGGCTTACCGTCCGAGACGATGACAATATAGCCGCCGATATCCCCGCTCTCTCGTTCCACGCAACTGTCAGTGTAATAGACGGTCTTGTCTGCAAATGCAGGCGAACAAACCGCTCCGATAACAACCATTGCAGCGGCTGTAAACCAGCACACGTCGCGCTTGCATCGTCTGGTTACCACGGTCGATCTCCTTAAATGTCGAGCTACACGGACCGGGCTTCTGTCGGAGGCCATAGCGATGTGGATGCATCGAATGACTCGGCTGGGTCATTTTCGACGGACTGGTCAGCGATTGTCAGCAGGTTGATGTCCGCTTCTGTCCGTAAGCGCCGAACGGGAGCCGAACGCGAAGTGTCCTGGTTGCCCGGACTCCCGTGATTCACATCCCCAAACTGGGGTTCGCGCAGAACGCGTCAGCCCTTCTTGCGCGCCTTTGCCGGCACTTCCTTGGCATAGATATCCGGCTTGAAGCCGACGACGCGCTTCGGCCCGAGATCGAGCACCGGGCGCTTGATCATCGACGGCTGCTCGGCCATCAGCGCCAGCGCCTTGCGCTCGTTCAACCCTTCCTTGTCGGCATCGGGCAGTTTCTTGAAGGTGGTGCCGGCGCGATTGAGCAGCGTTTCCCAGCCGATCTCGTCGCTCCACTGCTTGAGCTTGTCCTTGGCGATGCCGGCGGTCTTGTAGTCGTGGAAGTCGTAGCCGACGCCGTGATCGTCGAGCCAGGCGCGCGCCTTCTTCATGGTGTCGCAGTTCTTGATGCCGTAGATGGTGATGGTCAAAGCCGTTCCCCGCATGCGATTGCTACGGAGAAACTAGCCTCACTGCAACGGCAGCGCCAGATCAGACCGCGCCGCGAGGATGTGAAGAAGGCGTAGTGCTCATACTCGGTGTCGTCCCCCGGCTCGACCGGGGGACCCAGTACGCCGCGGCGTCTCCGTGATCGGTGCATGGCGCTCGCCAGAAACACCGCCGTCGTCCTGGCGAAAGCCAGGACCCATAACCATCGCAGTTGATTGTGAATGGGATCGCGGCCCCAGCGTCGCGCAATGACTGAGATTTGGGGTAATGGGTCCTGGCTTTCGCCGGGACGACGATGAGGGTGGTAGATCGCACTCAATGCGCATAGTGCGTGAAGACGAAATCGTGATCGCTGGCATGAGCCTCGTGACAGGCGAAACACGTCTCGTGCTGGGCGGCATCGACCGGCTTGCCGTCGATGAAGCGGCCAAAGCCCCAGCCGCCGGTCGAGGCATATTTGGCGGAGTCCTTGACCATGACCTGGACGGTGGTCGCCTGCCCCGTGATGAAGGCGCCATCGAGGCCCGCAACCGGCTTGCGCTTCCAGGCGAGCTTCACCAGCACGGTGCCGTCGGGGAAACGCGCGGCGCCGTCCTGATAGGCCTTCACGGCGGTCGCGTTGCCTAGCACGCTGCGCAGTTCGTCGAGCCCGGTCTCCTCGCCGACCGCGATCAGCTTCCAGTCGCGATAGCCGTCCGGAATTTTCACGCCGAAGATCGGCGATGCCGGCGCCGCGTCATCGGCGTGCCCGACGGCAAACGGCAATGACGCACTGATGCAGGCTGCCGCGATCGCGGCAGCTGCCCATTTCACACCCTGTCTCATGATCCCTGTCCGCGCTCTCGATTCTTGTTTGACGCGTTTTCTTCACGCGAACCGGTATCCACTTCGCTCGAAAACGCTCTAGACCTTGCTGACGTCGATGATGGCCTGGGTGAAGGCCTGCGGCGCTTCCTGCGGCAGATTATGACCGATGCCGCCGGTCAGGGTCCGATGCTCGTAATGCCCGGAGAACTTCTTGGCATAGGCCGCGGGCTCCGGATGCGGCGCGCCGTTGGCATCGCCCTCCATCGTGATGGTCGGGATCGCGATCACGGGCGCCTGGGCCAGCGTCTTCTCGAACGCGTCGTACTTCGCCTCGCCTTCGGCGAGACCGAGCCGCCAGCGATAGTTGTGGATCACGATATCGACATGGTCGGGATTCTCGAACGCAACAGCGCTGCGGTCATAGGTGGCGTCGTCGAACTTCCACTGCGGCGAGGCGAGCTGCCAGATCAGCTTGTTAAAATCGTGCCGGTTCTTGGCATAGCCCTCGCGGCCGCGCTCGGTGGCGAAATAGAACTGGTACCACCATTGCAGCTCGGCCTTCGGCGGCAGCGGCATCTTGCCGGCCGCCTGGCTGCCGATCAGATAGCCGCTGACCGACACCATGGCCTTGCAGCGCTCGGGCCAGAGCACCGCCATGATGTTGGCGGTGCGCGCGCCCCAATCATAGCCGCCGAGCACAGCCTTCTCGATCTTCAAGGCGTCCATCAAGGCGATGATGTCGGCCGCGACCGCGACCGGCTGGCCGCTGCGCATCGTATCGCTGGAGAGGAAACGCGTCGTGCCGTAGCCGCGCAGATGCGGCACGATCACGCGATAGCCGGCCTCGGCCAGCGTCGGCACGACGTCGGCATAGCTGTGGATATCGTACGGCCAGCCGTGCAGCAGGATGACTGCGGGACCCGACGCCGGGCCCATTTCGACATAGCCGGTATCGAGCACGCCGGCATTGATCTGCTTGACCGGACCGATCGTGGTGTGGCTCCCGGCCTTGACCGCTGATAGCGCCGGCTTGGACTGGGCCTCGGCCGATCCGATGAAGCCGAGCCTGGAAACGGCAAGGATCCCGCCGGCGATGCCAAGGAAGCGGCGGCGTTGCTGATTGATGGATTGCGACATGGCGATCTCCTTAAGTCTGGTGTCGGCATCGACTATTGCAGAGACCGACCCCGCCCGCTTTCAGAGGACGTGGATATGTCCTTCAGACCGTCGTGATTTTGGCCCCACGCCGCCTGTGCTAGGTTCCGCCCTGGATTCAGCCGCCGGCCGCCGGACTCTTCGATTTGACCTACCATTTCAACGACTTGACCCTCGACTCCGAGCGCCGGGAGCTGCGCCGCGGCGATGCCCTGGTGGCCGTCGAGCCGCAGGTCTTCGATCTGCTTGAGTTCCTGATCCGCGCCCGCGACCGCGTCGTCAGCCGCGACGAGGTGCTGGCGGCGGTCTGGCACGGCCGGATCGTCTCGGAAGCGACGCTGAGCAGCCGGGTCAATGCGGCGCGGACCGCGATCGGCGACAATGGCGAGGAGCAGCGGCTGATCCGCACCCTGCCCCGCAAAGGCCTGCGCTTTGTCGGCGATGTCAGCGAGCACAGCGCGCCCGATCATTCGATTGTGGACAAGGCCGCCCCGCCGCGGCCGAGCGAAGGTCCGTCGATCGCGGTCTTGCCCTTCACCAATATGAGCGGCGATCCCGAGCAGGATTATTTCGCCGACGGCATCGCCGAGGACATCACCACCGCGCTTGCGCGTTGCAGCCGCCTCACCGTGATCGCGCGCAACTCCGCCTTCACCTACAAGGGCAAGGCGGTCGATATCCGCCAGGTCGGGCGCGATCTCGGTGTCGGCTATGTGCTCGAAGGCAGCGTCCGCCGCGGCGGCGACCGCCTGCGCATCACCGGACAGTTGATCGACGCCGTCTCCGGCGCGCATCTGTGGGCCGACCGCTTCGACGGCGCGGCGACCGACGTGTTCGACCTGCAGGACCGCATCACCGAGAACGTGGTCGGCGCGATCGAGCCGACCTTGCTCGTTGCGGAAGCCGAGCGGGTGCGGACGGCGCCACCGGACAGGCTCGACGCCTACGACCTGCTGCTGCGCGCCTACAGCCTGCGCTACGAGTTCACGCCCGAGGGCATGGTTGCCGCGCTCGATTGCCTCGACCAGGCGCTGGCTCTCGCCCCGGCTTACGCGCCGGCGCTGGCGGCGTCGGCCTATTGCCACGCCATGCGTCACGTCCAGGGTTGGCTGAAGCCGAACGACGCCTACCGGGAACGCGCGGTCACGCAGGCCTGGCGCGCAGTCGAGCTCGCGCCGGGTGACCCGCAGGTCCTCTGGATGGCGGCGTTCGCGATCTGGAACATGGCCGACGAGATCGAACCCGCGCGCGAATTGTTCGAACGGTCGCTTGCGATCAACCCGAATTCGGCGATGGCGCTCGTCCTGTGCGGCTGGATCGAGGCGATGCGCGGCAACCAGCAGGCCGGCCGCGCCATGATCGAGCGCGCACAACGGCTGAACCCGCGCGACCCGCGCGGCTGGTTCGCCTCCGCAGCGCTGGCGATCTGCGCGGTGCTCGACCAGAACTTTGCCGAAGCGGTGATGTGGGCCGACAAGGCGCTAGCGCAGAACCGCCGCTTCGCGGTGGCGCTGCGGGTCTTGATCGTGGCGCTGGTCAAGACCGGCGAGACCGAGCGCGCGACCCAGATCGCGCGCGAACTGCTCAAGGTCGATCCGGAGTTCACGATCTCCGGATTCCTGTCACGGATTCCGTTCCCGGTGGAATCGATGTCCGTGACTTATCGTGAAACCCTCAAGGCCGCCGGCGTCCCGGACTGATACTGCCCGGAGGACGCGACGATCATTCATCCGTGGTGCGCCGGGCGGCTTGTTTGGCAGCATCGGCCTGATGGCAGTGCATCCCTCGTCGTCGAGTTCGTAGCGCATGATTCGGCCCGCTTCGGTCAAAGATTCGAATCATGGCTCGGCAGTCAGGCTCATTGAACCCGTGCCGACGGGAGCGGTCGCGATGTGCCCGGAAGCGGACACGCATTATGCTCACCTTGAGTTTTGTCGAGTTTGACCCATTGCAGACATTTTGCACGGCATCATAGAGGGTTCAGAGCGAACCCTGTTGCCTTTGCGCATTCCGCCTGATGGCTGTACTCTCGGAGCGCGGAAGAAAATCGCCGCGCGGAGGATGCGATGCCACATTCGAGCGAGCAGAACTCTGAGGACCATCCATCACGTCTCAACCGGCGCGACATGCTGCTCGCGGGCACAGCGATGGCGGTGGTTTCCACCGCAACGGTTGCGATGGGGACTGCTCCGACATCCGCACAACAACCCCAAAAGCCAAACGTTGTTTTCATTCTCGCCGATAATGTCGGTTATGGCGATTTGGGGTGCTATGGCGGCGGAGAGTTGCGTGGCGCACCAACACCGCGTCTCGACCAATTGGCGCGCGAGGGATTGCGGCTTACCCAGTTTCTGGTCGAACCGGCCTGTACGCCCTCCCGCGCGGCTCTCTTGACGGGCCAATACTCGATCCGCAACGGCTTATCACTTATAGCTATCGAGGGTTCCCCTAATACGCTTCCCGCCCGCGCCTTCACCATGGGCGAGCTGTTTAAGGGCGCAGGCTATGCCACGGCGATCTTCGGCAAGTGGCATCTCGGCGGCGAACCGCAGAGCTTGCCGACCGCACACGGCTTCGACGAGTACTATGGCATCCCTCCAAATATCTCTTGGGACGCGGCAACCTACGTCAGCACGACGGAACTAACGCATTCAGTCGCGGCCACTCCGGCCGAGCTTCTAGCGCGTGGGCCGCAAATCGTTGAGGCGACTGCCGGGAGAGCGTTGCAGACGGTGAAGCCGTTCACACCAGAAGTGCGCGCAAACATCGATTATGAACTGATCGATAAGTCCATCGACTTCATACGGCGGCAGAAGGCCGCCGCGAAGCCCTTCCTTCTATACCTGCCATTTTCGATGGGACATGTGCCGAACCTGCCTTCTGAGCAGTTCAAGGGCAAATCGCGGATCGGCAATTACGGCGACAAGATCATGGAGGGCGACTATCACGTCGGCCAAATCCTCGACACACTGAAAGAACTTGGAATAGACGACAGCACCCTTGTGGTCTTTGCGTCCGACAATGGACCCTATGGTCAAACCACGCGGGAGTTCGGAAATGATGGGACGCCCGATATGGGCAATGCCGGTCCCTTCCGTGGCGAGTTGGGAGAAGCGACGGAGGGCGCAATCCGGACGGTGGCCCTCATCCGCTGGCCCGGAAAGATCCAGCCAAACACAACCTCCTATGCGATGTTCTCAATCATGGATTTCATGCCGACCTTCGCCCACATTGTCGGTGGCACGATGCCAACTGATCGTCCTATCGATGGCGTAGACCAGACCGACGTGCTGCTAGGCAACAGCGCCGCGGGACATCGCGAAAATCTCCTGAGCTTCATTGGTGCCGATCTGGTCGCCGCCCGATGGAAGCAATGGCGCATCTACTTTACCGACGTTCATCCTACTGGCGACGGACCTCAGCGGCAGCCCGGCATTTTCTCGGCCAGCGCTCGGATGGCGGGCTACCCGAAGGTCTACAACATCGAGATGGACCCGCACGAGGACCTCATCGTGGGAGGCATGTTTAGCTGGGTGTCAGAGCCGGCGCTCAAGCAGGTCGATGAATATTTGGAAACGGTCAAGAAATATCCCAATCCGCCCGCGCCTAACGTCACGCAGTTCCATGGTGGCCGCGGTTAACTTGGAGACTGGTGTCTATTGTCCGTTGTTGGCCCGAATGCGAAGTCCAGCTGGTTGTTAAATTGTCAGCTTATCAGGGTGAAACCGGAAGTGGCCAGTTGAGGCTCGGATAGGCGCTTTTGATCCTGAGCAGACCGCCGCAACTTCCGGTCTAGCCCGTCTCATGGCCGCTAAGTGCTACAGGGCGACCTCATCGACATCGCCGTGTCCGCTTTACTTCTAGGTGGTACTCCTAAAGGTGGACGTGGGGACTGACGCAGGGTCATGTCCGCTTTGTTGCATTGATTTAGATCAACGTCGTCTCTACCGAACGGTCATACTTCCGGTTGCGCTTTAGGAAAGTCTAGACCGCGCTTCGCCGTCCGCAAACACAAAAGCTACCGCACAGATGCCGATATTGGACCATCGTCCGACATCGACCGAGGATTCCGCCAGGTGGCATGCATCGGCTGGGGGGTAACGCATTGAAAGCGAAGCCTGAGCTAACGCACCATATCGCCATTTGTGATGGTGCTTCCGATATCGATAAAATGATCTGGATACCCGGCGGCACATTTCGCATGGGGTCGGACAAGCATTATCCGGAAGAAGCACCTGCGCATCGCGTTACGGCGGACGGCTTCTGGATGGACCACCACCCGGTGACAAACCGGCAATTCAAGGAGTTCACAAAAGCCACCGGGTACGTCACCGTCGCCGAGATCACACCTGACCCCAAGGATTATCCGGGAATGCTCCCGCATATGATCTATGCGGGCTCGCTAGTGTTTTCTCCGCCCAAGCACGCCGTCAGCCTGCGCGACTTCAGCCAGTGGTGGAGCTTCGCCAAGGGTGCACACTGGCGGCGTCCCTACGGACCCAATAGCAACATCCATGCGCTCGACCATCATCCCGTCGTGCATGTGGCCTTCAACGACGCGCTTGCCTACGCGCAATGGGCTGGCAAAGAATTGCCGACCGAAGCGGAATGGGAGTTTGCGGCGCGCGGCGGGCTCGACGGCGCCGAATATGCGTGGGGCGATGAGTTTATGCCGCACGACCGTCACATGGCCAACACCTGGCAGGGTGATTTTCCGCACCAGAACACCAATGCCGACGGCTTCGAACGTACCTCGCCAGTCACCGCATTCCCACCGAATGGCCACGGACTTTACGACATGATCGGCAACGTCTGGGAATGGACGGCCGACTGGTATTCGCCAAAGCATCAGGCGGAAGCGGCCAAGGCCTGCTGCATCCCGAAGAACCCGCGCGGCGGGCGCGAGGCCGACAGCTACGATCCCCGAACGACCAACGTGAAGATTCCACAGAAGGTCATCAAAGGCGGCTCGCATTTGTGCGCGCCGAACTACTGCCGCCGCTATCGGCCAGCTGCGCGGCACGCGCAGCCGATCGACACCTCGACGAGTCACATTGGCTTTCGGTGCGTCAGGCGAGAAGCCTCCAATGCACCACAACCCGGAGAGTGACCATGTTTGATTGTATTCTCAAGAACAAGCCGCGCGCTGCACCAAGCATGCCGCCGAGGATTACCTCGGGTTGGCACAGGCGGGCCGCGACATTCCTCGGAGCAACGACGCTTGTGACGTTGTCGTTGACCGGGCTGACAAGCATGCCCGCTGCGGCTCAGCAGCAGAAGCCCAACATCCTCTTCATCATGGGTGACGACATCGGCTGGATGCAACCAAGCATCTACCACCGCGGATTGATGGTCGGAGAGACGCCGAACATCGATCGCATCGGCAATGAAGGCGCGATGTTCACGAACTATTACGCCGAACAGAGCTGCACGGCGGGGCGTACAGCTTTCCTGACCGGCATGCAGCCGGTTCGCGTCGGCATGGTCTTGCCAGAAATTCCCGGCAGCCCATCCTACCTGCGGACGGGGACGCCGACGCTTGCCAAGTTCCTGCTCGATCTCGGCTACACAACCGGCGAATTTGGCAAGAACCATCTCGGCGACCACACCGAATCGCTGCCGACCGCGCAAGGCTTCCAGGAGTACTGGGGCTATCTCTATCACCTCGACGCCATGCAAGGGGTGAGCTTCCCGGACATCAACAAAACCCCGGCCCAGCAGACCCTTGCCCCGCCATGCCAGAACACGCCGATCCCGGGCGTGGCCGAGGTCCCCGGCGCTGTGGATCCGAAGACCACGGTCTGCCTGACGCCGCCGCGGCCAATGCTGGCGTGCAAGTCCTCGGACGGCACCGCGAAAAATATGATGTGCAAGGATGAGGGCCCGCTGACCCTCGAGCGATCGAAGACCGTGGACGAGGAAATCTCGGCGAAGGTCGTTGACTACCTCGATCGCAATGACCCGAAGAAGACCAACAAGCCTTTCTTCGTCTGGTACAACCCGGCGCGCATGCATATCACGACCGTGCTGCCGGACAAGTACCTGGCTATGGTTGGCGAGCCCGGAGGCAAGGACTGGGGCGTCAACGAAGCCGGCATGAAGCAGATGGATGACAACATCGGCGTCGTGCTGAAGAAGCTCGAAGACATGGGCCAGCTCAACAACACGATCGTCGTATTCACCACCGACAACGGCGCCGAGACCATCACCTTCCCGGACGGCGGCACCACGCCGTTCAAGGGCGGCAAGCTGAGCACCTGGGAGGGCGGCATGCGCGCTCCGATGGTGATCCGCTGGCCTGGCGTCATCAAGCCCGGCACGATCAAGAATGAAATGTTTTCCGCCCTCGACTGGCTGCCGACTCTCGTCGAGATCGCCGGCGGGGCCAAGGGCGACGCACTGAAGCAACAGGTCGAGGCCGGCTATCCCAATATGGTCAAGACCACCCTCGATGGTGTCAATCAGATCGATTATCTGAGCGGCAAATCCGACAAGTCGCCCCGCGACCACTTCTTGTATTACTCCGGCAAGGAGCCGTCTGCGGTCCGCTACAAGAACTGGAAGATGTACTTCGCGATGGTGTCCGACTCTCCTGCGGGCTTCATTAACGGCGTGCGGCCCTATTCCTGGACCCAGATCGTCAACATCAAGCGCGATCCCTTCGAGACCTCCGTTGGCGACCAGCAGAAGACGCTGTTCGGCATGGGCGGAGCGATCGCGTCTCCGTCGACCGCCTATGTCTATGACTGGAACATGCTGCCTATCGGACAGCAGTTGTGGTTGAGGCACCTCGAGACTTTCATCAAATTCCCGCCGCTGCAGGACCCTGCCAGCTACAACCTGGAACAGGTCATGCAGCGAGTGAGGGAATTGAGGAACGCCGGCGCCAGCGACTAGTCGGACGCCTCAAGTCGCGATTTGCGAACAACAGGAGAGGCGGCCGACCTCAAGGACCGGCCGTTTCTCCCAGGGCATCTAGTTCCGCAGGTAGGGGTGAGATGGCCTTTGCAAGGGGCATCGGGGCGACCCTGACCGGGCAGCGACGCGGCCGTAGTTACGCCGGTTCGCTGAATAGCGGGAAAGGTCTGATTGTGGATTGTGGACGGCCGCTTCTGGCCCAGGCTGTGTGGGCCCATAGCTGACGGTCTGGACGACCATCGAGAACGTCGGTTCTCCGGAGTGAACCGGAAGTCCCAATGTTCGGTCGCAATCGGCGGCTTTTGACCCATAACGGTCATTGTGAAGTTGATGGACATATCAAGGTGTTCCTCCACCGATTAAGCCCGTTACCGTCCAGGATCGGAGTGCCCAACCTAACTGAGGCATGCGAACACCTTGGCTTCCGGCTACCCTCGCAGACAATGTCGCAGCCTACTCGCGCCCAGTGTCCGTCGGCACGCTCGCGGCTTTGAAGGGCGCATCAACACGAGATCGTTAGTCGCGCAATCGATCTTAAATAACGTGCCTTCCATCGAAAAAGAGGAAAAGGGGTTGCGATTATAATCACACGCTCAAGGCCCAGTAACTCGATGAAAATAGGGTTTGATGGATGGCTGCCAAGGAAATTCTAGGAAAGCATTTGCCTGCAGTCGCCATCCTCGTGATCGCCGCGGTGATCGCATGGGCTGCCATTATAGTGTTGCGCAACATGCCGCCGTTCACAATCGCTATGGCGACTGGACCCGAGGGAGGCGCCTATTACCAGTACGGTCAACGCTATCGCGAAGAACTCGCGAAGGCAGGCGTGGATGTGCGACTGGTGACCACTGCGGGCTCGCCGGAAAACATAGCTTTGCTGCAGGACCCACGTTCCGGGGTTAATGTGGGTTTTATCCGGGGCGGCACTGCTGGCGCAAGCGCTTCGCGCGAACTCGAATCGCTTGGGACAGTCTCCTATCAACCGTTGTGGCTTTTCCATAAGCGCGAGTTGCTGCTAGCGGACGGGTTCATGGATCTGCGGGGCCGGAAGATATCAATTGGTCCCGTCGACAGCGGCACTCAAACACTATCGCTCGAACTGCTCAAACGTAACAGAATTGATGAGCGGGTTAGCGAATTGCTGAACCTGGCTCCAGAAATAGCGGGCGAAAAGCTCATGGGCGGGGAGATCGACGCGATGCTAACGCTGAACTCTTGGGAATCACCCATTGTTCAGACGCTTCTCGCCGACGACCGCATCGAGATTACAAGTTTCCCACGTGCGGATGCGTATGTCGCGCTGTATCCCTATCTGAATAAGGTTGTGGTACCTAGGGGTGTGGGCAACCTGGCAAAGGATCTGCCACCAGCCGACGTTGTTTTGCTCGCGCCGAAAGCTAGTCTCGTCGTTCGCAAGGATCTGCATTCAGCAATTCAATACTTGCTGCTGAATGCGGCCGTGCAGATCCATTCGGGGCCCGGCATTTTTCAGCACGCTGCTCAA